>CAWAYV010000012.1:0-121340 GCA_963786295.1 uncultured beta proteobacterium | reverse complement strand
CCCGGCGTTCACCCTCACGGTGAACGGCACGGGCTTCGTGAGTCAATCCAAGGTGCGCTGGAACGGCACCGATCGGACCACCACCTTTGTGAGCGCCACGCAGTTGAGCGCAGCCATTCCGGCGGCCGACATCGCCACAGCGGGCAGCGCGCAGGTGACGGTGTTCTCGCCGGCCCCAGGCGGGGGGACGTCGGCGGCGCGCACCTTCACTATCAATCCTCCGCCGAGTAACAATCCCGCTCCCACGCTCGCATCGATCACACCCTCGAGCGCGGCGGCCGGCGGCCCGGCGTTCACCCTCACGGTGAACGGCACGGGCTTCGTGAGTCAATCCAAGGTGCGCTGGAACGGCACCGATCGGACCACCACCTTTGTGAGCGCCACGCAGTTGAGCGCAGCCATTCCGGCGGCCGACATCGCCACAGCGGGCAGCGCGCAGGTGACGGTGTTCTCGCCGGCCCCAGGCGGGGGGACGTCGGCGGCGCGCACCTTCAGGTTAAAGAAACATGGACGGTGATGGCAAGCGTCAAGCATCTGAGCTGCTTCCCCGAAGCGCTTGTCAGCATAGCGAAGGAAGATCAGACCGAGTACAGGAGTGGAGAACTCCGATAGCTCGTCACTGCAGAACCGTGGTGATCGCCTTGGCTACGTAACCAGGGCTCGAACCTGGGACCTGCGGATTAACAGTCCGTCGCTCTACCGACTGAGCTATCGAGGAAGAAGAGAAGCCGCGAATTATATGCGAGGCATCGTCACTGCAGAACCGTGGTGATCGCCTTGGCTACGTAGTCCACGTTCCGGCTGTTCAGCGCGGCGACACAGATGCGCCCGGTGCTGCACCGCGTAGATGTGAAACTCTTCGCGCAGGCGGTCGACCTGCTCAGCGGTCAGTCCGCTGTACGAGAACATTCCGTTTTGCCGCAACACGAATGAGAAGTCCCGGTTGGCCCCGTGTGCCTGCAAACGATCGACCAGCGCCGAGCGCATGTGCTTGATCCGTTCGCGCATCTCGGTCAGCTCCTGGACCCACGAATCCCGCAGTTCCGGCGTCGTCAGCACGGTGGTCACCACCGATCCGCCATGCGTCGGCGGCGTTGAGTAGTTGGCGCGAATCACCCGCTTCAACTGGCTTAGCACGCGCGCGGATTCGTCTTTGCTTGAATCGATGATGGTCAGCGCGCCAACCCTCTCGCCGTAGAGCGAAAAGCTCTTTGAAAAGGAGTTTGCGATCAGCAGCGGCATGCCGGATTGCGCGAACTGCCGCACGACGGTGCCGTCTTCGTCGATGCCGCGCGAGAAGCCCTGGTAAGCGATGTCGAGAAACGGCAACAGCTCGTACTCGCGAAGCACTTCTAGCAATGCTTGCCACTGCTCTGCGGTCAGATCGACACCGGTCGGATTGTGGCAACACGCGTGCAGCACGATGATCGTGCGCGGCTCCAGTGTCTTCAGGAACGCGACCATGGCGTCGAATCGAACCCCGCGCGTGGCCGCGTCGTAATAGGGGTACGTCACGACCGGAAACCCAGCGCTCTCGAACACGGCGCGATGGTTTTCCCACGTGGGATCACTGATCGCAACGCTCGCGTCGGGCAGCACTTTCTTCAGAAGATCGGCGCCGATCTTCAGCGCACCGGTGCCTCCGAGCGACTGCGCGGTAATCGCACGGCCCGACGCAATCAGCGGCGAGGCATCTCCCAGCAGCAGTTTTTGCACGGCCGTGTCGTATGCAGCGATGCCATCTATTGGCAAGTAGCCGCGGGGCGCGGCGGCCGCTGCTTGGCGTCGTTCGGCCTCGGCGACGGCACGCAGGATCGGGATTCGTCCTTCGTCGGTCAGATAGACGCCGACCCCTAGGTTGACTTTGCTCGGGTGAACGTCGTGGTTAAAGGCCTCGGTAGTTCCCAGCGTGGGATCGCGCGGCGCCATCTGGACGTCGGCAAAAAGCGAAGTGGCTATCGAGGCGTGCATGTGTGTTTTTCTAATAAATCAAAACGTTAGCACAGGGTCGGTAAACGATCGCGGGTGCAGCATTAGTACGGCGGCAACTTGGCTTTGGACTTTTCGAGCTACCAAACGGCACTTGAGAACGTTTCCAGCAACCTGACATAACCCCTTGATTCCGCTTCGAGATTTGAGCCTCAGCACTAGGATAGGTATAGGCTTTTCGCGCGTCAACTGTTAGGATTCGTGTTGCTTTGCAATTTATTGCACTGCAAAATAATACCGTGGTCATCACTTATCCTCATTCTCCGTTCCAGTTGCATCAACCGTTTGCACCGGCGGGTGATCAACCCGAGGCGATCGCGCGTCTGGGCGAAGGACTTGCAGACGGCCTCGCGTTTCAGACGTTGCTCGGTGTCACCGGTTCTGGCAAGACCTACACGATGGCGAACGTCATTGCGCAAATAGGGTGCCCCACGCTGGTGCTTGCGCCGAACAAGACGCTGGCCGCGCAGTTGTATTCGGAAATGCGCGAGTTCTTTCCGAATAACGCGATCGAATATTTCGTTTCGTACTACGACTACTACCAGCCCGAGGCATACGTCCCTTCGCGCGACTTGTACATCGAGAAAGACAGCAGCATCAACGAGCACATCGAGCAGATGCGTCTGTCAGCCACCAAGTCGCTGCTCGAGCGACGCGATGTCGTGATCGTGGCGACGGTATCCGCGATCTACGGCATTGGTGACCCGTCGGACTATCACTCGATGGTGCTGACGTTACGGCACAACGACCGGCTGAGCCAGCGCGACATCATCGTGCGCCTGACGCAGATGCAGTACAAGCGTAGCGATATGGAATTCACGCGCGGTACGTTCCGCGTGCGCGGCGACACGATCGATATTTTCCCGGCAGAACACGCCGAGCTGGCGGTCCGGGTGGATCTTTACGACGACGAGGTCGATTCGATCCAGCTGTTCGATCCACTGACAGGCCGCGTGCGGCAGAAGATTCCGCGCTTTACGTTGTATCCGTCGTCGCACTACGTGACGCCGCGTCAAAACGTGGTGCGCGCGATCGAAACGATCAAGCAGGAGCTAAAGGAGCGCATCGACACCTTCATGGCGCAGGGCAAGCTGGTCGAGGCGCAGCGGATCGAGCAGCGCACGCGCTTCGATATCGAAATGCTGAACGAGCTCGGCTTCTGCAGAGGGATCGAGAACTACACGCGCCATATTTCGGGCGCGATGCCGGGCGAGCCGCCGGCCACATTGGTCGACTACCTGCCGGCCGACGCGCTGATGTTCATCGACGAATCGCACGTCACGATTCCGCAACTCGGTGGCATGTATCGCGGCGACCGCGCGCGAAAGGAAACTCTGGTCGAGTTCGGGTTCCGGCTGCCGTCCGCCCTCGACAATCGGCCGCTGCGGTTCGACGAATTCGAACGCAAGATGCGCCGCTCGATTTTCGTATCAGCGACACCTGGCGCGTACGAGCTCGAGCATTCGTCGCAAGTGGTTGAACAGCTGGTGCGTCCGACCGGGCTGGTCGATCCGCAGATTCAGGTTCGTCCGGCGCGCACGCAGGTCGACGACGTGCTGTCCGAGATCAAGCTGCGCACCGATCAGGGCCATCGAGTGCTGATCACCACGCTGACCAAGCGCATGGCGGAGGATTTGACCGAGTTCCTGTCCGAGCACGGCATCAAGGTGCGCTACTTGCACTCGGATATCGACACGGTCGAGCGTGTCGAGATCATTCGCGACCTGCGGGCCGGCGTGTTTGACGTAGTGGTTGGGATCAATCTATTGCGTGAAGGACTCGATCTTCCCGAAGTTTCGTTGGTGGCAATTCTCGACGCCGACAAAGAAGGGTTCTTGCGCTCCGAGCGGTCGTTGATACAGACCGTCGGCCGTGCAGCGCGCCATCTGAATGGCATGGCGATCATGTATGCCGACAAGGTGACTGACTCGATGCAGCGCGCGATAGACGAAACCGACCGGCGCCGCGAGAAGCAGGCGCTGTTCAACGCGGCTAACGACATCATTCCGCGCAGCATCGTCAAGGACGTGCGCGAAATGATCGACGGCGTATACGACGCGACAGCGTCGCGCCAAGACCTCAAAGCGGCGTCGGCCGCGGCCGAGTACGAGGTCATGTCGGAAAAACAGGTGTCCAGAGAGATCAAGCGGCTCGAAAAGCAGATGTTCGAGCACGCCAAGAATCTCGAGTTTGAAAAAGCTGCGCGCGTTCGGGATCAACTGGCGCTGCTTAAGGAACAGGTATTTGGCTCCGGCGGGGCGACCAATGTGGTCGCCCTGGTGCCGGGAGAGAAGGCAGCATAGGGGCTCTGCCTTGTGCCAAAGGCGGGTAGCCCCGATCTTGTAACTGAGTTATAGGTGGCGCGAACTTTGCCAAGGCAGGTAGGTCTGCTGGTACGAGGGCTAGGGGCACAGCCGCGGGATTAGGGTTTATCAGGGCTACTAGGAGCCCGGGGCGGTTGGACCGCCACTTTAAAGGCGAACGGGTATGACAAAAATTCTGTTTGTTTGCATGGGCAACGTCTGCCGCTCACCGATTGCGGAAGGGGTATTCCGCAAGATGGTGCGCGACGCCGGACTTGAGGACGTCGTACAGATCGGCTCGGCCGGGACGCACGCGTACCACGTCGGCGAACCGCCCGATGTGCGCGGGCAGCAGGCAGCACGCAAGCGCGGCTACGAATTGACCGACCTGCGCGCGCGCCAGATCACACAGTCGGACTTCCACGAATACGATCTGATTCTCGCGATGGATTGGGAAAACCTGTCGCTGCTGCAGCAGCAGTGTCCGCGCCAGCAAAAGCACAAGCTGCATCTGTTGATGCGCTACGCCGGCGAATTCGACGCGGCCACGGTGCCCGATCCTTACTACGGCGGGCCGGAAGGTTTCGGTACCGTGCTCGACTACGTCGAAGATGCTTGCCAGGGACTGCTGGAAGTCGTGCGGAAGCGGGCAACGATGTATGCCGCGGCTTGAATAATCAGTCCGATTGACTGACAAAGGCGCCGCTAATCCGGCGCCTTTTTATTGCGTGAATCCTGCAGACGTTCTCGATTTCTGGTTCGGAGCGCCCGGCGATCCGGACTACGGGAAGACGCGGCCGCTCTGGTTCACCAAATCAGACGCGACCGATGAACTCGTGCGCGACCGCTTTGGCGGCACGGTCGAGGCGGCTCTGAACGGCGAGATCGACGATTGGGCACTTACTCCGCGCGGCGCGCTGGCGTCGATCATCTTGCTCGATCAGTTCACCCGCAACATCTACCGCGATACGCCGCGCTCGTTCGACGGCGACGGTCAAGCGCTACGGCTCGCCTCAAATCTCGTCGACCGTAACGACGACCGCTTGCTCGCGCCGGTCGAGCGCTGGTTCGCCTACATGCCGTTTGAGCACTCGGAGTTTCTAAACGACCAACTCGAATCGGTGCGGCTGTTCGAGCAACTCGCGCAAGACGGCTTGCAGGAGCCGCTATCGTGGGCGATCAAACACTACGACGTCATCAAGCGCTTCGGCCGCTTTCCTCATCGCAACGCGATTCTTGGCCGCGAATCGACGGCGGACGAAATCGAGTTTCTGAAAGAGCAGGGCTCGCGGTTCTAGTTTCAGTCTTCCATCTCGGCTTTGGCTTGCTCGACATCGAGCTTTTCCATCGCATCGATCGGCTCGCACGCGGCTGCTTCCGCATACAGCTGCTCGGCCTGCTTCAGCCCTTTCTTGCCTTCGAGCATCACCAGTCCATTGGCGTACTCGATGCGCGCAATGGCTGAGTCCGGATTCAGTTTCAGCGCCTGTCTGATAGTTCTTCATCGCGGCGTCTTTCTTCGCGCCGTAGGTCAACCCGCCAATCATTGCGCCGACCTTGTCGATCACCTCGGCGTGATACGCCCCTAGTGCGGTGTGCGCATCGGCATGCTTTGGGCGCCAGTTTGATCGCCGTTTCGAGCGCAGCCTTGACCTTGCCGCCGATGCCTTGCGCGAGTGCCTTGACGATCGAAATGCCCTGCGCGTAACGGCCCAGCGCGTAAGCCTGCCAGTAGTAAGCATTGGCGTTCTTCGGTTGATCGCGCTGCAAGCGCTCCGCACGTGTTGCGACTTCCTCGAACAGCTCAAGTTTTTTCTTGTCGCTCGGCTCCAGATAGTTTGCGTAGATCGCCTGCGCCTTGTTGGCGACGTTGACACCGTCCGCGCCCGCCTTGGCACCCAGTTCGGCTGCCGTTTGAAAATCACCGGCATGAAACGCAATCCATGCATCGATGACAGCGTCGTTCTTCGGAAACGGTTCGGCGTCGCCCCTATGCAGCCGATCCCATGACTTTTTCAGCGTTGCCGGCGTGTGCTGGAATTTCTTGTCCGCGTGCGGAAACTTCGCCCATGTCTTCGCCATCGTTGTCGCCCTCGTTGTGGTTAGTTGCCCAGATACTCGGCGGCCAGTCTTTCGAACAGCGCACGCGCGTCTCCACTCAAATAGGGCGCGGCCAACGCCATCGTCTGATAGCACCCGCGCTGCAGCGCCGCACCGACCACTGCCGGCTCGTTTGAGCGGCGCGGATCGAGCACGTACGCATACGACAGCCAGTACGTTGCGACTACGACCATGTTCGTTGCCAGCGCTTCGAGTTCACGCGGATTCGCACTGAGTTCGCCGGCGCTTTGTAGCCCTTCGCAAAGTCGGCGGGCGACTTGTACTTTTTCGTTCAGCAGTTCCTTGAACTTGATTTCGAGCGTGCGGTTATTGGCCAGCAGATTATTCAGGTCGCGATAGAGGAAGCGATATTTCCAGATCTGCTCGAACAGCAGGTGCAGAAACAACCACGCATCCTCGACGTTGGCTGAGCGTCCGGTCGGCACCGCCAGCAACTGATCGATCTCCCGCTCGAACTCCTGGAAGATGCAGTTGATGATGTCGTCTTTGTTCTTGAAGTGGTAATACAGATTGCCCGGCGAGATTTTCATCTCCTCCGAGATCTGTGTGGTGTTGACGTTGGGCTCGCCGAAGTCGTTGAAGAGCCGCAGCGATACATCAAGAATGCGTTCGCGAGTACGGCGCGGCGGCTTGCGTTCCATCTTTCAAGAATAGCGCGGCGAAAGATTGCTGATGGTTCAGCAGTGCAGCAGCGGCTGGCGCAGCTGCACCGCCTACGTCGTCGGGCACTTCGTGCCAACCACTGCGGTACTCGCAGCCGCCGCGCGAAATCGGGCTAAAGCGCGATTTCGCCGACACCCCGGCGTCTGCTCCGTTCCTCGGGCGACGACTCAAAGGCGGCGCATCTGCGCCAGCCGCTGCTGTCGCGACACTGCCTCGTGCGAGATGTTTTTTCTTTCCTCCAATCAGTGAGGCAACGTCTCTCGCGCCAGCGTTTGGCGTAGCGGCGCTGCCTTCGGAGTCGTCGCCCGAGGAGCGGAGCAGGCGCCGGGGCTTTCGAGCGAAACTGTGCTTTAGCCCAGTTTGCGCCGCGGCGTCTGCGAGTACCGCAGGGTCGGCACGTTAGTGCCCGACGACTCAGGCAGCGCCGCTACGCCAAACGCTGGCGCGCTGCGACCAAGCAGCGCGCTCCCGCGACGACCTTTCCCTTAGGCCGCAGCTCTTTTCGCCGCCTTCTTCGCGGTCTTGGCACGCTTGACCGCAGTCTTAGGCGCCGGTTTCGCTTTGGTGGCCGACGCTACGCTTCTGCCTAACTCCTCGACCCGCTTCGCAAGCGCGTTGATCTCTCTATTGGTGGGCACGCTCAGGCGATGTAGCGCACGCTGGACGCGAGCTTCAAACACGCCTTCCAGCTTGTCCCACGTGCCGGTGGCTTGCTTCTGCAATCCGGCGGCAACCTGCGTGACCTTGTTTGTAACGTCGTTCATGCGGCCGGCGACGTCGCCCACTTTATCTTCGGTGGCCTTCATCGTGCGCTGCTGCATCGAATTGCCTTCGCGCACCAGCGCCTTGAAAACCTTCTGGCCTTCTTCCTGCGCCTTGGCAAACGCACCGAGACCGGCCAACCAGATCTCGTGAGCGGATTCCTTGATCGCGCCGGCGAGTTGGTTGTCTCCGCGTGATTTGTTCGCCATCGCTTTCAGTTTCTTGACCATTCGCTGCTCCTTAATTATGGAAATTGCTGTGCGAGTGTAGGAGCGTGCCGCGGTTCAGAACAACAATCGATATAGAACGCTGACTCTAGTGCAGCGCTAAACTGCCTCTGACACCGAGAACGAACAAGCTTGGGGAGACACCCGATGACTTACTTCGTCACCGGCGCGACCGGTTTTATCGGCAAGCGCCTCGTCAAGAAACTGCTCGCGCGACGCAACGCTGTCGTCTACTTCCTTATCCGGCAGGAGAGTCGCGACAAGGTGCCGGAGCTGCTCGATTACTGGGACGCCGACGAGGCGCGCGCGGTGCCGATCGTCGGCGATCTGGTCAAGCCATTGCTCGGAATATCGAAGGCTGACCAAAAAAAACTCACCGGCAAGATCGAACACTTTTTTCACCTGGCTGCGGTGTACGACCTGAAGGCGGACGCCGAATCGCAGGTCGCGATCAATGTCGAAGGCACGAAGAACGCAGTAGCGCTGGCGAATGAAATCAAGGCCGGCATTTTTCAGCACGTGTCGTCGATCGCCGCCGCCGGCATGTACGAAGGCGTGTTTCGCGAAGACATGTTCGAGGAGGCAGAAGGTCTCGACCATCCCTATTTCGCCACCAAACACGAGTCCGAAAAGATCGCGCGGACCGCGACACGCATGCCGTGGCGCGTGTATCGGCCCGGGCTGGTCGTCGGCGACAGCCAGACCGGCGAGATGGACAAGATCGACGGCCCGTATTACTTCTTCAAGCTGATCCAGAAGATGCGCGAGCTGCTGCCACCATGGATGCCGATGGTGGGCCTGGAGGGCGGCCGGATCAACATCGTGCCAGTGGATTTTGTGGTCGACGCGATCGACCACATTGCGCACAAGAAGGGGCTCGACGGCAAGGCATTCCACCTGGTCGATCCGACGCCGTACCGCGTCGGCGACGTCCTGAACATTTTCGCCCGTGCTGCGCACGCGCCGAAGTTTTCACTGCGCGTCAATGCGGCCTTGCTCGGGTTCGTCCCGAGCAGCGTCAAGAAAGGCTTGCTTGCGCTGACGCCGGTTCGCCGCATTCGCAATGCGGTGATGAAAGACCTCGGCCTTCCCGACAACATCATCACGTTTGTCAACTATCCGACACGTTTCGATGCGCGAGAGACAACTGCGGCGTTAAAGGGCAGCGGGATCAGCGTTCCGCGGCTCGAGGATTACGCGTA
The DNA here is from genome assembly GCA_963786295.1 of uncultured beta proteobacterium. Classification (GTDB taxonomy): domain Bacteria; phylum Pseudomonadota; class Gammaproteobacteria; order Burkholderiales; family Burkholderiaceae_F; genus JACCZX01. Next base: position 112,073 of record CAWAYV010000012.1, on the reverse strand, counting down.
CCGGCTGTGGGACTACTGGGAGCGGCACCTCGATCCCGATCTGTTCATCGATCGCACATTGAAGGGTCAGGTGCAGGGGAGGGTGGTGTTGGTCACCGGTGGCTCGTCGGGCATCGGACTGGCGGCTGCACACAAGCTCGCGCAAGCCGGCGCGATCACAGTGATTGTTGGGCGCGAGCAGGAGAAGCTCGATGCTGCGAAGAAGGAAATCAACGCTGCACTAAAAGCAAAGGATGGTGACGCAACTCGAGGCGGCAAAGTCGTCACATTCTCAGCCGATCTCGCCAGCCTCGAAAGTTGCGACACGATGGTCGCGTGGCTGATCGAAAACTATGGCGGCGTCGATGTGCTGATCAACAACGCCGGCCGCTCGATCCGGCGCGGCATCGAGTCAAGCAAGGAGCGCTTTCACGACTTCGAGCGCACGATGCAACTGAATTATTTCGGCTGCCTGCGCACGACGATGGGGTTGCTGCCAAGCATGGCGGCCAAGCGCAAGGGTCACGTGGTCAATATCTCGTCGATCGGTGTGCTGACGAACGCGCCGCGCTTTTCGGCCTACGTCGCGTCGAAGGCGGCGCTCGACGCGTGGACGCGCTGCGCGGCGTCCGAGTACCTTGACGTCGGCGTCACGTTCACCACGATCAATATGCCGCTGGTGCGCACGCCGATGATCGCGCCGACGAAGATTTATCAGAACGTTCCGACGTTATCGCCGGAAGAAGCGGCTGACTTGATCGTGCAGGCGATCGTTTACAAGCCGGTGCGGATCGCGACACGGCTCGGGGTGTTTGGCCAGGTGCTGCACGCACTTGCGCCACGAGTCGCGCAAATTGTGATGAACACGACGTTCCGCATGTTTCCGGATTCTGATGCGTCGAAGGGCGCCAAGGAAGGCGAGAAGACCAAAGCGACCGCGGATCAGATTGCTTATGCCAATCTGATGCGTGGAATTCACTTCTAGAGCGTACTTGCGGTCATTGCCGCGCGAGCGACAATCCGGCGTCCTTGTCGGCGATCGATTGCGGCGCGTTTGCGCGCAAGTGGCTGGCGCTCTGCTTAAGCGGCCGCGCCACCACGTCGATTAGCTTTGCCAGCACTTCATCGCTGGCCATCATCGCCAAGTGCCCGATCTTTTCGAACCAAATCGCCTCGGCGCACGCAAGCACTTGCGAATCGCGCGGCACGACCAGGTTGTCGTGCTGGCTCGCAAAGCAAATGAACTCGACCGGCTCCTCGCTTTCGGCCAGGCTGCGCACGTAGTCGCACGCTCGCCGCATCTGCCGACTATTGTCGCCGTGCGCATAATGGGCGAAGACGGTGCCGTGGTGCGGAGTGTCGATTGTGATGACACGCGCGACTGCATCGTGGCCTTTCGCGCGCAGATACGCGCGAGCGACAAGACCGCCCATGCTGTGACAAACAAGCGTGACGCGCTCGGCACCGCTGTCTGCGCGTAACTTTTGAATCGCTACGTGCAACGAGTCTGCGTGATCCTCAACCGGCGCATACACCGGTTCCAGACTGACCGTCGCGATGTTCCAGTCGCTGGGCAGTCCGTCCAGAACCCAATGCCGCCAGGAGGCGCGGTTGCACATGTAACCGTGAATGAGCAACACCGCGGGTCGCGCGGCATCGTTGACGAGCGGTCGCTCCGCAAAATTGGCGCGCCACGGTTGATCGATATTGAATACGACGAACGATCGCCACGATTCGACCAACCATAGCCGCAACGCGTCGACCACATTCAGCCGCGCGATCGGGCGCCGATCGATCAATGCGCCGGTGATGAACTCGACGCCGAGCGGCAGCGCGTGGATCGCGAACGGGAGCAGCAAACCGATCGCGATTGCGATCCAGGGCGAAAGTCCGAGGTCGATGAACCACACCACCAAGACCGTCGCGAGTGCGATGGTCAGTAACGACGAAATGCGAAGAATGCGACCCAGCATCGTCAGGCTTGCGGACGCTCGTAAGCGCCATTGTCGATATCGAGATACGCCCACGCGCGCGTCGTAAACGGATGGCGGCGATAACCGATCAGCCACGGCTGCGCGAGGTCGAGTTGTATTCGATGCAGATGGAACTTGTAAGGCATGTAGGCCACCAGCAAACGGGACGCGTCGCGCATCGCTGTCAGCCGTTCGGGGCCATCGGGCAAGGTGCGCTGACGCTCGTACAGCTCGTCGTACGCTTTCAACGAAAAGCGCGCATCGTTGGCCGATCCTTTGTTCGGTCCGTAGGCGAGGCTGAAGAACAGATCGCTGTCGGGCTCCCCCGCCTGCCACGCGAAGTTCCAGATCATCAAGTTGCCTGCGAGCGACTGCTTCACCAACTCGGGCCACTGCGCGATGCGGAACTCGATTTTCAAACCGATCGCGGTCATGTAACGTCGCCATTGCTCGCTTTGCCGGCGGTCGATCTCCGACGGGCGACGCCGCCTTTTCGAGAACCAGCGGCGAGCCGTCCGGTCTGCTCGCGCCAGCCGTCGCCGTTGCGATCGATGTAGCCGTAGGTATCGAGCAGCGCCTTGGCTTTCGCCGGGCTGTACTCCGACATGCCGGTCCGCCATTGCGGGTCGTAGCCGAAAGTGCCCGGCACGATCGGCGACTGCGCAACCACACCGTAGCCCTTGAAGACCTGACGGATGTAGTCGTCATTGTCAAAGGCCAGGCTGATCGCGCGTCGCAAGGCGACTTTCTCCGGCGTGTAGCCGCCGACCAGCGGATCCTCCATGTTGAAGGAGCTCATCGCCAGATCGGCCATCGGCGTGACATCGAGCCGCACGCCGCGCCGCGCCAGATTCGGCGCCAGCTTTCCGTTCGGCGCGACCAGAGTTCCGTACTCGATCGGCACCAGCAGATGATCGAGCGCGCCCTGTTCGAACGACAGCAGCCGCGGCTGCGCTTCCTGGATGATCGTCACTTCGACCCGATCGACCAGCGGAACGCGCCGGCCGCGCAGTCGTTCGACGTCGCCCGCAAGATGCGGCGAGTTTGCGGGCGCATCGAAAGCCGTAAATCTCTTCGCGGTAAGTCGGATTGCGCTCGAGCACGATGCGCGACGTGCGCGTCCACTGCGCGAGTCGGAACGGCCCGGTGCCGACCGGATGCGCCATGATCTGATCGCCGTACATCTCGACCACTTCGCGCGCGACTGCGCCGAGCGGATTCGCCAGCGCGAGCGTATTGACGAAGCGCGGATTCGGCTGCTCGAGCCGCACCTGAAACGTGTAGCGATCGAGTACGCTGCAATCCTTCGATGTCGCGCCGATAGTCGAAAGGCTGCTTGTCCTTCAGCGCGCGCTGCCGCACTTGATCGAGCCCGATGATCCGCGCCGGCTCGAGGATGAACAGCACCTGACTCTTCCAGCGCGGATCGAACACGCGCTTGATCGAGTACACGTAGTCGGCTGCGATCAGCTCACGCCGCTGGCCTTTGAAAGCGGGGTCGTCCTGAAAAAAGATGCCGGGCGTAAGTCGAACAGTGAACGTCCGGAAGTCGTCCGAAACCTCCGGCAGCGCAGCGGCGGTATTCGGCACCAGACGAACCGGCCGCGCCAGGAAGTCGTAGCGCAGCGGCGCGTCGAAGATGTGGCTGATGATGGTGTTGGAGTAGTAGTCCTGCGTCTGCGCCGGATCGAAGCCGGTTTCGGGAATCTGGAAGCAGACGCGCAGCGTTTTGGCTGCGGCGTGCTGCGCGCTGACGCAGGCGCGACTGCGGCGCCAGCGTGCCAGCCGCGCCGGCGGCAAGAAGTGACGCCGGCGCATCAGCGAGCTGCGTCAGCCGCGGCTCGACCGGCGCTGCGCCGCATGTCGATGTCGATGTGCTTCCAAGAAGTCGCGTGCGAAACGGGTGGCGCACGATAGTTCGATCACCATGGATGCAACATGTCCGTTAACGATCCGATGTCCGTGCACCTTGTAAGGCACATACGGCCGCAAATGCGAATCGCTTCATCTCGTGGATCAACAGCCAGTCGCTCCGGGCCATTCGGCAGTGCGCTCGCTGCGGTCGTAAAGTCGGTTGAACTCCGCGATGGTCGAAGTGCGCGAGGTTCTGGCCGCCCGCTGCCGGGCCATAGCCGCGCTGCAGAAACGTGTCGGCTGTCGAAGCCGCCTGCACTCGAGCCGAGTCCCCACATCATGAACTTGCCGGCGCGCGCGACTTCAGTTGCTCCGGCCACTTGCCGTACTTGAACGTCGACGCGTAACACCGAGCTGCGTCAAGTTGCGCTTCCAGAATCTCGTCGAGCGGTCGAGCGAGTTGCGTCGGATTGCGTCGCATACTCGATTACAAGCGGAGAGCCGTCGGGCTGCTCGCGCCAGCCGTCGCCGTTGCGATCGACGTAGCCGTACGTGTCGAGCAGCGCTTTGCGCGCGCGGCGAGTCGTAAGCTGCCCATCTCGCGTCACGAAGCTCGGGTCGTAGCCGTAACGTCTGCGGTGGAACCGGTGATTGGGCCGGCACCATCTGCCCGCGTCGCGGATCAGCCGGATTTCCTCGTCGATGTTCGTAGCCAGCGATGAGCGCGCGCCGCAGCGCCACTCGCTCCGGCGTGTAGCCGCCGATCACCGGGTCTTTCATGTTGAAGAAGGTGTACGTGATGTCGGCACCGATGATACGCGTCGACATCTGAATGCCGCGCTTCGCCAGAGCTGGTGCCAACTGGCCGTTCGGGCGCCGCGATATTGACGAAGTTCGCGGGCAGCGTTCACAGCATGTCGTGCTCGGCGTTGAGGAACGCCAGCCAGCGCGGCTGCGTCTCGTCGATGATGTAGACCTCGACGCGATCGACCAGCGGCAGCTTTCGGCCCTTCAGCTGCGACAGCGATCTGCTGCGCCACGGACATCGTCGGCCGCGGTTGCTGCGTCGAAGAATCTCTTCGCGATAGGTCGGGTTTCGCTCCAGCACGATGCGCGACGAGCGCCGCCAGTCGCGCTAGCCGGAACGGTCCGGTGCCGACCGGGTGAGCCATGATCTGATCGCCGTACATTTCGACGACTTCACGCGCGACGGCGCCGAACAGATCGGGCGTCGGCGAAGCTCATCGACGAAGTGCGGGCTGCGGCTTCGCGCAAGCGAATCTGCAACGTGTAGCGATCGAGCGCGCGCAGTCCTTCGACTTCGACGTCGTAGGGAAACGCGTCCGGTCTGTCAGCGCTTGCTTGCGCAGCTCTGCCAGACCGAGCAGATCTTGTATTCCTCCAGCGCGGCGAACGAGCGGACTCTTCCAGCGCGGATCGAAGAACCGCTTGAGCGAGTACACGAAGTCCTGCGCGACCAACTCGCGCTTGCTCGCCTTTGAACGCCGGATCGTCCTGAAAGAAGATGCCGCGGCCGAATCGGCAAGGTGAACGTGCGAAAGTCCGATCGAGATCTCCGGCATCGCGGCCGCCGTGCGCGGTTTCAGTGTGCACCGGACGCGCAAGATAGTCGTACGTGCAGCAGGCGAGTCGAAGATGTGCGACGATGATCGTTCGCGAATAAAGGTCGCGAGATCTGCGCCGGATCGAAGCCGGTCTCCGCGGCGGGAAACGCGTAGCGAAACACCTTCTGCGTGCCGGCTGTTGCGCAGCGCGCTGATTGCGGCAGCGCGGCCGACTGCGGCTGAGCGCGCCGCTCGCTCGCAGAAAATCGTCGCCGGCTCACTGAATCGCCTTGGCCTGCGCTTCGGCGTCGATATCGACGTACTGCCACCAGTCGCTCCAATAGGCGCCGCGACGATAGCCATGCAGCCACGGCTGCGCGATGTCGGTATGGATGCGGTGGACGCCCCACTTGTACGGCGCATACGCAATCAGCAGCCGCTTTGCCTCGTCGAATAACTGCAGGCGCTCCGGGCCATCAGGCAGCATGCGCATCTTGTCGTAGATCGCATCGAACTCCGCGTTCTTGAAGCGCGCGAGATTCTGTCCGCCGATATGTTTGCTCGAAGCGCGATCGAAGATGGGCTGGCCGTCCGGCGAGGCGGCCGACAAACCGACGCGCCAGATCATGAACTTGCCAGCGCGCGCGCTCTTCAGATTTTCTGGCCACTTTGCGATTCGAAATTCGGTCCGCACGCCCAGCGCAGCCATGTCCTTGCGAACCAGTTCTGCGACTGCCGATTCACCTGGGTTGGCTCGCTCGACAATTCCAGCGTCAGCGGCTGACCGGTCGGTTGGTCTCGCCAACCGTCCCCATCGCGATCGACATAGCCGTACATGTCGAGCAGCGCCTTCGCTCGCGGCAAGTCGTACTCACCGTTTTCGCTGCGAAATTCTGGATCGAATCCGACGGTGTTCGGCATGACGGGCGCCTGCGCAGGAATCGCTTGATTCTTTCGCGCAAGTCGAATCTCCTGTTGCGTATTGGTCGCCAGATTGATCGCACGACGCAGCGCGACCTTTCGGGCGTGTAGCCACCGATGACCGGATCGTCCATGTTGTAGACGTACATCGTCAGATCCGAGGCAAGCACTCGATAAAGCTGAATGTTCTGTCGCTGCAGGTTCGGCGCGAGTTTGCCGTTCGGAGCGGCGATGTTGATGAACTCGTTAGCGATGCGTTCGAGAAAGTCCTGCTGCTGGTTCAGGAACGACAGCCAGCGCGGCTGCTGTTCCTCGATGATCGAAATCTCGACGCGATCGATCATCGGCAACCGCCGGCCGCTGAAGCGAGTGCAGCAGACGCCTGGCCTTCCGCGTCATCCGGATTCGGCTCGGCGTCGTAAAAGCGCTCCCGGTAAGTAGGATTTCGTTCCAGCACGATCCGCGACGAGCGCCGCCACTCGGCCAGACGAAACGGACCGGTTCCCACCGGCTTGCTCATGATCTGATCGTCGCCGTACGCCTCGACCACTTCACGCGCCACTGCGCCGAACAGGTCACCCGTTGCAAGCGTATGCAGAAAGCGCGGCTGCGGTTCCTCCAGCTTGAACTGAAGCGTGTACCGGTCGAGCGCGCGCAGCCCTTCGACCGGCCGGTCATAGTCGAATGGCTTCTTCGACTTCAGCGCCTCGTCGCGCACGCCGCCATGCCGACGATCCTGTGCTCTTCGAGCGAGGATAGTTGGGCGACTTCCAGCGCGGATCGAAATAGCGCTTGAATGAATAAACATAGTCCTGCGCGGTCAGTTCACGCCGTTGCCCCTTGAACGCCGGGTCGTCCTGAAAGTAAATGCCGGGCCGCAGCTTGACCGTCCACACGCGAAAATCAGTCGGAGACTTCCGGCATCGCGGCCGCAGTATTCGGTTTGATCTTGAAAGGGCGCGCCAGATGGTCGTAGCGGTACAGCCCATCGAAGATGTGGTGCGTGACGATGCGCGAATACAGATCGGTGATCTGGGCGGGATCGAAGCCGGTCTCGGCGATCGGAAACGCGTAGCGAAGAACCTTGGCGTTGCTGCGCGGCGCCGGCTGCGACGGCAGACGCGACTGAAGCAGACGCTGCAGAGCAACGCGGCAAGCTCGCGCAGCCGTCATGCGAATCGCCTTCGCCTGCTGCTCAGCGTCGATATCGACGTACGGCCACCAATCACGCCAGTACGGTGGTCGGCGGAAGCCGATGACCCACGGCCAGGTCAGGTCGGTCAGGATGCGATGCACGTGATATTTGTATGGCACGTAGACGCTCAACAGTCGCTTGCCTTCGAAAAACAACTGCTCGCGCTCCGGCCCATCGGGCAACACTCGAATACGCTGATAAATCTCGTCGAACCGCTTGTTGTCGAAGCGTGCCAGATTCTGGCCGCCCTTGTGAGTGGTAGACCCGGCATCGAACGACGGCCGACCGTCGGGTGACGCAGCGCTGAGCCCAGATTCCAAACCATCAGCTTTCCGGCGCGCGCGTTTTTAAGATTCTCCGGCCACTTGGCGGGAGTGAACTGAACCCGGATGCCGATCGAATTCATGTCCTTGCGGCGCAACTCGTCGCGCTGACGCGCGCGCTGATCGGGCGTGGTCGCCCATTGCAGCACCAGCGGCGAACCGTCAGGCAGCTCCCGCCAACCGTCGCCGTCGCGATCGACATATCCGTACATGTCGAGAAGCGAGCGCGCTTCCGCGACGTCGTGCCTGGCGTTGATGCTGACGTACGACTTGTCGTAGCCAACGGTGTTCGGCATCAGGCGGAGAGTGCGCCGGCACCGCCTGCCCGCGCCAGAACAGCCGAATCTCCTGATCGATGTCGATCGCCAGTCCGATGGCACGACGCAGTGCCACCTTGTCGGGCGAGTATCCGCCGACGACGGAGTCCTCCATGTTGAAGTACGTGATACGTGACGTCCGACGCAAGCGTGCGATAGAGCTGCACGTCCTGCTTCGCCAGAAACGGAGCAAGTTTGCCGTTGGGTGCGGCGATGTTGACGAAGTCATACGGCACCAGCCACGACACGTCGGACTGCTTGTTCAAGAACGAAAGCCAGCGCGGCTGCACTTCTTCGATGATCGAGATCTCGACGCGGTCGATCATCGGCAGGCGGCGGCCCTTGAACCGTTGCAGCAGCGCCTGGCCCTCGGCGTCGTCCGCGTTTGGTTCCGCGTCGTACGTGACTTCGCGATAGGTCGGATTGCGCTCCAGCACGATGCGAGAAGAGCGGCGCCACTCGACAAGGCGAAACGGTCCCGTTCCGACCGGGTGCGCGGGAATCTCGTCGCCGTACGCTTCGACGACTTCGCGGGCGACGGCACCCCACAGACTGTTGTCCGCCATCGATCTCGATGAAGCGCGGATTGCGGCTCGGCCAGCTTGAACTGCAGCGTGTAGCGATCCAGCGCACGCATGCCCTCGACTTCGTGTCGTAATCGAACGGCTTCTTGCTTTTCAGCGCCGCTTCTCGCAACTGCGGTCATGCCGAGCATCTTGAGTGTCGTTCAAGCTCGCAAACGCCGGCGCCTTCCAGCGAGGATCGAAAAAGCGTTTCCAGGAGTAAACGTAATCCTGCGCAATCAATTCTCTGCGCTTGGCCTTTAAAGGCGGCATCGTCCTGAAAGTAGATTCCGCGCTTCAGCCGAACGGTCCAGGTGCGAAAGTCCTCCGACACCTCCGGCATTCCGTCGGCCGTGCACGGCTTGATCTTGAAAGGACGCGCCAGGTAGTCGTAGCGATAAAGCCCGTCGAAGATGTGCGCCGTGACGATGCGCGAATAAAGATCGCTGAGCGAGACCGGATCGAAACCGGTTTCCGCCACCTCGAACGCATAACGCAAGACTTTCTTGCCGTTCTGCGCTGATGTTTGCGCTGCTGCGGATGACGCGCAATCGGAAGAGCGCCGAGCGCCTTGAGCGTGTCAGCGCCGGCTGATCGAGCGTCATGCGCCGCGCTCGCCTTTAGTGTCGTTGTCGATGTCGATGTACTTCCACATCGCCCGCATGAACGAATGGCGCCGGTAGCCGATCACCCACGGATGAAACACCGCGGTTTCGATGCGATGGCCGACGAACTTGTACGGCATGTAGGCGACGAACAGCTTCTTCGCGTCCAGGAACAGCGCGTCGCGCTCGGGCCCGTCAGGCAACGTCCTCTGCTGCGCGTAAAGCTTGTTGTAGGCCGGAAGGTTGAAGCGCGAATGATTGGCTTGGCCCTATGTTCGGCGCGTTGCCGAGCGCGAGAAACGTGTCGCCGTCCGGTTGCGCGGCGACCCAACCCACGCGCCACATCATCAGCTTGCCGGCGCGTGAGTTCTTCAGGTTCTCCGGCCACTTGGCGGGCTTGAATACGATGTTGATATTGACCGCCGTCATGCTCTTGCGCCAGATCTCGTCGAGCTGCCGAGACAGTTGATCGGGTTGCGTCGCCATCTCGAGCGTCAACGGGCGTCCGTCAGGTAACTCGCGCCAGCCGTCGCCATCGCGATCGACGTAGCCGAAACGCATCCAGCAGCGCCTTGGCCCGCGCCGGGTTGTACTCGCTCATCTCGCTCTTGAATGTTGGGGTCGTAGCCGTAAGTAAGGGGCGACACCGGCGACTGCGATGGAATCGACTGCCCCTTGCGCACGAGCCGGATCTCGTTGGCATCGAATACGCGAGACCGATCGCGCGGCGCAGCGCGACTTTGTCGGGCGTGTAGCCGCCGACCAGCGGATGCTCCATATTGAACAGCGCCATGTCGACGCTGGCGCGATAGTCGCGGTCCATTCTGAATGCCGCGCTTGACCAGATTCGGCGCGAGCTTGCCGTTCGGAACGATCAGATTCGCCAGGTCGTACGGAATCTCGTCGACCAGATCGTGCTCGGCGTTCAGGAATGCGAGCCAGCGCGGTTGGTTTTCTTCGATGATGTAGACCTCGACGCGATCGATCAGCGGCAGCTTGCGCCCTTTCATTCGTGCAGCCGCTTGCGGCGCCGTATTCGTCGGTCGGCTGCTCGTCATAGAAATCCTCGCGATAACCCGGATTCTTTTCGAGCACGATGCGCGACGAGCGCCGCCAGTCGACCAGCCGATACGGCCCGGTGCCGACGGGATTGGCCATCATCTGCTTCTCGTCGTACATCTCGTCCACTTCGCGCGCCACTGCGCCAAGAAACGAGCTGTTGGCCAGGTAGTGGTGGAAGCGTGGCCCGGGTTCGCCCAGTTTGATGCGCAGCGTGTAGCGGTCCAGCGCCCGCACGCCTTCGACCTCGCGGTCATAGTCGAACTTCGCACCCTTGAGTGCAGCAGCTCGAATCTCGGACATGCCGAGAATTTTCGAGTTTTCAAGCAAAGTGACGTTCTGACTCTTGAACTTCGGGTTGTAGAAGCGCTTGATCGAGTACACGTAGTCCTGGGCGACCAGCTCGCGCTTTTGGCCCTTGAACGCCGGGTGATCCTGAAAGTAGATGCCGGGGCGGATGCGAACCGTGATCGTCGTGAAGTCGGCTGAAAGTCTCCGGCATCGCCTCGGCGGTGTTCGGCACGATCTTCGTCGGGCCGCGCGAGGAAGTCGTACGCCAAAGGCGCATCGAAGATGTTGCCGATGATGCTGCTCGAATAGAAGTCGTTGACCTGCGCCGGATCGAATCCTGTCTCGGCTACGCGAAACGCGTAGCGCAGCACCTTTGGCCCGCCGTTGCTGTTAGCCGGCTGTGCAGCAACCGCGTAAGAGGCTGCCGCCGGCAGTGCCAGCATCGACTTCGTAAACGCACGCCGACTCTTCGAAACTCGTTTCGTCATTTAAACGTGCTCCGCATCACGCCGACTTGTGCTGAAAGCCGGCAACGGCATAATCCGCGCTTCCGCGCTTCCGAAAGCAGTCCGGTTGGCCGCATACATCTTACGCAGACTGTGGCAAATGGTCCCGACGCTGGCCGGGGTCATTCTGTTCGTATTCTTCCTGTTCAAGTTCTTCGGCGGCGACCCGGCGGAGATCCTGGGCGGCCTGCTTGCGACGCCGGAGCAGATCGAGGCGATTCGCCAGCAGCTCGGGCTTGAACGATCCGTGGTACGTGCAGCTGTGGATCTTCGTCAAGTCCATCTTTACCTTCAATTGGGGCAACAGCTGGGCGACCGGCGAGGCGATCAGCAACATTTTCCGCACGCGGCTGCCGGCGACGCTGACCGTGATGATTCCGATTCTGATTCTGGACACCGTGCTCGGCATCATCGCTGCGATGGCGGTGGCCTATGTGCGCGGTTCGGTGACCGATCGGGCGATCATGGTGATTACGACCGTGATGCTGTCGATCTCGTTCCTTGTCTACATCATCGTCGGCCAGTGGTTGTTCGGGTTTTACCTTGGGTGGTTCCCGGTGCAGGGGTGGAGCGATAGCTTCTTCACCAACCTGACCTACTACGCGGTGCTGCCGGTCAGCCTGGCGGTGTTCGTTTCGCTGGCGCCGCAGACGCGGCTGTACCGCAGCTTCTTTCTCGACGAGATCAACCAGGACTACGTGCGCACCGCGCGCGCCAAGGGTGTCAGCGAAAACCGCGTGCTGTTCACGCACGTGCTGCGCAACGCGATGATTCCGGTGCTGACCAACGTGGCGCTGCAGTTACCCGGTGTGTTCATCGGTTCGTTCCTGATCGAAGTGTTCTTCTCGATCCCGGGATTGGGACGTGAAATTCTGCTGGCGGTCAACCGTAGCGACTACCCGGTGATCCAGGCAGTGACGATTTACTTGGCGGTGCTGACGATGCTGATCAATCTGACCGCGGACATTCTCTACAAAGTAGTCGACCCGAGAGTTGTACTTAAATGATTCCCGTCGGCGACGATCGAATCGATTCGCGTTCCGCCTGAGCCAACGCGCTCGCGCGGTGTTTGGGTGACCGCGTGGCGGCGGCTGAAGAACGATCGGGTTGGCGTCGTGTCGCTGGTCATCGTCGCGGCGTTTGCGCTGCTGGTGCTGCTGTCGTTTCTCGGCATCGTCGCCGGCGACTGGCAGAAGGAAGTGGCCGTGCCCGATGCGCCGCCGACCTTCCTCGGGCCCGCAAGCCGCTGCAGACGGGTACCGATCCGCTGGCGAGTGTGGTTGCCAAAGACGCGAAGCCGGTCGACCTGACCGATATCGATCCGCTGGCGCCGAAGTACGAAGAGTGGAAGGCGCGCGCCGCCAAGATTCAGATCGCCGATCCGCCGCGCGCCGACACGCTGCCGTTCGGCGCCGATCGCCTTGGGCGTGATGTGCTCGACAAGGCGATCAAGGGTGCCGAAGTATCGATCTTCGTCGGCCTGTTCGCAGCGCTGCTGGCGACCGTGATCGGCACGATCCTGGGTGCACTTTCGGGCTACATCGGCGGCAAGGTCGGCGACTTTCTCGAATGGGTCTACAACGTTTTCACGTCGATTCCGGACATTCTGCTGATCTTCGCGTTCGCGGCCGTGCTCGGGCGCGGCATCACGACGGTCATTTTGATTCTCGGTCTGGTCGGATGGACGGGGATGTACCGGCTGGTGCGGGCGGAATACATCAAGCACCACAATCGCGAGTACGTGCGCGCCGCGGAAGCGATCGGAACCAGCCATTTGTCGCGCATGTTCGTGCACATCCTGCCGAACGTCAGCCACGTCGTGCTGGTGCGGATGTCGCTCTACGTCGTCGGTTTCATCAAGGCCGAAGTCATTCTGTCGTTCCTGGGTCTCGGCGTGCCGGTCGATCAGGTTTCATGGGGCACGATGCTGTCCGAAGCGCAAGCCGAGCTGGTGCTCGGACACTGGTGGCAGCTGGTCGCCGCAACGATTTTCATGGCGACGTTCGTCACCGCGTTCTCGCTGTTTACCGATGCACTGCGCGACGCGCTGGATCCGAAGTTGCGATGAGCAATCTGGTTTCGGTACGCGACCTGCACGTTTCCTTCCGGCTCGGTAAGCACAAGATCGCCGAAGCGGTGCGCGGCATCAGCTTCGATGTTCCGGAGAATTCAACCGTTGCCCTGGTCGGCGAATCCGGCTCCGGCAAAAGCGTCTCGGCGATGGCGATCGTGCAACTGCTGCCGGAAAACGCGATCATCGGCCCGACCAGCCGGATCGAGTTCGACGGCCGCAATGTCTTGACCGCATCGGATAGCGAACTGCGCGCAATTCGCGGCAACGACATTTCGGTCGTGTTTCAAGAGCCGATGACGTCGCTGAATCCGGTGTTCACCGTCGGCTGGCAGATCTCCGAAGTGCTGAAGCTGCACACCGATCTGACGGGTCGCGCGCTGAACGACCGCATCATTCAGCTGCTTAACGAAGTCGGCATTCCGGAGCCGAAGGCGCGCGTCGATGCGTATCCGCACGAGTTGTCGGGCGGTCAGCAGCAGCGCGTGATGATTGCGATGGCAATCGCGTGCGAGCCGAAGCTTGTTGATCGCCGATGAGCCGACCACTGCGCTCGACGTCACCGTGCAGCGGCAGATTCTCGAGCTGATCGCGCGACTGCAGACGAGCCACCGGATGAGCGTGCTGTTCATCAGCCACGATCTCGGACTGGTGGGCGAGATCGCCGACCACGTGGTGGTGATGCGCGAAGGCACGGTGCGCGAATCGGGCCCGGTCGATCAAATTTTCGGCGCGCCGCAGGATGCGTACACGAAGGCGCTGCTGTTGTGCCGGCCACGGCTCGACGTCAAACCGAAGCGATTGCCGGTCATCGATGACTTCATGCGCAACGAGGACGCGGCGCAAATTGTGTTGCAGTCGCGTCAATCGCGTCCGCAGGAAGGGACGCCGCTGGTCGAAGCGAAGGGACTTGCGCAAGGAATACCGACTGAAGACCGGCTTGTTCGAGCACAAGACGATCGAGGCGGTAAAGGAAGCGAGCTTCAATCTGTACCCGGGCCGCACGCTCGGTGTAGTCGGCGAATCGGGCTCGGGCAAGACCACGGTCGGCATGATGCTGATGCGGCTGACGCCCGCGACGAAAGGCCAGGTGTTCTACAACGGTGTCGACCTGTTGATCGCTGTCGGACCGACAGATGATGGAATACAGGCGCAAGATTCAGATCATCTTTCAGAATCCGTACGCGAGCTTGAATCCGCGCTTTACCGTCGGCCAGATTCTGACCGAGCCGATGAAGATTCACGGCATCGGCGCCAGTGATCAGGAGCGCTTTTCGTTGGCGGTTGCGCTTTCGCGGCGTGTCGGGCTTGCCGACGACAGCGTGCACAAGTATCCGCACGAGTTTTCGGGCGGGCAGCGGCAGCGCATCGCAATCGCGCGCTGCCTGTCGATGAAACCGGATGTACTGATCTGCGACGAATCGGTTTCCGCACTCGACGTTTCGGTGCAGGCAACGGTACTCAATCTGCTGCTCGATCTGCAGGACGAATTCGGCATGACCTACATCTTCATCAGCCACGACCTGGCCGTGGTCAAGTACATGGCGGACGACATGCTGGTGATGAACCAGGGTGCGATCGTCGAACGCGGAAATGCCGACGCGATTTATGCCGCGCCTCAGAACGAGTACACGCAAAAACTTCTGAACGCGATTCCGCGCGGGTATCACCGGGCACAGCGCGAGCCTGCACGAGCACGCGACTCGAGCAACCTAGCTTCTGGCATGAGCGGCCGCAAGCTTGCCGACGCGCTCGGCCGCGTCATCGCACTGCGCGCCGAACTCGAGACGGATGCGCAACACAAGAAGCGCTGGCTTGCGCTCAAGCAGTGGCAGATCGAGCGGCTGCGCGCTACGTACGCCGACCTGCTGGCCACCGATCGGTACCGTGCCGCTGCCGAGTTTTTTCTCGAGGAGCTCTATGGCGCGCAAGACGTGGATCGGCGCGATGCCGAAGCACAAAAGGTAGCGCCCAAACTCGCAAGCCTGCTGCCCGCACGTGCGGTCAATGCGCTGCTGCTCGCGGTTCAGCTGGAAGAGATGGCGGAGCAATTCGATATCGAGATGGCACGCAACATCGAGCTGCCGATCACGGAGAAGAACTACGCCGAGGTGTACCGCGCGACCGGCAGTCGAGGCCGAACGAGTGCGGCAAATCGAGCTCGCCGAGAGAATCGGCAAAGCGCTGGAAAAACTGGCGAAGGTGCCGATGCTGTCCACCATGCTGCACATGATGAAGGCGCCAGCGGCGATGTGGGGGCTGTCGCACCTGCACCGCTTTCTGCAGCGCGGGTTCGATGCGTTCGTGGGCATGCGAGGCGCACGCGAATTCCTGCAAACGACGAACCGCCGTGAGCTGGCGATCAACGAGCGGCTGTTTGCCGGCGACCCTGACCCATTTCGCCCAGTCGAGTAATTGATTACGCTTTCGGCGCTTCACAACCGGGAGGACGACATGAACAAGAAATTCTTCATCGCGTGGCTGGTGATCTTTATCGCATGGATGGCGGGTGATTTTCTGGTGCACGGCGTCCTGCTGAAGTCCGACTACATGCAGCTCGCCAAGCTGTACCGTTCGGAGGCGGAATCGCAGGGCTTATTTCCACTTGGATGTTGCTCGCGCACGTGCTAATGGCGGGCGCGTTCGCGTGGATTTACGCGCGTGGCAAGGAAGCCAAGCCGTGGCTGGCGCAGGGCGTGCGATATGGGATCGCAGCGGCGCTGCTGGGTGTGATCCCGGGTTATCTGATCTACTACGCGGTGCAGCCGCTGCCGGGGGAGATGGTGGTCAAGCAGGTTATCTTCAGCGGCATCTTGTTGATCGTGCTTGGAATCATCGTTGCGTGGTTGTATCGCGAGCGCCGTAAAGACTTGATCGCAGTGCTGATCACGGCACGCGCACGACGCGCGTGCCGGTCCAGAGGTCATGCAGCAAGCGCCGCCGGTGATCGAACAGTGCCGGGATCAACAAGAGCGCGAAGCTGACGGCAAGCGCAGCAAGGGTCGCAGCCGACGCTTAGCTGGAACAAGCCGGCGATTGCCAGTCCCGGCAACCAGAGATGCCACGCCAGCACGTAGCGCGCTATTGCACGTCCGCTGCGCGGAGGACGGCCCTCGGAATCAACGACTTTCAGGCGCCACGCCTTCAGAGCAAGTGTTTGGCCGGTGCGTGTCCAGCAGACGACAAAGTAGGCGCCGATGACCACGAACAGTGCGATTTGCAGCAGAGTGCGCTGAGTGGTTGGCAGCGGATACGACCATTGCAGGGGGACGAGCAAGACGTAGCCGACGATGAATACGACACCCAGTAACAGAACTGCTTCGTAAATCATGGCTGCCAGCCGCAACGTGAGTCGTGCAGCAGGTAACGCGTAGGTGGAGTGTTCTGCCTCGTCGGTCACGCGACGAGTTTATCGAGCCGGCTATTTGGTCGGCGCAGGAGGAGCGACTGTGGCAGGCGGTGTCGGGGCAGGTGTTGGCTCTGACTGCTTCTTGGCGGCTTGTTCCGTCAGAGCGCGTTTCTTTTCATCAGGCAACTGCTGATAACGCTGCAGCTTCTCCTGCCTTTGGTCGGCAGGCAGCTCGTAAGCCTGCGAAAGTTTTCGCGCGCGGTCTTGCGCTGCTCGGGCGTCAGGCGCGCGTACTCGCCCATGCGCTCGTGCATGCGCTTCTGGGCGTCCGGGCGTTAGCGCTGGAAATCGTGCCGCCATTTCCAGCCATTTTTTCTTGCGGTCGGCCTCGAGCGTTTCCCACATGCCGGCGAGCGGTGCAAGCGCCTCGCGTTGCGCGGATGTCAGTTCACTCCAACTCGGCCGCGCTACGCGCGTTGTTTGGGCGGAAGTTGCCGCCGTGGGAGGTGTTTGTGCGACGGCCGCACCCATGCTGTCCGCGATAAGGGCGGCTAAACCAATGAAGAGTACGAACTTGACGTGCAAGAGGCGTCGCCTACAAGATCTTCCGTTTCACCGCGCAGCAGTATGCCGAATCCCTTGTCGGCATAGGCGCCGATCGGCGTTTCATCCATCAGCACCGCAAAATCCATTGCGGCCAGATCGGACATGCGTTCCGGCAACTGCTGTTGCTGCCACTGGTAGATGCCGATGAAGCCGACAACCAGCGCGACCATCGGTGCTGCCAGCCCAAAACTGCCGAACCAGCCGAGGCGCGAGCCGCCATCGGCCGGCCGCCGGCCGTCTGTAGAGCCGGATTCCAGGCCGGTGAGGTAGCCGGCTCTCGATGGCGTGCCAGCGCGGCGGCTCGTGCCTGCTCGAGCCGATAAGTCGTCTTGTAATCCAGCCCCGCGGCGGCTTCGTTAAGCGCCTGGCGGATCTGGTATCCGAATTCTTTCTCGTTCATAGCTGTATGCCCCGTGCTTTTAAGGCGCGCGCCAATGCGTGCGTTGCGCGCGAACAGTGGGTCTTAACGCTGCCCTCCGAGCATCCCATTACCGCGGCGGTTTCCGCCACGTCCATATCTTCCCAGTAACGCATCAAAAACGCCTCTCGTTGACGAGTTGGCAACCGGGCCACCTCTTCTTCGATGATCGCCACCACCTGTGACCGCTCGACCTGGTCCTGCGCGCTCTCTGCGGCGGGGGACCCGGCCATGGCCTCCAGTGTCTCCAGCGGATCCGAATTGTCGTCCTCGTGGCCGGGAGACAAAGCCGAGAAAAGGGTAACCCAGGTCGATCGCACCTTTTGCCGGCGAAAAAAGTCGTAAGTCGCGTTTTGCAGGATGCGCGTGAACAGCAGCGGCAACTCGGCCGCGGGCCGGTCGCCGTACTTCTCCGAGAGCTTCATCATCGCGTCCTGCACGATGTCGAGTGCGGCATCGGCGTCACGCACCGCGTACTGCGCCTGCTTGAACGCGCGCCGCTCGACGCCTGCCAGGAAATCGGAAAGTTCTTGACGCGAGGCCACTAAGCGGCCCCTAGCGTGCTTGTCAGTTCTTCGCACGATCCGATTTGCACAATATGCTGCGCTGCCGTATCTTCCCGCGTTCTTGTACGACAAAACAACAAGATAGCTTATCGATTACAGCTTATCCGCTTATTGACAATAAGTAAGCGCAGAGCGCCCGCCGCACCGCCCGTCACAAGCGAGCATGGAACGGCAACCAATCAATTTCCTGTGGACTTTGAGAGGGTTCGAGAAATGGAATTAACCGGCGCCGAGATCGTCGTTCGCTGTTTGCAGGATGAGGGAGTCAAGCACGTCTTCGGGTATCCGGGCGGCGCGGTCCTCTTCATCTACGACGAAATCTTCAAGCAAGACAAGTTTCAGCACATTCTGGTTCGCCATGAGCAGGCGGCCGTGCACGCGGCGGATGCCTATTCGCGCTCGAGCAATCGCATCGGTGTAGCCCTGGTCACCAGCGGCCCGGGCGTCACCAACGCCGTCACCGGCATCGCGACCGCGTACATGGACTCGATTCCGATGATCGTCCTTACGGGTCAGGTGCCGACGCACGCGATCGGACTCGATGCGTTTCAGGAATGCGACACGGTCGGCATCACGCGTCCGTGTGTCAAGCACAACTTCCTGGTCAAAGACGTGCGCGAACTCGCCGGAGCGATCAAGAAGGCGTTTTACATCGCGCAAAGCGGGCGGCCGGGTCCGGTGCTGGTCGACATTCCGAAGGATGTGACGGTGGCGCGTTGCGAGTACGAATATCCGCGCGAAGTGTCGATGCGGTCGTACAAGCCGGTGGCGAAGGGGCATTCGGGCCAGATCAAGAAAGCAGTGCAACTGCTGCTCGCGGCCGAGCGTCCGATGGTCTACACCGGCGGCGGCGTGATCTTGTCGGACGCCGCTGATTTGCTGAACCGGTTCGTCAACCTGCTCGGTTTTCCGTGCACCAACACCCTGATGGGGCTCGGCGCATTTCGAGGCGAGCAACGAGAAGTTCGTGGGCATGCCGGGCATGCACGGAACGTACGAAGCCAACATGGCGATGCAGCACTGCGACGTTCTGATCGCGATCGGTGCGCGCTTCGACGATCGGGTGATCGGTAATCCGAAACACTTCTCGACCAACCCGCGCAAGATCATTCATATCGACGTCGATCCGTCGTCGATTTCGAAGCGCGTCAAAGTTGACATTCCGATCGTCGGCGACGTACGTGAAGTGTTGATCGAGTTGCTGGCTCAGGTCGAAGCGACGACGGCGCGGCCCGACGCGGCCAAGTTGGCGGCGTGGTGGCAGCAGGTCAACGAGTGGCGCAAGAAAGACTGCCTGCGCTACGAAAAAAATGGAGACGCGATCAAGCCACAGTACGTACTAGAGAAGCTGTGGGAAGTCACCGGCGGCGACGCGTTCGTCACGTCGGACGTCGGCCAGCACCAGATGTGGGCGGCGCAGTATTACCGCTTCGACAAGCCGCGGCGCTGGATCAACTCGGGCGGGCTCGGCACGATGGGCGTGGGCCTGCCGTACGCGATGGGAGTGCAGATGGCGAACCCCGGCGCCGAGGTCGCGGTGATCACCGGCGAAGGGTCGATTCAGATGTGCATCCAGGAGCTATCGACCTGCAAGCAGT
The DNA here is from genome assembly GCA_963786295.1 of uncultured beta proteobacterium. Classification (GTDB taxonomy): domain Bacteria; phylum Pseudomonadota; class Gammaproteobacteria; order Burkholderiales; family Burkholderiaceae_F; genus JACCZX01. The sequence continues at coordinate 92,314 of CAWAYV010000012.1, read as the reverse complement.
ACCGACTGACGCCGAAGATCATCAATCTGAACAATCGGTACCTCGGCATGGTGCGGCAATGGCAGCAGATCGACTACGGCGGTCGCTATGCCGAGTCATACGTCGACGCCTTGCCGGACTTCGTCAAGCTTGCCGAGGCCTACGGCCACGTCGGATTTCAGATCGACAAGCCGCGCGGATGTCGAGCCGGTGTTGAAGGAAGCGTTTGGAAAGTACAAAGACCGCCTGGTGTTTCTCGACTTCATTACCGATCAGAAGGAAAACGTCTGGCCGATGGTGAAGGCGGGCAAGGGGCTGACCGAGATGCTGCTGGGATCGGAAGACCTATGAGGCACATCATCTCGGTGCTGCTTGAAAACGAGCCCGGTGCGCTTTCAAGGGTAGTGGGACTGTTTTCCGCGCGTGGCTACAACATTGAAACCTTGACCGTCGCGCCGACCGAAGACGCGTCGTTGTCGCGCATGACGATCGTTAGCGTCGGTTCCGATGACGTGATCGAGCAGATCACCAAGCACTTGAACCGCCTGATCGAAGTCGTCAAAGTAGTCGACCTGACCGAAGGCGACTACATCGAGCGCGAGCTGATGTTGATCAAGCTGCGCGCGGTCGGCAAGGAGCGTGACGAGATCAAGCGGATGGCCGATATTTTTCGCGGCCGCATTATCGATGTCACCGAGCGCAGCTATACGATCGAGCTGACCGGCAACGGCGCCAAGCTAGATGCATTCATCAAGGCCGTCGATCGTGCGGCGATTCTCGAAACAGTGCGCACGGGCGGTTCAGGCGTCGGTCGCGGCGAAAGGATTCTGAGGATTTAGGGGGAGCAATGAAGATCTATTACGACAAAGACGCTGATCTGTCGCTGATCAAGGGCAAGCACGTCGCGATCATCGGTTACGGATCGCAGGGACACGCGCATGCACAGAACCTGACCGATTCGGGCGTCAAGGTGACGATCGGCCTGCGAACCGGTGGCGTGTCATGGAAAAAAGCGGAAGGCGCTGGTCTGAAAGTCAAGGAAGTCGCCGATGCGGTGAAGGGAGCGGACATCGTGATGGTTCTGCTGCCGGACGAGAATCACGCGCAGGTCTACACCGAGTCGATCGCTGCCAACATGAAGCAGGGTGCTGCACTGGCATTCGCGCATGGGTTCAACATCCACTATGGGCAGATTCAGCCGCGCGCCGATCTCGATGTAATCATGGTGGCTCCGAAAGCGCCGGGTCATACGGTGCGCTCGACGTACAAGCAGGGCGGTGGCGTGCCGTGTTTGATTGCGATGCATAAGGATGCGTCGGGCATCGCGCGCGATCTGGCGCTGTCGTACGCGTGCGCGATCGGCGGCGGCAAGGCGGGCATTATCGAAACCAATTTTCGCGAAGAGACCGAGACCGATCTGTTCGGAGAGCAAGCGGTGTTATGCGGCGGCACCGTCGAGCTGATCAAGGCCGGTTTCGAAACGCTGGTCGAGGCCGGATACGCGCCGGAGATGGCGTACTTCGAGTGCCTGCACGAACTGAAGCTGATCGTCGACTTGATCTACGAAGGCGGCATCGCGAATATGAACTATTCGATCTCGAACAATGCCGAGTACGGCGAATACCTGACCGGGCCGAAAATCATTAACGCCGATGCCAAACAGGCCATGAAAAAAGCGCTGGAGAAAATCCAGACCGGCGAATACGCGAAGAGCTTCATCATCGAAAATCGCGCCGGTGCGCCGACCTTGGCAGCGCGCCGCCGGCTTGATGGCAGAACACCAGATCGAGCAGGTCGGCGAAAGGCTGCGCGGGATGATGCCGTGGATCAAGGCAAACCGTCTGGTCGATCAGGCCAAGAACTGACGGAGCGAATGATGAGACCCATGTTGGCAATCGTTGCGATTGCGCTGGCAGCGTCGGTGCCCGCCATTGCGCAACAGCAATCACTTCCGCTGCTTCCCGCGGGAACGCTCGTCTTGATGACCGGCGCTGCTGAGGTCGAGCTATCAAACGACGAGGCGGTCGCCAATTTCTTCTACGAAGCGCAGGATGCCGATTTGACGCGAGCGCAGTCGTTGGTCAATCAGCGCGTTGGCGACGGAACTGCAGCGCTGAAGCGCGCTGACCCCAAGGCGCAGATTGAAACCTCCGGCTACAGCAGCTATCCGGTTTATTCGAGCGGCAGCAATCGCGCGATCACCGGTTGGCGCGTGCGACAGGGCGTGACCGTGCGCACAGACAATCTGGTGGCGCTGCCGAAGACGGTCGCTGCCGCGCAACCGTTTCTGGCTTTGGGCGGCATCGATTTCAGGCTTTCGAAAGCTGCGCGTGAAAAGGTCGAAGCGCAATTGATTCAGCTTGCGATTGCGAACTTGAACTCGCGCTTCACTGCGGCGGGGCAGTCGATGGGCGTGCCGTCCAATCGCATTCGCGTTGAAGAGATCAATTTCGGCGTGCGCGAAGCGGGCCCGCCGCAGCCGATGATGATGCGAGCGACGATGGCTTCGGACGCTGTAACGCCACCGACGTTTGAATCCGGCCGCTCGATCGAGCGACTGACCGTCACGGGAAAGGCGCGATTCTTGCCGTAGGACGTCGCCGCAAAGCTACTGCGCGCGCCAATCTCGCGCCTGCGGTGCTCAACGAGCCGCTTTGTACGCCTCCGCGGCTCGGCGCGACCTTGGCGCGCTCGCTACGCTTTTCGGCGATTTCCATTCGCTAAGATGTAACGTCAGCACCAAAGGTTGAGCTTGAACTACCCGCATCCGATCCTTGCGCGTGAAGGCTGGCCGTATATCGGCGGCGCGGTCGTGGCGGCAATTCTTGTCTGCGGTTTTCTTCGGGTTCGCCTGGTCGCTGCCGTTCTGGCTGATTGCGATTTTCATCATTCAGTTTTTTCGCGACCCGCCGCGTGAGATTCCGGCGCAGCCCAATGCCGTGCTGTCGCCTGCTGATGGCCGCGTCGTCCGGGTGCAGAAAACCGTCGATCCGTATACGCAAGCTGAATCACTGCTGGTCAGCGTGTTCATGAACGTGTTCAACGTGCATAGCAACCGCTCGCCTGTCGACGGCACGATCGAACGCATCGACTATCAGGCCGGCACGTTCGTCAATGCCGATCTTGACAAGGCATCGACCGAGAACGAACGCAACGCGCTGGTCGTCAAGTTGCCGGACGGGCAGCGTATTTCAGTGGTGCAGGTTGCCGGCCTGATCGCGCGGCGGATCCTGTGCTACGTGAAGCCCGGCGAGGTGTTGGCGCGCGGCCAGCGCTACGGCTTTATCCGGTTCGGTTCGAGAGTCGATGTGTACCTGCCGCTGTCGGCGACGCCGAAGGTCGCAGTCGGCGACAAGGTGTACGCAACGAGCACGGTGATCGCCAGAGCTCTGATGCGCTTCCGTCGCCGCAAACCGCGCCCGTTCGGCGTGCCGGCTTCGCCGATTCTTGACGAAGCGCCGCGCATCGCGCGCCGCGCGGCGCGGCATTTACCTGCTGCCTAACTTGTTCACGCTGGCCAATCTGTTCGCCGGCTTTTTCGCGATCGTGCAGGCGATGAACCAACGATTCGAGCTGGCGGCGATCGCCATTTTTGCCGCGCTGGTGCTCGACGGCATGGATGGGCGCGTTGCGCGCCTGACCAACACGCAAAGCGCGTTCGGCGAACAGTTCGATTCGCTGTCGGACATGACGTCGTTCGGCGTTGCGCCGGCGTTGGTGATGTACGAGTGGGCGCTGCATGATCTCGGCCGCTGGGGATGGGCCGGCGCATTCGTGTATTGCGCAGGCGCGGCGCTGCGGCTGGCGCGCTTTAACGCGAATCTCGGTGTTATCGACAAGCGGTTCTTTCAGGGACTACCAAGCCCCGCGGCAGCGGCGTTGATTGCAGGTTTTGTCTGGCTCGCCGTTGACAACAAGTTTCCGATTCGCGAAGCCTGGTTGCCGTGGGCAGCGTTCCTTCTGACCGTTTATGCCGGCTTCACGATGGTTTCGAGTGCGCCGTTTTACAGCGGCAAGAGCTTTCAGCTCGGCCGCAGCGTTCCGTTTTGGGTGCTCGTGGCGGCGATTGCGTTGATCTTCTTCGTGTCGTCCGACCCGCCGATCGTGCTGTTCACGTTGTTCTGCTGCTACGCGCTTTCGGGTTATGTGTATCTGGCGTGGCGCTGGTATCAACATCAACCGAACCCGGTCAAGCCCGTGCCCGCCGCTAAAGCGGCGCCGGCGACTCAGGATGCCGCCAGCAAATCGGAATAAGGTGGTTGTTCGTCGGCCGCTTTGGCCTTAGACTCGCCGCACATGACTCGCCTCAACGTTCGAATTCCGGCCGCGCCTCATTTGCTGCACTCGCTGCTGCTGCCGCTACTGCGCCCCGCGCGCAGATAACTCCCTCCCACAATTTGTGTACTACCGCGCCTGAGCCGCGAGCCGGGCGAGGAAAAGCTACGACCGCTTTCGCTGGAGCTGCCATGACCGACCGTCTAATCATTTTCGACACTACCTTGCGCGATGGTGAACAAAGCCCTGGCGCCTCGATGACCAGGGAAGAAAAGCTGCGCATCGCAAAGCAGCTGGAGCGTCTGCGAGTCGACGTGATCGAAGCCGGCTTTGCAGCATCGTCCAACGGCGACTTTGACGCGGTGAAGTCGATCGCCAACGCGATCAAGGATTCGACCGTATGTTCACTGGCGCGTGCCAACGATCGCGATATCAGTCGTGCGGCGGAAGCCTTGCAGGGCGCGAAGTCGAAGCGCATTCATACGTTCATTGCAACCTCGGCGCTGCACATGGAAAAGAAATTGCGCATGTCGCCGGAGCAGGTGCACGAGCAAGCGAAGCTCTCGGTACGCTTTGCGCGTCAATTTACCGACGACGTCGAGTTCTCGCCGGAAGACGGCTATCGCTCGGAGCCCGATTTTCTGTGTCGCGTGCTGGAAGCCGCGATCGCAGAGGGTGCGACGACGATCAACATTCCCGATACGGTCGGCTATGCGGTGCCCGAGTTGTACGGACAATTTCTGCGCATGCTGCGCGAGCGAGTGCCGAACTCGGACAAGGCCATGTGGAGCGTGCATTGCCACAATGATCTCGGTATGGCGGTCGCCAATTCACTGGCGGGCGTGATGATCGGCGGCGCGCGCCAGGTCGAGTGCACGATCAATGGTCTGGGTGAGCGCGCCGGTAATTGTTCGCTGGAAGAAGTCGTGATGGCGGTGCGTACGCGGCGCGATTTTTTCGACCTCGATGTCGGCGTCGACACGACGCAGATCGTCCCGGCTTCAAAGCTGGTGGCGGGGATTACCGGCTTTGCGGTGCAGCCGAACAAGGCGGTCGTTGGCGCGAATGCGTTTGCGCACGCATCGGGCATCCATCAGGACGGCGTACTCAAGGCGCGCGATACGTACGAGATCATGCGTGCCGAGGATGTCGGTTGGAGTGCCAACAAGATCGTGCTCGGTAAGCTGTCGGGCCGTAACGCGTTCAAGCAGCGCGTGAACGAGCTCGCGATCCCGCTCGAGAGCGAAACGGATTTGAACGCAGCTTTTGCCGCGTTCAAGGAGCTCGCCGACCGCAAGTCCGAGATCTTTGACGAGGACATTCAGGCGCTGTTTTCGGACGAAGCGGTGACGCCGCACGACGAGCATTTCAAGTTGATCTCGATGATGCAGAAGTCCGAAACGGGAGCGCGGCCGCATGCAAAGATCGTGTTCTCGATCGGCCCCGAGAAGGTCTCGGCGGAGTCCGATGGCAACGGCCCGGTCGATGCGTCGTTGAAGGCGATCGAGAGCCGCGTCAAGAGCGGCTGCGAGCTGTTGCTGTATTCGGTCAATGCGATCACGACGGGCACCGAAGCGCAGGGTGAAGTGACCGTGCGGCTGTCGCGCGCCGGCCGCATCGTGAACGGCACCGGTGCCGACCCCGACATCATTACAGCCTCGGCAAAGGCTTATCTGAATGCGCTGAACAAGCTGTATATGACCGGCGAACGGCTGAACCCGCAGACTTCGCTCGCTGCGTAACCTACTGTCCGGAGGCTCGTTGAAGCGCGCGTGGGCAGCGGTTGTATTCGCGCTACTCAGCGCCGAGGCCACCGCGCAAGGTTCACCGCCGCTATCGCCTCCGATCCGCCTCGCAATGATCGAGGCGTTTTCGGGCCCGTTCGCAAACACCGGAGATGCGGTTGCGCGCAACCTGTTGTTTGCTATCGAACGCATCAATGCGCGTGGAGGAGTCAAGCTTGCTGGCGGCGCACGCACCCTACAGCTCGAGACGTTCGATTCGAAGGGTCAGGTCGAAGAAGCGTTGACGATGTTTCGGCGTGCGACCGACGCTCGCATCACGTTCGTTCTACAGGGCAATTCTTCGGCGGTCGCGGCCGCATTGATCGATGCGGTTAACAAGCACAACGAACGCGTCCCGGCCGAGCGCGTGCTGTTTCTGAATTACTCGGCTGTCGATCCCGCGTTGACCAATGAGCGGTGTAGCCCATGGCACTTTCGTTTTGATGCGCATGTCGAGATGCGGATGGCGGCGTTGGTCGAGGCGCTCGCTTCCGATGCCGCCGTAACGAAGGTTTACTTGCTGAATCAGGACTACAGCTTCGGCCAACAGGTGGCTGCGAACGCGCGCTCGATGCTCGCGCAGCGTACGAAGCGGGTAAGTGTCGTCGGCGACGAGCTGCATCCGGTCGGCAAGGTGCGCGATTTCGCGCCGTATGTGGCAAAGATCAAGGACAGTGGCGCCGATACGGTGGTCACCGGAAACTGGGGCAACGATTTGACGTTGCTCGTGCGAGCGGCACGCGAAGCCGGGCTGACGGCAAGTTTCTATACGTTCTACGGTAACGGGCTCGGTGCGCCGGCAACGATCGGCGATGCCGGAGTCGGGCGCGTGTACGCGGTGGCCGAATGGCATCCGAACGCAGAGCCGGCCTCGATGGAGCGCGTTTATCAGGAATTCCGTCGTCGATTTCCCGATGCGCGCGACGATTTTTTTCAGGCACGCACAATCGTGATGATCGAGATGCTGGTGCGTGCAATCGAGGCGGCGGGAACGGACGACGCGCTGGCAGTTGCGCGTGCATTGTCCGGGATGAGCTTTGTTGCCACGCAGGGCAATCCGCTAGGTGACGTGACCATGCGCAAGGCCGACCATCAAATAATCGGTCCGTTGGTGGTGTCCGTGATGGACAAGCAGGGTGCGCCCACGGTGCGCTACGACGTCGAAGGAAGCGGCTACGGTTTTCGTTCAACGTTGGCGGTTGCGCCCGCAAAGAACGAGCGCCCGACGCGCTGTGTGATGGCCTGGCCGCAGCGGTAGTCGTGCTGGCGGCGCTCGGTCGAGCGCCTGTATGCAGCAGCGGCTGGCGCAGCTGCACCGCCTACGTCGTCGGGCACTAAAGTGCCGACCACTGCGGTACTCACAGCGCCGCGGCGAAACCGGGCTAAAGCACGGTTTCGCCGACTGCCCGGCGTCTGCTCCGCTCCTCGGGCGACGACTCAAAGGCGGCGCATCTGCGCCAGCCGCTGCTGTCGCGACGTTGCCTCGATCTGAGATGTTTTTTCTTTCCCCCAACAAGTGACAGTGTCTCACGCGCAAGCGTTGGGCGGAGATGACCTGCCTTCGGGGCGTCGCCCGAGGAACGGAGCCAAGCCGGGGCTTTAAGCGAAATAGCGCTTTAGCCCTATTTCGCGCCGGCGTTGGCGAGTACCGCAGTGGTCGGCACTTCAGTGCCCGACGCCCAGGCAGGCCAGCTCCGCCCAACGCTTGCGCGCTGCGATCGACGCCGCGCTGCGCTACAATCACCTGCTTTTCACGGCACGGCCATCCTTCCGTGTCCGCGAGTCGCAGTTCAACGAAAGGGACGCCATGTCAGTTGCAGATATCAACAAGTCGGAAATCGTCGCCAAATATCAGCGCGCGCAAGCCGATACCGGATCGCCTGAAGTGCAGATCGCGCTGTTAACGGCGCGCATCAATGAATTGACCGATCACTTCAAGGCGCACGTCAAAGATCATCACTCACGTCGCGGTCTGCTGAAAATGGTCAGCCGGCGCCGCAAATTGCTCGACTATCTGAAAGGCAAGAACCCGGATTCGTACAAGGGGTTGATCGATTCCCTCGGACTGCGCAAGTAGTCGCAGCAGCGGGTCCTGTGCCGAATAAAACAACCAAGCCCGCGCGGAACGGTCCGCGCGGGCTTTTTGCGTTCTATCGATGCGGTCGAACGCAGCGAATGACAAAGGAATGAGAATGTTTGAGAAAGTGACGAAAAGTTTTTCGTACGGTGCGCATACGGTGACGCTCGAAACCGGCGAGATCGCCCGGCAATCCGACGGCGCGGTGCTGTGCTCGGTCGGCGACACGGTCGTTCTGGCAACCGTGGTGGCGCGCAAGGAAGCGAAGCCAGGACAGGATTTCTTTCCGCTTACCGTCGACTATGTCGAGAAGACGTACGCAGCGGGCCGTATCCCAGGCGGTTTCTTCAAGCGTGAAGGGCGGCCGTCGGAGAAAGAAACGCTGACGTCCCGCCTGATCGATCGGCCGTTGCGCCCGCTGTTTCCGGATGGTTTTTATAACGAAGTGCAGGTAGTAATTCACGTGCTGTCGGTCGATGCCGAGATCGACCCGGACATCCCGGCGCTGATCGGCGCTTCGGCGGCAGTGTCGCTGGCAGGCATTCCATTCAAGGGTCCGATCGGTGCGGCGCGCGTTGGCTACATCGACGGTCAGTACGTGATCAATCCGACCGCGACGCAGCTGAAGACTTCGCAGCTGAATCTGGTGGTCGCTGGCACAGAGCGCGCAGTGTTGATGGTCGAGTCCGAAGCCGATCAGTTGCCCGAAGACGTGATGCTCGGCGGTGTGATGCACGGTCACCAGCAGATGCAGGCAGTGATCAACGCGATTCACGATCTGGTGCGCGACGCCGGCAAACCGGCATGGGAATGGCAGCCTGCGGCGAAGAACGAAGCGCTGATGGCGTCGTTGGTGCAAGAGCGCCGGCCAGGCGTTGCGCGAGGCGTATCAGATGCGCAGCAAGCAGGCACGCGTGAATCGCATCAAGGAGATCTATTCATCGACGCTCAGCGCGGCGGCCGCCGATGCCGTATCGAGCGGTCAGCCGGCGGTCGATGGCAATGAGATCGCCAATATCCTGTTCGACCTCGAAGCGAAGATCGTGCGCAGTCAGATTCTGGACGGCGAGCCGCGCATCGACGGGCGCGACACGCGCACCGTGCGGCCGATCGAGATTCGTCTTGGCGTCTTGCCGCGCACGCACGGCTCGGCGTTGTTCACGCGCGGTGAGACGCAGGCGCTCGTGATCGCGACGCTCGGCACCAAGCAGGACGAACAGATCATCGACGCGCTGCAAGGCGAGTATCGCGAGCGCTTCATGCTTCACTACAACATGCCGCCGTTTGCGACCGGCGAAACCGGCCGCGTCGGCGCGCCGAAGCGGCGTGAAGTCGGCCACGGCCGCCTGGCGAAGCGTGCGCTGCTTGCGTGCCTGCCGTCGTACGACGAGTTTCAGTACTCGCTGCGCGTCGTCGCCGAGATCACCGAATCGAACGGCTCATCGTCGATGGCGTCGGTGTGCGGCGGGTGCCTGGCGCTGATGGACGCCGGCGTGCCGATGAAGGCGCACGTGGCCGGTGTCGCGATGGGGCTGATCAAGGAAGGCAACAAGTTCGCGGTGCTGACCGACATTCTGGGCGACGAAGATCATCTGGGCGACATGGACTTCAAGGTCGCGGGCACCGCGACCGGTGTCACTGCGCTGCAGATGGACATCAAGATCGAAGGCATCACGCGCGAGATCATGCAGGTGGCGCTGGCACAGGCGAAGGAAGCACGCATGCACATCCTGCAGAAGATGCAGGACGCCATCGGTGCATCGCGCGGCGAGTTGTCTGCGTTCGCGCCGCGCATGATCAAGATGAAGATCAACCCGGAGAAGATTCGCGACGTGATCGGCAAGGGCGGCGCGGTGATTCGCGCGCTGACCGAAGAAACCGGCACGCAGATCGACATCGAGGACGATGGCACGATCATCATTGCCAGCGTGGATCAAGAAAAAGGCCGAGAGGCGCAGCGTCGCATCGCCGAATTGACGGCGGAAGTCGAAGTCGGTCGGGTGTACGACGGCACCGTGCTGCGCCTGCTCGACTTCGGCGCAATCGTGCAGATCCTGCCGGGCAAGGACGGTTTGCTGCACATCTCGCAGATCGCCAACGAAAGGGTCAACGCGGTGGCCGATTATTTGAAGGAAGGCCAGGCGGTCAAGGTCAAGGTGATCGAAGCCGACGAAAAGGGGCGAGTACGACTGTCGATGAAGGCCGTCGGCGGCGATGGCGCGCCCGCAGCACAGCAACAGCAGCAGCAATAGTCTTCGAATGACCCTCGGCGCCGGCGACGGCGCCTTTGTCTTTATGCATTGCCTCGCAACGAGAACACTCGCCCTGCTTGCCGCTATAGCGTGGGCGACCCCGCTGCCGGCGCAGACCAACATGTCCACCGAACTCGACGATCCGTATCTGTGGCTCGAAGAAGTCGACGGCGCGCGCGCGCTCGACTTCGCGCGCGCCGCGAGCACACGCACATTGTCTGAGCTGCGCGAGCGTGCGGAGTTCTTCGCAGATTCGCGACGAAGTACGCGACGTGCTCGACTCGCGCGAGCGGATTGCGCAGGTCGCCGTGCACGGCGACCATCTTTACAACTTCTGGCAGGACCGCGCCAATCCGCGCGGTCTCTGGCGCCGTACGTCGTGGGCCGAATATCGCAAGCCGCAGACCGCGTGGGAAACCGTGCTCGACGTCGACGCGCTGGCGCGCGACGAAAAGGAAAACTGGGTTTGGAAGAATGCGCAGTGCCTGCCGCCGCGCGGTGATCGCTGCCTGATCAGTCTGTCGCGCGGCGGCGGCGATGCGATCGTCGTGCGCGAGTTCGATCTTGCCAAACGGCAATTCGTCGCTGACGGATTCGTCTTGCCCGAAGCGAAGTCGGAGGTTGAGTGGCGCGACCGCGACACGATCTACGTCAGCACCGACTTCGGCCCGGGCAGCATGACCGATAGCGGCTATCCGCGCATCGTCAAGCGCTGGAATCGCGGCACGCCGCTCGCGCAGGCCGTGACCGTCTTCGAAGGGCGACCGCACCGATGTCGGCGTCGGCGCATGGGTCGACCATGACGTTCGCGATGGCGCGACTCGAATCACCGAGGGTGTACGGCGCTCGATTGCGTTTTACAACAGCGAAACGTTCGTGTTGCGCGACGGTGTGCCGGTGCGGCTCGCGGTGCCGAACGACGCGGCCGCGCAGATCGTCGGCCCGTGGCTCATCGTGCGGCTGCGATCCGCATGGAACATCGGCGGCCGCTCGTATCCGGCCGGCGCGCTGATCGCGACGAAGGCGCGGGAGTTTTTGGACGGCAAGCGCACGTTTGAAGTGCTGTTCGAGCCGACCGCGCGCACCGCTCTGCAAAACTGGTCGGCTACGCGCAACGCGATCGTGCTTGACGTGCTCGACAACGTTCGAAGCCGCGATATGGATCATGACACCGGCGGACGACGGCTGGCGCCGTCAGGAAATTGCACTGCCGTCGCTGGGGGCCGCGAGTGCGCGGCCGGTCGATCGCTACGAGTCCGATCAGGTCTTCATCACGTATCAGGATTTCCTGACGCCGCCGACGTTGTTTCTCGGCGCTGCACGACAACCGGTCGAGAAGCTGAAGTCGATGCCGGCGTTCTTCGACGCGTCGCGCATGACGGTGCAACAGCTCGAGGCGAAATCGCGCGACGGCACCAGCGTGCCGTACTTCGTCATCGGCTCGCCCGGAGTCGAAGAATGCGCCGACGATGCTGTACGGCTACGGCGGGTTCGAAATCGCGCTCGAACCGTTCTACAGCGGCGCGCTCGGTCGCGCGTGGCTAGCGCGTGGCGGTGTGCTGGTGGTCGCGAACATTCGTGGCGGCGGTGAGTTTGGGCCGGCGTGGCATCAGGCGGCGTTGAAGGAGAAGCGCCAGAACGCGTTCGACGATTTCATTGCGATTGCAGAGGACCTCGCGCGGCGCGGTATTGCGCAGCCCAGGCAGATCGGTATCCGCGGCGGCAGCAACGGCGGTTTGCTGGTAGGCGCCGCGCTGACGCAACGCCCCGAATTGTTCGGTGCCGCCGTCGCGCAAGTGCCTCTGCTCGACATGAAGCGCTACAACAAGTTGTTGGCCGGTGCGAGCTGGATGGCCGAGTACGGCGATCCGGATGTGGCCGAGCAATGGGCGTACATCGCTAAGTATTCGCCGTACCAGAACGTGCGCAAGGACGCGCGCTACCCGCCGACGCTGTTTGTGACGTCGACGCGCGACGATCGCGTCCACCCCGCGCACGCACGCAAGATGTTCGCGCGTATGCGCGAGCAGGGCCACGATGCCTGGTACTACGAAAACATCGAAGGCGGCCACGGCGCAGCGTCGAATAACGAGCAGCGAGCGCTGATGGCCGCGATCGAATACACGTTTCTGTGGAAGCACCTCGGGGGCAAGCCGTGAGCCCTCCGCCCGGCCGCCCGAAGGAGGGCTCGCTCCCGCCTGGCGGGACGGCGCGCAGCGCCCAGGGTGCATCGGTCCAAGCCTCGATGCGCGCGATCGAGATTGCGCAGCCCGGCGGGCCGGAGGTTCTGCGGCTGACTGAGCGTCCGATGCCGCAGCCAGCTGACGGTGAAGTGCTGATTCGTGTTCAAGCCGCGGGCGTGAATCGACCCGATGTTCTGCAGCGCAAGGGGGCCTACGCACCGCCCGCCGGCGCATCTGATCTACCCGGATTGGAAGTGTCGGGCACGATCGAAGGCGGCGACGTCGAGAACTCGGGCTTCAAGATCGGCGACGCGGTGTGTGCGCTGGTCGCAGGCGGCGGCTACGCGGAGTACTGCGTTGCGCCGGTTGCGCAGTGTTTGCCGAAGCCGCACACGCTTTCATTCGCAGAAGCGGCCGGGCTGCCCGAGACCTACTTCACCGTATGGAGCAACGTGTTCGATCGCGCGCGACTGGCGCCCGGCGAATCCCTGCTGGTGCAGGGTGGCTCGAGCGGAATCGGTGTTGCCGCCATTCAGCTGGCCGCGGCGCTCGGCAACACCGTTTACGCAACGGCCGGCAGTGATGAGAAATGCCAGGCGTGCGTCGAGCTCGGCGCCAAGCGCGCGATCAACTATCGAGCCGAAGATTTCGTCGAGGTGTTGAAAAAAGAAACAGCCGGCCGTGGCGTCGATGTCATTCTCGATATGGTTGCCGGCGATTATCTGCCGCGCGAAATCGAATCGCTGGCCGATGACGGCCGGCTGGTCTTCATCGCGCTGCTCGGCGGTGCCAAGGCGCAGCTGGATCTGAGCGCTGTTCTGCGCCGCCGGCTGACGGTTACCGGCTCGACGTTGCGCCCGCGCTCGGTCGCGTTCAAGGCCGCGATCGCGAAACGGCTGCGCGAAGTTGTTTGGCCGCTGATCGAATCGGGACGCATCAAGCCGATGTTGTTTCGCACGTTTCCGCTGGCGCAGGCGGCCGATGCGCACCGGCTAATGGAGTCGAGTCAGCACGTCGGCAAGATCGTGCTCACTATCGGTGCTGACGCCGAGCACGCACGATGAGTCCGCGTCGTTCTCTGGTCGCTGCAAACTGGAAAATGAACGGGTCGCGCGCAGCCAACGATTCCTGGTTGAACGAATTTGCCGCCCGCAAAAGCGCGCTGGCGTGCGACGTCGTGGTGTGCGCGCCCTATCTGTATCTGGATCAACTGCCGGCAGGTACTGACTCGGGACGAGATCGGAGCGCAGGACGTATCGGAGCATCAGCCGGGCGCGTATACGGGGGACATTGCCGCTGAGATGCTGCGCGACGGCGGCTGCGGCTGGGTCATCGTCGGACACTCGGAGCGCCGCCAGTGGCATGGCGAAACCGACGCGGTCGTCGCGTCCAAGGCGGAGCGAGCGTTACAGGCTGGATTGCGACCGATAGTCTGTATCGGTGAGACGCTGCAGCAGCGCGAAGCGGGGCAGACGCACGCAGTGCTGAACTCGCAGCTGGCTGCAGTGCTGGCGCGCATCGGCGCTGACGGATTGTCAAGCGGCGCGCTGGCGTACGAGCCAGTGTGGGCCATTGGCACCGGTCGTACAGCAACCCCGGATCAGGCGCAGGAAGTGCATGCCGCGTTGCGCGCGCAGATCGGAAATGGCGCCGAGGGCGTGAGAATTTTGTATGGCGGTAGCGTGAAGCCGGCAAATGCGGCGGAACTGTTCGCGCAGCCGGACATCGACGGTGGGCTGATCGGCGGTGCGTCGCTGGTCGCAGCGGATTTTCTTGCGATTTGTGCTGCCGTGCCCAAGTAACATCGGTACAATCGAAGAAGGTAGTTTGAAGAAGGATTCAGAATGGCTTGGTTAACTACATTGCTGATCGTCGTGCAGGTCATCGCGGCGATTGCCGTCATCGTCCTGGTGCTGCTTCAGCACGGCAAAGGTGCGGACATGGGTGCGGCGTTCGGCGGCGGAGCATCGGGCAGCCTGTTCGGTGCGACGGGTTCGGCGAACTTCCTGTCGCGCAGTACGGGTGTCGTCGCGACGGTATTTTTCCTGGCGACTCTCGGACTGGCGTACACCAGCACCGAGATCAAGCGCCCCGCGTCAGACACCGGCGGCGTGATGGGAACCGTGCCCGCGACGACCCCCGCGCCGGCGCCGACGCCGAAAGATATCCCGACGCCGAGCGGTCAGGCGCCGCAAAGCGCGCCCGCCGCAGCCGTTCCTGCGGTGCCGACGCCAGCTGCCGCCGACGACAGACGCTCCGCCGAAGCCGAGCGACGTTCCGAAGTAACCGCGCGAAGTAACTCGCGACTTCAGTAGAATCTCACGGATTTCCACTGCCCACGTGGTGGAATTGGTAGACACACCATCTTGAGGGGGTGGCGGCGAAAGCCGTGGGAGTTCGAGTCTCCCCGTGGGCACCACGGTAAGCAAGCCACACCGTGATTCTCGAAAACTACCTTCCGATTTTGCTGTTCATACTGGTCGGCCTTGCGATCGGTGCGGCACCGATGTTGCTCGGCGCAGTGCTCGGTCCGCGCAACCCTGATCCGGAAAAGTTGTCTCCGTATGAGTGCGGGTTCGAAGCGTTCGAAGACGCGCGCATGAAGTTCGACGTGCGGTATTACCTGGTGGCGATTCTGTTCATCATCTTCGATCTCGAGATTGCCTTCCTGTTTCCGTGGGGGGTCGTGCTCGGAGATCTCGGCGTCTGGAGCGCGGGCTTCTGGGCGATGATGTTGTTTCTCGCCATTCTGACCATCGGTTTCATCTACGAATGGAAAAAAGGCGCGCTGGACTGGGAATAAGCGATGGCTCTTGAAGGTCACCTGAACGAAGGATTCGTCACGACCAGTGTCGACAAGGTGCTGAACTGGTCGAAGACGGGGTCGCTATGGCCGATGACATTCGGCCTTGCGTGTTGTGCGGTCGAGATGATGCATGCCGGCGCTGCGCGCTACGACCTCGATCGCTTCGGTATTTTCTTTCGCCCAAGCCCGACGGCAGTCGGATCTGATGATCGTCGCCGGCACGCTGTGCAACAAGATGGCGCCTGCGCTGCGTAAGGTGTACGACCAGATGGCAGAGCCGCGCTGGGTGATCAGCATGGGTTCGTGCGCCAATGGCGGCGGCTATTACCACTACAGCTACTCGGTGGTGCGCGGCTGCGACCGGATTGTGCCGGTCGACGTCTACGTGCCGGGTTGCCCGCCGACAGCGGAAGCGCTGATCTACGGAATCATTCAGTTGCAGAACAAAATTCGCCGTACGAACACGATCGCGCGGTGATGAATCGTCTCGACGAACTGTGCGAACGTTTGAAGTCGGCGCTCGGCGAGCGCCTGCAGAGTCTTGTCGTTGCCCTCGACGAGGTCACCATTGTCATAAAAGGGCAGGATCATTTGTCGGTCGCGCGCACGCTGCGAGACGAGCCCGCTCTTTCGTTCGAGCAATTGATCGATCTTTGCGGCGTTGACTATTCGTCGTACGGTGAAGGCGCGTGGGATGGCGCCCGCTACGCAGTGGTGATGCATCTGCTTTCGCTCACGCACAACTGGCGCGTCCGAGTGCGCACCTTTTGCGCTGACGATGATCTGCCGTTAGTGGAATCGGTGACCACCGTTTGGGCCGGTGCAAACTGGTTCGAGCGCGAGGCGTTCGATCTGTATGGAATCGTGTTCGAAGGCCATCCTGATCTGCGCCGCATCCTGACCGACTACGGCTTTGTTGGCCACCCGTTTCGCAAGGACTTTCCGATTTCGGGTTACGTCGAGATGCGGTATGACCCGGAGCAGAAGAGGGTGATCTATCAGCCGGTGACGATCGAGCCGCGCGAGATCGTGCCGCGTGTCATTCGCGAAGAGAACTACGGCCAAGAGCGAGAGTAATGGCCGAGATCAAGAATTACACGCTCAATTTTGGCCCCCAGCATCCGGCGGCGCATGGTGTTCTGCGATTGGTGCTCGAGCTCGACGGCGAAGTGATCGAGCGCGCCGATCCGCATATCGGACTTCTGCACCGCGCTACCGAGAAGCTCGCCGAAACGCGCACCTATCTGCAGTCGGTGCCGTACATGGACCGGCTCGACTACGTGTCGATGATGTGCAACGAGCACGCGTACGTGATGGCGATCGAAAAGCTGATCGGCGTCGACGTGCCGATTCGCGCGCAGTACATCCGCGTGATGTTCGACGAACTGACGCGGTTAATGAATCACCTGCTGTGGATCGGTGCGCACGGGCTCGATGTCGGCGCGATGGCGGTTTTTCTGTACGCGTTTCGCGAGCGCGAAGACCTGATGGACATGTACGAAGCGGTGTCGGGTGCGCGCATGCACGCTGCGTACTACCGCCCGGGCGGCGTGTATCGCGATCTGCCGGACGCGATGCCGCAGCACAAGAACACGAAGTATCGGAGCGAGCAGGACATCAAACGCCTGAACGAAAACCGCCAGGGCTCGTTGCTCGATTTCATCGAAGACTTCACCAATCGCTTTCCGAAGCACGTTGATGAATATGAAACATTGCTGACCGACAATCGAATCTGGAAGCAGCGTCTGGTCGGCATCGGCGTCGTGTCGCCGGAGCGCGCATTGCAGCTGGGCTTTACCGGCCCGATGCTGCGCGGCTCGGGAGTCGAATGGGATTTGCGTCGCAAGCAGCCGTACGAGGTGTACGACAAACTCGAATTCGCGATTCCGATCGGCAAGAACGGCGACTGTTACGACCGTTACCTGGTGCGCGTGGCCGAGATGCGGCAGAGCAATTCGATCATCAAGCAGTGCATTGCATGGCTGCGCGCCAATCCCGGTCCTGTGATGACCGACGACCACAAGGTAGCGCCGCCGTCGCGAATCGACATGAAGACGGGCATGGAAGACCTGATTCATCACTTCAAGCTGTTCACCGAAGGCTTTCACGTGCCGCCGGGCGAGGTGTACGCCGCGGTCGAACATCCGAAGGGTGAGTTCGGCATCTATCTGATTTCGGACGGCGCCAATAAGCCGTATCGCCTGAAGATTCGCGCCGGCCGGCTTTCCGCATCTGCAGTCGCTCGATGAAATGGCGCGCGGTCACATGATTGCCGATGCGGTGACGATCATCGGCACGCAGGACATCGTGTTCGGAGAAATCGATCGATGAGCGCGGTTCCGCAAACTCATTTGCTGCTATCCGCCGACGCGTATCGCAGGATCGATCGCGAGACCGCGAAGTTTCCCGCCGAGCAACGCCGGTCCGCCGTGATGGCCGCGCTTGCGATTGCGCAGGACGAACTCGGCTGGTTGTCGAAGGAAGCGATAGAAGAAGTTGCCGGCTATCTGGGCATGCCGCCGATCGCGGTTTACGAAGTCGCGACGTTCTACAGCATGTACAACCTGAAGCCCGTCGGCCGTCACAAGATTACGATCTGCACGAATCTGCCGTGCGCGCTGTCGGGAGCAACGCGCGCCGCCGAGCATTTGAAGCAGCGACTCGGTATCGGCTTCGGCGAAACGACCGCCGACGGCGCGTTCACGCTGAAAGAGGGCGAGTGCTTCGGCGCGTGCGGTGACGCGCCGGTGCTGCTGGTCAACAACAAGCGCATGGAAAGCTTCATGAGCAACGAAAAGCTCGACGCGCTGCTGTCTGAACTTGAACTGGCGCACGATGAGCGCGCAGACGTGTTTCCACGGGCGCCATTTGAACCCGATGATTCTTTCCGGGCTCGACGGCAACAACTGGGGCTTGAAGGGTTACGAGGAGCGTGGCGGCTATCAGGCGCTGCGCAAAGTTTTCAGCGACAAGCTGACGCCTGACGCCGTCATCGCCGAAGTGAAAAAGTCCGCGCTGCGCGGGCGCGGCGGCGCCGGTTTTCCGACGGGGCTCAAATGGAGCTTCATGCCGCGCCAGTATGCGGGGCAGAAATATCTCGTCTGCAATTCCGACGAGGGCGAGCCTGGCACGTTCAAGGATCGCGACATCCTGCGTTACAACCCGCACATGGTGATCGAAGGCATGGTCATCGCTGCGTATGCGATGGGAGTGTCAGTCGGCTACAACTACATCCACGGCGAGATCTGGGCCGAGTACGAGCGCTTCGAAGAAGCCCTCGACGAAGCACGTGATGCCGGCTACCTCGGACGAAACATCCTCGGCTCCGAGTACTCGTTCGAGTTGCACGCAATGCACGGTTACGGCGCCTATATCTGCGGCGAAGAAACGGCGCTGCTGGAATCGATGGAAGGCAAGAAAGGCATGCCGCGCTTCAAGCCGCCGTTTCCTGCGAGCCACGGCCTGTACGGCAAGCCAACGACAATCAACAACACCGAGACGTTCGCGGCGGTGCCGTTCATCATTACCCACGGCGGCGATGCGTTCCTCGAGATCGGCCGGCAGAACAACGGCGGCACGAAGATATTTTCGGTGTCAGGCGATGTCACTTATCCCGGCAACTACGAAGTGCCGCTCGGGACGCCGTTCGCGCAGTTGCTCGAGCTAGCCGGTGGCATGCGCAACGGCAAGAAGATCAAAGGTGTGATTCCCGGCGGCTCGTCGATGCCGGTTGTGCCCGGCGACGTGATGATGGCCACCGACATGGACTACGACTCGATCGCGAAAGCGGGCTCGATGCTCGGCTCCGGCGCGGTCATCGTGATGGACGAGACGCGCTGCATGGTGAGATCGGCCGAGCGGCTCGCCTATTTTTATTTCGAGGAAAGCTGCGGCCAGTGCACGCCGTGCCGCGAAGGTACAGGATGGCTGTATCGAATCATTCATCGGATCGAACACGGTGAAGGGCGACCCGAAGATCTTGATCTACTGAACTCGCTGGCCGACAACATTCAAGGCAGAACGATCTGCGCGCTGGGTGACGCGGCCGCGATGCCGGTGCGCGCGTTCGTCAAGCACTATCGGGCCGAGTTCGAGCATCACATCAAGCATGGGCGCTGTCTGGTGCCGGAGGTCGCTCAGTGATCGAAGTCGAAATCGACGGCAGGAAGGTCGAGGTGCCGGAAGGCAGCATGCTGATGGAGGCTGCCAATCGGCTCGGGATTTATGTTCCGCACTTCTGTTATCACAAGAAGCTGACGATCGCGGCGAATTGCCGCATGTGTCTGGTCGAGGTCGAGAAAGCGCCGAAACCTTTGCCGGCGTGCGCCACGCCGGTTGCCAAGGGGATGATCGCGCGCACTCAGTCGGCTTACGCGAAGCAGGCGCAAAACTCGGTGATGGAGTTTTTGCTGATCAATCATCCGCTCGATTGCCCGATTTGCGATCAGGGCGGCGAGTGTCAGCTGCAGGATCTTGCGGTTGGCTATGGCGGCTCGGCGAGCCGCTATGTAGAGCCCAAGCGCGTCGTGTTTCATAAGAGCATGGGCCCATTGATTTCCGCCGAGGAGATGACGCGTTGCATTCATTGCACGCGCTGCGTGCGCTTTGGTCAGGAAGTCGCCGGTGTAATGGAGCTCGGCATGGCCGGGCGCGGTGAGTATGCGGAAATATTGAGTTTCGTCGGCAGCTCGGTCGACTCCGAACTGTCGGGCAACATGATCGATCTTTGCCCGGTCGGCGCGCTGACCAGCAAGCCGTTTCGCTATGAAGCACGCTCATGGGAGCTGTCGCGTCGCAAGTCGATCAGCCCGCACGATTCACTCGGCTCAAATCTGATCGTGCAGGTGAAGAACAACGAAGTGATGCGCGTTCTGCCTTTGGAAAACGAAGACGTCAACGAATGTTGGCTGTCGGATCGCGATCGCTTCTCATATGAAGGACTGAATGCGCCGGATCGTCTACTGAGGCCGATGCTGAAGCAGGGCGGCCAATGGAGCGAAGTCGACTGGACCGTCGCGCTGGAATACGTGGCTTCTGCGCTTACTGGAGTGAGGGCCGCACACGGTGGCTCCGCGATCGGTGCTCTCGCTTCGCCGGGCAGCACGCTCGAAGAAATGCATCTGCTGACAAAGGTAACGCGCGGGCTCGGCTCGGACAATATCGATTTCCGCTTGCGGCAATCCGATTTTTCGGCGGACGGTTCATCGGCCGGCGCACCATGGCTTGGAATGAAGATCGCCGACGTCAACAAGTTGAACAGCGTGTTGATCGTTGGCTCATTCCTGCGCAAGGATCAACCGCTGCTGTCGGCGCGACTGCGCGCGGCGACCAAGCGCGGCTGCAGAGTCAACGTGTTGCACGCCGTCGATACCGATCTGCTGATGCCGGTGGCAAACAAGGTACATCGTGCGACCGAGCGAGTGGGTTCAGGCGCTGTGCGAGATCGCGGTTGCAATCGCGGGCGAGCGTGGCGAGCGCGCGCCAGTCGACGGCGTTGCTGCCGGTGATCGAGCCAAGGCGATTGCAACGTCGCTGATGGCAGGCGAACGAAAGGCTATCTTGCTCGGTAACGCCGCGACACAGCATCCACAAGCAGCGCAGCTTCGCGCGTGGGCACAGTGGATCGCCAAAGCGACCGGCGCAGCGGTGGGTGTACTGACCGAGGGCTGCCAATACAGTCGGCGGCTATGTGGTCGGCGCGTATCCGAGGCACGGCGGTTTGAATGCGCGCGAAATGATCGAGCAGCCGCGCAAGGCATATGTGCTGTGGAACGTCGAGCCCGACTACGACCTTGCCAATCCTGCTGCGGCGGCGCAAGCGCTGCAGGCAGCGGAGACCGTGATCGCGTGCTCCGTCTATCGCAACGGCGCGCTCGACTACGCGGACGTAATCCTGCCGATCACGCCGTTCACGGAGACTGCCGGTACCTTCATCAATTGTGAAGGCCGTGTGCAAAGTTTTAACGGGACGGTGCGGCCGGCAGGCGAAGCGCGACCTGGCTGGAAAGTATTGCGCGTTCTCGGCAACCTGCTGGGCCTGGAAGGTTTCGAGTACGAGACGTCCGATCAGGTGCGCAGTGAAGCGGTACCGGTCGATGTCGGTGCGATGCTCTCGAATGAGACTTCGAGCGCGGCTTTGAAACCGGAGCGTGCGCAAGGCGTGGCGAGCGCGGCGGAAAGAATCGCCGACGTACCCATTTATTTCACCGATGCGATCGTGCGCCGCTCGGCGCCGTTGCAGGCAACGCACGATGCAAAGTGGCCCAAGGCGCGCGCGAACGCGCGTACGTTGCAGTCATTTGGCGTTGCGACCGGAGACAAGGCGCTTGTGAAGCAGGGCGATGCGTCGGCACTGTTGGAAGTCGCGCTCGATGAGACCGTTGCCGACGGCGCAGTGCATGTATCGGCAGCCCACGAATCCACGGCAACGCTCGGCGCGATGTTCGGCCCGATCACGCTCGAGCGCGCGTGATGGACGCGATTACCGCCTACGGGAGTCAAACGCTCGGTTCCGCATGGCCGATCGTGTGGTCGCTGGCAAAAATCGTCGCGATCGTCGCTCCCGTCCTTGGGCTCGTCGCGTATCTGACGCTGTGGGAGCGCCGACTGATCGGCTGGTTCCATATTCGCATCGGTCCGAATCGTGTCGGGCCGCTTGGCTTGTTTCAGCCGATTGCGGATGGGATCAAGCTGCTCACGAAGGAAATCATCACGCCGTCGCAGGCGGACAGATCACTGTACTTCCTGGCGCCGGTCGTCATTCTGATGCCTGCGCTCGCCGCGTGGGCCGTGATTCCGTTCGGGCCCGGCATTGTGCTGGCGGATATCAACGCAGGCCTGCTGTTCGTGATGGCGATTACTTCCGTCGGCGTCTACGGCGTCATCATCGCCGGCTGGGCATCGAATTCGAAGTATGCGTTCCTCGGTGCGATGCGCGCGGCGGCGCAGATGGTCAGCTACGAAATCGGCATGGGTTTTGTGCTGGTGACGGTGCTGATGGTTGCTGGCACGTTGAACATGACGCAGATCGTGGTCGGCCAGAACACGGGCATGTTCGCTTCGATGGGGCTGAACTTTCTGTCATGGAACTGGCTGCCGCTGCTGCCACTGCTCGTCATCTATGTCGTCTCGAGCGTCGCCGAAACGAATCGCCATCCGTTCGACGTGGTCGAGGGCGAATCGGAAATCGTCGCCGGCCACATGGTCGAGTACTCGGGGATGAGCTTCGCGATTTTCTTTTTGGCCGAGTACGCGAACATGATCCTGTTGTCGACCGTGGCAACGATCATGTTCCTGGGCGGCTGGGCGGCGCCGATCGATCTCGGGCGATTGCTCGGATTCGAAGTGCCGAGCTGGGTCAGTTCGCTTTCGGACTGGTTCTGGCTCTTCGCCAAAGTGTTCTTCGTCGTCTCGCTGTTCATCTGGTTCCGCGCGTCGTTTCCGCGCTATCGCTATGACCAGATCATGCGTCTGGGTTGGAAGATATTCATTCCGCTGACACTCGTGTGGCTGGTCGTGATCGCGGTGTGGATGCAAACGCCTTGGAACATCTGGAGCACATAGGCTGATGGGCGCCATCAGGGAATTCTTCGATAGCCTGCTGTTGCGGGAACTGGTCAAGGGTCTCGCACTGACGGGCCGTTACGCGTTCTCGCGCAAGATCACGATTCAGTATCCGGAAGAAAAAACTCCGATCAGCCCGCGCTTTCGCGGACTGCACGCGTTGCGCCGCTATCCGAACGGGGAAGAGCGCTGCATCGCTTGCAAGCTGTGCGAAGCGGTCTGCCCGGCGCTTGCCATCACGATCGAATCAGATCAACGAGAAGACGGCACGCGGCGCACGACACGCTACGACATCGACCTGACCAAGTGCATCTTCTGCGGGCTGTGCGAAGAGAGCTGTCCGGTCGATTCGATCGTCGAGACGCATATCCTCGAGTATCACGGCGAGCGGCGCGGCGATCTGTACTACACGAAGCCGATGCTGCTTGCGATCGGCGACCGCTACGAGAAGGAAATCGCAGCGGCACGCGCAGCCGATGCGCCGTACCGCTAATGGACGCTCAATCCGCTCTGTTCCTGATTTTTGCCGGCGTAATGCTGGTCGCCGCGTTGCGCGTAATTACCGCGCGCAATCCGGTACACGCCGTGCTGTTTTTGGTGCTGGCATTTTTCTCTGCCGCAGCGCTGTGGATACTGCTGCGCGCCGAGTTTCTCGCGATCGCACTGGTGCTGGTGTACGTCGGCGCCGTGATGGTGCTGTTCCTGTTCGTCGTGATGATGCTCGACATCAATATCGACAAGCTGCGGCAGGGCTTCTGGCGCAACGCGCCGTGGGGATTCGGCGTCGCCGCCCTGATCGTGCTGCAGATGTGGCTCGTTTTGTCGCAACCGCAATGGCAGGGCATGACGCGTTCGGGTCCGGGCATCGCAAATGCGGACAACATTCGCGCGCTGGGAATGCTGACGTTCACCGAATATGTGTTTCCGCTGCAGATTGCCGGCGTGATCCTGCTGGTGGCGATTATCGCGGCGATTGCGTTGACATTGCGCGGACGCAAAGACTCGAAGAGCCAGGATCCTTCGCAGCAGGTTCAGGCACGCAGCGAGGATCGGGTGCGGTTGGTCACGATGGCGACCGAAGACAGAGCGCGGCAAACAAGAAGCACTACAGGCATTAAGCGAAGAGGAGCGTCGTGGTATCGCTGTCCTGGTATCTGGGTGTCGGTGCGCTGTTGTTCGCGATCAGCGTCGTCGGCATTTTTCTGAACCGCAAGAATCTCATCGTGCTGCTGATGGCGATTGAGCTAATGCTGCTCGCGGTCAACATCAACTTCGTCGCGTTCTCGCACTACCTCGGCGACTATCACGGCCAGGTATTCGTATTCTTCATTCTGACGGTGGCTGCCGCCGAGTCTGCGATCGGGCTGGCGATTCTGGTCGTGCTGTTCCGCAACCTGTCGACGATCGACGTGCAAGAGCTCGACTTGCTGAAGGGCTGACGACAGTGCGCGGCCTTTATCTCCTGGTGCCGTTGGCGCCGCTGATCGGAGCGCTTGTCGCCGGGCTGGGTGGCAGGTTCATCGGCCGCACCGGCGCGCACGTGGTCACGATCCTCGGCGTGCTGATCGCGACCGTCGCGTCGTTCATGGTGCTTTCCGAAGTGATGAAGGGCACCCACTTCGACGGCACGGTTTACACATGGGCGGTTGTCGGTGGGCTGAACCTCGAGGTCGGTTTCCTGATCGATCCACTGTCCGCCCTGATGATGGTCGTCGTCACATTCGTGTCGCTGATGGTGCATATCTACACGATCGGCTACATGGCCGACGATCCCGGCTATCAGCGGTTCTTTTCATACATCTCGCTTTTCACGTTCAGCATGTTGATGCTGGTGATGAGCAACAACTTTCTGCAACTGTTCTTTGGGTGGGAAGCGGTCGGACTGATGTCGTACCTGCTGATCGGCTTCTGGTATCAGCGGCCGACGGCGATCTATGCGAATCTGAAAGCGTTCATCGTCAATCGAGTGGGCGACTTCGGCTTCGTGCTCGGCATCGGGCTCGTGTTCGCCTACTTCGGGACGCTTGCACTACGCCGACGTGTTCGCCGCGGCGCCCGGCATGGCGCAGCGCGCGATCGAGTTCATCCCGGGCACGCCGTGGTTGCTGATGACGGTCATCTGTATCTGCCTTTTCATCGGTGCGATGGGAAAGAGCGCGCAGTTTCCGCTGCACGTGTGGTTGCCGGATTCGATGGAAGGCCCGACGCCGATCTCGGCGCTGATCCACGCCGCAACGATGGTGACCGCCGGCATCTTCATGGTCGCGCGCATGTCGCCGCTGTTCGAGCTGTCGGATGTCGCGCTGTCGTTCGTCATCGTGATCGGCGCGATCACCGCGTTCTTTATGGGCATCCTCGGTATCGTGCAGAACGACATCAAGCGCGTCGTCGCGTACTCGACGTTGTCACAGCTCGGTTACATGACCGTGGCGCTCGGCGCGTCTGCGTATTCGGTCGGCATCTTCCATCTGATGACGCACGCGTTCTTCAAGGCTCTGCTGTTCCTGGCGGCCGGCTCGGTGATCATCGCGATGCATCACGAGCAGGACATTCGCTACATGGGCGGGCTGTGGAAGAAGATGCCGGTCACGTGGATCACGGCGCTGATCGGATCGCTGGCACTGATCGGCGTTCCGTTTTTCTCGGGCTTCTATTCGAAGGACTCGATCATCATTGCAACGCACGCCGCGGCCCAGGCGGGGCAATGGGGCGCGTCGGTCGCGTATTGGGCGCTGACGATCGGCGTGTTCATCACCGCGTTCTATTCGTTCCGGATGTACTTCCTCGTTTTTCACGGCAAGCCGCGTTGGCATGACAAGCCGCACGACGCCGAACATCACGACGATCACTCCGACGAGCATCACGGCGAGCCGCACGAAACTGCCAACGTCGTCACAGTGCCACTGGTGCTATTGGCGATCCCGTCGGTCGTGATCGGCTTCGTTACGGTCGAATGGATGCTAGGCGGCGATTTCTTCGGCAGTTCGATCGTTACCGATGTTGCGCGGCATCCGGCAATGACTCGGCTGGCAGACGAGACGCGCAGTGCGGTTGCAATGGGTCTGCACGGGTTGGTATCCGCGCCGACCTATCTTGCGCTCGCCGGCGTTGCTACTCGCGTGGTATTTGTATCTGAAGCGACCCGATCTCGCCGCTTCATTGAAGCATCGTTTTGCCGGGCTGCATCGATTTCTGGACAACAAGTATTACCTCGATCGCATCAATGAAGTGGTGTTCGCTGCCGGAGCGCGCAAGCTCGGCTTCGGCTTATGGCGTGGCGGCGATGTCGGGTTGATCGACGGCATCGCAATCAACGGCAGTGCAAGGGTCGTCGGATGGATCGCCGGCGCGTCGCGGCTGCTTCAGTCTGGCTACATCTATCACTACGCGTTCGGCATGATCATCGGCGTCCTGATTCTGGTGACTTTATTCGTCACATTGAACGTCGTGCGCTAGCCAGAACCCAACAAAACCAAAAAAGCCGAACGTGACCCATTGGCTCAGTCTCGCGATCTGGATTCCGATCGGCTTCGGCGTTGCGATCCTGGCTGCCGGCCGCGATCGCAATCTCGATGTGATTCGTGCAGTCGCGCTAATTGGCAGCGTGCTCGGATTGCTGGTCACGATTCCGCTTTACACCGGCTTTGACCCGTCGCTTGCGTCGCTGCAGTTTGTCGAGAACGTGGTGTGGATCGAGCGGCTGAACGCGAACTATCACCTCGGTGTCGACGGCATCTCGTCTGGTTCGTGCTGCTGACGGCGTTCATGACGGTGATCGTCGTGCTCGCCGGATGGCAGGTGATCGAAACCCGCGTCTCGCAGTACTACGCGGCGTTCCTGATCCTGTCGGGGTTGATGGTCGGTGTGTTTGCCGCCGCCGACGGATTGCTGTTCTTCGTTTTCTTCGAGGCGACGCTGGTTCCGATGTACGTGATCATCGGAGTGTGGGGCGGTGCCAATCGCCTCTACGCGGCGATCAAGTTTTTTCTGTACACGTTTGCCGGTTCGTTGCTGATGCTGGTGGCGCTGGTCTACCTGTACTACGCATCAGACGGCAGCTTCGGGATTTTCGACTGGCATCAGCTACGCATCGGGCATGACGGCGCAGACGCTGCTCTTTCTCGCGTTCCTTGCGGCGTTCGCCGTCAAGGTACCGATGTGGCCGGTGCACACGTGGCTGCCCGATGCGCACGTCGAAGCACCTACCGGAGGATCGATCATCCTGGCCGCGATCATGTTGAAGCTCGGCGCGTACGGTTTCCTGCGCTTCTCGCTGCCGATTGCTCCCGATGCGTCGCATCAGCTGGCTGGCTACGTCATCGCGCTGTCGTTGATCGCCGTCGTCTACATCGGCCTGGTCGCACTGGTGCAGTCGGACATGAAGAAGCTCGTCGCGTATTCGTCGATCGCGCACATGGGCTTCGTGACGCTCGGCTTCTTCATCTTCAACCCGATGGGCATGGCGGGCGGCATCGTGCAGATGATCTCGCACGGCTTCGTCTCCGGCGCGATGTTCTTCTGCATCGGCGTGATGTACGACCGCATGCACTCGCGCGAACATTGCCGACTACGGCGGCGTCGTCAACACGATGCCGAAGTTCGCGGCATTTTTCATGCTGTTCGTGATGGCGAACGCCGGGCTGCCGGCGACCAGCGGCTTTGTCGGCGAGTTCATGGTGATCCTCGGTGCCGTGCAGTACAACTTCTGGATCGCATTGATCGCGGGCACGACGCTGGTGCTCGGCGCCGCGTACTCGCTGTGGATGTACAAGAGGGTGATTTTCGGCGACGTGGCGAACAAGCACGTTGCCGAGCTGCTCGACGTCAATCGCCGCGAGCTCGCGATCCTTGTATTGCTCGCTGCGGCGGTGTTGTGGATCGGGCTGTATCCAAAGCCGGTCACCGACCTGATGGATGCGTCGGTCGCACAGTTGCTGAAGCATGTCGCGGTATCGAAGCTGCCGATCGCCATTGGAGCGGCGCAGTAGATGAGCTCACTCGGCCTCGTCGTCGCGCTGCCCGAAATGGTGCTGCTGGCCGCGGCCAGCATCGTGCTGGTCGTCGATCTCTTCGTTTCGGACGAGCGGCGCAACGTCACCTACGGTTTGACGATGCTGACGCTGCTGCTGGTCGGAGTAGCCGTCTGCGTTTCGCTCGCTCGTAACGAAGTGGTCGTTGGCTTCGGCGGCATGTACATCGCCGACCCGATGGGCCATGTGCTGAAGCTGTTTGCGATCTTTTGCTCCGGCTTCATGCTGATTTGTGCGCAGTCGTACGCGCGCGCGCGCGGCATCTGGAAGGGCGAACTGTTCAGCCTGACGCTGTTCACGCTGCTCGGGATCATGTTGATGATCTCGGCGAACAACCTGCTGGTGATCTACCTCGGCCTCGAGCTGCAGTCGCTTTCGATGTATGCGCTGGTCGCTTTGCGGCGCGACGATCCGCGCGCGAGCGAAGCGGCGATGAAGTACTTCGTCCTTGGGTCGCTGGCGTCCGGGTTTCTGCTTTATGGAATGTCGATGCTGTATGGAGCGACTGGCACGCTCGAGATCGATGAGCTCGCGCGCCGCGTGGCAGGCGGGCAGATCGTTAGCCGCGCATCGCTGCTGCTCGGAATAGTTTTCGTGATCGCCGGGCTGGCGTTCAAGTTCGGCGTCGTTCCGTTTCACATGTGGGCGCCCGATGTCTATCAGGGTGCACCGACTCCGATCACGCTCTTGATCAGTTCGGCGCCTGAGCTCGCAATCTTTGCGATTGCCTTCCGCATTCTGGTCGAGGGGCTGCTGCCGCTCGCGATCGACTGGCAAAAGATCCTCGCGCTGCTCGCGGTCGCATCGCTGGTGCTCGGCAATCTGACCGCGATTGCGCAGATCCAACTTGAAGCGGATGCTGGCGTATTCGACGATCGCGCAGATGGGCTTTGTGTTGCTCGCGATGCTCTCTGGCGTAACCGCCGCCGATCCGGTATCGATTGCGGGCTCGTACAGCGCGGCGATGTTCTACCTGATCACCTACGCGCTGACCTCGCTCGGCACGTTCGGCGTCATGCTGTTGCTGTCGAGGCGAGGCTTTGAAGCCGAGGAGATTGCGGACTTTCGCGGACTTGCAAAGCGCAGCCCCTGGTACGCATTCGTGATGCTGCTGCTGATGTTTTCGCTGGCAGGTGTCCCTCCGACCGTTGGTTTCTACGCCAAGCTCGTCGTGCTGCAGGCGTTGTTAAGCGAAGGCGCGACTATCGCGGCCGTTTCGTTGGCTGTGATAGCCGTGCTCTTTTCGCTGATCGCGGCGTTCTATTACCTGCGCATCGTCAAGACGATGTATTTCGATGAGCCGACGCCCGAAGCCGCGGCGACGCCGCTCGTCGCACCAACCGACATGCGTGTGGCGCTGTCGATCAACGGCATATTGGTGCTGGTCCTCGGCATCCTTCCGCAATATCTACTGCAACTGTGCGCGAACGCGATGACACGCACGCTCGGCGGCTAGCGCGACCGAATATGCCGTCGGGAAGTGAAGATCGGCTGACCGAGCAGACGCTCGAAAGCCGGCTCGCGTTCGAGGGTAGCTTCCTGCGTCTTTATGTCGACAAAGTGCGATCCGCCGACGGACACGTTGGCACACGCGAATATCTGCGGCATCCGGGCGCGGTGATGGTCATACCGCTGCTGGCGGACGGTCATGTCGTGCTCGAGCGGCAGTTTCGTTATCCGCTAAAGCGCACCGTGATTGAGTTCCCTGCCGGAAAAATCGACGCCGGTGAAACGGCACTGATCTGCGGGCAACGCGAACTGCTCGAAGAAACCGGCTACTGCGCGGGCAAGTGGAGCTACCTGGGTGGCCTGCACAACGCCATCGCGTACTCCGATGAAAAGATCGAAATGTTTCTTGCGGAGGAGCTGACGCACGAAGGCGCGACTCTCGACGACGGCGAGACGCTCGAAGTGTTCACGACGCCGTGGCAGCAGTTGCTGCAGTGGGTGCGCGAAGGTACCGTGACCGATGTCAAGACAATGGTCGGCGTGATGTGGCTGGAGAAAGTGCTAGCCGGAGAATGGGAGCGACGTGCCGATGCGCCGTCGCGCGATCCGTAGCTCTCCGTTGTGCCACTGGGCAAATTACATGTTCACGTAATTTGGTCCGCCGCCGCCTTCGGGTGTGACCCACACGATGTTCTGCGTTGGATCCTTGATGTCGCACGTCTTGCAGTGAACGCAATTCTGAAAGTTGATCTGCAATCGTTCGTTTCCATCGGCTCCCTTGACGAACTCGTACACCGCGGCGGGGCAGTAGCGTTGCTCGGGGCCGGCGTATTTCGCAAGGTTGATCGCGATCGGTACAGACGGATCCTTCAGCGTCAGGTGCGGCGGCTGATTCTCTTCGTGGTTGGTGTTCGATAGATACACCGACGACAGGCGATCGAAGGTCAGCTTGCCGTCGGGCTTTGGATACGCGATCGGCGCACATTCGGCAGCGGGCTTCAACTTTTCGTGGTCGGCAAACTTGCGATGCAAAGTCCAAGGCGCCTTGCCGCGAAAAACGATCTGATCGATGCCGAACATCAGAGAGCCGAGCATCAACCCTTTGTCCAGCCATGGCTTGAAATTGCGCGCACGGTGCAGCTCATCGTGCAGCCAACTCTTCTCGAACGCTTGCGGATACGACACCAGTTCGTCGCGCTGACGATCCGCGGCGAGCGCTTCGAAGACCGCCTCGGCGGCGAGCATTCCGCTCTTGACCGCTGCATGACTGCCCTTGATACGTGGCGCGTTTAGGAACCCGGCATCGCAGCCAATCAGTGCGCCGCCGGGAAACACCAGCTTCGGCAGCGACTGCAGGCCGCTTGCATTGATCGCACGCGATCCGTACTCGAGCCGCTTGCCGCCCTCCAGATACGCGCGAATTGCAGGATGCGTCTTGTAGCGCTGAAATTCCTCGAACGGAGATAGATACGGGTTTGTGTAGCCCAGTCCGACGACCAGTCCGACGGATACGAGATTCTCGCCGAAGTGATACATCCAGCCGCCACCGTACGTGCTGTTGTCGAGCGGCCAACCGGCGCTATGCAGTACCAGGCCCGCGTCGAACTTTGCGGCGTCGACTTCCCAGATTTCCTTGATGCCGATGCCCCACGTCTGCGGATCGCGACCTTCATTCAACTTGAAGCGCGGTACCAGCTGGCGCGCGAGGTTGCCGCGCGCGCCCTCTGCAAACAGCGTGTACTTGCCGTGCAACTCGACCCCGAATTGAAAATTTTCGGTCGGCTTGCCGTCGCGGCCCACGCCCATGTTGCCGGTGGCTACACCCCTGACCGCGCCGGCGTCGTCGTACAAAACTTCCGCCGCTGCAAAGCCGGGAAAGATTTCGACGCCGAGCGATTCGGCTTGCTGGCCGAGCCATCGCACGAGATTGCCGAGGCTACCGACGTAGTAGCCGTGGTTCTTGAAGGGTGCCGGCAGCCAGGCATGTGGAACCTCGAGCGCACTTGTCTCGGATAGAAACAAGAAGCGCTCGTCACCGACCGGTGTCTTCAGAGGTGCGCCGCGCTCCTTCCAATCGGGAAACAGTTCGGCGAGCGCAATCGGATCGATGACGGCGCCCGACAAGATATGCGCGCCGACCTCGGAGCCTTTTTCAAGCACGCATACGCTGACTTCGCGGCCACGCTCCGCGGCAAGCTGCTTTAACCGAATCGCCGCCGCCAGCCCCGCCGGCCCACCGCCGACGATGACGACGTCATACTCCATCGATTCGCGCTGTACGTCTGCGTCTGCCATGGCTCGTCCTATGCTCGATCAAGGATTGTAGAAGCGATCGACTATGCGATCATCGCCGCACATGAGGACGAACCTGAAAGAGAAAGTGGCGCTGGTCACCGGCGCCAGCAGCGGTCTCGGTGCGCGCTTCGCGCGCGTACTTGCGGCCAACGGCGCGTTGACGGTGCTGGCGGCACGCAGGCTCGAGCGTCTGAAAGACCTGCGCGCGGAGATCGAAGCCGCAGGCGGTGCCGCGCACATCGTCGCGCTCGACGTGACCGAGCAGGAATCGATCGAAGCTGCTGTCGAGCAGACCGAGCGCGAGGTCGGGCCGATTGACATCCTGGTCAACAACTCGGGCGTGTCGACCGTGCAGCGGCTCACCGAAGTGACGCCGGTCGATTACGACTTCATGTTCGATACCAACGTCAAAGGCGCTTTCTTTGTCGCGCAGGCGGTGGCCAGACGAATGATCGCGCGCTCAAAGCAGCAGCAGGGGCTGCGCGGCCGCATCGTCAACATCGCTTCGATCGCGGGCTTGCGCGTGCTGCCGGACATCGGCGTGTATTGCATGACCAAGGCGGCGGTGATTCACATGACGCGCTCGCAGGCGGTCGAGTGGGGCCGCTACGGCATCAACGTGAACGCGATCTGTCCGGGGTATATACGCACCGAGATGAACGATGCGGTGTGGGATACCGAGCGCGGTGCAAAGTTGCTCGATCGTCTGCCGCGCAAGAGAGTCGGCACCGCCTGAGGACCTGGACGGCGTGCTGTTGCTGCTAGTGGCCGACGAATCGCAGTTCATCAATGGCGCGATCATTGCGGCCGA
The DNA here is from genome assembly GCA_963786295.1 of uncultured beta proteobacterium. GTDB lineage: Bacteria > Pseudomonadota > Gammaproteobacteria > Burkholderiales > Burkholderiaceae_F > JACCZX01. Next base: position 59,810 of record CAWAYV010000012.1, on the reverse strand, counting down.
CGACGGAATGTCGGTCGCGTGACCTTGGGAGATTGCAAAGCCAGCCAGCACGACTCCAGAGCATGCGATGAACATGTCGCCACATGAAGTGACCTTCGACGGTCAGACGCTGAATGGGCGCTCGGTGCGGCTACGTCGTTCGATCAGGCGATTTCCTGGGCGTTGAACGATTAACTTGTCCGCGCACGAGCGGAGCTACTGCGCTCGGGGTGATGGCGCGCCTGTGCAACCTGTTCTCGAACGAACTCCTGCAGGCTTGTCAGTCGCATCGGATGTTCACGCAGCAAGTTCGCTGAATCGAACGTCTCCGAGAAGGCATCATCCGGCAAGCTCGAAATGCGCATCACGCGGCTAATGCCCGGGTGAATCGGTTGTGCGAATCGTGCTAACAGACCAACCAACGCGCGCGGCAGATGAGCTGATGCGCGGTTCGATGCCGGCGGTTCTGGCGTAAAGCTCGGCCACTTCGTTGTTGCTGAAATTGCCCGGCCCGCCGATCTCGATGATGCGATGCCGGATGACGGGCGCCGTCAGCGCCGCCGCCGCCAGCTGCGCCACATCGCTCGCCGCAACGAAGTTGCGCGGCTTGGTGCCACTGCCTAACAGTTGCGTGCGACCTTTTTCCAGAATCGACTTGCCGTTGAAGATATGCGCATGCCACTCCATAAACGCCGATGGACGCAGGATCACATACTCGAGCCCGCTCGCCTGCAGATATTGCTCGATCGCGTACTTGGTGCGATGGAAATCGATTGGATGACTCGGTGATACGCCGAGCGCCGAGGTATAAACGAAGCGCTTGACGCCTTGCGAGCGCGCGGCATCGATCAACGCGCGATGACCGCGGTCGTCCACCGCTTCTGACCGGTACTGGCCTCTTCCGAGAAATGAATGCGCCGCGGCGAACACGCGGTCAACACCGCGGCACGCGCGAGCGAGCGAATCGGGATCGACCAGATCGCCCACGATGACTTCCGCGCCTTGTTGCGCCAGGTCGCTTGCGCGCTCCGCCACGCGGGTCATGGCGCGTACTTGATGCCCATCGGCGAGCAATAGACGTGCGGTTTCTTGCCAGAACACCTGTGCACCGACAACCAGAATCATGGTCCTGCTCCTCGTTCTACCGAACTTCGTGATGCTAGCGTGCCGCAAGAAAGCTGTCGGCGTTCGTCAGGCGCTCGCGAAAGTTGGCATGAAAGAGTTCGTCATCGAGGTTCCGCTGCGATGGGGCGACATGGACGCCATGTCGCACCTGAACAATCTGATGTACTTCCGCTTGATGGAAGAAGCGCGCATTCAGTGGTTTGCGCATTTCGGTTTTCCGACGCTTCCGGTTGGTGAAGCCCCGATCCTCGCGCACGCCGGGTGCGATTTCCTTAAGGCGATGACCTATCCGGGCACTGCGATCGTTACTCAGATCGTGACGCGCATCGGACGTTCGAGCGTCGACATGTCGCTGAAGATCGAGAAGAAGGATGAGCCGGGCGTCGTTTACGCAACAGGGCGCACGGTGATCGTCTGGTACGACTACACCGCCGGCAAGTCAGCCCCGTGGCCGGAAACGGTGCGCGCAGCGATCACCTAAAATCCGCCACCAGACAGGCGGAGGAAGTTCGATGAACAAGGTGTATCCCTCGGCCGCCAAGGCGTTGGCCGACGTGGTTAAGGATGGGCAGGTCGTCGCCGTAGGCGGCTTTGGCCTGTGCGGCATTCCCGAAGCATTGATCGTGGCTTTGCGCGATAGCGGTGCCAAGAAGCTCACTTGCGTCAGTAACAATGCTGGCGTTGACGGTGCCGGACTGGGTCTGCTGCTGACGACACGGCAGATCGGGAAGATGATCTCGTCATATGTCGGCGAGAACAAGGAGTTCGAGCGGCAGTATCTGTCCGGCGAATTGGAGCTCGAGTTCACGCCGCAGGGTACTTTGGCCGAACGCATGCGTGCCGGCGGCGCCGGCATCCCGGCGTTTTTCGCGCGCACCGGTTTCGGCACGATCGTGGCCGAAGGCAAGCCGACGCAGAAATTCGACGGCGTCTGGGGTGACAAGGAATACGTGATGGAGCGCTCGATCCGGGCCGACTTATCGCTGGTCAAGGCCTGGAAGGCGGACAAGCAGGGCAATCTCGTCTATCGCAAGACCGCGCGCAATTTCAATCCGGTCGTCGCAATGTGCGGCAAGGTCACGGTGGCCGAGGTCGAAGAGATCGTCGAAAACGGCGCGCTCGATCCGGACAACGTGCACACACCGGGTATTTTTGTGCAGCGGATAGTGCTGAACGCGAAGCCGGAAAAGCGTATCGAGAATCGCACTGTGAGGAAGAACTGAGATGCCGTGGACTCGTGAACAGATGGCCGCGCGCGCCGCGCAGGAATTGAGAGACGGCTTCTACGTGAACCTGGGAATCGGCCTGCCAACACTGGTGGCGAATTACATCCCGGCGGGCATGGACGTGATGCTGCAGTCGGAAAACGGATTGCTCGGCATCGGCCCATTTCCGCTGGAAGAGGAGGTCGATCCTGATCTGATCAACGCCGGCAAGCAACTGGTGACCGCGCTGCCGGGCTCGAGTTATTTCTCGAGCGCGGATTCGTTCGCGATGATCCGCGGCGGCCACATCAACTTGGCGATATTGGGTGCGATGCAGGTCAGCGAAAAGGGCGATCTTGCCAACTGGATGATTCCCGGCAAGCTGGTCAAGGGCATGGGCGGCGCGATGGATCTTGTGGGTGGGGTCGAGCGCGTGGTCGTGCTGATGGAGCACAGCGCCAAGAGCGGTGAGCACAAGATATTGCAGCAATGCACGTTACCGCTGACCGGCAAGGAAGTCGTGAACCGCATCATCACCGAGTTGGGCGTGTTCGACGTGATGAAAGATGGTTTGCACGCGGTCGAGCTCGCGCCCGATGTGACGCAGGAAGAAGTTCGCACGAAGACCGGCTGCCCGGTCAAGTTCGCGCAGACTGCTGTCGCCGCTTAACCTCAAAACCTGCACGGCGGATGCCGTGAGCCTTCCGCCCGGCCGCCCGAAGGAAGGCGCAGTCCCTCTTGGAGGGACCGCGCGCAGCGCGAGGGAGCAAATGAGCCCGCTTGGCGGGACGGCGCGCAGCGCCAAGGGTGCATCATGAGCGCTGTGCATCACCACCACCACGACGAACTCAGCGCGCACCATCGGGGCGACAGCAGTTACACGCATCGCGCGCGCGCCGCCGGCGGTCGCACGCTGACCATTGCGGTCGCGCTGACGCTGGGATTCGCTTTCGTCGAGTTGGTCGCCGGCCTTTGGTCGGGTTCGCTCGCGCTGCTGGCGGACGCCGGACATATGGCGACCGACTCAGCGTCGCTGCTGTTTGCGTTGGTCGCCAACCTTATTGCGCGCCGACCGGTTTCCGAGCGGCATTCGTTTGGATTGGCACGCGCCGAAGTCATCGCCGCGTTCGTTAATGCGCTGTTGATGGTCGCGGTGGTGTTGTGGATCGCGATCGAGGCGTTTAACCGGATCAACGCTCCGGTGCCGGTGCAAGGCCTGGCGGTCGTCGGCGTCGGCAGTGTCGGCCTGCTGGTCAACATTCTGGTGGCATGGACGCTCTCTCGCGACCGCGACAACGTCAATATCCGCGCTGCATTCATCCATGTACTGGGTGACTTGCTGGGCTCGGTTGCAGCCATCATGGCCGGCGCCATCATCTACTTCGGTGGCCCGCTGATCGCCGATCCCGTGCTGTCGCTGCTGGTTGCTGCGCTCATCGTGCGCTCGACTTACGGCGTGCTGAAGGAAACGACGTTCGTGCTGCTCGACAGCGTGCCCACCGGTGTCGATTACGGAGCGGTGGGGGCAACCCTGGCCAAGCTGCCCGGCATCGTCTCCGTACACGACCTGCACGTGTGGGCGATGGTGCCTGGGAAAGCCGCCCTTTCAGCGCATGTGCTGGTCGACGACATCGAGCGCTGGCCGGTGATCCTGCATCAGGCGCGGCAGGCGCTGAACCGCGACTTCAAAATCGATCACATCACGCTGCAGCCCGAATGGCTGCGTCGCGAGCCTGGGGTGATCAATATCCGGAAGGCTGAATAGCATCGAACGCCGGTTTGGCGCTTGACATCGGCTGGCTATATTGGTACGTTTCGCGTACCATTTCGTACAAGACTGTTTTTACACGGAAATTTATGGCCGCTTTGCCGCAACGGGAGATCCGGCGTACCGACGCAATCGATGTCGGCAGCCGCGACGCGCGCAGCAGGTTGGCTGCGATGGTCACCAAGCTGCTGGATCACTGGAATCTGACAGCCGTCGAACAATCGGCGCTGCTGGGGCTGTCCACCACCAGCCGCAGCACGCTCGCACGCTATCGTGAAGGCGAGCCGCTGGCCGACAGCCGCGACCTGCTTGACCGCGCGGGACACCTGCTCGGCATTCACAAGTCGCTGCGCATTCTGTTTCCTTACGATCGCGATCTCGCCTACGGTTGGATGACGCAATTCAATCGCCGTCTCGGCGCGCGCCCAGTCGACCTGATCAGCGAGCGCGGATTCGAGGGGTTGCTCGCGGTCCGCAGGTACCTCGACTTTCAGCGTGGTTAATGAGCTGTTCTCGGCCAACGCCGAGTTTCATGGCGATCTGATTCGAAACATCCCGGGTATCCGGCGCTCGCAAAACCTGTTCGACGATCTGACGTCCGACCCGGCCGATTGGGCGGTCGCGGTGGCGGCCGAAGAAAGCGGGCGCATTCCGACTGCCTCCGCGCTGGCAACGCGTCCGTTCGATTACGGTAGCGTTATCAGTTACAGCTTCGATGCGTCGCATTGGCAGTCGACGCGCTTTTCCGACGGTTCGCGCTACGGTGTCTGGTACGGCGCGCTCGAAGTCGAAACGACGGTGTACGAGACAGCCCACCACTGGCGCCGGTTTTTGCTTGACAGCTACGGCGAGCTAGACCGCGCTATCGTCACCGATCGTCGCGTGTGCGATGTGCGTTGTGATGCCCTGCTGATTGATCTGCGCGACAAGCACGCCGAATTCCCCGACCTTGTCCGCCGCGATAGCTACACGTTTACGCACCAGGTCGGTCGTATCTTGCACGAACAGGATCTCAGCGGTTTACTGGTGAAATCCGCGCGCTGCGACGGGATCAACGGCGCCATTTTTCGGCCCGAACGGCTGTCGAACGCGCGTGAAAAGATGTTCGTCACTTACAAGCTCAACGTCGTGCGCGACACTTTTGTCGCCGAACGAACGCGCGGTCGCACGTGGCTGTCGTTTGCACCGAGCAGCCTTGAATAACACTCCGGAACTTACCCAACAGAGCGCCAATGGCATTCCATTGTGGCCGCTTCCCTTGCTGGCGGGCCTGTTGCCGGCGCTGGCAACGTTGATCGCCTTGCAGTTGTCGATACGTCTCGATCTGATACCCGCCTGCAATCCGTTCTTCGAAGGGTGTGTTTCAGTGAGCCGCGCTGCGCGCCATGGCTTGCCGAACACGGTTTTTCGAGCGGTGGTGCTGCCCGCTGCTGCGCTTCAGGGGTTAACTTGGCTGTTGTGTCGCACTTGGTTGATCGAGTTGGGCGCCCCGCGGGAGCGTTGGCTACGGCATCTCGCGTGGATCGGAATTACCGCTGCCATTTTTCTCGTGCTCTATGGCGCGTTTCTTGGCACCGAGGGTCACGCTTACCGTCTACTGCGTCACTACGGCACAGTTGTGTATTTCGGCTTTACGTGCCTTTCGATGCTGATTGCCGGCGATGCGATACATCGTATGGCCCGCTCATCGGCCAGCGCTTGCTCGCACGCGGCTTGATCTGGCGCTTGCTCGCTCTGGCTGCGGCGCTGCTGCTCGCAGGATTGATCAACCTATTCGTCGCTCTGCTGTTCGACGCGGAAGCCAAGGATCGCATTGAGAATGTGGCCGAGTGGTGGGGCGCTGCGATCCTTTCGATTGTCTTTCTATTACTCGCATGGCTTTGGCAGCGCAGCAACTTTCGAGCGCGTTTCGGCGTCGAACAACGACGCGACGCCTAGCACTGCATCCCGCGATCGGCCCTTCGGGGTCGCCACTAGTACGCGAAGCGCCGTCTGTGATCTCGCACATCAGGCGGCAATTCAGCTTCGTCCCAGTAGCCGATCAGAATTCCCTTGCGATCGGAGGTCCCGCGCCGCGCTTCGATCTGCGCGTCGGAGACCGATGGCATCGTCGATTTGTTTGATCAGGCCCATGTAGGCGGGAATGACCGCCGTACGCACTTCGTCACGCGAAAACGCGCGCGACACGCGCAGCTTCATGAATTCGCCGAATAGCGGATTCGGATCGAGCCGCTCGGCATTGCTCCGCACTACCGGCAGCACGTCCGCGGCCGAATACATCGCGTGATAGGGCGCCGGCGCAATGCACGGCCAGTGCGGCTTGATGTAAGACAAGTGCAAACACCAAGGCTCATCACCGGTAGCGTCGATAAAGTCGAGCGCACGTTGCGTGATGTATGGCGTCTCGGAATGCTCTGCCTTCACGCGCGCAGCGCGTGTGCTGTTGCGCAACAGCCAGCCGGAGAGCAGGTTGCCGTCTTCATCCTCGCCGGAGTTGGCGCATTCTTCCCACGGGTTATCACTGGTGTAACCGAGTTCACGCAGCCACGCGTTGTAGCGCGGCTCGCGCGGGTCGTACTTACCGCCAGGCCCTTCGCTGTGCACCCAGCGAGTTCCGCTTACTGCTGAATGCCGGCAGCCTTGACAACAAGCGAGCAGATGATTGACCTCGCGCACTGGTACGGCGGGCCCCACCGCCACGCCGAATTCATAGCGCGACACTTGTGCCACCGGAACGAAATCCGTCTGCGGGTCATAACCGACGTTCTTGAATGCCAGCGGCGCGACGACGTTCACCGCGGGGTTGCCGATCATCAGCGCCGCTTCTGTGGCAGGCGTGCTGCGGAACGACTGCGCGGCAACACGTCCACCGGCTCCGGCTTTGTTCTCGACGATGACCGTAGCGCCGAGCTTCTCGCGCAGTGCGTCGGCCACTAATCGCGCGGCCCGATCGGACGCGCCGCCGGGCGCATAGCCAACGATGATCTTGATCGTCTCGACCTTCTGCGCCTGTGCTGGGGCACCGAGCAGCGCTGCGCACGCCACGACGAATACTCTCGCAAGCTGCACCATGATCGCCTCGTATTAGGTTTCGGGCCCGCACCCGCTGTCCGGCATTCTGCCCCAGCTTGTGCTCGCGTGAGACCGAGCACCTAAAGACCGAGCTTGCGCGCCAACGTCATCGCTCCGAGCAGGATTGGCTGGTGCACCAGATAAACCGTAAGCGCCCAGGTGCCGAGAAACAATAGCCAGCGTGGCGCTCGCTCGTTGAGCGGCTTCAGCGCATTCGGGATGCGCCATTGCGCACGTTGCCACTGCGCGGCCGCACCAGCGCCTATCAACACGACTCCAATCCAGGGAAACAGCGGGACATAGTCTTCGGTGCGTGGTTTAAGCGTCATGAAGCCGATGATGTTCGCGGGCGGTGTATTGAAAAATTCGTTGGTCCACGTAAGGCCCACGAAAACGCATACCGCACCGAGCAGAATGTTCGCTGTACCCAGACGCAGCAATGGCCGCGCGATCAACAGCGCCGCCGCGACGAAGTGCAGGATGCCGAAGTAGATCAGGCGCGGCCCGAATACCAGCCAGCTGCCCACCGAGACCAGCAACGCGGCCACTGCGATCTGCGCCCAGCGTTTCCAGAAGTCTGCCGGCGACGGTTTGAACGAAGTGCGCAACACCAAGCTAACACCAACCAACAACAGAAACTGCGTAACGATCGCCGTGCGCCACGCTACCCACGGCTGATCGCGCGTCATGACGAGATCAATCCAGCCGAAGTAGGCGAGGTCGTAGATGAAGTGATAGACGATCATCTGCGCCACCGCAAAACCGCGTAGGGCGTCGACCAGCTGCAGCCGCGGGGCCGGACTCATCGGTGATGTGGATGGCAGCATAATCGTGCGAAGCAGTCTATTCGAGGATCGACATCAACATGGACGCGGGCCGTTGCTGCGTCGAGGCGTGCCAAGCATCGGACGCGCCGGTGGTCGTTCCGCTCCCGCAGATCGGCAATGCGCCCGCGCGATCGGTGTTGCCGCTGCGCTGCTGAAGATCGTCAAGAGCGTTTGATAGTCAGCATCTGATGGCGTGGGCATTGAGACAAGCAGCGCGCGCGGACATCGCTGCGATTCACGCAGTACGCATGTCGGTGCGCGAGAATCAACTGACTCGCAGCGTGATCTCCGAGCGCGATTACGTGGATCATCTGGAAACGTTGGGTCGCGGTTGGGTGATCGAAGTGGCGGGCCAGATCGTTGCTGTGGTCGTTGGTAACGCGCGCAACGGAAATATCTGGGGCCTGTTTGTGCACCCGGACTTTGAACGACGCGGCTTTGGAAGGCGCCTGCTCGATACTGCTGTCGAGTGGCTATGGTCGCAAGGGCTGACACGGCTTTGGCTGACGACCGCGGCGGCAACACGCGCGCAGGGTTTCTACGAAGCGGGCGGCTGGACGCATGCCGGCGTAACGGAGCACGGCGAGATACGTTTCGAGTTGGACAGGTCAAGCACGGATCGGTCGTAGGTTTTTCGTTTCTTCAAGCATGGCGAGCGTATCCACAAACTCCAGTGATCTGGAGAAAGCGTCGGGCAAGCCGAAGGTGGTGCGTGCGTACTAAGTTTGTGTCGGTGGTGCTACTGGCGGCGATCGCTTCTTCCGCGGACGCGATTGATCTGCAAGGTCATCGCGGTACACGCGGCCTGGCCCCCGAGAACACACTGACGGCGTTCAAGACCGCGCTTGCGATCGGCGTTACGACGTTGGAAACGGATCTTGCGCTGACTCGCGACGGCGTGCTGGTGCTGTCGCACGAGCCACGCCTGTATGCAGCGCTGACGCGCGGCCCGGACGGGCGTTGGTTGAGTGAAGACGGCGCGGCGATTTTTTCGCTGAAGGCCGATGAATTGGCTCAGTACGACATCGGCCGCCTGAACCCGGCGCACAAGTACGCCGCGCAGTGGACAGAGCAGCAAGCGAGCGACGGCGAGCGTATTCCGACTCTGCAGCAGCTGTTCGAGCTGGCGCGCGATGCGCGTTCGCCGGGCGGGCGGCTTGTGCGATTTAACATCGAAACCAAGATCACGCCGACCAGCGGCGACAGCACGCCCGACGCCGAACGCTACGCGCGCGCGGTCGTCGATGCGGTTCGCGCGGCAAAGATGACCGAGCGGGTGACCGTGCAATCGTTCGATTGGCGAACGCTGCGTGAAGTGAAGAAGCTCGCGCCCGAATTGTCGACCGCGTGTTTAACGATTGATTCGTCAGAGCATGAACACCGTTTTGCCGGATGCCTCCGGCGCATCGCCGTGGCACGCCGGGCTCAAGGGTGCGGACCATGGCGGATCGCTGCCGCGCATGGCGCAAGCCGTGGGGTGCAGCATCTGGGCGCCGTTCTGGCGCAACGTGACACCGGAAAATGTCGCTGAGGCGCATGCGCTGAAGCTGAAGATCATCCCGTGGACCGTCAACGATCCGACAGAGATCGAGCGTCTGGCCGCGCTCGGTGTCGACGGCATCATCACCGACTATCCGGACCGCGCTCGGCGCGCGCTGCGCCGCGCGCAACGTCGCAATCGACTGATGACTGATCTGTATACTGCCGCATTACCGGTAACGCTGTTGCCAAGACGGCGTGGATAACGAGATACGATGATCAAGTACGTGTTCGTTACCGGTGGCGTGGTCTCCTCCCTCGGAAAAGGGATCGCCGCCGCCTCGCTTGCCGCGATCCTCGAATCGCGCGGCCTCAAAGTCACCCTGATAAAGCTGGACCCGTACATCAACGTCGACCCCGGCACCATGTCGCCGTTCCAACACGGCGAAGTATTTGTCACCGAAGACGGCGCGGAAACCGATCTCGACCTTGGGCATTACGAGCGCTTTATCTCCGCCAAGATGCGGAAGGTCAACAACTTCACCACGGGCCAGATTTACGACTCGGTGATCAAGAAGGAGCGGCGCGGCGAGTACCTAGGCAAGACGGTGCAGGTGATTCCGCACATAACCAACGAGATTCAGGATTTCATCGAGCGCGGCGCACGCGCCGCGTGGGACGGCAAGGCCGACGTGGCGATCGTCGAAATCGGCGGCACGGTGGGCGATATCGAGTCGTTGCCGTTTGTCGAAGCGGTGCGGCAGATGAAATTGCGCCTGGGCCAATCGTCGGCGTGTTACGTCCACCTGACCCTGGTGCCCTTCATTCCTTCGGCCGGAGAGCTGAAGACCAAGCCGACGCAGCACAGCGTGCAAAAGATGCGCGAGATCGGCATCTCGCCCGACGTGTTGTTGTGCCGCGCCGATCGTCCGATTCCGGAAGAAGAGCGCGCGAAGATTTCGTTGTTTTCCAACGTGCCGATCGATGCCGTGATCTCCGCGTGGGACGTCAGCTCGATCTACAAGATTCCGTCGATGCTGCACAAGCAAGGGCTCGACGAGATCGTCTGCTTCAAGCTCGGCATCATTGCGAAGCCTGCCGATCTGTCGAGCTGGGACAAGCTGGTGTATGCGCTCGAACATCCCGAACACGAGGTCACGATTGGTATGGTCGGCAAGTACGTCGAGCTGTCCGACTCGTATAAGTCGCTGGTCGAAGCGCTGATGCACGCCGGCATCAATACGCGCACGAACGTCAAGATCGAGTATCTGGATTCGGAGCAGATCGAAAACGACGGCGCCGCTTCGCTCGACAAGGTCGATGCGGTGCTGGTGCCGGGCGGCTTCGGCAGGCGCGGCACCGAGGGCAAGATCGCGGCGATCCGTCACGCGCGCGAGAACAACCTTCCGTATCTCGGCATTTGTCTTGGCATGCAGTTGGCGACGATCGAATTTGCGCGCAATGTATGCGGGCTGGCGGGTGCCAATTCGACCGAGTTCGATCCCGACACACCGCACCCCGTGGTCGCGCTGATTACCGAATGGACCGATCGCACCGGCCGCATCGAGCGGCGCGATGCGCAATCCGATCTCGGCGGCACGATGCGGCTCGGCTCACAGAAGTGTCCGGTCGAGCGCGGCACGCTGGCGGCGCGCATTTACGGCGCGGAAGTCAACGAGCGCCACCGTCATCGCTACGAGGTGAACAACGCGTATGTGCCACAGCTCGAAGCCAACGGCTACACGGTTTCCGCGCGCACGCCGAGTGAGAAGCTGACCGAAATCATGGAGCTACCGTCGCATCCGTTTTTTATCGGCGTGCAGTTTCACCCTGAGTTCACATCGACCCCTCGGCACGGGCACCCGCTGTTCAAGGCGTTTATCGAGGCGGCGCTGGCGAGCAAGCAAGCGCGCTCGACAACTGCCAATGAGGCACAGGTTTCGCCCATTACCCACAAGGCCGCCGCGTGAAGCTGGCGGGTTTTGAAGTCGGACTCGACCGCCCGCTGTTCCTGATTGCAGGGCCGTGCGTGATCGAGTCCGAGCAGATGGCGATCGACACCGCCGGCCGATTGAAGGAGATCACCGGCGCACTCGGCGTGCCGTTCATCTACAAATCAAGCTTTGACAAGGCCAATCGCAGCTCGGGCAAGAGCTTTCGCGGTCTCGGCATCGATGAAGGGTTGCGAATTCTGGGCGCCGTCAAGAAGCAGGTCGGTGTGCCGGTGCTGACCGACGTGCACGATGAAGACGAGATCAAACCGGCCGCCGAAGTGGTCGACGTTCTGCAAACGCCGGCGTTCCTGTGCCGGCAGACTGATTTCATCCGCGCATGCGCCGTCAGTGGCAAGCCGGTCAATATCAAGAAGGGGCAGTTTCTCGCGCCCGGCGACATGAAGAACGTGATCGACAAGGCGCGTGACGCGGCACGCGAGGCCGGCCTGCCTGAAGACCGCTTCATGACCTGCGAGCGCGGCGCATCGTTCGGCTACAACAATCTGGTATCCGACATGCGGTCGCTGGCGATCATGCGCGATACCAACGCGCCGGTGGTGTTCGACGCCACGCACTCCGTGCAACTGCCCGGCGGACAGGGCACGACCAGCGGCGGGCAGCGCGAATTCGTGCCGGTCTTGGCACGGGCCGCGGTTGCCGCGGGGGTCGCGGGTGTGTTCATGGAAACTCATCCGAATCCGGCGGAAGCAAAATCCGACGGACCCAATGCGGTTCCGCTCGACCGGATGCGCGAACTCCTCGGCACGCTGGTGGAGCTCGACCGTGCAGTGAAACGACAGGGCTTTATCGAAGTCAGGCCGAGCTCGTTAGAAACATGAGTGCAATCGTTGACATCATCGGCCGTGAGATTCTCGATTCGCGCGGCAATCCCACCGTTGAATGTGACGTCTTGCTCGAAAGTGGCGTGATGGGCCGCGCCGCGGTGCCATCGGGTGCATCGACCGGTGCGCGCGAGGCGATCGAGCTGCGCGATGGCGACGCTAACCGCTACGGTGGCAAGGGCGTGTTAAAGGCGGTCGAGAACGTCAACACTGAAATCTCAGAAGCGGTCATGGGGCTCGAGGCGAACGAGCAGGCGTTTCTTGATGAGGCGCTGATCGAGCTCGACGGCACCGAGAACAAATCGCGCCTCGGCGCCAATGCAATGCTGGCGGTGTCGATCGCGGTCGCGAAGGCGGCCGCCGAGGAAGCGGGATTGCCGCTTTATCGCTACCTGGGCGGCAGTGGCGCGATGCAAATGCCGGTGCCGATGATGAACGTGATCAACGGCGGCGCGCACGCCAACAACAATCTTGATCTGCAGGAATTCATGATCGTGCCGATCGGCGCGCCGACGTTCTCCGAAGCAGTGCGCTACGGCGCTGAAGTGTTTCACGCGCTCAAGAAGCTGATCGATAGGGAGGGTATGAGCACCGCGGTCGGCGACGAGGGCGGATTCGCGCCGAACGTGAAGAATCACGAGGCGGCGATCCAGATGATCCTGCAGGCTATCGAAAACGCCGGGTATGCGGCCGGCAGCGATGTCTCGGTAGCGATCGATTGCGCTGCCAGCGAATTTTTCAAGGACGGCGAGTACTGCCTCGACGGTGAAGGGCTGATCCTGTCCGCCACCGAATGGACCGCAACACTCGCGGCCTGGTGCGACAAGTATCCGATCGTATCGATCGAGGACGGCATGGCCGAAAACGATTGGGCAGGCTGGGAGGAACTGACCCGGAAGCTCGGCGATAAAGTGCAGCTGGTCGGCGACGACGTATTCGTGACCAACACGGCGCTGCTGCGCGAAGGAATCAATCGTGGCGTGGCCAATTCGATCCTGATCAAGATCAACCAGATCGGCACATTGACCGAGACCTTTGCCGCGATTGAAATGGCCAAGCGCGCCGGCTACACGTCAGTGATCAGCCATCGTTCCGGCGAAACCGAAGACACGACAATTGCCGATATCGCCGTCGGCACGAACGCGATGCAGATCAAGACCGGCTCGATGAGCCGCTCCGACCGCATCGCGAAATACAACCAGCTATTGCGCATCGAAGAAGACCTGGGAGAAGTGGCGAGCTACCCCGGGCGCGATGCGTTTTACAACTTGCGCTAGCGAGGTCGGCACCGAGCATGCGGCTACTGGCGATTGCCCTTACGGCTCTCCTGATTGCGATTCAATGGCCGCTGTGGTTTGGCAAAGGCGGCTGGTTGCGGGCATGGGACCTGGACCGGCAACTAATGGCACAGCGCGGCATCAACGGCGCGTTGAATGCGCGCAATGCTGAGCTCGCAGCGGAAGTCGCCAGCCTGCGAGAAGGTCGCGAGGCGATTGAAGAGCGGGCGCGGCACGAGCTGAACATGGTGCGCGATGGTGAAGTGTTTTTTCAGATCGTCGTTCCGAAGACAGAAAGCGCTGCGAACACAAACCAGCCATCGAAATGAATCTGCATCGGCTGCTCAAAGAGCGCGAGTCGCTTGGCACACCGCTGCGCGTCGGACTGATCGGTGCCGGCAAGTTCGGATCGATGTATCTGTCGCAGGTTCGTCATACGCCGGGCATGCGTGTAATTGCGATCGCCGATCTGGATCCAACCCGTGCGCGTCAGTCGCTGCGCAGGGTGGGCTGGTCCGATAGCGCCATTTCGTCCCTGAGTTTTTTCTCCGACGCGCGGGCCTTGATCGAGACGCAGGACATCGACATCGTGATCGATTCCACCGGCTCGCCGACCGCGGGCATTGCGCATGTGCTCGCCTGTTGCGAGCACCGCAAGCACATCGTGATGGTCAACGTCGAGGCCGATGCGTTGGCCGGCCCCCTGTTGGCACAACGCGCGCGCGAGGCCGGCATCGTCTATTCGCTTGCCTACGGCGACCAACCCGCGCTGATATGCGAACTGGTCGATTGGGCGCGCGCATGCGGCTTCGAAGTCATCGCTGCAGGCAAGGGCACCAAGTACCTGCCCGCGTATCACGCCTCTACGCCGGACACCGTATGGGGGCACTACGGCCTCACCGCCGAAGATGCACGGATCGGCGGATTGAACGCGCAGATGTTCAATTCGTTTTTGGACGGAACGAAGAGCGCGATCGAAATGTGCGCGGTGTCGAACGCGACCGGATTGCTTGCGCCCGACGGACTGACATTTCCGCCGTGCAGCGTGGACGAGCTGCCGCAGGTGTTGCGTCCACTGACCGAGGGCGGCGTGCTGCATCATCGCGGGCAAGTCGAAGTGATTTCGAGCCTGCGGCGCGATGGATCGCCGGTACAGCGCGACTTACGCTGGGGCGTGTACGTCGTGTTTGCGGGCGGCAGCGACTATGTCGAGCGATGCTTCAAGGAATACGGGCTCGTGACCGACGCGAGCGGGCAGTACTCCGCTCTGTACAAGCCGTTTCACCTGATCGGGCTCGAGCTCGGCATTAGCGTCGCCAGCGTGGGGCTGCGCAATGAGCCGACCGGCGTACCCATCGGCTTTAACGCAGATGTAGTCGCGACGGCGAAACGCGACCTGGCCGCAGGCGAAATGTTGGATGGGGAGGGCGGCTACACCGTTTACGGCAAGGTAATGCCGGCGGAGGAATCGATGCGGATCGGCGGCTTGCCGCTCGGCCTCGCGCACAAAGTAAAGCTCGTCAATGCGATAGCGTCAGGACAGCAGGTTCGCTGGGACGACGTGGAAATCGACGAAAGTCAAAGCGCGGTCGCGTTCCGCCGTTCGATGGAGCGCGCGACGGCGATGTTGGAAGACGAAGCGATCGTCAGTGGTGCGTGAACGCGTCGCTCACTGCTTACGGGTTGAAAAATCCCTCGACAGCGACCAGCGTTGACGTAGCCGTTCTCTGGCGGAGCTCAATCAGCGGGCGGTATTCGGGCGAGTGATACCAGGCCTTCAATTGGGCCATATCGGCGAACTCGAGGATCACCATCCGCTTTGGCACCCAATCGCCCTCCAGCACTTCCGTCGCCCCACCGCGCACCAGGTACCGTCCGCCGTACGCTTCGATCGTCGCCGATACCTGCTGCCTGTACTGCTCGTAGCCCGCAGCATCGGTGACCTCCACGTTGGCGAACATATATGCGGGCATCGTCTTACTCCTCTCTATCGAATCGGCTGTCCACACGCAGCATGACAGACACATGGTGGCGATCTTCATACCGACGCATGCTGCGCGGCCCATTCGTACTTGATGTCGTCTAGTTGCCAAGTCGGCTCGAAACCGCGAGCGACGATTTCGAACCCGTGTTTCTCGTAAAAAGCGCGCGCGATCGCGTTGCGGGCAAATGCGTAGCAGCCAGAGTTCTCCCGCATTCGACTGGGCCTTCGCCCATGCGAGAAGCTGGGTGCCGATACCACGGTGATGATGTCCAACGCGCACGTACAGATGCGTAATCGACTCCTTCGTTGCGGCGATGAAACCGACCAGCTGGTCGTCCAACAGCGCCATGCGAACCGCGTTGTTGGCGAGACGCCACCTGGCGCGAAGGCCGGTCCAACGGAAGAACCATGAAGGCCTCTTGCTTATCGGTTACGAACGACGCCGCAGCAGAAGCGCCTGCAGATCGTGCGGTTGGTCGAACTCGTGGACCTTCCATCGAAGTTCTGCCTGATCGAAGTGAAGTAATCCACTTGCTCGATGATTTGCTGAACTTCGTATCCGGGCTTCAAATTGGCGTAGGCAACCATACCTTCCGCACCGGGGATTCGCGCGGTGTAACGGACAAGATGCTCGAAGCTTCGCGATCGAACTGCTCGATACGCTGTTGCCTTCGGTCTTCGACATAACGGTGGAAAACTTCGATTGGATTCAACGCCAGCCGGTACGCATGGTTCGGAAATCGACAGGATATGCCGACCGGACAACTGCAGTCCGGCCGGTCCCTGTTGCCGTCAATTACCGCGGCTGGAAGTAATTCTTCGCGACCCACTCGCCGACGTTAGCGCCGAGTACGCCGCCCTGCACATTCGCCGTGCGGAAGTGCATGCCGCCATGAATGCGCGCGAGGATGATTTCGTTCAGGAAGTCGTCCGGCGTGGCGTACTGACGCACGGTGCTCGTGACGGTACTGTTGTAGCTGAATGCGATCTGGTTCGTTCCAAAGGCCGCCTTCAAGCCGCCATGCCGGCCCATTCGTGCACATATGGGCTGACGGATACTCAGGATGGTTCGGCGTAGGCACGGACGGAGTCCAGGTCGCATCCGTTGTGGTAGCAGCGTTGCCATCAGTATCCGCGAGCGTAATCGCACTCACCGGGCGCCAAAAGTTATAAAAGTATTTGGTTTCGAAGCACGCGATGGCGGCGTCTGCCTGCGCAACCCATATCAACGCCATGGTGCGCGCGTTGTCGGCCAGGCTGCGACTATCCATCGCGAAAGAACGGTAGTTCCGAGGTTGCACGATGCCCGGCGGATCCGTGTGAAAGCGAGCGGCTTCAAGCTGCGCCGCGCTCCGCAAGGCGCTGGTGGTTCCCCCCCAAGCGTGCACTTCGTTGAAGTCGGCGGCGTAAGCCGCGCTGTCGAGCGCCGGCGGTGGAGTGGATCGGAACTGCGATGCACTCGTCAACGTGAACGGCTTCGTAAACGGATTGAAGATGCCGATTGGATTGACACCGCGAAAGTTGCCCGGCGCGGTTCCAGCGGTGTAGGTGACTGCCGTCGACCGGCCATCGTTAGCGCGCAGCGCCACAATGGCGGTGGCGACTTCCGTTCCCACCGCTATGCCGCGCGTCTTGGCGTCACCTGCCGGGATCGCGGCGACGAAGTCGTCGTACGCGGCCTGGTACTGCGCCGAACGATTCGGGAACAGACCCTTAAGCGCACCATAGGCCGCGGCAGCCGCGGCCGCTTCCTGCGAAGCGCCCGCTGCCGGCGTTGCAGGCGCGGCACCAAATGTCTTGTGCGTACCGACGATGGCGTTAACCGCGTCATAAATGGCGACGTGAACCGTGGCTAGTCGATTGCAGTGTTAGGACGTTGCTCTTCAGCGGTGCCCGTGGCGGTAGGCGCGACGTTGATCGTGTCGGTTGCGATCTTGTTCCAGTAAGCAACGACATTGGAGGTAGTCGCTACTCCATTGGTGAAGGGGACCGTGACGGGGACGGCCGCGGGAGCGGCTGCGACGCTGTCGTCGTCGCTGCCTCCGCAGCTCGATGTCAACAAAGCCACACACGCGGCGATTGGGACCGAGCAGCCGCGAAAAACTCTTAACGATTTCAGTTTCATCTTTGTTTTCTCCTTGCACGGCGCTGTGCGCCGAAAATCTCCTGGCCCGCCTCGCGAAACAAGCCGCGGCGCGGGTCTTGGTGCTGACCAAAACCCGCTTTCCTATTCGCAGACACAATTGCGAGTCTGCTCGGTGCTCTCACTAATGAGCGACGTTTGCTAATGCCGAGCCACCGCCCATCAGCGCACTTGCCGCACGGCCGTTCGCGTGGGTTCCTTTGCCTCACGCCACGCCTGCAATTGCGCGTCGGTAATGTAGTCAGAGAAATCCAGGCTTGCGATCCCTCGCACGCGCTGGATGAACCAACGCAGCTCATCTGGGCCTTGCCTTGCCGCTTCACAGGCGCGGAGGTCGATCTGTGTACGCGGCTCGTCGCACTTGTAATCTGTTCCTGCGACGGCGGTCGTGGCCAGCGTCATCGCAATCAGGGCCGTAGTGGTAAAGCGAAAAGCGATAGCGTTCATGGCAAACCTCCGTCAAGGAAATGTTTTGAACTACGTCTGTAGTCGAGGTCGGTCTTCTGCGGTCGGCTCTCAAGCAGAAGGACGCGAAGGCTCCGGCAAAGCGGACATCACGTGGCATCAAACAAACATCACGTGGCATCAAACAGAGACGCGAGGCGCCACGGCAGAAAGCAACTGGCTGGGATCAGCGCGCGTTCGAATCGACGATCAATGCCGTGTTCCCTCGTCGACGGTCGCAGGGTCGGGAAGTTCGACGCCGCGCGCGAACAGATGCGCAACATCGACCGGATCAAATGAATATCTACGGCCGCAGAACTCGCATGTGACGGTGACCGATCCCTGTTCAGCGATGATCGAGTCGACTTCTTCCTGACCGAGCGAGACCAGCATCTTTCCGATCCGCTCGCGCGAGCAGGTGCATTGGAAGCGCGGCGTTAGCGCCGGATAGTGTTCGAGCGACTCTTGCCAGAACAGTCGATGAGATACATCGTCCGGCGCGAGAGTCAGCAACTCTTCGGACGTGACGGTCTGCGTGAGCGCGAGTAGATGTTCCCACGCGTCATCGTCGCCCGCCGTGGTCCGCAGTCCGCCGTCACTGGGCAAGCGCTGCAGTAACAATCCTGCAGCGACCGCGTCGCTCGACGCAAGCCACAGTCGTGTTTCCAGCTGTTCGCTTTGCCGCATGTAGGTCTGCAGCACTTCGGCCACGCTATCGCCTTCGAGGGGAACGACGCCTTGATACGGTTGTTGTCCGGGCAACGGATCCTTCGGGTCGAGCGTGATGGCGAATCGGCCGCGCCCACCGCGGTTGACGAGCTCACGCAGCGAAATATCGTCGGCGATCGGTTCATCGCGCACCTTGGCGGTTGCGCGCAATGCAAGATCGGCTTGGCATTCGACGACCAATAATTGCAGCGGACCGTCGCCGTAGACCTGCATCACCAGCGCGCCGTTGAACTTGATGTTGGTCGCGAGTAGGGCGGCGGCCGCTACCATTTCGCCGAGTACGCGCATTACCGGCGGCGGATATTGATGGTGCGCAATCATGTCGCGCCACGCCGCGTCAAGCCGCACCAATTCGCCGCGCACCCGCCTTCCGGTAAACGCAAACTTCAACAACTGATCCGACATTGCGACGACCGCGCTCCGTTCCGTTTAGCTGGTGCGCTTCAGATCACGTCGGTAAGCGGTCGCGCGTTGCACGTAGCTGTCGGTGTCGCGCTTCATCCGTTCGATATGGGCAGGCTCGAGCTGCCGCACAACTTTCGCCGGCGAACCGATCACCAGCGAACCGTCGGGAATCTGCTTGCCCTCAGTGATCAGTGCGCCTGCGCCGACCAGACAGTTACGCCCGATCACCGCGCCGTTCAGTATCACCGACTGGATTCCGATCAGGCTTCCGTCCCCGATCGTGCAGCCATGCAACATCACTTGATGGCCGACGGTCACTCGGCGGCCGATCGTCAAGCGGGAATCCCGGATCGGCATGCAGCACACAGCTCTCCTGCACGTTGCTGTCATCGCCGATCTCGATCGGCTCATTGTCGCCGCGCAGCGTTACATACGGCCAGATGCTGACGCGCGCTCCGAGAATCACGTTGCCGATGACGGTGGCTGTATCGAACACGTACGCGCTCGGATCGATTTGCGGGACGCGCTCGCCCAACTCATATATCGCCATGCCGCAAGTCTAACGGCGCCTCGCTTGCTCAATTCGCGAGTGTTTGCCTTCACTAACTTGACCCGTAATCCCGTGGATTAGGCCATGCGCGCGATCCATGCAAGGGGGATCGAATCGAAACCGCGGCGACCGATACAGTGCGTCATCTAGGAGGCGAAATGAATTGGGAAATGCTGCTGTATGCGCCGGTCGGAGAACTGCTGTGGAAAAAGAAGCAGGACTTGCACCGTCGCGAAACAAGTAAGCCGGCGATCGGCGCAACGATCTGCTGCTCTGGCATGCGGATGTCGGTGCAAGCGGGTTTAAGTGACGATTTGTGGCACTGGCTGGTCAGCTTGGGATGGCGCGAGCTGGCGTCGGGCGAAAATCGGTTGCAGCTCAAGCCGCTGTCGACGACCCTCGTGACCAGGTTGTTTGACGCCCAGCCGGCAGAACGCGAGCGCGTCCTGATGAATGCGATCCGCCAGATTACGCGCCGTCCATCGGCCAAAACGGTGGAACGCGTGTCAGTTTCCTAGGAAAAAGGCAACGTCTCCTCTAGCAGATTCGGGGGATTCGGCGCGAAACAAGCGCCGCTAAATTCCGAGTAACTGGAGGTTGCATTTGGAGCTCGATTTCGTCGCCCACGTCCGCGATCAGGTTCGCACGCTGCTTAAGATCCGCTGCGAACGAGGCATCCCGTCGGAAAGTAGCAAGCCGCCGTTCGGCGCGAAGCTGTTTTGCGGCGACATTCGGATGACCGTCCGGTCCGGAATGAGCGATCAGCTGTGGCGCTGGTTGCTCGACCAGGGTTGGCGCGAAGTGCCGGTGCGGCTGGACCGCCGCCACTACAAAGACATCCCAACGGCCTACGTAACCCGCTTGATCGATTCAGTGGCCAACGAAGAGCGCGCTCGCGTATTGGCCGCTGCGATTGCGAATGCGCAATATCGTCCGAGCATGACACGCGACGGCCGCATCATTCCGGTCCCCAAGGAGCGCGGGCCAAGGAACGAGCAGCCCTAGGTATTCTTGTTCGCGCGTTCTTTCTCTATCTCACGCAGCACGCGCCGCTGCACTTTCCCCGTCGTCGTCATCGGTAGCTCTCCGATGAATTCGATTTCCTTCGGATACTCGTAGGGCGCCAGCTTGCCGCGTACGTGAAGCTGCAGTTCTTCGATGAGAGTCGATGACGCGTCGTAACCCGCGGCGAGCACGACAAACGCCTTGACCAGCGCACCGCGTTCCGCGTCGGGCTTCGGCACCACAGCGGCGTTGGCCACCGCCGGATGCTTAACCAAACAATTTTCGATTTCACTGGGTCCGATGCGGTAACCGGCGGCCTTGAACATGTCGTCAGCGCGTCCCTGGTACCAGAGATAGCCGTCACGATCCGCGCTGGCGAGGTCGCCGGTGCGGCACCAATCGCCGCTGAACTTGGCGCGCGTGGCAGTGGGATTGCGCCAGTATTCGAGAAAAAATATCGGATCGGCATCGCCGTGAATGTCGCGCCGGTGAATCGCGACCTCGCCGGTTTCGCCGGGCGGCAGTACGTTGGCATCGTCGTCGATGACCGCCACTCGATGCCCGGGATACGGCCGCCCCATGCTGCCGGCACGCGCTGGCCACTGCTGATACGAGTTGCCGACGATGTAATTCATCTCCGTTTGGCCGAACATTTCGTTGACCGTAACGCCGAGCGCGTCACGGCACCAATCGAACACCGTTTCGCCCACCGCCTCGCCGGCGCTCATTAACGAACGCAGTTTCAGCCGATACATGCTGCGAGGCTCGGACACCGACTTCATCATCATCTTCAAAGCGGTGGGAAACAGAAACGCATTGGTGACGCCGTGCCGCTGCATCAACTCGAACGCGCGCTCCGGTGTGAAACGGCCGCGATAGCCGACGATCGGAAATCCGAAATACATCGTCGGCAGCAGTGCATCCATCAGCCCACCGGTCCAGGCCCAATCGGCCGGCGACCAGAACACGTCGCCCGGTTGCGGAAACCAGTTGTGCGAGGCGACGAAGCCGGGCAGGTTGCCGATCAAGGCGCGATGCGGCATCAGCGCGCCCTTCGGTGGGCCGGTAGTGCCACTGGTGTAGATCAGCAGTGCCGGTTCATCGGCCAGCGTGGCCACCGGTGAGTACGTGTCGCCGTGACGCCCCAGCAGCGCGCCCCACGAATGCCAGATCGCATTCAGGCTGGATTCACCGACGACGATCAGGTGACGCAGATCGGGACAGCGCCCGTGCACTTCTTCGATCGATGCAAGCGCAGTCGCGTCGACGATGGCGACCACTGCTTCGCTGTTTTGCAGCCGGTACTCGAGTGCTTCCGGGCCGAATAGCAGCGACAACGGCATCGCCACCGCACCCATCTGGTAGATGGCGACGTGTGCGATCGCGGTCTCCGGGCGTTGCGGCAATACGATCGCTACGCGCTCCCCGCACACGACTCCGAGGGCCTGCAACGCATTCGACAACCGGTTTGCATCGGCCTGCAGCGCTGCGTAAGTGAACGATGCATGTACGCCTGCTTCATCTTCGTAGTGCAGCGCGATGCGCGTGGTCTCCTGCGCCCAGCGGCGGCAACACACTTCCGCGATATTGAATTCGCGTGGTACATGCCAGCGGAAGTTGTCGTACAGCGCGCGGTATTGGTCGCGCATCAGCATCTCCGAAGTCTGTTCCTATAATCGCCGAACACTCGCGTGCGCGCAAACGCCCGCTCAAATGACGCCGTCACGTTCCCGATTCATCGATGTGCGAGGGCTGCGCTATCACCTGCGCGAGTGGGGCGACGCCGGGGCCGGCGCGGCGCACACGTTGGTCATGCTGCACGGCTGGATGGATGTGTCGGCATCGTTCCAGTTCGTCGTCGATGCGCTCGACGGCGATTGGCGAGTCGTGGCGCCCGACTGGCGTGGCTTCGGGCTTAGCGATCGCGCGCCGGGCGACTGCTACTGGTATCCGGACTACTTGGCCGATCTCGAGTTCGTGTTGGATGACGTCGTCGGCGCAGAGCCGGCCTGGCTGGTTGGCCACAGCATGGGCGGCAACGTCGCGCTGATGTACGCGGGCGCGCGCCCAGAGCGTGTGCGCGCCGTCGTCAATCTGGAAGGGTTCGGCCTGCGGCCGACGCACCCAGAGCAAGCGCCTGGTCGCTACGCGCAATGGATCGACCAATTAAAGCAAGGCGGAACGCTGCGCGACTATGCGTCGCGAGAAGAAGTGGCTGCGCGGCTGATGAAGAACAATCCGCGACTGTCCACCGCGCGAGCAGCGTTTCTTGCGCAGCACTGGTCGGAGCCCGACGGCGGCGGGCGTTTCCGTGTCGCCGGCGATCCTGCGCATCGAATCATCAATCCGACGCTGTATCGCATCGATGAAGTGCTTGCATGCTGGAAGAACGTCGAGTGCCCGGTGCTATGGGTGCGCGCCGCACAGACCGACGTGCTGCGTCACGTCGGCGTCGATCGCGACGCAGCGTTGAGAGAAGTCGAGACTCGAATGACAGCGCTGCGCAACGTGGAAAGCGTAGTGGTCGAGAATGCCGGCCATATGCTGCACCATGATCGGCCCGACGAAGTGGCGCGGTTGATCGAAGATTTCGCTCGTCGTCGTGATGGCGTGAACAAGCCCTAGAATGCTCCGATGCCTGACACCAGCCGCGCCGCTGCGCACTCACTACGCGCGGACCTTCATTCGCATTCGTTCTACTCCGACGGCACGATGGCGCCCGGCGATCTCGCGCGGCGCGCGGCTGAACAGGGCGTCGAGCTTTACGCGTTGACCGACCACGACGAGGTGTCCGGCCTCGCCGAAGCGAAGGCTGCAGCAGTCGAGCGCTCGCTGGCGTTTGTCCCCGGAGTGGAAGTGTCAGTGACGTGGGGCACGACCACGATTCACGTGGTCGGCCTCGGTGTCGACGGTGACGATGCGGACTTGCGCGACCGGCTGGCGCACGTGCGATCAGGACGAACGCGGCGTGCGCAAGCGATTGATGCGAGCTTGGCTGCGGCCGGTATCGACGGCACGTTGGCAGGAGCGCTGCGGCACGCTGAGAATCCGCAAATGATCGGCCGCACTCACTTCGCGCGATTCCTGGTGGAACAGGGCGTCTGTCGCGATGTGCGCGAGGTGTTCAAGCGCTATATGGTCGAGGGCAAGCCGGGCTATGTGCCGCATCGCTGGGCGACGCTGGCCGAAGCGGTCGACATGATCGACGCCGCGGGTGGCGTGGCGGTCGTTGCGCACCCGGCGCGCTATCGGATCGACGAGCTGGCATTGCATGCGCTGCTGGAAGAGTTTCGTGAGGTCGGCGGTACAGCGCTGGAAGTCGTCACCAGCAATCACACGCCGGAAGACGTGCGCCGGTTTACCAAGCTCGCGCTCGAGTTCGGATTCGAAGCGTCGAGCGGCAGCGACTTTCACGGTCCCGGTGAATCGGCGAACGTCGAGCTCGGTCGCGTTGAGCCGCTGGCACCGGAGCTGACTCCGGTGTGGCACCGGTTCATCTAACAGCGCCTGCCGTGGCGCAACTTTTTTCGATCCACCCGATCGATCCGCAGGTGCGCCTGCTGCGGCAGGCTGCGCAGATTCTCGATCATGGCGGCGTCGGCGCGATCCCGACCGACTCTTGCTATGCGCTCGCTTGCCACTTGGACGATCGCGCCGCGGTCGATCGCATTCGTGCCATTCGCCGCATTGACGAGCGGCATCTGCTCACATTGATGTGCCGCGATCTGTCGGACATTGGGCAGTACGCCAAGTTTGACGACCGCCGCTATCGCTTGCTGAAAAACGCGACACCGGGGCCGTACACGTGGATTCTTGAAGCGACGAAGGAAGTGCCACGCCGTTTGTCGCACCCGTCCCGCAAGACGATCGGATTGCGTGTACCCGATCATCGAGTCGCGCTAGGGCTGCTCGATGTGCTCGGCCAGCCGTTGCTGACGACGACACTGCAGCTGCCCGGCGATGAACTTCCGCTGAACGAAGGGGAACATATCCGGGAGCGGCTCGACTATCAGATCGATTTCGTTCTCGACGCCGGCACGTGCGGCGTGCAGCCGACGACGATCGTCGATCTCACCGGTGCGGAGGCCGTGCTGGTGCGCCAAGGCAAGGGCGATGTCTCGCAGCTTGGGCTGTGACTCGCCGCTGATAGACTCGATTCAATGGAAAACGTAATGCAGGCGATCGCGGTATACGCGATCCCGGTGTTGTTTGCGATCACGGTGCATGAAGCGTCGCACGGCTATGTGGCCCGCATGTTCGGCGACAACACCGCGTACGTGCTTGGCCGAGTCACGCTCAATCCGATCAAGCATATCGATCCAATAGGCACGATTGCGGTTCCGCTCGGCATGGTGCTGACTACCGGCTACATGTTTGGCTGGGCCAAACCGGTTCCCGTCGACTGGAGCAGCCTGCGGCGACCGAAGCGCGACATGATCTGGGTCGCCGCGGCGGGGCCGGCCGCCAACCTTGTGATGGCAATTTTGTGGGCGATTTTGCTGAGCGCGTTGCAGGCGACGGGAGTGCAGGAGCGGTTCTTCTTCGAGGTGGCGCAGGCGGGCATTCGCGTCAATCTGGTTTTCATGGCGCTTAATTTGCTGCCGATTCCTCCGCTCGACGGCGGGCGCATCGTTGCGGGACTGCTTCCGAACCGACTGTCCTACCTGTATTCCAAGATCGAACCGTTCGGTCTATTCATCATTATTGGCCTGATGTTCACGCCCGTGCTTGGAATTCTGCTGACGCCATTCCTGCGCGTTGGGTCAGGAAATCGTCCGCATTTTTCTCTGATGATATTTCCAGATCGCGTGCTGTCCGGTATGCGCCCGACCGGCGCGATGCACCTCGGTCACTATCACGGCGTGCTGAAAAACTGGGTCCGGCTGCAAAGCGAATACCCGTGCTTGTTCTTCGTTGCCGATTGGCATGCGCTGACGACGCATTACGAGGAAACGCAACGAATCAGTGCTGACGGTTGGGACATGGTGATCGACTGGCTCGCGTCGGGCGTTGATCCAGCGAAGGCGACGATCTTCATCCAGTCGCAGGTACCCGAGCACGCCGAGCTATTTCTGCTGTTGTCGATGGTGACCCCGCTCGGGTGGCTCGAACGAGTTCCGACCTACAAGGATCAGCAGCAGAAGTTGTCCGATCGCGATCTGTCGACGTATGGCTTCCTCGGGTACCCGCTGATGCAGGCCGCCGATATCCTTGTCTATCGCGCGACGATGGTGCCCGTTGGGGAAGATCAGGTGCCGCATATCGAGATGACGCGCGAGATTGCACGCCGGTTCAATCACGTCTTTGGCAATGAGCCCGACTTCGAGGCCAAGTCGAAGGTCGCGGTGCGCAAACTCGGTAGCGAGGCAAAGCGTTTCGCAGAACTTCGTACGCGTTACCAGGAGGAAGGTGATGCGGATGCGCTAAAGCAGGCGCGTGCCATCGTGGACGCGGCGCTCGCAGTGCCGCTCGAAGACCGCGAACGTTTGTTTGGCTACGCCGAAGGGGCGCATCGAGTCATTCTGCCCGAGCCGGCAGCGCTGTTGACCAAGGTTTCGAGAATGCCGGGACTCGATGGCCAGAGGATGGCGAAGAGCTACAAGAACACGATTGCGCTGCGTGAAGAACCCGAATCGGTGACGAAAAAAATACGCACGATGCCGACGGACCCGGCGCGCGTGCGTCGGAGCGATCCCGGCAATCCCGAGCTTTGCCCCGTGTGGCCGCTGCATCTGGTGTACTCGGACGACGCAACGAAACAGTGGGTGCAGACAGGGTGCCGCACCGCGGGCATCGGTTGCCTCGAATGCAAGCAACCGGTGATCGATGCCATCGTGCGCGAACTCGCGCCGATTCGTGAGCGCGCGCAGCGCTATCTCGACAACCCTGCGCTGGTGCGCGACATTGTGGCCGACGGTTGTGCCAAGGCGCGAGCAATGGCGGGTGAAACGATGCGCGATGTACGCTCGGCAATGGGTCTGGTGCAGGACCAGTGATTGGTCGCGCATCGCGAATTCCTAATCGAAGTGGCAGACCATCAGGCGTGACACCGACTCATCAGACCCACGATGGTGTGACGGCTTCTGGTTGGGTTGAACGGTGGTCATACAGTGTCAGCCCCGGCAGCCGTGCGCTCGACGTCGCATGCGGCGGCGGCCGTCATGCAAGGCTGTTGGCTGCACGCGGTTGCAAAGTGACCGCGTTGGATCGCGATCCTGCGTCCGCGCAGGCGTTGGCCGGCGATCCGAATATCGAATTCATCGCGGCCGATCTGGAGGCGGGTGCCTGGCCACTGGGTGACGCGCAGTTCGACGTAATCGTCGTCACCAACTATCTGCACCGCCCGCTCTTCCCCGCGCTGATAAATGCGCTTGCGCCCGGCGGCCTGTTGATCTACGAGACGTTCGCAGCAGGCAATGCCGAGTTCGGCAGGCCGAGTAATCCCGACTATTTGCTGCGCCCGCGAGAGTTGTTGGATGCCTTCGGCGCAGACCTGCGGGTGCTCGCGTTCGAAGACGGTTTCACAGAGCAGCCGAAACCGGCGATGGTGCAGCGAATCGCGGTCCGCAAGGCCGACCCTCGAGCGACACTGGCCGCCGAGCGGTGCCGTTTGTAACAGCGTTCCGCGCGTCACTCACCTGTAGAATCCTGCGCTACTTTTAGTCGCTAAGCGGAGTAGACGCCACACAATGATCAAAGGAAGTCTCGTCGCAATCGTGTCGCCGATGCACGACGATGGTTCGCTCGACTTCGACGCCTATCGCCGTCTAATCGATTGGCATGTCGCCGAAGGAACGAGCGCGATCGTCGCCGTGGGCACTACCGGCGAATCGCCGACAGTGACACCGAACGAGCACGGCGAGCTGATCAAGGTCGCCGTCGAGGCGGCGGCCGGCCGCATCCCGGTGATTGCCGGAACCGGCGGCAACTCCACAGCGGAGGCGATCGAATTGACGCGCCACGCAAAGCACGTCGGCGCCGACGCGACGCTGCAAGTGGTGCCGTACTACAACAAGCCGACGCAGGAAGGCCTGTACCAACACTTTCGCAAGATCGCCGAGACCGTCGATCTGCCGGTCATTCTGTACAACGTGCCCAGTCGCACGGTGGCCGATATGAGCACCGAAACCACAGTGCGTCTGGCGCAGGTTCCGGGAATCGTCGGGCTCAAGGATGCGACCGGCGATCTGGCGCGCGGCGCCCAGCTGTTGAAGTATCTGCCCCCAGGCTTTGCGCTGTATAGCGGTAACGACGACTCCGCACTGGCGCTGATGCTGCTGGGAGGCCATGGGGTGATTTCGGTGACGGCGAACGTCGCGCCGCGCCAGATGTCCGAGATGTGTGCTGCTGCGCTGGCCGGCGACTTGAAGCGCGCGCGCAGGCTTAACGCCGAGCTGCTGCCGCTGCACTTCAAGTTATTCGTCGAGCCGAATCCCGTGCCCGCTAAGTGGGCGTTGGCAAAGGCGGGGCGCATTGACGGCGGCATACGGTTGCCGCTGGTACCACTTTCGAAACAGAACGAAGCGATCGTGCAGGGCGCGCTACAGGAAGCGGGATGTTGGAGTTCGTTGCAGGAGTTGGAGCATGAATCGATCAAATAGCGCGCGAAATGTCGCAGCGGCGGTAGCAGCGCTTGCGGCGACGTTGCTCGCGGGCTGCTCCTGGACCGGAAGTTTCTTCTCGTCGGACAAAGTTCAGTACGAAACCGCGCAGACGCGGCCAGCGCTCGAAGTTCCACCCGATCTATCGCAGCTGCCGCGCGATGAGCGCTTCCTGGTGCCGGATCGCCCGCAAACGATCACTGCCTCGGGCCAGGGCCAACGTCCGAGCGCTGGACCGGTAGCGACCAGCAGCGCCCCGGTCGTGCCCACGAACGCGGTGGCGAAGCTCGAACGACAAGGTAACCAGCGCTGGCTTGCCGTCAATTTGCCGCCCGAGAAAGCGTGGCCGGTACTGGTCGATTTCTGGCCGAGCGTTGGATTGAAGGTGGAAAAGGCGGACCCGAATGCAGGGACGCTCGAAACCAATTGGGCCGAGAACCGCGCCAAGCTGCCGCAGGACATCATTCGCCGCACGCTCGGCAAAGTGCTCGACTCCGTCTATTCGACCAACGAGCAGGACAAATACCGAGCGCGGCTCGAGCGCACCGCGCAAGGCACATCCGAGATCTTCATCAGTCACCGGGGCATGGAAGAGGTCTTTGCCAGTCCGCAGCAGGACCGCACCGTTTGGAAGCCGCGCCCGCCCGATCCCGAGATGGAAGCCGAGATGTTGCAGCGATTGCTGGTTCGATTTGACGACCCGGCACGACGCGTCGGTGACAGCGACCGCGACGGGCGCCGGCGCGACGAGTGCCACCGCGGCCGGCACTGCGGCGCCGTCGGCAGCACCGCAAATCGCGCGTCTCGTCAAGGCGAGCGACGGTCGTAACGAGCGGCTTGAGATCGATGAAGCGTTCGACCGCGCATGGCGTCGTGTCGGCCTGGCGCTCGATCGCGGTGGATTCACCGTCGAAGACCGTGATCGCGCAAAAGGCTTTTACTTCGTTCGCTACCTCGATCCGGATTTCGAAGCGAAGGCTAAATCTGACCAGGGCTTTTTCAGCAAGCTGTTCGGCAAGGACAAGCCGATTCAAGCGCCGCAGTATCGCGTCGCCGTACTCGGTACGGGCGTTGCGAAGACCAACGTAGAGGTGTTCGATTCGACGGGTAAGCCCGAACGCTCGCCCACCGGAGATCGCATTCTGAATTTGCTGAACGAGCAGCTCCGTTGAAAAACGTGGCTCCGCAGTAGTTTTCATGCTGCGCGTCTGCAGCCTCGGCTCGGGCAGTGGTGGTAACGCGCTCGTCGTCGAGGCGCGCGATGGCCTCTTCTTCACCCGCGTACTGGTCGACAACGGTTTCAACGTCAAGCAGCTGGGCCGCCGCCTCGGGCGTGCCGGACTGACGCTGCGCGACATCGACGCCGTCGTTGTGACGCACGAACATTCGGACCACGCGGGCGGCGTCGCGCGCTTCGCGTGCAAAGCGGGGATTCCGGTCTATTGCTCACGCGGGACCGCGCGATCGTCGGGACTTGAAGACACCAGCGTCGAGTTGCATGCTATTTGCGCCGGCGTGCGCATTGAACTCGGGCCGCTGGCGATCGATCCGTACGCGGTGCCGCACGATGCATCCGAGCCGTTGCAGTTCGTGTTTACCGATGGCGATCGGCGCGCGGGGTTGTTGACGGATGCCGGCGATTGCAGCGACATCATCGTGCGCGCTCTGAGCCGTGTTCATGCGTTGCTGCTCGAATGCAACCACGACGAGGCCATGTTGTATTCGGGCTCGTACCCGTACTTTCTGAAGACGCGCATCGGCGGAGCGCTGGGACACCTTTCAAATAATCAGGCGGCAAAGATCCTGCGCAAGCTTGACTGCAGTCGCTTGGGGTGGATCGCAGCCGCTCATTTGTCGAAAGTCAACAACACGCCGTTCCTGGCTCAGCTGGCGCTATCAGTTGCGTTGGATTGCCACGCCCACGAAATCGCGGTGGCCGACCAGGACCAAGGGCTCGCTTGGCGCGCTGTGTAGCGCCACCAAGAAAAAAGCCGGCGTGCGCCGGCTTTTCTTATCAAGTACGCCTGATTAAGGCTTGACTGCAGGCTGCGCCTTCTTGTTGGCAGCATCCACCGCAGCAGCCGCTGCAGCCTTGTTTGCGTCTTCGGTCTTCATCGCGGTATCCGACTTCATCGCGTCCATTTTCATCGAGTCAGACTTCATCGCATCGGCAGGTGCAGACGATGTCGGAGCCGGCGCGGGTGTCGGCGCTGGCGCCGGTGCCGGAGCGGGCGCAGGCGTCGGCGCGGGTGGGGGTGGCGTGTCCTTCTTGCCGCAGGCGGCGAGCGCAACGACCATCATCGAAGCGAGCAATAGTGACTTATTCATTTTGTACGAACCCTTCATGGTTGTCCGGTAACGGTATGTCGATGAGCAAGATCGATGCCAGGCTAGCTCCAGTCAACCTAGCCCCAGCGGAACCACCGGCAGATTGTGCGCCGCCGCTTCCCAGCGTCGATCAAACGCCGCGATCAGCGGCTGCGCGTGCGGTTTGTTGTTCAGCCACAGGTCGCCGCGCGCCTGGGGGGTTGGCTGCATGTTCAGAACGGTCGCGTCGTCCGCAATCAGCGTTGCATCATCGCCAACAGGGTCATCGAGTGACGCCACGCGCATCTCCAGCGCCAGCGGAAATCGTCGCTGCAACGCGCGCAACCGGGCCGCACGCGTGTCGAGCCAGATGGAATCGTCGACCAGCAACCGCGCCCTTGCGCTGCGGTGGGCAAGCAGGAATTTAGCGAGCAGATCGACGACCTCTGTTCGTGAGAGGTCGAAGATCGAAAGGTCGGAATGCAGGCACAGCACGCGGCGGGTGGCCGCTTCGATCGTCCGCAGGACAGCGGCCTGCGTCTCCGCGCGCGAAGTGATCAACGTGCGTTGCGGCGCCGGCGGGCTCGGGGGTTCGGTTGACGGTTGTTCGGGGTCCATCGCAAAAGCTTAATCGACGATCGCGATCCAGCCGGCGCTGTACCAATCGTGCAGCAGTGCCCAGGCGGATGCGGGAGCGCGCTTCACTTGAAGCGCAGAAAGCGCGCGCTGGTCGGCAAGCGTTTTCAGTGTCGCCATCGCACCCGGCGGCGGCTGGATCCACTCGCCGTTGATGCCGATCGCCGCATCCGAATAGATAACTCGAGTCCTGCGATCCAACGCCAATCCGCGCGAAGTCGCCTGGCGTCGAAACTGTGTAAGCGAGAAGTTCTTCAGCGCTGCATCGAAAACGGTCGTTGCCTTCGGTTCGCTCAAGTGACGCAGCAGGAAGCGCTCGGTATCGCTTAGGCCAGGATTGCAGCGCGCGAGCTCAGTGTGGATCTGTCGCGTCATTTGCCGGGGCAATGCTGCTGGATGCGCGCTCGCCCTGGCACCGCTGTCTGCGTATCGGCCGCGCGCACTTGCATGCTCGGCGTAATCCGCGAACCAGGGCTCCAGCAGCTGTTGATAACTCGGCGCCCGGAAACCGATCGAATACGTGATGCATTCGCCGATCGCGATTCCTTCGTGCGCAACGCCCGGAGGCAGATAAAGCATGTCGCCTGCATCGAGCACCCATTCGCTCGACGCGCGAAAGCCTTCGACGTTATGGATCGGCGATCCCGGCTTCGCACGCAGATTTCGCTGGCGGCTAATGCGCCAGCGTCGACGACCGGAGGCTTGCAACAGGAAGACATCGTACGAATCAACGTGCGCGCCGACGCCGCCTCCATCGGTGGCAAAGCTCACCATCAGATCGTCCAGCCGCGCATCGGGCACGAATCGAAAGCGCGACAGCAAGCTGCGCGCCGAGTCATCGAGGAGATCGACGCCTTGCACCAACAGCGTCCAACGCGCGCGCTTGGTCGACGGCAGGCGAAGGAACGGTCCGTGCTTCAGCGATCGGCGGCGCCCGAACGCGGCAATCAAGCGGCTTTCGGCTTGCGGGTCTCGAGCGAGCTCAAAGAGGCGTGATCGGTCGATCGGCGGCAGTGAAGCCCGGCAGCGCTGCACGGATCAACAGCGGCTTGCGCTGCCAGTACTGGCGCATGAATTGCTGCACGCTGATCGAACCCAGCCGGCGCAGAATTGCAGATCGATTCACCGAGTGATTATAGGAAGGCGATGATTTACGATCCAAAGCTGCCATGAAGATCGACGATCACACTTTGGTCAGCATCGACGTCGAGATGTACGACGCGCAAGATAACTTGCTCGAAAAATCAGACGAGCCGTTGACCTACCTACATGGCCACGGCGACATCTTTAGCCGCATCGAAGAAGAATTGCGCGGCAAAGAAGCAGGCGCCAATGTTTCAGTCCACCTCGAACCTGAAGAAGCGTTCGGTGACTACGACCCGGAGCTCGTGACATTGGTACGCGTGGAGGATTTAGGTGAAGGCGCGGCAGTTGGCATGAGCGTCGATGGGGCAGGGATCGGTGCATCGACAGCTGTTTACACCATCACCGACATCGCCGAAGGTATGGCCGTGCTCGACGGCAACCATCAGCTCGCAGGCTTCGCCTTGCGCTTCGAGATTAGAGTGATCGATGTGCGTGCGGCGACTGCGGAGGAGATTGAGTCAGCCGATGCGCCGACGTTGCCGGATTTTTTGCGCGTGTTTGAGCCGTCGGGACGGACGCTGCATTAGTCGGGTTGCGCCTGTCGCTTTAGTTCTTCAAGCAGCGCATGCGCGTCGCGCGGAGACACCTCGTCAAGATCCAGCCCTTGCAGTCGTTCGCGCAACTGATCTCCGGAATTTGGAGCGTTTGGCGGCGGCGTTCGGTACAGAAACAAACAGATCCAATTGCGGCCGCGTGCCGAGTGCGCGCTCTTGGAGTTGAGTTAGCAGCAGGCGCGCTCGTCTAACGACCGCAACGGACACGCCCGCCAGCTGCGCGACGGCCAGCCCGTAACTCTGACTCGCTGGACCGTCGCGCACTTCGTGCAGGAACACGACCTTGCCGCTGGCTTCGGCGGCCGCGACGTGCACGTTGGCGATCTCTGGATGTTGTTCTGCCAGCTGCGTCAGCTCGAAGTAGTGCGTTGCAAACAGCGTCATTGAGCGATTTTTCTCGACCAGTTCGCGTGCAATTGAAGCAGCGAGCGCCATGCCATCGAAAGTTGAAGTGCCGCGGCCGATTTCGTCCATCAGCACTAAGCTGCGGTCGGTGGCTGCGTTCAAGATTGCAGCGGCCTCGGTCATTTCGACCATGAAGGTCGAGCGACCTCGCGCTAGGTCGTCGGCGGCGCCGATGCGGGTTTGAATGCTGTCAATCGGGCCGATCGTTGCAGAACTGGCGGGAACATAACTACCGGCGTATGCGAGCAAAGCGATCAGAGCGATCGAGCGCATGTACGTCGATTTGCCGCCCATGTTCGGGCCGGTGATCACGAGCAGTCGCCGGCCCGGATGCAACGAACAATCGTTCGGTACATACGTCTCCTGTTCGTGCTCAACAACCGCGTGGCGCGCGCCTCGTATGTCGATTCCAGTTCTTTCGACAAGCTCGGGCCGCACCCAACGCGCAAGTTGCGCGTGCTTTGCGAGTGCAAGTAATGCGTCAAGCGACGCGAGGGCGTTGGCACAGTTCTGCAGCTGCGTCACGTACTGCGCGGCGTCAGCGACGATCTTTTCGTATAGCAGCTTCTCGCGCGCCAACGCGCGTTCGCGTGCGGAGAGCGCCTTGTCTTCAAATGACTTCAGCTCGGGAGTGATGTACCGCTCGGCGTTCTTCAGCGTCTGGCGCCGGCGGTAGTCGTCGGGGACCTTGGTCGTTTGTCCATGCGTGACTTCGATGTAGAAGCCGTGCACGCGGTTGTATTCGACGCGCAGGTTGTTGATGCCTGTACGGGCTTTCTCGCGTGCTTCGAGATCGACCAGGAACTGTCCGGTGTTGTCTCGCAGTGCTCGCAACTCGTCGAGCTCGGCGTCGAAGCCTGCTGCGACGACGTCGCCGTCGCGTACGGAGTAGGCAGGCTCTGCGATCACGCCACTTGTCAGAAGAAGCTGCAAGCCTTCCGGAACTGCCAGTTGGTCGCGCAGCGTTGACAACAACGGTGCAGCAACGCTGTCCAGAAGCGAGGCGATTCGAGTCACGCGCGGCAGCGCCTCGCGCAGCGCTGCCAACTCGCGGGGACGCACCGAGCCGAGCGCAACGCGCGCGGCGATACGCTCCAGATCCGGCACTTCGTAAAGCTCGGCGGCGAGCAACTGGCGCTGCTGATCGTTTTCAAGCAGCTCCTCAATGCCTTGGTGGCGCGCGGCTGCTTGACTGCTGTCACGCAGTGGATGGTGCAGCCAATACCGAAGTCGCCGACTGCCCATCGTTGTCGCGCAATGGTCGAGCAGCTTGAACAACGTCGGCCCGTCTTCGCCGCGCAGCGTCTCGGTGATCTCAAGATTGCGGCGCGTTACCGGGTCGAGCGTGATGAAGTCCGAAGTCGACTCACGCTTCAGTGACGTGATGTGCGTGAGCCGGTTGCCCTGAGTCGAGCGCGCGTAGTCGAGCAGGGCGGCGCAGGCGGCGAGAATCTCGGGCGCGTCGGCCACGCCGAACGCGTCGAGCGCTGCGACCTGCAGTTGCTCCTTCAGAAGCGCTTCGCCGCGCGCCGGATCGAAGTGCCAGTCGGGTCGCGATTGCAAGGCGCATGGCAGCGGGTCGATCAGCGTCCGCAGCGTATCGCTCCATCCTTCGGCGATCAGGATCTCCGACGGATCGATGCGCGCGAGCTCGGAGGCGAGCTGCGCAGCCGGAATGCTCGCCGCGCGCATTTCTCCGCCGACAGGATCAGCCAGGCGAGTCCGATCGCGCCGTTGCGGCGCGTCGGCGGCGCCACCGCCAATAGGCCGGCGTTCGACTTGTCGCTGAGCAGCGAGATATCGGTCAGCGTGCCCGGCGTAACGACGCGCACGACCTTGCGCTCGACCGGACCTTTGCTGGTTGCAGGGTCGCCGATCTGCTCGCAGATCGCAACGCTCTCGCCGAGCTTCACCAGCTTGCCGAGATATTGCTCGACGGCGACGACCGGCACGCCCGCCATCTTGATCGGTGCGCCGTTCGATGCGCCTCGTTTGGTCAATGTCAGATTGAGAGCGCGATGAAGTCTGAAGTCGATTCGCGCTTCAGCGACGTTATGTGCGTCAGCCGGTTGCCCTGAGTCGAGCGCGCGTAGTCGAGCAGGGCGGCGCAGGCCGCGAGAATCTCGGGCGCGTCGACCACGCCAAACGCGTCGAGCGTTGCGACCTGCAACTGCTCCTTCAGAAGCGCTTCGCCGCGCGCTGGGTCGAAGTGCCAGTCGGGCCGCGACTGCGACGCGCATGGCAGCGGATCGATCATCGTTCGCAGCGTATCGCTCCATCCTTCGGCGATCAGGATCTCGGACGGATCGATGCGTGCGAGCTCGGAGGCCAGCTGCGCCGCCGGAATGCTCGCCGCGCGCATTTCTCCAGCCGACAGGATCAGCCAGGCGAGTCCGATCGCGCCGTTGCGGCGCGTCGGCGGCGCGACCGCCAGCAAGCCGGCGTTCGATTTGTCACTCAGTAGCGAGATATCGGTCAGCGTGCCCGGTGTAACGACGCGCACGACCTTGCGCTCGACCGGCCCTTTGCTGGTCGCTGGATCGCCGATCTGCTCGCAGATCGCAACGCTCTCGCCGAGCTTCACCAGCTTGCCGAGGTATTGCTCGACGGCGACGACCGGCACGCCAGCCATCTTGATCGGTGCGCCGTTCGATGCGCCTCGTTTCGTCAACGTCAGATTGAGCAGGCGTGCGCCGCGCTCGGCGTCGTCGTAAAACAGCTCGTAGAAATCGCCCATCCGATAGAACAGCAACACATTCGGATGCTCGGCCTTGATGCGCCAGTACTGCTGCATCATCGGGCGTGTGATGCGTGAGGTCGGGTGCGTTCATGCGCGACCGGTGAGCGCTACAGCTGTTTCGCGTACTGGCGATGTACGTCGCCTACCAGTTTCAGCAGCTGCGGGAAAACCTTCGGCGACGCGCACACGATGCGGCCGTCTTCCATGAAGCCAGGCTCGCCTTCGAAATTGGAGACGAGTCCACCGGCTTCGAGGATCAACAGGCTGCCTGCCGCCATGTCCCATGGTGACAATCCGATCTCCCAGAAGCCGTCGAGCCGGCCGGCGGCGACGTAGGCGAGATCGAGCGCAGCGGCGCCGGGACGGCGTACGCCGGCCGTGGTCTCGGTGATGCTCTTGAACATTCGCACATACTCGTCTAGGAATTCGAGAGAGCGAAACGGAAATCCGGTGCCGATCAGGCAATCGGCCAGCCGCTCGCGCTTTGAAACGCGCAACCGGCGCTCGTTCATGAATGCACCGCGTCCGCGCGTTGCGGTAAAGAGCTCGTTGCGCGTCGGGTCGTAGACGACCGCCTGCGTTACGTGCTCGCGGTGCCTGAGCGCGATCGATACCGCGTACTGCGGAAAGCCATGGATGAAGTTGGTGGTGCCGTCGAGCGGATCGATGATCCACGTGTATTCGGATTTTCCGGAAGCGCCGGATTCTTCGGCGAGGATCGCGTGATCCGGATATGCCTTTGAAACGATGTCGAGAATCGCCTGCTCGGCCGCTTTGTCGACCTCGGTAACGAAATCGCTGCGCCCTTTGCTCGAAACGCGGATCAGATCGAGATCCATGCTGGCGCGATTAATGATCGAGCC
This sequence comes from uncultured beta proteobacterium, assembly GCA_963786295.1. GTDB lineage: Bacteria > Pseudomonadota > Gammaproteobacteria > Burkholderiales > Burkholderiaceae_F > JACCZX01. Next base: position 22,730 of record CAWAYV010000012.1, on the reverse strand, counting down.
GGCCTTGCGTGCGGCCTTGATGGCCGTGTTGAGCATTGGGTGCATGAGGAGGTGCGCTCGCGCGCGGGGCTTCTAGCGGCCTTGCGGCGATTAGACTGGTTGCGCAATTTGGCTGCGCAGTTTAGTCCATTGATCGATACCTCTTCTCCGCTCAGCGTGTTTGATCGCGTCCGGTTCGTGCTCGTCGCGCCGAGTCATCCGGGCAACATCGGGGCGGCCGCGCGCGCGATGAAGACGATGGGGTTTCGCCGGTTGGTGATCGTGAACCCGCGCCTTGCCGACTATCGCGATCACCCCGATGCGGTTGCGCGGGCGACCGGCGGCGCCGACGTGCTGGCGGCGAGCGAGAGTTGCTCGACGCTGGCGCAAGCGCTGGCCGGCGTCAGCACGGCGTTTGCGATGACCGGATACGACCGGCAGTTCGGCCCGCCGATGATCGACGTGCGAAGCGCCGCACTGCAGACGGCGCAAACCTTGAACTCGCGCGGCGATGGCGACATTGCGTTCGTCTTCGGCACCGAGCGCGACGGGCTGCTGAACGAGGATGTCGAGCGTTGCCAGTTCTGCTGCGCGATTCCCGCCAGCGCGGAGTTTTCGTCGCTGAATCTGGCGCAGGCGGTGCAGGTGACGGCGTACGAATGCCAGCTGGCGTTGCGAGGCGGCGCGGATATTCAACCCGAGCAGACGCGCTTTGCGGAAGACGAAGCGCCGGCGAGCGTCGATGCGCTCGAAGGTTTGTACAGCCACCTCGAGCAAGCGATGGTGGCGATCGGCTATCTCGACCCGGCCGAGCCGAAGCGCTTGATGGCTCGTCTGCGGCGGCTGTTCAATCGTGCGCGCCCGACGCAGACCGAGCTTGACGTCTTGCGCGGGATCAGCGCCGCGATCATCGAGTCGCGCAGCGAGCGCGCAGGACGCAAGAAAGTGCGCTAGCTACAATCGTTCGATGTTTACCCGGCTACGCGAAGACATCGATTGCATTTTGCAGCGCGACCCCGCAGCGCGTTCGGGCTGGGAAGTGTTGACGTGCTACCCGGGCCTGCACGCGCTGTGGATGCACCGCATCGCGCACGGCTGCTGGAAAAACGGGCTGCCGTGGCTCGGGCGTTTCGTTTCGCACCTCTCTCGGTTTTTCACCGGCATCGAGATTCATCCCGGCGCGCAGATTGGCCGCTTCGTGTTTATCGATCACGGCATGGGAATCGTGATCGGGGAAACCGCGGTCGTCGGCGACGGCTCGACGATCTATCAAGGCGTCACTCTCGGCGGCACCAAGACGATCCGAGGTGCGAAGCGTCACCCTACGTTGGGACGCGACGTGATCGTCGGTGCCGGTGCGAAAGTGCTCGGCGGATTTACGGTGGGCGATCGCGCACGCATCGGCCCGAATGCAGTGGTCATCAAGGAAGTGCCGGCGGGCGCCACCGCGGTCGGCAATCCGGCGCGCATCCTGCACAAGGCAACCGAAGCGCAACGCGAAGAAGCCGCCAACGCGATGGGGTTTTCGGCGTACGGGATTACTCCGGAAGGTGACGATCCGCTGACCAAGGCACTGCACGGCTTGATCGACCACGCGGCCTCGCAACAGCGCGAAATAGAGCGGCTGATCGCCGCGCTCGAACGCAGCGGCATTTCGCTCGATGACGTGGCGAGCGAAGCATCGAAGGTCGATGCTGCGCAGTTGAATCGACTCGTCGATGAGTGACGGTCAGTCGTCGAAAAATACGAGCCGTGGGCGGCCATCGATAAAGTCGAGATAGCCACCGCGCGGTTCGGCGTCATCCAGATCCCAGTCGGGTAGCACCCAGCGCTCGGCGCTCGTACCGTCGAGATCGATCACGTGAGCGGCCGGGCGGTGCGTATGGCCGTGGATGATGCGGCGGACGCCCGCGCTTCTCAGCGCGGCGCTGATTGCCTCCGGCGTGACATCCATGATGTCCGTCGCCTTGAGCGACTTCTCGGTATCGCTCACCATGCGCGCGCTTTTGGCGACCGCGATCCGTTCATCGACGGATTTCGCCAGGAAGCCGCGCTGGGCCTCCGGGCTTTTGACCATCGCGCGATACTGCTGGTACGCAACGTCGCTCGTACACCAGACGTCGCCGTGCGACAGCAACGTCGGCGTGCCCGCGACCTCGGCGACGATCGGATCGGCGAGCAGCGTAGCGCCGGCCGCGTGCGCGAAGTCGTGGCCGAGCAGCGGATCGCGATTGCCGTGCATCAAGAAGATGCGCTGTCCGGCGTTCGACGCCGCAGCCAGTGCGTCGATCACCGGCTTCGCCGGTAGCGACGCATCGTCGCCGATCCAGAATTCGAACAGGTCACCGAGGATGACGAGCTCGCGGTGACCCGGCGCATCGGCCTGCATGAAACGAAAAAAGCGCCGCATCGTCGCCGGCCGCTGAAGCGTCAGATGCAGATCGGAGATGAAGACGGGATCGACCAGCGGCTCGATCGAGTGCGTAACCGCCAGCGCCGGCGGTGGATCGACGAGACTAAAAGTCATCTCAAAAACGTAGCGAGCGCCGAGGTTGCCGCGAGGAGCGGACCGTACGAAATGCTACGGCGAGCACCGCAGCGGCAAGATCGGGCCGCGCAGTAGTTTTGGAGATGGCTTTCAAATGATTTCGGCGCGCTCGATCAGCACGTTGACTTCAGGCACGTCCTGATGCGAGCCATGCCGGCCGGTACGCAGCACCTTGATTTTCTCGACGGTGTCAGTGCCTTCGATCACCTTGCCGAACACGCAGTAACCCCAGCCTTGTGGGGACGGCGAGGTGTGATTGAGGAATTCGTTATCGGCCACGTTGATGAAAAATTGCGACGAGGCCGAATGCGGGTCGCCGGTGCGCGCCATCGCGACCGTGTACTTCGCGTTGCGCAATCCGTTACGCGCCTCGTTCTCGATCGGATCCTCGGCGGTCTTCTGACGCATGCCGGGCTCAAAGCCGCCGCCCTGGATCATGAAGCCGTTGATCACGCGGTGGAACAACGTCCCGTCGTAAAAGCCGCTGCGCACGTAACTCTCGAAGTTGGCTGCCGTCTTCGGTGCGCGCTCGTGGTCGAGCTCGATCGTAATCGGGCCGTAGTTGGTGTACAGACGAACCATTGCTGCTCCTGCAATTGATAGCGGTTACTTGACGATGCGGGCGGTCTTGACGGTGATGGGCGTCACCGGGACGTTTTGATGCGATCCTCGGCTGTCGGTCGGTGCGGCTTTGATCTTGTCCACGACATCCATGCCTTCGACGACCTTGCCGAACACCGCATAGCCATTGCCGTCAGGCTTCGGATAGTCAAGATTCGCATTGTCGGCCACGTTGATGAAGAACTGCGCACTGGCCGAGTCGGGATCACTGCGCCGTGCCATCGCCAGCGTGCCGCGCTCGTTCTTCAAGCCGTTGCGGCTTTCGAGCGGGATCGTGCCGCGCGTGGGCTTCTCTTTCAGGTCGGCGGTATAGCCGCCGCCCTGGATCATGAACCCCGGAATCACTCGATGAAAAACGGTGCCGTCGTAGTGGCCGCTCTTCACATACGACAGGAAGTTCTCGACGGTCTTCGGCGCCGCTTGCGGGGCAAGCTCGACAACGATGTTGCCTTGGGTTGTTTCGAGCACGACGCGCGGCGCCGGCGTTTGCGCAGCCGCGGAAAAAACGGTGACGGCGAGCGTCGCTGCCAGCAACTGTCTACGCTTCATTGCAAATCCTTCATCCAATGTTCAGCGCGGGCTGCGCGCCTTCGTAATCATCTCGCGCGTGAGCGCAAGCTTGCTCGACGCCGCACGATTGCTCGGTTGCAGCGTCGCTGCGCGCTGGTACGCATCGGCCGCCATCTGCAGATACACGTCGCCCATATTTTCGTGCGCAGTCGCGTAGTCCGGTCGCGCGCAGCAGCGCCAATTCCAGCGCGGCGCGTGCGCGATCGAGCTGGCCGTCGGCGGCGTACAGCACGGCGAGATTGTTGTACGGCTCCGGAAGCTCGGGAAAGTCTTCGGTGAGCTGCTGAAATACCGCGCGTGCCGCGTCGTTGTCATTCATGTCCGTCAGGAGGACGCCGCGTACAAAGCGCATCTGCGCATTACGCGGATTCTTGGCCAGCTGCTCGTCGGCAAACGCCAGCGCCTGCTTGGTGCGCCCGGCCGCGACTAGCTTGCGTACTTCTTCCAGCGGCGTCGCATCCTTTGGGTCGACCGAAATGTCGCCGACCACTGGTGGCGGCGCAGGCTGTGCGTGCACGATCCCGCCGAAGCCGAGCGCAACAGCCACAATCAACAGAAACGAAACACGGGCCGACATTGAGATTGAATGGGTGAACAGTGCTCGAATGCGAATCTGCTCGCTACACTGCGCGCGATTCTACAACCGCCTGACCGATTCTTGTTGAAATCGATGCCGCTAGAGATCTACAACACGCTGTCACGTAGCAAGCAGCCCCTGCAGCCGATTGTGCCCGGCCGCGTCGGCGTGTACGTCTGCGGCATGACCGTCTACGACTACTGCCACCTGGGCCACGCGCGCCTGTTCATGACGTTCGATATGGCGCAGCGTTGGATGCGTGTCTTGGGGCTCGACGTCACGTACGTGCGCAACATCACCGACGTCGAAGACAAGATCATCAGGCGCGCCGCCGAGAACGGCGAGACGACAAGTGAGTTGACCGAAAGAATGATTCGCTACATGAACGAGGATTTCGCGGGGCTGGGTCTGGCCGTACCCGACGCGGAGCCGCGCGCGACCGAATATGTTCCGCAGATGCTCGGGTTGATCGAGTTGCTGGAGAAAAAAGGACTCGCGTATCAGGCCGATGACGCCGCCGGCGAAGGGGACGTCAACTTTGCAGTGCGCAAGTTTCCCGGTTACGGCAAGCTGTCCGGCAAATCGCTGGACGAGCTGCGCGCCGGCGAACGCGTCGCAGTCGAGCGCAGCAAGCGCGACCCGCTGGACTTTGTGCTGTGGAAGCACGCAAAACCTGCGGAACCGCAGTGGCCGTCGCAATACGGCGCGGGCAGACCGGGGTGGCACATCGAGTGCTCGGCAATGGCGAGCGAAACGCTGGGCAAGACGTTCGACATTCATGGCGGCGGGCCGGATTTGATCTTCCCGCATCACGAGAACGAGATCGCGCAGAGCGAAGGTGCACACGGTGTGCCGCTCGCCAACGTCTGGATGCATTGCGGCGCGTTAAGAGTCGGCGACGAAAAGATGTCGAAGTCGATCGGCAACGTGATGACGATTCGCGAAGCGCTGAAGAAGTACGACGCTGAAGTGTTGCGGTTTTTTCTTCTGCGCCCGCACTATCGCAGCCAGATCGCGTTTACCGAAGCGTTGATAGTCGAAGCGCGCACGGCGTTGAGCCGTTTGTACACGGCATTGCGCGACACCGAGGCCGACGAGCTGCCGCTCGATTGGAACGAGCCGCACGCACACCGTTTTCACGAGGCGATGAACGATGATTTCAACACGCCGATCGCGTTGGCTGCGCTGTTCGATCTGGCCAGCGAAATCAATCGAAGCAGATCGCCGCGGCTGGCGGGGCAACTACGCGCGCTTGGCGAGACGCTCGGGCTGCTGCAACAGGATCCCGTGCATTTCTTGCGCGGGTCCGATGACGACGCTGCGGGAATCGAACGGCTGATCTCCGAGCGAGCGACGGCGAAGAAGGAAAAGAATTACGCTGAGGCCGATCGTGTTCGCAAAGTGTTGCTCGACAAAGGCATCGTGCTCGAAGATGGTCCAGGCGGAACGACGTGGCGGCGAAACTAGCTGCGCCGCTCCCGGTGCAGGTGGCGGGGGTTTCGCCGACGTACTGGACCAGAGCAAAGCGCGCGCTGGCGGCGAAGGACCCGACGATGGCCCGCATCATCGCCGCTCACCCCCGAGTCAAGCTGCAATCGCGCGGTGATGCTTTCGTCACGCTGGCCCGCGCGATTGTCGGTCAGCAGATTTCGATGAAGGCCGCCGCTGCGATATGGCTTCGGTTCTGCGCGGCGTGCGGTGAGACGACGCCCAAAGGCATCCTGCGACGCCGGGCCGACGACGTTGCGGCGCTGCGGATTGTCTGATCGCAAAGTGGAATATATCCGTGATCTTGCGGCGCACTTCGTCAGCGGCAAGGTCGATCCGGCGCGCTTTGGCGTGCAGGATGATGAGGAAATCATCGCCGAACTGGTCGATATTCGCGGCATCGGGCGCTGGACAGCAGAGATGTTCCTGATATTCAATCTGCTGCGTCCAAATGTGCTGCCGGTAGACGATTTGGGCTTGCTCAAAGCGGTCAGTGTCAATTATCTTGACGGGGCTTCAGTAGCCGGCCGCGAAGGACGGGCGCGGGTGGTGCAGATGGCCGAACTCTGGACACCGTGGCGCAGCGTGGCGACGTGGTATCTATGGCGTAGTCTTGATCCGATTCCAGTCACATACTAAAAAATGGCAAAGACGACGTTTCTGGATTTTGAGCAGCCGATCGCCGAGCTCGACGCGAAGATCGACGAGCTGCGCTTCGTGCAGGACGATTCCGCGGTCGATATTTCGGAAGAGATCGAACGGCTGCAGCAGAAGAGCGACGGGCTGCTGAAGGAGATCTACGCGAAGCTTTCGCCGTGGCAGGTGTCGCAGCTGGCGCGCCACCCGCAACGGCCGTACACGCTCGATTACGTCAACGACATCTTCACCGACTTTCACGAGCTGCACGGTGACCGCTCGTTCTCCGACGATCTGTCGATCGTCGGCGGTATGGCGCGCTTCAATGGCCAGGCGGTGATGCTGCTCGGTCACCAGAAGGGACGCGACACCAAGGAACGTACGCTGCGCAACTTCGGCATGAGCAAGCCCGAGGGGTATCGCAAGGCGTTGCGGCTGATGAAGCTCGCCGAAAAGTTCGGCCTGCCGTTGTTCACGTTCGTCGACACGCCGGGCGCGTATCCAGGCATCGACGCCGAGGAACGCGGCCAGTCCGAAGCGATCGGCCACAACCTGTACGAGATGTCGCAGTTGAAGGTGCCGGTGATCACGACGATCATCGGCGAGGGCGGGTCGGGCGGCGCTCTTGCGATCGCCGTCGGTGACGTGGTGTTGATGCTGCAGTACGCGACGTATTCGGTGATCTCGCCCGAAGGGTGCGCGTCGATTCTGTGGAAAAGCGCCGACAGGGCGGCCGATGCGGCCGAAGCGCTCGGCCTCACCGCGCATCGATTGAAGGCGCTGGGCGTGATCGACAAGATCATCGCCGAGCCGCTCGGCGGCGCGCACCGTGATCCGAAGCAGATGGCGGTGATGTTGAAGCGTGCGTTGGCCGATAGCTTGCGACAGTTTCAGGGGATGAAGACCAAGGACCTGCTGGCGGCACGCCATGCGCGGCTGTTGGCATATGGCAAGTTCAAGAGCACGGTCGAAGAAAGCTGATCCTCTCGAGCAGCAGTTGCTCGACACCGTGGGCGTTGCGGTGGCGCGCTCAGTTTCGCGGGTGCACGACGCCGCGGAGAAGGCGGCCGAGCCACTGAAGCGCCAGCCAAAGGCGCCAAACCGCACGGCCGCCGCCGCCACCGTCGCATTGGCGTTAAGCGGCGGGCGCGACTCGATGGCGTTGCTTGATCTACTTGCACGTCTGGCGTCGACGCGCGGCTCCGGCATCCGGCGTGTGATTGCGATTCACGTCCATCATGGGCTGAGCCGCAATGCCGACGCCTGGCTGGCGCACTGTGAAGCCGAGTGCGCGCTGCGCAGTGTTCCGTTGATCGCCCGGCATGTCGAAGTGAAGCGGCGCGGCCGCGGTATCGAAGCGGCGGCGCGCGAAGTGCGTTACGCCGCGCTGGCCGAAGCAGCGCGTGAAGCGCGCGCGCGCATCGTGATGACGGCGCACCACCGCGACGATCGTCTCGAAACGTTCTTGTTGCAGTGGATGCGTGGCGCGGGGTTGGACGGCCTGGCCGCATTTCCTGCCGAGCGGGCTTTTGACGGCGATTTGCAGCTATTGCGTCCGCTCGTCGACGTCGATCGCGCCGAGCTAGAGCGCTACGTCGAACTGCGCGCAATTCGATACGTTGACGACGATAGCAACGACGATGCTTCGTTGCTGCGCAACGCGGTGCGGCGCGACGTGCTGCCGCGTATCGATGCGCTGCGCCCGGGATTTCGTGCCGCTGCAGCGCGCTCGGTCGATCTGGTCGCAGAAGCCGCCGAAGCGATGCGCTCGGTCGCGGAGGCCGATCGTGCTGCGTGCGCGGAGGGTGCGCCGGAAGGCATGCTGTGGCTCGATCGACTCGCTGCGTTACCCGCCGCGCGGCAGACCGGCGTGCTTCGTGCGTGGCTGGCGGAGCAGGGGCTCGAAGCGCCGAGCCGCGCGCGTTTGCTCGAAGTGCTCGATCAGGCGCGTTACGCGCGCAGTGACGCGCGGCTGCTGGTGCGATTGGGTAGCTATGAAGTGCGCCGCTATCGTGGCCTGCTGTTACTGAAGCGTGCCGATGATGCGAGCCGCGATTCGTTCGTGCTGCATTGGCAGGGAGAAGACGAGATACCGGTGCCGAGCTGGGGTGGTGTGCTGAGGTTCACCGCGGTCAGACAGTGAAGGGTTCGACCCCGAGTGGTTGCGCGCAGAGCCGCTGGAAGTGCGGCCGCGCGGCGGCGGCGAGCGGTTCAAGCCGCATCCGGCGCGCCCGTCGAAAACCTTGAAGCGTTTGTTTCAAGACGCCGGCATCGCCGAGTTCGAGCGCGGCCGGTTGCCGCTGCTGTGGCGCGACGGCGAGCTGATCTTCGTCGCCGGCCTCGGCGCCGACGTACGCTTTACGGATCGTGACGGCGAACGGATCGTGATCGAGTGGGAGCCCGATGCTGCGCTGATCGAGCGCGATTCGTAGTGCGTCACGTCGGTGCGGCTGCCTATAATCGCGCGCCGCAATCGTCCTCGAGTCAACACAACAACAAGCAGCATGGCGCTCATCGTTCATAAATACGGCGGCACGTCGGTCGGTTCGGTCGATCGCATCGCCAATGTTGCGCATCGCCTTGAAAAATGGCATAGCGCGGGACACCAGTTGGTCGTCGTCGTTTCGGCGATGAGCGGCGAAACCGACCGCCTGATCGACCTTGCGAAGAAAGTGCAGCAGATTCCAGATGCGCGCGAGCTCGACGTCGTCGCTTCGACAGGCGAGCAAGTCACGGTTGGCCTGATCGCGATGGCGTTGCTCGAGCGCGGGCTGAAGGCCAAGAGTTACACCGGGGCGCAAGTGCATGTGCTGACCGACAGCTCGTTCAACAAGGCTCGGATCCTGAATATCGACGAGAAGAAAATTCGCGCGGACCTGGAAAGTGGAACGATCGTGGTCGTCGCAGGATTTCAGGGAGTTGACGAACACGGCAACATCACCACGCTGGGTCGCGGCGGTACCGACACGTCGGCCGTTGCGCTGGCGGCTGCGCTGAAGGCGCAGGAGTGTCTGATCTACACAGACGTCGACGGCGTTTACACGACCGATCCGCGCATCGTTCCCGAAGCGCGGCGGATGTCTCGGATCACGTTCGAAGAAATGCTGGAAATGGCGAGTCTCGGATCGAAGGTCCTGCAGTTGAGATCCGTTGAGTTTGCGGGTAAGTACAAGGTGCCGCTGCGAGTGCTGTCCAGCATGACCGACGCGGATACGCCGCTTGAAGTAGAAGCAGCATCGGGCACGCTGATAACGTTCGAGGAAAACATCAAGATGGAAAAAGCCGTCATCTCAGGCGTCGCCTTCGCGCGTGACGAAGCCAAGATCACGCTGACGCGAGTGCCGGACCGCCCTGGCATTGCGTATCAAATCCTCGGGCCGATCGCCGACGCGAACGTGGACGTCGACATGATCGTGCAGAACATCAGCGTCGACGGCACGACCGATTTTTCATTCACGGTTCATCGCAACGAGTACGAGAAAGCGATCGACGTGCTGGAGAGCAAGGTCAAGGATCACATCGGCGCCAAGCAGATCGTCGGTGACCCGAAAATAGCCAAGGTGTCGATCGTGGGCATCGGCATGCGCTCGCACGTCGGCATCGCCAGCCTGATGTTTCGCACGCTGGCCGAGGAGGGCATCAATATGCAGATGATCTCGACCAGCGAGATTAAGATTTCGGTGGTCGTCGAGGACAAGTACATGGAGCTCGCGGTGCGCGCGCTGCACAAGGCGTTCGGCTTGGAGCAGGTTGCTGCCTAGCGGATGAGCGAATGGCTGGTCGCGCTGCTTGTGTTCACGGCACAGCTGACCGGCTGGGCCTGCGGCCGGTTCGTGCGCCGCCGCCTTCCGCCTGAACACCTCAGTTCAGCCACCCGCGATTCGGTGGTGCTTCTGGCCGGCATGGTGGCAACGCTCTCAGCGCTGGTGCTGGGGCTGATGATCAGCAGCGCAAAGACGTCGTTCGATTCGGATCGCGCTTCGGTGGTCGAAATCGCAGCCGACGTTCTGGTGATCGACCGTGCGCTGGCTCAATACGGAGATCAGGCAAAGCCTGCACGTGACGCTCTGCGCGGATTCCTGGAGCGCGCGATCGAAGGCATGACTTTATATGCCGAGCACCGGATCGATGCGGAGGCCGTGACTCAGGAGCCCATGCCTCATATGGCGCAATTACAGGCATCACTGCTGGCACTGGCGCCGACGACCGAGGCACAACGCTGGCTGAGAGCGCGCGCTTTGACTCTAAGCGGGGAGCTTGAGCGCGCCCGTGTACTTTTCGCCGAACGAGGCACTGGATCGATCGCTCCCGCCTTCTTGTTTGTGCTGACGGCCTGGCTTGCAATGCTGTACGTAGCGCTCGCCCTCTTTGCGCCCAGCAACGCCACCGCGACACTGACTGCATTTGGCAGTGCGCTCGCATTTGCCGCCGGAATCTTCCTGATACTCGAACTGGACACGTCCTTTCACGGTCTGATACGTCTCTCGCATGATCCGCTGGTCAAGACGCTGGAGCTGCTCGGCCGGTGACATTCAGTAAACTCGCGGCCGCGGTAAAGCTAATTTTGAAGTCCCGGAGATGTGGCCGAGTGGTCGAAGGCACTCCCCTGCTAAGGGAGCATGCGCGCAAAAACGTGCATCGACGGTTCGAATCCGTGCTGATCCTCTCGAGCAGCAGTTGCTCAACACCGTGGGCATTGCGGTGGCGCGCTCAGTTTCGCGGGTGCACGATGCCGCGGAGAAGGCGGCCGAGCCACTGAAGCGTCAGCCAAGGGCGCCAAACCGCCCGGCCGCCGCCACCGTCGCATTGGCGTTAAGCGGCGGGCGCGACTCGATGGCGTTGCTTGATCTACTTGCACGTCTGGCGTCGACGCGCGGCTCCAGCATCCGGCGTGTGATTGCGATTCACGTCCATCATGGGCTGAGCCGCAATGCCGACGCCTGGCTGGCGCACTGTGAAGCCGAGTGCGCGGTGCGCGGCGTTCCGTTGATCGCCCGGCATGTCGAAGTGAAGCGGCGCGGCCGCGGTATCGAAGCGGCGGCGCGCGAAGTGCGTTACGCCGCGCTGGCCGAAGCGGCGCGTGAAGCGCGCACACGCATCGTGATGACGGCGCACCACCGCGACGATCGGCTCGAAACGTTCGTGTTGCAGTGGATGCGTGGCGCGGGGTTGGACGGCCTGGCCGCATTTCCTGCCGAGCGTTCTTTTGACGGCGATTTGCAGCTGTTGCGTCCGCTCGTCGACGTCGATCGCGCCGATCTAGAGCGCTACGTCGAGCTGCGCGCAATTCGATACGTTAACGACGATAGCAACGACGATGCATCGTTGCTGCGCAACGCGGTGCGGCGCGACGTGCTGCCGCGTATCGATGCCCTGCGCGCCGGCTTTCGTGCGGCTGCAGCGCGCTCGGTCGATCTGGTCGCGGAAGCCGCCGAAGCGATGCGCTCGGTCGCAGAGGCCGATCGTGCTGCGTGCGCGGATGGTGCGCCGGAAGGCATGCTGTGGCTCGATCGACTCGCTGCGTTACCCGCCGCGCGGCAGACAGGCGTGCTTCGTGCGTGGCTGGCTGAGCAGGGGCTCGAAGCGCCGAGCCGCGCGCGTTTGCTAGAAGTGCTCGATCAGGCGCGTTACGCGCGCAGTGACGCGCGGCTGCTGGTGCGATTGGGTAGCTATGAAGTGCGCCGCTATCGTGGCCTGCTGTTGCTGAAGCGTGCCGACGATGCGAGCCGCGATTCGTTCGTGCTGCATTGGCAGGGAGAAGACGAGATACCGGTGCCGAGCTGGGGTGGCGTGCTGAGGTTCACCGCGGTAGACAGTGAAGGGTTCGACCCCGAGTGGTTGCGCGCCGAGCCGCTGGAAGTGCGACCGCGCGGTGGCGGCGAGCGGTTCAAGCCGCATCCGGCGCGCCCGTCGAAAACCTTGAAACGCCTGTTTCAAGACGCCGGCATCGCCGAATTCGAGCGCGGTCGGTTGCCGCTGTTGTGGCGCGACGGCGAGCTGATCTTTGTCGCCGGCCTCGGCGCCGACGTACGATTTACGGATCGTGACGGCGAACGGATCGTGATCGAATGGGAGCCCGATGCTGCGCTGATCGAGCGCGATTCGTAGTGCGTCACGTCGCTGCGGCTGCCTATAATCGCGCGCCGCAATCGTCCTCGAGTCAACACAACAACAAGCAGCATGGCGCTCATCGTTCATAAATACGGCGGCACGTCGGTCGGTTCGGTCGATCGCATCGCCAATGTTGCGCATCGCCTTGAAAAATGGCACAGCGCGGGACATCAGTTGGTCGTCGTCGTTTCGGCGATGAGCGGCGAGACCGACCGCCTGATCGACCTTGCGAAGAAAGTGCAGCAGATTCCCGATGCGCGCGAGCTCGACGTCGTCGCTTCGACCGGCGAGCAAGTCACGGTTGGCCTGATCGCGATGGCGTTGCTCGAGCGCGGGCTAAAGGCCAAGAGTTACACCGGGGCGCAAGTGCATGTGCTGACCGACAGCTCGTTCAACAAGGCTCGGATCCTGAGTATCGACGAGAAGAAAATTCGCGCGGACCTGGAAAGTGGAACGATCGTGGTCGTCGCAGGATTTCAGGGGGTTGATGAACACGGCAACATCACCACGCTGGGCCGCGGCGGGACCGACACGTCGGCGGTAGCGCTGGCGGCTGCGCTGAAGGCGCAGGAGTGTCTGATCTACACAGACGTCGACGGTGTTTACACGACCGATCCGCGCATCGTTCCCGAAGCGCGGCGGATGTCTCGGATCACGTTCGAAGAAATGCTGGAAATGGCGAGTCTCGGATCGAAGGTCCTGCAGCTGAGATCCGTTGAGTTTGCGGGTAAGTACAAGGTGCCGCTTGCGAGTGCTGTCCAGCATGACCGACGCGGATACGCCGCTGGAAGTAGAAGCAGCATCGGGCACGCTGATAACGTTCGAGGAAAACATCAAGATGGAAAAAGCCGTCATCTCAGGCGTCGCCTTCGCGCGTGATGAAGCCAAGATCACGCTGATGCGAGTGCCGGACCGCCCCGGCATCGCGTATCAAATCCTCGGGCCGATCGCCGACGCGAACGTGGACGTTGACATGATCGTGCAGAACATCAGCTTCGATGGCACGACCGATTTTTCATTCACGGTTCATCGTAACGAATACCAGAAGGCGATCGACGTGCTGGAGAGCAAGGTCAAGGATCACATCGGCGCCAAGCAGATCGTCGGTGACCCGAAAATCGCCAAGGTGTCGATCGTTGGCATCGGCATGCGTTCGCACGTCGGCATCGCCAGCCTGATGTTTCGCACGCTGGCCGAGGAGGGCATCAATATGCAGATGATCTCGACCAGCGAGATCAAGATTTCGGTGGTCGTCGAGGACAAGTACATGGAGCTCGCGGTGCGCGCGCTGCACAAAGCGTTCGGCTTGGAGCAGGTTGCTGCCTAGCCGATGAGCGAATGGGTGGTCGCGCTGCTTGTCTTTACGGCACAGCTGACCGGCTGGGCCTGCGGCCGGTTCGGGCGCCGCCGCCTTCCGCCTGAACACCTCAGTTCAACCACGCGCGACTCGGTGGTGCTTCTGGCCGGCATGGTGGCAACGCTCTCAGCGCTGGTGCTGGGGCTGATGATCAGCAGCGCAAAGACGTCGTTCGAATCGGATCGTGCTTCGGTGGTCGAAATCGCAGCCGACGTTCTGGTGATCGACCGAGCGCTGGCGCAATACGGAGATCAGGCAAAGCCCGCACGTGAGGCTCTGCGCGGATTCCTGGAGCGCGCGATCGAAGGCATGACTTTATATGAGCACCGGATCGATGCGGAGGCCGTGACTCAGGAGCCCATGCCTCATATGGCGCAATTACAGACATCACTGCTGGCACTGGCGCCGACGACCGACGCGCAACGCTGGCTGAGGGCGCGCGCCTTGACCCTAAGCGGGGAGCTTGAGCGCGCCCGTGTACTTTTCGCCGAACGAGGCACTGGATCGATCTCTCCCGCCTTCTTGTTTGTGCTGACGGCCTGGCTTGCAATGCTGTACGTAGCGCTCGCGCTCTTTGCGCCCAGCAATGCCACCGCAACATTGACTGCGTTTGGCAGTGCGCTCGCATTTGCCGCCGGAATCTTCCTGATACTCGAACTGGACCAGTCCTTTCACGGTCTGATACGTCTGTCGCATGATCCGCTGGTCAAGACGCTGGAGCTGCTCGGCCGGTGACATTCAGTAAACTCGCGGCCGCGGTAAGGATGAGTCGTTGGTGGCACGGCTCGCGCGATGGTCCCTGAGCTGGGCGAAGTGCACTCCCCCTCGGCTCAAGTGTGTAACATTGCGCGCAAAATACGTGCATCGACGGTTCGAATCCGTCCATCTCCGCCATTACAGGCACATCGTTTGCGCGTAACGCACGATGGCCGACAATCTGCAGAAGTACTGGACCAAGCGCAACTTCGGAATCACGTCTGAACCGAAGGGCGTCGTCACGCGGCCGGGCAAGGCGCTGAGTTTCGTCATTCAGAAGCACGCGGCGCGCCGTCTGCATTACGACTTTCGCCTCGAGCTCGACGGCACGTTGAAGAGTTGGGCGGTGCCGAAAGGTCCGAGTCTGGATCCTGCCGACAAGCGCATGGCAGTGCATGTCGAAGATCACCCGCTCGCCTATGCAACCTTTGAAGGCGTCATTCCGCCGGGGCAGTACGGCGCGGGCACTGTCATCGTGTGGGATCGAGGTGTGTGGATTCCGGATGGAGATCCACGCGAAGGCTATCGTCAAGGCAAGCTGAAGTTCGAGCTGCAAGGCGAAAAACTGCAGGGCCGTTGGACGCTGGTACGGATGCGCGGCCGAGGTAACGAGCGCCAGGAACCGTGGTTGTTGATCAAGGAGCGCGACGAGACGGCGAGACCGGCGGCCGAGTACGACATCACCGAAGCATTGCCGGACAGCGTAAATGCGAACAATGGCGCACGAGCTGCAGCGAAGCCGGCCAGAGGCAGCACGGCAGTTAAGAAGGCTTCGAAAAAGCGAAGCGCCGATGCGGTTGCGCTACCCGATGGCGCTCGAAAGGCGAAATTGCCGCTTGCCCTGGCGCCGCAACTTGCACTCCTGGCCGACTCCGCTCCCACCAAAGGCGATTGGATCTACGAGATCAAGTTTGATGGTTATCGCGTGCTCGCCCGCGTGGATGGCAGCGACGTCAGGCTGTTCACGCGCCGAGGCCATGACTGGACGTCGAGGCTCAAACATCTGGCGCAAGCGATCGCCGCGCTGAAGCTTCCGAACGGATGGATCGATGGCGAGATCGTGATCGAGTCCGGGCAAGGCCGGACCGATTTCCAGGCGCTGCAAAACGCGTTCGATGCTGCCGCGACGGCGGATATTCACTATCTCGTGTTCGACCTGCCTTACTACGCCGATCACGACTTGCGGCAAGTTCCGTTACGCAACCGACGGAATCTGTTGCGGCAACTGATGGCGGCCAACACATCGAACTATTTGAAGTTCAGCGAAGACTTTGAAGCCGATGCCGGTTCGCTGTTGGAAGCGGCGTGTCGGCTAGGTCTGGAAGGCGTGATCGGCAAGCGCGCGGACTCTCCGTATGTTTCGACGCGCTCGCCTACGTGGATCAAGTTGAAGTGCACGCAACGGCAGGAGTTCGTCATCGGCGGTTATACGGATCCGAAAGGGACCCGGACCGGAATAGGCTCGCTGCTGCTGGGCGTACACGATCTGCAGGGTCGACTTGATCTATTCAGGCAATGTCGGCACCGGCTTCGATGAAAAGACGTTAAGCGATCTGCACGCGAAGCTAAGTGCATTGAAGACTTCGAAGGCGCCGTTCTATCAACTGCCGACAAACATCAAGGGCCATTGGGTCAGTCCGAAATTGGTGGCCGAAGTCTCGTTCGGTGAGTGGACCAACGACGGGCGAATACGGCACTCGGTGTTTCACGGCTTGCGGACCGACAAGGCGCCCGAAAAAATCACGAAAGAAGAGGCAGTGACTCCGGAGGATCGCACCGGTGAAACGTACGGCGGTGAAAGGCAAGTCGACGAAGACCGCGTCCGCGGCGACCGCGCTCGGCGTCAAGATCAGCCACGGCGAGCGCGTTATCGATGCGAGCACCGGGCTTACGAAGCTCGACCTGGTGCGCTACTACGAAAGCGTCGCCGACTACATGCTGCCGCATCTGAAGGGCCGGCCGACATCGCTGGTGCGCGGACCGAGCGGGATCGGCGGGCAACTTTTTTTTCAAAAACACGTCGATACACTACGAATCCCCGGAGTGAATGAGCTCGATCCATCGTTTCTTCCGGGCAATCCGCCGATGCTCGAGATTGCGACCGCGACCGCCTTGGTACATGCCGCGCAATTGAACGTGATCGAATTCCATACGTGGAATGCGACGGTCAAGTCGATCGAGAACCCCGACCGCCTGCTGTTCGACCTCGATCCGGGTGAGGGTGTGCAATGGCGGCATGTGGTCGAGGGAACGATGCTCGCGAAGGCATTTCTCGATGAGCTGAAACTCAAATGCTTTCTCAAAACAAGCGGCGGCAAAGGGCTGCACATCGTCGTTCCGCTCAGTCCGGTGGCGAACTGGGATGAAGTGAAGGATTTCTCCGAGGCGATCGTCGTTCATCTGGCGCGCACCGTGCCGCAGCGCTTCGTTGCGAAGAGCGGTCCAAAGAATCGTGTCGGTAAGATTTTTATCGACTACCTGCGTAATACTCGCGGCGCTACGACGGCTGCGGCCTTCTCGGCACGCGCGCGGCCTGGATTGGGCGTCTCGATGCCATTAGCATGGGACGAGCTCAAGGGCTTGAAGAGTGCGAGCCAGTGGAACATCACGAACGCGCACAATCGATTGGCAAAGCAACGGACGGATCCGTGGCAGGATTACAAGCGCATACGACAGACGATCAAACGTGCGGCGCAAATACTTTCGGCCGCTTGAAAGGAGACCAATGGCAACCGCATTGAACAAGGAACTGAAGCGCGAGGTACTGATCAAGGACAAGCCATACACGCTGACGCTCGGGCCGGCGGGCTTGAAGCTGACCCTGAAAGGCCACCGCAATGGCGTCGACCTCAAGTGGGAGGACATTGTGGGCGGAGATGCGGCGCTCGCCGCAGCGCTAAACGCATCGGTGCACCGCGACATGTGAGCCAAGCCCGGTGATAAACTCCGCGCCCTTGCGCCCGTAGCTCAGTTGGATAGAGTACTTGGCTACGAACCAAGGGGTCGTGGGTTCGAATCCTGCCGGGCGCGCCAGATTACTCAAGGGCTTGCAGTTGATGCGAGCCCTTTTCTTTTGGCTAGTTCACGCTTTCGAGCCTCCGCGCACGCGTCGTACATTTTTTACACTCTCCTCGATGCTCGAATGACAAGTGCTTGTTTCAAAAATACTTCCTCAATTGGCTCAGTTGTTGCATGCGCCGCAACCGCGCTGAATCTTCAGCGGGTGCGGGTGCGGGAGAAGAATATGAACGCAACTTCCTTGAGGCAAAGCAGCGATAACGACGGCAGGTTGGTCCGCCGGTTTGCAGCAGTCATTGGGGCCGTGTTGCTCGGTGCAGCGGGCATGACGCAGGCCGCGGTCATTACGATCCCGAATGCCGCGTTGGTCCCGTCCACCCAGCTCTATACCGACGTCATCGGCGGCGGCATCGGGAACGCTCTTGTAATGACTGGTGGCGGGAATGCGGCCAACGTCGGTCAGTCCCGCAACGACGACGGCTTCAGCGGTCCGATCAACTTCGGGTTCAACTTCACCCTGTTCGGTACGACCTACACGCAGTTCTGGGCGAACAACAACGGCAACATCAGCTTCGGAAACGGCATCTCAGCCTTCACGCCGACCGGGTTGCAAGGGTCGACCACGCCGCTGATTTCGCCCTACTTCGGCGACGTGGATACCCGAAACCTGAATAGCGGGGTGATGTCGCTTCGCGTCGTGACGGACGCCAACGGGGACCAGATCATCGTGACTTGGCCTACTGTCGGCGTCTTCAGCGACATTGCGCCGCCTACCAACACTTTCCAGCTAGTCGTTCGGGCCGACGACTACGACATTCCGGCCGGCGAAGGACAGGTGGGAATGTTCTGGGGGGACATGGGGTGGGAAGTAGGTCAAGCCAGCGGAGGCAACGCTTCGGGCTTCTGCAACGGAAGCCGGCGGGATCGGGACGGCGCTGCGTCCCGGCCGCCGTGGGTTTCGGCGACGGGCAGAGCAACGGCTTCGTGCTCCAAGGTTCCACGTTGAACGGCATCTCCAATATCGTCGAGGACCATCAACTATGGTTCACACTCGTGGACGGCGTTCCGACAGTCCCGAGGACGGATCCCAGAGCCCGGTAGCCTCTTGTTGAGCGCGCTCGCGCTGGGACTTGTAGCGACACTACGCCGGCGTCGCAACGACCGCAGCTGACATCCCGCATCACGCGAGGAACTGACTGGAAGAGCCCCGTGAGAGCGGGGCTCTTTGCTTTGGTGCGCCAACGCCGCACCATAGATCCGGCTGGCACCCTTTGCAGATCATCGAAGGCCTGCGTTAACAGCAGGCCTTTTAGTGCGCCGGCAACAGCACCGCAGCTCCATCGAAAGCGCCGGCACGCAAAGCGTCAAGCGCGTCGTTGGCGGCGCTCAGGGCGAACGGCGTCGTATGCATTTGAATTGGATGTTGCGCCGCCAGCGCGAGAAATGCTTCGCCGTCGGCGCGCGTCAGGTTGGCGACCGAGCGCAGGACACGTTCTTCCCAGAGCAGCGAATACGCGAACGCAGGTATATCGGTCATATGTATCCCCGCGCAAACGACCACGCCGCCTTTGCGCACCGCTCGCAAAGCTATAGGTACCAGTGCGCCGACCGGAGCGAACAGCAACGCGGCGTCAAGCTGCGAAGGTGGCTGCATCGTCGAATCGCCGGCCCATACAGCGCCCAGCTCGCGCGCGAATTGCTGCGAGCGAAGGTCGCCACGACGAGTAAACGCATAGACGCTGCGCTGTTGCGCGATCGCCAGTTGCGCAACGATGTGCGCGGCCGCGCCGAATCCGTACAGCCCAATGTTGTCGCCGGCACGGCTATCGGCCATTGCATACGCGCGATAGCCGATCAATCCAGCGCATAGCAACGGCGCCGCGTGCACATCGTCGTAGCGGTCTGGAAGCGCGAAACAATAACGCTCATCGGCCACCGCGTATTCGGCGTAACCGCCGTCGCGGTGATATCCGGTGAACACTGCTTGCTCGCACAGATTTTCGCGCGCGACAGCACAATATCGGCAACTGCCGCAGCTTCCTGCAAGCCAGGGGACACCGATGCGCGCGCCGATCGGAAAGCGGCGCGCATTATCGCCGCCGGTAACGACAGTGCCGACGATCTCATGACCGGGAACCAATGGCGTTTGCATTGAAGGCAGCTCGCCGTCGACGATATGAAGATCGGTGCGACATACGCCGCACGCGCGTACCTTGAGCAGCACTTCGTTCGGTGCAGGAGCAGGAACGGGAAGATCGACCGCAACGAGCTTGTGCCCAGCCGCAGGCAATTGCATTGCAAGCATGGTTATGCAGCTAGTCGATCGCCCGGTAGTGGGGTCATTGAAACTAGGCTCAATCCGATCGGGCGTCCAGCGCAGGCAGCGTAGCTGCGGTCGGCGCCGCGTCGCGCAAATGACAGGCGGCCCAGTGCGCCGGCCGAACTTGTTTCATCAGCGGCTCTTCGATGCGGCAACGCTCGAAGGCGTACGGGCAGCGTGTATGAAAGCGGCAGCCTGAAGGCGGATTAATAGGGCTTGGCACATCGCCCGCAAGGATCACCTGCTTTCTTTGAATCGTCGGGTCGGGTACAGGCACAGCGGCAAGCAACGCCTCAGTGTACGGATGCTGCGGATTCGTAAAGAGCGAGCGCTTGTCGGTGAGTTCAACGATCTTGCCGAGATACATGACAGCGACTCGATGGCTGATGTGTTCGACCACCGCGAGATCGTGCGCGACGAACAGATACGAGATCCCCAGCTCGTTCTGCAAGTCCATCAGCAGATTGATGACTTGTGCCTGCACCGACACATCGAGCGCCGATACCGGTTCGTCACAGACAATCAGTCGCGGCTTCGGCGCCAGCGCGCGCGCAATGCCCAGCCGCTGACGCTGCCCGCCCGAGAACTCGTACGGATACTTCACCATCTGATCAGTGCGCAGCCCCACCTTTTCGAACAACGATGCCACTCGATCGCGGATCTGCGCTGGCGATTGCGTTTCGAAGTTGCGGATTGGCTCAGCGACGATGTCGGCGGCTCGCATGCGCGGATTGAGCGACGAATACGGATCCTGAAACACCGCCTGCAGCTCGCGGCGCAGTGCGCGCATCGCTCGGCCTCCCAAACGATCGATCCGCTGTCCGCGCCACAGCACCGCGCCGGCGGTCGGCTCGATGAGTCGCAAGATTGTCTTGCCAGTGGTTGACTTGCCGCAACCGGACTCGCCCACGAGGCCGAGCGTTTCGCCTTCGGCGATCGAGAAGCTGACGTCGTCGACAGCGTGCACATGGCCGCTTACCCGCGAGAACACGCCTTTTCGGACCGGGAAGTGCTTGGTGAGATTCGACACTTGCAACAGCGCGCCTATGGGCGAGTTCATCTCACGCTCCCTGCAACACGATCCGACTCCCAGCAAGCGGCAAAATGGCCGGCGGCTTTGGCTTCGAACGGCGGATATTCGGTGCGGCAGCGCTCGGTCGCATAGGCGCAGCGCGGCTCGAAAATGCAGCCCACCGGCTCCTGCAGCAGCGACGGCACCATCCCTGGAATTTCAGCGAGTCGCGTACCTGCGCCGATACGTGCCTGTTTCAGTCGCGGGATCGAATTTAGAAGTCCCTGCGTATAGGGATGCCGCGGTTGAGCGAACAGCTGTGCAACCGGCGCTTCCTCCACCTTGCGACCGGCGTACATGACGACGACTCTTTGCGCCATCTCGGCGACGACCCCGAGATCGTGCGTGATTAGCACGATCGCAGCGCCGGTCTTGTCCTTGAGCGCGCGCATTAGATCGAGTATTTGCGCCTGGATGGTCACGTCGAGCGCGGTCGTCGGCTCATCGGCGATTAACAGGTGCGGATCGCACGCGAGCGCCATCGCAATCATCACGCGCTGGCGCATGCCACCCGACAACTGGTGCGGGTACTGGGTAACGCGCCGCTCGGGCTCCGGCATGTTGACGAGTCGAAGCATCGCGATCGCGCGCTGCGTCGCTGCGCGAGTCGAGAGTCCGCGGTGCAGTTCGAGAGACTCCGCGATTTGGCGGCCGATCGTGAGCACCGGATTGAGCGAGGTCATCGGCTCCTGGAAGATCATCGAGATCTCGTTGCCGCGGACCGCTCGCATCTCGCGCTCCGACAAGTCCAGCAGGTCGCGTCCTTCGAAGCGGACCTTGCCGGACACGATGCGGCCAGGCGGGGATGCGATCAATCGCAAAATTGAAAGCGAAGTGACGCTTTTGCCACAGCCGGACTCGCCGACGATAGCTAACGTCTCGCCCGTGTACACCGAGAACGACACGCCGTCGACCGCGCGCACGACGCCGTCGCGCGTGAAAAAGTACGTCTTGAGATCCTCGACTTCGAGCAGCGGTGCTGCCATCGCGCTCACAAGCGTCGCGCCAGCCGCGGGTCGAGCGCGTCGCGCATACCATCGCCGAGCAGATTCACGGCGAGCACGGTCAGCGAAAGACAAATCCCGGGAAACAGGATCAGGTAGCCGGCGATCTGAAACAGACTTCTCGCCTCGGCCATGATGTTGCCCCAGCTGGGAATGTTGGGCGGTGTGCCGGCCCCGATGAACGACAGGATCGCCTCGGTGATCATCGCCGAGGCGCAAACATAGGTTGCCTGCACCAGAAGCGGCGCGACCGTGTTCGGCAGAATATGGCGCACGAGTATCCGCGGCAAGGTCGTGCCGGCGGCGATCGCCGCCTCTACGTAGGGCTGCTCGCGCAAACTCAAGACCAGACTGCGCACCAGCCGCACGACTCGCGGTACTTCCGCCAGCGTGATCGCGAGCACGACGTTTTGGATGCTCGCCGTAGTCAACGCCATCAGCGCGATCGCGAGCAGAACCGAGGGTATCGACATGAGCCCGTCCATGATCCGCATCACGATCGCATCGAGCCAGCGGATGTAGCCGGTCACCAGGCCGATCGCGAGCCCTACGAGCGTGCTGAAAAGCGCGACTGCGAGCCCGACGATCAACGAGACGCGGGCGCCGTAGAGCACGCGACTGTAGACATCGCGCCCGAGCATGTCGCTGCCGAACCAGAATTCGGCCGACGGCG
>CAWAYV010000011.1:0-159405 GCA_963786295.1 uncultured beta proteobacterium | reverse complement strand
AAGCGATCCTATACCTAGGTCTTAGCCAGTGATGCTGTAGGCCAGCGTTCCAGACGCTGCGCACATTAAGGTTGTACCTCGGCTCAATAGTCGGGCGAGCGGCAGGTGCCTACGCTTCGCACCATGACCTTTACGACCTCGCCACTGCAGTCCGGGGACTTTTCTACCTCCTCCCCCTCTCCTACTCCGAAGAGAGTTCCCGGTGTGGCGAGGCCTTTCTCATCCATATCAATGGAGCGAGCGATGCCTAGTCCCGAGTTGAAATCCGATGCGTTCGCCGCGCGCCTGCGCTTCGACTGCTTCGAGCTCGACGAAGCCGATGCAAGGCTGGCGCGTGCTGGCGAACCCGTACCACTTGCGCCGAAGCCGTTCGCCGTGCTCTGCGCACTGACGCGCAGGCCCGCCAAGCTGGTGACGAAGAACGAGTTGCTCGACGCCGTCTGGGGCCATCGGTTCGTCACGGAGTCGGTGCTCAAGTCGGCAATCAGTGAAGTACGGGCAGCGCTTGGCGATGACCCGAAGCAGCCGCGCTACATCGAGACGGTATCGCGTCGTGGCTATCGCTTTATCGCCGCTGCGATCACCTTGCCTACGCAAAGCGCGACTGCCGTAGAGCGGAACAACTCGGGCGGTCCAGGCCACCCCGCTCTGGCGGCGCTCACTGCACTGTGCCACGGCGATGCCGCGCTCGCCGACCTCATCCGCGCGATCGCTGCCACGCTGGAGCGTGAGCGGCCTGTCCTCCACCATTCCTAGCGCCAAGGGAGCTCCCATGAAGATTTCCGAGCAACGCATGAACGAAGCGCGTCGCCAGCACACCGAGGCGATCGTCACCCGGCACATGGACGAACTATTCCAGCGCCTGCCGATGCTGTCCGGCTTCTGGCTGCGGCCCGACCTCGAGGTGGCCGAGCTGTCGATCTTCACCTGGCCGGGCTACACCGCCGGGCCGGGATCTGTACGAGGAAGTGATGCAGTCGCTCGTCGAACTCGCCGACGAGCGTCCCGACGCGGTGCAGCTGATGCGCGGGCGCACGTTCGCGCGCGCGGTGCACTGATCCGCCCGTTTCTTGAACCCAGGAGGCTACGATGAAACTGAGAAGGCTTCTCTTTGCAGTGCTGGCCGTGGCGGCGACCGCCGCACAGGCCGTGGACCTTTCGAAGTCGATGATCCTTGTGGCGAAGCCGGAGCTGGTCGACCAGCTATACGGCTCGACCATCCTCGTGGTCACGCCGGTGGGCGGCGACCAGCACGCCGGGTTCATCGTCAACCGCCCGACCAACGTGACCCTGGGTCAGCTCTTCCCGGAGGACGGTCCTTCCCGGAAGGTAGTCGATCCCGTCTACCTCGGCGGGCCGCTCAGCCCGCAGGTGATCTTCGCGCTCGTCGAGCGCAAGGAGAGCCCGAGTGGCCAGTCCTTCGAGCTCATGCCGGGCCTCTATGTCGCGGTCGACGAGGAGACGGTCGATCGCATCATGCGCACCGAATCGGACCACGCGCGCTTCGTCGCCGGCCTGGTCGTCTGGCAGCGCGGTGAACTGCGCGCCGAGATCGAGCGCGGCGCGTGGTACGTGCTCCCGCCCGACGCGCACCTCGCGCTGCAGAAGCCAAGCCAGGACCTGTGGGAAGAGCTGGTGCGCCTCTCGCAGCAGCGCGCGAATCAGCATCTAGTGCGCGCTTTAGTTCCTCCGGTGAAACGCCGCTATGTCAACCGGATCGCTGCTATCCCGCCTCGGTGCACGCCTCATCGGCGCCTTGGCGCGCTACCTCGCCGAGCCGGTCAGCCGCCCTGCGGCGAGCGGTGACCTGCTTGCGCTGTCGCCACGGCTGCGGCCCGGTGACGTGCTCCTCACCGAAGGCAACACCCGCGCAGCGGCGCTGGCGCGCCGTTTGACCCGCTCGCCGTGGGCGCATGTCTCGATCTACGTGGGCCCGCTGGAACCGGGCGACGATTCGCGCTGCATCGTCGAAGCGGACATCAGCGCAGGCGTTCGCGCGGTGCCGCTGTCGGAATTCAACGGGCAGCGAGCGCGCATCGTGCGTCCGCTCGGCTTGAATGAAACCGACCGCCAGCGCCTGGCCGACTGGCTCGTCAGCCGCATCGGCGCTCCGTACGATCTCACCCTTGCCTGGGCGCTTACCCGCCGGTGCCTCAAGCTGCCCGCACCACGCGCGATGGTGCAGGACAAGAAGCGCTTCATTTGCTCGAGCCTGCTCGTGCAGGCGTTCCTTTTTGTCGGCCACCCGATCGTCGAGAGCCAGACGAGCTACGTCGTACCGCGCGATTTCGAGAGCGCTGCCGGTTTCGAAGTGGTGGCGGCGCTGGGCTGACCGTCCCGACGCAAGACGGAAACTGACCGAATGGCGACGGTTCGCTGACAACTTTTTGATCGACCAAGGCAATGATTGAATGCCTTTAATTCAATTCGCATCGGGATCAAATGAAAACGCTGCTGCTGATCACATCGAGTATTTACGCTGACGCCGGGCAGTCGACGCTCCTGGCCCAACGCTATGCATCCGCCTGGCGCGACTCCAATCCCGGAAGCAAGGTGCTTGTACGCGACCTTGCTAGGGAATCCGTGCCGCATATGGATGCGGCGCGCTTCGGTGCGTTTCTGTCGAAACCGCACGAACGAACTGCCGAACAGCAGCACGTCCTCGATTACTCAGACCAATTGATCGACGAGCTTCGCCGGGCTGATGTCATCGTGCTCGGCCTTCCGATGTACAACTTCGCAATTCCTTCGACGCTGAAGGCGTACTTTGATCACGTTGCACGCGCCGGCGTCACATTCCGTTACACCGACAAGGGCCCGGTCGGCCTGCTGACAGGCAAGGAAGTCGTAGTGCTTGCTGCACGCGGCGGTATTTATGTCGGCACGCCGCTCGACACGCAGACGGCCTACGTTCGCGACGTCTTTGCGTTCCTCGGCATGAAACGGATCGAGTTCGTGTACGCCGAAGGCCTTGCCATGGGCGAGGAAAGAAAGCACCGCGCGCTCGCCGCAGCGCACGCGGCGATTGAACGCCTCACCGAACCTGAGCTTGCGGCAGCGTGAGGTGAAACATGCGTGCAACAACCACCTAGGCCCACCGGCACCTTCTTCACACGCTCCGGGCGCTTCCGCATGACTTCGGCTTCAGACAATCGGCGTTATTGGCCGTGAACCCGACCTTTCGAACGGAGGCCGGCACGCTCGTCGTGCAGATGCCCGCGCAAGGCATCCACCCATCATGGCTCGCGCGGCCGCTCGCCGAGTCGGGATTTGCACCCGACGGCGCGAGCGCGCTGCGCGTCGAAGCCGCCGAGGATTGGCGCTGGGGCAGCGTTGAAGCGGCATTCCTAGCGCGCGTCGTACGCGAGCTCGGTAAAGAGACTAGCGATTCGCCGCTCGTCGGCGTGCCGGCGGAGCTAGCGAAATTGCTTGCGCTCGCCGTCGTGCGGCCGACGCCGGACAACGGCGCAAAGCCTACGTCGAACTGGATCAGCGGTCTCGGCTCGAGCGTCCGACGAAACGTGGGCGCGCTGAGCACATTTGTCGCGATGCTGGGGGAGGTTGTCCGCCTTGTGCCGCGGTTTGCGATCGCACGGGCGAAGGTTCGTGGCGCTGAGGTGTTCGAGGTGCTCGCGGAGTCGAGCAGCCGCGCGCTCACGATCGTCGCCGTCGTCAACCTTCTGATCGGGGCAATACTTGCCTTTGTCGGCGCGGTCCAGTTGGGTCGGTTCGGCGCCGGCATCTACGTCGCAGACCTCGTCGGCATCGCATCGGTGCGGGAGCTGACACCGATCGCCACGGCCATCGTGCTCGCCGGACGTACCGGCGCGAGCTTCGCTGCGCGTATTGCGACCATGCAAGGTAACGAAGAAATTGACGCGCTGACGACACTCGGCGTCTCACCAATCGAGTTCCTCGTGCTGCCGCGCGTGATCGCCCTCACTTTGCTGATGCCGCTGCTGTACGTCTACGGCTGCGCCTTCGCGATTCTGGGAGGAATGTGGGTCTCGGCGCCGATACTCGATCTTTCGTCGGCCGCGTACCTCGTCGAGCTACGAGAGGCCGTCGGCGGTGCGAACTTCGCAATCGGCGGACTCAAGGCGGCCGTGTTCGGTGCGCTTGTCGCGCTGCTGGGATGTCACTACGGACTTCAGGCCGACCGCAGCGCAGCGGGCGTCGGCTATGCGACGACCAACGCGGTCGTGGCTTCGATCGTCGGCATCATTGCGCTCGATGCTGTTTTCGCCGTGTGCGCCAACGCGCTTCACGTCTGATGTCATGGACGAGCGCGCGGGTTTCGGTATTGCGATCGACAACGTCACCGTCGGTTATGGGGCGCGGCCGGTGCAGAGCGGAATTAGCGCGCGCATCGAAAAGGGCGAGATCTTCGCGATCGTCGGCGACAGCGGTTCGGGCAAAAGCACACTGATGAAGACGATGGCGGGGCTTATCCCGGCACAGAGCGGACGAATACTGTTCGACGGTCATACGCTCGAAGCGTGCATGCAAGACGGGCCACCGCCGTTCGGAATTCTCTTCCAGAGTAGCGCGCTGTGGTCATCGATGACCGTGCTCGAGAACGTGACGCTGCCGATGGATCTGCAAAGCTATTCGACGGTCGCCGCGCGCCGAGAGCTCGCGCGATTCAAGCTCGCGCTGGTCGGCCTCGCCGGCGACGAACACCGCTACCCGGCAAGCCTCAGTGGCGGCATGCGCAAGCGCGCAGCACTCGCGCGCGCGCTTGCGCTCGATCCGGCCATTCTCTTTCTGGACGAGCCTTCTGCCGGACTCGACCCGCTGACGTCGCGCCGCCTCGACGAGCTCGTGCTCAGCTTGCGAGACGGCCTGGGCATCACCGTCGTTCTGGTCACGCACGAGCTCGAGAGCCTCTACAGCATCGCCGACCGGATGATCTTTCTCGACGGTGAGACGCACCGTCCTGTAGCAATCGGTTCTCCAGCAGAGCTCGCACGATCGGCCGAAAGCCGCAAGGTCAGAGACTTCCTTGCACGGCGGGCACGCGTGTCCGCTGAGCACACGGAGGCCTATCGGATGAAACGGCCCAGTGCGACGCTGATCGGCATTTTCGTGCTCGGCGCGCTTGCGCTGATCGCGGCGGCGATTCTGTTCTTCGGAAGCGGCGCGGTGTTTAAGCAGCGCTTCACTGCGGTCAGCTATTTCCCCGGATCGGTGGCGGGACTGCAGATAGGCGCTCCGGTCACCTTTCGCGGTGTACGCGTGGGTCAGGTCAAATCGATCGGCATCCGGATCGATCCGGATCCGACTCGTTCGATCGTGCAAGTCAACATGGAGCTCGTACCCGAAGCCGTTCAGCGCCACGGGAACAGTGGGACCCAAGAGGCGCTTCCTGCACTCGTCGAACGCGGCCTTACGGCACAGCTTGTTTTGCAAAGCTTGGTGACAGGGATGCTTCAGGTGGAGCTTGACTTTCGTCCTGGTGTCAAGGCATTGCGGCTCGGAGAGACGCTCGATTTGCCCGAGATCCCGACGGTGCCGAGCCCGTTTCAAGCGCTCACGGACCAGTTGCAGACGCTCGATATTGCGACCGCGGTGGCCGCGCTTCAACGCACGCTCGCGTCAATGGACGCGCTGCTCACCAGCCCCGCGTTAAAGCAGACGATCGACGGCCTGCCCGCTCTGCTCGCTGATCTGCGCCAGACTGTGAAGACGGTCGACCGCGAAGTGCACAGTTTTTCCGCCACTGGACAGCGGTCAATCTCTGAGACCGCGCAATCACTGCAGAGCACGCTCGCTTCGGTTCAAAAGCTGGCAGAGAACGTCGACCGCGAGGCGGCGAGCACGCTCACTGTCGCACGCGGCACTCTGCAGAATGCGGACACTGCAGTCGATGGCATCAAGGTGCTGGTTGATCCGCGTGGCCAAACCGTAACTGATCTGCAGGACGCATTGGGCGACCTCGCGGCAACCGCGGGACGCTTGCGCGATCTATCAGAGCGGGTAGACCGCGATCCGAGCGTTCTGATCAGAGGGCGCAAATGATGAAAGCAAACTGCCGACTCGCTGCTGCCCTGCTTGGCCTATTGCTCGCCGCATGCGCTTCGAGTCCGCCTAATCTAGTCGCGTTGCCATCGTTCGCGGCCGCCATGCGACCGCTGAACGATAACTCGCGCGCCACGCTGAGTCTGCGACCGGTCACACTTCCTGGATATCTGGATACCTATGCTGTCGTCCTCGATCGCAAAGCGAACACACTGCGCGTTGCGGACGATTCCGAGTGGGCGGAACGTCTTCGCGACGCTGTTACGCGCACGCTGCGCGATGCGTTATCGCAGCGACTCGGCTCCTCTCGCGTTCTGTTGCGCGGTGAACACCGCGTTGCGGATGCAGAGCTCACTATCGAGTTTCTGAGACTCGATCCGTCCGACGGGGCGTTGGAGCTCGACGCACGATGGAGCTTCATTTGTAGCGCGCGCGGCCTTCCGGTTGGCGCCGGCCGCACACAGCTTCGCACGCCCCTTGAGGCGGGGACAACGTCCGCCGTAGCCGCCGCGACGGCAAACGCGTTGGCTCAATTCGCCGAACGTGCTCGCGAATCAGACCTGGTGTGACAAAGGGACGTAGCGTCGCCCAGTCGAATCAGGGCAGCGCTCGCTGCGGCGTGCCGCACCTCGCGGCAGGGCAATGCACCGAGAGCGACCTAGATAGCTGCGGCAAGTGCATCCGATGATCGGCCGATAGCGCGCTGTCATCGATCCATGGTCGCTTTAAAGCGGCGCGATAGCAGTCACCAGAGTCTGACCAAATGGCAACCGTTTGCTAACGACTCGGCGGCGCGTGGCCGCTAATCTGCCAGCGCATCTTGTATCAGCGGAGTTCGCTGCTTAACGAAAAAGCAACTGATGAATTTGATTCCTAACCTGTGGCGCCGAATCGGGCTTGTCCCTTCTCTCTTGTTTCTCTCCCTATGCGCCGTCATTTGGGTCGGTTCGGCGACCACGGAGACCAACGGAGATTGGGGTCAATCACGAGGCCGGCAAACAAGCTCGTGTCAGCAACGTACTCGTGATCGCCATCAATCGCGACACGACGGCGCGCCGGATCTATGAGGACACGATCGTCGCGCAGTTTGCCGCGCGCGGCATTAAGGCTCGGGCGTCGTACAAGCTGCTGCGGGATCTCGGAGCAGGCTCCGCCGCCCGATATCGAGATGACGATGCGCAAAGCCGGGGTGGATGCAGTGCTGATTTCGCGCACGCTTCGCGCGAGCACTGGCAACCGCGCGACTCCCGGTTACTCCTACATGCCGGTCGGCCCTGTGGGATTTCACGGCATGTGGGGCACATTCTCGACCGCGCCAAACGTCTATGCGGTGCAGAGCATGGAGATCGAGACCCGACTCTTTGACGTGAAACACCTCGCGCTGTTGTGGTCTGGCTCATCGACCACCACTCCGACCTCGTCGATGCAACAAACCATCACCGAGTTCGCAACGGCACTTATCAACGCGCTCGCGGACGCCAAACTGATTGCCTGAAGCGATCACCTCAGTGAAATCAATACGAGCTCACACCGCTGCGCCGCGATGGTCACGCTACGCGACGACCTCGCGCGCGACTAGGTTCACACCATGAATGTCCTCGGTATCAAGTTAACGGCCCCATCGCTGACGGGGTTGCTTCGAATGCTCGGCTTCACCCTGACCGCGATCGCGTTGGTGGAAATCGTCGGCGCCTTCAACCCAGGCGTTTGGGAAAACGAAGGCTCGCTGTCATTCATCATCGGCGGCTTCTCGGGTTTCCTGCTGAACGAATCCGGCGCAGATTTTTCGAAACACGGATGGCGGGCATTCGTTTTGATGATGGCGTTAGCGATCTTTGTATTTGCCGCATTCAGCCTATTTTTCTGACGGTATCTGATGCGCGGCAGGAGCGATGAGCTACCAAACGCTCGTCAGCTCGCTCGCTGAAGGCAGCATCCTAAACGCCGACATTCTCTGCACGAAGTGCGCGGAACGTCTGCGCGAGCACCACACATTCCGACTGAATCACGACCGTTCTCCGACGACTTGCCGCGCGTCGGTCGTTACCGTACGAATGAATGCTCGATCAATCCCGATCGCAGCAATGACTGAAGGAATCTGCGATGCGTTACACCACATTGTTTGCAGCAGGCGTCTTGACGCTGATGACATTTGACGCCAGCGCTCAAAGTGCTGGCAAACAACCCACTGTCGATCAACAACAAACTGCCGACAAGCGAAAACGCGCTTCGACGGAACCTCTTAATAGCCCGTTCACCTATGAGGCCCTGGGAGCGACGCCGTCGCTTCAGGTTAAGAAGCGTAGTAAGCCGGCCAGCGAAGAGAAAGTAGCGGCTAAGACCCGCGAAGGGCGCTAAGAAAGATTCGTCGCATCGCGGTCATCACCCCTGAGAACTACTCGACTGACTCTTGCGGACTCCGATGAAGACAATATCGCCTAACTCACGTTTTGTGCCTGAGCATGCGCGCAACAGTGCAGCTCCCGGCATGAGCTACTTCGATGACGACACCGACGCGCGCTACGAGGCTGTAGATACTCACGCCGTAACCGAAGGCATCATCGTCAGTCTTGCAATCGGCATTTTGCTGTGGGCGATTATCGGCCTTGGCGTAGGGTGGCTATGAGCCGCGCATTCGCCGGCCCGATAGACAGCGGCGGTGGCTATGACCCGGCATGACGCTGCGCGATTACTTGGCCATCTACGCCGTCTTATTCGAGGCGAGCTATCACGGTGGCTTCATAGAGTGGACGCTCGTACGCTCTCGCTAGCGACTAGAGAGCACTGCAAATGTGGTCTGGGATCGACTCAATGTTGCGGCTGACTCGGTCTTTGTGCCTCAGCGCGCTGCTAGCGCTCCCGCCGCTTCACGCGTGGGCGGCCGATGGTGTCGGATCGAGAGGTTTCTTCGGACTTCTGCCGGTTCGAGATATGACTCCATTTGGCTTTGTTCGGCTCGACATGCGGCAGTCGCCCGCGACGTTCGCGACCAGCGAGCGTCCAAGCATCGAGTTCGATTTCGGTTACCAGAACACCTGGGCGTTGAGCGAAGACGTTGAGCGGTATCTGCAGTCACGCCCACGTAGTCCGCTCACCCCAGCTGATGTCGCCAACATCCGGGCGCTGCCCGGCGAGCAATTTCTAGTCGACGCCGAAGTCGCGCTGCTCGATGTCACATTCAATTACCCGATCACCAATCGCCTCGGAATGTACGCAACGTTGTCAGCGGCAAGTTACCACGGCGGGTGGATGGATGGAGTGATCGAGAATTTTCATAGCGCGTTTGGCTTTGAGCCATACGGACGGCCCGGGCTCACGCGTGGTCAGGTGAACTTGTTGTTTGACCTTAAGGGCATTCAATACACGGAGCTCGATCGACCCTCTGATAGGGGGCTGCTCGATCCGGTGCTGGGCCTGCGTTATGCGCTGATGCCGAAGCCGAACTCATTCAACGTTGTCCTGGATGCAGCAATCAAAGTTCCGCTTGGAGGCGATGAGTTCTTCTCGACTGGCCGCGTCGACGTCGGCGCGCAACTAACTGCCCAGTGGTATACCGGCCGTCATGCGTTCTATGCGAGTGGAGCGCTCGTGTACTACGGCGGAAGCCCCGCACCCTTCAACGATTCGTCGCAGATCGTGCCGACCGGCATCGTCGGTTATGAGTTTCGCTGGCTCCAAAACACCAATCTGATCGCTCAGTTCTATGTCAGCCGCAGCACAGTGCGTGGCGAACAAACTGATCTGGACGAGTTGCGCAGTAACAAATACCAAGTTTCCCTTGGATTACGACAGCGGCTGCAGCGCGGTTACGTATCGGCGGCTTTCACGGAGAACCTGCAGAACGTGAACAACACGCCTGATTTCGGATTTCAAATCAGTGCTGGATTCAACTTTTAACCGTTGACCAACGTAGTTTGTTCGGCCGAGTCAGAGCTGATGTAGGTTGTATTGCAATGGGCAGCACGATCGAAGCGCGACCGTATGGCGGAGTTAAGGGTGTCAGCGCCATGCGCAGCAAATGTGGTCACAATTCAGACGCAATGCGGACGATTCGCTGACGACTTGCTGCGTAGTCGCCGGTAGTCTGCAAACCGACAGTAAGTAAATCATCCGGTCGTCCCGGTCTAGCTCAGGGAGTGTGTCATGTCAGCGATGAAAGCCCGCAGCAATCGGCGTGATCCCATTGAAAGCCCATCCCTGCGGGTATGAAACCAACACGAACAAGCTTCGCAGTAATGGCAGCGGGCGCGCTGCTGGCGATGTCGGGGACACAAGCCGCCCCGCAAGCGCCGACACGGGCGAGCGCCGCGCACTGGGATGCGCGTCAGCCTGCCGCGTTGACCACACTCCCGACCTCGGGCGCGAACATACTCCAGTCGTTACTTGCCGCCGCCGAAGCCGGTGACGTCGAGGCCATGAACCTGATTGGCCTTATGTACGTCCTGGGCGTTCAGGTTCCGAGTGATTATTCCAAGGCGGTTGATTGGTTCCAGAAGGCCATCGACGGCGGATCTGCGAGCGCGATGCACAACTTGGCGCAGATGTACCTGTACGGCATCGGTGTTCCTCGCGACTATACAAATGCGTTTCGCTGGTTTCAGCGTTCTGCTGCGTACGGCAACGTGCACAGCATGTATAGCGCTGCGGTTATGGCTGAAAACGGCCTTGGCACGGCGCGCGATCTTCGCGTCTCGCGAGCGCTGTACCACGATGCGGCCGAGTCAGGATTCGCACCCGCGATGGTGCGGGTGAGCGACGAGCTCGCGCGCGGAGCCGCCAAGCGCGATCTGGTCGAGGCGTATGCGTGGCTGCAGATCGCCTCGCAATCCGAACTCCCGCAAGAGCTGCAGATCGTTGTGCTATCCAAGATGGAGGATCTCGGAGCACGCCTTGGGCCAGACCGCCGCAACGATGCTCGTGCACGCGCCACACACATCGTCGCGGCCATAAAGGCCCGCGTGCGCCCCAGTGCGCCTGACTTTCGTGCACCAAGCCCATCGTCGCCCGAAGCAGGCGGACGCACACATCTAATGCGTGTCTCCGAAGTGCAGCCATGAAATCAATTCTCGATCCGAGTTTCAAGTACTACTCCGCCTCGAATACCGATCTGCGCAGGACATTTCGAAGAATCCGGCAGCAGACGGCCGCGCGTACCGCGCCACTGCGGTCTTCGCACAGAAAGGAAACCGCGCAGCTCACTGTTCTACCGGTGGTCAAGCGCCACCAGTTTGGCGAGCTAGCTTGCGCACCTCAATCGGCGATCGTGGCATGGCAGCATATCTGACGGCGGCGGTAATCGGCCTGATCGACAGTGATTCACCGACGCCATCCAGATTGGGTACGCGTACGCTGTGCAACGCCTGGTGCTTGGCCGTACTGCGCGTGAATTTTGCGTAAGACAATCGTGAATGGTGGTGCGCTGTGCTGCAAAAGACGCAACGGGCGTCCTCGTATATCGTTGATTTACTCTACAAGCTCGGTCGCGTTCGATTCCGCCCTTGCCACCAAACAATCAATCACTTGCAAAGTCGCTCCCGCATTGTCAAAAGCCCTTGCGGGAGTTTTGCGTGAGCTAGGTCACCGATCTCGTTGCAACACAACCAGCTCTGGCCTTCGCTAACCTACTTCGCATACATGATTCGCCGCCTCGATGAGCTTGGAAAGCTCGGCGGCGGAATAATGCGTTGTGATTCTCGCTGAGCGGTGCGCACCTTCCTGTTAAGACGCGAGTAGACCTAGACCGCTACGGCAATGGCTGCATCTTCTTGCCGTCGCGACGCTCGAACGAGAATCTCAACACGCTGGTCGAGGGCAACAAGTGCCTGCATCAGGCGCTCGAGCGAAATGTTCTGTAGTTTGTAGTTCTTGATCTGCGAGACCTTCGACTGCGGCATAGCAAGAAGCTCGGCCGCCTCGACCTGCGTCAGCTTGCGCTCTTCCAGAATTCGGTTCAGCTTCAACGCCAATGTCGCCTTGGCCGTAAGTTCCTTGGCGTCCTCGAACCCGAGGTCGACGAGAACGTTGTCTGTGCCGCGCTTGCGAACCTTCTGCCCCACGTTTCACCTCCTATGCACTGCCCCGTGCCGAGCAAGCAGCGCCTTCAATCGCTTCTCGACGAGTTCCACGTCTTCCTTCGGCGTGCTGATCCCAGACTTCGACTTCTTCTGAAATGCATGAAGCACGTGGATGCAGTCGCCGACGTTCACTACGTACACCGCGCGGTACGTGTCGCCTCGATGATCGTCCACGATCGATACCAAACCCTTGCGCAACACTACGAGCACTGGCCGTCCCATTAACGAATCGAGGGAGTCCAGGACCGTACTCAGCATCGTCGGGCACAACCACACCTCATCCGATCGGAGCGATCGGCGATTCGTAGCAACTACTTTCTTCAAGGCAGCCTATGCAGCGATCGAACGCGCCTCCAAATTGACATTCAGGCTCACACGCATGACTTTGAAAATTATCGCGAGGTTATCCATAGTCGGATTGCCGGCTGGCGAAAGCATGCGATGCAGGCTCTTGCTCGGCGTGTCGGTCATAGTGGCGAGCTGCTCGAAGCCGATCGTCGCGTTGACAAGATCCCTCAGAATCAGCCTTGCCGGTTCCGGATCACCATTTAGAAACAGCGTGGCTGCCTCGTCCAGCAACGCTTGTGCGAAGGCGGGATCGCGATTGACGCGCTCCACCACCGTTTGCTTGAAGTCTCGTGTCAGTGCCATAGCTGCTACCTCTTGCGCTGTCCGCCCTCAGGCGGGTTCAATTTAAGAGCCGTCTTCTTGCGCGCTTTGTATTCCGTCAACAATTCCTTTGCTCGATCAATGTCGCGCTGCTGTCCACGCTTGGTGCCACCTCCGAACAACACGATCAGGTGGTCTCCGTCCTTGGCCAGATAGATCCGGAAGCCCGGCCCCCAATCGATTACGTACTCGCCCATGCCTCCGAACCACTTGATCCTCGAGGTGTTGCCAAGTTCCAACCGCAGCTTGGCGGTCGTAACCTTGGCAGCGCTCTGCGGATCAAGGCCGTTGAACCAGTCCCTATAAGGGATCGAGCCATCTTCGCGAACGTACTCTTCAACTCTGATAACCATAGATATGGTAACGTATCCGTTACTAATAGTCAACGACCGCTCGGCGGATCACGTCCGGGGTCGGGCGCGTTCTCATGCGAGCTGTGGCCTGCCGACCCGGCCAATCCGCTAGCCATATGAGTTCGGTAACCCAGTTGCCTCGCGTGAGTTTTGCGTAACTGAGTTGTTAATGGTGGTGCACAGTACTGCAAAAGACGCAACGGGCGTCCTCGTACATCGTTGATTTACTTAAAATCAAGTAGCCACTGGGCGTACTGAAAATCCTTGTGTCGGTGGTTCGATTCCGCCCTTGGCCACCAAGATTTGACTCGCGTCAGCGAGGCAAAATCGATGCGGGGCGAGCCAGCGCCACCTCAAACTACGCCATCAGTTCAGCCTGCTTTTGCACCCGCGGCGAGACGCCCTCGGTCTCTGACCTCAGCCTGATCGGAGCGGTGCAATTCCTCCGCCGCACTACTCAAGATGCTCTCGAGCTGCTCAAGCTCCATCGGCTTGACCAAATGATGTCGAAACCCCACACCCTTGCTACGCACACGGTCGGACGACATGCCGAAACCACTCATCGCAATCGCGTAAATCGGCCGCGGCAAATCGAGCCGGCCTAACAGCTCCCAGCCATCGCCATCCGGCAGTCCGATATCGGAGATCAAAACGTCGCAGTTGGCCGCAGGCACATCACGTAGCGCCTTGGCCATCGTGTCGGCCACAAGGACGGTATGGCCAAGTTCCTCCAGCATGAATCTCAGAAATTCACGCGTGTCCACATGGTTTTCGACGACAAAAACGCGCAACGGAGCAACCGCCCGTCTTTGCCTGGAAGTGTCCTTACTGTCCTGTTCTGCAATGGCCATTTTTGTGAGCCTAGACCACGGGCAACTCCACGGTAAAAGTTGCACCTTGCCCGCGGCCGCCGCTTTCGGCCCGAATGGCACCACCATGTGCCTCGACCGTTGCCTTGGAGATAGCAAGTCCGAGGCCTAGGCCCCCGAATTCACGCGAGATCCACTCCCCTCCTTGCGTAAACGCATCGAAAATCGACGGCAGCACGTCGCGTTCGATTCCAATGCCGGTGTCCGACACCGCTATGAAAATACGGCCATCCTCGCTGTGGGTTGTGACGCGAATTTCGCCACCCTGCCGGGTGAACTTTGACGCGTTCTTCAACAGATTCCAAACGACTTGCTGCAGTCGATTGTTGTCGCCTTGTGTTTGATGCTGCGTCGCCTTGAGTGCAAGGGTCAGCTTTTGATTCTTGGCCCGGATGTCGGATTGGCAGATTTCGGCCGCACCCCTGACGGCGGCGTGCACATCCATCGGCTCGGGAACAATTTCGAGCCGTCCGCGTGAGATCCGCGTCAGATCGAGCAGATCGTCGATCAAATGCGACTCAATCTTCACGTTGCGGCGAATCATCTCCAGCGCATCGCGCGCCGGCTCCGGCAAATCGTGGCGGCGCGCAAGCGTCTGTACGGCCATCACAACCGGCGTCAGCGGCGTCCGTAGTTCGTGCGACAGCACTGCAAGGAAACGATCCTTTGCTCGGCTGGCAGCTTCCAGCTCATCACGCGCGATCTTGTTAGCCTGCAATGCCTGCTCGAGTTCAGTGCGGCTACGCGCTAACGTCTCCGCAGCTTCGCGCGCCTCGGTTTGGTCGCGGAAAATTTTGATCAGACCGACCGTGTTCTGGTTGGCATCGTGCATCGCCATCATGACGCCACTGCCCCAAAACCGGCTGCCATCCTTGCGTAGATGCCAGCGTTCGTCGGCCGCACGGCCATCGGCAAACGCCGCGCGCGCTTCTTGTTCGGGCACTCCAGCAGCCCGGTCTTCGGGCGTAAAGATAACGTCAGCGCTTTGCCCGATGACGTCATCCTCTTCATAGCCGATCAGGCGTTCTGCGCCTGAGTTCCAGCTGGTCACTCGCCGCTCGAGATCGGTGGAAAAAATCGCATACTCGCGTGCGTTTTCTACCACTAGCCGCAGCCGCTCCTCGCTCGCGCGCGATGCCTCCCGGGCGCGATTGCGTTCGGTCAGATCGAGCACCAGAGCCGTTGCCGCATACGGCCTGCCATTGCGATCGCGCAATACCGATGCGCTGATGTTGACCCACACGGCACTACCGTCGGGCCGCAGCAGCCGTTTTTCCATTTCGAACGGCGCGCCGTCACGTGCCATTCGAGCGAACATTTCTTCGTTGTCGGGCAAATCATCCGGGTGTGTGATGTCCTGAAAACGCAGGTGGTGCATCTGCTGCGAAGTGCGGCCGGCCATTTCGCACAACCGCTGGTTGACGAACATGAACCGTCCGGTAAACGCACATTGCCCAACGCCTAGCGCGGTCTGCTCGACCATCGCGCGAAATCGCTCTTCTGAATCGCGCAGACTTTGCTCGGTCAATTTGAAACCGATCACATCCGCAGCCTGGCGCGCGTATAGATCGGTCAGCCGCAACTCGCGATCAGATGGCCGATGCGGCGCGCGAAAGTGCGTCGTCAGCACGCCCAGCGGATCGTTGTTACGGTCGAACAGCGGCGTCGACTGTACTGCCCGATAACCCACTTGCGCAGCGAGCTCGCGCAGCGGCGCATAGAGCGAGTCGGCGTTGACGTCTTCGACAATGACGCGTTCACGATTTGTAATCGCGCGGCCGCTCGCGGCCGCTCGCTCTAGATCGACGTTTCGGATCCGCTCGAGAGACGCATTGTCGAACCCGCGGTGCGCGACGATCTCCAGCTTGCGCGAGGCGCGGTTGTAGAGTTGAACGCAGCCAAAATCGGCGCGCTGAAGCTCAACTGTCGCGTCAAGCGCCTGCCTCAGGACCAACGGCAGCTCGGCCGTACCCAGCAGACGGGCGCTGAAATCCTGCAGCCGCAGCATGGCCGCCAGATCGGCAGCTTGCTCGGCCTGTAACTCCTGCAGCGCGTCTTCGGCCCGCCGACGCGCGGTAATGTCCACGAACGTGAATACCACGCCGCCGATGCGCTCATCGGCAGACCGGTAAGGCAGCGCACGCGCGATATACCAACGGTCGGATGTCCGCACTTCGCGCTCTGCCGGCATCAGCTCGCCGAGCGCGCGTTTTGCATCGCGTTCCATTTCTGGATATTCGAGCCGATGCGTCAGATCGGTCAGCGGACGGCCGATATCGGTCGGGATCAGGCTAAACAGCTCGACCGCAGGTGGCGTGTAACGCATGATGCGCAGATCGCGGTCAAGAAAAATGGTCGCGATCGCGGTCGCTGCCATCAGATTGTGCAGGTCCGCGTTGGCCGAGCCCAGCTCTTCGACCCTGTTCTTTAGTTCCAGATTGACCGTCGTCAACTCCTCGTTGATCGACTGCAGTTCCTCACGGCTGGTCTCAAGTTCCTCGGTTGCAGAGCGCAGCTCCTCGTTCATCGCGTGCAATTCTTCGTTGCTGGCTTTGAGCTCGGCGGTTGACGATTCAGCCTGCTCGACGGTTTCGCGCAGTTGCGACTTGGTCGTTTCGAGTTCGCGCTCCAAATGCTGAGCCACCGCATCCGACTGTGCGTTGCGCGCACGATCTTCCCGAGCGCCAGGTATGCCCGCCTGCGCCTCGAATACAACCAGCAGGTAATCCGGCGCGAGATCGGTCGCGGGTGAAACCCGAACGTTTATGGCGACAGGCTCTCCATCGACTTCCATTTGCACGTTGAACGCGCTGGCAGGCGCCTTCGACTGCACTGCAGTGAATAACGCTGCGCGTAGATCAAGGCGCAACATCGGGTGCACCAGTTGAAGCAGGTTGCGCGTCAGCTCGCCGCCGGAGAACTGCAGAAAGCGGCCGGCACTGTCGGACAGGTGAACGATGTCGTAAGCCTTGTTGACAACGACCGACGGCGGTGCAAAGCGCTCGATCAATCTGTAATGCAGCTCGCCGAAGCTCGGCCCACGCTCCAACTCACTGCGCAAGCTGGCCACCCCGACACGGGCTGCGCCACCGTTTGTTTTGGGAACCGCCGGCCGTTCGCCTGATTTTTCCTTCAGCTCAAACGATCGCGCCAGCGTGCTGCTACCGAGAGGCACCGGAAACGTCGCGCGTGCTGCAGGCCGTTGTTCGTACAGGCGGTACTTCTTGTCGATGACCGCAAAAAGCCCGCTATCGTTGTCGATCGATTCGGACATGCCCAGGAACAAGCGCCCGCCTGGTCGCAACGCAAAGTGAAAGATGTCGAACGCCCGTGACTGGGCGGAGGTGTCAAGGTAAATGAACAGGTTCCGGCACGACACCAGATCGAGCCGCGAAAACGGCGAATCCTTCAGCAGATCGTGCAATGCAAACAACACCAGCTCACGAATCTCGCGGCGCACTCGATAGCCATGCACCTCCTTCAGGAACCAGCGCCGCAGCCGCTCCTCGGAAACGTCGGCGGCAATCGCATCGGGATAGATTCCGTCGCGCGCGCTCTTGATGACGTCTTCGTCCAAATCGGTCGCAAAGACCTGGATCTGCGGCGGAGCGTCGAGCGTGCGCGCGTGTTCGTACAACAGCATCGCGATTGAATAAGCCTCTTCCCCGGTGGCGCACCCCGCCACCCACACGCGCACCGAGTCGCTCGGACCCTTACCCCTGAACAGGCCGGGTATTTCAAGTGCCAGCGCATCGAACGCTTCGCGGTCGCGAAAGAAATTCGTCACGCTGATCAACATGTCCTGCAACAGCGCGCCGGCTTCGCCCGGATTCGTGCGCAGGAATTCCAGGTAAGTCGGCAGATCGTCGATGCCGTTCACCTGCAAGCGACGACCGATCCGGCGCAGAATCGTCGCCCGCTTGTAATACGAAAAATCGCGCCCGGTGCGCGT
Organism: uncultured beta proteobacterium; assembly: GCA_963786295.1. Taxonomy (GTDB): domain Bacteria; phylum Pseudomonadota; class Gammaproteobacteria; order Burkholderiales; family Burkholderiaceae_F; genus JACCZX01. The sequence continues at coordinate 141,467 of CAWAYV010000011.1, read as the reverse complement.
GCGCAGGAACGTCAGCACGTCGCGCAGCGCCAGCTCGGCCTCGGCGACAGACGGGTGCAACGGCGCCGGCTTCGCCGGCTGTGGTCCAATTTCGGGCGGCAATTTAAGGCGGCTTGCCAGCTCGTGATACTTGACCAGCCGCGCCGGCATCGCCGCCACCTGCAGCACCCAGTCGACCATCCCGGTGGCGATCGCAGCGCTCGGCATGCCCGCGTGTTCAGCTTCGTCGGGGTCCTGCGCGATCGTGAGCCCGCCGCGTTCCTTGATGCGCTTGATGCCAATCGCGCCGTCGCCGTCGGCACCCGAAAGTACGATGGCCGCCGAATGCGGGCCGTGCGTATCGGCCAACGTGCGAAAAAAGAGATCGACTGCCACGCGCCGCCCGCGCTCAGAGGGCAGGTCGGCAATCTCGAGCCGACCATCCGCCGCTGCAAGTTGTTTTCCTGGCGGAATTACGTAGACACGATTCGCCTCGACTTTTTCGGTGCCGTTGACCTGCACGACGGGCATCGCCGTCGCAGTCTGAATTACTTGTGCAAGCGTGCTTTCGTGCTCGGACGAAAGATGCAGGATCACGACAAACACCAACCCCGAATCGGGCGGCATCTCACGGAAGAATGTCTGCAGCGGCTGAATGCTGCCGGCCGAACCTCCGAGCCCAACCATCGGCAGCATCTGGTAGCCGCGCGTCGGTACCGCATCGTCGATCAACGCAGCCAGCTCTATTTCGGAATGGTCGGGCGACAAGTCGCGCGCTGAGACATCCGGCAGCACAGGTCTTGATTTCGCTGCTGGTTTACGGGTGTCTTCGCGTGGTTTCGCCATAGTTAACTCTAAGAACGGCTGGCACGCCGCACGCTACGCCAACTTGAGAGTGTCGTGAAGCGGCGCGCCTCGGCAAAGTTGCACACGCCGTGCCTACGGGCGGGCTAAGCTAGGGACTTCCCGCATCGCCGCCGCCGGGCTGCCACTTTCATCCGCGCTGCCCGCACGCGATGCCGCGCTGTTCGACCGAGGTGCCAGCGTTGCGCGAGATTGCGCCGGCGCGCTGGTCGGCGTGCCATTTGAATGATGTGAGAACGGTTTCGTTGCAATGAAGGACACAACTTTTCGCTTGCATGGCACCGGGGCACCGCGCGTTCCGCTGGTACTCGACTCGCCGCACTCCGGCTTCCAGTTTCCCGCCGACTTCGATGCGGTTGTTTCGGAATTTGATTTGCGCGACGGCGAGGATTGCTTCGTCGACGAGCTGTATATGCCGGCTACAGAGCTGGGTGTTCCTCTGCTCGCAGCGCTAACACCGCGCACCTATCTGGACCCGAACCGCCATGCGGGCGACATCGACCTCGACTTGATCGAAGGCGGAGCCTGGCCACACACGCATGTACCGAGTGGCAAGGCGCGCATCGGCAAGGCGCTGATTTGGCGCACGCTGGACGACGGCCGCGCAATTTACGGACGCAAGCTGACGGTCGATGAAGTGCTTGGCCGTATCGAGCGCTGCCACGCGCCGTACCATCGCGCGCTGCGCGACGCGATCGATCGGGCGCACGCGAACTTTGGCGTCGTTTATCACATCAACTGTCATTCGATGAATTCGGTGGCCGGTCCGATGGGCGAAGGCGGCGAAGGAACCCCACGACCGGACTTCGTTCTCGGTGATCGCGATGGCACGACATGCGATCCGGCGTTCACCGAGTTCGTGCGCGCCGCGTTGGCCGCGACTGGCCACAGCGTTAGCGTCAACGATCCGTATAAGGGCGTCGAGCTGGTCAAGGCGTATTCGAAGCCTGTCGCCGGGCGCCATAGCCTGCAGCTCGAAATCAACAAGCGGCTCTACATGGACGAGGCAAAGCGCGAACGCAATGCCGGTTTTGCATCGCTGCAGCGCACGCTGCACAATTTGATCGAAGCGATCATCGACTACATCGGAAAGGAAGGACGCCGTGGCCGAACGTGTGGCTGAACCTGTGCGCGGCCATCATCCAGTCGAGGTGCAGCCGCCCGACATCACGAAATACAAGCAAGGCAACACGGGAATCGATTACGTACGCGTGATCGACTCCGGACGCGCCGGGCCGACGGTGATGGTGCAAGCGCTGACGCACGGCAACGAGTTCTGCGGCGCGCATGCGCTCGATTACCTGTTGCGCGAGCAGATCAAGCCGAACGCGGGCAAGCTGATCGTCGCTTTTGCCAACGTTGATGCCTATGCACGTTTCGACTTCGACGACCCGGACGCGTCACGCTATATCGATGAGGACTACAACCGCGTATGGGCCGACGATGTTCTGTTCGGCCCGCGCGATTCAGCCGAACTGCGCCGCGCGCGCCAGCTGCAGCCGTTTGTCGACACGGCCGACTTTCTGCTCGACATTCACTCGATGCACGAGCCGTGTCGGCCGATCATGGTATGCGGCATGATCGACAAACACGTCGATCTGGCGCGCAAGGTCGGGTTGCCTGCCGATCTGCTGCTCGATACCGGCCACCCTGCTGGCGTACGCATGCGCGACCGCGGCAGCTTCAATGATCCGGCGAGTCCGCGAGCGGCGGTGCTAATCGAGTGCGGCCAACATTGGGAAAAGCCCGCCGTTGACGTCGCGGTCGATACGATGCTGCGCTTTCTGGCGGCCACGGGAAGCGTGCCGTTTGACTCGATTAAGTCGAGGCTGAAAGTCAAACCGCCGGCGCGGCAGCGAGTGATTCGCGTCACTGAGCCCGTGGTGGCGAAGTCGATGAACTTTGAGTTCGTCGTGCCGATCGAAGGGCTGGGAATCGTTCCCAAGGCCGGCATGCCCATTGCACGCGATGGCGAAACGGTGTGGTCGGCGCCATACGATGACACCGTGCTGGTAATGCCATCGACACGCCATCTGAAGCCCGGCAACACGCAGGTGCGCTTAGGACGCTATGAAACGGGCCGCTACGAAAACTAGGAGACGACCATGAACAGACGATTAGCGGGCGTGGCTCTGTTGGGCGCAGCCGTACTGGTGTTGTCGGGTTGTGCTGCCAGCACAGCGATCAATGCGCAGTGGGTTAACCCGCAGGCCGGCAACCGTCTACCGGTTAAAAGCGTGATGGTGATGGGGATCAACCGCGATTCGACCGCGCGTCGGATCTACGAAGACGCGATGGTGGCGCAGCTCGCCTTGCGCGGCGTAAAGGCGGTGCAGTCGTACAAATCGTTGCCGGATGATGGACCGGCTGAGCAGCAGGCGATTCAGGCGGCAGTTTCGCAAGTCGGCGCCGATGCGGTGCTGATTTCGCGCACCATCAGCGTCAGCAATGAAGTGCGGGTTTCACCTGGGTATGTCGCCGGCCCGCCGTGGGGTTTTGGATGGCCTGGTTTCTATGGCTACTACCACAGCTACTGGTCCGCCGCGTACGCGTTTCCGCCGAGCGTTTATACCGTGCAAAACGTGCTGGTCGATACGCGACTGTTCGATGCGAAGGACTACCTGTTGCTATGGTCGGGCTCGTCGACCACTGTGCCGACCAGCTCGATGCAGCAAACGATTCAGGATTTCGCGAAGACGATCAACGAGACGCTCGCGAAAGACAAGATCATCTAGTAGCTCGCGACGACGTTATCGTCGCGCAGATCAATCAAGGTTTCGGCGACCCGTACACAGTCTTCGACGTGACGGTCGCCGAGCGCCTTTAGCGCGGCAAACGATAGCGATGCTGCGACCGCCTGGCCCGCGAACGGAACGTACTTGGCCGCCTGTTTGACACTTAATCGCACTCCCACCGTTTTCAGCAACATGATCACCAGCTCACGCGTGACGATTCGGCCAATCAATGCACTCCCTACTGCCATCGCCGCTTTGTAGGCAAACAGTCGCCTCTGCGGCGCGAGTTGTTCGATCTGCTGCGGGGTCAGGCCGAAGCGTTCGTTGATCTGCTCGATCATCTGAAGCAGCACGGTGATATCGACCGCGACGTCGACCCCTGGCAGCGGCAGCACCGACGCGCCGGCCGAGATCATTGCGCGGCGCGTGACCAGCTTGCGGCAGTCGCTTGCAATTCGCGCAATGTCGCGCCGCGTCGCCGGTATTACCCCAGAGCTCGCGCCAGCGGATTTAGCCTTCGATCGGCCGGCGCGCCTCACCGCAACCGCAGTAGATGACATCAGCGATACGATCGTTAATTCAAAGGCGTTGGATGGTGCTTCGAAGGCAGATTAGCGCGCCCCCATTTCAGGGTACGGCTCATCCATACCAGCTCGTCGAGAAATCCGCGGACTCGATTCTCGTAAGCGTCGTCAAGCAACTTGCCCGTAGCGTCGAACTTGCTCCGCACGGTCGGAAAATGAAGGTCGGTAAATGTCACCGCAAGCCCTAGCTCCCGCACCATCGGCACCATCGCCTCGATCACGCGCGTTCCGCCCCAGGGCCCGGCCGAGACCCCGACAAATGCAACCGCCTTGTGTACATATTCCTTTAACAGTAAGTCGAGCACGCCTTTTAGCGCACCCGGATAGCCATGGTTGTACTCAGGCGTGACGATGACCAGCCCATCGGCGCGAATTATCGTGTCGCGCCACTGCGGAAACTGATCCTTGATGTCCATCCCGTAGTCATCCTGCGGCAGCGAAAACTCCGCGACGTCGAACAGCTCGGTTTCAATATCAGGACGTGCCGACATTGCGCCGTGCAACCACCGCGCGACATGCACACTTCTGCGTAATTTTCGATTGGTGCCGAGCAGGATCGGCAAGAAAACAGGGGTATTCAAACCTGGGCTCCGGCAGTCGAGTTAACGCTCAGCGTGCGCCGGCAAACCAGGGCGTGCGCCGCAGCATGGTAATCCGATTAACTACGGGGGACAGCCGTTGATCGTCGTTTTCAGTCGAGCCTGCGGCAGTATGGCGCCCCTATAATTCCGCAGTGCAAACAAGGATCCAGGCGCGCGATAGCGGCCAACGCGATCGTCGATGCAGCTCCTTACCCTCGGGCTTAACCACACGACAGCGCCGCTCGCAGTGCGCGAGCGAGTCGCTTTCCTCGCCGACGAAGTCGGCGCGACGATTGGTCGCCTGCGCGAGCGCTTGAGCGCACCGGCCGGCGGCCGTGTGAGCGAGGCCGCGATCGTTTCAACCTGCAACCGTACCGAGCTCTATTGCGCCGTCGAAGAGCCCGATATCGCGCAGCAGGCGCTGCACCAGTTCGTCGCTACCGAACGGCAACTGGATCTGGACGAATTGCATCGACACTCGTACGTTCTGCCGCACGTGAATGCCGTACGGCATGCATTCCGAGTCGCCAGCGGCCTCGATTCGATGGTGTTGGGCGAGCCGCAGATCCTTGGACAGATGAAGGAGGCCGAGAAGCTCGCGCGTAACGCCGGCGGGCTGGGCCTGATGCTGAATCATCTGTTCCAGCGCACGTTCGCCGTCGCGAAAGAGGTTCGCTCGACGACCGAGATCGGCACCCAGTCGGTATCGATGGCGGCGGCTGCGGTACGTGTGGCGCGCAAGATTTTCGGCGAGCTCGCCGAGAGCCACGTGTTGTTCGTCGGCGCCGGCGAGATGATCGACCTGACCGCAACTCACTTTGCCGCGCAACGACCTAAGTCGATCACCGTGGCAAATCGCACGCTCGATCGCGCCGAAGCGATCGCCGCGCGGCTGCATGGAAAACCGATGAAGCTCGGCGACCTGCCCGACGCGCTGGCAAAGTTCGACATCGTCGTGTCGTGCACCGCTAGCCTGCTGCCGATCATCGGACTCGGGATGGTCGAGCGCGCGATTCGCACACGCCGGCACAAGCCTATGTTCATCGTCGATCTGGCGGTACCGCGCGACGTCGAGCCCGAAGTGGCGCGGCTCGACGACGTCTACGTGCACACCGTCGACGATCTCGGCAAGGTCGTGGCGAGCGGCAATGACACGCGGCAAGCCGCGGTCGCACAGGCCGAAGCGATCATCGAATCGCGCGTACGCGATTTCGAAGAATGGATCAGGGTGCGGCGCGCGGTGCCGACGATCCAGGACCTGCATGGCCGTGCCGACGCGTTGCGCACGCGTGAGCTGCAGCGCGCGTTGAAACTGCTCGCCAAGGGCGAGCCGCCCGAGCGCGTGATCGAACAGCTGTCGCATGCGTTGACAAATAAGTTTCTGCACGACCCGATGAGCGCGCTGCGCGCCGCCGGCGATGACGCCGAGCATGCGCAACTGCAGGCGCTGCTCGCGCGTTTCTATTCGGAGTAAGATAGGTTAGACCGCGTGTGCGAGCCCGCGGCTCGCACATGCAACGAGCTATCACCTATGAAACCCTCAATGAGAACCAAACTCGAGCAGCTTGCGAAGCGGCTCGATGAAATTGATGTGCACCTGTCGGCCGAACACGCGGCGCGCGACATGAACCGATTTCGCTCGCTCGGCCAGGAGCGCGCGGAAATCGAGCCGGTCGTCAGTCGATTCCACGTCTACAAGCGTGCCGAGAGCGACCTGCAGAGTGCGCAACAGATGCTCTCCGAACCGGAGATGAAAGCGCTCGCCGAAGAAGAGGTCGACGCTTCCAAGGCCCGCATCGCAGCGCTCGAAGGCGAGCTGCAAGGGTTGCTGCTGCCCAAGGATCCGAACGACGACCGCAACATCTTTCTGGAGATTCGCGCCGGCACCGGCGGCGACGAATCCGGGCTGTTCGCGGGCGATCTATTGCGCATGTACCTGCGCTATGCCGAGCGTCACCGCTGGACCAGCGAAATGATTTCAGAAAGCCCATCCGACATGGGCGGCTACAAGGAAGTCATCGTGCGGCTGGTCGGCACTGGCGCTTATTCGAAGCTGAAGTTCGAATCGGGCGGCCATCGAGTGCAACGCGTACCGGCGACCGAAGCTCAGGGGCGCATCCACACATCGGCGTGCACGGTGGCCGTGCTACCCGAGGCCGACGAGATCGATGACGTGAAGATCGATCCCTCCGAGATTCGGATCGATGTATTTCGCGCTTCCGGCGCCGGCGGGCAGCATGTCAACAAGACCGAGAGCGCGGTACGCATTACGCACCTACCCACCAGCATCGTCGTCGAATGCCAGGACGATCGATCGCAGCACAAGAACCGCGAGCGCGCGATGAAGATCCTGGCGGCGCGGATCAAGGATCAACAATCGCACGAGCAGCAGGCGAAGGAAGCATCGACGCGCAAGACCCTGATCGGTTCGGGCGATCGCTCGGAGCGCATCCGCACCTACAATTTTCCGCAAGGCCGCGTGACTGATCACCGGATCAATCTGACGCTGTACAAAATCGACGCGATCATGGACGGCGACCTCGACGAGCTGACCGAAAGGTTGGCCGCCGAGCATCAAGCCGAATTGCTGGCGGCCCTGGGCGATGCCGTCCAGTGAAGACTCAGCCGTCGGCGAGCTGCGCGTCGGCGACTTGTTGAGCGCCAGCACGCTGCCCACACTCGAAGCGCGCGCACTGCTCGCGCATCAGCTTGGCGTTGCGCGAGAGCGGCTGGTCATGCGACCGGAACAACGCGTCGCCTCCGAAGACATGCGCGGGTTCGCGCAGCTCGTCAAGCGGCGCAAGCGTGGCGAGCCGCTCGCCTACTTGTTGGGCGAAAAGGAGTTTTACGGTCGCATGTTTGCGGTGTCTCCCGCCGTGCTGATACCGCGACCGGAAACCGAGTTGCTTGTCGAAATCGTGCTAGCCCTCGGATTGCCTGACGAAGCGCACGTCGTTGATCTTGGAACCGGCTCCGGTTGCATCGCGATCACGCTCGCGCTCGAGCGCGCGGCATGGCGAATCACCGCGAGCGATCTGTCGCAGCAGGCGATCGGCGTCGCGCGCGGGAACGCGGAAAAATGGCAGGCGCACAACGTGACGTTCCACCATGGAAGTTGGTTCTCCGCCGTGCCCGATCAGCGGTTCGACTTGATTGTCAGTAATCCGCCCTACGTAGCCGTCGGTGACCCTCATCTCGACGCGCTTCCTTTTGAGCCGATGCCGGCGCTGGTGGCTGAAGGCAACGGCCTGGCGTGCCTTCAAGCGATCATCGAAGGTGCGCCGTCGCATCTCGTGCCGGGAGGCTTTCTTGTGCTGGAACACGGCCATGACCAGGCAGATGCGGTGCGTGATCTGTTCGCCACGCACGGCTGGTGCGATGTGCGGACGGAAGCGGATTTCGCAAGCATCGAGCGGGTGACCCTAGCGCGTACCGCCGTCGTTTGACCTGTCGTAGCCGCTCGCTACACTCGGAAAATCTAACCTGAATGACACGCCATGACCCCCGAAGACTTCATCAAGAAAACAGTGTCCGATAACCCGGTAGTGCTCTTCATGAAGGGCACGGCGCAGTTTCCCCAATGCGGGTTCTCGGGGCGCGCGATTGCCCTGCTTAAACAGTCCGGCGTCAAGAATCTGATCACCGTCAACGTACTCGATGACGATGACGTGCGCCAGGGTGTTAAAGACTTTTCCAACTGGCCGACCGTTCCGCAGTTGTACGTCAACGGTCAATTCGTCGGTGGCTCCGACATCATGACCGAGATGTTCGAGTCGGGCGAGCTGCAGACGCTGCTGAAGGACGCCAAGGTCGTATAAGAAGGCAGCCTGGTGAAAAGCGTAGCGAGCAGCCCCGAGGTTGCGTCGAGGAGCGCAGGCGTACGAATGTACGTTGAGCACCGCAGACGCAAGATCGGGACGCGCAGTAGCTTTGCATCAGGCTGATGCGGCGCCTGATCGTTGCGATCACCGGCGCCACGGGCGCGATCTACGGCGTGCAACTGTTGCGTCACTTGCGCACGCTCGGGGTCGAAACACATCTGCTGCTATCGCCAGCAGGCGTGTTGAACGTGCACCAGGAACTCGATCTGAAGCGTGCCGATATCGAAGCGTTGGCCAACGTCGTTCACAGCGTCGGCGATGTCGGTGGCGCGCTGGCCAGCGGATCGTTCAAGACCGATGGCATGGTGATCGCACCGTGCTCGATGAAGACGCTGGCCGCCGTCGCCCACAGCTACGCCGACAATCTGATCTCACGCGCAGCCGACGTTTGTTTGAAAGAGCGCCGCAGCCTCGTCTTGCTGCCGCGCGAAGCGCCGTTGAACCTGGCGCACATTCGCAACATGGAGGCCGTAACGCTGATGGGCGGCATCATTTTTCCGCCGTTGCCGGCGTTTTATCTGCGGCCGCAAAGCTTCGAACAAATGGTCGATCACACGCTGGCGCGCGTGCTCGATCTGCTGCACATCGAGCATCAACTGGCGCCGCGTTGGGACGGTCAGATCGGCACCGATCCGCAGCGTGCCTAGTCGCGCTCAACGTCGAGTAATTGCAGCAGCTCGATTCGGTTGCCGAATGGATCAGCGGTAAACGCTCGATCGAATCCGGCCAAGCGTTCGGCGTCGTATTTGACTTCATGGCCGCTCGCAGTCAGTGCGGCGATCAGTTCGGACAGATTCCCGACCAACAATCCGGGGTGCGCTTTCTTCGCCGGCGCGAAATCAGCGTCGACTCCAAGATGCAATTGAAGGGAGCCGCATTGAAACCAGACTCCTCCGCGCGCTGCGAGCCGCGCAGGTTTCGCAATTTCGGTCAAGCCAAGCAATACGCCGTAAAACTGTCGCGCCTGCGCTTCTCCGCCAGCGGGAATGGACAACTGAACGTGGTGAAGTCCGCTGATGCGTTGTTCAGCCATTGATGTTGCTAACCGTCGAAGAGTGCGTAGCGGTACCGCCGAGGGACTCGAGCCCGACGTCAGATTGCTAACGTAGCAACCCACGCGGCGTTGATGCTAGATGTTATTGAAGATGTACCGCCGTGTCGCTATCTACCAGAGAGGCAAACGTGCCTTGCTGTCGCTGATCGATCGCAAGTGGTGCGCCCGGTACGTTTTCGGTGTTCTGGCGTTTGTGTTCGATCGGATCGTCGGTGTCGTTCGCGTTAGCCATTAACGTAACTGATGCAACTGTGTCGGCCAGCATTTCCTCGACATCGGCCTCCTGATCGAAGCGGCGCAGCCGCTGCGAGATTCGATCGAGCGCTATCACAGATGCCAGGCGCACCTTGGCGCGCTGCGCTGTTTCGACGAGTGCGCAGTACAGCATGCGCGACATGTTTTTCAATAGCCGCGAAGTCTCGATGCTGTTCGATTGATCGTGCGAGGCACGCTCCGCACACGCCGTTAAGCGCTCGGCTTCGTCGGTGTTAAACGTCGACTGCGGCGGATGCGCGGGAGCTTGCGCTTCGACCGATGAGTGTTTCATCACGGGCTCGGGCTGCCACCACGTTTACGGGCGCAACACAAAGACGCTAGCCGGAGCGGGACCGCAAGCCTTGTTGCAATACATGCCGGCGTCCGACTGCTGTATCAGATCACCTAACTCACTCCCGTCCGTCGGGTAGACGGCCATTCCGATGCTTGCGGTAACTTGGATGCTGGTGCCGCCGACTAGATAAGGCGTCGAAAGATGGGCCCGGATTTTCTCCGTCGCCGCAACCGCACTTTCCCGGCACTCGAGCTCCGGCAGCAAGATGACGAATTCATCGCCACCGTACCGGCAGGCGGTGTCGGACGTACGGATACTGGCGGTCAGGCGCGCTGCCACTTGCTGAAGCAGTTGGTCACCCGCCGCATGCCCCAGCACATCGTTGACGCTCTTGAATCCGTCAAGGTCGAGGAACAGCAATGCCACCTGCTTGTGCTGGCGCGCTGCCCGCGCCGTTGCCTGATTGAAGCGGTCCAACAGCAAAGTGCGATTGGGCAGGCCGGTGAGCTGGTCGTAATGTGCAAACCGGCGCGCCTGCGCCACCGCTTGTGCGAGCTGATTCACTTCCTGCGTCAGAACTTCGTCTCGTCTTTGCAGCGTGTCGATCTGCCGCAGTGCTGTTAGCACTTGCTGTTGGCTGGTAGAGAGGGCGCGGTGAAGTTCCGCTGTATTCGCGAGCGCTAGCGTCGATCCCGCAAGTGCAGCTGCAGTCGCGCTGTCAGCGACTTCGTGCGCCCCGTTAGGCGCACTCGCATGTCGGGCGCCGCCTCCACCCAGGCGTGCGCATGACCGTTAGCGGCTCCCATTGTCATTCGATCACTCCGCGCCGGTGCTGAACAAGCTGACCCCCTAGCTCGGTGCTAGTTGTTCTATCGGACGCCAGAGTACGCAAAGGCAGCGCACACCGTCTGTGCGCTAACGCACAAGACGCTACCCTGGTCGAGGGAGGCCGAGAGCCCTTATCACTCCGGGCTAAGTCGCCAACCTTTCGGGAAGCAGCCGGTCGTACTCCTTCTTGACGACCGCATAACACTCGCAAGTGCGTTGCTCCAGCCCAGCGCGATCCAGTACTGAGATGTGGCCCCGCGCGTAGCGGATCAGCCCGACCTTCTGCAGCTTCAGCGCCGCCTCCGTCACGCCTTCGCGGCGCACGCCCAGCATGTTGGCGATCAGCTCTTGCGTCATCACGAGGTCGTTGCCCTGCAGACGGTCCAGGCTCAGCAGCAGCCAGCGGCACAGCTGCTGGTCCAGCGAATGGTGCCGGTTGCACACCGCCGTTTGCGCCATCTGCGTGATCAGAGCCTGGGTGTAGCGAAGCAGCAGATGCAGCACCGGACCGGCTCGGTTGAACTCGTCTTTCATCGTCTGCGCATTCAGCCGAAAGCCATGACCCGCGCTTTGCACCACTGCTCGGCTGGGAGTGGACTCGCCTCCCATGAACAGTGAGATGCCGACGATGCCCTCGTTGCCGACCACGGCGATCTCGGCCGAGGCGCCGTTTTCCATCACGTACAGCAGAGAGACAATGGCCGTGAGCGGAAAGTACACATGGCTCAGCGTGGTGCCCGACTCGTACAGCACCTGGCCCAGCGGCATCTCGACCCATTCGAGTTGCGGCAGCCAGCGCTCCCACTCGGCGGCTGGCAGCGCGGCGAGCAGCTGGTTATTTCTCGGTTCTGGCGTACTGGTCATCACGGAGCTTGTCTGCTAGCGCATAGACATGCATGCCGGAGGGCGGCGCGTGGCGCGGGGTTCGAAACAGCGTACACTTCGACTCGCTTTCGCTTGAGTCTGTCGTTCTCCGGTTATCTCTGGCCTGTTGCTTGGTTCGTAAAACAACGGCGCGTCTCTTTTATCAGGTTCACGTCTCTTGATCGTTAGCTCGCCGCTGGACCTTTCCAGCGGCTGATTTTGTTTGATCTTAATATCAAGGAACGTAAAAATGGCAACAGGCACCGTCAAATGGTTTAACGATGCAAAAGGTTTCGGATTCATCACGCCCGAGGACGGCGGTAAAGATTTGTTTGCGCACTTCTCGGAAATTCAGGCTGGCGGCTTTAAATCGCTGGCCGAAGGCCAGCGCGTGGAGTTCGTCGTGAAGCAAGGTGCAAAGGGCCCGCAGGCCGCGGAGATCCGTCCGTCGTAGTAATACGCAGCGCACCAAAGGAAACCGCGGCTCGCCGCGGTTTTTTTTGGTTCACGCGGAACGTAGAGGTTCGCTTCGCGGCTACGAATGGGGTGGTGCCGGCAGAGGGACTCGAACCCCCGACCTTCGGTTTACAAAACCGTTGCTCTACCAACTGAGCTATGCCGGCTATTTGATCCGGGTCAGCTTCGGCCGATCGCCGGAACGCGGTGGCGGTGGCGGATCGCTCGGCTCGTTGTTGTCTGCGGCGGTTACCGGAGTTCGCACCGGCACCAACGCTATCGGCGTTGGGCCTGGCAGCGTTTTCGCAGCATCATTGTCCGCAACCACGGTGTCCGCGCCTGCTGGCACATTGCGCGGAACGTCGAACGCCATGCCCTGGCCGCTCTCACGCGCGTATACGGCGATCACCTTGTCGACTGGAACCGTCACCTCACGCGCCACGCCACCAAAACGCGCCTGAAACTCGATCACTTCATTTCCCAACTTCAGCCGGTTGGTGGCAAGCGGTGAAATGTTCAGCACGATTTCACCGTTCTTGACGAACTCCTGCGGCACGTTGACGCCGGCGTCGGCCAGCACGGCGATATACGGCGTCAGCCCCGAGTCGGAGCACCACTCGTGGATCGCGCGGATCAGGTACGGCTTGGTCGAAACGTCAGCCATGGTGGCCGATCAACTCCTATCAACGGCGCATTACTTTTTCAGACGGCGTCAGTGCCTCAATATAAGCCGGCCGCGAAAACATGCGTTCAGCGTATTTCATCAGCGGAGCGGCCGTTTTCGGCAGATCGATGCCGTAGTGGTCCAGACGCCACAGCAAAGGGGCCAGCGCGACGTCGAGCATCGAAAAATCATCGCCGAGCATGTATTTGTTCTTCAGCATGATCGGCGCCAGCTGTGTCAACCGGTCGCGAATCGTCGCGCGACCCTTGTCCATTGCCTTTTGATTGTTGCTGTTTTCAAGCGTCTGTACGTGCACGAACAGTTCGCGCTCGAAGTTGAACAGGAACAGCCGCGTGCGCGCACGCATTACCGGATCGGCCGGCATCAATTGAGGATGCGGAAAGCGCTCGTCGATGTACTCATTGATGATGTTCGATTCATACAATACGAGATCGCGTTCGACCAGGATCGGCACCTGGCCGTACGGATTCATCGTGTTGATGTCTTCGGGCTTGTTGAATAGATCGACGTCGCGAATTTCAAAGTCCATGCCTTTTTCAAACAGCACGAAGCGGCAGCGCTGCGAAAAAGGACAAGTCGTTCCGGAGTAAAGCACCATCATTATTTTTCCCTTTGCTCTTGTTATGCCTGCGAGCGCCCGCTCCGAAGCTCGCAGTCAGGATGATCGCTAGTGAATGTCTTTCCAGTAAACGGCGTTCAGCCGCCACGTGATCACAGTAAAGATCGCTAGAAATATCAGTACCCATACGCCGATCCGCACGCGTTTATCCGCCGTCGGATCGGTAATGAATGCCAGAAACGCCACGAGATCGGCTGCATCCGAATCGAACTGCCGCGCCTGGTCCGCATTCAGCGGCTTGAACGAATAGCTGATGCCCTCGTGGCCGTGACTTGCGGCGGGCGCCTCAGTGCGGGTCGACATGCCGTTAGGCTCGTAGGTCGTAACGACGCTCACATGCTGCACCGCTCCCGTTTTTGGATCCTTGCGCGCTTCGCTGAACTCAATTCGTGCTTCGCGCGGACCTTGCTCGTGCCAAAAGATATTTGGCATCGCGATGTTCGGATAGGCAATGTTGTTCCAGCCGGTCGGCGAACTGGAGTCGCGGTAGTAGCCGCGCAGTAACGTGTAGATATAGTCGGTGCCGGAATGGCCGGCAGACGTGCGAGCACGCGTGATCACCGACAAATCGGGAGGCGTCTTACCGAACCAGCGCTTTAGCTCGGCTCGCGTCGCCGGGTTGCGGATCGTGTCGCCGACCTTCTGATTGCCGAAGATCAGGTACTGCTGAATCTGCGCATCGGTAAGGCCGATTTCCTGCAGGCGGTTCCAGCGGACCAGGTCGGCACCGTGACACCCGATGCAGTAGTTGGCGAATAGCCGTGCGCCGTTTTGCAGCGATGCAGGGTTGTGGCCGCGGTCACTCGGCCAGGTGTCCATCGCGATGCCGCCCTCGGAAGCAAACGCTGACGCGCCGCTCAAGATCGATACGATTAGCGCCACGCGGGAAAGAAATGTCTTCATGTCAGCGTCAATGCCGCGCAAACGTCACGCGTTCTGGCACGGGTTTGAACGATCCCATTCGGCTCCACCACGGCATCAGCGCAAAAAACGCGAAGTACACCAAGGTGAGGAACTGTGCCAGCAGCGTTGCGGGCGGCGTCGGCGCCTGAGTACCGAGATAGCCGAGAATCAGAAAAGCCACCACCCAGCTGATCAGCAACCAGAAGTGCCACGCTGGGCGATAGCGCATCGACCGTGCCGGCGAGTAGTCAAGCCATGGCATCGCGAAAAAGATCACGACCGACACGCCCATTAACACCACGCCCCAAAATTTCGGATCGAGCGTGAAGTAGCCCAGCAGCAGGACGATCGTGCCGACTGCGATCGCGCCGCGCGCAATCGAATTCGCAATCGTCAACAGCAGCAGTGCTGCCATGCCGAGCGTGCCGAGCGCGAGCGCGATACATGAACTGCTCGGTCGTTGCGCGCAGGATCGAGTAGTAGGGCGTGAAATACCAGAGCGGCGCGATGTGTGTGGGCCCCTGCAGCGGGTCGGCCGGGATGAAGTTGTTCCACTCGAGAAAGTAGCCGCCCCCTTCGGGCCAGATAAACACGGCCGCAAAAAATGGAATCAGGAATATCGACAACCAGTACAGATCGTGCACCGTGTAATAGGGATGAAACGGAATACCGTCGAGCGGCCGTCCTTGCGCATCGGTGTGCGCCTTGATTTCGATGCCGTCCGGATTGCTCGAGCCGACATCGTGCAGCGCGATGATGTGGGCGACCACCAGCCCTAGCAGTACCAGCGGAATCGCAATCACATGAAACGCGAAGAAGCGGTTTAGCGTCGCGTCACCGACCACGTAGTCGCCGCGGATCAAGATCGCCAGGTCGGGTCCGATCAACGGAATCGCGCCGAACAAATTGACGATTACCTGCGCGCCCCAGTAGCTCATCTGGCCCCAAGGCAGCAAATACCCGAAGAATGCTTCGGCCATCAGCATCAGGAAAATCAGGCAGCCAAAGATCCAGATCAGTTCGCGCGGACGGCGATAGCTGCCGTACAACAGCGCACGAAACATGTGCAGGTAGACGACGATGAAGAAGAACGACGCGCCGGTCGAGTGCAGGTAGCGGATAAACCAGCCACCGGGCACGTCGCGCATGATGTACTCAACCGATGCAAACGCTAGATTGGCATCGGGCTTGTAGTGCATCGTCAGGAAAATGCCGGTCAGAATCTGCAGCACGAGCATGACGATTGCGATTCCGCCGAAGATGTACCAGAAGTTGAAATTCTTCGGCGCGTAGTACTCGGACGCGTGCTTCTTGAATTCCGACATCAACGTCGGCATGCGCGCGTCGATCCAGCCCCACAGGCCGGTGTACTGGCTCTTTGGCTCTGCCATTTAGTCCTCGATCACGCTTGGCATATGGAGGCACACCGGGTGCTTCGCACGTCCCGTCACGCAGGAGCGAGTCTTTCTTCGGGAGGCCGGGCGAAAGGCTCATGCCTTCGAATCGTCGCCGATCAGCACGACGCCTGCAGACAGATACTTGTACGGCGGTATCGGCAAGTTATCCGGAGCCGGTTTGTTCTTGTATACGCGGCCGGCCAGGTCGAACGTCGATCCATGGCACGGGCAGACGAACCCCGGGTCGGGTCCCAACTGTGGATTGGCGCCTGCCGCAAACGGGCCGATCGGGTTGCAACCCAGATGCGTGCAAATGCCCTCGGCCACGAAATACTCGGGTTTGATCGACCGATATTCATTGCGCGCATAGGGCGGCGTTGGATATAAAGTGCGCAGCGATTTCGGGTCAGCCACTTCGCTGTCGGCCTTCCGGATCGACTGCAGCATCTGCGGGGTGCGATTCAGTATCCACACTGGACGGCCGCGCCACTCGACCGTAATCATTTCGCCGGGCGCGATCCGCGAGATATCCGCTTCAACCGGAGCGCCGGCCGCCTTGGCTCGCTCGGAGGGGAGGAAAGACGCGACAAAAGGAACAGCGGCGGCAATGACACCGACGCCGCCGACCGCCGCAGCCACCGCGATCGTGGCACGACGCTCTTTATCGATCGCCTGGTTCGGTTCGCCTGCGGGCTCACCACTCTCGGTGACGGTGGTCGTCGACATGAAAATCCCGGTTCAAAGGGTGGGAATTAGAGTTGGCGAGGCGGGCGTACGCGGCACTCTGATGCGAATGCGATTTTTGCGAATCAATTCAATGACGCGCCTCAACAGCAGGGCGGCATTCTACTTGATCCGCTATGGCGATTTCTACCCACCCGTTAGACTCATCGGCGAGGCGCGGCACATTCCGGGGGGTCTATGAGCATGCTGAAAGAGTTCCGCGACTTCGCGGTCAAGGGCAATGTCATCGATTTGGCGGTCGGCATCATTATCGGCGCCGCGTTCGGCAAGATCGTCGATTCGCTGGTCAACGACTTGGTGATGCCGGCGATCAACGCCGTGCTCGGCGGCGCGGTCGATTTCTCGAATCAATATGTCGTGTTGTCGGGCAGCGTTCCGCCCGGAACACCGCTGGCTGCCGCGCGCACCTCCGCGGTGGTGCTGGCGTGGGGCAACTTCATTACGGTTCTGTTGAACTTCGTCATCCTGGCATTCGTGATTTTCTGGATGATTAAGGCGGTCAACCGCGTACGGGCAGGCCTTGATGCTGCGGCGCCTCCGACGCCCGAAGACGTGGTGCTGCTGCGCGAAATTCGCGACGAGTTAAAGCGGCGGTAAGCCATCGTCTCTGCGGGCGGCACCGGTGCACTGACCGGTGGCCGGCTCTAACCCGCTACGTGGGGAATAATGCTTGCCTGAACGAAAGTCACTAGAACCTCACCATGTTCTTCAAGCGAATTTCACGATGATGCGCCGCCTCTGGCTCGTATTCGCTCAAGCCACCACGATCGGCTTGGCGTTGCTTTTCATCGTTTCCACGCTGCGCCCCGAATGGCTTTCGCGACAGCCAGCCGCACCTGCGTCTTTGCCAGCCGCCGATAGCCTCGGCATCAAACAGGCAGTGATTCCCGACGTGCGGGCCAATGCGTTGACCTCCTATGGCGGTGCGGTGAAGCTGGCCGCGCCGGCGGTGGTAAACGTCTACACGACGAAGGAGGTGCGCCGCCGCGGGGCGCCCGACGATCCCCTTTTTCGGTATTTCTTCGGGGACGCGCGCGGCAGCGATCGCATCGCGAGTTTGGGTTCAGGCGTCGTTGCAACGCGCGACGGCTTCGTGCTGACCAACAATCACGTCGTGCAGGCCGCCGACGAGATCGCGGTGGCGTTATCGGACGGCCGCCAGTTCGAAGCCAAGTTGGTCGGCGCTGACCCCGAAAGCGACCTTGCGGTACTAAAGATCGAGGCTCGCGATCTGCCGGCGATCACGTTCGGCCGATCCGACTCTCTGCAGGTCGGCGACGTGGTGCTCGCGATTGGCAATCCGTTTGACGTCGGCCAAACCGTAACGATGGGCATCGTTTCCGCGCTGGGGCGTACCAATCTCGGCATCAACACTTTCGAAAACTTCATTCAAACCGACGCTGCAATCAATCAGGGCAACTCGGGCGGTGCGTTGGTCGATTCGAACGGCAATCTGGTCGGGATCAACACCGCCATTTTTTCGCGCACCGGTGGCTCGATCGGCATCGGCTTCGCGATTCCGTCAACGCTGGTCACGCAGGTGATGGATCAGTTGATCAAGACCGGCAAGGTGCAGCGCGGCTATTTCGGCGTCGAGCCCGAAGACATTACGCCCGAGATGGCCGGCTTGCTTCGGCTGCCGCGCGAAGAAGGCGTCATCTTAAAAGGTGTGCAGCGCTCGAGCCCCGCGGGCAAGGCCGGCCTCGAGCCGGGTGATGTGATGCTGAGCATCAACGGTCAGCCGATCGTCAACAGCAAGGCGATGCTGAATCTGATATCGCAATTGCCACCCGGATCCGACGCCAAAGTGAGGGTGGTACGCGGTAGTCGAGAGCTCGACGTGCACGTCGCGGTCGGCGAGCGACCCACGCCGCGCTCGCGGTAAATAGAGCGCGACCTACCGCGGTAGTTTGTCGCGCATCTCCCGCGCCTTCATCAGCGCAGCGGGCTCGCCGCCACTGGCGGCTCGGCTGTAGTAGTACAAGGCGCGCGGATAGTCCTGCTCGACGCCCTCGCCCTTTTCATAAAGGCTGGCGATGATGTACGCGGACGCTTCGTCTCCCTGGTCCGCCGCGCGCTCGTACCATTGCGCAGCTTGCTTGAAGTCGCGCGGCGCGCCGCGACCGAGAAAGTACTGGGTAGCCAACGCGACCTGCGCTTCAAGATGATTCTGCTCGGCGGCCCTGCGGAACCACGCGGTGGCTTCTTCCTGCGACCGCGTGACGTGCTCGCCCTTTTCATGCAGCAGCGCCAGCGCAAACTGCGCCCGCGCAAAACCGAGTTCCGCCGATTTGCGCAGCCACGCGACTCCCGACCAGGGATCGGCCGTCGTTCCTTCTCCCGCGAGCAGCATGATCGCAAGATTGAATTGCGCGACGCGATTGTTGCGATCTGCAGCTCTACGGTAGTGCGTTAATGCACGCGCTTGATCGCTCGCGCGATAGGCGTTCCAGCCGGCGGCTACGTCAACGTCGTCATCGGGAACGATCTGCTGCCGGCTTGCGCCGGCGCTGCCGCACGCGAGCGCCAAGGCCAACCACAGCAACGCGAGTCGCGTCATGTTGACGACGCTTGCTGCGGTGCGGTCTCCTCGGCCGCTTTCGGTGCGCCGACGAAGCGGGCGATGAAGATTCCCAGCTCGTACAAGACGCACAACGGAATCGCCAACAGTAGCTGCGACAGCACGTCGGGCGGTGTGAAGATCGCCGCGATGATGAACGCGCCGACGATCACATAAGGGCGCGCTTTTTTCAGCTTGTCGATGCTCGCGATGCCGAAGCGCACCAGCAGCACCACGACGATTGGCACTTCGAAGGTCAAGCCGAACGCGATAAAAAGGCTCATTACAAAGCTGAAATACGCTTCGATGTCGGGCGAAACGGCAACCGACGCCGGCGCGAAGCCGGCGATGAACTTGAACACGAAGCCGAACACGACGAAGTAGCAATACGCCATACCGGCAAAAAACATCAGCACGCTGGAAGCGATCAGCGGCCCGGCCAGCCGTTTCTCATGCCGATAGAGTCCCGGGCGCAACGAACGCCCAGACCTGCCACAGCACGTACGGCAGCGCGACCAGGAACGCACCGAACAAGCGTGACTTTCAGCGGCACCATGAAGGGTGTAATGACGCCGGTGGCGAGTAGCTTCGCGCCTACCGGCAGCGCCGCCATCATCGGCCGCGACAGAAAGTCGAAAATCTGCTGCATGAAGAACGCCATCGGAATGAAGACGATGACAATGGCGATGGCCGCACGAACAATGCGCTGCCGCAGTTCGACCAGATGAGACAGGAAACTCTGTTCGGGAGCCGCTTCTTCGGTTTCGGCTGACATTCTTAGCGCCGGATGCGGGGCCTGTTGACGCGCGCGCGCGGCGCTCGCTTATGGCGGGGGGCCGGCACGTCGGGCATGGCCAGCTGACGCTTTAATCTCGTGATCTCTTCGCTCAACTCATAGATGGTCGGACCGGGCTTGAAGCGACGCTCAAAGCGCCGATTCACCCATGCCTCGCCGGTGCCCTCCCACGAATAATCGGTCGGTGTCGAGCTCGTCGCGGTCGCTGGATCGTCAAACCCGGTATTCAGGCTCTTGACCGTCGAATCGATACCCGCCTGCAGGCTTGAAATGTTCCCTTGCACCGTCGATTCGATCGAGCGCGCCACATCTCGCGCTTCGTCCTGAAGTTTCTTCAAATCCGCGAGTTCGACTTCGCGGTTGATATCCGCCTTGACCTGCGCCACGTAGCGCTGCGCCTTGCCGGCCCATTCGCCAACCGTGCGCGCCACGCGCGGTAACCGCTCAGGGCCAAGCACGACCAGCGCCACGGCGCCGATAACGGCAAGCTCACCGAAACTGAAATCGAACATCGAGGTAGTCGAGGGTCGGGCGCTTCATCTAAACCCGCCCGACATGGGCTGGAGGCTAGACGTTGGACGCCGGACCTTTTTCCTTGGCTTGCACGTCGATCGTCTGGCCCGGGACCTGGCGCCGGTCGTCGACCTTGCTGGCGACGTCGTCGGTGCCCTCCTTCATGCCTTCCTTGAATCCCTTGATCGCGCCGCCCATGTCCTTGCCGATGTTCTTCAGCTTGGCGGTACCAAAGATCAGGATGATCACCAGCAAAACGATCAACCAGTGCCAGATCGAAAATGAGCCCATTTCGTACTCCTACAGACGTTTCCACGGGCGCGGTCCGCCCAGGATGTGGATGTGCAAGTGATTAACCTCCTGCCCGCCGTCCGGACCGTTATTGATCACGAGCCGAAAGCCGTTGTCGCAGCCCTGTTCTTTCGCGAGGCGCGGCGCAAGGGAAACCATTTTACCCAACACTGCCTCGTGTTCCGGTCCGGAGGTAAGCAGCGAATCCACGTGAGACTTCGGCATTATCAAAAAGTGCACCGGGGCGGCCGGATGGATATCTTGGAATGCCAAGACGCTGTCATCCTCAAAGACCTTCTTGCTCGGTATCTCGCCACGACCGATGCGGCAGAACAGGCAATTCTCAGCGCTCATCGATCACAGACCTCTAGCAAGTGCCTTGCGCAGCGCCTTTTCCTCGATGCCAGACGTTCCTGCGCGCCGGGATAGCTCGTCCAGCACGTTTTCGGGTCGCAGGCCGTAATGCGAAAGCATGACCATGCAGTGAAACCACAGGTCTGCGGTTTCGGACACGATGCGTTCGCGCTCACCGTCCTTGGCGGCCAGCACCGCTTCGGTGGCTTCTTCGCCGATCTTTTTCAAGATGGCGTCCTCGCCCAGCGCGAACAAGCGCGCAACGTACGACTCGGCCGTATCGCCTCCTTTGCGTGAGTCGATCACGTCGGCCAGGTGCTTCAATATGGCGTCACTCATTTGCCGTCATTTGCTACATAGATCAATTCCGGATCTTTCAGCACCGGGTCGATCGTTTGCCACTGTTCGCCGTCGAGCCGGCGAAAAAAACAGCTTTCTCTGCCCGTGTGGCAGGCGATGCCGCCAGCCTGCTCGACAGCGTACAACACGACGTCGCCGTCGCAATCGAGACGAATTTCCAGCACGCGCTGGGTATGGCCCGATTCTTCGCCCTTGCGCCATAACCGCTTGCGCGACCGCGACCAGTACACAGCGCGGCCGGATGCCGCCGTTTCAACCAGCGCCTCCCTATTCGCCCACGCGACCATCAGCACTCGCGCGCTGCTTGCGTCCTGCGCGATCACGGTCACCAGCCCGTCGGCATTGAACCGCACGTCATCCAGCCAGGTCATGAGTTCAGTGAAACCGTCAAATCGCACCCGAGCGGCCGTGCAGCGGCCCAAGACAGGGCGGGCCCCTGTCTTCCCCGCCTTGGGCTAGGCGCAAAGCGCAGACATAGCGGGAACTATGGCGAGCATTTGCAACGACGCCCCGCATGGCGAGGCGCGGACGAGCGGGTGTGCATTTCGGCGGTTTCACTGAACTAGCCTCATCGGAATGCCGCAGCTAGCCATGTGCTGCTTGGCCTGCTGAAGGGTGAACTCGCCGTAGTGAAAGATAGACGCGGCCAGCACCGCATCGGCACGTCCGGTCAGCACGCCGTCGGCTAGATCCTGCAGGCTGCCAACGCCCCCTGATGCGATCACCGGCACTGAAACCGCATCGGCCACCGCGCGCGTCAGCTCAAGATCGAAGCCAAGTTTGGTTCCATCGCGATCCATGCTCGTCAGCAGAATCTCGCCTGCGCCGAGCTCAACCACCTCGCGCGCCCAATCGACTGCATCGAGCCCGGTCGCCGTCCGACCGCCGTGCGTGAAGACCTCCCAGCCAGAGGCCTCCGGTCCTCGCCTGGCATCGGGTTCGGAGTCGACGCGACGGCGCGCGTCGATGGCCACCACGATGCACTGCGACGCCAAAGCGCGCGCTGGCATCGGCGACCAGCCGTGGAGTCTGCACCGCGGCCGTGTTGATCGAAATCTTGTCGGCGCCCGCGTTCAGCAACCGCCGCACGTCGTCGACCTTGCGCACGCCGCCGCCGACGGTCAGCGGAATGAATACCTGATTCGCGACGGCCTCGATTACCTCCACGATAATGTCGCGCTGGTCCGAGCTGGCGGTGATGTCGAGAAACGTCAGCTCGTCGGCACCCTCAGCGTCGTACCGGCGCGCGACCTCGACGGGGTCGCCAGCGTCTCGCAGGCTGACGAAGTTGACGCCCTTCACCACGCGTCCCGCGTTGACGTCGAGGCAGGGAATGATGCGCTTGGCCAGCATATCGTTAAGTGCAATCGGTCTTTGGACAATGTAACGCATTGCGATTGCGCGAGTAGCGTCGCGCGAGCAACCTACAGAACATGCAGCCATCACCGCACGCAATCGAGCTTCCGCCCTGGTTTGTCGAGACGTTTCTCGACTTCCGCGAAGACGTGCGCGAAGCACGCGCACAGGGCAAGCGGCTGCTGGTCTACTTCGGCCAGGACGGCTGTCCCTACTGCAAGCTGTTGATGCAGACCACGTTCACTGAGACTCGGGTCGTCGATCTGGCGCGGCATCGATTCTTGCCGATCGCGCTCAATCTGTGGGGCGATCGCGAGATCACCTGGGTCGACGGCCGCAAGATGACCGAGAAGCAGCTCGGCGTGCATCTAAAGGTGCAATTCACGCCGACGCTGCTGCTGTTCAACGAAAAGGCCGAGGTTATCGCGCGGCTGAACGGCTATCAGTCACCGCCGCGGATGGCGGCGGCACTGCACTACGCCGCCGACCGGCTCGAAACGAAGCAACCGTTTGCCGACTATATGCAGCGCGTGGCAGCGGAACCGGCGAGTGCGACGTTGCACGACGAGCCTTTTTTCCTCAAGCCGCCCTATCGGCTGACGAGGCATGCAGGCGCTCGACCTTTGGCGGTGCTGTTCGAGCGCACGCACTGTTCCAGCTGCGAAGAACTGCACCGCGAAGCTTTTCGGCGCAAGGAAGTCGCTGAGTTGCTGCCCAAATTCGATATCGCGCGCTTGACGCCGAGCGACGCCCGCGAAGTGATTACGCCGGTCGGCCACAAAACGACCGTCGATGTATGGGCGCAGCAACTGAAAATTGTTTACGCGCCGACTTGGGTGTTCTTTGATGCAAACGGCGAGGTCTTTCGCGTCGAGTCGTACACGCGGCCGTTTCACCTGGCTTCTGCGCTCGAATACGTCTCGAGTGGCGCCTATCGCAAAGAGCCGAGCTTTCAGCGATTCGTCCAAGCGCGTGCCGAGCGGTTGCGCGCCAGCGGGCACAGCGTCGATCTGTGGAAGTAAGGGTCTGGCTAGGCCGTTAAGGCGTCGGCGCGTTCCTGCGCTGCCTTGAAGTCGATCGCGCCTTCATACAGCGAGCGGCCGAGAACGACACCTTCGACGCCCTCTTCTTCCATCGCGCACAGTTGCTCGATGTCCGCCAGAGTGGCGACCCCGCCGCTGGCAAAGACCGGAATCTTCACGTGCCGCGCCAGTTCGGCGGTCGCTTCGATGTTGACTCCGGTCATCATGCCGTCGCGTCCGATGTCGGTGTAGATGATCGCTTCGAGGCCGTAGTCCTCGAACTTCAGCGCAAGATCGGTCACATCGTGTCCGGTCAGCTTGCTCCAGCCATCGGTCGCGACCTTGCCGCCTTTCGCATCGAGGGCGACGATCACATGCCCGCCGAAAGCGCTGCACGCGTCGTGCAGGAAACCCGGGTTCTTCACCGCGGCAGTGCCAATCACGACAAAGCTGACGCCGTCGTCAATGTAGCGCTCGACGATATCGAGATCCCGCAGGCCGCCGCCCAATTGCACCGGCAGCTCCTCGCCGACCGCCTTGACGATTTTCTTGATCACCGGTTCGTTAACCGGCCGGCCCGAGCGCGCACCGTTTAGATCGACGATATGCAGACGTCGCGCGCCCTGGTCGCGCCAGTGGCGCGCCATCGCCACCGGATCCTCGGAGAACACGCTGACATCGGCGTCCATGTTGCCCTGACGCAAACGCACACAGCGTCCGTCTTTCAGATCAATGGCCGGGATACAGCAGCATGGGGGCTGCGCGAAGAAGCCTACCTCTGAGCGGCGAACGCTCAAGGGTTCCAGCGCGTGAAGTTTTCGTAGATGCGTAGGCCGGCCGCGGCGCTTTTTTCCGGATGAAACTGGGTGGCAAAAATATTATCTCTCGCAACGGCGCAGGTAAAGGTGCCGCCGTATGTAGTTTCCCCTGTAATCAGCTCCTTTTCACGGGGGGCGACGTAGTAGCTGTGGACGAAATAGAACCAACTTTGATCGTCGATCCCGTTCCACAGTGCATGCGGCTTGCTCTGCCGGACGCGATTCCATCCCATGTGCGGCACCTTCAGCCGACCGTTTGACCCTGGCATGTCGGGCAAAAACCGGACCACGTCGCCGCTAAACAGTCCAAGTCCAGGCGTATCGCCCTCCTCGCTGCGATCGAACAGCATCTGTTCGCCGATACAAACCGCAAGCAACGGCTTGCGTCTGCGCCGCATCGCGCACGGCTTGCTCCAATCCCGACTCACGTAGATACCGCATGCAATCGGGCATCGCGCCCTGCCCTGGGAACACGACGCGGGCGGCGCCAAGCACCACCGCGGGGTCCGACGTGACCTCGACTCGCTCGTGCGGCGCGACATGCTCGATAGCCTTGGCAACCGAACGCAGATTGCCCATCCCGTAATCAACGACAGCGATCAGAGCGATCCCTTGGTCGAAGGTACTCCGGTCGCGCGCGGATCGTGCTCGACTGCCATGCGCAGCGCTCGCGCGAACGCCTTGAACACCGTCTCGCATTGATGATGCGAGTTGTCGCCGCGCAGATTGTCGATGTGCACCGTCGCCAGCGCATGATTGGAAAAGCCCTGGAAAAACTCATGCGTCAGGTCGACATCGAACCCGCCGATCATCGCGCGCGTAAACGGTACGTGCCATTCGAGTCCGGGCCGGCCCGACAGATCGATCACGACGCGCGATAGCGCTTCATCGAGCGGCACATAGGCGTGCCCATAGCGTCGGATGCCTGCCTTATCCCCCAGCGCCTTCGCCAGCGCCTGCCCGAATGCGATGCCGACATCCTCAACGGTGTGATGACCATCGATATGCAGATCGCCACGCGCTTCGATCGTCAGGTCGATCGCACCGTGCCGCGCGATTTGTTCCAGCATGTGATCAAAAAAACCGATACCGGTCGCGAGCCGGCTGGTGCCGCTTCCGTCGAGATCGACAGCCACTCGGATCTGCGTTTCCTTGGTGTTGCGCTCGACCTCGGCGCGGCGAGAATTGACGGCCATGGTGCTCATTGTCCGCTACCGAGCGACGCTCGCAACGCCTTCAAGAACATTTCGTTTTCAGAGACAGTGCCTACTGTAACGCGCAGACAGCCAGCGAGCAGCGGGTGACTTGACGCGACGTTCTTGATAAGCACCCCGCGCTGCTTCAACGCGGCAAATACGGCGTCGGCGTTCGCAACGCGAAACAGAATGAAGTTTGCCGCCGAATCAAACGCGCGCACACCCGGTGTCGCCTGCAACTGACTGAGCAGCTTGCCGCGCTCACTGCGCAGTGCGCCCGCTTGCGCATCGAGGATCGACATGTTTTCGAGCATCAAATCGGCCGCAGCGAGTGTCAATACGTTGACGTTATAGGGCGGACGTAGCTTCTCGAATTGCTCGATCCAATCGCCGTCGGCCGCCAGATAACCGAGCCGGATGCCGGCCAGTCCCAGCTTCGATAACGTGCGCAGCACCAGCAAATTCGGTGTCCTTTTCAGCAGCGGCATCCACGTATCCTGCGCAAACGGCAGATACGCTTCGTCGATCACAACGATGCCAGGCGCGGTGCGCAAAATCGCTTCGATCGCAGTGCGATCGAACAGATTTCCCGTCGGGTTGTTCGGATAGGCGATGAAAACGACGGCGGGTTGGTGCTCAGCGATGGCTTTGAGCATTCCCTCCGCATCAAGCGCGAAGTTTTCCTTCAGCGGCACGCCCACATAGTTGCAATGATCGAAGCGCGCAGACATCTCGTACATCACAAAGCTCGGCGCCGGCGCGAGCACCGTCGTACCCGGCTTGGCGCACGCCAGAATGATCAAGTGGATCAGCTCATCGGAACCGTTGCCGAGCATTAACTGCATTCCGGGCGGCAGACCGACCGCTTTGCCTAGCCGCTCCTTGAACCCCCGCGGGTCCGAAAGCGGATACCGATTCAGCGCCAGTTTTCCAAGCCGCTCACCCAGCTGCTGCTGCAACCCTTCAGGCAGCGAAAAGGGATTTTCCATCGCGTCAAGTTTTACAAACCCGACCGCACTGGGCACCGGGTACGCCTGGATCGCGCGCACATCTTCTCGAATGACGGTGAGGTTGGGCCGTGGACCCAGGCGATCAATCATCAGCGATCGATCAAGCGCGGCTCGGCACGCGGCTCTACAGCAATGCGAAATTCCGCGCTGGCTGCGTGTGCCGGCAATCGCTCGCCGCGCGCCAGCGTGGCAGCGACCCTCCCCAACTTTTGCGCGCCGGTTGCCGAAACGCGCACGACGCTCGTGCGCTTTTGAAAATCGTAGACGCCAAGCGCGGATGAGAAACGCGCGGAGCGCGCGGTGGGCAGCACGTGATTCGGTCCCGCGCAGTAGTCTCCGATCGCCTCGCTCGTGTAGCGGCCCAAAAACATCGCACCGGCGTGCAGGATCTTTTCGGCCCAGTGTTCGGGATCATCGGTCGAAATTTCCAGATGCTCGGGTGCGATGCGATTGGCGATTTCGCACGCTTGCTGCAAGTCAAGCGTCAAGATCAGTGCGCCTCTGTTGGCCAGCGACCTTTCGATAATCGCGCGGCGCGGCATCGTTGGCAACAGACGCTCGATCGACGCTTGGACGCGCTCGATGAACGTCGAATCGTCGGTCAACAATATCGCTTGCGCAGTCTCGTCGTGCTCGGCCTGCGAAAACAGATCCATTGCAATCCAATCGGGCTCGGTCTTGCCGTCGCAGATCACGACAATTTCGCTCGGCCCTGCGATCAGATCGATACCGACGGTGCCGAACACGCGCCGTTTGGCCGCCGCGACGTAGGCGTTGCCGGGTCCGACGATCTTATCGACTGCCGCAATGGTCTGCGTACCGTACGCGAGCGCAGCCACCGCCTGCGCGCCGCCGATCGTGAATACGCGCGTCACACCAGCCAGCGACGCCGCCGCCAGCACAAGCGCGTTACGCACACCGCCGGGCGCAGGCACGACCATCACGATGCTTTCCACACCGGCGACTCGCGCCGGCAACGCGTTCATCAAGACCGACGACGGATAAGCTGCAAGGCCGCCCGGCACGTAAAGGCCGACGCTTTGAAGCGCACCGATACGCTGACCGAGTTGAGTGCCATCGTCTTCGGTGTAGCTCCAGGATGCCTGCAGCTGCCGCTCGTGAAATGCGCGTATGCGCTGCGCGGCGGTTTCCAGTGCGCTGCGTTGCTCGCCCCCCAGCGAGTCCAGTGCTGACCGCATCTCGGGCGCCAGGATTTCGAGCTCGGCGACGGTCGCCGCGGTAAGGCGATCAAACCGGTTCGTGTATTCGAGTAACGCGGCATCTCCGCGACGCTTGACATCGTCGACGATGGCGCCGGCGACGCGCTCGACTTCCCGGTCAATGGCGGTGTCGGTCGCAATCAGCGCCGCGAACTGCGCATCGAAGCTCGCGTCGTTCGCGTTGAGCCTGCGTATGCCCATCAGAGTACAAACGCTGCGGAGGCGTCTTCGATGCGCGCGATTAACGGCATCAGCTCTTCACGCCTCACCTTTAGCGCCGATTGATTGACGATCAGCCGCGCCGAAATCGGTGCGACTTCCTCTACTTCGACCAATTTGTTGGCCTTCAACGTACTGCCCGACGACACCAAATCGACGATCACATCGGCCAATCCAGCCAACGGTGCGAGCTCCATCGATCCGTACAACTTGATCAGATCGACGTGCACACCCTTCGCCGCGAAGTGCTCGCGCGCGGTTTGCACGTATTTGGTGGCGACGCGCAAACGAGCACCACGCCGGACTGCATTCGCATAATCAAAGCCGACCGGTACCGCCACGCACAGGCGGCACCGTGCGATGCCGAGATCGACCGGCTGATATAAGCCGCGATCGCCCCAATGCGCGCCGTGTTCGAGCAGCACATCCTTCCCGGCGACACCAAGCTCCGCCGCCCCGTATTGAACGTAGGTCGGTACGTCGGAAGCGCGCACAACGACGATGCGCACGTTTGGATCCGTCGTGCCGATGATCAACTTGCGCGAGGCTTCCGAGTCCTCGAGCGGGCCGATACCGGCCGCTGCCAGCAACGGCTGCGCCTCGTCGAAAATTCTTCCCTTTGAAAGTGCAAGCGTGATCAACACATGTCCCTATTTCACCCGTACAACATCGGCACCCAGCGCAGCGAGCTTGTGCTCCATGTTCTCGTAGCCGCGGTCCAGATGGTAAATGCGATCAACCGTCGTCTCTCCCTCGGCTGCAAGGGCGGCGACGATGAGGCTGGCGGACGCGCGCAAATCGGTGGCCATCACCGGCGCACCGGCGAGTTTGTCAACGCCACGCACGGTGGCAGTGTTGCCGTCGATCGTAATGTTCGCGCCGAGCCGCTGCAGCTCGGAGACATGCATAAAGCGGTTCTCGAAAATCGTCTCGGTGATCGCTCCTACGCCGTCGGCCACGCAATTGAGCGCCATGAATTGCGCCTGCATATCGGTTGGAAAATCAGGATAGGGAGCAGTGCGCAGGCTCACGGCGCGTGGGCGAGAGTCCATACGGACGCGTAGCGCCCCGTTTTGCGCATCGATCTGCGCCCCTGCTTCGCGCAGCTTGACCAATACCGACTCCAAAGTCTCAGCGGCGGCGCCGCGCAGCGCTGCGTGCCCCCCGGTGGCGACCACCGCGCTCAAAAACGTGCCGGTTTCGATGCGATCGGGCATGACTCTGTGCCGCGCACCGTGCAGCTGCTCGACGCCTTCGATCGCAATTCGATCAGTGCCCGCGCCGCGGATGCGTGCGCCCATCGCGTTCAGCGCAGCGGCCAGATCGACAACTTCGGGCTCACGCGCAGCATTCTCGAGAATCGTTTCGCCGTGCGCCAGCGTTGCCGCCATCATCAGATTTTCAGTGCCGGTCACTGTCACCATGTCTGTCACGATGCGTGCGCCCCGCAATCGCTTCGCCTCAGCAACCACGAATCCGTTTTCGATACGGATCGTTGCGCCAAGCGCTTCAAGCCCCTTGATGTGCTGATCGACCGGGCGCGCACCGATGGCGCAACCGCCAGGCAGCGACACGTACGCTTGCCCTGCGCGCGCAACCAGCGGGCCGAGCACCAGGATTGACGCGCGCATCGTCTTCACGAGTTCGTACGGCGCTTTGGTGTTCGTAAGGGCACTTGCTTTGAGCCGCACGGTCGTGCCGTCGCGCTCGATCGCAACGCCCATCTGCTTCAGCAGCTTCAGTGTCGTGGCCACGTCCTGCAGTTGCGGCACGTTGTCGACGATTAACTCGTCGGCTGTCAACAGTGACGCGACCAGAATGGGCAAAGCAGCGTTTTTGGCCCCCGAAACGGTGATTTCGCCTGCTAGGCGTGTACCGCCATGAATTTTCAGTTTGTCCATCGCACCAACACTGCCGGCCCGCGCCCGCTGACTTAACGAGGAGCGGAACTGTACGGCACGGGTGACACGAAAAGTCGCCGGGTGTGAATCGGGCATTTAAAGCTCCTTGCAGGCGCGTCCGCCGAATGCGGACGATCGGGTGCAAGGCTCGCGCACACAGGCGAACGGGACGCGAAGTTCGAATGAAAACAAGATGAAGTCATCCTTCTGACCCAGAAGATTCCTGCTGTCGAAACTCGGTCGGCGTCAGCGTTCGCATCGACAGTGCATGGATTTCCTGCCGCATCCGGTCGCCGAGCGCGCGGTACACCTGCTGGTGACGCGCGATGCGCGACTTGCCTTCGAACGCTGCGCTGACGACCAGCGCCTCGAAATGCCGACCGTCACCGGACACCTTGACCACTTCGCAATCAAGGCCATCCGCTATGTAGCGCTCTATATCGCCGGGTGTAGGTTCCATTAATTTCTCAGCTTGAAGCCACGTGCCAGCAGGTTGACCCCAATGAGCGCAGCGACGACGAACGCGAGCGCCAGGACACCCAGGCTCAACCAGGGATTCACGTCGGATTGCGCAAAAAAGCCATAGCGAAAGCCGTCGATCATGTAGAAGAACGGATTGAAGTGCGAAACCGTCCTCCAAAACGGAGGGAGGCTCTGCACCGAGTAGAACACGCCCGACAAAAACGTCGCAGGCATCACGATAAAGTTTTGAAACGCGGCCAGCTGATCGAACTTGTCGGCCCAAATTCCGGCGATCAAACCGAGCGTTCCCAGCATGGCGGCGCCGAGCACGCCGAAGGCGAGAATCCACAGCGGAGCCGCAAACGATGGGGGTGCAAACCACGCAGTAACGGCAAACACTCCCAGCCCGACAATCACTCCACGCACAATCGAGGCCGCCACATACGCGCCAAACAGCTGCCAGTGCGAAAGTGGCGGCAACAACACGAAGATCAAACTGCCCATGATCTTTGACTGGATCAGACTCGACGACGAATTGGCAAAGGCGTTTTGCAGCACCGACATCATCACCAGCCCCGGAATCAAGAACGCGGTGTAGCTGATTCCTGGTAGGGCCTGTACGTGTTCCTCAAGAACATGGCCGAACACCAGCAGGTAAAGCACCGCCGTTAGCACCGGGGCCGCGATTGTCTGGAAGCTCACCTTCCAGAAACGCAGCATCTCCTTCGTCAAAAGGGTGCGAAACGAAACCACCGACGACGCGCTCATGCTGTCGCCAACGCCGGGATGCGTTCGAATTCGGCGCGCTCGGCCATCAGCTGCAGAAAGACATCTTCGAGATCGGCGCGCCCGACTTCCAGGTCCTCAATTTCGCAGCCCGCCGCCTGACACTCGGCCAGAACGCGGCCGACGTCCCCGGGCTCACCTAGCCGCAGCACAAGTGCGCCATCACGCTCGTCGATTTGGTGCGCCAGCACCGAAGGAGGCACCGATCCGCGCACGCGCATCGTCATTTGCATGCCCTCGATGTGAGACAGCAATGCGCGCGTCGTGTCGAGCGCTATCACCGTACCGGCCCTGAGCATTGCAATTCTCTGGCACAACGCCTGCGCTTCCTCCAGATAGTGCGTGGTCAGCACGATCGTGTGACCTTCCCGATTCAGGCGACGAATGAACGACCATAGCGTCTGCCGCAGTTCGACATCGACTCCGGCCGTGGGCTCGTCGAGCACGATCACCGGCGGCTTGTGCACCAACGCTTGCGCCACCAACACGCGCCGCTTCATTCCTCCTGAGAGCGCTCGCATGTTGGTATCAGCGCGCGACGCGAGGCCAAGATTAGCGAGCACTTCCTCGATCCACGCGCCGTTGTTGGCCAACCCGAAGTAGCCCGACTGAAAGGTCAGCGTTTCACGCACGGTAAAAAACGGATCGAACGCCAACTCCTGCGGGACGACGCCCAGAGCCGACCGTGCTGCGCGGTAATCATGAATCACGTCGTGGCCCATCACCGTTACGCGCCCGTGGGTGGCGCGCACCAGCCCCGCAATGATGGAAATCAACGTGGTCTTGCCAGCTCCATTTGGTCCGAGCAGGCCGAAGAATTCTCCGCGCTCGATTTGCAGATCGACACGATCGAGTGCGAGCGTGGAACCGTAGCGCTTGGTAACGGCGGAAACCTGAATGGCAGCCACCGGGACTCTTGCGTGAGGCCTAGTCGTTGATCGAGCTACGGGCGAGCCGGGTCGGAAGATCGGCAGAACGCTATCTACACCGTAAACGGTCGCCAGGCTCAACATATCGGCCGGCACGCCGGACACTTGAATCGAACGTCCGGCGGCTTGCGCGGTGCGTTGCCATGCCAACAAGACAACCAGCGCCGACGAATCGCACGTGCGCACAGCCGATAAATCGAACGTCGCGTCACCGCTGTGAATCGCGGCTATGCCAAGCTCCGCAAGCTGCACAGCATTGGCAAGGCTCATGTCGTCGGCTTCGATGCGCATCGCCAGCCCTTACGCCTTCTTTTGCGCGAGCTGGCTGTTGCGCTCCGTCAGCGTCTTGATCAAGCCGTCGATTCCGCTCGAGTTGACCTGCGAGCTGAATTGCGACTTGTAGTTTTCGACCAGCCAGACGCCGAGAATATTGAGGTCGTAGATCTTCCATCCGCCGTCGGTCTTCTCGAGCCGATAGTCGAGCTGGATCGGATCGCCGCGCGACGCCACGACCTGCGTGCGCACGATCACATCGGTGTCGGTCGGTTGCGCGCGAAAAGGCCGCAGCTCTACTTTGTGATCGCTGACCTGCGACAGCGCGCCGCTGTAGGTGCGCACCAGCAGCGTACGGAATTCGCGAGTCAGCGCAGCGCGCTGCTCGGGTGTCGCATTGCGCCAGCCGGGACCGACCGACAGCTGCGTCATTTTCTGAAAGTCGGTGTACGGCAGGATTTTCTCATCGACCAGTTTCTGTACGCGGCCGGTGTCGCCGGATTTCAGCGCCTTGTCGGCCTTGATGGCATTCAACACTTCATTGGACAGATCGCGCACCATTGCATCGGGCGTAGTGCTTGGCGTCTGCGCGTGAGCAACGGAAACGACCAGCGTGGAAGCCGCCAAAGAAAACAGGAAGGATCTTAGAAATCGCATCGTGATTCGTCTCTTGAAAAGGTTCTAAAAATAAGGAAAGTAGGAAGTTCAGACTGGCAGCAGTGCTGTTTGTTCATACCCGAGGCGGCGTCTACTTCGGCGCCGGCGGCGTTCCCGGCTGCGGCGGCGCCGGCTCCTTCTTAACGCTCGTGTCGGCTGGCGGACTACCCGGTGGCGTTTGTGGAGGAGCTTCGTCCTCTGCCGGCGGTGGGTTGCCGTCGTAAATCAGACTGCGGCGGCGCTGTAAGTAACCGTCGCGAACGAAGCGATACTTATCGAGTGCCGCACCGGAGATCAAGTCATCGGCCTGCAGCAATTCGGCACGCGCATTGACGAAACGCGTGCCTAGGATCCAATTTCGAAGCGCAACGTTATTGATCCAAAAATTGGGGTCTAAGTACGCCTCAGCCCCATAGATGCCGATCGCATCGCGCACGGTGCTCGCACCCAGTATCGGCAGGACCAGATAGGGACCGGAGCCGATACCCCAGCGACCAAACGTCTGACCAAAGTCCTCGTTGTGTTTTTCGAGCCCCATTTGACGCGCCACGTCGAAACACCCGAGCAGCCCAATCGTGCTGTTAACGACAAAACGGCACGTATCCGAAGCCGCCTCGACCGGCTTGCCCTGCAATAGATTGTTGACAGCGTTCGACGGCTCGCGAAAATTGCTGAAGATGTTGCTGAGGCAATCGCGCACGGGTTCGGGCAAGTATTCGTACGCCTGCGCGATCGGCTTTAGCAACGCGCGATCAACGATGTCGTTGAATTCGAATACTTGACGGTTGAACGACTCGATCGGGTCACGCGGATCACTGCCGGAATCTGCCGGCACCGTAGCGCAACCCGACAAGACAATGGATGCCAAGACCGATAGAGGAGCGGCGACGTGGCGGAGCAGGGAGGTCAACACGGGCTTCATTAGTACTTTTGGTTAATGGCCATAGGCAAGCCTCGCACCCAGGCTTACTTTTTTGGCGCCGTGGGCAGGGCATCCGGCGGATCCGCCGCCTTGTTATACAAGAACTGGCCGATCAGATTTTCGAGCAGCACGGCGGATTGCGTGAGCTTGATCTCACCACCTGGCTCCAGATTCTTGTCGGACCCGCCCGGCACCAGCCCGATGAACTGGTCGCCGAGTAGCCCCGAGGTCAGAATCTTGGCCGACGTATCGCTGGGGAACATCATGCCTTGCTCGAGCTCCATCGTGACCCTGCCCTGATAGGTGTTGGTATCAAGCGCGATCGCCTTGACGCGGCCGACGGTAACGCCCGCGCTCTTAACCGGTGCCCGCACCTTCAATCCGCCGATATTGTCGAATCGCGCCGTTACGACATACGTGTCGCCGATCACGAAGTTACCCAGGTTGGCCGCGCGCAGCGCCAAGAACAAGATCGCCAAAATGCCGAGCAGCACGAATAGCCCGACCAGCGTTTCAACTCCCTTACGTCCCATCGAACGTCTCCAATCTAATAGCTAACCCGGCGTGCTGAACATCAGGGCCGTTAGAACGAAGTCGAGGCCCAGCACCAGCAATGACGAAATGACGACCGTACGCGTGGTCGCCTCCGACACACCCTCGGGTGTCGGCGTCGCCTCGAACCCTTGATACAACGCCGTCACTGTGCACGCGATACCGAAGACAAAGCTCTTAACTATGCCGTTGCCGACGTCATCGACCGCGTCGACTCCATTTTGCATCTGCCACCAGAAGGCGCCTGAATCGATGCCGATCATCAGCACGCCTACCACGTAACCACCCAGTATTCCGATCGCAGAAAATAGCGCCGCCAGCAGTGGCATCGAGACCAAGCCCGCCAGCAGACGTGGCGCCAGTACACGCGCCTTGGGATCGACCGCCATCATTTCCATTGCTGCCAGTTGCTCGCCAGCCTTCATCAGTCCGATCTCGGCAGTCAGCGACGTGCCGGCGCGGCCGGCGAACAGCAATGCAGTGACCACCGGCCCCAACTCGCGCACCAACGACAGCGCGACCACCAGACCCAGCGACGCCGTCGCGCCATAGCGGCTCAATGTGTAGTAGCCCTGCAAAGCCAGGACGCAGCCGACTGCCAAACCCGACGCCAAGATGATGACCAAAGATCGATTGCCGATCGCGTGAATCTGCGCGATCGTCAGATACGGACGCGAGATCGCCGACAGCGAATTGCGCAGCAAATCAACCACGAAGAACGTCGCGTGGCCCAATCCACGCAGCACATCAAGCGCTTGAACACCGAGCTGCGGCAGGACGTTGCCTGGCCTCATGCGCGCAGCCCGAGGTCCTGCGCGAACGGTTTCGCCGGGTAATGAAACTTCACCGGGCCATCGGGCTCACCACGAATGAATTGCCGCACCTCTTCATGGTCGGAAGCCTCGACCTCTGCAGCCGTTCCGTGACCGACGATGCGGCCGGCCGACATCACGTATACGTAGTCGCTGATCTTGAAACACTCCCTCACATCGTGCGAGACAACCAGCGATGTGGCCCCGGTCGCATCGTTAAGCTCCCGAATCAGATTGGCCGCAACACCGAGCGAGATCGGATCGAGTCCGGCAAATGGCTCGTCGTACATGATCAGCTCGGGATCCAATGCGATGGCTCTCGCCAACGCGACGCGGCGCGCCATCCCGCCGGAAAGATCCGCTGGCTTGAGCTGCGCTGCGCCACGCAACCCGACGGCGTTCAGCTTCATCAACACCAGGTCCCGCAGCATCGTCAGCGTCAATCCCGTGTGCTCACGCAGCGGGAACGCAACATTGTCGAACACGGTCAGATCGGTAAAAAGCGCACCGAACTGAAAGAGCAATCCAACTCGCCGCCGCAATCGGAACAACGCTTCGCGGTCGCGCGGATTGACGTGCTCGCCGTCAAAAGTGATCGTGCCTCTCAGCGGTGTCAGCATGCCGCCGATCAGCCGCAGCAGCGTCGTCTTGCCGCACCCGGAGCCGCCCATGATCGCGATGACCTTGCCGCGCGGAAACGACATCGTCATGTCGTGCAGAACGATGCGACGTCGGTCGTAGCCAAACGTCACGTGGTCGATCTGAACGAGCGCGTCGTTATTCATCTTGGAATTGTTGGCCGAGCCCGCGTGCGGCTGCGCTCGCCCGCCGGGCAGCGGCGGATTGTCGCACGGCAACAGGCCCGTTTTTGCGCGTCTGCGCTAACCTAAAAACGCGAAAGGTCAGCGCGGAAGAATGCTGCTTCCCATCAGATACTCATCGACCGCACGCGCACATTGCCGGCCTTCACGTATCGCCCAGACAGTCAAGGACTGGCCACGCCGCATGTCACCCGCAGCGAATACCTTGTCGACGTTGGTCTGATAGCAACCCGCGCCGTCAGCCGTTGCGCGCGCGTTGCCGCGCGCATCCTTCGCGATACCGAAGCCGTCGAGAACCGAACCGACCGGTGCGACGAATCCCATCGCCAATAACACCAGGTCCGCTTGAATCTCGAATTCGGATCCGGGCACTTCGACCATCTTCGACTGCCCTGTCGTCGCATCCAGTTGCCATTGCACTCGCACCGCGATCAAGGCGATTACTTTCCCATCGGCATCACCTTTGAAGGCCTTGGTCGCGATCGCCCAGTCGCGCTGCACACCTTCTTGGTGAGAGCTTGAAGTCCGCAACTTGATCGGCCAGTATGGCCAGGTCAAAGGCTTGTTCTCGCTTTCCGGTGGTTGCGGCAGCAGCTCCCATTGCGTGACGCTCTTCGGGCGCTGCCGATTGCTGGTGCCGACACAGTCCGACCCAGTGTCGCCACCGCCGATCACGATCACATGTTTGCCGGTCGCGACAATTTGATCGCTGACCACATCACCGGCAACGACCTTGTTCTGCTGCGGCAAAAAATCCATCGCAAAGTGCACGCCGTCCAACTCTCGGCCCGGCACCGGCAGATCGCGCGGCTGCTCGGCGCCACCGGCCAGAATCACCGCATCGAAATCGGCCAGCAGTTGCTTTGGCTCAACCGTTTCGCTGGCCCAGTTCGTCACGGGAGCATCGCCGAGCTCGCCGACCACTACGCCGGTGCGAAAAGCCACGCCTTCGGCCGCCATCTGTGCGACGCGGCGATCGATATGCGACTTTTCCATCTTGAAATCGGGAATGCCATAGCGCAGCAGCCCTCCGATGCGATCGTTTTTTTCGAAGACGGTGACGTCGTGGCCGACTCTTGCAAGCTGTTGCGCAGCGGCTAATCCTGCCGCGCCGCTACCGATGATTGCAACGCGCTTTCCGGTGCGGACTACCGGCGGCTGCGGTACGACCCAGCCCTCCTCCCATCCCTTATCGATAATCTTGTGCTCGATCGACTTGATGCCGACCGGTGCATCGTTAATGTTCAATGTGCACGCCGCCTCGCACGGCGCCGGACAGATCCGGCCGGTGAATTCCGGAAAGTTATTCGTGCTGTGCAGAACGTCGAGCGCGGTCTTCCAGTCCTGCCGATAAACGAGATCGTTGAAGTCCGGGATGATGTTGTTGACCGGGCAGCCCTGGTTACAAAACGGAATGCCGCAGTCCATGCAACGCGCGGCTTGCACTGCAGCCTCGCCGTCGGCCAGGTGAACGATGAACTCGCCCCAGTGCTTGGTGCGCGCACGTGGCGCTTCCGCGGCTTCTTCTAGCCGCTGATACTCGATGAATCCGGTGAGCTTGCCCATTCCTACCTACGCTGCCCGTGACGAGACAAAAAATCGCGCAGACCAATCTCCGCTTCGCTCGATCTCTGCGCGCGCTGCCACGCCCGCAGCAACGCTGTATTCAGATGGCAACCCACCACTGCTGCCACGAGCACCACACCGCCTAACCAATCGAGCACTGCCGGCACAGGGCCCTGCGTATGCAGCCACATGTAAATGGGAGACGACAACACCGCCAACAACATCGTCGCCGGCACGACCCATGGAATAGCAAGCACAATCGCGATGCCTGCAGTCAGCGCGGCCCATTGAGAATCCACGCCGCGGGTACCCAGTAGCAAAAGGGCCAGCGGCACGCTGGCAAATAGTCCTGGCAGCCACTCGCGCAGCGTTCGTGGCCAGAGTAGTTGCGCACGCATCCGGTGCCGCACCGTGTGACCGCACTCGCGCTACGCCGTGAGTTTCTGCGTACCAGCCGGCGCCGCGACCGCCGGCATCTGCTTCAGCGCGCGGCGATATTCCTGCGGGAACACCTTGACGAATCGCATGCGCATCGCCGGCCATTGGTCGAGCAACATGCGGGCGCGCAAGCTGCCGGTGGCGTGAAAATGGCTTTCGATCAGGCCCCGCAACAGGAACTCATCGGTTTCTCCCAGATGCCAGATCGCTTCATCGACGCTTTGCTGTTGATCCGCGGTCGGCAGCACCGCTTCGAGCTCGCACATCGATTGATTGCACCTGCTCGCGAAATCCCCGAACTCGTCGAACACATAAGCAATGCCACCCGACATGCCGGCTGCGAAATTGCGGCCGGTGGCGCCGAGCACGACCACCGTACCCTTCGTCATGTACTCGCAGCCGTGATCGCCGGTACCCTCGACAACGGCCGTTGCGCCCGAATTGCGCACCGCGAAGCGCTCGCCCGCAACACCGTTGAAAAACGCTTCGCCCGCAATCGCTCCGTAAAGCACAGTGTTGCCGACAATGATGTTCTCGGTGCCAGCGCCGCGAAAATCGTTCGGGCATCGCACGATCAAGCGTCCGCCCGACAATCCTTTGCCGGTGTAATCATTGGCATCGCCGACCAGATCTAGCGTAATTCCTGCCGCTAGAAACGCGCCGAAGCTCTGTCCCGCAGTGCCGTTGAACTGAATATGGATCGTGTCGTCCGGCAGTCCGGCATGTCCATAGCGGCGCGCGACCTGGCTCGACAGCATCGTGCCGACCGCGCGATTGACGTTGCGAATCGGCGTGATGAAGCTAACTCGCTCGCCGCGTTCCAGCGCCGGCCTGCATTGTTCGATCAGCTTGTGATCGAGCGCTTTGCCCAGGCCGTGATCCTGCGCTTCGACGCACAGACGCGGCACGTCTGCAGGCATCTGCGGCAGATAGAAAATGCGGCTGAAGTCGAGACCGCGTGCCTTCCAGTGATCGATGCCGCGGCGCATATCTAGCCGATCAGCGCGGCCGATCAATTGATCGAACGTCCGTACGCCGAGCTGCGCCATCAGTTCGCGCACTTCTTCGGCCACGAAGAAAAAGTAATTAACGACATGCTCGGGCTGGCCGCTGAATTTTTTCCGCAACAGCGGATCCTGCGTCGCCACGCCGACCGGGCAGGTGTTCAGATGGCACGCGCGCATCATGATGCAACCCTCCACCACCAGCGGCGCGGTGGAGAAGCCGAACTCGTCGGCGCCCAGCAGCGCGCCGATCACGACATCGCGTCCGGTCTTCATTTGACCGTCTACCTGCACCGCGATGCGGCCGCGCAGGCGATTTAACACCAGCGTCTGCTGCGTTTCGGCGAGCCCGATCTCCCATGGAGTGCCGGCGTGCATGATCGATGACACCGGCGATGCGCCGGTGCCGCCGTCGTGACCGGCGATCGTGACGTGATCGGCCTTTGCCTTGGCAACGCCGGCGGCGACGGTGCCGACGCCGACTTCGGACACCAGCTTGACGCTGATCGACGCCTGCGAATTGGCGTTCTTTAAATCGTGAATCAGCTGCGCCAGGTCTTCGATCGAATAGATGTCGTGATGCGGCGCTGGTGAAATCAAGCCGACCCCGGGTACCGCATAGCGCAGCTCAGCGATATAGGCGCTGACCTTGTGTCCGGGCAATTGACCACCCTCGCCCGGCTTCGCGCCCTGCGCCATCTTGATCTGCAGCTGATCGGCGCTGATCAGGTACTCGGTCGTGACGCCGAAGCGCGCCGAAGCAACCTGTTTGATTTTCGAGCGCAGCGAGTCACCGGCGCGCAACGGCGTATCAACTTCGACTCGATCCCGGCCGAGCACGCCACTCAACGTCGCACCGGTTTCGATAACGCTTCGCGCCCGCCCGCAACTCCTGCCGGTAGCGCATCGGATCTTCGCCGCCTTCACCGGTATTGCTCTTGCCACCGATGCGATTCATCGCGATTGCCAGCGTCGTGTGCGCTTCGGTGGAGATCGACCCGAGCGACATTGCGCCGGTAGCAAAACGTTTGACGATATTGGTCGCCGGCTCGACCTCGGACAATGGAATCGCCTGCGCTGGATCGAACTTGAACTCGAACAATCCGCGCAACGTCATATGCCGGCGCGATTGATCGTTGATCAGCTGCGCGTACTCCTTGTACGTCTGATAGTTATTCGATCGCGTTGAATGCTGCAGCTTGGCGATCGAATCCGGCGTCCACATGTGCTGTTCGCCGCGCACGCGCCATTGATATTCGCCGCCGGCGTCCAGTGCGGTGGCAAGCACTGGATCGTCGGAAAACGCGGCCCGATGCGTCTGGATCGCCTCTTCCATCACTTCGAACAGGCCGACACCGCCGATGTTGCTGGCAGTACCACGAAAGTACTTCTCGACGAACTCCTTCGAAAGCCCTACTGCTTCGAAGATCTGCGCACCGCAGTACGACATGTAGGTGCTGATGCCCATTTTGGACATCACCTTCTGAAGCCCCTTACCGACCGCCTTGATGTAGTTCGTAATGGCCTTGTCGGCTTCGGCTGCGTGCAGGTCTATCAGCGTTTCGAGCGCAAGGTATGGGTGGACCGCCTCTGCGCCATAGCCGGCGAGCAGCGCGAAGTGATGCACCTCTCGCGCCGAACCGGTTTCGACGACCAATCCGGTGCAGGTGCGCAAACCGACGGCGATTAAATGCTGGTGAACCGCGCTGGTGGCGAGCAAGGCCGGAATGGCAACTCTATCGGCGTCAAGCGTTCGGTCTGTAATGATCAGGATGTTGTAGCCGGCGGCAACCGCATCAACGGCCTGCGCACACAATGAGGCAAGCCGTGCCTCGA
The DNA here is from genome assembly GCA_963786295.1 of uncultured beta proteobacterium. Classification (GTDB taxonomy): domain Bacteria; phylum Pseudomonadota; class Gammaproteobacteria; order Burkholderiales; family Burkholderiaceae_F; genus JACCZX01. Next base: position 100,069 of record CAWAYV010000011.1, on the reverse strand, counting down.
CACCTTCCTTGCCCCACGCGAGCGGGTAGCAGATGTCGAGCTCGAGCGAGCGAAACTTATTTGACGAAAATTTTTCGATCGAGCGGATCTTTCGCGATGTCGCCGAAGTCGAGCACCGGCTGGCTGACTTCGAGCCGCATCTGCGGATTGACGTTGTTAATGTCAAGCAGGTTCGGCTTGGGTCCGATAAAGCTGACCAGCGACATCACCAGCTGTTCGCGGATCGGGTCGATCGGCGGATTCGTTACCTGCGCGAACAATTGCTGGAAGTAGTGATACAGCGGCTTGGCACGATCGGAAAGCACCGCCAGAGCCATGTCGTTGCCCATCGAGCCGACCGCTTCCTCTGCAGCGATTGCCATCGGCTGCATCAGCAGGCGTACGTCTTCCTGAGTGAACCTGAATGCCTGCTGACGATCGAGCAGGGGCACGGCGAGATTCGCCGCCGAACCCGGCTTTTCGCCGGTGCTCGAGGGTAGGTCGTCAAGCTTGATGCGAATTCGCTTGACCCACTCCCTATACGGCTTGCTTGACGCTAGCTGTTGCTTCAGCTCTGCATCGTCGATGATGCGGCCCTGCTCGGTGTCGATCAGGAACATCTTGCCCGGCTGCAGTCGCCACTTCTTGGTGATGCGACTCTCTGGAATCGGCAGCACGCCGACTTCGGATGCCATCACGACCATGTCGTCGTCGGTCACGATGTAGCGCGCGGGCCGCAGACCGTTGCGATCGAGCGTCGCACCGATGCGCACGCCGTCGGTAAACGCGATTGCGGCGGGACCATCCCACGGCTCCATCATCGCCGCGTGATACTCGTAAAACGCACGGCGCGACTCGTCCATCAGCGTGTGCTGTTCCCATGCCTCAGGAATCATCATCATCATCGCGTGCGCCAGCGGATAGCCGCTCATTGTCAGGAGCTCGAGCGCGTTATCGAAGCACGCGGTGTCCGACTGGCCTTCGTAGATCAGCGGGAAGAGCTTCGCGAGGTCGCCCCGCAGCACCGGCGACGACATCACTCTTTCACGCGCGCGAATCCAATTGAAGTTGCCCTTGACCGTGTTGATTTCGCCGTTATGTGCGATTAATCGATATGGATGTGCGAGTTCCCATGAAGGGAACGTATTCGTCGAAAAGCGTTGGTGCACCAGCGCTATCGCGGAAACAACGCGCGGATCGCACAAATCGCGGTAATACCGGCCCACCTGATCGGCCAACAGCAGTCCTTTGTAGACGACCGTGCGCGTGGACATCGACGGCACGAAGTATTCCTTGCCGTGTTTAAGCTTCAGCGCCTGAATCTTGTGGCTAGCCGTTTTCCGAATCACATAGAGCTTGCGCTCCAATGCATCGGGCACCATGACGTCCGCGCCGCGGCCGATGAAAATCTGCCGAATTACGGGCTCGCGGTCCTTGACCAGCGGCGACATTGGCATCTCGCGGTCTAGCGGAACGTCGCGCCAGCCGATAACGGTCTGGCCCTCGGCGCGCACCGTGCGCTCCAACTCCTGTTCGCACGCCTGACGCGACGCGTGCTCGCGCGGCAGAAAGATCATGCCGACGCCGTACTCACCCTGCGGAGGCAACGCGATAGTGTGCTTCGCAAGGTCGTCGCGATAAAAGGCGTCGGGAATCTGAATCAAAATGCCGGCGCCGTCGCCGCACAGCGGATCGGCGCCCACCGCTCCGCGATGATTAAGGTTTTGCAGAATCAACAGGGCTTGCTGGACCAGCGAATGACTCGCACGCCCCTTGATGTTCGCAACAAAGCCGACGCCGCACGCGTCGTGCTCGTGCGTACTGGAATACAACCCATGCTGGGTTGCATGATCAACCGCCGCGATCAGGTCATGCGAAGACATTCCAACTCCAAAAGGAGGCCTTTTGCCCACTTTACTGCGATGCAGCAACTGTTTCAACAGAAACCGCCGCGTGCAGCCCATTACCGCTATGCAAAAAATCGTTCAATTCACTGCAGAAATCGGCTTCAGACGTCAACTGCAAAAAGGCGTTGATGCTCCTTGATCGCGTAGCGATCGGTCATGCCGGCAACGTAATCGGCGATCGCGCGGGGCGAGTCATGGGCAGCGCGCCTTTGGTGATCCTCTGGCAGCAGCTTGGGCTCACCGAGAAACGCAGCGAACAAATCCGCCACAATCCGGCGCGCCTTGGCTGACATGCGCATTACGCGGTAATGACGATACAGCTCCTTATTCAGAAAGGCCTTGAGTTCATCGGCCTCACGCCGCGTCGCGGCTGAAAACGCAACCAACGGCGCTGCGGCACGCACGTCGTCGATATCGGCCGGGGAAGCGTCAGCGACCCGGCGCCGGGATTCTTGTGTGAGGTCCACTACCAGCGTGTTGATCATGCGTCGCACCGTTTCGTTGATCATTCGGCGCTCAGTAAGTGCCGGGTATTCGGCCCGCACAGCCGCCGAGTGACGCGCGACGAGCGGCACCTGCTCGAGCTCCGACAACTGCAGTAGGCCGGACCGCAAGCCGTCGTCGATGTCGTGATTATTGTAGGCAATCTCGTCGGCGAGATTGGCAATCTGTGCTTCAAGGCTTGGCTGTCGTTTGGTCAGAAACCGTTCACCAACGTCGCCCAACTCCCGTGCATGTTTAGCCGAACAGTGCTTCAGAATCCCCTCGCGCGTTTCAAAGGTGAGGTTAAGACCGTCGAAAGCGGCGTAGCGCTCTTCAAGCTCGTCGACGACGCGCAGCGATTGCAAGTTGTGCTCGAAACCGCCGTACGGTTTCATGCACTCCTGTAGCGCGTCCTGACCCGCATGACCGAACGGCGTATGACCCAGATCATGCGCTAGCGTGATGGCTTCGACCAGGTCTTCATTCAGACGTAAATTGCATGCCACTGCGCGTCCGATTTGCGCGACTTCCAGTGAATGGGTCAACCTTGTCCGAAACAGATCGCCTTCATGATTGACGAAAACCTGCGTCTTGTACTCCAGCCGGCGGAAAGCCGTCGAATGAATGATGCGATCGCGATCGCGCTGGAATTGACTGCGGGTAACCGGATCGGGCTCACGGTGACGACGGCCACGCGACCGATCGGCGTGCGCCGCAAACGGAGCTAACGTCCCGTCTTCCATACAAATTTGGCTCACACGAATCCACCAGCCGTTAGCGCTTGCAGTACGACCGGCTGCGGGACTACGCGCTGTGACGCGCGACCGATCCGATCGAGAACGATAAATCGCATCTGGCCGGCGTCCGCCTTCTTGTCGCCACGCATCGCTTCGATGGCGTTCCGCGCTGACAACCCATCTACTCGTGTCGGCAGACCGGCGCGCATCACTGCCGCTTCGATTGTTCTCACATCGGACGGCGCCAACGATCCAAGAAGAGATGAGAGTTCCGCGGCAAGCACTAGTCCGCAGCCGACCGCTTCGCCATGCAGCCAACGCGAATACCCGGTCATCGCCTCAATCGCGTGGCCGAATGTGTGACCCAAGTTAAGCAGCGCCCGCTCGCCTGCCTCCCGCTCGTCGCGCGCGACCATCGATGCCTTGATTTCGCACGACCCGGCAATCGCCTCGGTCACAGCGTCCGCAGCATGGGCGCGAAGCGATTCGATCGATGCGACCATTTGCTCGAAATAGTCGGCGTCTGCAACCAGACCGTGTTTAAGGATCTCGGCCAGGCCGGCCGACAGCTCGCGCGGCGGCAGCGTCTTTAGCGTATCCGTGTCGCTGATTACCGCCGACGGCTGATGAAACGCGCCGATCAGATTCTTTCCCGCCGGGTGATTGATGCCGGTCTTGCCGCCGACCGATGAATCGACCTGTGCTAACAACGTTGTCGGCACGTGCACGTAGCGGATGCCGCGCATGTAGATCGACGCTGCGAAGCCGGCGATATCACCCACCACGCCCCCGCCCAGCGCGACGATGACTCCGCGACGATCCACGCGTGAGTTCACTAGTCCATCCAGCACCCGGGACACGGAACCCCATTGCTTGTGCTGTTCGCCGTCTGCAAGCGATATGACGGTGGTCGATACTTGCGCCATTGCGCGTTGAGCACGCTGCGCGTAAAGGCGCCCGACGACTTCGTTAGTAACGATCGTGATCGAAGTCGGAGCCAGCGGCCCGACGAATTCATGCAGCCGATCGAGCAAGCCGCTGCCGATCGCAATAGGGTACGAACGTTGCCCCAGATTGACAGTGATACAGCGCATGCGTCAGTTTAAGTCGCGCGCGCCAATCGGCCTCACTGGTCAGGCACTTCGAATGGCGATTGCCTTCAGTTGCGGATGCTCTATCAACCGCGACACTAGTCGGCGCGGGTTGGACGCAGCTGACTGAAACACCAGGTGCGCAGCTTTTTCGTACAGCGGTTCCCGCTCAGTCAGCAGTTGATCGATACGGGCGCGAGGATTCGCTGTTTGCAGCAACGGCCGCGAGCGATCCTGACGCGTTCGCCGGAAAATTTCATCGGCGCTTGCACGCAGGTAAATGACCAGGCCGCGTTCTCGCATCGATTCAACCAGTTGCGCGTCGAGAATCGCTCCACCGCCGGTCGCCAGCACTATTCCCGCACGCTGCGTCAATTCCGCTAGAAGGCCAATTTCGCGCCGCCGAAAGCCCGCTTCGCCCTCGATCTCGAAGATCGTCGGAATCGGGACGCCGCTGCGCGCCTCGAGCTCACGATCGGCATCGACAAACTGGTAGTGCAGCTGCTCTGCGAGCAGCCGTCCGACAGTCGACTTACCGGCGCCCATCATGCCGATCAGAAACACAGAGCGCGGATCGTTTTGCATGCTCTTAGCGCCGTCAGCGGTGCTCCGGAAAAAAAAGAGCCGCTTTAGGCGGCCCCTTTTTAGGCAACCGTCGAAACTCAACGCATCGCAGCGTTTACACGCTCCGATATGACGCGCGGCGTAATGAAGATGATCAGCTCGGTGCGATCGCTGACCGACGCCGTGTTCTTGAACAGAACGCCGACCACCGGAAGGTCGCCAAGGAAAGGAACTTTGGTAACGGTCGTGCGCTCCTGCTGCTCGAAAATTCCGCCCAGCACGACGGTGCCGCCATTTTCTACCAGCACTTGCGTCTGAACGTTCTTGGTGTCGATCGCAGGCCCCGACAAAGTCTCTTGGCCGCGGCTGTCTTTGTTGACTTTGACATCCATGAAGATCGCGCCCTCAGGCGTGATCTGCGGCGTCACTTCGAGCTTCAACACGGCCTTGCGAAACGCCACCGATGTTGCACCGCTCGACGTCGCCTGCTGATACGGAATCTCGGTTCCCTGCTCGATAACGGCCTTGATCTTATCGGCCGTCACCACTCGAGGGCTGGAGATGATCTTGCCGCGGCCGTCGGCTTCAAGAGCTTGGAGCTCAAGATTGAGAAGCCGCGTCAGGCTGCTATTAAACAGAGTCAAGTTGAACGAACCTGGTAAAAACCCTCCGATACCGGACGCCGGAAGGTTGACCTGATTCGAGTTGACCACGGTTACGCCGCCAAGACTCCCTCCGACGCCACCGGTAGTGCTGGTGCCCGGTAGGTTTGGCAGAACATTTTGTCCGCCGACCGCCACTTCGTTCGTAATTCGCCCGTAACCGAAGCGCACACCCAGGTTGCGGCTAAATCGATCATCGGCCTCAACGATGCGCGCTTCGATCAGCACCTGCGGCACCGGAATATCGATCCGCTGCAACATGCGACGCACGTCTTCGAGTCGCGCGGTCGTGTCCTGCACGAAAATCTGATTGGTGCGCGTATCGACTGCGACACTGCCTCGCTTCGAAAGCAGGCGCTGTTTCTCGTCGCTCAGCAGCTTTCGCACATCCTCCGCCTTCTGATAATTGACAACGAAGGCCTCGGAGCGCAGCGGCTCCAGATCGGCGATCTGATTGCGCGCCTCGAGCTCGAGCTTTTCCTTGGCGGCAATCTCGTCACGCGGCGCGACCAGCACCACGTTGCCGTTCTTGCGCATGTCCAGGCCCTTGCTCTGCAGAATGATGTCGAGCGCCTGGTCCCACGGGACGTCCTTTAACCGTAACGTGATCGTGCCACCGACCGAATCGCTGGTGATGATGTTCAGATTCGTGAAGTCCGCGATGACCTGCAGTAGCGAACGCACGTCGACGTTCTGGAAGTTCAGCGACAAGCGCTCGCCCTGATAGCCTTGCCGCGTCCCTTGGAACAGTCGGGTCGGATCCTCGCGGACTGGTCTCACTTCCAGGACGAAACGTGTATCGCTCTGGTACGCGTTGTGTTCCCAGACGCCACGCGGTTCGACGACCAGGCGAGCGTTGTTGCCTTGCTGGCTTGCAGTAACCTGTGCCACCGGCGTTGCGAAGTCGGAGACGTCAAGCCGGCGCTTCAGTGAGTCGGGTAGCGTCGTATTCTGAAAATCTACGATAACGCTGTTTCCCTGTTGCCGAATATCGACGTTGGTATTCGGGTCGGACAGATCGATGACCACTCGGCCTTCGTTATCGGCGCCGCGACGAAAATCGATTCCGCGCAGAGTACGGCTGCCGGTAAATGCCGACGGTCCGGCGGTCACTGGCGCGGTCGCCGAGGGTGATGTCTGAGCCATTGCGGCAGCCGCTGTGCCCGGCGGGGCGCGGAAGGTGCTCGTGTCCGCAGCCCCTCCAAGCGCGACCAGCACACGCTTGCCATCAACCGAAACCGTGTGTGTCAGCGGCCGCTTGAGATTCACCACGACGCGCGAACGGCCTCCCGATTGCACGATGTTGACTGAGCGCACGTCTCCCTGGTTAATCTCAACCATGTTTTTGCCGAGGCCATTGACGGTCGACGGCATGTCCAGCGCGACGCGCGCCGGGTTGGCCACCGAGAAGCTCGCCGGGATGCCCTGTGGCGCGTTTTTCAACTCAATGGTGACTACCACACCGGAACTTGTTTGGGTTGCGTCGACACGCTCGATCGCATTGCCGGCATCGCCGGCTGCGGTCTGCGCTGAGGCTATGGCCGCCGCTGCAATCAAGCCCAGCACCGCCGCTCCTCGCGACAAGCACACGGCCACATTTTGGACAGAGATACTCATCGCTTACTCCCTTGTTGCCCCGATTGCCTCTGGGCGGCTTCCTGCAGTTCCAGCTTCGTGGGCCGTTCGATCCACTCGCCGGCGGCGTCCTGGACGATTTCTTTCAAATCGACTTCGGTTTCAGAAATCTTGGTAACCAATCCAAAATTTTGTCCCATGTAGTTGCCGCGCCGGACCATAAATGTCTGGCCGGCGGCATCGATCAACGCCACCTGATTTCCGGACTGCTGCAGCGTGCCGACCATCTTCAGCTGATCCAACGGATATCCTTCGAGCATTTCACGGCGACGATCCAGATCCGGCCTGATCGAGCTGGTGCTCGATCGCGATTGCGCTTGCCGCGCTGCAGCCAGAATCATTTTCTGCGGATCGAACGGGTCGATAAGCGCCTTAGCCTCATAGCTGAACGGCGTGAACTGCTTGGGCTCAGGCACTGGCTGTGTCGTCGGACGCATTGTCTTGCGCGTGTCGTCCATCCAGGTGCGCAATTCAGCTTCATTGCCGCCACCGCAGCCGGCGAGCGTCGTCGCCAGTAAGACAAGCGCACCGATGCGCACGGAAATCATCGAGGGTCTCACTTACCAGGCCCTTTCTTTTCCAGTTTCGCCTTCGCAGCACGCTGCGCGGCAATCTCTTCGGGGTCGAGATACCGATAAGTCTTCGCTGTGGCGTCAAAAGTCAGATTGCCGCTCTTGCCGGCCTGTCACGTTAACGTTATTCAACGTGACAATGCGGGGCAGGTTTGCGATATCACTCGCAAACGCTCCAAGATCGTGATACTTGCCCGATACTTTGACTGCGATCGGCAGTTCGGCGTAGTACTCGCGCACATTCGTCTGCCCGGGCCGGAACAATTCGAAGTCCAGCCCGCGCCCGACACCCGCCTGGTTAATGTCCGACAGCAGCGCATCCATTTCGGACTTGCTGGGCAGCTGTTTCTCGAGCGTCAACACGTACTGGCTGACTTGTTCGCGCTGTTTGCGCAACTCTTCGAGATTAATGGCCTGCTGCAACTTTCCCTTGTATTCGTCCTTGAGCTTTTGCTCCTCTGCCTGCAACTGTTCGAGTTGATCTTTCTGGCCACTCCACAACGCAAACCAGCCACCGACACGCGCAGATGATGAGGACAAACACCCACATCGTGATGCGTGGCGCCGGCGGCCATGCGCCGACGTTATCCAGGCTCAAGCCTTGAAACTGTGATGCGAGACTACGACCGGTTGCCATCGATTCCTCTTTTGCAACTACTTGTTTGCGGGCGCTGCTTTTACAGGCGCCGAAGACGACGTGATACTCGGCGTCGTTTGCACCGCGGTCGGCACAGGTGCTGTCGGCACAAGGGTCGACCTCGCACCCGGCTGGGCAGCCTGCATCAGCGCACGTTCCGGCGTTTGCTTGAGTGAAAAATTCAGCGAGAACTCGAATACGCGGCGATTGATTCCCTGCGGACCCGCACCTGCGACCTTGATCTCGATTAACTCTGGGCGTTCGAGTACTCGCGAATTGTTTTGCAGATTGCGCAGGAACTCCGACACGCGCTCGTTCGAAGCGGCCCAGCCACTGACATTGACTCTGCGATCTTCCTGCTTGATGCCACGCAGATAGATGCCTTCGGGCACCTGCTTGGCAACTTCGTCGATCAGGTAGACCGGCAAATTGCGGTCTGCCTGCAGGTCTTCTACCGCGCGCTGGCGCGCACGTAAGCCGTCAATCTCGGCCCGCAACGTTGCGATTTCCTTGATCTGAATATCGAGCTTGCGGTTTTCCGCGCGCACGAATTCGTTGCGCGATTCCTGGTTCGAGATGTAGCCCTGCAGCACGGTCCACACGACCGCGATCATCAACAGTCCGGCCACGACCGAAAGCCCGGTCATGAACCAGAAGACTTTCTTCTGCCGCTCGCGTCTGGCTTCGCGATGCGGCAATAGATTGACGCGCGGTGTGGTCATCGGTCGAACCTCCGCATTGCCAAACCGCACGGAGTTAGCAGCGCTGGCGCGTCCAGCCTCAACTGCTTCTCGCGAATGTTGGAAGAGATTTCCATTCCCTTGAACGGCGAAATCACCGAGGCCGGCACTTGCGAGCGCTCCATCAAGGCGTCGGGCAGACCGCTGAGTACGGCGGAACCGCCGGCCAACATGATCTGATCGACCCGGCTGTACGGCGTCGACGTGAAGAAGAACTGCAACGCACGGGTGATCTCGATCGTCGCGGTATCTATGAAAGGCTTCAGCACCGCAGTTTCATAGTCGGCCGGCAGATCACCGCTGCGCTTTTTCTGTTCGGCTTCCTCGGTCGGAATTCCGTAGGTGCGCGAAATATCACCGGTTAGCTGCTGGCCGCCAAATGGTTGCTCGCGCTCGTAGATGGCTTCGCCATCGTGCATCACCGTGACGCTCGTCGTATTGGCGCCGATATAGAACACGGCAATCACGAGGCCTTCACCACTATTGGGCAGCTGTTCAATCAGCCGCTCGATGGCCGAACGCGCCGAGTAGGACTCGACGTCGACCACCATCGGCTTCAACCCGGCGGCTTGCGCAACGGCGACTCGGTCTTCAACCTTTTCCTTGCGCGACGCCGCGATCAACACTTCGACATCGTCCGGAGCGTTCGGAATCGCGCCCAGCACTTGAAAGTCCAGGCTGACTTCATCGAGCGCGAACGGAATGTATTGGTTGGCTTCGCTCTCGACCTGCATCTCGAGTTCCTCTTCGCGCAGGTTCGCAGGCAACGCTATCCGCTTCGTAATGACCGCCGACGCGGGCAATGCCATCGCAACGTTTTTGACCTTGCCCCCCGCCCGGCGCCATGCGCGCCGGACTGCTTCGGCAACGACGTCGATCTTGTCGACGTTCCCATCTACCACCGACCCGCGTGGCAGCGGCTCAATAGCGTAGCGCTCGAGGCGCAGCGTGCCTTTGCCGGCCTCCGATAACTCGACGATCTTCACGCTCGACGAGCCGATATCGAGGCCGATCAGTGGCGGCGCTTTAGGCGTAAAAGGCAGATCAAAGGCCAAGGTGATGCTCCCAGCAGGCGACGCCTGAACCAGTGCTTAACTGTGCACTGCGTGACTTATCGTAGAAAACGGATTTTCCGCTCTCTCGACCCCCTCAAAGCGCCCGGATCGAAACCCGTTTTTCCTTATGTTTCGAGCGTTTACCGCAGATTTATTGGACGCTACGCGAAATCCTATCAACATACGCAAAACCCACACAAGCCCCGTGTTCGGCCTAATCGTGCCCTCTTTGAGGGATAAACAACGAACATCCCTCGTCAGCCCGCGTCAAACGTGACCTGAACCAGGCGCGCCTTGCCTACAACCGACTCCTATAATCGCGTACTCCGTCAGCAGCGAAGCGCAAAAAAGCGGTCGCTCACACGCCTAACTCGCTGTTGCAAACGCCAATCGCCGCAAAACACGTGAGCTCCCGCAATTCCGACAATTACGACGAAGAAGTGCCACGCGAACCGCCGGCGTGGTATTGGCGTGCCGCGCGTGCACTGGCACTAGTGGCTGTCGGCGGCTTGGCCGCAGGCATGCTGCTCGTCGTGTTTGTCTTTGCGATTGTTTACTCGAATTTGCCACCGATCGATGCACTGACGGATTACCGTCCGAAGATTCCACTTCGGGTGTGGACCGCCGACGGAATACTGATCGGGGAATTCGGCGAAGAGCGGCGCGAGTTCGTGCCGCTGGCCGAAATCCCGGACGAGTTGAAAAAGGCGATCCTTGCAGCAGAGGATGACAGCTTTTATCAGCATCACGGCGTCGACTACGCCGGTCTCGCCCGGGCCTTTGTATCCAATTTTGCAACGGGGCGCCGTGGTCAAGGCGGCAGCACGATCACGATGCAGGTCGCGCGAACGTTCTTTCTGAGCTCTGAGCGCAGCTATGTACGCAAGCTGTACGAGATCGCCTTGGCGTACAAGATCGAATCGTCGCTCTCGAAGGACCGCATCTTCGAGGTGTACACGAACCAGATTTTTCTAGGGCAGCGCGCCTACGGATTCGCATCCGCGTCGCAGATTTATTTTGGCAAGAAGCTGAAGGACTTAACGACCGCCGAGATCGCGACATTGGCCGGTTTGCCGGTGGCCCCGGCTGCTTACAACCCGTTCGTCAATCCGAAGCGCGCCAAGGGAAGGCAGCAATATGTGCTGGCGCGCATGCTGCAACTCAATTACATCGATCAGGCTACGCACGACGCGGCGCTGGCGCAGGAACTGAAGCCGCGCGCGGCCAATTACGCGGTCGAACAGGCGTTCAAGGTACGCCTGCACGCCGAATACGCCGCGGAGTTGGCACGGCAGCTGGTGTTCGAGGTATTCCGCGACGAGACTTACACGCGCGGCCTGAACGTCTTTACGACGTTGCGCAAGGATGATCAGGAAACGGCGTATGCCGCATTGCGCAAGCAGGTGCTTGAGTATGACCGCAAGTACGGCTATCGAGGTCCGGAAGCGTTCATCGAACTCAATGCTGATCCGGCCGTACGCGAGCAGCGCGTCGAAGATGCGTTGGTCGAAGCGATCGACAGCCCGAATCTGGTACCCGCTGTCGTACTCGAAGCGTCGCCCAATGCGGTGCAGGCGATGTTGCAAGGCGGCGCGACGATCGACATCAAGCCTGACGGATTGCGCTTCGCCGCACCGTCGCTATCCGCCAAGGCGCAGCCGAATCGCAAGATTGTCCCGGGGGCGGTGATTCGAGTCACGCGCGACGACAAGGGAGCCTGGCAAATCGTTCAGTTGCCGCAGGTCGAAGCGGCGTTTGTCGCCGCCAGTTCGAAGGATGGTCAGGTCAAAGCGCTGGTCGGCGGGTTCGACTTCAATCTGAACAAGTTCAACCACGTGACGCAGGCGTGGCGCCAACCCGGCTCCAGCTTCAAGCCTTTCATTTATTCGGCGTCGCTCGAAAAAGGCTTCATGCCGAGTACGCTGATCAATGATGCGCCGATCAGCATCGATCCGAATCTGACCGGCGGGCAGCTTTGGGAGCCCAAAAACTACGACGGTAAGTTCGACGGGCCGATGCGCTTGCGACAGGGATTGGCACGGTCGAAAAATCTGGTTTCAGTTCGCATTCTGCAGGCAATCGGGCCGCGCTACGCGCAAGACTGGGTCACCCGATTCGGGTTCGACGCCGAACGGCATCCAGCGTACTTGACGATGGCGCTCGGGGCCGGCGCGGTAACGCCGTGGCAGATGCTCAACGCATATTCGGTGTTCGCCAGCGGCGGGTACCGATTGAATGTCCATCTGGTCGCCAAAGTCACCGATGCCACCGGCAAGGTGCTGATGGAAGCCAAGCCGCTGCAGGCAGGCGACGAAGCTAATCGCGTGCTCGGCGCACGCAATGCCTTCTTGATGGACAACCTGCTGAAAGACGTCGCCCGCTACGGTACCGCGGCGCGGGCCGGCAGCACGTTGAAGCGCCCCGACATCGCCGGTAAGACAGGGACTACCAACGACTCACACGATGCATGGTTTGCGGGCTATGGCGGCGATCTGGTGGCGGTCGGTTGGATGGGGTTCGATCAGCCGCGCCCGCTGGGCGAGCGCGAAACCGGCGGCGGACTCGCGTTGCCGATCTGGATCTCGTACATGGCCAAGGCGCTTAAAGGCGTACCCGAAGCGACGCGCGAAGTTCCCAGCGGCGTCGTCAGTCTCGGAGGAGAGTATTACTACGTCGAGCATCAACCGGGGCAAGGGGTCGCCAGCGTTGGGCTGGAAGACGTGTTGCCACCTGAAGAGCAAGTCAAACGAGAGTCCGTGCGCGAACAAATTTTTTAGCGCTACGTTAGCCTCGTAACACCACAGCTTCGCCACCCTGCGCTGAGATCAGCCGCGACAGGGCCGCAAACAGTTCGCTGCCGTCACGCGTGTCCAGCCATCGATCACCGTTGCGTGCATAGTGGAACGCACCGCTTTTGCCGGCGACCCACACTTGCTGCATCGGTCCTTGACTGTTGATGATTACCTTTGAACCGTCACCCAGTTCGAGCGTAAGCACGTTGCCCGCGCGTGATGCTTCGATATCGATGTCGGCGACGTCGATTGCGCGCTCGATCGCCGCGAGCGTCGCGTCGGCCAACTCGAGGAATTCTGATTCGCTCATGTTAGATTGATCGCCATGCGATTCGCTGCAACGATACTCGCCGTTGTGATGGCATCTGCGCTTTCGGCATGCGGTCAAAAAGGGCCGCTGACGTTGCCACCGCCGCCCGCCGCACAGCAATCTAAAGCACCGGCGAAACCGGTGGATCGTCCGTTTCCAGACGTACCGGCCACTTCAGAACAGAAATGACGCCCGCGCTGCCGGCCAGCGAGGGGTTCAGCTATCGCGAACACCGCCTGCATTGCGAAGAAGTTGCGCTCGACACGCTGGCGCAACGCTACGGCACGCCGCTGTACGTGTATTCGCGCAGCGCGATCGAAGGCGCGTATGCGGCATATGCGTCGGCGCTGAAGGGCCGGAGCGCACTGGTCTGCTATGCCGTCAAGGCTAATTCGAATTTGGCGGTGCTCGACGTGCTCGCGCGTCGCGGCGCAGGATTCGACATCGTCTCCGGTGGAGAGCTGGCGCGTGTGCTGGCTGCGGGCGGTGATGCAAGCAGGGTCGTCTTCTCCGGCGTTGGCAAAAGCGAAGTCGAAATCGAGGCGGCTATGAACGCCGGTGTCGCCTGCTTTAACGTCGAATCGTCGCCGGAGCTGGATCGCATCGACGCGGCCGCGCGACGTCAACAAAAGCGTGCGCGCATCGCGCTGCGCGTCAATCCCGACATCGACGCCAGGACGCATCCGTACATCTCGACCGGGCTCAAGAACAACAAGTTCGGAGTTCCGTATGCGGACACCCTGGCGCTATGCCGGACGGCGGCTAAGCAACCGGCGCTCGATCTAGTCGGGCTCGGTTGCCACATCGGCTCGCAGGTCACAGAGATCGCGCCGTATGTCGAGGCTGCCGAGCGCATCATCGACCTGGTCGAGGCACTAGAACGCGAAAAAATAATGCTTCGTCACATTGATCTCGGCGGCGGCTTGGGAATTCGCTACCGCGACGAATCGCCACCGCTCGCCTCGGAGCTCATTAACGCGTTGCTGGCGCGGTTGGATGCGCGTGGCCATCGCGACAAAACGGTGATATTCGAGCCCGGCCGATCGATTGTCGGCCATGCAGGCGTGTTGCTGACGCGCGTCGAATATCTGAAGCCGGGCGAGTCCAAAAACTTCGCCATTGTCGATGCTGCGATGAACGATCTGATCCGGCCCGCGATGTACGACGCGTGGATGAATGTCGTGCCTGTCACGCCGCGCAGCGGTGGCACAAAGCGCTACGACATCGTGGGCCCGGTGTGCGAATCCGCTGACTGGCTCGCGCGCGATCGGGACTTGGCACTGCACCCCGGGGACCTGCTCGCGATCACCAGTGCCGGGGCTTACGCGATGGCAATGAGTTCTAACTACAACAGCAGACCGCGCTCAGCTGAAGTGATGGTCGATGGCACACGGTCGTACTGCGTACGCCGGCGCGAAACGATCGACGAGTTGCTTGCCGGCGAGTCGCGTTTGCCGTAACGCTACTTCGCAGCGTCCCGCAGTCGCAGCCCTTGAACAAAGTCCGCCACGGCGCGTATCTCGGCGTCTGAGAGTTTCGCCGCGATCTCCTGCATCGCCGGGTTATTGCGACGCGTGCCTTGGCGAAAGTCTTTCAACGTGGCATCCACATAGTCGGCATGCTGTGCTGCCAGCCGCGGATACTGAATCGGAATGCCGAGTCCCGCCGGGTTATGGCAGCCGGCGCATGCCGGCAACGCTTTTTCCGGCAAGCCGGCGCGCCAGATCCGCTGTCCAAGATCCAATGTTTGCTTGTTCCGCGCGGTGCTGAGCTGGGCGGTTTGGCTAGCAAACCACGCCGAGACGTTGCGCTTGTCGTCATCCGATAGCTGTGACGCAAGGCCATTCATGATCGCGTTCTCGCGCGCGGGGCGTTGCTGTCCCTGCCTGACCGTGTAATCGAGCAGCTGCTTGTACAGATACTCGGAGTGCTGTTGCGCCAACCGCGGATTGGCCGGTGCCGTCGAGTTGCCGTCGACACCGTGACACGCGGCGCATATTTGCGAGGCAATCTGTTGGCCACGCACGGGATCGACTTTCGGTGCAGGCTTCATCTGCGCTCGGCCGTCGATCCCTGCGCCGAGGGTCCCAACGACGGCAACACCGATCGTCAAACGCAGCCAGGCAGCAAATTTCATCAATCGCTTTCTCTAATCGGGATGGCTGGCTTCGAGCTAGGCCGGCAGCAAAACGAGTTGTCTCGGCAAAGCGCCGCGTATTCTACGCAACCCAATGGTGTGCCTCGACGGCCCAGAGTGCAGCGACCGTGCAGCTCTTTCGCTCCGCCCGATTCGTAATGTCAGTGGCTGCACTCGGCGATTTGCCGGCTCCGACACTGCCCGAAGTCGCCTTTGCAGGGCGCTCGAACGCCGGGAAATCGAGCGCGATTAACGTGCTCACCGGTCAGAAGCGATTGGCGTTCGCCAGCAAAACGCCGGGTCGCACGCAGCTGCTGAATTTCTTCGAACTGTCGGAGCGCGATCAAGACAAGCAAATCGTGCCGCGCGGAGTGTTGGTCGATTTGCCGGGGTATGGATTTGCCCGGGCGCCGCAAGCACAGCGCAGCCAATGGGACGAGCTGGTCGGAGGCTATGTCGCACAGCGCCAGACGCTGGTCGGAATCGTGATCGTGATGGATGCACGCCGACCGCTGATGTCCGGCGATGAAGCGTTGATCGCCTTTGTGCAGCAGCACGAATCGTCATTGCACTTCTTGCTGACCAAATCAGACCAACTGAACAACGCGGAGAAGAAGGCCGCATTGGCGGCCGCCCAACAGCGCGCCGCGCAAATCGGTCCGCGCGCGACGGCCCAGCTGTTTTCGGCGCCGAAACAGCAAGGAGTCGACGAATTGGCCTATATCCTTTCGGGGTGGCTGCGCAGTTGACGGTGCGCTGCGCAGCGGATAAGAAGACGGGATAAGCACGCCGATGTGGGGCTGGCGGCCGTCGGCCTCGCGCGTTCATAGGAGTTTGCATGCAGATTCTTGGCCAGTATCCGTTTGTACGCATGCGCCGCATGCGGCGCGACGATTTTTCGCGGCGGTTGATGCGCGAGCATCGGGTAACGACAAACGATCTGATTTATCCGGTGTTCGTTCTCGACGGCGAAAAGCGAGTTGAACCGGTGGCCTCAATGCCCGGCGTTGAGCGCGTCTCGATGGACCGACTGTTGCCGATCGCGGAGGAATGTGCGCGACTCGGCATTCCGGTGATTGCGCTATTTCCGGTCATCGAACAATCGCTCAAGTCGGCCGACGGGCGTGAAGCAACAAATCCCGACGGCATCGTGCCGCGCATTGCAAAGCAATTGAAGCAACGATTCCCGGAGCTCGGCGTTTTGACCGACGTTGCGCTCGATCCGTATACGACGCACGGTCAGGACGGTGTGATCGACTCGTCCGGCTATGTCCTAAACGATGAAACGATTGCCGTTTTGACGCAGCAGGCGCTGCTGCAGGCACAAGCAGGCGTCGACATCGTGGCGCCGAGCGACATGATGGACGGTCGCATCGGCGCAATTCGTGCGGCGCTCGAACAAAACGGCGCAATACACACGCGCATCATGGCTTATTCGGCCAAGTACGCCAGTGCGTTTTTCGCCCCGTTTCGCGACGCGGTCGGCTCAATGGCGAACCTCGGCGCGTCGGACAAGACGACTTACCAGATGGATCCGGCCAACACAGATGAAGCGTTGTGGGAAGTCGGGCTCGATCTTGCCGAAGGCGCCGACATGGTGATGGTCAAGCCCGGGATGCCATATCTCGACATCGTGCGTCGCGTGAAGGACGCGTACAAAGCGCCTACGTTCGTCTATCAAGTAAGCGGCGAGTATTCGATGCTGAAAGCGGCGGCGGCCAACGGTTGGCTCGACGAGAAAAAAGTGGTGCTCGAATCGATGCTGGCCTTCAAAAGGGCCGGCGCCGATGGAATCCTCACCTACTTCGGATTGCAAGTCGCGCGTTGGCTTCGCGAAGAAACCTCTTAAACCGCTACGCCGTCACCGATCGCGCCGTTTCCGATTCGATCCAGCGCAGATAAGCGGCGTAGCCCGCCGTAATCGGCAGTGCAATGATTTCCGGAACGTCGTATGGATGCAAGTGCCGGATTGCTTGCTCGACGTCACCGTAACGCTCGCGCGTGGTCTTCACTAGCAGCGGCACTTCGGTCGCACGTTCAACATTGCCCTGCCAGCGATAGACGGACTGAACGGGCGCCAACCGATTGACGCACGCAGCAAGGCGTTGCTCGACCAACGCCAACGCGATGCGATCTGCGGCATGCTCGTCGGGACAATTAGTCAGCACGAGCAACGCTTCAGTCATCGAAGCTGCTACGACACTGAGTCGCGATCGGCTTCGTCGACGGCGGGCTGCGGCCGATCAACCAGCTCCATGAGCGCCATCGGCGCGTTGTCGCCGACTCTGAATCCCATCTTCAGAATGCGCGTATAGCCGCCGTTGCGCGCCGCGTACCGCGGCCCGATTTCGTTGAACAGCTTGACCACGATCTCGCGGTCGCGCAGCCGATTGAATGCCAGTCGCTTGTTCGCAACCGTCGGCTCTCTGCCGAGCGTGATCAGCGGCTCGATCACACGCCGCAGCTCCTTCGCCTTCGGCAGCGTGGTCTTGATTGCTTCGTGCCGTAACAACGAATTGGTCATGTTGCGCAACATCGCAAGCCGATGAGAGCTCGTTCGGTTAAGTTTGCGCAGTCCGTGTCCGTGACGCATTTGTCGCTCCGATTCAGTGTCTTATTGCTGCGAATCTTCGATCCCGTCTCGATTCAATGAGCGGGCGGCTCGCTTGGTTGTTTGATTGTTACTGCCGTTCCATCCCGGCGGGCGGCCAGTTTTCGAGTTTCATGCCGAGCGTGAGCCCGCGCGCGGCCAATACTTCCTTGATCTCGTTCAGCGATTTGCGCCCCAGATTCGGCGTCTTCAGCAATTCATTCTCAGTGCGCTGAATCAGGTCGCCGATGTAGTAAATGTTCTCAGCCTTCAGGCAGTTAGCCGAGCGCACCGTAAGTTCAAGGTCGTCGACCGGGCGCAACAGGATCGGATCGACCTGCGGTGCGCGCGACGATTGCGCCAACGCCGACTCTGCCATGCCTTCCAATGCGCCGAACACCTGCAGCTGGTCCATCAGAATGCGCGCCGATTGCCGCACCGCTTCCTCCGGCGTAATCGCGCCGTTGGTTTCGATCGTCATCACCAGCTTGTCCAGATCGGTGCGCTGTTCGACGCGCGCCGCTTCGACGGCGTAAGAAACCCGTTTGACCGGCGAGAACGACGCGTCCATCACGATACGACCAATCGTTTTCGAATGGTCGTCACGGAACGCGCGCACGTTGCCGGGCACATAGCCACGGCCTTTTTCGATCTTGATCTGCAACTCCAACCGGCCACCGCCCGACAAATGTGCGATCACGTGATCGGGGTTGACGACCTCGACATCGTGCGGCAGCTCGATATCGCCGGCTGTGACAACGCCCTCGCCGTCCTTCTTCAAGGTCAGCGTGACTTCGTCGCGGTTGTGCAGCTTAAAGACGACGCCTTTTAGGTTCAGCAGGATGTCGACGACGTCTTCGCGCACGCCATCCAATGTCGAATACTCATGCACGACACCGGTAATTTGCGCCTCGGTCGGTGCATAGCCCACCATCGACGACAACAAGATACGACGGAGCGCATTGCCAAGCGTGTGGCCGTAGCCGCGCTCGAATGGCTCCATCGTGACAACTGCGGAGTTGTGCCCGATCGCTTCAACTTCGATCGCGCGCGGTTTAAGTAGTGCAACGTTTGCCATGATGACGATCCTTTCAATACCCTCAGCTCGTTACGCCGATAAGGCTGATTACCGGGGCGCTTATGACGGACCAGCTGCCCCTAACTGATCCCAGAAATTTCGGTTGCCGCCGGTGTCGCGACACCGGCGGTCTAACGAACTCTTATCTCGAGTAAAGCTCAACTACTAACGATTCATTAACGTCCTGCGCGACGTCGCCGCGCTCGGGAGCCGACTTGAATTTACCTTCCAATTTGGTCGTGTCGACATCGACCCACGATGGAAACCCGGTCTGGCCTGCCAGCGTCAGCGCTTCGGTGATACGACCCTGTTTGCGCGCTTTTTCACGCACCGCGACCAGATCGCCGGCGCGCACGCGCATCGAAGGAATGCCCGCAGTATCGCCGTTAATCGTGATCGCCCGATGCGACACCAACTGCCGCGCCTCGGCGCGCGTCGCGCCGAAGCCCATCCGGTACACAACGTTGTCCAGCCGGGATTCGAGCAGCATGATCAAATGCTCGCCAGTATTGCCCTTGCGGCTCGACGCCTCCTGGTAGTAACGCCGAAACTGGCGCTCGAGCACTCCGTACATGCGCTTCAACTTCTGCTTCTCGCGCAACTGCGTGCCGTAATCCGATTGGCGCGCACCCGAGATACGCCCATGCTGACCTGGTTTGCTATCGGCCTTGGCTTTCGAATCGAAAGCGCGGCGCGAGCTCTTCAAAAACAGATCGGTGCCTTCGCGACGCGAAAGCTTTAATTTAGGTCCTGTGTAACGAGCCACTATCTTTCCTCAATGATCCTGCGGCTATTGCCGCATTAAGTCTGCATCGGTCATGCAGACAGTGGTTATCGCCGCGTGAGCTACACCCTGCGACGCTTGGGTGGACGCACGCCGTTATGCGGTACCGGTGTGATGTCCTGAATCGATGAAACACGAATACCGATCGCATTCAATGCCCGCACTGACGACTCGCGGCCCGGACCAGGTCCGGTAATGCGTACATCGAGATTCTTGATGCCGTGCTCCTGTGCTGCGCGCCCGGCTGTTTCAGCAGCAACCTGCGCGGCAAACGGGGTTGATTTGCGAGAGCCTTTGAAGCCGGCCCCACCCGATGTCGCCCACGACAGCGTGTTGCCCTGCCGATCGGTGATCGTGATGATCGTGTTGTTAAACGACGCGTGCACGTGCGCGATGCCGTCGGAGACGACTTTCTTGATCTTCTTGCGCGCACGCTGCTGAGCAGCGACTTGTTGTGGGGAAGGAGCTTTCGCCATCTATTTTCCTATACGGCTGCTTTTTTCAGCGATACGCCGGCCTTGCGTGGGCCTTTGCGTGTACGCGCGTTGGTGCGGGTTCGTTGACCGCGGACCGGTAAGCCGCGCCGATGCCGAACACCGCGATACGTGCCAAGATCGATCAGACGCTTGATCGAGAGTTGAACTTCGCGCCGCAGGTCACCTTCGACCGTTGCGCGTCCCATCGCCTCGCGAATGCGCTCCACCTCAGCGTCATTCAGCTCCTTGACCTTCTTGTCGTACGGAACCCCGGCAGCGTCCAGGATGGCGCGCGCCCGTGCGCGGCCGATACCGTAGATCGACGTCAAGCCGATATCGGCGTGCTGATGCGGCGGAATGTTGATGCCGGCGATACGAGCCATCGTCCTCTCCTATCCTTGCCGCTGTTTATGACGCGGATCGGTGCAAATCACCCGCACCACGCGCTTGCGCTTGATGACCTTGCACTTGCGGCACATTTTCTTTACGGAAGCCATCACTTTCATTTGAATCTCCACGTGCCCTATTTGGCACGAAACACTATGCGCGCTCGCGACAGATCGTATGGCGTCAGTTCCACCGTGACCTTGTCGCCCGGCAGGATGCGGATGTAGTGCATGCGCATCTTTCCAGAAATATGTCCCAACACTACGTGCCCGTTTTCCAGCTTTACTCGAAATGTCGCGTTCGGAAGATTCTCCAGAATCTCCCCCTGCATCTGAATCGCGTCGTCCTTCGACATCAGCGCGGCAACTGGCCCGGGCCAAAACCCTTGAAGTTAGCTTTCTTCAGCAGTGATTCGTATTGATGCGTCATCAAATAGGCCTGCACCTGCGCCATGAAATCCATCGTCACGACGACAACAATCAGCAGCGACGTGCCGCCGAAATAAAATGGCACCGAAAAGCGCGCGTTCAAGAATTCGGGCACCAGGCAGACAAACGTGATGTAAATCGCGCCGGCCAAGGTCAAGCGCATCAGGATGCGGTCGATATAGCGACCCGTTTGCTCACCCGGGCGAATCCCCGGCACGAAGGCCCCGCTCTTTTTCAGGTTGTCCGCCGTTTCCTTGCTGTTGAACACGAGCGCGGTGTAGAAAAAGCAGAAAAATATGATCAGTGCCGCGTACAGAAACATGTACAGCGGCTGACCGGGTGACAGCGCGGCGGCCAGGTCGCGAATCCACAGCGTGGCGTCACCCGTCGTGAACCAGCTGGCGAGCGTTGCCGGAAACAGGATCAACGACGACGCAAAAATCGGTGGAATCACGCCCGACATGTTCAGCTTCAACGGCAAAAACGAGCTTTGGCCGCCGTAGACCTTGTTGCCGACCTGACGCTTGGCGTAATTCACCGTGATCTTGCGCTGCCCGCGCTCGACGAACACGACAAACGCGGTGACCGCGACAATCAGCGCGATGATGAAAAGCGCTGCCAGCGGAGACAAACCGCCGGTGCGAACCAATTCAAATAGTCCACCGATCGCGGTCGGTAAGCCGGCAACAATGCCGGCGAAAATCAGGATAGAAATGCCGTTGCCAAGCCCGCGTTCGGTGATCTGCTCGCCGAGCCACATCAGGAACATCGTGCCGGTCACCAACGAAGTGACACAGACGAAGCGGAACATCAGGCCCGGATCGATCACCAGATTGGCCTGCGACTCGATCGCGACCGAAATTCCGATCGCCTGAAAAATCGCCAGCGCCAACGTTCCGTAGCGCGTGTACTGCGTGATTTTGCGGCGCCCCGATTCGCCTTCCTTGCGCAGCGCTTCCATCGAGGGCATCACGTAGGTCATCATCTGCATGATGATCGACGCCGATATGTACGGCATGATCCCCAGCGCGAGCACCGAGAAGCGCGACAGCGCGCCACCGGAGAACATATTGAACAGCCCAAGGATGCCGCCTTGCTGGCTGTTAAACAGCTGCCGCAACTGATCCGGGTCGATTCCCGGCACCGGAATATGCGTGCCGACCCGGTAGACGACGAGCGCCAGCAACAGGAAGATCAGGCGCCGTTTGAGGTCGCCATATTTTCCGGTGTTGCCTAACGTGTTGGGCAGGCTCGTCGCCACGATTTTTCCTAGCTACCTTCCGCACTCTTCTTTTGCTTGCGCGGCTTGTTGCCCGTTTCCTTGGCCGAATCTTTTGGCGACTCCTTCGCCGCTGTCTTCGCCGCTATTTTTGCGGCTTTCTCCACGGCCTTTTCTTTCTCCACGGCCTTTTTCGTCGGTTTGCTGTCGGCTTGGACCGGCTGATCGACCAGCGAACCGCCGGCCGCTTCAATCGCCGCTTTCGCGCCCTTCGTGACGCCGATGCCGCGCACACTGACTTTGGTCGACAACTCACCCGACTTGACGATGCGCGCGTCGAGCGCCAATGCCGACACGATGCCAGCCTGCTTCAACACACTTAGATCCACTTCGGCGAGTCCAAGCCTTTGCAAGTCACTGAGTCGAACGACATCGACGTAGCGGCGGGAGCGCGACGTAAAGCCACGCTTCGGCAAGCGACGATGCAGCGGCATCTGGCCGCCTTCGAAGCCGACCTTATGAAACCCGCCCGCACGGGATTTCTGGCCCTTATGCCCGCGGCCCGCCGTCTTGCCCCAGCCCGAGCCGATGCCGCGCCCGACGCGATGGCGCGCACTCTTGCTGCCGGCGCCGGGTTTCAGATTGTTCAGACGCATCAGACAACCTTCACCAGGAACGAAACTTTGTTAATCATTCCGCGCACCGCCGGCGTGTCTTCCAGCTCGCGCGTCTGATGCATGCGCTTCAGGCCAAGTCCGCGCACCGTCGCTTGGTGCGCCCTATTGGCGGATACGGCACTTTTAACGAGTTTCACTCGCACCTTCTTCTCGTTAACGGTTTTTTTCCCAGCCATTGCCGTGTCCTTAGCCCAAAATTTCTTCAACAGACTTGCCGCGTTTGGCCGCGATTTCCGACGGCGTCCGCAATTTTTCGAGCGCGTTGAGCGTGGCACGAACTAGGTTGTACGGATTGGTCGAGCCGTGCGACTTGGCAACGACATTGCGCACACCCATCACGTCGAACACCGCGCGCATCGGTCCACCGGCGATCACTCCCGTCCCATCAGCCGCCGGCGACAGCAACACGCGTGACGCTCCATGCTTGCCTTCGACCAGGTGATGCACTGTTCCGCTCTTCAGCGGAATGCGAGCCATGCCACGCCGTGCGCGCTCCATCGCCTTTTGCACGGCGACCGGCACTTCGCGCGACTTTCCCTTGCCCATCCCGATCCGACCGTCGCCGTCGCCGACGACCGTCAGGGCTGCAAAACCAAGAATGCGGCCGCCCTTGACCACCTTGGTCACGCGGTTGACCGCAATCATCTTTTCCTTGATGCCGTCGTCGCGGTCTTCGGTATTGACGCCCTTGGGCTGAAATCGTGCCAATTTTGTCTCCTAGAACTTCAAGCCTGCTTCGCGAGCGGCTTCGGCCAGCGCTTTTACGCGGCCATGGAACCGATAACCAGCGCGGTCGAACGCAACACTTTCCACGCCCGCCGCCTTTGCCTTCGCGGCGAGGCGCGTGCCGACCAGCTTCGCCGCGCTGACGTTGCCGCCCTTGCCCTTCACTGAGGCCAACTGATTGCGCACCTCGGCTTCGAGCGTCGAGGCCGAGCACAACACCTTGCCGTCTGCGCCGGAAATCACGCTCGCATAGATATGCGAATTGGTTCGGCTTACGGTCAACCGGTCGGCCTTCTGCAGCCCGATACGCACACGCGTTGCGCGCGACCGGCGTAAACGAGATTCCTTTTTCTGCATCATGTTGAGTCTCGCGCCTTACTTTTTCTTGGTCTCTTTGATGATGACCGCCTCGCCGACATACCGCACACCCTTGCCTTTGTACGGCTCCGGCGGCTTATAGCCGCGCACTTCGGCTGCGACTTGCCCGACTTTCTGCTTGTCAGATCCTTTGATCACAATCTCGGTTTGCGTCGGCGTCTCGCATTTCACACCGGCCGGCATCTGATGCACGACCGGATGCGAAAACCCGAGAGACAGATTGAGCTTGTCACCCTGCGCCTGCGCGCGATAACCGACTCCCACCAACGACAGCCGGCGCTCGAATCCCTTCGAGACGCCCTGCACCATGCCGGCGACCAGGGCGCGCATCGTGCCGCTCATCGCGCGTGCCTCGCGCGACTCGTCGCTGGCCGCAAAACTGACTTCGCCATTGGCCACGCTGACGTCGACGTTTCCGGCCTTACGCTGCTTCAGCGTTCCAAGCGGACCCTTGACCGTAATCTCGTTGGCCGCCACTTGAACGTCGACGCCCTTGTCGACCCTCACCGGAATTCTTGCGATTCGAGACATTCGCAATTTCCTCTGTCTTTTTCTATGCGACGTAGCAGATCACTTCGCCGCCGACGCCCTCGGTGCGCGCCTTGCGATCGGTCATCACGCCGCGCGACGTCGATACGATCGCCACACCCAAGCCATTCATCACTTGCGGAATGTCGCTGCGGCCTTTGTAGATCCGAAGCCCTGGACGCGACACACGCTCCAGACGCTCGATGACCGGACGGCCCGCGTAATACTTCAAGCCAATGCGAAGCTCGGGCTTGGGCGGGTTTGCGTCGCCTTTTACCACTTCAAAGCCATCGATATAGCCTTCGTCCTTCAAGACCTCGGCGATGGCCACCTTCAGCTTCGAAGCCGGCATCGTCACATCGACCTTTTCGACCCCCTGCGCATTGCGAATGCGGGTCAGCATGTCGGCGATCGGATCACTCATACTCATTGTCGATCTCCTCGCTTACCAGCTGGCCTTGACCAGGCCAGGAATGTCGCCACGCATCGCCGCTTCGCGGATCTTCGCGCGCGCCAGCCCGAACTTGCGGAATGTCCCGCGCGGGCGGCCCGTCATTTCGCACCGGTTGCGCAACCGCGTCGGGCTCGCATTACGCGGCAGTGCCTGCAATTGCCTCATCGCATCCATCCGGTCTTCCATCGAGCGCGTCTGATCGCCGATGATGGCTTTGAGCTCGGTCCGCCTAGCGGCGAATTTTTTGACCGTTGCGACGCGCTTGGCTTCGCGATTTACCAAAGAGAGTTTGGCCAATTAAGGACCCCTAGTTTCTAAACGGAAAGCGGAAGGCGGCGAGCAGCGCCTTGGCTTCGTCATCCGTCTTTGCCGTGGTGGTAATACTGATGTTGAGTCCCCGCAGCTTGTCGATCTTGTCGTATTCGATCTCGGGGAAAATGATCTGCTCCTTGATGCCGATGTTGTAATTGCCGCGACCGTCGAACGCGCGACCGGACACGCCGCGAAAATCGCGCACGCGCGGAAACGCTACCGTGACCAGGCGGTCCAGAAACTCGTACATCCGCTGTCCGCGCAGAGTCACCATCGTGCCGATCGCCAGGTTCTCGCGAATCTTGAAATTGGCGATTGCCTTGCGCGACTTGGTCACCACCGGCTTCTGCCCGGCGATCTTGGTCAGATCGGCCACCGCCATATCGATGTTTTTCTTGTCGTTAACCGCGTCGCCGACACCCATATTCAGCGTGATCTTCGTGATGCGAGGCACCTCCATCACAGCTCTTGTAGCCGAACTTTTGAACCAGCTCCGGCACAACCTTCTCGCGGTACTGGTCATGCAAACGCGCCATCATTAGCCTCCAGCCGCCTTCTTCTTGGCCTTGGTCGCCGCCTTCTTGGCGGGCTTGCCCGCGCTCGACTGACCGACCAGATTGCCGTTGCCCTTGAATACGCGCACGCGCGTGCCGTCCGTCTCCTTGATCTGGATACGGCCACCCTTGCCAGTGGCAGGATCAAACAGCATCACGTTGCTGCGATCTATCGACATCGTCTTGTCAACGATGCCGCCGGTGACGTTCTTCATCGGATTCGGACGTGTGTGTTTCTTGACGACATTGATGCCTTCGACCATCAGACGCGAAGCGCCAACACGGTCCAGCACGACACCGCGCTTGCCCTTATCCCTGCCGGTAATGACGATGACCTCGTCGCCCTTGCGAATTCGTTCCATCTCTCTTTGTTCCTGCTAATTCTTTACAACACCTCAGGAGCCAGCGAGACGATCTTCATGAAGCGCTCGGTGCGCAGCTCACGTGTCACCGGACCAAAAATGCGAGTGCCGATCGGCTCGAGCTTGGCGTTGAGCAGCACCGCGGCGTTGCCGTCAAACTTGATTGCGGAGCCATCGCCGCGCCGCAATCCCTTGGCCGTGCGCACAACCACCGCGCTGTAGACCTCACCTTTTTTTACCCGACCGCGTGGCGCAGCTTCTTTGACCGTCACTTTGATCACATCGCCAATGCCGGCGTAGCGACGCTTGGATCCACCCAACACTTTGATGCACATGACAGAACGCGCGCCCGTGTTGTCGGCGACGTCGAGCATCGATTGCATTTGAATCATGTTTTAGTTCGCCGGCCCTAGTTGCCCACTTTTCCCAACTTGACCCGCTTTGCTTGCGCGTGCGGTCAGTCTTGGGTCCCGTTCGGGATGTAAAACGCTTCGCCAACAAAGCGAAGCCGATAAGTATATCTGATGCCGCGCTCCAGCGCCGCAGTTCTAAATAACGACCGCTTCCTTGACCACCCGTTTCACCGTCCAAGTCTTGGTACGCGATAGGGGTCGCGAGGCTGCAATTTCGACGACGTCGCCCTCATTTACTGCGTCGGTCTCATCGTGCGCGTGATACTTGTTCGACTTAACGATGTACTTGCCGTAAATCGGATGCTTTTGACGCCGCTCGACCAGCACCGTTACAGTTTTTGTCATCTTGTTGCTGACGACCTTGCCGACCAGGGTGTGCTGCAGCGACTTCTGTTGTTTGGCGTTCTCTGTGATCATTTGACGGCAGCTTTCTGCGCAAGCACGGTCCGTACGCGCGCGATGTCACGCTGCGTTCTACGCAGCTGACTCGTATTGCTTAACTGTTGCGTCGCGTGCTGCATGCGCAACGAAAAATGCGCCTTCTGCAACTCCTGCAGTTCCTTCAGCAGCGCGTCCGCATCCTTTTCGCGCATCTCTTTGACCTTCATCGGGATTCCCTATTGCCCAAGCTGGCGCACGACGAACGTGGTCTTCAGCGGCAGCTTGGCCGCAGCCAAGGCAAACGCTTCGCGCGCCAATATTTCGTTCACTCCGTCAAGCTCGTACACGACGCTACCCGGCTTAACTTCCGCGACCCAGTATTCCGGATTGCCCTTGCCGTTGCCCATTCGCACCTCAGCGGGCTTCTGCGAAATTGGCTTGTCTGGAAACACGCGAATCCAGACCCGGCCGCCGCGCTTGATATGGCGACTAATCGCACGGCGAGCGGCTTCGATCTGACGCGCCGTCAAACGGCCGCGCTCTGTGACCTTCAGGCCGAATTCGCCGAAGGAAACATGCGCGCCGCGCAGCGCCAGGCCACGGTTGCGGCCTTTTTGCTCCTTGCGATACTTACGTCGAGCGGGTTGCAACATTTCCTACGCTCCGTCCTTTTCGCCGCCACCGGTGCCATCCGGCGCCTTGCCGGGAGTTTTGCGGACGCGCTTGATGACCGGCTTCGACGGAGCCGGCTTCGGCACGTCGACTGGTGTCGCCGCGGCGTTGGTCGGATCCGCTGCCTTGCGCGCGCGCTTGCTTGGCGGTCTCGATGGCGGACGATCACCAGCAGGTCGATCGCTCGCGGGTCGATCGCTTGCAGGCCGATCCCGGCGCGGACGGCGATCTTCACGTTCAGGCGGAGGTGCCGCATCGGCCGCGCCGGGCGCTTCGTTGCGGCCGAGCGTGTCGCCTTTGTAGACCCACACCTTGACGCCGATCACGCCATACGTTGTTTTCGCTTCCGAAAAACCATAATCGATATCAGCGCGCAGCGTGTGCAGCGGCACGCGGCCCTTCGCGATACCACTCGGTGCGTGCAATCTCGATGCCGTTCAAGCGGCCCGCGCTCATGATCTTGATGCCTTGGGCCCCAAGGCGCATTGCGTTTTGCATCGCGCGCTTCATCGCGCGGCGAAACATGATGCGTTTTTCGAGCTGCTGAGTGATCGAATCGGCAATCAACTGCGCATCTAGCTCGGGCTTGCGAATCTCTTCAATGTTGACATGCACGGGCACGCCGAGCATTTTCTGCAGCGCGGTCTTCAGCGACTCGATGTCCTCGCCCTTCTTGCCGATGACGACACCCGGGCGCGCCGAGTAAATCGTAATGCGTGCATTTTTCGCCGGCCGCTCGATCACGATCCGTCCGACCGAAGCACTGCGCAGCTTCTTGCGCAAGAATTCGCGAACCTTTAGGTCCTCACTGAGCATCCGCGGAAACTCAGGCCCGGTCGCGAACCAGCGGGACGCCCAGTTACGCGTCACGGGAAGCCGGAATCCGGTGGGATTGATCTTCTGACCCATAGTTACCTACTTCTTCTGTTTGCTCGTTGGCTTGACATCACCGACCGTCACAAATATGTGGCAGGTCTTTTTCGTGATGCGAGTACCGCGTCCCTTTGCGCGCGCAGCAAAGCGGCGCAACGACGGACCTTGTTCGACATAGATACTGGTAACACGCAGTTCGTCGATATCGGCGCCATCGTTGTGCTCGGCATTTGCTATCGCGGACTCGAGTGCCTTCTTGATCAGTCCCGCTGCCTTCTTTTGCGTAAACGACAGAATATTGAGCGCCTTGTCGACGGGCTTGCCGCGCACCAGGTCGGCCACCAGCCTGCCTTTTTGGGCCGACAAACGTACCCCGCGTACCGATGCTGAGGTTTCCATCGCTTATTTACTCACCTTACCTATGGCTTCTTCGCGACGACGACGGCTTTTTTGTCCGCCGCATGGCCTTTGAACGTACGAGTCAACGCGAATTCGCCTAACTTGTGGCCGACCATGTTCTCGTTGATATAAACCGGCACGTGCTGCTTGCCGTTGTGAACAGCGATCGTCAGGCCGATGAATTCCGGCAGGATCGTCGAGCGGCGCGACCAGGTCTTGATCGGCTTCTTGTCGCGCGTAGCCGATGCCGTTTCCACCTTCTTCAACAAGTGCCCATCGACAAACGGGCCCTTTTTCAATGAGCGTGACATTCGGTTTCCTTACTTTCTATTGCGCCGCTGCACGATCATCGAATCGGTGCGCTTGTTCTTGCGCGTGCGATAACCCTTGGTCAACGTGCCCCATGGGCTGACCGGATCGCGCTTGGTGCCCGTACGGCCTTCACCACCGCCGTGCGGGTGATCGACCGGGTTCATTGCAACTCCACGCACGGTAGGACGCACACCGCGCCAGCGCATGGCACCGGCCTTGCCGATCTGCCGCAGACTGTTTTCCTCGTTGCCGACTTCGCCGATCGTGGCGCGGCAATCGATCAATACGCGGCGAATCTCACCCGACCGCAAGCGCAATTGCGCATAACTGCCCTCGCGCGCCAGCAACTGTACTGAAGTGCCCGCGGCGCGCGCCATTTGCGCACCCTTTCCCGGCAGCATCTCGACGCAATGTATCGTCGTGCCCACCGGAACATTACGCAATGGCAACGTATTGCCGGCGCGAATCGGCGCTTCGCTTCCGCTCATCAATTGCACGCCCACCGCGACGCCCTTCGGCGCGATGATGTAGCGGCGCTCGCCATCGGCGTACACCAGCAACGCGATATGCGCGGAACGGTTCGGATCGTATTCGAGCCGCTCGACCTTCGCGCCGATGCCGTCCTTGTCGCGCTTGAAGTCGATCAAGCGATAGGTCTGCTTATGGCCGCCGCCTCTATGCCGAACCGTGATGTGGCCCGAGTTATTACGGCCCGATCCGCGAATCTTCGCCTCGGTCAGCGACGCCAGCGGCTTGCCTTTGTGCAAGTGCGGGCTGACGACCTTGACCAGCCCGCGCCGGCCGGCTGAAGTAGGCTTAACTTTGACGAGTGCCATCCAATAGACCTTTACTTAACTTCCTGCGCAAAGTCGATTTCCTGTCCGGGTTTCAGCCGGACATACGCCTTGCGCACGTTGCCGCGCCGACCCTCAAAGCGGCCGAAGCGCTTCCGCTTGCCTTTTTGATTCAGGATCGACACGCGGTCTACCTGCACCTTGAACAGCAGTTCTATCGCCGCCTTAACCTCGGTCTTGGTCGCATCATGCTTCACACGAAACGCGACCTGCTCGTGCTTCTCGCCGATCATCGTGCTTTTCTCGGATACCACCGGCCCGAGCAGCACGCCATATAGCCGATCGTTTCTGGCGCTTGGCGTCGACAGTGGGTTGCTTGGCTGCGTTCATCCCCACATCTCCTCGAGCTTGGAGATCGCCGGCTTCGTCACGATCACTTTCTTATAGTGAATCAGCGACAACGGGTCGGCATAACGTGGCTCGACAATCAACACGTGTTTGAGGTTGCGCGACGCCAGATACAAATTCTCATCAACATCGTCGGTAATGATCAGCACCGACTGCAGTCCCATCGCCTTCAATTTGTCGGCCAACTGCTTCGTCTTCGGCGTGTCGACCGCCAGCGAGTCGACCACGGCGATACGGTCATCGCGTGCCAGCTGCGACAAGATCGACGTCATCCCCGCCCGATACATCTTCTTGTTGACCTTGTGCGAAAAGTTCTCGTCGGGCGAATTCGGAAAAGTACGGCCACCGCCGCGCCAGATCGGGCTTGAAGTCATACCGGCACGCGCGCGCCCGGTGCCCTTTTGGCGCCACGGCTTGCGCGTCGAATGCTTGACCGTCGTACGGTCCTTTTGCGCGCGTGTGCCCTGGCGTGCGTTGGCCTGATACGCAACGACTATCTGATGCACCAGCGCTTCGTTGTACTCGCGGCCGAACACCGTTTCCGGCGCTGACATCGTTCCCGCATCCTGGCCCTGGGCGTTTAGCATTTTCAATTCCATGCGCCCTCCCTAAGCCTTGACCGCTTTGGCCTTGGCGGCCGGGCGCACAACTACTTTGCCGCCAGCAGCCCCCGGCACCGCGCCGCGAATCAACAACAACTGGCGCTCGGTGTCGATGCGCGCAACGACGAGGTTTTGCGTCGTGCGCTGCTTGTCGCCCAGATGGCCTGCCATGCGCTTGCCCGGCATCACGCGGCCCGGATCCTGGCGCATGCCGATCGAGCCCGGCGCATTGGTCGAAACCGAATTGCCGTGTGTCGCGCGGTTCGACGAAAAGTGATGGCGCTTGATCGCACCCGCAAAGCCTTTGCCGATCGTCACACCGGTAACGTCGACTTTCTGTCCGACCGAAAAAACATCGATGCCGATCGTAGAGCCGGCCTTGAACTCGTCGGCCTGTTTCGCGCCAAGCCGAAATTCCTTTAGCGACGAACCCGCTTCGATCCCGGCCTTCGCAAAATGCCCCGCTTGTGGCTTGATGACTCGGGAGGAGCGGCGCGCACCGTGCGCAATCTGCAATGCAGAATAGCCGTCGACTTCGCGCGTCCGCACTTGCGCAACACGATTGTTCGACACGTCGAGCACTGTTACCGGGACAGACTCGCCGTCGTCGGTAAAGATGCGCGTCATGCCAACCTTGCGGCCCAAAAGGCCTAAGGCTTCTCTCATTCTTTTCTCCGTTCCCAGCTTCGATTGGCCAGGAGCTACTTCTAAAACCGCGTCCGACCGACGTTGGCCGGACCGCGAAAAGCCTGTGAGTTTATCTCAGGGCTGCTACTCGGCTGCAACCCGCTGTACCTTGATCTTGATATCGACGCCCGCCGGCAGATCGAGCTTCGCCAGCGCGTCGACCGTCTTGTCGGTCGGATCGATGATGTCCATTAACCGCTGATGCGTACGCATTTCCATCTGATCGCGCGACGTTTTGTTCACGTGCGGCGAGCGCAGAATGTCAAAGCGCTGAATGCGCGTCGGCAACGGAACCGGGCCGCGCACAACGGCGCCGGTGCGCTTTGCGGTATCGACGATCTCAAGCGCTGACTGATCGATCAGCGTGTAGTCGAACGCTTTCAGGCGGATGCGGATTCTTTGGCTTTGCATTGCTATCTTTCAAAGAGCGAGGCAGCTGCGCTGCCGAAATGGTTTTGTTCCGATCATTACTCAATAATTTTGGCGACGACGCCGGCGCCGACGGTTTTGCCACCTTCGCGCACCGCGAAGCGCAGGCCTTGTTCCATCGCGATCGGGTTAATCAGATTGCCACTTCCATCTGGATGTTGTCGCCCGGCATCACCATCTCGGTGCCCGCCGGCAACTGAATCGAGCCGGTCACGTCGGTGGTGCGGAAATAAAACTGGGGCCGATAGCCGTTAAAGAACGGGGTGTGGCGTCCCCCTTCTTCTTTGCTCAGCACATAGACTTCGGCGGCGAACTTGGTGTGCGGGGTGATGCTGCCCGGCTTGGCCAGGACTTGACCGCGCTCGACTTCTTCGCGCTTGGTGCCCCTTAACAGCACGCCCACGTTATCGCCCGCCTGGCCTTGGTCGAGCAGCTTCCTAAACATCTCGACCCCGGTGCAGGTGGTCTTCAGGGTCGGCTTGATGCCGATGATTTCGATCTCGTCGCCCACTTTGACGATGCCGCGCTCGATGCGGCCGGTCACCACCGTGCCGCGGCCAGAGATGGAGAACACGTCTTCGACCGGCATCAGGAAGGCCCCGTCGATGGCGCGCTCCGGGGTCGGAATGTAGCTGTCGAGCGCTTCGGCGAGCTTCATGATCGACACTTCGCCTAAATCGCCTTTGTCGCCTTCGAGGGCCAGCTTGGCCGAGCCTTTGACGATCGGGGTGTCGTCACCCGGAAAGTCGTACTTCGACAGCAGCTCGCGCACTTCGATTTCGACCAGTTCCAACAGCTCGGCGTCGTCGACCATGTCGACTTTGTTCAGGTACACGATGATGTAGGGCACGCCCACCTGGCGCGCCAGCAGAATGTGTTCGCGCGTCTGCGGCATCGGGCCGTCGGCCGCGCTCACCACCAGGATGGCGCCGTCCATCTGGGCCGCACCGGTGATCATGTTCTTGATGTAGTCGGCATGCCCCGGGCAATCCACATGGGCGTAGTGCCGATTGGCCGTTTCGTACTCGACGTGCGCGGTGTTGATGGTGATGCCGCGCGCTTTTTCTTCCGGCGCCGCGTCGATCTGGTCGTAGGCGCGCGCTTCGCCGCCGTACTTGCTCGCCAGCACCGCCGTCATGGCCGCCGTCAACGTCGTCTTGCCGTGATCCACGTGCCCAATCGTGCCTACATTCACGTGCGGCTTGGTCCGCTCAAATTTGCCTTTCGCCATTTCGTATTTCCTCAAACTTCCCTAAAGAACATTTATTACTTGGTTTTCGCTGAGATCACTGCTTCGGATACGTACTTCGGCGCTTCTGCGTAGTGCTTGAACTCCATCGTATACGTGGCACGGCCCTGCGTCAGCGAGCGCAACCGAGTCGAATACTCGAACATCTCCGCCAGGGGTACCTCGGCGCGGACGGCCTTACCGCCTCCGCCTGCGATGTCGTCCATGCTTTGGATCACGCCGCGACGCGCGGACAAATCGCCCATCACGTCGCCCATTTTTTCTTCAGGCGTCTCGACCTCGATCGCCATGATCGGTTCCAACAGTACCGGCGAAGCTGCACGCATGCCGTCCTTAAAGCCGATCGAGCCCGCCATCTTGAAAGCGTTCTCGTTCGAATCGACCTCGTGGAACGAGCCGTAGTGCAGAGTGACTTTGACATCGACCACCGGATAACCCGCCAGCACGCCGGCCTTCAGCGTTTCCACGACGCCCTTGTTCACGGCCGGGATATATTCGCGCGGCACTGTGCCGCCCTTGATCGCATCGACGAACTCGAACCCTTTGCCCGGCTCTTGCGGCTCGAGCTTCAGAACGACGTGGCCATACTGACCGCGACCACCCGATTGCTTGATGAATTTGCCTTCGGCGTTCTCCACTGTGCGGCGAATCGTCTCCCGATACGCCACTTGCGGCTTGCCGACCGACGCTTCAACGGAAAATTCGCGCTTCATGCGTTCGACGAGAATTTCAAGATGCAACTCGCCCATACCGGAGATGATCGTCTGCCCGGACTCATCGTCGGTATGTACGCGGAACGACGGGTCTTCTTGAGCCAGACGATTCAGCGCGATTCCCATTTTTTCCTGATCGGCCTTGGTCTTCGGCTCAACCGCCTGCGAAATCACCGGCTCCGGAAATACCATCCGCTCCAGTGTGACGACGCTGTCCGGGTGGCACAGCGTGTCACCGGTGGTCACATCCTTCAGCCCGACCGCGGCGGCGATATCGCCGGCGTAGACCTCCTTGATGTCTTCGCGCTGGTTCGCATGCATCTGCAGGATGCGGCCGATGCGTTCCTTCCGGCTCTTGATCGCGTTGTAGACCGTATCGCCGGACTTCAGCACACCCGAGTA
Source organism: uncultured beta proteobacterium (assembly GCA_963786295.1). Classification (GTDB taxonomy): domain Bacteria; phylum Pseudomonadota; class Gammaproteobacteria; order Burkholderiales; family Burkholderiaceae_F; genus JACCZX01. Next base: position 65,481 of record CAWAYV010000011.1, on the reverse strand, counting down.
CACACGCAAGAACGTCAGCTGACCCACGTACGGATCGGTCATGATTTTGAACGCGAGCGAAGAAAATGGCGCTTGATCGTTGGGCGGGCGCTCTTCCGCCTGACCTCTTTCGTTCTCGCCAGTGACTGGCGGAATATCGACCGGGCTCGGCAGATACTCGATAACCGCGTCGAGCATCGCCTGCACGCCCTTGTTCTTGAACGCGGAGCCGCATAGCATCGGCGTGATCTCGCTCGCGATTGCGCGCGCGCGTAATCCCTGCTTGATTTCCTTCTCGGTCAGCGCGCCACCATCGAGGTACTTCGTCATCAGTTCCTCGTTCGCTTCGGCCGCGGACTCGACCATCTTTTCGCGCCATTCATTGGCGACCTCAACCAGATCAGCCGGGATGTCGAGATACTCGAACTTCATACCCTTGCTAGCTTCGTCCCAGACGATCGCCTTCATCTTGACCAGATCAATCACGCCGCGAAAACCCTCTTCGGCGCCTAGCGGGATCTGGATCGGCACCGGGTTGGCCTTGAGCCGCAACTTCATCTGCTCGTAGACCTTGAAAAAGTTGGCGCCGGTGCGGTCCATCTTGTTGACGAACGCGAGCCGCGGCACGCCGTACTTGTTCGCCTGCCGCCAAACGGTCTCTGATTGCGGCTGCACGCCTCCCACCGCGCAATACACCATGCACGCGCCGTCGAGCACGCGCATGCTGCGCTCCACCTCGATCGTGAAATCGACGTGGCCGGGAGTGTCGATGATGTTGATGCGGTGCTCGGGGAACGACATGTCCATGCCGCGCCAGAACGTCGTCGTCGCGGCCGAGGTAATCGTGATGCCGCGCTCCTGCTCCTGCTCCATCCAGTCCATCGTCGCGGCGCCTTCGTGCACCTCGCCGAGTTTGTGGTTCACCCCGGTATAGAACAACACGCGCTCGGTGGTCGTGGTCTTACCGGCGTCAATGTGCGCCGAGATTCCGATGTTCCGGTACAGCTCGATAGGAGTTTTTCTAGGCATAACGACTCAACAACACAACCTCAAGTTGCCGGACCGCGCAGCGGGCCGGCTTATATTCCTCCGGTCAAAACCGGAAATGTGCGAAGGCTTTATTCGCCTCCGCCATCCGATGCACTTCCTCTTTCTTTTTCATCGCGCCGCCGCGGCCCTCGGCCGCTTCCATCAATTCGCCGGCCAGACGAAGCGGCATCGACTTTTCACTGCGCTTTTTTGCGGCTTCGCGCAGCCAACGCATCGCCAGCGCCATACGGCGCACTGGGCGCACTTCCACCGGTACTTGGTAGTTCGCACCGCCGACCCGGCGGCTTTTCACTTCGACCATCGGCCGAACGTTGGACAGTGCGGCTGAAAACACTTCGAGCGCGTTCTTGCCGCCCTTCGTCTCGATCTGCGTCAAAGCGCCGTAAACGATGCGCTCGGCGACGGCTTTCTTGCCGTCCAGCATGATCACGTTGACGAACTTGGTCAGATCCTGCGAATTGAATTTAGGATCGGGCAGGATGTCACGCTTGGGTACTTCACGACGACGCGGCACTTCTCACCTCTTTCTCTTCAGTCGTTCAGTGGCTTTCGCCACCTACGGTAGCTTTCGCTACACCTGCGGTTCCCTGTTGACGAACCGCGACTTACTCGATCTCCCAATATGGGGACGATCGACCAAAAAACTTACGCCGGTTTCGGACGCTTGGCGCCGTACTTCGAGCGGCTTTGCTTGCGGTCTTTGACGCCTTGCGTATCCAAAGACCCGCGCACGATGTGATAACGCACGCCCGGCAGATCTTTTACACGGCCCCCGCGAATCAGCACGACCGAGTGCTCCTGCAGGTTGTGGCCTTCGCCACCGATGTACGAGATCACTTCATAGCCATTGACCAGGCGCACTTTGGCAACCTTGCGCAGCGCGGAGTTCGGCTTTTTCGGCGTGGTCGTGTACACACGCGTGCACACGCCGCGCTTCTGCGGGCTGAGTCTTAGGGCCGGGCTCTTGCTCTTGACGCGTGTGCTTTCACGCGGCTTGCGAACAAGTTGATTAATGGTTGGCATGCGTTTCAGTCCAAAAAAAGCATAGCGCCCAATTGGGCGCTAAAAAAGCCCGCGATTATCGCGATTGGCAGCCTGCAGTGTCAAGGCGACCGCTGGAGTCGCCATTCACCTGCAACAGGCGGCCGCCGGCGGGCGGCCGCCCTTCACGGTACGACTATTCGGCAACCTCGGCCGACTCGTCGGCTCCCGTTTCCGCCTCGCCTTCAACCGTCGCCATCAGTTCCATCTCGGCCAACTGCTTTTGCTCGAGCGCATCAGCCGCTTCCTTCTCCTTGCGAGCTCGATGGAACGCCATGCCGGTTCCCGCCGGAATCAGACGGCCGACGATGACGTTTTCCTTCAGGCCACGCAGGTCGTCCTTCTTGCCCATGATCGCCGCTTCGGTCAGCACCCGAGTGGTTTCCTGGAAAGAAGCCGCTGAGATGAACGAGTCGGTCGACAACGACGCCTTGGTGATGCCGAGCAGAATGTTCTCGTACAACGCAGGGCGCTTGCCGGCGGCAATCGCCTTGTCGTTCTCGTCCAACATCTCGGAACGCTCGACTTGCTCGCCGGTAATGAACGGCGCATCACCCGGATCGGTCGTCTGCACGCGGCGCAGCATCTGCCGCACGATCACTTCGATGTGCTTGTCGTTGATCTTCACACCCTGCAACCGATAGACGTCCTGTACTTCGTCGACGATGTAGCGCGCGAGCGCATCGACGCCGAGCAAGCGCAGGATGTCGTGCGGATCAGCGGCACCATCGACGATCAGCTCGCCCTTGTTCACCACCTGACCGTCGTGCACGAGCATGTGCTTCTCTTTCGAGATCAGGAATTCGTGCTCTGCACCCTCGAGATCGGTGATGATCAAGCGCTGCTTGCCCTTGGTTTCCTTGCCAAAGGTCACCGTTCCGGTCACCTCGGCCAGCATGCCGGCATCCTTCGGCGAGCGCGCTTCGAACAGCTCCGCCACTCGCGGCAGGCCGCCGGTGATGTCACGCGTTTTCTGCGATTCAGTCGGGATCCGAGCCAACACTTCGCCGACACCGACTTGCTGCGAATCGCGCACGACGATCAATGCGCCGACCGGGAAGCTGATCGTCACCGAGTGTTCGGTGCCCGGAATCTTGACCTCGTCGCCCATCTCACTCAGAAGCTTCACTTGCGGTCGCACACCCTTGGCGGCCGTCGGCCCACGGCGCTTGGCATCGATAACGACCAGAGTCGAAAGTCCGGTCACTTCGTCGATTTGCCTCGCCACCGTGACACCTTCTTCGACGTTCTCGAACTTCACCGTCCCTGCGAACTCGGTGATGATCGGACGCGTCAACGGATCCCAGCTGGCGAGTGGCGTGCCAGCTTTCACCTGCTTGCCATCAGCTGCCAGCAACGTCGCTCCGTACGGCACTTTATGGCGCTCACGCTCGCGCCCGTTGTCATCGACGATCGTTACTTCGCCGGATCGACCGATCGCAACCTGTTCACCCTTGGCGTTGGTGACATAGCGCATCGTGCTGGTAAACCGCACCGTGCCGTTGCTCTTCGCCTCGACGCCCGATGCCACCGCCGCACGCGATGCCGCGCCGCCGATATGGAACGTGCGCATCGTCAGCTGCGTGCCCGGTTCGCCGATCGATTGGGCGGCAATGACGCCGACCGCCTCGCCAGCATTGACCAGCACGCCGCGACCGAGGTCGCGCCCGTAGCACTTGGCGCACAAGCCGTAGCGCGTTTCGCACGACAACGGAGTCCGCACGCGCACTTCGTCGATGCCCAGCGCCTCGATTTGGTCGACATCGTCTTCGTCGAGCAGATGTCCGACCGGATACAGCACTTCCTGCGTCTCAGGACTTAGCACATCCACGGTGGTCACGCGGCCGAGAATGCGATCACGCAGCGCTTCGATCACTTCGCCACCTTCGACGAGCGCCTTCATCGTGACACCGTTACTCGTTCCGCAATCATCCTCAGTGACGACCAGGTCCTGCGTTACATCGACCAGCCGCCGCGTCAGATAGCCCGAATTCGCCGTCTTCAACGCCGTGTCGGCCAGACCTTTGCGTGCGCCGTGCGTCGAGATGAAGTACTGCAAAACGTTCAGCCCTTCACGGAAGTTGGCGGTAATCGGCGTCTCAATGATCGAGCCATCGGGTTTCGCCATCAATCCGCGCATGCCGGCCAACTGCCGAATCTGCGCGACTGAACCCCGCGCACCGGAGTCGGCCATCATCCAGATCGAATTGAACGATTCCTGCGAAGACTCGCGCCCGTGGCGGTCGCTCGCTTGCTCGGTCGCGAGCTGCTCCATCATCACTTTGCCGACATGATCGCCGGCGCGGCCCCATATATCGACGACCTTGTTGTAGCGCTCGCCCTGCGTGACCAAACCCGAGGTGTACTGCGCCTCGATCTCCTTCACCTCGCGCTCGGCGCTGCGAATGATCTCTTCTTTCTGCGGCGGCACGACCATGTCGTCGATCGCGATCGACAGCCCTGCACGCGTAGCCAAGCGTGAAACCGGTTTGCATCAACTTGTCGGCAAAGATCACCGTTTCGCGCAGGCCGCACTTGCGGAACGCGAGGTTGATCAGCCGGCTGATTTCCTTTTTCTTCAGGGGCTTGTTCAACACACTGAACGACAGCCCGGCGGGCAGAATCTCCGACATCAACGCACGGCCGACCGTCGTTTCGTAGCGCGTCAGCTTTGGCGTTTTCTCGCCGGTCTCCGCATTGACGTCAAACTCACGAACGCGCACCGTGACGCGCGTTTGAAGTTCGACTTCGCGGTTTTCATAGGCGCGATGCACTTCGGCGAGATCGGTAAAGAACGAGCCCTCGCCCTTGCCGTTGATTTTTTCGCGCGTCGCGTAATAAAGACCCAGCACGATGTCCTGCGACGGCACGATCGATGGGTCGCCGTTCGACGGAAACAGCACGTTGTTCGACGCCAGCATTAGCGAGCGCGCTTCCAGCTGCGCTTCGAGCGACAGCGGAACGTGCACCGCCATCTGGTCGCCGTCAAAGTCAGCATTGAACGCCGCGCACACCAACGGATGCAGTTGGATTGCCTTGCCTTCGATCAGCACCGGCTCGAACGCCTGAATGCCAAGACGGTGCAATGTCGGCGCGCGATTCAGCATCACCGGGTGTTGACGGATCACCTCTTCGAGGATGTCCCATACGACCGGCTCACCGGACTCGACCATCTTTTTCGCCGCTTTGATCGTCGTGGCCAGCCCCTGCAATTCGAGCTTGTTGAAGATAAACGGCTTGAAGAGCTCGAGCGCCATCAGCTTCGGCAGTCCGCATTGATGCAGCTTCAACTGCGGACCGACGACGATCACCGAGCGACCCGAGTAATCGACACGCTTGCCGAGCAAGTTTTGCCGGAAGCGGCCGCCCTTGCCCTTGATCATGTCGGCGAGCGACTTCAGCGGACGCTTGTTCGCGCCGGTCATCGCCTTACCGCGACGGCCGTTGTCGAGCAGCGAATCGACCGACTCCTGCAGCATGCGCTTCTCGTTGCGCACGATGATCTCGGGCGCTTTGAGTTCGAGCAGGCGTTTCAACCGGTTGTTACGGTTGATCACGCGGCGATACAGATCGTTCAGATCCGATGTCGCAAAGCGACCGCCATCAAGCGGTACGAGCGGACGCAGCTCCGGCGGCAAGTACCGGCAACACCTCGAGAATCATCCACTCGGGCTTGATGCCAGAGCGCTGAAACCCTTCGAGCACTTTCAGCCGTTTGGCGAATTTCTTGATCTTGGCTTCCGAACCTGTCTCGGACAGATCCTTGCGCAACGTTTCGATTTCCTTGCCGACGTCGATGCCACGAAGCAGCTCGCGAATCGCCTCCGCGCCCATCAACGCGCGAAAATCATCGCCATACTCCTCGGTCTTAGCGATGAAGTCGTCCTCGGTCATCAACTGCCCTTTTTTGAGCGGCGTGAAGCCCGGGATCGACGACGCAAAACGCCTCGAAGTACAGCACGCGCTCGATGTCGCGCAACGTCATGTCGAGCACCATCCCCATGCGGGACGGCAGGCTCTTCAGGAACCAGATGTGCGCGGTCGGGCTCGCCAGCTCGATGTGCCCCATGCGCTCGCGACGCACCTTCGCCAGCGTGACTTCGACGCCGCATTTTTCACAGATCACGCCACGGTGCTTCAGGCGTTTGTACTTGCCGCACAGGCACTCGTAATCCTTGATCGGCCCGAAAATCTTGGCGCAAAAAAGTCCGTCACGCTCAGGCTTGAACGTGCGGTAGTTGATGGTTTCCGGCTTCTTGACTTCGCCGAACGACCACGAACGGATTTTGTCGGGCGATGCGATGCCGATCTTGATGGAATCGAATTGCTCTTCCTGCTGTACTTGCTTGAACAGATCTAGCAAGGCTTTCATCAGTTGCGCTCCAAATCGATATCAATTCCTAACGAGCGGATTTCCTTGACCAACACGTTGAACGACTCCGGCATGCCGGCATCGATCACGTGATCGCCCTTGACGATGTTTTCGTACACCTTCGTCCGACCCTGTACGTCGTCCGACTTCACCGTCAACATCTCCTGCAGCACGTACGCCGCGCCGTAGGCCTCGAGTGCCCACACTTCCATCTCGCCGAAACGCTGGCCGCCAAACTGCGCCTTGCCGCCCAGCGGCTGCTGCGTCACCAGTGAGTACGGGCCGGTCGAGCGGGCGTGCATCTTGTCGTCAACCAGATGGTGCAGCTTCAGCATGTGCATGTAGCCGACCGTGACCGGACGCTCGAAAATCTCGCCGGTGCGGCCATCGAACAAGTGCGTCTGCGTCTTGGTCGGCGTCAGTTGCAGCCGCTGCGCCACGTCAGCCGGATAAGCGAGATCCAACATTGCGTGAATCTCCTTTTCGGCCGCACCGTCGAACACCGGCGTCGCAAACGGCACGCCGTCGATCAGATGTTCGCCGAGCTGAGTGACCTCTTCATCGCTCAGCTGATCGATCTCTTCCGGCTTGCCCGAACGGTTGTAGACCTCTTTCAGGAACGTGCGCAGTTGGCCCGCTTTGACGTTGGCCACCATATCGCCGATGCGCTGTCCGAGACCCTTGGCTGCCCATCCAAGATGGGTCTCCAGAATCTGGCCGACATTCATGCGTGACGGCACACCGAGCGGATTCAACACCAGATCGACCGGCGTTCCATCGGCCATATACGGCATGTCTTCGACCGGCACGATGCGCGAAACCACGCCCTTGTTGCCGTGGCGTCCCGCCATCTTGTCGCCCGGCTGCAGGCGGCGCTTGACGGCCAGATACACCTTGACCATCTTGAGCACGCCCGGCGGCAGTTCATCGCCCTGCGTCAATTTCTTCTTCTTGTCTTCGAACGCCTGATCGAACTGCTTGCGCTTTTGTTCGATCGAATCTTTCAGTGCTTCAAGTTGCGCCGCGGCTTCGTCATCGGCCAGGCGGATCTCGAACCAGTGATACCGCTCGAGCGACTGCAGATAATCCTTCGTCACCGTCGTACCGCGAGCGAGACGATTCGGTCCGCCGGTCGCTTCCTTGCGCAGCAGCAGTTTTTCGATCCGCTGGAACGCATCGCCTTCGACGATGCGTAACTGATCGTTCAAGTCCTGGCGGTAGCGCTTTAGCGCATCGTCGATGATCGTCTGCGCACGACGGTCGCGCACGATGCCTTCCCGCGTGAACACCTGAACGTCGATCACGGTACCGCTCATACCCGACGGCACACGCAGCGATGTGTCCTTCACGTCCGACGCTTTCTCGCCGAAGATCGCGCGCAGCAGCTTTTCTTCGGGCGTCAGCTGCGTCTCGCCCTTCGGCGTGACCTTGCCGACCAGCACATCACCAGCGTTCACTTCGGCACCGATGTAAACGATGCCGGAATCGTCGAGCCGGCCCAGCTGATTCTCCGACAGATTGGAGATGTCGCGGGTGATCTCTTCCGGTCCCAGCTTGGTGTCGCGCGCGACGACGTTCAGCTCTTCGATATGAATCGAGGTATAGCGGTCATCCGAGACCACGCGCTCGGAGATCAAAATCGAATCTTCGAAGTTGTAGCCGTTCCACGGCATGAACGCGACCAGCATGTTCTGGCCGAGCGCCAATTCGCCCAGATCGGTCGATGCGCCGTCGGCGACAACGTCGCCCTTAGTAATCGACTCGCCTTTTTTGACGATCGGCGTCTGGTTGATGTTGGTGTTCTGGTTCGAGCGTGTGTACTTCGTCAGGTTGTAGATGTCGACGCCGACTTCACCCTGCACGTTTTCCTTGTCATCGACGCGCACGACGATGCGATTCGCATCGACGTAGTCGACGGTGCCGCCGCGCAGCGCCTGCACGGTGGTGCCCGAATCGACCGCTACCGTGCGCTCGACTCCGGTACCCACGAACGGCTTCTCAGGACGCAGGCAAGGGACCGCCTGCCGCTGCATGTTCGAACCCATCAGCGCGCGGTTCGCGTCATCGTGTTCTAGAAACGGGATCAACGAGGCCGCGACCGATACGATCTGTGACGGCGCGATGTCCATGTACTGAACGCGTCCAGGCGACATCAATACGAATTCGCCGTTTTCGCGGCAGCTGACCAGCTCGTCCTGGAACTTGCCGTTCTTGTCGAGCGGGGCATTCGCCTGCGCGATCACGTACTTGCCCTCTTCGATCGCAGACAGATACGAAATGTCAGTCGTGACGCGGCCAGCCTCGACCTTGCGATACGGTGTTTCCAGAAAACCGTATTCGTTCAACTGCGCATACAGCGCCATCGAATTGATCAGGCCGATGTTCGGCCCTTCAGGCGTTTCGATCGGGCACACGCGGCCGTAGTGCGTCGGATGCACGTCTCGTACTTCAAAGCCGGCGCGCTCGCGCGTCAAACCGCCTGGTCCCAACGCCGAGACGCGACGCTTGTGCGTGATCTCAGACAGCGGGTTGGTCTGGTCCATGAACTGGCTCAATTGCGACGAGCCGAAGAACTCGCGAATCGACGCGCTGATCGGCTTGCTGTTGATCAGGTCGTGCGGCATCAGGTTTTCTGTTTCCGCCTGGCCTAACCGCTCCTTGACGGCGCGCTCGACCCTGACCAATCCCGCGCGGAACTGGTTCTCGGCGAGCTCGCCCACGACTCGTACGCGCCGATTGCCCAGGTGATCGATGTCGTCGATCTCGCCGCGTCCATTGCGCAGCTCGACCAGCAGCTTCATCGTGTCTGCTATGTCTTCGTGCGTCAGCGTCATCGGACCGGTGATTTCCGGACGGCCGAAGCGGCTGTTGACCTTCATCCGGCCCACGCGCGACAGGTCGTACGTGTCCTCGTCGAAAAACAGGCGACGGAACAATGTCTCGACCGCGTCTTCGGTCGGCGGCTCGCCCGGACGCATCATCCGGTAAATGGCGATGCGGGCGGCAAGCTGATCGCCCGTCTCATCGATGCGCAACGTGTTCGAAATGAACGCGCCCTGATCCAGATCGTTGATGTAGATCGTGCGGATTTCCTGCACGTTTGCGGCGCGCAGCTTCTTCAGCAGATCTTCGGTCAACTCATCGTTGGCGTTAGCAACGATCTCTCCGGTCTCGGGATCGACGACGTTATTCGCCAACACGCGGCCGAGCAAATAGTCCTCGATCACCGCAATGCGCTTCATGCCCGCCGCTTCCATATCGCGGATGTGTTTGGCGTTGATGCGCTTGTCCTTCGCTACGATGACCTTGCCGGTCTTGTCGGTGATGTCGAACCGCGCCGTCTCGCCGCGCAGCCGCTCGGGTACGAGCTCCATGAAGCCACCTTCGGCACTCAGCGTGAACGTGTCGAAGCGGAAGAAATGGGCCAGTACCTGCTCGTTGGAAAGGCCGATCGCTTTCAGCAGAATCGTCGCCGGCATCTTGCGGCGGCGATCGACGCGAAAGTAGAGGATGTCCTTGGGATCGAACTCGAAGTCGAGCCAGGAACCGCGATACGGGATCACGCGCGCGGAAAAGAGCAATTTGCCCGACGAGTGCGTCTTGCCGCGGTCGTGCTCGAAGAACACGCCAGGCGACCGATGCAGCTGCGACACGATCACGCGCTCGGTACCGTTGATGACGAACGAGCCGGTGGTCGTCATCAGCGGTATTTCGCCCATGTAGACCTCTTGCTCTTTGACTTCCTTCACCGTCGGCTTCGACGCCTCGCGGTCCATGATCACCAGCCGTACCTTGGCGCGCAGCGGCGATGCGTAGGTCAGGCCGCGCTGCTGGCATTCCTTGACGTCAAACGGGGGCTCGCCAAGCTGAAAGCTGACGAACTCGAGCCGCGCCATGCCGTTATGGCTGGAAATCGGAAAGATCGACGTGAACGCGGCTTGCAAGCCATGGTTCTCGCGCTTGGCGGGCGGCACTTCCGCCTGCAGAAAATGGGTATACGACTCAAGCTGGGTCGCAAGCAAGAACGGCACAGACAACACGCTCGGCCGTTTGGCGAAGCTCTTGCGAATGCGCTTTTTTTCAGTGAACGAGTACGGCATGGACGCTCCGTTCGATACGGGAGAAGGGCAAAACAACTAGCCCAGGATGCTCGACGCGGGGACGACAAATACCGCCACGGACGCAGCGCCTAAGGGCGTGCATCCGAGCGGCGTAGGGTGTCCTGCGCGTTCGTTCATCCAGGGAAGACTTTGAATTGGGGGCGAAGTTCCCAATTCAAAGGCCTCGAGAAGTTACTCCGGGAAGCCGGCGAAGCGAGCTTCGCCAGCCACACACGTTTATCACTTGATCTCCACTTTGGCGCCGGCGTCTTCCAGCTTCTTCTTCGCCGCCTCCGCGTCGGCCTTGTTTACGCCTTCCTTGACCGGCTTCGGCGCGCCGTCGACCAGATCCTTGGCCTCTTTCAGGCCCAGGCCGGTCAGCTCGCGCACCGCCTTGATGACGTTGACCTTGTTCGCGCCGAACTCCGACAGCACGACCGTAAATTCGGTCTGCTCTTCGGCCACTGCCGCCGCGGCGCCGCCGCCTGCCGGCGCTGCCACGGCAACCGCCGCCGCTGCCGCGGAAACACCAAACTTGTCTTCCATCATCTTGATCAGCTCGCTGATCTCGAGAACGGACTTCGCGCCGATGGCGTCGAGAATTTCCTGATTCGAAAGTGCCATTACAAACTCCTAAGAAAAAGCGTTGTATCGGTTCAAATTTTTGGACGTGGTTACGCGGGTGCAGCCTTCGAGTCGCGTATGGCTGCCAAGGTACGCACCAGGCGCGACGGCACTTCGTTCAGCGTGCGAACGAATTGACCGATCGGTGCCTGCATCGTGGCCATCAACTTCGCCAGCAACTCGTCGCGGCTCGGCAGCAGGGCCAACGCCTTGACACCCTTTTCGTCCATCACGAAATTGGGCGTCCCGCCGGCCTTGACGATCAGCTTGTCGTTGTCTTTGGCAAAGCTGGAAAGCACCTTGGCGGCAGACACGGGGTCGTTGGAGAAGCCGTACACCAAGGGTCCGATCAACTTGTCGGATAACCCTGAAAACGGTGTTCCACCGACCGCGCGACGCGCCAATGTGTTCTTCAGCACACGCAACTGCACACCTTGACTGCGCGCTTGCTTGCGCAGCCGGGTGATCGCATCCACATCCAGCCCACGGTACTCGGCCACCACGATCGATTGTGACGACGCCACAAGGGCGCCGACTTCCTCGACCACAGCCGCCTTCTCCTGCCGATTAAGACCCATGCACTGGCTCCATAAAAGTGCTTCGCAATGCTTCCGCACCGGTTAAAAACCGGCGACCGAAGCGAAGCACCGATGCACGTCCTACAACGCACTTCCATGCTCTCTTCGGGTCCACCGTCTGCGCTGGAATGGAAACTTCTCCAAAATTAAGGAAGGCCAAGCCTTCTTCCAGCGGTCTTTGACAGCAGCGCGCCTTATCGATATTCAGATTTGGCGCACAGCCCAAAGTCCTTACTTCAGCCCGCGTTCCTCCGGGCCAACTATTCATGTGTCGGCTCGGGCCGACGGTCTACTTCTATCCGCTCAACGTCGACGCATCGACGCGCACGCCGATCCCCATCGTCGACGACACCGAAATCTTGCGCAGAAAGACGCCTTTCGACGAAGCCGGCTTCGACTTGTTCAACGCGTCGATCAGCGCCGACAAGTTGGTCTGCAATCGATCGACCTCGAACGAAGCGCGGCCGATCGACGCGTGCACGATGCCGGCCTTGTCCGCACGGAACTGCACCTGGCCCGCCTTCGCGTTTTTCACCGCCTGCGCGACATCGGGCGTCACGGTGCCGACCTTCGGATTTGGCATCAGACCACGCGGGCCGAGAACCTGACCCAGGCCGCCCACCACTCGCATCGCATCCGGCGACGCGATGACGACATCAAAATCCAGGAAGCCTTCCTTGATCTTCGCCGCCAGATCGTCCATGCCGATGATGTCGGCGCCCGCCGCCTTCGCTTCTTCCGCCTTCGCACCTTGTGCAAACACCGCAACGCGCTTGGTCTTGCCGCTGCCTGCGGGCAGCACGACCGAACCACGCACCGTCTGATCCGACTTTTTCGCGTCGATACCGAGCGCGACCGAAACATCGACCGACTCGTCGAACTTCGCCGTCGCGCACTGCTTGATCAGCGACAAAGCATCGCCGACCGGATACGTCTTCTGCGTATCGACCTTGCTGCGATTGGCCTTTGTGCGTTTGGAGACGGCTGCCATTACAGACCCTCCACCGTAATGCCCATCGAACGTGCGCTGCCTGCGATCGTGCGAACGGCCGCCTCCATGTCGGCCGCAGTCAGATCCGGCATCTTCGCCTTCGCGATCTCTTCGGCCTGAGCGCGCGTGATCTTGCCGACCTTGTCGGTGTGTGGCTTCGGCGAGCCGCGCTCGACCTTCGCGGCCTTCTTGATCAACACCGTTGCCGGAGGCGTCTTCATCACGAACGTAAAACTCTTGTCCGCAAACGCCGTGATCACAACCGGGATCGGCAGGCCCGGCTCCACATTTTGCGTCTGCGCGTTGAACGCTTTGCAGAACTCCATGATGTTCAGCCCGCGCTGACCGAGCGCAGGGCCGATCGGAGGCGACGGGTTCGCCTTGCCCGCCGGCACTTGCAACTTGATAAAGCCGACTATCTTCTTTGCCATATTGGCTCCTGTGGTGGGTTCAAGCGCCGTCAGTCAAGCTGAGCGGCTCCCCGCGTTACTAAACCTTTTGGCTCCGGCCGCCCACTTCGTGGGCTTAACTTGCTTCGCAAGTTAGCCTCGCCGAAAGGTGTAAGTGCGCTTCCGCCCACTTACACCTTTTCAACCTGGCCGAATTCGAGCTCTACCGGTGTTGAGCGCCCGAAAATCGTCACCGATACACGCAACCGGCTCTTTTCGTAGTTCACTTCTTCGACGTTGCCGTTGAAGTCGGTAAATGGACCATCCTTGACGCGCACCATCTCGCCAACTTCCCACAACGTTTTCGGTCGCGGCTTCTCCGCGCCCTCTTGCATCCGCATCAAAATTTCGTCGACTTCCTTCTGGCGCAGCGGCGATGGGCGATTAGCGCTGCCGCCGAGAAACCCGGTCACCTTCGACGTGCTCTTGACCAGGTGCCACGCCTCGTCGGTCATGTCCATTTCGACCAACACATAGCCTGAGTACATGCGGCGCTCGGTGATCGATTTCTTGCCGCCCTTGACTTCGACGACCTCTTCGACCGGCACCAGGATCTGTCCGAACTGCGACTGCAAGCCCGCACGATTGATCCGTTCCTGAAGCGCGCGTGCCACGCCCTTTTCCATCCCGGAATACGCGTGCACGACGTACCAGCGCTTCGTGCCGGATGCGGCTGCGGGCGGCGACGCAGTGTCTGCTGCTGTTGCCGGTGTTGACTCAGTTGCCATCTCAGTTGCCATTCATGTCCTTAGCGCCAGGAAAGCAGCGTGTCGTACAGGACCCATTCAAGACTCTTGTCGACCAGGAAAAGAAAAATCGCCATGATCACGACGAACCCGAACACGATGCCCGTTGTCGAGACCGTTTCCTTGCGGCTCGGCCAGACGACCCGCTTCGTTTCCTCGTACGACTCACGCGCATAGGCCAAAAAGCGTTTGCCCGACTGCGAAAACCACGCGATCACGATCGCGATGACCAAGCCACCGATCAGCACACCGACGCGTGCCAACGTTGGCTGCTCGGTAAGGAACGTAAAGCCAAGAACGCCCGCGACCGCCGCCAGTACGGCGAGCGTTACCAGCACCAGATCGGCCTTGCTCGTGACGGTTTCGACGTTCTGTGTTGCCATTTATGACTGCTTCCAACAGGTGGCAGGGGCAGAGGGAATCGAACCCCCAACCTTCGGTTTTGGAGACCGACGCTCTGCCAGTTGAGCTATACCCCTACGCTTAACTGCTATTCAATAATTTTGGCGACGACGCCGGCGCCGACGGTTTTGCCACCTTCGCGCACCGCGAAGCGCAGGCCTTGTTCCATCGCGATCGGGTTGATCAGATTGCCACTTCCATCTGGATGTTGTCGCCCGGCATCACCATCTCGGTGCCCGCCGGCAACTGAATCGAGCCGGTCACGTCGGTGGTGCGGAAATAAAACTGGGGCCGATAGCCGTTAAAGAACGGGGTGTGGCGTCCCCCTTCTTCTTTGCTCAGCACATAGACTTCGGCGGCGAACTTGGTGTGCGGGGTGATGCTGCCCGGCTTGGCCAGGACTTGACCGCGCTCGACTTCTTCGCGCTTGGTGCCCCTTAACAGCACGCCCACGTTATCGCCGGCCTGGCCTTGGTCGAGCAGCTTCCTAAACATCTCGACTCCGGTGCAGGTGGTCTTCAGGGTCGGCTTGATGCCGATGATTTCGATCTCGTCGCCCACTTTGACGATGCCGCGCTCGATGCGGCCGGTCACCACCGTGCCGCGGCCAGAGATGGAGAACACGTCTTCGACCGGCATCAGGAAGGCCCCGTCGATGGCGCGCTCCGGGGTCGGAATGTAGCTGTCGAGCGCTTCGGCGAGCTTCATGATCGACACTTCGCCTAAATCGCCTTTGTCGCCTTCGAGGGCCAGCTTGGCCGAGCCTTTGACGATCGGGGTGTCGTCACCCGGAAAGTCGTACTTGCGACAGCAGTTCGCGCACTTCGATTTCGACCAGTTCCAACAGCTCGGCGTCGTCGACCATGTCGACTTTGTTCAGGTACACGATGATGTAGGGCACGCCCACCTGGCGCGCCAGCAGGATGTGTTCGCGCGTCTGCGGCATCGGGCCGTCGGCCGCGCTCACCACCAGGATGGCGCCGTCCATCTGGGCCGCACCGGTGATCATGTTCTTGATGTAGTCGGCATGCCCCGGGCAATCCACATGGGCGTAGTGCCGATTGGCCGTTTCGTACTCGACGTGCGCGGTGTTGATGGTGATGCCGCGCGCTTTTTCTTCCGGCGCCGCGTCGATCTGGTCGTAGGCGCGCGCTTCGCCGCCGTACTTGCTCGCCAGCACCGCCGTCATGGCCGCCGTCAACGTCGTCTTGCCGTGATCCACGTGCCCAATCGTGCCTACATTCACGTGCGGCTTGGTCCGCTCAAATTTGCCTTTCGCCATCGCTAACTCCTCACCGCTTCTGTCTCATTGCTTCTGTTTTCAATATGGTGCCCATGACGCGGATCGAACGCGTGGCCTCTCCCTTACCAAGGGAGTGCTCTACCACTGAGCCACATGGGCTTCTCGTGATCGCTGATCGAACCGCGTCTGCTTTGTTGCTCACCCTCGCCGTACCTCTGTGTACTGTCTTCGGGTTCGCGTCGCGCATACGCGGTCCGCTAAGCGACACGGTTGTTGTTTTCGTAGGGTGCGTTATTCCTCTTGTCTAGTGGAGCGGGTGAAGGGAATCGAACCCTCGTCGTAAGCTTGGAAGGCTTCTGCTCTACCATTGAGCTACACCCGCCCGACGAATACTTGCTATTCCGCATCCGCGCTCGTCCGTTCGCTCTGGAGGTTGCTGTGGTGGAGGAGGTTGGATTCGAACCAACGTAGGCGTAAGCCAACAGATTTACAGTCTGCCCCCTTTAACCACTCGGGCACCCCTCCGCGGCGAACCGCAAATTATGGTTGCGGAACAAAGGCTTGTCAAACCAGGCTTAGAAGTTGCTGCTAAGCAGCGTCAGAAGCGGTGCGACTGAAGCTCCCACAGGTCGATCGTGGAATGTTTGCTAGCGCTCACTTGTGCTTTAGCGCTTTAGCAAAGCCACTTCGCTGCATTGCTTACCTTAGTGCATACCTTCAATCGCGATTGACTTGCCACCCTTCGGCCTCATAATTGTGCAATGCATCAAGCCACCCTCGAACGCGATTCAGCCGAGCCTTTGGTAGCGCAGCTCGGTCCGCACCATCGCGGCCGCGTGCTGCAGCACCTGCACCAATTGCCTGCGCAAGACCTCTGGCTTCGCTTCGGCTACGCGGTGACCGATGAAGCGCTACGCCTGTACGTTCGCAAACTCCATTTCAGCCGCGACGCGATCTTTGGAATCTTTGATGAAGCCGCTGAGCTTCTCGCGCTCGGACATCTGGGCTTCGACAAGGACGCGTCGTCGAAAACGGCAGAGTTTGGTGTTTCCGTGCTCCCGCACGCGCGCCGTCGGGGATTCGGACTGCGTTTGCTGCAGCGAGCTGCGGTGCATGCGCGCAATCGCGGTGCGGCGCGCCTGATGATGACGTACCTGCCGGAAAACGACGCGCTGAAGCAGTTGGCCGAGCGCGCTGGTATGCAATTGATCCCCGACACCGACGAGCCCCGTGCATATCTAAGCCTTGATGCCCCGACGGCTGCATCACTGATGGACGAAACGTTTTCGGAAATGCTGGCGGCGATCGATCTGGGCTTTCGGGTTGCGCGCGTAGACGCGGCTCAACACCGATTCACATCTGCTTGAACAGGTGCGTGTAGTTGCGGCTGACCTCGAGCTTTTCGGTGTGCCCTTTGATAAGCACTAACTGACGCCCGCGAAAATCGCGTGTCACACCGGCGATCGCCTTGGCGTTGACGATCGTCCCTCGATGAATTTGCCAGAATTGTTCAGGATCCAGCTCATCGATCAGTTCTTTGATCGGCTTGCGGATCAGCGCCTCGAACGATTCGGTTTGAACTCGCGTGTATTTCTCGTCCGACGTGAAAAACAGAATTTCCGCGGTCGGTATCAGCCGCAATTGCTGTCCGACACTTGCCTGTATCCACTGCAGGCGGTTGCGCTGTGCTGCACCGCCGGCGGATTCAAGCTTCGCAGTCAGTTGAGTCAACAGCGCCCCGAGATCGCTCGGTTTTGAACCGAGGCGCTGTTTGAGACGAGCAACGGTAATCGCGAGACGCTCGGGTTCGGCCG
The DNA here is from genome assembly GCA_963786295.1 of uncultured beta proteobacterium. Taxonomy (GTDB): domain Bacteria; phylum Pseudomonadota; class Gammaproteobacteria; order Burkholderiales; family Burkholderiaceae_F; genus JACCZX01. The sequence continues at coordinate 48,092 of CAWAYV010000011.1, read as the reverse complement.
GTTTCAGAACGTAATCGATCGCACCGTGCTCGAAGGCATCGACGGCATATTCGTTGTACGCAGTGATGAATACAACGTGGCACGCGTCGCCGATGTGACGCGCGGCCTCGATGCCGGTCATACCGGGCATTCGGATATCGAGAAATGCAAGATCTGGACGATGGTCCTGCACCGCGGCCACCGCTTCTTCACCGTTTTTTGCTTCGGCCAAAACCTGCAGATCCGGCCAGACTTCAGTCAGTCGGGCGCGGAGCTGTTCGCGCATTAAACGCTCATCGTCTGCAATGATCGCCGTCGGCATTCACCGATTCTATGCGCTCGGTTTGGCGTCCGAGCGGCCATCTGCTTCGAATGTGTAAGGCACTTCGATAGTGACGATCGTGCCGCTTGGGGAATTCGCTTCGATTGACAATCGCGCGGCGCCACCGTACAGAGCAGCCAGCCGCTCGCGCACGTTCGCAAGACCGACTCCACTGCCCGAGACTCCCGCCGCTGCGAACCCAAGCCCCGAGTCCGCCACTGTCACGCGCAGACGGCCATTGGAAATATCGGCCGAGATCGTCAGCGAACCGCCTTCGGGTTTGGGCTCGAGACCGTGCTTGATCGAGTTCTCGACCAGCGACTGCAGCATCATCGGTGGAAACTGAGCCGAGCTCAGTCCTTGCGGAACGATCAGCGAATACTGCAGCCGATCCTCCATCCTAAATTTCAGTATCTCGAGATAAGAGCGGCATAGCTGGACTTCCTTGCCGAGCGTGGTCGACCCTTCTCTCATTTGCGGCAACGCCGCGCGCAGGTACTGGATCAAGCTCTTCTGCATCTTCGATGCGGTCGACGGCTCGGTTTCGATCAGATAATCGACCGACGCGAGCGTGTTGAAGAGAAAGTGTGGTTCAACCTGCGCCTGCATCGTCTTCAATTGCGCTTCAGCGAGTTGACGTTTCAGACTTTCCTCAGCCGCGGTTTCAGTTGCGGCCTGCGCCCGACGCTCCGCGCGTTTCTTTCCGCCGAGGACCACCTTGACGATGATGCCGGCCAGGATCAGCAGCATCACAAAACTCATCAGCCAGTCGCCGGTTTTTTCGCGAAGGTGGCGCGTCTCGCGCTTGATCTGCCGCTCGATCTGCTTTTCGACAATCTCTTCGATTTGGTCGCGTGCTTTATCGAGCGCCAGCGCAAGCTGCTGCGGATCTTTTGTGAATTCGGGGCTGATTTTTACGGTGCGTCCGTCCTCTTCAACCGTTACGCCCGGTTCAGAGTCCGGCGTTTCGCTCTCGGCTTTCGGATCCGGCGGGCGCCGCTCGACCCGAACACCCTTTTCGTCGATCACGACGGATACCCGTTCACCTTTGTCGCCGGCTTCGATGCGCAAGCCTTTGTCGTCTATCTTGACGCTTGGCTCGTCCTTCGACTTCGACGACGATGCCTTCTTCTCTGTAGGCGCCTGAATTCGCACGCCATCCGGCGCGACTTGCAGATTGACCTGCACGCGATCTTCGCCCTCGCGCATCTTTACGACCACAACGGGCTCGTGCTTATAAAAAACGTTGTCGGCAATCGCGCCGACAATCAGCAACAGCAGCGCGACCAAAAAGAACTTGGCCCAGCCCACCGTTGCGAGCCAGTCACCAATGCGAGCGCCGATACGTTTTATGGTCGGCGCCGAGGCGCGGCCGGCATCGGCCGCCGCACGGCGAGCCCATGCGAATGCACCGCCCGAGCCGGAACCGCGCCGGGGAGGTTGTCCTGCGGTCGGTGCATCAGCCGACGCTGTGCGCGTATCTGCGTTGTGATCTGTCGTCATCCCCGAACTTTATAAGGTGAGGTATGCGAACACCAATTTACTGCGACAGATTGCATTTATCGGGCAACAGAATGCGCAAAACGCGATTGGACGGTACAAACAAAAAGGCCCGGATCATCCGGGCCTCTGTTGATGAAAGTGGCGATAAATCTACATTGATGCCTTCGGCGCCTGTTCGCACGCCGCTGCCACGTGCGGCGGCTGATGCGACCGGACGATGACGGGTTCGAGATGCACTACCTGCAGAGTCTCGGCTTTCGGCAGCACACGTTCCTCGCGTAACGCACCGCCCGCAGTGGCGACCAGCCCAAGCCCGAAGACTGCGGCGAGTGCCGCGCTCAGAATGCGAATTGAGTGGGATGTGCGATACATGGTGCTCTCCTTTCGTTGCGTCTGCCTTCGGTTGAAGCGAACTGTAGGGAGACAGCTCGCACAATGCGATCGGAGTGCGACGAACTGCACAAACGATGGAGCGAACTGCAAGCTCGCGGAACGATCGGGGTGAAACGCCGATCTGTGCGACGAAATGACGCCACGTATCGACGCACGGGCTAACGCATTGCAGCGATTGCCGGCGATTGCGGCAGAATCCCTGTTGTAGCGAGTTCGACAGGGAGATTGCGATGCAATTCACCGGCTGGGACAACCCAATGGGCACCGACGGTTTCGAGTTCATCGAGTACGCCGCGCCCGATCCGGTGGCGCTGGGCAATCTTTTCGAAACGATGGGCTTTTTGGCGGTTGCCCGGCACCGCAAAAAAAGGGTAACGCTGTACCGGCAGGGCGGCGTCAACTTCATCATCAATGCCGAGCCCGATTCGTTTGCGCAGCGCTTTGCGCGCCTACACGGGCCGTCGATCTGCGCGATCGCGTTTCGCGTGCGGGACGCGGCGCAGGCATACCAGCGCGCGCTCGAACTCGGCGCATGGGGGTTCGACTCCAAGTCAGGGCCGATGGAGCTGAACATACCGGCCATCAAGGGCATCGGCGACTCCTTGATCTATTTCGTCGATCGCTGGCGCGGCAAAAACGCCGCCGTACCCGGCGGCATCGGCGATATCAATATCTACGATGTCGACTTCGAGCCGATTGCAGGCGCGCAGCCGAACCCGACAGGCTGCGGGCTGGCCTACATCGATCACCTAACGCACAACGTGCATCGCGGCCGGATGAAGGAATGGGCTGAGTATTACGAGCGGTTGTTCAACTTCAGGGAAGTCCGATATTTCGATATCGAGGGCAAGCTGACCGGGCTCAAAAGCAAGGCGATGACGAGCCCGTGCGGAAAGATCCGCATTCCGATCAACGAAAGCTCCGACGACAAGAGCCAGATCGTCGAATATCTTGACGAGTATCGCGGCGAAGGCATTCAGCACGTCGCACTTGCGACCGGCGATATTTACGCGACCGTGCGTGCAATGAAGCAAAATGGAGTCGTGTTTCAGGACACGATCGACACTTACTACGACCTGATCGACCAGCGGCTACCAAACCATGGCGAGCAACTGGCCGAGCTGAAACAGCTGCGCATCTTGATCGACGGCGCCACGCACCAAGGCGCGCCCAATGAATTGCTTCTGCAGATATTTACGCAGACCGTCATCGGCCCGATCTTTTTTGAGATCATTCAGCGCAAGGGCGACGAGGGATTCGGCGAAGGTAACTTCCGCGCATTGTTCGAATCGATCGAGCTCGATCAAATCCGCCGGGGCGTGTTGAAACCCGACGAAAGCAAGGCACCTGCATAGTGGGGCTATCTGATGGCAGTCGCACCGGTCACCTACGGCGCCAGCGCTCGTCCACCGCGCGGCGATTATTCCGAGGCGCGCGACGACTACACGTGCGACCAACACTGGGAGCGTTACACGCCGGACGAGCACGCGATGTATGCGCGCCTATTCGCACGCCAGGTCAAGCAGGCGCGCGGCCAAGCGTGTGAGGAATTCATCGAATCGTTAGGAGAGTTGGGCGCGGCGGATCACATTCCGCGGTTCGACTCGATCAGCGAATCATTGCGCAGCGCAACCGGCTGGGAAGTCGTTGCGGTGCCAGGTCTGATTCCCGAGCATGCTTTTTTCTCGCTGCTCGCACATCGCCGCTTCCCAGTCACCGTTTGGCTACGCGCTCCCGCGGAGTTCGACTACATCGTCGAGCCCGACGTATTTCACGATCTTTATGGACACGTGCCACTGCTGTTCAATCCGGTATTTGCCGACTATATGCAGGCGTTCGGCCGCGGCGGACTAAAAGCGCAGGGCTTACAAGCGCTCGAATATCTGGCGCGCCTTTACTGGTACACGGTGGAATTCGGCTTGATCGCAACCGCGCGTGGGTTGCGCGTCTATGGCGCCGGTGTTCTGTCTTCAGTGGGCGAGATTCAATACGCGCTCACCAGTCTGACGCCGCAGCGTCTTGCGTTCGATCTAAAACGAGTTTTGCGAACGCCGTACAAGATCGACGACTACCAGTCCACTTACTTCGTCGTCGAGTCCTTCGATCAACTGTTCGCTGCCACGGCGCCCGATTTTTCGCCGCTGTATGCGGAAATCGCAGACCAGCCTTCGCTGCCAATCGACTCGACATTGCCAGGGGAAAAATCGTATCCGCCGAACGCGGATACGGTCGTCGCCGCTTAGAAGTTCCGCCCTACTGCGTCTGCGCCGGCACTCCGCCGGGAATGATCGGTTGCGGCACTGGCTGCTGCGGCATTTGTTGCTGCGGCATTTGTTGCTGCGGCATTTGTTGCTGCGGCACTTGTTGCTGCGGTATTTGTTGCTGCGGCACTTGTTGCTGCGGTACTTGTTGCTGCGGCGGCTGACTCGGAAACTGCTGCGCCGGTACTTGCGGCGGCACCATCGGAGGTGGCTGCGGAAGCGCCTGTCGCGGTGCTTGCATCGGCACAGTGCGCGGAATATTCGGCGCCCCGTCGCTGCTCGGAGCGGTCAGGGTGTTGCCGTCTCGAAAGAAGTTGGGTGCGGCCGGAAGCCCGCCGAGTTGTGCGATCGGGCGCGCCGGCATTCGTACTTCCTGGCGACCGCCGCCGCTCGATTCAAGAACCGCGATCTCGGGCGTCACCGACACCAGCTTCATGCCGGGTACGACTTCCTGTCCGACCAAAAACACTCGCGCAGGTTTGCCGTCGACCACGAGTACTGCACTCGAATCCTTGCCCGCGGCGAATATTCCGAGTGCCTGCACATTGGTCGCCACCGACTGCACCACATCAACCTTGCCGAACATGCGCGCCGCCGCCATCGGATCCGGATCGCGTAACGGTGGCGGCGGCAGCGGCGGCGGCGCCGCGATCGGCGCGGGCGTGAAGATACGAATGCCCCAATAGGCCGCGATCGCCATCACACCGGCGAAGAAAACCAAATGAACAGCAGCAAAAGCAAACTTTTTCACTGTCTCCAGTCCATGGGCAGCGTTAGCTCATCATGTATCAGCGTTAGCTCATCATGTATTAGTCCGTGAAGCATCCCCTTTCCGGGGGGTGGGGCACCGGACTTGCGTTGATAATATCCCTCGCACCCTCGGTTGTCCGCGTCGAAAAGCGAGGAACTTCAAGGCGTTCGACGCTTATCTTCAAGTTTTCTACCGTATTGCCCAATGGTCTGATGACTCCGATGACAGGTGTTCGTTCCTCTTTTTTTCCCGCGCGCGGCTTCACGTTGATCGAGATCATGGTCGTGATCACGATCCTCGGTGTGCTTGCGGCGCTGATCGTGCCGCGCGTCGTGGGCCGCACCGACGATGCAAGGATCGCGGCAGCGAAGCAAGACATTGCATCGATCATGCAAGCGCTGAAACTGTACCGACTCGACAATGGGCGCTATCCGACGACCGATCAAGGCTTGCAGGCTCTGATCACGAGGCCAACGACAGAGCCGATACCGAGCAACTGGAAACAGGGGGGATACCTGGAGCGCTCGACGGTGCCGGCCGATCCGTGGGGTGAGCCTTACAAATTCCTCAATCCAGGCGTGCGCGGTGAAATCGACGTGTTCTCGCTCGGCCGCGACCGTGCCAACGGCGGTGAGCCGAACACGCCCGACGCCGACATCGGCTCGTGGCAGCTGTAGCGTTCGACTCATTGCTCGGGCGGGCGGCAACGCGGCGCTCGGCGGGCTTCACGTTGCTCGAACTGATGGTCGTGATCGTGCTCGCCGGCATTCTGGTTTCGCTGGTCACGATCAACATCACGCCTGATCCGCGCCAGCAGTTGCAGCGCGAGGCGCAACGCGTCGGGCAATTGATGGCGCTCGCTGCGGACGAGTCGCGTATCACGCAGCAACCGATCGTGTGGGAAGCCGATTTGCACGGCTATCGCTTTGTGACCGAATCGGGCGGCGAAAGGCGGCTGTTGACCGGCGACGACTTATTGCGCGAGCGTAAGTGGGAAACACCGCTGACGCGCCTGGCGGTGCTCGATAACGGCGGGCCGCAGCCGGCGCAAGTGCTGCTCGGCCCGGGCGCGCCGCCGGTGCGGGTAGCCATTGCGCGCGAGTGGATACAGCCCCGCTGGCGGCTTGAGCTGACCAGCGAAGACGGAGCGGTCCGAGTCGACTTCGACGAAGTGGGCCGTGCGCTTCTCGCGATAGAGCAGGTCACGACGAAGTGATGCGAACGGTCAAGAAAAAGCGGGGCTTTACGTTGCTGGAAGTGTTGGTCGCGCTGGTGATCATCGGCGTCGCGTTGGCGGCGGCGATGCGCGGTGCGATGTCGTTGACTTCGACCGCGGAGTACACGCGGCAGAAGCTATTGGCGGTGCTGACGGCGGAAAACCGATTGCTCGAATTGCGTCTGGGACGCGAACGTCTCGAGCCTGGGGAGAGCATGCTCGCCTGCGAGCAGGGCGGCGCCAGCTTCATTTGCTCGCAGGCAGTCAAACCAACTCCCAATCCGTTTTTCCGTCGCGTGGAAGTGCGAGTTTTTCGGCAGGACGACGCCGGCAATCGGAGCCAGCTCGTCGAGTTGATGACCGTGATGCCTACAAATCAATGAACTCCAAGCGCTACAGCCCGCGCGGCTTTACATTGCTCGAATTGCTGGTGGCGATCACCGTGCTATCGATCGTGTCGATGATCGCCTGGCGCGGGCTCGACTCACTGGTCGCAACGCGCGAGCGGCTCGAGCCTGAAGTCGACGACGTGCGTTCGTTATTGACCGCGTTCGGGCAGATGGAGCGCGACCTGACACAGGTGACGAATCCGGCATTTCTCGGACTCACCACGTCGCCGCTCAACATCGGTGTGGCCGACGGCGGGCAGGTAATCGAGCTCGCGCGCGTCGCAAGCCCGGTCGCCGATCGTGCGACCGAAGTACAGACCGTGTTTTATCGAGTCGTCGACGGCACGCTCGTGCGGCAGGCGACGCCTCCGCTGCCGGCATTTGAGCGTGCCAATGCCGAGAACTTCGAGACCGCGCGTTTGATGGGCCAAGTGCAATCGATCGCAGTCCGGGTGTGGCAGGTCCCGACAGGCTGGGTATCGCCGTTCAACCCCGACGCCTCGGGCACGCAGCCCACCGGCACGCAGCCCACCGGCACGCAGCCCACCGCGCGCTCTCCAGCAGTGCCGCCGGGCATTGAAGTGACCGTGCTGCGCACCGACGGTAAACAGTTTCGGCGCGTGTTTCTGGTGGGCGCATGAACGAGAAGCAACACGCCGGGCTAGGTCTTGCCCCCTCCCTCGTGGAGGGAGGGCCGGGGAGGGAGCCTCGAAACGGCGCGCGCGCCCGGCGCAGCCGGCGCGCCCGCGCCATGAGCGCGGGGCAGCCGTGCTCATGGCCTTGTTCGTCGCCGCCCTTGCAACGATGATCATCACCGGCTTGTTCTATCGCCAGTTCGTACTGTTGCGAACGATCGAGAATCAGCAGCTCACTTCGCAGAGCCGCCTGCTGCTGCGCGGTGCGCTCGACTGGGGCCGCGCGATTTTGCGCGAGGACGCCAATCGCTCGCAGTACGACGCGTTGAGCGAGCCGTGGTCACAGCCGCTGGCCGAAACGCGGCTCGATCAGTTGGGTGAAACCGGGTCGCTGGCGGCGCTCGCGACCATTGCGGGCTCGATGGAAGACGCACAGGGCCGGTTCAATCTGCGCAACCTCGTCGAAAACGGTCAGGTGCTCGAACGCGAGTTGCAGACGCTACAGCGGCTGGTGACACTATTGCAGTTGCCCGAACAGACGGCGGATTTGATCGCGTTGCGCATGGCGCAAGCGATGCCGGCGCTGGTGGCGCCCGATCAGAGCGGCGGAATTTCCGATGCCGAACTGCGGGCGCGCGACAAGCCACGCCCGTTGCCGCTGATGCTGCCGCAAGACATCGCGGGTATATCGGGCATCGATCCGGCTGCCGTGCAGCGCCTCGCTCCGTATATCGTCGTGCTCGACGAACGCACGGCTGTCAATGCCAACACTGCTACGGCCGAAGTCATCGCCGCACGCGTGCCCGAGTTGACCTTGGCCGAAGCGCGCACGCTGGTGGCCGAACGCGATCGCGTTTCGTATTTCAACAACACCGGTGAAGTCCGAACGCGTCTCGGCAACAAGGGCGCGCTGGTCACCGACTCCGAGATATCGACGGCATCGCGCTTTTTCTTCATTCGCGGCGAAGTGAAGCTCGATCGCGCCGTTACGCGGATGGAGGCACTGGTCAAACGTGCCATTCCCGGCCAGGGCCAACAGGCGGTGGCCGTACTTTGGACTCGAGAGATTTGAGGTTGCTATGGAACCCAGCACGCTCACTACGTTCGCTGCCCGCCGAGGGGGCGCGTCAGCACCTTGGGGCCGCCCAGGGGCACTGACATGAGAGATCGATCCCCACAACGGTTACTTTTGTTTTTGCCGCCGCGCCTCGACACGGGCGGGCGGACGCACTTTGCTTCAGGCACTGTCGTGTCGTACGTGGCGCTGTCGGGCCGCGAATCGACGCGAGGTGAGGCGCCAGTCGCTCTGCTGCCAAAGGCCAACGCAGTCGATCTGGTGTTCGATTCGAACGACGTGTTCATCACCGCGATCGCATCGCCGAAGCTGTCGGAAGGCCGATTGCGCATGGCGCTGCCGAACATTCTGGAAGATCGACTGCTGGCGGATGCCGCCGATTGCCATTTCGCATTCAACATCCCGCGCGGAGGCACCGGCACGACCACGATTGCGGCGCAACCGAAGATGCCGGTCGCGGTGATCGACCGTGGCATCCTGACACGCGCGCTCGACGTCGTGACCGAAGCAGGCTTCAAAGTGCGCGCGGCGTATAGCGAGATCTATACGGTGCCGGCGCCGGCCGCCGGTGTGCTGTCGGTGCGAGTCGATCGCGGGCGCGGTATCGCGCGCTCGGCAACGCACGACGGCTTTGCGTTCGACCTCACCGACGATACGGTTCCGCCCGCGCTCGCGCTCGCAGTGCGGCAGCTCGGCGTCAAGCGCATCCAGGTGTTCGGGCGCGACGGGGCGCGCATGAGCCCGCTGGCCGGGGTGCTGAACGTGCAGATCGATGTCAACGCGCAGGAAGCCGACCTGGCGAGCACCGAAACGGGGGTCAGCTTGTTGCAGGGCGCTTTCGCTCAAGGCGGAATGATCGGCAACTTTGTCGGCAGCTCGAGGGTGTCGTTGTCGAGCCGTTCCGTGCGCGTGCCGCTGCTGTGGGTTGCTGCCGCGGCAGCCGTCGCGATCCTCGGCATGAATGCCTACAACCTGAAACTGGAGAGCGAAGAAAGAACGATCCGCAGTCAGATGGAAACGAACTTTCGTTCGACGTTTCCGGAGGTCACGACCGTAGCGGACACGATGGTGCAGACCAAGCAGAAGCTGGCGGAGGTGCGCGCGCGCGCCGGCATTGCTTCCGCGAACGATTTTTCGGTGCTCAATGCGCGTACAGCGTTGCTGTTGTCGGCCGCACCGGTCGGCAGCGTGGCCGGCATGGAATATCGGGACGGTGCGTTGAAGGTGAAATTCAAACCCAGCGTGGCCGATAACCCGGGCTTGCAGAACACGCTGCGCTCGGCCGCGCTTCAGCAGGGCCTGGCGATTCGCTTCGAAGCCGATGGTTCGGCGCGCGTCACGGCGGCGGGGGTTTAGATGGAAGCGCTACGACTCTTTTGGGCCGAACGTGTACCGCGGGAGCGCGCGATTCTGATCGCGGGCGGCGCGGCGATGCTGGCCGTCATCGTGTTTCTGGCTGTTGATCGAGCCGGCATACAAGGGCATCGGCCGGCTTGAGCGCAGCCTGCCGCAGCAACGGGCCGGCGCCGCCGAGCTCGACGCGCTGTTATCCGAAGTCAAAGCGACGCGGTCGCGAGCGCAGGTCGCGTCGGTGTCGGCCGGTGATGTGCGTGCAGCGGTCGATGCATCGCTGGGCCGCGCGGGAATCAAAGCCGCGCGCATCGTTCCGTTGTCCGACGGCGACTTGCAAATGACCTTTACAGATGTGCCCTACAGCAGCTGGGCGCCGTGGCTGGCGGGCATCGAGCGCGAGCTCGTAGCACGTGCGACGTCGGTCACGGTTACCGCACGCGACAAGACGCCAGGCAACGTGGACGTCGAGCTTGCGTTGCGGTTGGCGCGCAAATAACGAGCGGATGAACGCCACTGACAATGCGGGTTGTCTATTTCGTTGCTGCAGCGCTTGCGATCCTGATCCTGACAGCGCTCGTGATTGCGCCGGCACAATGGGCCGCCGGTTACGTTCGTTCGGCGAGCAACGGCAGGGTCGAGCTTGCCGAAGCGAGCGGGACGATATGGAACGGTTCGGCGGTGGTAGTGATCGCATCGCCGGCGGACACCGGCGCATCGCGCGCCAGCTTGCCCGAGCGCTTATCGTGGCGTCTCAGCCCGTGGGCACTGCTCGCCGGGCAAATCGACCTGGCGCTTACTCATCCATCGGCGCTATCGCAGCCGTTGACGATCAACGCGCCGCTGTTCGGGCGCGCGGTCACGCTTGGACCTACGACGATGCGCTTGCCGGCATCGCTTCTGACCGGACTCGGCGCCCCCTGGAACACGGTGCGGCCCGGCGGAATCCTGACGGTTTCATGGGATCGCCTCGCGGTCGAACCGGGGCGCTGGCAAGGCCGCATAAGCGGCGAGTGGCAATACGCATCGAGTGGTCTGACGCCCGTGTCGCCGATGGGTCATTACCGCCTGCAAACCAACGGCATCTGGCCGGGAACTCAACTGGAATTACTAACCATTTCGGGTCCCCTCGAGCTGAAGGGCAATGGCACAATCAACGAGGGTGGGCGCTTACGCTTCACCGGACGGGCACAAGCAGTGGCCGGCACCGACCCTGGTGTCAAGGCGCAACTGACGGGGCTGATCTCGCTGCTGGGGCGGCGCGACGGCGAGGGATCTCTGTTGAACTTCGGTGGTTGAGATAAAGCCAATGTGCACGTCAGGCCGCGGTCTTCTGTTCCGCTCAATCGCATTTGCCTGCGCATGGCTGATGGCGGCGACCACCATCCTGACGCCTGCGATCGCGCAAACATCACGCGCCAAGCCGAAGCCGGGCGCCGAGCAGAACCCGTCGCAACCTTCGCAAGGCCGCGAAGACGGAGTCTTGCTGAACTTCGTCAATGCCGATATCGACGCCGTCGTGCGTGCGATCGGGCAGTACACCGGCCGCACGTTTGTGATCGATCCAAGGGTCAAAGGCACGCTGTCGCTATCGACCGAGCGCCCGGTGACGCGCCAGCAGGCCTACGACCAACTACTCACCGCACTACGACTGCAGGGCTTCACGATTGTGCAGACCGGCAATGTCGCGCGCGTGGTGCCGGAAGCTGACGCCAAGTTGCAGGGCGGCGCGGTGATCATTCCGAAAGGCTCAGCCCCGAGCGGCGACCAACTCGTGACGCAAGTGTTCCGGCTGCAGTACGAGTCAGCCACGGCAATGGTGCCGATCTTGCGGCCGCTGATTGCGCCGAACAACACGATTTCCGCCTATCCGCAGAACAACACGTTGGTTATTACCGATTACGCCGATAACCTGCGCCGCATCCAGCGCATCATCGAATCGATCGATACGCCGGCCACCAGCGACGTCGAGATCATCCCGGTCAAGAACGGCCTGGCGCTCGAAATCGCGACGGTCGTCAATCGCGTGCTCGATGAAGGCGCGCGAGCGGCCGGGCAAGCGACCGACGCCGGGCAGCGCATCTCGCTGCTCGCCGAGCCGCGCACCAATTCGATCATCATCCGCGCGCCGAGTCCGCAGCGGCTGCAGCTCGCCAAGAGCCTGATCGCGCAACTGGACAAACCGGCGCTGACGCCGGGCAACATCAACGTCATTCACCTGCGCAACGCCGAGGCCATTCGCCTGGCGCCGTTGCTGCGCGCGATCATCGGCGCTGATCCGTCGTTCGTGCCGCAAGGCAGCGGCGGCAGTGGGCTCTCGCCGAGCACCAGCCTGGGACCGGGCGCCAGCCCGACCCAACCCGGGACGACGCTCGGCGCGCCCGGCGGCGCCCGCGCCCGGTGGCATCGGCCAGCCCATCGGTGGCGGTTCGGGAGCAGGCGGCACAGGCGGTCTGGCGGGCATGATCCAGGCCGACCCGGCCACCAACTCGCTGATCATCACCGCACCAGAGCCTCTATATAGAAACATTCGTGCGATCGTCGACAAACTCGACACGCGCCGCGCACAGGTCGTCATCGAATCGCTGATCGTCGAGGTGACGGCCGACAAGGCAGCCGAGTTCGGCATTCAGTGGCAGGCACTGGGCGGGATCGACAACTCAGACACGAGCGTGATCGGCGGTACGAACTTTGGCGTCGGCGGGAATAACATCATCAACGCTGCACAGAACATCGGTTCACTGGGCCAGGGTTTGAACCTCGGTGTAGTGCGAGGGCGCGTCAATATTCCGGGCATCGGCGAAGTTCTCAATCTCGCCTTCCTGGCGCGGGCGCTCGCTACCAGTGCCGACGCGAACATCCTGTCGACACCGACGATCCAGACGCTCGACAACGAAGAAGCCAAGTTTCTGGTTGGCCAGAACATTCCACTGATTACCGGTTCGTTTGCATCCACTGGAGGCGCTGGCGCCGTCAATCCGTTTCAGACCTTCGAGCGGCGCGACATCGGACTGCAGCTGCGCGTGAAACCGCAGATTTCCGAAGGCGGCGTCGTCACGGCTCGCGATCTATCAGGAGCTGTCGTCGATTCAGAACACGCTGACCGCGGCGCAGGGCGGCATCATTACCAACAAGCGCAGCTTCGAATCCAGCGTGCTGGTCGAAGATGGCAACATTGTCGTGCTGGGCGGCCTGATCGAGGACCGCGTCGATAACAGCAAGAGCAGCGTGCCGGTGCTGGGTGACATCCCCTTCGTGGGCGGGTTGTTTCGTTATGAGAATCGTGGCCGTCGCAAGACAAATCTGCTGGTGTTCCTGCGGCCGTATGTAGTGCGCGACGAAAGTACATCGTCGTCGCTGGCTCTCGACCGGTACGACTATATCCGCGGCCAGGTCGCCGCCGGCACGCTACCGGACACGTTCGTCTTCCGCGATCTGCAGGGGCGACAATTGCCCGCGACGCCCCCCGTTCCGCCGACGATGCGCCGGCAGCAAGAGGGCACTCCTGCGCCTGCGCCGACGCCGGGGGTAGAGCCGGCACCGATCATCGATAAGCCTCCTCCGCTCGTTGTACCACCCGAGCCACGCCCTGCCCCCGCGCCGGTTGCACCAACGTCGGCTGCGCCCGCGCCCCCCGTCGCATCCGCCCCGGTCGCGCCACCTCCGGTCGCGCCACCTCCGCCGCCTCCGGTCGCGCCGCCTCCGCCGCCTCCGGTCGCGCCGCCTCCGGTTGCGTCGCCTCCCGTTGCTCCGCCTCCGGTAGCGGCATCTGAGCGCAGCACGCAACCACCGGCGCCGATCATCGATGTGCCGCCGCCCGTCGATACACAGGCAGCACCGGCTTCCGCGCCCACCGCATCGGCAGCGCCGGCGACCGCCGCGCCTATCGCACCGGCGCCTGCTGCACCGACGCCTGCGACCGCTCCGGCGCCGTCGGCACCTCAGCCGATGGCAAGTGCACCGCCTCCGTCGCCCTCCTCGGCGGCAGTTGCAGGCACTGCAGCGCCTTCGGCCACTGCATCCCGAGCTGACAGTGGAGCGCCTGCACGTCCGGGCACGACGCAGGCAGGTTCAACGCTGCTGCAAGTGGCCGCCGTTAGCGACATCGCGCGCGGGCGCGAGTTGCAGCGCCAACTGCACGCGGCCGGAATGGACGCTTATTGGGAAAGCGTGCGCACGAAGCAAGGTACCGACATCGTGCGCGTGCGTGTAACGGTCGATCCGGCGACGCAAAGCATGGCCGAAGCAATTGCAAAATTGAAGGCGTTGGGGTTCGACCCGATCATCGTCACTCCTTGAGGCAATAACCTAGTGACCACCGCCAACCGCTTCGTTCCGTACGCGTTTGCGCGCGATAACGCCATTTTGTTGGTGCCGAAGACCGAGCGCGACGCGGAGGTATGGATCAGCGACGCGACCCCGCTCGCCGCATTGAACGAAGTGATCCGCGTCTTCCCGGGCAAGGTCAAGCCGATCGTTGTCGAGCCGGGCAAGCTGGTAGCGGCGATCTCGCAAACGTATGGTGATCAAGGCGGCTCGGCGCAGCAGATCGTCGGCGACATCGAAGGCGAGTTCGACATCACGCGGATGATGCAGGAGGTTAAGGACGTCGAGGACCTGCTCGAAACCGAGGACGACGCGCCGATCATTCGCATGATCAACGCGCTGCTGACGCAGGCCGCACGCGACGGCGCATCGGACATCCACATCGAAGCGTTCGAAACGTATTCGCTGGTCCGATTCAGAATCGACGGCACGTTGCGCGACATCGTGCGTCCAAAACGCGCGTTGCATGCAGCGCTGGTGTCGCGGATCAAGATCATGGCCGCGCTCGATATCGCCGAAAAACGCCTGCCACAGGACGGCCGCATCACATTGCGCGTCGGCGGCCGGCCGGTCGATGTACGCGTATCGACACTACCGACCGGTCATGGCGAGCGCGTCGTGTTGCGTTTGCTTGAGAAAGACTTGTCGAAGCTCGAGTTGACCAATCTCGGCATGTCCGAAGACACGCTGGCACGCTTCGACGAGCTGATCCATCAGCCGCACGGAATCATTCTGGTCACCGGCCCGACCGGCTCGGGCAAATCGACCACGCTGTACGCGGGCATTCGCCGGCTCGACAAGAACACGACCAACATCATGACGGTCGAAGATCCGATCGAGTACGACATCGAGGGCATCGGCCAAACACAGGTCAATCCGAAGATCGACATGACGTTCGCCAAAGCCCTCCGCGCGATCTTGCGTCAGGACCCGGACATCGTGATGATCGGCGAGATTCGAGATCTCGAAACCGCGCAGATCGCGGTGCAGTCATCACTGACCGGCCACCTGGTGCTGGCGACGTTACACACCAATGATGCGGCGTCAGCGGTCACGCGACTGATCGATATGGGTATCGAGCCGTTCCTTTTGTCGTCGTCGTTGCTCGGCGTGCTCGGGCAGCGCCTGGTCCGCAAGCTTTGCCCACACTGCAAAGAGGCCGACCCGACCGTCGGCGGCTGGCGCGCGGTCGGTTGCGGCCATTGCGGTCACACCGGCTATCTTGGCCGCACCGGTATCTACGAGTTGCTGACCGTCAACGATGAGATTCGCATGCTGGTGCATCAAGGCTCGAACGACACCGATATGCGACGCGCCGCCGAAAAAAACGGCATGACCAACATGCGTGGCGACGCTCAGCGCTGGATCAAGACCGGCGTCACGTCGCAGGAAGAAACGCTGCGCGTCACGCGCGAATAGCTGTCGCATGGCCGCTTTTAGATTCGCAGCTGTCGACAACGTCGGCAAAGAATCCTCGGGAGTTCTAGAAGCTGACAGCGCGCGTCTCGCGCGGCAGCTATTACGCGGTCGCGGATTGATTCCGCTATCGGTCGATCCGGTGATGACCGACGTCGGCGCGCGCGCCGGTGGGTTGTCGCTCAGCCGACGTTTGTCGCAAACCGAACTCGCGGTCATTACACGCCAGCTTGCGTCGCTGCTTGGCGCGCAGCTGCCGGTGGCAGATGCGCTGACCGTGATGGTCGAGCAGAGCGAGAAACAAAGCGTGCGCGAGCTGATGGCATCGATCCGCACCGACGTGCTCGGGGGCACGTCGCTGTCGAAGGCCTTGGTGCGCCATCCGCGCCAGTTTCCGGACATCTATCGCGCGCTGATATCCGCCGGCGAGGAATCGGGAAAACTTGGATCGGTGCTCGGCAGTCTCGCCGACTACGTCGAAGAGCGCGCCAAGCTGCAGCAGAAAATCACGCTCGCCTTCGTGTATCCCGCGATCGTCACCTTCGTCGCTCTCGCGGTCGTCATCGGCCTGCTGACCTACGTCGTGCCGCAGGTCGTACAAGTATTTGCGAACACGAAGCAGCAGCTGCCGTTCCTGACGATCGCGCTGATCGCGATATCGAACTTCGTGCGCAATTACGGTTGGATCCTGCTGGTGATCGTGGCGATCGCGGCGTTTCTGACTCAGCGCGCACTACGCGTACCTCCAGTGCGTTTGAGCTGGCACACACGCATTCTGACGTTGCCTGTGTTAGGCGTGCTGTCGCGCTCGATCAACACGGCGCGGTTTTCTTCGACGCTGGCGATTCTGGTCGGCTCGGGCGTTCCGATGCTGCGCTCGCTGCAGGCAGCCGGCGAGACCATTACCAATCTTGCGATGCGAACTCGCGTGATGGACGCGGTGCAACGCGTGCGTGAAGGCTTTTCGCTAGCTAAGGCCCTGCGCGCCGATGCGGATGAGGAAAAGCGTCCGGGGCACGTGAAGCTGTTCCCGCCGGTGTTGATTCACCTGATTGCGTCCGGCGAAGCGACCGGCAAGCTGCCTGAGATGTTGTCGCGCGCGGCGGACATTCATTCGCGCGAAGCCGAGCGGCGCGCGCTGTTCTTCACGTCCTTGCTCGAGCCGATCCTGATATTGACGATGGGCGTCGTGGTGATGCTGATCGTGCTGGCGGTGTTGCTGCCGATCATCGAGATCAATCAGCTGGTGCGCTAGCGGCGCGGTCGCCAACCGCTAATTGGCGTTGCGGTGCTGGTCCCGCAACGCCGTTCCCGCTTTGCTACACAACGCGGTGCGACCCGCCCCGGCCGAAATGGCCACCGTGGCGTCGCGGCGCCAACACCTCGTCCGCAATCGCTTTCTGCTCGGTCGACAGCGCCGCATACAGTGGGCGCTGCACGGCGAGGCGTTCGTTGATGCGCGTTGCAGACTCGGCATGCCGCTGTTGCTCGCGCTCCAAACGCGCAATCGCGTTCGGCCTTTCGCGCGTGGCGCCCTGCTCGCGCTGCGCACGGAATTCCTGCATGCGCTGGTCGGCGGCCCGGGCTTGGTTGCGCAGCGTCTCCGCGAACGCATTCCACTGCGCTTGCTGCGCATCCGTAATCTTCAGAGCGGTGCGGATGTAAGCCAAACGCGCTTCCACACGCTCGCTCGGCTGCGTGAATGCACGCTTGCCGTCGTGATGGCGCGTGCCTTGTTGCGCCTGCGGCTGTGCCGCGGGTGCGGCGCCCGTCTGCGCATGCAGAGCAAACGCTGACGAGAGTCCTATCCATAAAAGAGCGCCTGCTAGTGTCTTGCTCATGTGTCTTTCTCCTGCGGTTTGTCATGGCCGGCAAGTTGCCGGCTATGCATCAGACTGGAGGTTGCGCGCGGCTGTTCGGTGCGCAGGTGTAAGCGTTTGTGTCCGGTCAGCAGCCGCGAGAACGCGCCGACTTGTGCGAGCGCCGGACTCGCGCTCGGTGTTACGAGCCGCGCGGATAACAAAAGCAGCTTGTTGTGGACCGCTGACTTACTTGGCCGCGCCTGCAGCTTGTCAGTAGACGTCCTTCGGCCAGGTTGCGTCGGGCCGTTGTGCATCTTCGTTGCTTCGCGGAATGGCACCCGGTTGACCGCCACGCATCCATGCCGATTGCTCAGCCGCCAGTGGACGTATCTCACGACTGGAAGCCACGGAATTGACGAGGCCGTCGAAAGCAGGCGTGCAGCAAACGGCTCACACAGATCTAGACGAACTACTCGCGGGCGCGTCGGTCTGACATGCCGAGCGTCCAGTGGCTCATGCGATTCCGAGAATTCGTGTTCCGCGGAAATGTAACGATCGGAAAAGATCCAGACGCTGTCAGTTTCCGCGGCGATTGAGTCATGGGCCACAGCTGCTTGCGCCAAACCAAGGCACGCAGCGACGGCAGCAAAGAATCTGGAAATTAGTGAAGTGTTCATGGCGGGCTCCTGTTAGTGTCGGCACGATTTATCGGCCTGAGACTGCATAGCCAGCCGTCGTCAGCGCTTGATGTTCGGCCGCCTTGTTTTTTCTCCACCACACCAACATCAAATCAAAGTCACCGTTGAATTTGCTTACCTTCAAACTCTCGGTGATCGCACCGCAGGCGATGGCTGTGCCTCCGTCGACTCCGTGATTCGTAGCGGCGTGATCGCAGATCCAGAAGGCCTTCTCGAGATCAGCGGGAGCACTGACAGGCGCGACCACTTCGGTCGATGGCCGCGAACTCATTCGCTGTTGAGCCGCCGCGTCTACGCCAATCAAACTGAGCGTCATTCCCACCACGATGGATGCGACGGCGCTCGGCGCTGCCGAAAAGTCGTGTCCCTTTAGTGTTTTCGTCATGGCATCGTTCCCCTTGGCTGCCCGAGAGCGGATGCTCTCGCCGGCATACCTGTTAGCGCACGGCCTGTGCCAAGACGATCTCTTGGGAAAAAACTAGGAGGATCAGCGGGTTAGCTAAACAACCGCGCAGCGATGCTCCGCCAAATGCGACGGAGCCGTCAAACTCGACGGGCGCGGCCCGTCGAATACGGTGGGCTAGGACGCGTTGCGAATGCCGAGCTTGCGCATACGGCCGCGCAATGTGCTCGGGTTTAGGCCGAGTATTCGAGCAGCACCGAGATCGCCCTCGATCTTCCATCGCGTGCTCTCGAGCACGCGGCGGATATGGGTGCGTTCAACTTCCTGCAATGAAGCGTTGGCGGGTTGCGGCGCGGCGGTCACCGCGGCCATTGGCGATGCCAAAAGCTCGTTCGTATCCAATGTCCCGCCATTCGACATGATCAGCGTGCGCTCGACCAAATTCTCGAGCTCACGAATGTTGCCTGGCCAGTCGTACGCGCTCGCGCGCTCGATGAATGTCGGAGAAATTCCGTCTATCGCACGACCGAGTCTGCGTGCCGTCTTCGCTGCAAAGTGCCTTAGCAGGTGCGGGATGTCTTCACGTCGCTCACGCAACGGCGGCAGCGCGATCGGAAAGACGTTCAGACGAAAGTACAGATCGGTGCGGAAGCGGGACGCGCTGGCCTCGGCGTGCAAGTCGCGATTCGTCGCGGCGATCACACGCACATCGACGCGCAGGCTGCGCGTACCGCCGATGCGTTCGAACTCGCGTTCCTGCAGCACACGCAGCAGCTTCGCCTGTGCCTCGGGCGGCAGTTCACCTACCTCGTCGAGGAACAAAGTGCCGCCGTCCGCCAGCTCGAAGCGGCCGCGGCGTTGCTGGATCGCGCCGGTGAAAGCGCCCTTCTCGTGCCCGAAGAGTTCGCTCTCGACCAGTTCGCGCGGCAGCGCGGCGCAGTTGATCTTGATGAGCGGCCGGTCGCGGCGCGCACTGTTCTCATGAATCGCGCGCGCGACCAGTTCCTTGCCGGTGCCCGTTTCCCCCTGAATCAGCACCGTGCTGTCGGTCGGAGCGACTTGCGCGATCAACTCCCGCACACGCCGCAGTGCGGGCGATTCACCGATCATTGAATCGCGATCGGCTCGGATTTCCTCAACCAGCAGGTGAATCGTGGCTTTCGATCTGCCATGGGCTTCGATCTCACGCCGCAAGGCAATGTGGGCACCGACGCGCGCGAGCAATTCCTCGGTCTCGAATGGCTTGGTGACGTAGTCCACCGCGCCGAGGCGGAATGCGCGCACCTTGTCGAACGTGTCGCTGAGCGCGGTCAGGAAAATGACCGGGATCATGCGCGTCGTTACGCCGGCTCTCATCCTCTTGCAGGTTTCGTAGCCGTCGATGCCGGGCATCATCACATCGAGCAGGATCAGATCCGGCTTGCTCTTCGCCGCCAGCAGCGAGAGCGTCTTCTCCACTTTGCGCGGCGATGGTCCGATAACCGGCGGCGGCAAGTTCCTGCTCGAGCAGGTCGACGTTCAAGGGCTCGTCGTCGACGATCAGCACCGTGCCCGCGTCAGTTGCCAAGATGCCTCGCCAGTGTCTGGAACAACAGGGTCTCGTCGATCGGCTTGGTCAGGAAGTCATCGCAGCCGCTGGCCCGCGCGCGGTCTTCGTCGCCGTTCATGGCGCGGGCCGACAGCACGATCACCGGAATGCCGGCCATCGCCGGGTCAGCCTTGAGCCGGCGCGTGGCTTCCCAGCCGTCCATACGCGGCAGCGACAGATCCATCAGTATCAGGTCGGGACGAGTCTCGGCAGCGCGTTCGAGCGCGGCCACGCCATCTTCGGCGAACACCAGACGATGGTCATCCTCGAGAAGCTGCGCCAGCAGTTCGCGATTCAGTTCAATGTCCTCGACGATCAGGATGGTCTTCATGTTCGCGATGGCCGGTAGCGGACCGGCAGCGTCAGCGTGAATGTCGATCCGACGCTCGGCGTGCTCTCGACGCAGACGTCGCCGCCCATCAGCCGCGCGAGACGCCGAGCGATAGTGAGACCGAGTCCGGTACCGCCGTGCACGCGCGTACTGCTGGCGTCGGCCTGCTCGAACTCCTCGAAGATCGATTCCAGCTTGTCGGCGGCAATGCCGATCCCCGTGTCGGCCACCGCAATCTCGACGGTGCCATCGTCGGCGCGCGCGCGGACGTGGATGTTGCCGCGCGCCGTGAACTTGGCGGCATTGCTCAGCAGATTGAGGATGATCTGCCGCAGCATTTCTTCATCGACGAGCATCAGCGGCAGTTCGCCGTCGAACCCTTTGACCAGTGTCACAGGCTCCTTGATCAGCGGCTCGACCGTCCGCATGCACTGTTCCAGCAGCAGCGCCGGCT
This sequence comes from uncultured beta proteobacterium, assembly GCA_963786295.1. GTDB lineage: Bacteria > Pseudomonadota > Gammaproteobacteria > Burkholderiales > Burkholderiaceae_F > JACCZX01. Next base: position 27,200 of record CAWAYV010000011.1, on the reverse strand, counting down.
GAATCTCTGCAGGGTTCACCTCGACGCGTCCGGCTTCCACCTTCGCGAGGTCGAGAATGGTGTTGATCAGCGCGAGCAGTTGCTGTCCGCTCGTCAGGATCTTCTCCAGATTCTCGAACTGTTTCGGCTCGAGCTGCTCCTGCGAGCGGCGCATCACGATGCGCGTGAACCCGATGATCGCGTTCAACGGCGTGCGCAGCTCGTGCGACATGTTGGCAAGGAACGCGCTCTTTTGCCGGCTTGCGATTTCGAGCTGCCGGCTCTTGTCTTCGATCTCGCGGAACAGCCGCGCATTCTGGATGGCCAACGCGGACTGCGTTGCGAAGGTCTTCAAGAGATCGATCACGCGCGGCGCGAACTCACCCGCGCTTTTCCGGTTGACGACCAGCCCGCCGAGCAGGCGGTCCTCGCGCAGCAGCGGTACTGCGAGCAGCGACCGATAACCATGGCGGAGCAAGGATCTCGCGGACCTGGCTCTGGTAGATGCCCTCGTCCATGATCTCGCGTATCGCTACCGGCTGGCCGGTCACTGCCAATTGCCCGATCGCGCCTTCTCCCTTCGGCACGGGCCTCGACCGGAGCGCCTCGATCAGTTCATCCGGCAGTCTGTGCGCCGTGTGCAGGCGGAACTCCTCACGAGCCTCCTCGTACTCGTAAATGGAGCCACCGTCCATGCCGGCAAGCTGCGTGGCGCGCGCGACGATCGTGCTCAATACGGTTTCCAGGTCGAGCGTCGAACTGACGGCCTGGCCGACCTCGCCCAGTGCCTGCAGTTCTCCGACTGACTGCGTGAGCTCGGTCGTGCGCGCCTCGAGTTCCTTGAAGAGCCGAACGTTCTCGATCGCGATCACCGCCTGATCGGCAAAGGTCTGCAGCAAAGCGATCTGCTTTTCGGGAAACGGGCCTGCGACGCTCCGGCCGACAGCGATGGCGCCCACGGACTTGTCCTCGCGCATCAGCGGAATGCCCAATATGCTGCGGAAACCCCATTGCGCAAGACTCTTCAGCGCAAAGTCTGGATCCAAATGCGTATCGTGAATGGCGGCGACGCTGCGCGACAGCACGGCCCGGCTGGCTGCGGTACCACGATCAAGCGGCCGCGGCCAAAGCTGCCTTATGGCTTCCATCCCTTCGGGACTGGTTCCCGCTATCGCCACCAGATGGAGCAATGCGCCGTCAAACGTGAACACGTTCGCCGAGTTGGCGTCGCACAATTTCAGCGCGGCGGCCGCGATCGCGTCGAACACCGGTTGGGCGTCGGTCGGCGAACGCGAGAGGACGCGCAGGATCTCGCTGGTGGCGGTCTGTTGCTCGAGCGCTTCGCTCAGTTCCCGGTTGCGCGTCTCCAGTTCGCTGAAGAGCCGAACGTTCTCGATCGCAATCACCGCCTGATCAGCAAAAGTTTGCAGAAGCGCAAGCTGTCTTTCCGGAAACGCGCCAGGTTCGCGCCGAGCGACGGCGATAGCGCCGATCGGTTCGCCTTCGCGCATCAAGGGAATGCCAACTGCGCTGCGGAGGCCCCATCGCGCGGCACTCTTTGGCTTGAGCGCATAGTCCGCGTCCGCCTCCTGCAAGTCATGAATGGCGACTACGCTGCGCGCGAGGATTGCTCGGCTAGCTACCACGCTCCGATCGGGCGGCCGCGGGTACAGCCGGCAAAGCGCTTCTGCAGCTTCGGGATGGAGCATTTTCATGGCTGCGACATGGATCAACTTGCCGTCAAACGTCCACACGTTCGCCGAACTGGCATCGCATAACTTCATCGCCGCCGCCGCGATTGTGTCGAACACCGGTTGGGCGTCGGTCGGCGAACGCGAGAGGACGCGCAGGATCTCGCTGGTGGCGGTCTGTTGCTCGAGCGCTTCGGTCAGTTCGCGGTTGCGCGCGTCGAGCTCCTTGAAGAGCCGAACGTTCTCGATCGCGATCACTGCCTGATCGGCAAAAGTCTGCAGGAGCGCCAGCTGCTGCTCGGGGAAAGCGCCCGGCTCGGGCCGAGCCACCGTGATGGCACCGATCGGGCTCGCCTCGCGCATCAGCGGAACCGACAAGATGCTTCGGTATCCCGCGGCAGCGGCGGTCGCGCCGCCTGCATAGTCGCTGTCCTCCAGAACGTCCGGGATCGAGACGACACTGCACGTCAGGATCGCACGGGTGTTCGCGGTATCGCGACTCGGTCGCTTCGGATAGCTGCCGAAGTGTCGGCGCGAGGCATCCGCGCCTTCCGGACTCACCGTCGCGAGGGCGGCAACATGGATCAGCTCGCCGTCGAACGTCACGACATTGGAGGAACTGGCAGCGCACAGCTTCAGCGCGGCGGCCACGATCGTATCGAACACCGGTTGCACGTCGGTCGGCGATTGGCTGATCACGCGCAGGATCTCGCTCGTCGCGGTCTGCTGCTCGAGCGCGTCGGTCAGCGCCCGGTTGCGCGCCTCCAGTTCGCTGAAGAGCCGAACGTTCTCGATCGCGATCACGGCCTGATCGGCAAAGGTCTGCAACAAAGCGATCTGCTTCTCTGAAAACGCCCGCACCTCGCGCCGTCTCAGAGCAATGACGCCGAGCAACCGGTCTTCGCGAAGCAGCGGCACAGCCAGGACTGTGCGCACAGATTCGCTCCGATGCGCCGGAGTCACGCGCATTCCGGGCTCGGCCATGAAGTCGAGCACTTGTACCGGCTTGCGCTCCAGAGCCGCGCGACCGATGGTTGTCTCACGATCGACCGGGAAGCCCGCGGCGAGGTACTCGGCGAACTCATGCGTGCAATCGGTGCGCGCGGCCAGCGACAGCCATCCGTCCTGGTGGCGCACGACGAAAGCCCAGTTTGCATCGCAAAGCCGCAGTGCATTGGCGAGGATGGTGTCGAACACCGGCTGCAGGTCGGCCGGTGAGCGCGAGATGACGCGCAGGATCTCGGCGGTTGCTGCCTGCTGATCGAATGCTTCGGCAAGCTCGCGGCTGCGCGTATCGAGATCTTCTTTGATCGCTCCCATAGGCGCGCCCTTAACGCTGCTCGCACGAAAAAGCGGCTCCGCAGAGCCGCCGATCACGCCGACTGCTTACTTGATCGCTTGCAGCTTGTCGTAAACCTCCTTCGGCCACGTCGCGTCCGGCCCGTTGTGCATCTTCATCGTCGCTTCGCGGAACGGAGCGCGGTTGACCGCAACGACTTCCTTGCCCTTCTTCTTGAACTCGGCGCCGAGGCCTCTTCTCGATCTCGATGATCTGCGCCGTCGCGCGCGCTGCAGCTTCCTTCAGCACCGCATCGAAGATCGCCTTGTCGGCATCCGACAGCTTGTTCCAGGTCGGCTCGCCGACGATCGTCAGCAGCGCATCGGTGATGTGGCCCGTCAGCACGATGTACTTCTGCACTTCGTAGAACTTTTTCGCGTCGATCGTCGGCAGCGGGTTCTCCTGCGCGTCGACGGTGCCGTTTTGCAGCGCGAGATACACCTCCGCGAAGGCGATCGGTGTCGGATTGGCGCCGACCGCGCGCGGAAACATCGTGTACAGCGGTGCATCCGGCACGCGGATCTTCAGCCCTTTCATGTCTTCCGGCTTGTTGATCGCCTTGTTCGACGTCACGTGACGCTCGCCGTAGTAAGTGATCGCCAGCACTTTGTGGCCGCCGCTCTTCTGCCGATAGCCTTCGGCCAGTTCGGCGAACAAGCGGGCTGGTCGAGAACGCCTTCCAGTGATTGAAGTCGCGAAACATGAACGGCGCGCCGCCGATCGCGAGCGGGCCGTAGGTGCGGCCGGCGAACAACTGCCCCGTGTAGATGATGTCGACCGTGCCGAGCGTCAGTCCCTGATTGATGTCGGTTTCCTTGCCGAGCGTCGACGCCGGGAAACACCTCGACCGTGTAGCGATTGTTGGTGCGCTTGGCGATCTCTGCTCGCCGCCCACACCGCGGCGGTGTGATACGGCTCGCTGATTTCGTACACGTGCGCCCACTTGAGCTTGGTCTGCGCATGCGCGGTGCCGAGCGCGATCAGCGACAACGCTGCGGCGATGGTGAGTTTTCTAATGTTCAACTTCATGTCTCCTCCTGGATGTAATGGGTCTGCGTAGAACAACGGCCGAGCGCTACATCGTCGCGCCCAGCTGCCATGGAATGAACTCGCTCTGGCCATAGCCAAAGCGTTCGCTCTTTGTCTTTTCGCCCGATGCAGTCGCAAGAATCAACTTGAAGAGCCGCTCGCCGATCTCTTCAATCGTCGCCGCACCGTCGGCGATCTCGCCGCAGTTCAGATCGATGTCTTCCTGCTGCCGCTGCCACAGTTCGGTATTGGTCGACAGTTTCAGTGACGGCGACGGCGCGCAACCATACGCCGAACCGCGGCCGGTCGTGAACAAGATCATGTTGGCGCCGCCTGCTACCTGTCCTGTGGCCGACACCGGGTCGTAGCCCGGCGTATCCATATAAACGAAACCCTTCGCGGTCACCGGCTGCGCGTATTCAAAAACGTCAACCAGGTTCGTCGTGCCGCCTTTGGCGACCGCTCCCAGCGACTTCTCAAGGATCGTCGTCAATCCGCCGGCCTTGTTGCCGGGTGACGGATTGTTGTTCATCTCGCCGTGATTGCGCGCGGTGTAGTCCTCCCACCATTTGATGCGGTTGATCAGTTTTTCGCCGACCTCGCGCGAGATCGCACGGCGCGTTAACAGGTGCTCGGCACCATAAATTTCCGGAGTCTCGGACAGTATGGCGGTGCCGCCGTGCGAGACCAGACGATCGACCGCATTGCCCAGCGCCGGATTGGCGGTGATGCCCGAGTAGCCGTCCGAGCCGCCGCATTGCAGACCCAGCATCAGATGACTTGCCGGTACCTGTGTCCTGACGACACGATTGGCCGCCGGCAACATTTCCCTGACGATCGCGACACCACGCTCGATCGCCTTTGCGGTGCCGCCGACGTCCTGCATGTTGTAGCGCGCCAGCCGATCACTTTCCTTCAAACCTTCGGCGCCAAGCAACGACGTGATCTGGTTCGCCTCGCAACCGAGGCCGATAAAGATCGTCGCCGCAATATTCGGATGGCGCGCGTAGCCTGCCATCGTCCGGCGCAGCACATCCATGCTCTCGCCCATGTCCATGCCGCAGCCGGTGCCATGCGTCAGCGCGATCACACCGTCGATGTTTGGATAATCGGCGAGCGCTTCCGGTCGGATATCGGTGCGGAACTGATCCGCAATCGCGCGCGAGACGGTCGCCGAACAATTGACGCTCGAGATGATCGCGACATAGTTGCGCGTTGCGACTCGGCCGTCATCGCGCACGATGCCCAGAAACGTCGCCGGCGGGTTGGCCATCGTCACCGGCTTTACATCGGCGCAGAACGCATAGTCGCGCGCCGCGCCACCCACATTGGCGCCGTGCTCGCTGCCAATTCCCATGTTGTGCAAGTGCACGTGTTCGCCGGCCCGAATGTCGCGCGTCGCAAATCCGATGATCTGGTTGTAACGGCGCACCGGTGAGCCTGCGGCGATCGCGCGCGTGGCCAGCTTGTGGCCGGGCGGCACCAGACCGATGACCGTCACGCCTTCACTCTTGACCAACGTGCCGGAGACGAGCTGACGCCGCGCGATGACGACGTCATCGGCGGGGTTGAGTCTTAGTACCAGCGGGACTTCCTGCAACATTCTTTCTTCCTTACATTGCCAGCCGCGGCAACCACAGGCTGATGATCGGCACGTACGTCACCAGCGCCAGGCTGATCAGCAGCGGCACCAGCCACGGCAGGATCGCCATCGTCGTGCGCTCGATCGACAGTTTGGCCACGCGCGCCAGAACGTACAGCACCAACCCCATCGGCGGATGCAGCAGGCCGATCATCAGATTAAGCACCATGATCAGCCCAAAATGCACCGGGTCAATCCCGAGCTTAAGGACGATCGGCATCAGCACCGGGACCAGAATCGTAATCGCTGCCACCGGTTCCAGAAAGCAGCCGACGAACAGCATCAAGCCGTTGGCCAGCAGCAGAAATACCCAGGGTTCCTGCGTGAAGGCGAGCACCCAGCCAGCGATCAGCCTCGGTCGTCTTCGTGACCGTCAGCATCCAGCCGAATATCGAAGCCGCTGCCACAATGAACAACACGGTGGCCGTCGTCTCGATCGTGTCCATCGACACCTTGATCAGCATTTTCCAGTTCAGCGTGTGAAACCACGCGACGCCGAGGAACAGTGACCACACGCACGCGGCAATGGCGCCCTCGGTCGCGGTGAATACCCCGCTGGTCATGCCGCCGATCAGCAGCACCGGTGTCATGATCGGAAGCACAGCGTTGAAGCGAAAGTAGCGATCAGCCGCCAGCAGCAATACAAGGCCGATCAACGACGGTCCATACCGGATCCGTTCCTTGTTGCGTCGCAAGCCAGATCGCGATCGGAAATCCGGCGACGATCGCCAGCTCGAGCAGCGCCTTGCCGATGCGCTTCCATTCGAACGCGATGTCGCCGCCCCACTTGTTCTTGTGCGCGAAGAACGCGACGGTCGCCATCATTAACAACGCCATCACGACACCGGGCAGGATGCCCGCCAGAAACAGCGCGCCGACCGAGACGTTGGCGAACATCGCATAGATCACGAACGGCAACGACGGCGGGATGATCGGCCCCAGCGTTGCCGACGCCGCCGTGACGCCCACCGCAAACTCGAGGTTGTAGCCGTGGTCCTTCATCGCCTTGATCTCGATCGTTCCGAGCCCGGCCGCATCGGCGATCGCCGTTCCCGACATGCCGGCAAAGATCATCGAGCCGACGACGTTGACATGTCCGAGTCCGCCGCGCAGCCAGCCCACCAGCGCAAGAGCGAAGTTGTAAATGCGGTTGGTAATGCCGGCGGAGTTCATCAGGTTGCCGGCCAGAATGAAAAACGGCACGGCAAGCAACGGAAACGAATCGATGCCGCTGACCATCCGATGAATCACGACGAAGTCGGGCACCAGGCCCGTGGCCATCACAAAGATCAGCGATGAGCCCGCCATCGCGATCGCGACCGGAATGCCGGAGCCCATTAGTGCGAGGAACAACAACTTGAAGCCGGCGGGGCTCATCGGAAATCCTTCAAGTTGCGATCTCCGCCAGCTCCGGCTTTTCGAGCACCGACGCCTTGCGTCGCCAGTTGGCGATCGCGACGTCGATCGATCGCCACGTCATCAATGCGAAGCCCACCAGCACCACGCTGTAGACGAGACCGATCGGTAGGTCGACCACCGACATCTGCTGTCCGCCGATTCGCATCAGCAGCTGGAACGTAAGCCAAGTCGCGTAGCCGAGAAAGGCCGTGCGCGCGATATCGACGAAAATCGACATGACCCGCATCAGTGGTGCTGGCAACACGCGATACAAGAAGTCGACCTGGATGTGATTGTTCTTGCGCACGCCGATCGCCGCCCCGATGAACGTCGTGCAGATCAGCAGATAGCGCGCGATCTCTTCAGTCCACGACGCTGAGTCGTTCAGCGCGTAGCGTGTAAAGAACTGCAGAAAGATCACGGACGACAGCGCCCAGAAGAACACAAACGCGATCCATTCCTCGAACCGGTAGATACTGATGTCGATCGGCGCGTCGTGGACGTCGAACTCACCGCTCGCGGTCAGCACGTGCTCGTCGGCGTCACCCAAAGCAGTCGGCCTCGACTTTTCAGGCTGCGCCATTGCCAGCTCCAACTCGCTTGCGTGACGCCCGACGACCTGCGGTCCAGCTCTTCTGAAAGCGACGCGCGGCCTCGTCCATGTGCCGGCGCATCGTTGCGCGGGCTTTCGTTCCGTCGTGCGCCTCGATCGCTACCATCACCGCCTCATGCTCCGCGATGGCGGCGTCCCATAGATCGGGCGTGTCGAAGTGGTGTTCGAGTTGCAGAAACAAGAGTCCCGTGCGCTGGTCCCAAAGTGTGCGCACGACAAGCGCCAACGCACTGTTGCCGCTGGCTTCCGCCATTTCCAAATGAAATCGACGATCGTTCTCAAGCGGCATCACATTGCGCTTGCGGTCGCGAATCATTGCGCGCAAAGCGGCGCGCATTCGCTTGATCTGTGCGGGGCTCGCATTCTTGGCAGCCAGCGCAGCGCATTCTGATTCGAGGAGACGACGCGCACTGATCAGCTCAAACGGACCCGAATCCGCCGCGAGGCGCACTGCTTTTCCACGTGCCCCGCCTGGCCGCGCCACATAGACGCCCGAACCCACTCGCACATCGACATAGCCTTCGACCTCCAGCGCAATTAGTGCTTCGCGCACCGACGGCCGACTGACTTTTAGCATCGTGGCCAGGTTGCGCTCCGGCGGCAGTCGGTCGCCCGGCTTGTATTCGCCGCGCTTTATCAGTCTTGCAATCTGCTCGGCGATGCGGCGGTACAGCCTCTGCGGTTCGACAGCCTGTATCGGCATGCTGGCAATTGGACAATTCGCTAGGGGGTTGCTTAAACTGCCGCCGGCTGGTCAAGTGGTCAGACCAATTTGAATCTCGATTGTGGCGGGCGAGCTTCACACGCGACCCCATCGGTGTCAAGCAGCACGGAGGAGAAATGGCGGGCCGCTTGCAGGGAAAATCGGTGCTCGTCACTGCCGCGGCGCAGGGGATGGGGCGAGCGGCCGTCGTTGCGTTTGCACGCGAAGGCGCGCGGGTGATTGCGACTGATTTGAAAGACGCGTTGCTGGCGGGCTTGCCGTCAGAAATCACAAAGAGGCGGCTCGACGTTCTCGACGATGCAGCGGTCAAGGCGTTCGTTGAAGACATCGGTGCAGTCGACGTTCTGTTCAACTGCGCCGGCTACGTTCACCAGGGCACGATTCTCGATTGCGCGATCAAGGACTGGGATTTCAGCTTCAATCTGAACGTGCGCAGCATGTTCGTGATGACCAAGGCGATGCTGCCGAAGATGATCGCCGCCGGCGGAGGCACCATATTGAACATGGCGTCCGTACTGGGCGCACAAAAGGCGGCCCCGAATCGTCTCGCGTATGCCGCAAGCAAAGCCGCTGTCGTCGGATTTACGCGCGCGCTAGCGATCGATCACGTAAAGCAAAACATCCGCGTCAACTGCGTGTGCCCAGGCACCGTCGATACGCCATCGCTTGGCGATCGCATCAACGCATTTGCCGATCCGGAGCAGGCACGCAAAGACTTCGTCGCAAGGCAGCCGATGGGCCGGCTAGCGACTGCAGAAGAGATTGCGGAAACGTTCGTCTATCTTGTATCCGACGAGTCGTCGTTCATGACCGGTCAAGCCGTCTTTGTCGACGGCGGCATGAGTCTTTAGGAGGCGGACTAAAGTGCACGCCTAGCTTGGCGCGATTAGTTGAAAAATCGCGTGCGGAGCCAGACGATTTTTTTCATTACAACTGCAGGTAAAGGCAAATTCAATGAAACTCTTGCGCTTCGGCCAAAACGGATATGAAAAACCTGGGCTGCTCGATTCGTCAGGCCGGATTCGTGATCTGTCGGGCATCGTTGACCAGATCGACAGCTTGCACCTCGCACCTCGCGAGCTCAAGAAGCTGGCGCAAGTAAAAACGGAGTCGCTGCCGCTCGTGTCGGGCTCGCCGCGCCTCGGTGTGCCGTACATCGGTATCGGCAAGTTCGTAGCGATCGGACTCAACTACGCCGACCACGCGGCGGAGTCGGGCGTGCCGGTGCCTGCGGAGCCGATCATTTTCATGAAAGCCACGACATGCATCAACGGGCCGAACGATGACATCGTCCTTCCGAAAAATTCGACCAAGGCCGACTGGGAGGTCGAGCTCGGCGTCGTGATCGGCACCAAGGCGCAGTACGTGACGCTCGAGCGCGCGCTTGACTACGTGGCTGGCTATTGCGTCGTCAACGATGTTTCGGAGCGTCAGTTTCAGCTTGAGCGTGGCAGCCAATGGGACAAAGGCAAAGGGTGCGACACCTTCGGGCCGATCGGTCCGTATCTGGTGACGCGCGACGAAATCCCAGATCCGCAGAAGCTCGACATGTGGCTCGACGTCAGCGGCGAGCGCATGCAGCGCGGCAGCACCTCGACGATGGTGTTCGGCTGCGCGCATCTGGTCAGCTACGTCAGCCAGTTCATGACATTGATGCCGGGCGACATCATCACGACCGGCACTCCGCCGGGCGTCGGGATGGGAAAGAAGCCGCCGCGCTATTTAAAGAGCGGCGACGTGGTTACGCTGGGAATTGCCGGCTTGGGTGAGCAGCGGCAGAACGTCCGCGCCCATTCGTAGAGAAAATGGCGACGTCCGTGAAGCCAGAAGTACTGCTCGTCGCACCGATTTACAAGCCAGCGCAAGCGAAGCTGGAAGCGACCTATACGACGCACTCGCTGTTGAATGCCAGCGACCGCACGGCATTGATTTCGGAAGTTGCACCGCGCATCGACGTCGTCGTCACCAGCGGCGGCGGCGCTGGCATTAAGCGCGCGTTGATGGAGCAACTGCCTAAGTTGAAACTGATCGCCTGCTTCAGCGTTGGCCTCGATTCGGTAGACCTTGCCGCTGCGCGCGAGCTCGGCATCGCCGTCACCAACACACCGGACGTGCTAACCGACGAAGTTGCGGACCTCGCCGTTGGACTGATGCTCGCCACCTCAAGACGCATCGCGGCGGCGGATCGCTTCGTACGTGCCGGTCGGTGGCTGGACGGAGGGTTCGCACTCACCAGCAAAGTCAGCGGCAAACGGTTGGGCATCGTCGGCATGGGCCGTATCGGGCAGGCGATCGCGCGACGTGCTGCCGCCTTCGATATGCAGATCGCCTGGCACGGGCCGGCGAAAAAGGATTTGCCGTATCGCTTCGAGCCGCAGCTAGTCGAGCTCGCGCGCTCGGTTGACTTTCTGGTCGCCGCGTGTCCCGGCGGCGCGGCGACGCGCGGATTGATCAGCCGCGAGGTTCTGACTGCGCTCGGCCCGAAGGGCATTTTCATCAACATCTCGCGCGGCTCCGTCGTCGATGAAGCGGCAATGGTGGAGCTGCTTGTCAGCGGCCAATTGGGCGGTGCCGGACTCGACGTGTTTGTCGATGAACCCCGCGTCCCGGCCGCACTATTCAATCTCGACAACGTCGTGTTGCAACCGCATCAAGCGAGTGCCACTCATGAAACGCGCGGCGCGATGGCGCAGCTGGTACTCGACAATATCGCGGCCTATGCCGCCGGCCGGCCGCTGCTGACGCCCGTCAACTGAAGGTTGATCCGCGATTGAGGTCGGTCACGCCATCGGTGAAGCCGCCTCGCGCGTGTACCTAATCTTTAGTTTGCTGCGTACCTAACCTTTAGTTTGCTTTTTTTATGGCAACGATCGCGCGCACTGCAATTCTTTCACTCACTTTTTCACTCGTGTAAGAACGCTTACACGCTCGTGGCGAAGCATCCCACCAATGGGCGAGTTGCAACGAGCGCAATTCGAAACTGCAGCGCTTGCTTGACGCCAGTCGTTCACCTATCGTTAATTCGCGATGCAAAAGCTGCGTCGTGTAGTTCGTTGTGCTGTGAGTTGCTTGGTCAAGCCGGAAACCGACGTGGTCAAGTGACGCCCCTTCGTGGAGAAATGCCCGGTGCTGAACAACTTCGTTTCCTTCGTCAGTTCGGATGAAGAATGCGAAGTCGTGGGCCAACTCGCAGCGACAGCATCTTCCAAAATTAATCGGCATCACCGTCCCAGCAGGCCGCACCCGGGAGACTTGGGAGGTTGCGCCTGTGACACCGCACTCACGATCCCTTCAGTTGCGTCCGAGCATTTCGTTTCGGAGCAGAGCGCCAGTCGCTCACAGCAAGTTGGTCGATCTGCGTAATCATCGGGGCAGGCGAAACTAGACCGAATCGCTTACGGACCCTTACCTAGCGGAGAAAACCAATCATGAAGAAGCCTGTAATGCGAAGGGTTGCATTGGCGTGTATGGCCGCGGCCCCGATCGCAGCCCAAGCACAGTTGAGCTACCCGGCAGAGAAATGGTGGGATAGCCGATGGTATATCGCACCGTTTGGCAGCTACACCCTGGCGGACAACGATCGCAGGGCCGATGACGGCTGGGGCGGCGGCATCTCCATCGGCAAGGCCATCCACCCATCGTGGGACCTTGAACTGCGTGGTTCCTATGAGCAGCTCGACGCTAACGGGGCACCGTCCGATTGGAAGAACTACACACTCGGCGTCGACGCCAAGTGGTACTTCCTGGGCAGGGAAGGCCTCGAGCGCTGGAAAAATGCGCAGTTCTACGGTTTGGTTGGCGTCGGCGGTATCAGGGACAAGGTCGGAGGAAGAGACGAGTGGAGCGGCATGGCCAGCGCCGGACTCGGGGTGGCATGGCCGCTCGCCAGTTGGGGTCGAATCTTTCTCGACGGCCGTTATCGCTGGGACAACAACCGCGACGACCTCGTAAGCGGAAGCTCGTTTAACAGCTGGGTCTTTAGCCTAGGGCTGCAGATTCCGCTGGGCGCAGCGCCGGCGGTCACGCAGCCGGTTCGCGCGGCACCGCCACCACCGCCACCGCCGCCACCACCGCCGCCACCACCGCCGCCACCACCGCCGCCGCCGCCACCACCGCCGACGACGAGACAGTTCAACATCTCGGCTGACGGAATGTTTGCGTTCGGCAGCGCGCAGTTGACGCCGGCGGGCCAGAGTCGCCTCGACAACATGCTCACCGAGGCACGGCAAGCGGGCATCACGTCCGTAACGGCCATGACGATTGCGGGACATACTGACCCGCTCGGCAGCGAGGCGCTCAACCAGACATTGTCGGAAAAACGCGCCGCGGTAGTGCGTGATTACTTGGTCAGCAAAGGCGTTTCATCCGGTGTGATTCGCACGGAAGGTCGTGGAGAAACGCAGCTCAAGGTGACCGAGGCCGATTGCAAGGGCAAAGGACAGGCGAAAACGCGCCAGGCGTTGATCGCGTGTCTGGCACCGAACCGTCGCGTTGAAATCACAGCGACTGGCGTCCAGTCCAAATAGTGGCGCCGAGGGGCGTCGCCGCAAACGCGGCGACGCCTTTTTTTCGCCCCGCGTACAGCCGCAGATCGCGAGCTACGGACGCTTGCCCATCTCCGCTTCTTCGCGGGTCCAGGCTTTCGACTGTTTGCTCAACGTGACGCCGAGGCCCGGCCGCGTCGGCACTAGCATCCGTCCGTCCTTGATCTCGAGGCGCTCGTTGAACAATGGTTCGAGCCATTCAAAATGCTCGACCCAAGGTTCACGCGGATAAGCGGCAGCCAGATGTACGTGCAGCTCCATCGCGAAATGCGGCGCGAGCATCAGACCGGCGTGCTCGGCGAGCGCTGCGACTTTCAGGAACGGCGTGATTCCGCCAACACGCGGAGCGTCGGGCATCACGTAGTCGGCCGCTCTAAGGCGGATCAGGTCCCAGTGTTCGCCCGCACTGGTCAGCATCTCGCCGGTCGCGATCGGCGTGTCGAACTCCGCGGCGAGCGCCGCATGCCCTTCGTGGTCGTAGGCATCGAGCGGTTCCTCGATCCACACCAGGTTGAATTGCTCGAAGATGCGGCACATGCGCTGCGCGGTGGGTCGATCCCATTGCTGGTTCGCGTCGACCATCAGCGGCACCGCGTCGCCGAGATGCTTGCGCACCGCCTGCACACGCTGCACATCGAGAGCGGCATCCGGCTGCCCAACCTTTAACTTGATGCCGCCGATGCCACGCTCGCGTGACGCGCTTGCATTTACAAGCAGCTGATCGAGCGGCGTGTGCAGGAAGCCGCCCGAGGTGTTGTAGCAGCGCACCGAGTCTCGATGCGCGCCGAGCAATTTGGCCAGCGAGAGGCCAGCGCGCTTCGCCTTCAGGTCCCACAGCGCGACGTCGAAGGCGCCGATCGCCTGCGTGGACAGGCCGCTTCGGCCCACCGAAGCTCCCGCCCACGCGAGCTTGTCCCAGAGCCTTGCAATGTCGCTCGGGTCTTCACCAATCAGAGCCGGAGCGATTTCTTTGGCGTGCGCGAACTGTCCCGGACCACCGGCGCGTTTCGAGTAACTGAATCCCAAACCCTGGTGACCATCGCCGGTCTCGATCTCCGCGAACAGAATCGCGATCTCGGTCATCGGCTTCTGGCGGCCGGTCAACACCTTGGCGTCGCTGATCGGCGTCGCGAGCGGCAGGTAGCAGGAAGACACGCGAACCCATGCGATGCGGTCCTCGGCGGCGAGCCTCGTCTTCGTCATGGTGGGCGGCTACGTACCTAATCCTTAGCGGACCAAGCAAGGTCGCTTCGGATTGAATTTCCAGTCGGGAATCAAGAACTGCATTGCGGTCGAATCGTCACGCGCACCGAGGCCGTGCTGCAAATAGAGTTGATGCGCTTTTTCGACCTCGACCATGTCAAGTTCGACGCCGAGACCCGGCTTCTTAGGTAAATCAACAAACCCACCTCGGATCTGCAGCGGTTCCTTGGTCAGGCGTTGGCCATCCTGCCAGATCCAGTGCGTGTCGATCGCGGTCACCTTGCCGGGCGCGGCAGCGCCGACGTGCGTGAACATCGCAAGTGATACATCGAAGTGATTGTTCGAGTGCGAACCCCAGGTCAGGCCCCAATCGCGGCACGTCTGTGCGACGCGCACCGAACCCGCCATCGTCCAGAAGTGCGGATCGGCGAGCGGAATGTCGACCGACTGCAGCGCGAGCGCGTGCACCATCTGGCGCCAATCGGTCGCCACCATGTTGGTCGCTGTCGGCAAACCGGTGGCGCGGCGAAACTCGGCCATCACTTCGCGCCCGGAAAATCCGTCCTCGGCGCCGCATGGATCTTCTGCGTACGCGACGACACTTCGCATATCGCGCATCAGGCGCACGGCATCCTTCAACAGCCAACCGCCATTTGGATCGAGCGTGACACGCGCTTGCGGAAAGCGCTCGTGCAGAGCAGTCACTGCCTCGACCTCCGCCTCGCCGGCAAGCACCCCACCCTTCAGCTTGAAGTCATTGAAGCCGTAGCGCTCGTACGCCGCTTCGGCCTGGTGCACGATCGCCTGCGGCGTCAGCGCAACCTCGTGGCGCACGCGAGACCAAGCGTTGTTCGCCTTCGGCTCGCTTACATAAGGAAGATCGGTCTTCGTGCGATCGCCGACAAAGAACAAATAGCCGAGCATCTCGACGCGCTCTCGCTGCACGCCTTCGCCCAGCAGCGCAGCGACCGGCACCTGCAGATGCTGGCCGAGCAAATCGAGCAAGGCCGACTCGATCGCCGTCACCGCATGAATGGTCGTGCGCAGATCGAAGGTCTGCAATCCGCGGCCGCCCGCGTCGCGATCGGCAAACTGCCGCTGCACCCGCTGCATCACGCTCTGTTGCGCCCCTAACGGTTGACCGACAACGAGCCCGCGTGCGTCTTCCAGTGTCTGGCGAATCTTTTCGCCGCCCGGCACTTCGCCGACGCCGGTGCGTCCCGCGCTATCGGTCAGGATCAGCAGATTGCGCGTGAAAAACGGGCCGTGCGCGCCGCTCAAGTTCAGCAGCATGCTGTCGCGGCCCGCGACCGGGATCACGCGCAAGTCGGTGACTTGCGGCGTCGACACAGCCGGCATGATCAGTCGGCGGTGATCTTCCGGGTTTCGATCACCTGCTTCCAACGCGCGAACTCCTGCTGCTGGAAAGCGGCGAACTGCGCTGGCGTGTTGGCGACGATTTCAAACCCGACCGACGTGAACTGCTGCTTGACCGCCGGGTCATTCAGCGCGGCGACGATTCCCGCGTGCATCTTGTCTCGCACGTCCGCCGGCAGCCCCTTCGGCCCGACCACGGCCTGCCACGAATAGACGTCGACACCCTTGATGCCTGATTCGATCAGCGTCGGCACGTCAGGAAGTATCTCGGAGCGCTTCGCACTGGTAATGGCAAGTGCCCGTAACTTGCCGGACTTCACCAGCGGCGTCGCAGTGTTGATGTTCATGAACGTCCCGTCGACTTGGCCGCCGAGCAGATCGGAGATGGCCGGCGCGCCTCCTTTGTACGGAATGTGCAGGCCAGTCGTACCGGTTTGCAGCCAGAACAATTCGGCCGTCAGGTGATCACTCGAGCCATTGCCCGCAGAAGCAAAGCTCATCTTGCCCGGGTTCGCCTTCAGATACGCAATGACATCAGCGAGCGATTTATGCGGAGAAGCGGCCGGCACCGTGAGGACATTCGGAGCCTGCACCGCGACGGTGATCAGATCGAAGTCCTTCAATGCGTCGTATTGCATCGGCTTGATCAGATGCGGCACGATCACCAGCGGGCCAAGCGACGTCACGAGGAAGGTGTAACCGTCGGGCGCTGCGCGCTTGACGTAGACCGCACCGATGGTCCCAGTCGCACCCGACTTGTTGTCCACCACAAACTGTTGCCCAAACGCTGCGCTGAGCTTCGGACCGATGGCACGCGCGATCGAGTCGGTCGATCCGCCTGGAGGAAAGGGAACCACCAGCGTCACCGGCTTCGAAGGCCACGTTTGTGCCTGAACCCCGGTGACCGCGGCGAACGCGATCGCGAAAGCGGTTAAAAACTTCTTCATTAATGTGTCTCCTTGGGTGGTGGATCCGACGAAGCTGCGACGCCTCCCCACTATGTTAGACAATTAGCGCAGCCCAAAGCCGCGAGGGTGAGGAGATCCGATGAACGATGCCGTGATCGCTGAAATGCCTGCCGCAACACGCAGCAGGGAGCCGCTGACGATCCGCATGCACGAGCGCGACAACGTCGCCATCGTCGCCAACGACGGCGGCCTGCCGCCGGGCGCCGTTCTGTCGTCTGGCTTGACATTGCGCGACCGCGTTCCGCAAGGCCACAAGGTCGCACTGGTGGATCTGGCTGCCGATGCGCCGGTGTTGCGCTATGGCATTCCGATCGGTTACGCGCTGAAGGACATTCCGGCCGGCAGCTGGGTTCACGAGCGGCTGCTCGAGAATGCCGGCAGCACGCGAGCTCGATAACCTGCCGATCGCCACGGTCAAGCCACAGCCGCAGACGCCGCTCGAGGGCTACACGTTCGACGGCTATCGCAATCCCGACGGCTCGGTCGGCACGCGCAACATCCTCGCGATCACGACCACCGTGCAATGCGTGGCCGGTGTGGTGGACTTTGCGGTACAGCGCATCAAGGCCGAACTGCTGCCGCAGTTTCCGAACGTCGACGACGTGATCGGGCTCGAGCACACCTATGGGTGCGGCGTCGCGATCGACGCGCCGGGAGCGGAGATTCCGATTCGCACGCTTGCGCAACATCAGCCTGAATCCGAACTTCGGTGGCGAAGTCATGGTGGTAAGCCTCGGCTGCGAAAAACTGCAGCCCGAGCGGTTGATGCCGCCGGGAACAATCGCGATCACCGACGAGCGCAGCGTCGCCGATGTCGGCGCCAATGCCGACCCGGGTCTCGATGTTGTTTGCCTGCAGGATGAAGACCACGTCGGCTTCATGTCGATGGTCGACTCGATCATGGCGACCGCGCAACTGCACCTCGAGCGCCTAAACGCACGCGTGCGCGAAACGGTGCCGGCGAGCGAGCTGGTGGTCGGCGTGCAGTGTGGCGGCAGCGATGCGTTCTCGGGCGTCACCGCCAATCCGGCAGTCGGGTTCTGCACCGACCTGCTGGTACGCGCCGGCGCCAGTGTGATGTTCTCCGAAACGACCGAGGTCCGAGACGGAATCGATCAGCTGACATCGCGCGCCACGACACCCGAGGTCGCCGAAGCAATGATTCGCGAGATGGCCTGGTACGACGCCTATCTGAGCCGCGGCCGAGTCGACCGCAGCGCCAACACGACACCGGGCAACAAGAAAGGTGGCCTGTCGAACATCGTTGAGAAAGCAATGGGCTCGATCGTCAAATCGGGCTCGGTCCCGATCTCCGGCGTGCTCGCGCCGGGCGAAAAGCTAAAGCAAAAAGGATTGATCTATGCAGCCACGCCGGCCAGCGATTTCATCTGCGGCACGTTGCAACTCGCCGCTGGAATGAACCTGCATGTGTTCACCACCGGACGCGGCACGCCGTACGGGCTCGCCGCGGTGCCGGTAATCAAAGTCGCGACGCGCAGCGACCTGGCGCGGCGCTGGCACGACCTGATGGATGTCAACGCTGGCACGATCGCCGATGGCTCAGCGTCGATTGAGGACGTTGGTTGGGAGCTGTTTCGATTGATGCTGGACGTGGCGAGCGGCCGCAAGAAGACATGGGCTGAACAATGGAAGCTGCATAACGCCCTGGTGCTGTTTAATCCTGCGCCGGTGACCTGACAGAACGCGCCCTATTCCGCGCGGCATCGAAGCGAATACCGAATCGCGCAGCCCTGCGTCCATAGTTAGAATGCCCACCGGTCCCAATCGACGAAGGCGTGCATGACAACGCAATTCCCGATGGCCTTGGCGCTCGCCAGCTTGTTCGGCTCGGCCAGCCTGGTGGCGAGCAGCGGCGTCGAGCCCTACGGGCGCGCAACCTACGACCCGCTGCTCGACGCCCAGGGCAATGTGTGCGCCCCAGCTGCCAGCGGCCGACCGCCCTTGCTCCAGAAGCTGGTCCTCGCGCAAAGCGAGACCAAGCCCTTCAAGCCGCAGCCGATGCAGGCCGCGGGCGGCGACGTGCCCCTGTACGGCAACCTCGGCACGCTGTCCTTCAAGGTGGGAACGCGCAGCACGAAGGCGCAGGCCTACTTCGACCAGGGCATGCGCTGGGCCTTCGCGTTCAACCACGCCGAGGCGCAGCGCGCCTTCCAGGCTGCACGCAAGGAAGACCCGAACCTCGCCATGGCCTGGTGGGGTGAGGCGTTCGTGCTCGGGCCGAACATCAACGCGCCGATGATGCCCGAGGCGGTTGCGCCGGCGCTGGCCGCGCTCGCCAAGGCGGTCGAACTGGCGCGCGGCGCACCCGCGAAGGATCGCGCGATGATCGCGGCCCTCGAGAAGCGTTACTCGGCGGACCCGAAGGCCGAGCGCGCCGCGCTCGACGCGGCCTTCGCCGACGCGATGAAGTCCGTGGCCGCCAAGTATTCGAGCGACGACACGATCCTCGTGCTCTACGCCGAATCCATCATGGACACGCAGCCCTGGGACTACTGGGAGGAAGGCGGCGCCAAGCCCAAGGGCCGCGCTGCTGAGATGCTCGCCGTGCTGGAGCAGGTGTACGCACGCAATCCGAAACACCCGGGTGCACTGCACCTCTACATCCACGCGGTCGAGGCGTCCACCAAGCCCGAGCGCGCGCTGCCGCACGCGCGTCGCCTGGCCGCGTTGATGCCCGGCGCCGGTCATATCGTGCACATGCCGGCCCACATCTACTACCGCACCGGCCTTTACAAGGAGTCGCTGGAGGTCAACAAACGCGCAATGGCCGTCGACGAACAGTACTTCAAGACCTCGCCCTCGGACCCGATGTACAAGTCGGCCTACTACCCGCACAACATCCACTTCGTTCTGGTCTCGGCGCAGATGGGCGGCGACGGCCCGACCGCACTCGATGCGGCCGCCAAGCTCGACGCGTCGCTGCCCGACGCGGTGATCGCGCAGTTCGCGATGCTGGAACCTCTCAAGGCCGCGCCCTACCTCGCGCACGCGAGCTTCAGCGCACCCGAAGCGATCCTCGCCCTGAAGGTGCCACCGAAGGAGCAGGTCGTGGTGTCCGCGCTGGCTCACTACGCGCGCGCGCTCGCGTTCGCGGCGAAGAAGGACGTAGCCGGAGCGCGCCGCGAAATCGATGCCATCGCTGCAATCGAGCAAAAGGCCGACTTCAAGCCATACGCGGACTGGGCAGTGCCGGGCAAGGAGATCGTGCAGACCGCGCGCCTGGTGGCGACCGCACGCCTCGCCGACGCGCAGGGCGACCTCGCCGGGGCGGCCAGCGCTTACGAGGAGGCGGTCGCGATCGAGGACGCGCTCGCCTACATGGAACCGTCGTACTGGTACTACCCGATCCGCCAGTCGCTGGGCTCGGTGTACCTGCGGCAGGGCAAGCTCGATGCGGCCGAGAAGGCACTGCGCGACTCGCTGTCGCGCGTGCGCGGCAACGGCTGGGCGCTGGCCGGCCTAGCGGAGACTTACAAGCGCAAGGGCGACGCGAAGGCCGAGAAGTCGGCGCGCCAAGCCTATACGCGTGCCTGGCTCGGCGGCGCGGCGCCCGACATCGCCCGCCTGTAGGCGAACTGCCCCGGTCGTAAGCTGGCCGGCAGCGTAGAGCTTCAGGAGCTCAACCTGAAGTAGCGGGCTATCCGAGCGGAATGACGTGCGCCGCGTGAGTCTGCGGGCACAATCATGCAAATGATCTCCCCGGCTCTTGAGCGCTTCATCTCCCAAGCTGCTGTGCGGAGCCGCGAGCAGGCCGACCCAGCAGACTGCGTACTCGCTCTCGCACCACTGATGCTCGATCTCATCGAACAGGCCGGTACGTTTCTCGAGCCGCAGCACTACCGGAGTGACCCTCAGAGCTACGCGCGAAACCTCGTCTATGACGCTGCTGATGAAAGCCTGTCGCTGTATTCGATCGTCTGGCTCCCTGGCCAATGGACGCCTGTTCACGATCACGGAAGCTGGGGCGTGGTCGGCGTGATCGAAGGAGTTCTGGAAGAGCGCAGCTACGTACGACTCTCGCCGGATCGAGGCGCTGATACAGATATCGACCTCGTACGCGGCGGTACTGTGCTGCTGCGGCATGGCGCGGTCACGAGCTTCGTTCCAAACCCCGATCACATTCACGTCACTGGAGTTCCGTTGGAACGGCCCCGAGCAGTCAGCCTGCACCTCTACGGACGCATGATGAGCGACTTCAACATATACGATGTTGGCGCACGGACACGTCGGCGCATCAACGTTGCTCACAACGAGAGCTGAGCGCTGGAGCCAGTGCCGCCAGTCCAGCAGTGACGCCTAACGATCACCTGATGTGCGGGCTGAGAACGTGGGCCTGGCGTCACGAAGGAGTTGGGTCATTCGCATGATCAGAGGCTCGCGGGCTGCAAACATACCGCTCGCCTTGATCGTATGGGGTGCGATCGGAATCGCGCTCAACGTTGGGCTGGCACGATTCACCTACGGCGTCATGCTTCCATCGATCCGGCGCGACCTGGGAATCAGCTATCTTGGCAGCGGCAGCCTCAATGCCGTGCATCTTGCCGGCTACCTGATAGGCACGCTTGCCGCACCCTCGCTCATGTCCCGCATGGGGTCATCGAGGCTCTCCAAGTGGGCCCACCTGCTAGTCGCGACCGGCGCTGTCCTGTGCGCCGTTGCGCCAGGGACGATCTGGGCCGGCTCGATCGTGCTGGGCACAGGTCGCGTATTAACAGGTCTCGGCGCTGGTGCCGGAATCGTTGCCATCCTGGTCGTGGTTTTCTCAGCAGTCTCAGCGGCACGACGCCCGCTGGCCAGCGCAGTGGTTTGGTCCGGTATGGGGGTGTCAGTCGTACTCAGCGGGCTCGCCATCTCGCTCCTGCTCGAGACGGCCGATGGCTGGCGGATCGCGTTCGCGCTCTCGGCGCTGCTGGCTCTGGCCGTGGCGTTCTCGTTTGCGCCTGTGCACGGGCAACCCGCCAAACAGGCGGTGGATCCAAGCAGCCAAGGTGTGGACTTCGTCACTCGCCAGTTGTCAACAAAGCATTGGATGTACTTGATTCTCGGCTACCTGATGTTCGGCATAGCGTACGTCGCCTATTCGACCTTTGCGGGTACCCAAATGGCAGCCATGAAGACACCGATTCTCGTAGTCGGGCTTACCTGGGTCGGATTTGGATGCGCGGCGATCCTTGGCGCGGCGCTGACTGTGCCGATCGTGGCCTCGTCGCGACTGAAGCAGTTTGCTCTGGCGGCTTCACTGGGCTCCGGTGCGGTGGGGGCATGGGTCGCCGGAATGGGCACATCTGAGTCGGCGATCATCGGGGCTCTGCTGGTGGGATTGGGTATTGCAGCCACGCCGACGATCGTCAGTGCCTGTACCCGCGATCGCTGCAGCGTGACCGAATACGCGAAGATGTTCAGCTTGGCAACGGCCGCGCTCGGCATCGGACAACTGATCGGGCCCGTTGCGGGCGGCGCTCTGGCCGACCGTTTCGGAACGGGGGTCATACCGTTCTTTGCAGCGGCTTGCTATGGCGTTGCCACGCTGCTGGCGCTGGCGGATAGCTTGTCGTCACGCGCATACCCAACGAGGAGGCGTGCGGCCTAACCGTTCGTTAGACGAGCACTGAGAGGAGAACACGACATGAACGAGCCGACGCCACAAGCTCTGATCGATGCTGCGAACGCGTACGAAGCGTTATTCGTGCCGGCGCTGTTCGGCCAATGGGCCACGAAAGTCGCAGACGCCGCGCAAATCCAGCCCGGTCAACGAGTGCTAGATGTTGCGTGCGGCACGGGGGTTCTTGCGCGTGAAGTCACCTTGCGAACGGGATCGACCGGAGCGGTTACGGGGATTGACCCGAGTCCCGGAATGGTTGCAGTAGCCAAACAGCTGTCACGAGACATCGAGTGGCGAGAGGGAGCCGCCGAGTCACTACCGTTCCCTGACCGGTCCTTTGACGCTGTGGTGAGCCAGTTTGGTCTCATGTTCTTCATGGACCGGCGCCAAGCCCTTCGCGAGATGCTGCGGGTTCTCGTTCCCGGAGGACGGTTGGTTGTTGCGGTCTGGGACTCGCTCGAGACCATGCCCGCGTACGCGGCTGAGGTAGCGCTACTGGAGCAGACGGCCGGTCGCCAAGCAGCCGATGCCCTGCGTGCGCCATTCGTGCTCGGCAACCGGCAACATCTCGCTACGCTGTTTTCGGAAGCCGGAGTGGCCTCACCCGAGATCACGACTCATCACGGCACCGCGCAGTTCCCCAGCATTCGGACCATGGTCGAAGCCGACCTGAGGGGCTGGTTACCGGTTGTGGGCGTGGTCCTGACCGAAGATCAGATTCGCCGCATCTTGGACGAAGCTGAGAAGGCTCTCAGTCCGTACGCAACGGCGGATGGACGAGCTGTGTTCAAGTTGTCGGTGCATCTCGTCATCGTGAGGCCTTAGCAGGTTGCGACGCGTTTCGCAGCTTCGCGCTATTCCTTGACCGCTCCGGTCATCCCCGACACGTAATGCTCGACGAAGAATGAATACAGGATCGCAACCGGCAAAGATCCGAGCAGCGCGCCGGCCATCAGCGAGCCCCAGTGGTACACGTCGCCTTCGACGAGCTCGGTAATGACGCCGACCGGCACCGTCTTCACCTCGGATGACGAGATGAAGGTCAGCGCGTAGATGAATTCATTCCACGACAGCGTGAAGGCAAAGATGCCAGCCGAGATCAGGCCTGGCACCGCAAGCGGCAGGACGATCTTGATCAGGATCTGCAGGCGGCTCGCGCCATCGATCAGCGCACACTCTTCGAGTTCGAACGGGATCGAGCGGAAGTAGCCCATCAGCAGCCAGGTGCAAAACGGGATCAGGAACGTCGGATAGGTCAGGATCAGCGCGAGGCGGGTGTCGAAGAGCTGGAACTTGTAGACGATCGCTGCCAGCGGAATGAACAGGATCGACGGCGGCACCAGGTAGGCCAGGAAGATGCTCATGCCGACATAGCGTGAACCGCGAAAACGCAGCCGTTCGATGGCATAGGCGGCCAGCACGCTGCAGAACGAGCGACAGCCCCGTTGACACGACCGACACCAGCATCGTGTTCCACAGCCAATCCGGGTACGCTGTGTCGAACAGCAGCTTCTTGATGTGGGCGAGCGTTGGGTTGATCACCCAGAACGGATTGCCTTCGCGCGACAGCAATTCGGCGTTCGGCTTGAACGTGGTGATCGCCATCCAGTAGAACGGGAACAGCAGCACGAACAGGAACGCCGCGAGAGGCAGATACACCGTGACGATGCGACGGCGTGTCGACTCGAGGTACTTCATGCCTTGCGAGTCGGCCGTCTCGGGGGAGGCAGGCACCTCGCGCTGTTCGGCGACGCTCATTTGTCCTGCCCACCCTGCTGCCACGCGCGGCGCTGAAGGCCGAAATAGCTGAACAGGATCGCCGCCATCAGGAAGGGCACCATCGCGGTCGCGAGCGCCGCGCCCTCGCCCAGTGCCCCACCAGGAATCGCGCGCTGGAAACTCAGCGTGGCCATCAGATGCGTGGCATTCAGCGGTCCGCCACGCGTCAAGACATAGATCAGTTGGAAATCGGTGAACGTGAACAGCACCGAAAACGTCATCACCACCGCGATGATCGGCGTCAGCAGCGGCAGCGTGACGAAACGAAACTGCTGCCATGGCGTCGCGCCGTCGAGGCTCGCCGCTTCGTAAAACGAAGGCGAGATCGTCTGCAGGCCGGCCAGCAGGCAGATCGCGACGAATGGCACACCGCGCCAGATATTGGCCGCGATCACGGACAACCGGGCCAGCCAGGGTTCGCCAAGGAAATCGATGTATCGGTCGATCCAGCCGAGCTTGAAGAGCGTCCAGCTGATGATCGAGAACTGCGCGTCGTAGATCCACCAGAAGGCGATCGCCGACAGCGCGGTCGGTACGATGAACGGCAGCAGCACGATCGCGCGGATGAACGACTTGAATGGCAGATGCTTGTTGAGCAGCAGAGCCAGCCACAGGCCGAGGACGAACTTGATGACGCTGGCGACAATCGTATAAAAGAGCGTGTTGAACAGCGACAACCGTGCGACCGAGTCGCCGAACAGGAATTCGTAGTTCTCGAGTCCGATCCATTCGCCGTCGCGGCCGATCTTCGTGTCGGTGAAACCCAGCCAGGTACCTAGCCCAAGCGGATAGGTTAGGAACAACAGCAACACCAGCGCCGCGGGCACCATGAACAGCAGCCCAAGAAAATTGCGGCTTTCGAGCAGGCGACTCAGCGCGCCGCTTTGAGAAGCGGCGATGGGGATGGAGCGCTACTCACATCGGCTCGATTCGCAGAGGGCGCGGCCCGCGCATGGCAGCGCCCGAACTCGGCACTGCCATGCGGCGGGTAGCATCAGACTTTGTAATACCGCTCGGCGCGTTTCTGCGCGCGATCGGCCGCTTCCTTCGGTGTCTTCGATCCGGATGCCGCCTCGGCCACCATGTTGACGACGATGAAGTCGGCCAATGCACCAGCCGAGGCATAGCCCATCTTGCCGGCGTGACCGCTCGGCCACATGTTCTTCATCGAGTCCCGATATGGCGTGTGCTTCGGGTCAGAAAGTCCAGATCGGGTTCTTCTCGTACGCAGCCAGCGCCGGCGCGACATAGCCGATCGACGCCTGCACCCACGGATTCATCTGTTCCTCTTCCATCATGAAGCGCAGGAACTCCTTGGCCGCCTTCGGATACTTGGTATACCTGAAGATCATCTGGTTAAAGAACAGCTGGAACTCACTCGGTTTGCCGATCGGTCCGATCGGGAAGTTGGCGTGGTTGATGTCCGCCGCCAGCGCGGCGACTTTCGGATCCTTCGACGTCTTGGCTGCGTAATAAACCGAGATGCCGTTATTGGTCAGCGAGATCTGCTCGTCCAGGAATGCCTTGTTGTTGTTCGGATCGAGCCATGACAGCGTGCCCGGTACGAACGTTGAATACATCTCCTTCGCATACTCGAGTGCCTTGATCGTCTCCGGACTGTCGATGACGACCTTGTTGTTGGCATCGACGAGCTTCCCGCCAAATGCCCAGACCAGCCAGTTGCACCACGTGTTGCCGTCGCCGGTCGCATTGCCGAGCGCGAATCCCGGTGGCGTCCCCTTGTCCTTCATTGCCTTGCAAAGCTTCAGGAAGCCGTCGGTGTCCTTCGGAAACGCGTTGAACCCGGCCGCTTTCATGTGGCTTTCGCGATAAACCAACGCGACGCCAGCGACGCGAAGCGGGACGCCGATCCACTTCTTGCCATCGGGCCGCAAATACGGATCGCAGACCGGGTAGAAGCCACCGTACTTCTTACCGAGGTACGCGCAGACATCGGTCACGTCGACGAGCTTGTCCGGATACAGATTGGCGTCGTCGTTGGTCGACAGGATGATGTCGGGGCCCGCACCGGTGTTGGCAGCAACGGCCGCCTTCGGACGCACGTCCTCCCAACCCTCGGCGTCAACTCGCACCTCGATGCCGGTCTTCTCGACGAACTTCTTGACGTTGACCAGATACTGGTCCTCGTCGCCCTGCACGAAGCGCTTCCACCGCAGCACGCGCAGCTTCGCGCCTTTTCCGGCGTGTTGCTCCACTGCGCCGCGGCGTCCTTGATCAAGATCAATGGGCCGACCGTGGCAGCGGCGACGCCCGCGGAGGTCTTCAAAAACTCTCGTCTCTTCCAATGTCTCATGCTGTCTCCTTCGGTGGTGGGCTCAGTACGTCAAGTGAATTCAGGCCGCCAGGCGTTTCCCGCTGACGGTATCGAACAAGTGCGCACGTCCGGGGTCCGGCGCGAGCGTAATGCGGTCTCCCGGTCGCACGTTGGTGCGGTCGCGAATCGTTGCGGTCACTTCGTGCTCCATGAAACGGCAATAGAGCTGGGTGTCGGCGCCGGTCGGTTCGACCACGACAACCTCGACACTCAGCCCGCCGCTGGCGGCGACCGCCCAGTGTTCGGGCCGGATACCGAACAGCACCGGCTGCCCGTCCTGCAGCGCGGCACCGTTCGGTGTCTGCACCCGTTCGCCGTTGGGAAAGGCAACCTCGAGTCCGCTTCCGTTGCGCCGCGCGTTGCCCGCAAGCAGGTTCATCGCCGGTGATCCGATGAAACCCGCGACGAAAGTGTTGGCCGGGTTGTCATAGAGATCAAGCGGTCCGCCGGTCTGCTCGACGAACGCCGTCCTTCATCACGACAATTTTGTCGGCCATCGTCATCGCTTCGATCTGATCGTGCGTCACGTAGACCGACGTGGTCTTCAGCCGCTGATGCAACTCCTTGATCTCGGTGCGCATCTGAACGCGCAGCTTGGCATCGAGGTTGGACAGCGGCTCATCGAACAGGAACACCTGCGGATCGCGCACGATTGCGCGGCCCATTGCAACGCGCTGACGCTGGCCACCGGAAAGCTGACGCGGATATCGATCGAGCAGGCTGCCGAGGCCAAGGATGTCGGCGGCGCGCGCCACCCGCTTGTCGATCTCCGGCTTGCCGGCGTTCGCCAGTCGCAGGCTAAACGACATGTTGTCACGCACCGTCATGTGCGGATACAGCGCGTAATTCTGAAACACCATCGCGATGTCGCGCTCTTTCGGCAACATTCGATTGACGACTCTTCCGCCGATCACGATTTCGCCGGCGCTGATTTCTTCCAGTCCGGCGATCATCCG
>CAWAYV010000010.1:0-46568 GCA_963786295.1 uncultured beta proteobacterium | reverse complement strand
GCTCCCGCTCCGATCCGCTCGGGCTCACACGGCGCGAACGCGAGATCTTCGAGCTGGTGGTGCAGGGTCACTCGAACGCAGTCATTGCAGCGCGGCTGCACCGCTCGGAGCGCACGGTGGAGCATCACGTCGCCGGAATTCTCGACAAGTTCCATGTCAACTCGCGTGGAGAGCTGATCGCACTGACCCAAAGAGGGGAGTAGCAGACGAGGCCTGGGCATGCAACATGCGGCGGTCAATTCTGGAACGCCTGCGAGCCTGCGCACACCGACTGTCACAGGCCGCTAACTCCGGACGAGTCTTGCTTCGTGTCTTGTGGAACTGCTCGAGCGCGAGAGTCACCTGCAGCAACTGTCAGCCGCGTTTGATGAATTGATCGGACACGGTGTCGGCGCGTGTGTACTGGTGGTCGGCGAGGCCGGCGTTGGCAAGACTTCGTTGGTGCGCCGTTTTCTCGACGTGCGGCGCGGCCAGGCCGATATCTATTGGGGAGCGTGCGAAGCGTTGTTCACGCCACGGCCGCTCGGTCCGATCGCCGACATCGCGTCGGCGCTGCCGCCTGGATTGGCGGCACAGGTTCACACAGGTAACACTTACAACGGCCTGTTTCCATCGTTTCTTGCCTTCCTGCGCGAGCGACCGCGTGCGACCGTGCTGGTGATCGAGGATGCGCACTGGGCCGACGAAGCGACACTCGACTTCATCAAGTACCTCGGCCGGCGCATCGACGGCACGCGGGCGATGCTCGTGGTCACGCTGCGCGACGACGAGCTCGGTCTGGACCATCCGCTGCGGCGCGTGCTCGGCGACCTGCCGGCGGCCATCACACGGCGCGTGACGCTTGCGCCGCTGTCGCGCGGTGCGGTGGAAGAACTCGCGCGCGCGGCTGGCCGCGATGCCGGCGCTCTGCATCGCCTGACCGGGGGCAATCCGCTTTACGTCAGCGAACTGTTGGCATCGCCCGGCGAAACCGTGCCTGCTTCGGTGCGCGATGCCGTGCTCGCGCGCTTCGGTCGACTCGGTCCCGCCGCGCGACGCGTTGTCGAACTAGTGGCGATCGAGCCCGGCCGACTGGAGCGCGCTGTGGTCCACGCGCTGATTCCTGGCGCGGACCAAGCGGTGCGCGAAGCCCACAACAGCGGCGTGCTGCGCGCCGACGACGGTTGGCTCGCATTCCGGCACGAGATCGCGCGCCAGTGCATCGAAACCGAGTTGCCGGCGGATCGCCGCGCCGCGCTCCATGCCCAAGTACTCGACGTAATACGCAATGAAGGCGTCGTTCTGGCTGGCCTGGCGCGCGAAGTGCATCACGCAATCGGCGCGAATCGTCACAACGACGTTGCTGCGCTCGCCCCGCGCGCCGCCGAGGAAGCCGCAGACCTCGGTTCGCATCGAGAAGCGGCTGCGCTGTATCGGCGCGCGCTGGCGGCGCGAAGCCCAGCTGATACGGAGGTGCATGCCTACCTGCTGGAGGCGGCGGCTGTCGAGTCCCAGAAAACCGGCGCGCTGCAGGACGCGATCGACCTGCGGCAGCAGGCGTTGGCACTGCGGCGTGCCGCCGGTGACCGGCAGCGTGAAGGCACCAATCTGCGTCTGCTCGGCGTATTGCACCGCCAGTCCAGCGGTGACAAGGCCGAATATCTGCGCTTCGCCCGAGCTGCAGTCGAAGTGCTTGAGCCGCTCGGCCCGAGTGGTGAATTGGCCAAAGCGTACGCGAGCTTGTCACACGTGCATTGCCTGCTCTCCAACTACGACGAGGCGATCGATTGGGGCGCACGCGCCGTGCACTTGGCACAAGCAAGCTCGGACTCAGCCGCGCTGGCGCTGGCCTTGAATCGCCACGGCACGGCACAGCTTTACAAGACCAACGACGCAAGCGCGCGCGCGCAACTGGAACGGGCACTGGCGCTGGCTATCGACGCGCGCGTCGAGGACTTGGTGGCCGACATTTACATCAGCCTTCAGACCGGCGCGATCAACCATCACGATTACGCATTTGCGCTCGACGTGGGTCGGCGCGGTATCGCGTACTGCGACGCGCGCGATTTCGACGGCTATGCCCTTAGTTTGCGCTGTCGTTGCGCGTATGCGCTTGCCTGTCTCGGCCGCTGGGACGAAGCCGAGCTGGAGTACGCGATATGCGCCGCAGCGCCCAACACATCGCCGCTCGTGCGTGCGACTTGCGAATACGCACTGCGCCGGCAGCAGCAAAGGCGCGGGAATCTGCCAGCGCCAGCGCGCGGGCTGGCCGCGCTCGCCTCCGATGTGGAGGAATTCTGGCGCGACGCGCAGACGAAACTGCACACGTTGCAGGTCGAGTACAAACCACCGGCGATTGCCGCCGCGTGCGCCGAGGCCGCATGGCTGCGCGGGGATCACGAAGCAGCGCTTGAAGTGGCCCAGATCGGATTGGCGGATGCGTTCGCAACGCGCGACGGCCGGCTCGCGGGCCCTTTGCTGGTCTGGTTAGAACGCCTAGGCGTCACGGCGCCAGAATTCGAGGGCGCCTTGTCGCCCGCTTGCGCACACGAGCTGGCTGGAGATCGTGCCGCGGCCGCCGTCGAGTGGGAGCGCTTGAACAATCCGTACGAGTGCGCACTGGTTCTTGCTTTCGGCGATGAAGAACAAATGCGCTCGGCGCTGACTCGATTCACCACGCTCGGTGCCGAGCGCGCGGCCGCGCTGATGCGTAATCGGCTGCGCGCGCTGGGAGTCCGCGGTATCGAACGCGGCCCGTACGCGCATGCGCGCAATCACTTCGTAGGTTTCACGCGGCGCGAAAACGAGGTCGCTGAGTTGCTGTGCCAGGGCCTGTCGAACGCGGCGATCGCGGACCGATTGCATCGATCCGAACGCACTGTCGAACACCACGTTGCAAACGTACTGGCGAAACTCGACGTCGCATCGCGCGCGCAGGCGGTGCTCAAGTTGTCGAATCTTCGACAAACCGCAGAAAACTGAGTAGCGCGACGCTTCTAAACGCGACCCGAGAACAGGGCTGCGCAGCCCACCACCTCGACTGAGACCTCACGCAACCGCTGACCCAGGGCGCGCTTCAACCCATCGAGGTCGTCGTACCGGTTAGAGAAGATTCCCTTCTTGTTGTATGTGTCCATGAGTCGCGTCGCCAACCAATTCCGTGTAACGCCGCCCTGAAGCAGCGTCGAACCGAAAAGAACCGCATTGGGGTTCATCAGTCCCTTGAGGTGATCGAGGGCCACCGCCTTGGATTCGATGGGACCCGGAACGCAATGCAGCAGGTAGTTGATTCCCACCGAGTCAAACCTAGCCGCATCGATGGAGATCGGCTCCAGGACATTTCGGCGGAACGTTTCGGGCTTGTATCTTGCGATTCGCTGAGAGGCGAACTCCAGCGCGTTCTGGTTGAGGTCCATCAACGCGATACGCGGTGACTGCGACGGCAAGCGGCAGCGATCAAGGAAGTAGCCTGTACCGACACCGACATCCAGATGATTGGCAGTGATGTGCTGGTTGTAATGCTGTTCGAGTCGTTGCGTCGGGCACTTCCATATGAAGCGGTTCGAAACACCGAGCACCACGAAATCGTAGACACGAAGAACGCGTTTGCTGTAGACGGCTTGCCCGGCCGTCACCTGTTCATCTGAAACGTGCACGGCTATTTCACCACCGGTTGTTAGTTCGAAGCGCAGATAGCGTCATCATCGCGCGCAGGTGGTGCTCAAGTTGTCGAATCTTCTGCAATTCGCAGAAAACTAGGTAGCGCGACGTCAATTCTGCGTGCGAGTGCGGATTCGCTCCGCGCAACGCACGCCTAGCCTGCTCCCTTCGGTTTTGCCACTGCAACACCGCAGTGGCAATCCAAAAAATGGGTACTCGGCCAGAGCAATTTGGGTACTGCGTGCGGTTCCAGCGCGACTCGTGCCTCGTACGTCCTGCTCTTGGACCTGCGCGAAGGTGCGCTGCTTCGACAGCGCCGCGACGGGTCCATCCGAACCGAATGAAGGAGCTTGTCATGAACGTCACAGCATTTGCGAAGTGGACCGGAACCCTCCTGCTCTTGCTCACGCTGGGCGCGTGCGGAGGAGGTGGAGATGACCACGGCGGCGACCGGCACGCCAGCGGCGGGCACGGTCGTCGGCGCCGCCGGCGGCACGGTCATCGGGCCGAACGGCGCAAGCGTCGTGATCCCGCCTGGCGCGCTCGCCACCGATATCACGATCAGGATCGAAGCAGAGCTCGGCCGGCGCGCCGGCGTTGCCCGTCGGCTTGACCGTGCGCGGACCGATGTACGCGTTCACGCCGCACGGCACGACCTTCGCGGTGCCGGTGACGCTGACGTTGCCGTTCGATGCGGCGTCGGTGCCGACGGCGCCGACGCCCGCGTTCTTCAAGACCAACGCACTGAACCAATGGGAGCGAGATCGCCGCCGTCACGTTTGACGCCAACACCGATGGTCGCGCAGATCACGAGTTTTTCGTCGGCGCAGGCGGGGTTCGAGTCGATCGCGCTGCTGAGTACCGACTGGGAGTGGGAGTTCCAGGTTTTGGAGACGCAGCGCGGGTCGTTCGTGACGTTGCCGGGCGCGGACGGCTCCGGATCACAAAGCAGCACGGAGGGAGTGCTGGACCGGTTTCTGCAGAACTTCGGTGCCGCGTACTTCGATCGTCCGGTTCAGACGAGCCTCGCCATCATCGGCGGCGCCGTACAACCCGCCGACCAGCAGGCATCCGGGCTGGTGCAGGCAACCCAGGACGGCGTCACGTTCGGGGTGTTCACTGAAGCGCCCTACGAGAACCCGACGAACGGCCAGCCGCGCCGGGGAAGCGCGACGCGCCTCGTGCAGAAGCAGAGCTTCAAGAAGACGAAAGGAGCGGCCAACGCGTCTCTGACGTTCACGGTCACTAAGATCGAACTCGAGACGACCGACTTCAACAACATCGACGGCAACACTGCCGACCTGCTTGAGCCGCACCGCACCGCGCTGTTCATATCCGGTGAAGTTTCGCTCGCGATCCTCGCCTACACCGACGCCAAGGGAATCATCTACGACGGGAAGGCCACCGCATACGTCAGCGGCAACGGCAGCATCTGGAATGCCCGGGCGTTCAATGAAAGCGGGACGAGGAACAAGCTCTGGAACAGCGGCGACTTCACGGCGACGCAGACGCCGATCCAGTTTCCGCTCCCCGGTGTGTTCACGTGCCTCGGCACCGGTGTATCGGTGAAGTTCAACCAGCCGCGGTCCTTCGTCGTCGATCTCTCGACGGCGGGGGACGACGAAGTGATCTTCGTCGAGGTCACCTCCGAGGCGAAAGCCCAGAACCGTCGTGGCGCCCAAAGCAACACCAACAGCTGCGCGATCGCATCGGCCAGTGCGTACCTGAAGGATCCGCAGGAGATCGGCGGCACGGCGATGACGTTCGTGGGCCTGGAACCGACGAACGAGCGGCGCCCCCGCACCTCCAAGACCGGTGCTCGTTGCTCCGGCCAGCTGCCCGGCGCCCACGCCCGAGGCGGGAATCCTGCAGTTCGAAGCAGGGAACTTCGTGATCGGCGAGTTTGCCGGCTCGGTTCCAACCGTGGCGGTGACGCGCACAGGCGGCAGCCGGGGCGAGGTCTCGGCGACGATCACGACCAGCGACGGCACGGCAGCGGGAGGCACTGATTACCAACCGCTGACCGCCACGGTCTTTTTCGCCGATGGCGACACAGACCCGCGTCTGATCCGTGTGACGCCGATCCAGAACGACGCCGGCGCCGCCGACAAGTCGGTGAACCTGACGTTGTCGCAACCGGGCGGCTGCGCGACGCTGGGCGCGCTGTCGACGGCACGACTGATCATTCGTGACGACGTGGGAACCGTCACGCCGCCGACGACGTTTTCGATCGGCGGCACGGTGAACGGCCTGGCCGGAAGCGGGCTCGTGCTGGAAGACCTCGGGCTTGAACGTTGCAATCGCCGCCAATGGCGCGTTCGCTTTCCCGCTGCAGGTCGGCTCTGGCTCGCCCTACCTGGTGCGGTCGAAAACGCAGCCGGTCAATCCGAACCAGGTCTGTGTCGTGACGCGCGGCAGCGGGCGTTGTCGCCAACGCCAACGTCACGAACGTGGCCGTCGATTGCGTCACGCCGCCGCCGACCGGCGGGCTCGATCCCGGCTTCGGCGGCGGCGGCAAGGTGACCACCGCGTTCGGCGGCGACGACACCGCGATGGCGCTGCAGGCCGACGGCAAGATCGTGATGGCCGGCGGCTCGGGCAGCGACTTCGTGCTCGCGCGCTACAACGTCGACGGCACCCTCGATACGAGCTTCGGCACCGGCGGCCTGGTCACCACGCGATGTCGGCGCCGGCTCGTCCGACGAGGCGCGGGCGGTCGCGATCCAGGCCGACGGCAAGATCGTCGTCGCCGGCAACGCGGTGGTCGGGCGCACGTCGAACAACCAGTTCAACTTCGACTTCGCGGTCGCGCGCTTCAACGCCGACGGCAGCCTCGACCTGAGCTTCGGCAACGGCGGCAAGGTCACGACCGACTTCAACGGCCAAACCGACCGCGCGTTCGCGGTCGCGATCCAGGGCGACGGCAAGATCGTCGTGGCGGGCAGCGCCACACCGGCGAGCGGCATCTCGACCGACTTCGCCGTCGCGCGCTACGACGGCGAGGGCGCGCTCGACGGCAGCTTCGGGAGCGGCGGCAAGCTAACGACCGACATCGGCGGTGCCATCGATATCGCGCAGAACATCGTCGTGCAGCCGAACGGTGCGATCCTGGTGTCGGGGGTGCTGACGCTCGGCTCTTCGCCGGTGCTCGGCCATGCCGGCCTGGCGCGCTACGACGCCATCGGCAACCCCGACACCAGCTTCGGCACGGCGGCAAGCTGACGCTGCCCAACCTGGCTCTCGGCGAGGCTCTGGCCTTGCAGGCCGATGGCCGGATCGTCATTGCCGGCAGCGCGCCAGTCGGCGGCAGGAGCGCCTTCGCCGTGATGCGTCTCGGCGGCAATGGCGCCATCGAGCTCGGCTTCGGCAGCGCGGGCTGGCGACAGCGGCCTTCAGCATCGAAGACGACTTCGCCCGCGCGGTGCTGGTGCAGGCCGACGGCAGGATCGTCGTCGCCGGGCAAAGCTCGAACCGGATCAACCCCGACTTCGCGGTCGCGCGCTTCGCCGCCAACGGCGCACCCGACGCGAGCTTCGGCTCCGGCGGCAAGCTGACGATCGACTTCTTCGGCTCGTTCGACGGCGCCGAGAGCGTCGTGGTGCAGCCCGACGGCAAGATCGTGGTCGGCGGTTTCGCGACGAACGGCTCGCGCACCGGCTACGGGCTCGTGCGGATCCTGCCGTAGAGGCCATGATGGCTCACGTACTGCACTTGCAGCAGACATACCGACGGACGCTGGGCGGGGTCCGTGCAACGATCGGTGCCATCCTGCGCGCGGTCACCGCTGAACACACGCTGGCGCTGCGCGCGGCGACAAAAGCGGCTTCGCCTCGCCAGAGCCTGGCCGAAGTGCGCGCCATGTACGTGCCATCTGAGCCGCACCAGCACGGAACTGAACCTGGCGGGTCAGAAGCGCGAATGACGCGTGCGGCGAGGTAGCCATGAACACCCACGAACTGATCGGCTACCTCGCATCGCTACTGGTGCTGATGACGTTCTGCATGAGCGGCATGGTGGCGCTGCGGGCGGTAGCGATCGCCAGCAACGTGGCCTTTATCGCCTACGCGGCGCTCGTCGGCATCAGCCCCGTGTTGGTGTTGCACGCACTGCTCTTACCGATGAATGCGTATCGTTTGCTGCAAGCCGTGCGCGACCGACGTCGCGACGGAGCCGCGATCCGCGCTACTCCCGCAGATCTCGCGCCGACTGCGATGCCCTCAAGCACACAGTCGGCAAGCGAGGTCCGGGCGGCAAACGAAGGGGCCCGGCTTTACAGACTCGACAACCCAGGCCCTGGCCAAGCACGATGGGCGGAAATCCACGCTACGGCTTGCGCGGATCGTCCTTGGGATCGACATACGTCACATCGAACGGCCCCATACCATTGATCTGCACGATGGTTTCACCATCTGCCGATGCGTAGTGCGGCATGCCCGCCGGGAGGTGAACGAAGCTCCCCTGCGGCAGCGGTTTTAACGTCGCGCGATCGATCTTCTCACCGGTCCCGATCGCGAAGCGCCCCGAGATCACCGTGACGAGTTCATCTTTCGAGTGGCGATGGGGCGGGACCGTGAAGCCGGACGGAAACTTAAGGCGCAGTACAAAGGGGCCCTCCTTGGAAGGGCTGCCGAATAAAGCGGCGGCTTGAGCACCCGGCGGCAGAGACGGCGGCGCCGGACCCCACTTCACGGCGTCACCGGGTACGACAGTGTGATCGTGCTGGGCATGCACAGGAGCGAGCAGGCCACAGAGGGTGAAGCTAGCGACGGCTAACAGTTGCAGTGAAGATTTCATGGCATGAATCCTTTCACGTTCAGCAGGTAACACGACACGCCATCCGCATTACTGCCTGGTGATGACGATCTCGAGATATTCGCTGGGAACGACCATTGACCCATCGCCTGATCGGTTGAATCGATCGATCAGCGCAATGATGTCGCTGGTCAGCGCAGCTTGAGCCGAGGGCTGCAGGCCGGCAAACGCCTTTAGCACCGGGCCGTAGTACGTCTTGAAGATGTCCAGCCAGTGTTGCGGCGACCGATAACGGAACACGAAGTGGCGCGACTCCGCTTTGATCGAAGAGGCCTGCGATCCGAACAATTCGTTGATTCGAGTGCTTGTGCCCCACAGCGCCGGTGATTTGACGCCGGCGGGCGGCGGCAAATACTTGCCGATCGTCTTGAACAGTTGCCCGATGAAACCATCGGGCGTCCAATTGGCGAGGCCGATCTTGCCGCCCGGCTTGCAGACACGCATCAGCTCAGTCGCAGCCTTTTCGTGGTCGGGGGTAAACATTACGCCGAACGTCGAGACGACGACATCAAAACTGCGGTCCTTGAAGGGCAGCGCTTCTGCGTCGGCCTCCCGGAACTCGATCTGGAGCCGTTCGGCTGCAGCTCGCTCACGCGCCTTTTCCAACAAAGCCGGGACGTAGTCGGTCGCGATCACGTCGCACCAGCGCCGCGCCGCCGCCAGCGATATGTTGCCGTTGCCGGCGGCGACATCGAGCACTTTCTGTCCGGCGCGAATATCGAGTGCCTCGCACAATTCCTCGCCGACGATCTGCAGCGTCGTCCCGACAACCGCATAATCGCCGGAGGACCAGGCGCCCTGTTGGCGCGCCTTGACGGCAGCCAAATCGGGCTGCGTCGTCTTCGATTCGGGGTGAGCCGCGACTAGTGTTTCGTTCATGTCAAACTCCTTGTGTAGTGAGTGCGGTCCACGATAAGGACCGTGCGTGGAGGCGAGCGTGGGAGTCGGCGTGGAAACGCACGGGGAGGCCGTTGAAACAGAGCGGACCGCCAGCGATCAATTAAGTCCGTACGGTGCTAAGGGGCGCGGTCTGCACGTGCAGATGCTCGGCCCGCTAACGATCAGTCGTGACGGCGTCGTGCAAGCGCTCCCGGCATCGCGCAAGGTGCGCGCCCTCCTCGCCTATCTGGCCCTTGCGCCGCGCGCCGTTGGGCGCAGTCATCTTTGCGAGCTTCTGTGGGATGTGCCGAACGACCCAAGAGCAGAGCTCCGCTGGTGCCTCAGCAAACTCAGAAGCCTGCTCGACGAACCTGCGCGCCGCAGAGTCGAAACTGTCGGCGACGCGATCACGCTCGACGTTGCAGGCTGCTTCGTTGACGTCGTCGAGATTGCCCGCGCGACCCAGGAGGGAATCGAGGCGCTCGAGCCAAGCCGGCTGAAATTGCTTTCAACATTGTTCGCAGGCGATTTCCTGGACGGTCTCGAGATCGACCGCAACGCGCAGTTCAATGGCTGGCTCACTGCGCAGCGGCGCCGCTTTCGGGTTTGCCACGCCGCGATACTCGAGCATCTGGTCAGAAACCTTCCAAGCACCTCTGAAGAGGTGTTCGGTTATCTCGAAACGTGGCTCGAACTCGCCCCATTCGACCGCGCCGCGCACGAAAGCCTGCTGGAGGCTCTCGCGCAGCACCGTCGAATTCGCGAGGGCGACGAACACCTTGCCGCGACTGGCCGACTGTTCGAGGCCGAAGGTCTGGACTGGACGCCGATTCGCGAGATGTGGCGAATCGCCAGAGAACGACAAGCGAAGCGCTTCGCCACTGTCCGAAACTGTTGACCGTCAGGCAACGCCGGCAATTGGCCCGGCCGATAACGCTGCGGTCACACCGCGCCGCGCGTCGATCGCGGTGATGCCATTCGTCGACCATCAAGATCAAAGCGGGTCGAGAGGCGGGTTCGCGGACGGCCTCACGCACGACGTCATCACGCGGCTCGCCAAGCTGCGCAGTCTTTTCGTCATCGCACAGGGCACGGTCTTCGCCCTCGGCGAACGGAGCATCGGTGCCGAGGCGGCTGGCCGGACGCTGAACGTCGATTACGTCGCCAGCGGGTCGGTGCTACGCCAAGGCGATCGCGTCATCGTGACGGTCGAGCTGTCAGAAGCGCGAACCGCGCGGATCGTGTGGACAGAGGTTTTCGATGCAAAGTTAGACGACGCTTTCCAGGTGCTCGATGAGATCGGCAATCGGATCGTCGCCTCGATCGCAAGCGAGATTGAAGCGATCGAGCGCAACCGAGCGATCCTCAAACCACCCAACTCGTTGGACGCCTGGGAGGCATATCACCGCGGGCTTTGGCACATGTATCGATTCAATAAGGCCGATAACGACCGAGCCGAGCATTTCTTTCAGATGGCAGTGCGCCTCGATCCAACGTTCGCACGTGCTTATGCCGGCCTGTCATTCACTCACTGGCAGAACGCCTTTCAGCGTTGGGCGGAGCGCGAACACGAAAGCAACCAGGCGTTCGAGACTGCGGGCCAGAGCCTGATCGCCGACGATCGCGATCCCGCAGCGCATTGGGCCATGGGGCGGGCGCTCTGGCTGCGTGGCCGCCGCGTCGAGTCTCTGACTGAATTGGAGACGGCGGTGGATCTGAGTCCGAACTTCGCCCTCGGTCACTACATGCTCGCCTTCGTCAATTCCACGTCGGGCGACGCTCGGGCGGCGATCGGATCGTCTGATCACTCCCGCCATCTAAGTCCGTTCGATCCACTGCTGTTCGGCATGCTCGGGACCCGCGCGATGGCGCACCTTCGCCTCGGTCAGTTCGAGGAGGCGGCCGACTGGGCTGTCAAGGCGGCCGCACGCCCCAATGCGCATGCGCACATTTTGGTCATCGCGGCTCATTGCCTCGCACTGGCCGGGCGAGTCGACGAAGCGCACGTCTTCACCGCCCAAATCCACAAGACCGTTCCGGATTACCGGCTCGATGATTTTTTTTCCGCTTTTCGCTTCTCACCCGACGCAGTGTCGCTGTTTCGAAAGGGCGCAGAGCGAATCGGGATGGCTTGAAGTCGCTTCTAGCGGCTAATTCTGACTCTTCGGTACGAGCTGCGCCGGGTCATAGAAAAACTGCTCCTCTGCAATGCGCTCGCCTTCCCATCGCTGATACGCGAGCTCCTCCATGTGGGTCACCGTTCCATCCAGCCATTCAAAGCGGAAGATCCAGCGAATGACCACACGGTCGCCATTGACGAATATCGGGCGAACGCACTTCGACATTACGGTTTTCGCTCGCGCTAAAACGGCACGCTCATTGGCTACATGAGCATCGCGTCCCACGCGCGGTGTGGACTGGTTCTCCTGCATCGAGGCGTCTGCGGTGTAGAACTCTTCGACGGCCTCGGCGTGTGCATTCTTCTTCGACGCGCGCTATGAATTTCTCCAGCGTTTCGGCTGTCGGCATCATGTTTCTCAGTTGACGCGCAGTTAGGGCAAGACCTTGCAGCGGTTAGCAAAGCCACTTTCGTCG
The DNA here is from genome assembly GCA_963786295.1 of uncultured beta proteobacterium. Classification (GTDB taxonomy): domain Bacteria; phylum Pseudomonadota; class Gammaproteobacteria; order Burkholderiales; family Burkholderiaceae_F; genus JACCZX01. The sequence continues at coordinate 34,643 of CAWAYV010000010.1, read as the reverse complement.
GATGCAACGTTATCCGAGCGACTCCGCCACGATCGTGCATGCATGAAAAGGGGGAGCGCCACTGCCGAGCCACGCTAACGCCGGCTCCTCCAACTCGAACACATCTGCAATCAGGCGCCGGTTGAGCGCCACTGTGATCCCGAACTTCTGCGGGTCAATGTACTCGGGCCTAAGGACCAGGGCCACGCGAACTGCTCCACGAGCTGCGCGCGCCCAATTCTCGACGATGAAGTACCGCTCGCCAAGGGTGGGTGGTGGAAAACCGGTGATGCCGGTCGCATTCACCAGAAGCTCCTTAATGCCATGCGTACGGGCGTGCGCAAGAGCAACGGTGACCTGCTCTGCGGCAGCTTCAAGCGACATGCGGCCCTTGGGCCGAAAAAATCCACGTCCCTCGACGACCTCAAAGTGATCCGGTGTTCGCGCCACAACGTCGTTCGTTGCAAACTATTTGCGTTGTCCTAACTGGTGACTCATAGAATACGCGCGCCAACGAAGGGCCGTTTGCATCCTCTGCGACGCTACATCGAATGTGCATCTGCGTTTTTGGCATGTGACAGCTTTTTCAGCTTCGCCGTCGCGACACGCTGCGACTATTTGCGACCGGTGTTTGCAAACGCGCCTGCGCCTTGATCCACTCCGCAAACACGGTGACCTCATCGCGTCGCGCCGCGGGTGAGACGACCAACCAGTACGCCCGATGTGCGCGCGCCGTGAAACGTTTGTCCTTCAGCGGCATCACGAGTCTGCGATCGGCGACAAATGGATCGATCAGCGGAAAGCGCCCCAGCGCAACTCCCTGTCCCGCCATCGCTGCCTGCATGATTTGGTCATAGTGGCTGAAGGTCAGTCCGCGCCTTGCGCGCGGACGCTCCAGTTTCATCGCCTCACACCATACCTTCCACGACAGCCAGATCGTTGTGCTGTTGGGATCGTCGATATCTAACAGCGGCAATTGCAGCAGATCTTCCGGCGTACCGATGCGCTTGCCTTTGAGCAAAGCCGGACTCGCTACCGGCGCCACCTGCTCTCCGAACAGGCAGATCGCGTCGGCACCGACCGCATCTTGCGGGCAGTACCGGATCGCCGCGTCGAACCCGTGGTGCTCAAGATCGCGCACGGTGTTGTCGGCCACGACGTGTACAGCGATCTCGCCATGCTCGGCTTGGAACTGCGCCAACCGCGGCACCAACCAGAGCGATGCAAATGACCCAGTCGTCGTGACGCGAACGATCGGCTCTGTCTTTGCACGCACGGCGGAGGTGGCGTCACGCACTAGCGCAAGTGCCTTCGAGACTTCGCGGTAGTAACGCTCGCCCGCCTCAGTCAGGATCAGCGCCCGCGTGCGCCGCTCGAACAACTTCACGCCGAGTTGCTCTTCGAGTTGCTGCACCTGCCTGCTGACCGCCGACTGCGTCAGAAGCAACTCGGCGGCCGCGGACGTGAATCGAGAGTAGCCGTGCAGCCGCCTCGAAGCCGCGCAATAGATCGAGCGACGCGGGCAGATCGCGCCTATGCATTCCCGCCGCTCATGCATCGCATTTCGAGATTTCGTTTGTCGGCAGTCATTCGGTGCGCGACAGTTCGTCGCACATCACCACGAGGTCAACGTCATGAACCCGAACACCTTAGCTGAAGACCAGACCAGCACCCTGCTCAGTGTCGATGCCCGTCCAGTGTCGCTGCGCCTTCCCGTCGGCAGTGCGATCTTCGCGTACAGCGGCGAAGTATGGATCACGCAGGAAGGCATGCACGAGGACGTGATCCTCGGACCGGGCCAGCGATTCGATGTGCACAGCCGCGCTCCGATTCTTGCAAGCTCGACCAAGAAGCGTTCTGCGGCTGTTTACGTCGCTTGCGCGCGCGATGCGACTGAGCGTCCCGATTCCGATGTGTACGCGGTTTTGCATGCGCGCGCACGCCGGCTGCGGGCTGAGGAACTAAGAAAAATCGCCAGAAAAGCTAGCGACCGGCTGTCGAACGCGCTAGCGGCTGTCTTCGCTCAGTTCCGGGCGATGTTCGCGCCAGCGAAGCGAATACCGGTCACTCATGCTCCGTGCTAGAGCCGCGTCGCGCGCGCCGCGCAGATGCCGGGGAGGGATGTCCGTCGCCTTCCGGTGAGCTGATCAGTCAATGTACTTCCAGGTATCGAGCCCCGTCGAACCGGCGAATCCGGAGTTCATCCCACTCCTTTGGATCGAAGTTGCGGATGTTCACTGACATGCGCGGGTGCAGTTTGGGATCGAGCGGTTCCCAGTGAGTGACGCAACCGCAGTGCTTGCAACGCACATTTCTCAGCGTCTTGTCTCCCCAGATGTATTCGTCAGTATGTTCGGGGTGCCCGGTGACCGTAACTGTTCCGACGTCGAAGTACGCCCATAGGCCACCGTAGCGCCGGCAGAGAGAGCAATTGCAAAGGGTGACGGCCTCGGGTCGCGTCGGAATCTCGACGCGGACCGCACCGCAATGGCATGTTCCTGAGAGCATCTTGCCGTCCCGTTCAGTTCCTTACCTCACGGTGCCATGCCTTTCTCGGTGAGCTCCTTGATCGCGTTGCTGTTCTTCGCCAGATGCTCGAGCCCCATACCGCGCAGTACGTTCGCCGCCTTCGTGAACTGAATGTTGTCGTAGCCGACGATCTCAATGCGGTTGCCCCACGGATCGCGAAAGTCGAGAAACGGGCCGGGCAGCGTCTTGATGCCCGCCGCAGTTAGCGCCTCGCGCACCGCTTCTTTGTCGTCGACCACCAAGCCGAAGTGGCGATCGTCGTCGACCGGCTGCGCGCGGCCTTTCTGCAGCGCGATGAACTGATCGCCCAGGTCGATGAAGGCCGAGGTCGCGTCCCTGCTGCGAAGCTTGAAGTCAAACAGCCGGCCATAGAAGGCGAGCGCCTCGTCGATATCGCCGACTTCGAGCGCGACGTGATTGAACCCAATGGCGCGCGCTTTCTTGGAGGAATGCATAAGGTCTCCGATGAGGAAATAGCGTCCGATGAGCTTACGCCGCGAGCATGACCGCACACGCGCGCCAGCTCGGGCCTGATAGCGCCAGCGATGGAATGACTCATAGAATCGCGGCTATGCCGCGCATCGATGCAGATCGTCTGCTTTCCGACTTGCGTCAGCTGCGCGCGATCGGCGCACAGGGCCGCGGCGTCGTGCGGCCCGCGTTCAGCGCGGCCGACATGGAAGCGCGACGCTGGCTCCAACGCAAATACGAGGAAGCCGATCTCGAAGCGACGATCGATGGCGTCGGCAATGTGCTCGGTCGCTCGCGTCATCCCGGCAAGGCGCTGCTGATCGGCTCGCATTCGGACACTCAACCGACCGGCGGCTGGCTCGACGGCGCGCTCGGCGTGATCTACGCGCTCGAAGTCGTGCGCGCGCTCGCAGACGACAGCGCGACGCGTGCGTTGCCGCTGGACGCGGTCTCATTCCAGGACGAAGAGTCGCGCTTCGTCGGCTGTCTCGGCAGTCGCTCGCTGATCGGCGCGCTGAAGCCGGAGATCGAGCAAGGTGCGGCCGATAGTCACGGCGTGACACTGGCAGAGGCACTACAACAGGCGGGGCTCGCAGACGTTTCGCGCGTGCGCCTCGCGCGCGATCGCTATGCGGGCTTCATCGAGGCTCACATCGAACAAGGTCCGCATCTGGAGGATGCGGGGCTGCGAATCGGCGTGGTGACCGGCATCGTCGGCCTGCGCAGTATTCGCTTCATCTTTCGCGGCCAGCAAAATCATGCCGGCACGACGATGATGAAGCGGCGCCGCGATGCGACCACTGCGCTCTACGAGCTCGCTCATCGTGTGAACCAGGAATTCCCGAAGGTGGCCGCCGAGCGCAGCGTGTGGACCATGGGCCGTCTGCGCGTGGAGCCGAACGCAACATCGATCGTGCCGGGATACGCCGAGCTCGACCTGCAGTTCCGAGACGCATCAGACGCGCCGCTCGATGCGTTCGAAGCGGTCGTCGCGCGTCTTGTCTCGGAGATGAACGCGCGCGGTGGTGTCGCCATCGAAGCGATCCCGACGCGCGCGCCGATCGCGCCGACGCACATGGACGCTGGTTTGCAGGCGCACATCGAAGCGGCGGCCGAGCGCAACGCACCGGGCAACTGGCAGCGCATGCCGAGCGGCGCGTTCCATGATGCCGGCATCGTTTCGGCATTCATCCCGTCGGCGATGCTGTTCATTCCGTCGCTCGGCGGCATCAGCCACGACTTCGCGGAAGACAGCCGCGAGGAGGACATCGTGCTCGGTTGCCAGGTGCTGGCGGACGCGGCCGCGTCGATTCTCGCGGCGGCAAACGAGCGGCATTAGCTGGTCACTCCGCAGCACATCACGTCCTGGACAACACGATTGGTTGACACGCGCGGAGCGCCCGGTACGGTGGCCTGGCATCGCACTGTGCAGTGCAGTGGTGCAAAACAAGAGTCCGCGGACCAACGCGGTAGACCTTTCGAGACAAGGTGACCATGATGAAACGACTCCTTCCGTTGGCGCTGTTCTGCGCCGTGGCGACACTCGTCGCGTGTGCGACCACTGAACCTCCGGGCAAGCCCGAGTACATGGTGGTCGGCATCGACAACAAGACAAAATGGGGCGACGACGGCAAAGCTTCAGTTCACGGCGCCCGGCAAGGACTCGGTCACGATCGTCGACATCGGCACGGATCCTGCCAACCCGAAGATCGTCGTCAGTCTCCCGCTGATGAATTCGGTCTTTGGTCCGCCGACCAACTTGAGCATTACCCCTAACGGACAACTTGCGCTGGTTGCCAACTCGATGGACTGGGTGCAGGAGGGCGCGGGATGGAAGCCCGCGCCAGACAACAAGCTCTACGTCATCGACCTCACGACAAGCCCGCCGAGGCTCCTCAATACGGTAACGGTCGGCAAGCAACCGTCCGGCATGTCGATCAACCGTGCGGGGAACTTGGCGCTGATCGCCAATCGCGCTGACAACTCCATCAGCGTGCTCGCAATCCAGGGCAAGGAAGTGAAACTGGTCGACACGGTGGTCATCGGAGAGCATGTGGCGCACGTGGCGTTCACACCCGACGGCAAGCGAGCGATCGCCGGCAAGTTCCCCGGACACAAGGTCGCGATGCTTGACGTCGATGGCCAGAAAGTCACCTACACAAAGCGCGACATTCGCGGTGGGCCTGTGGCCCTACAACTTCGACGTCACGCCCGACGGCAAGCTGGCGCTGACGGCAGACAACGGAAATAGCGGCAACGCGGACGGCCACATCGACACCGTTTCCGTGGTCGATCTGGAGGCCAAGCCCGAGCGCGTGATCGACAAGGTGGTCGTAGGCGATGCACCCGAGGGCATCGCGATCAGCCCGACCGGCAAGATCGCAGTGGCCCTGCTGCTGCGCGGTTCGAACAACGCGAAGACCGATTGGTTCTACAACCGCAACGGCAGCGTCGTCGTGCTCAAGATCGATGGCAAGAAAGTCACCAAGATCGGCGAGATCGAAGTAAGGGGCTTGCCCGAAGGAGCCGTGTTCAGTCCGGACGGACGCTGGCTTTATGTCGGCAATTTCAATGACGAAGACATCTCCGTGCTGCGTGTTGACGGCGACACGGTCACCAACACCGGCACGCTGGTGAAACTTCCGGGTCGGCCCGCGTCGATGCGCGGACGAACGATGTGACTTGAGGGATCTGCTTCCCTGATTAGGTGCGATCCAGCACCACCAGAACGGGAAGAACAGCTTCGTCACAACCGCGCATGCGACCGTCGCACAACGCCTGCGTGCTTACCTTGACGGTTCGTGGGCGCTCGTCCTCCTGGAGGGCCACGCCCGGACGGTGACCGAACAATGACTTCAGGCAAAAAGCTGCTTGCGCTGCTACTGGGCACGTTGACCGTGACGACAGCGTCGGCCCAGGCACCGTTGCAGGTCGGTTCGAAGCGCTTCACCGAGTCCTACATTCTCGGCGAGATCATTGCGCAGACGACACAGGGCCCGGGCGCTACGGCGGCCGTGCACCAGCGCGGAATGGGCAACACGGCCATCCTGCTCAGTGCGCTCGAAAGCCGCAGCATCGATGTCTATCCCGATTACACCGGCACGATCGCGCGCGAGATCCTCAAGCTGCCCGACGTGCCGCCACTGGCGGAGCTGAATACGCGCTTGGCGCCGCGCGGGTTGGCGGTGGCGGTTCCGCTGGGCTTCGACAACAGCTACGCGCTTGCAGTGCGCTCGAGCGTTGCACGAGAAAAGGGCATCGCCCGCATTTCGGACCTCAAGCAGCACCCCGAGTTGCGACTCGGGCTGTCGCAGGAGTTTCTCGGCCGCGCCGACGGTTGGCCCAATCTCGCGCGCGCCTACGGATTGCGCTTCCCGCCGCCCAAGGGCCTCGACCACGGGCTCGCCTACGAGGCAATCGCCGGCGGCCAAGTCGACGTGATCGATATCTACACGACCGACGCCAAACTCGACAAGTACCAGTTGACCGTGCTCGAGGACGACCTCGGGTTCTTCCCGCGATACGACGCCGTGCTGTTGTATCGCGCGGATGTGCCGACGCGGTTTCCGAAGGCGTGGGCGGCGCTCGCGCAGCTCGAGGGTCGGCTCGACAACGCGGCGATGCGGCGCCTGAATGCCGCCGCCGAACTCGAGGGCAAGGACTTTGCCGCCATCGCGTCCGCCTGGCTGAGCGCGCGGCCGGCGCAGGCTGGAGGCACGACGTCCGCGTCGGACTCCGCGATGCGACCGACGCTTTGGCAACTACTGTTTGCGCCCGACCTGGGTCGGCTTACGCTCGAACATCTTGGACTCGTGTTCGCCGCGCTGGCGGCGAGTTGCGCGATCGGCATCCCGCTGGGCCTGCTGGCCGCGCGGCGCCGGCCGACTGCGCCGCTGGTCTTTGGCGTGACCGGGGTCATCCAGACGATTCCGTCGCTGGCCCTGCTGGCATTTCTCATCCCGATCGACCGGACGTATCGGTCTGGTGCCGGCGTTCATCGCGCTCACGCTGTATGCGCTGCTTCCGATCGTGCGCAATACCCAGGTCGGACTTGCCCAGATTCCGCGCGGAATGATTGAAGCGGCGAAGTCCCTCGGACTTCGACCGTCGACCATCATGCGCGAGATTGAACTCCCACTCGCGATGCCTACCTTGCTCGCCGGGATCAAGACCTCTGCCGTCGTGAATGTCGGCACGGCGACCATCGCCGCGTTCATCGGCGCTGGAGGGTTCGGCGAGCGCATCGTCACGGGGTTGGCGCTGAATGATCAGACGATGCTGTTGGCGGGCGCGATACCGGTCGCAGTGCTCGCGCTGGCGATACAGGGCGCATTCGAGCTGCTGGAGAAATGGGTCGTTCCCGCCGGCCTGCAGATTCGCTCCAATTGAAAACGTCGTGCAGATTTCCACAGTGACCGCCTGAGACGATGTTGCATTTGTAACCCGCAAGACACTCTGCGACGGCACGCAATCACGTCCGCTCGACTTAGACTGATCTGCGGTTTTCGCAAAGTGAGCGGGCAGTGGACGATATCGCACGAGCACCATTCGCTACGCGAGCACCCGGTATCGCAACGACCGGCACGCCGCTGATCCAATTGCGGCTGAACGCTGAACCATGCCGGCTGAGGCCGGACGCAACAAGGAGAAGCATGATGAATTATGTTGAAGGATTCGTAGCTGCCGTCCCGGCAGCCAACAAAGAGGCTTATCGCAAACACGCCGCTGAGGCCGCGCCACTATTCAAGGAGTACGGCGTCACTCGTGTTGTCGAGGCCTGGGGTGACGACGTGCCCGCCGGCAAGGTCACCGATTTCAAAGGCGCGGTGAAAGCAAAAGACGATGAGGTTGTCGTGTTTAGCTGGTGGGAATATCCGGACAAGGCCACACGCGATGCTGCCAGCAAAAAGATGATGGAAGATCCGCGCATGAAGCAGATGGGCCAGCAAATGCCGTTCGACGGCAAGCGCTTGATCTACGGTGGCTTCACACCCATCGTTGAGGAGAGCACAGGCGGCAAGATGGGCTATGCCGACGGTTACCTGGTCGCAGTGCCGACTGCCAACCGGCAGGCCTATCGCGACATGGCCGCCAGAGCCGCAGCAGTGTTCAAGGAATATGGCGCGGTTCGCGTCGTCGAGGCCTGGGGCGACGACGTTCCCGACGGCAAAGTGACTGACTTCAAAGGCGCGGTAAAGGCAACCGCCGATGAGAACGTGGTCTATTCATGGGTCGAATGGCCATCGAAACAAAAGCGCGACGAAGCCTGGCCCAAGATCATGGAAGACGAGCGGATGAAGCCCGATATGGCCAACATGCCGTTCGACGGCCAGCGCATGATCTATGGCGGCTTTGCGCCGATCCTCGATCAGTAGTCATGATGAGTGATGGACGGCTATTCGCCTCGGCCGTTTCAGCCGTCCTATCACGACTTTTCATCCAGTGCACGGCGAACGTTCGATACGCTTTTAATCACGAAGCGGTGATCGACTGTTTCGCCGTGCTGTTGAATGCGACGCGGCGCGCTGCTTCCTGCAGCCCGAACTTTCGCGCGTCCCGAAAACCATGACGATGTCCACTACCTGAACCGCAGCTGATTGCGCGACAGCTCGCTGATTGATCTACATCCCATCAGTTTCATTCCGCGCTCAACTTCCGTTCGCAGCAGCCCGAGCGCCCGTTCGACGCCGGCCCTGCCCGCAGCGGCCAGAGGAAACAGATAGAAGCGTCCCAGGCCCACGGCCTTGGCGCCGAGCGCAAGCGCCTTCAGCACGTGCGTCCCGCGCTGGACTCCGCCGTCCATCATCACGTCAAGCCGATCGCCGACGGCATCGACGACTTCCGCCAGCTGATCGAACGGTGCTCGCGATCCATCGAGCTGTCGCCCGCCGTGGTTCGACAGAACGATTCCTGTGCAGCCGATCTCGGCCGCGCGCTTCGCATCTTCGACCGACATCACACCTTTCAGGCAGAACTGCCCGTTCCAGTGCCGGACCATCTCGGCGACGTCGTTCCAGGTCATCGAAGGGTCGAGCATCTCGGTGAAATAGCGGCCGATCGATATCGCGCCGCCGCTCATGTCCACGTGTTGATCGAGCTGCGGCAATTTGAATTTTTCGTGGGTGAGATAGTTCAGAGCCCACGCCGGCTTGATCGCGAATTGCAGCATCCCGCCCAACGTGAGCCTGAACGGGATCGAAAAGCCGGTGCGCAGATCGCGTTCGCGGTTGCCGCCGGTGATGCTGTCCACGGTCAGCATCATGATGTCGACGCCGGCGTCTTTGGCGCGCTCAAGCATCGCGCGATTGAGGCCGCGATCCTTGTGAAAGTAAAACTGGTACACCTGCGGCGTCGGATACTTCTTGCGCAGCTCTTCCAGGCTGACGGTACCGAGCGAAGACACGCCGAACAGGGTTCCGCACTTCGATGCGACGTCTGCGACCGCGCGCTCGCCTTCGTGATTGAACAGGCGCTGAAGCGCGGTCGGTGAGCAATAGAAAGGGACCGCGAGCTTCTGGCCCATCACCGTCACCGATAGATCGACCGATTCCACGCCGCGCAGAACGTTCGGCACCAGGTCGCATTCCTCGAAGCTCGCCGTGTTCCGCCGATACGTCACTTCATCATCGGCCGCCCCATCGATGTAATTGAAAATAGGGCCGGGCAGACGCCGCATTGCCAGCCTCCGAAAGTCATGGAAGCTGTGGCAGTCGGCGAGTCGCATGTCGCGTCGAACCTTATACGACGCGACGCGGCGCCGCCGTCTCCGGATTGCCCGTGTTCGGAGTGCCCGTCGGCTCGATCAGCAGCAGGTGGGTTTCCTCCTCCGCACAAGGACAATGCTCGACACCCTTCGGCACGACGAAGATTTCGCCCGGGCCGAGTGTGACGTCGCGGTCTCTCAAGCGGATCGTCAGGCGCCCCTTCAGAACGTGAAAGAAATCGTCGGTGTCGTCGTGTTTGTGCCAGACGAATTCGCCTTTGACTTTCACGACCATCAGATCGTGGCCGTTGAACTGGCCGATGGTTCTTGGCTGCCAGTGCTCGGAAAAGGCGGCGAGCTTCTCGTCAAGGTTGGTGGCGTTCATGATTGTGGCCTCAAAGAAGCCAAAGTTAGCGCAAACGCTACCGGGCCGAGCGACTCACGGCTAAATCGTCCCGGCGCGGCGATCTGCGCCTAGGACGATGCTTGTCCTATGACTCCAGCAGCTGACTGAGAAGCCAACGCTGTCGAGAGTCGACGTCAGCTCCTTGGCGAAGCTGACGAGCTAATCGCAGCTTTAACGACTCAACACATCCGCCCAGTTATTCCGCCACAAGCGCCGTGCGCCTGGATGAATGAGATTGAGCCTTGACGGCATGATCTTCTGCATCTGAACTGCAGAAGCTGCGACGCTTCGCCATCAATTCATCGCGGCTCAGAAAGCCGTCTTTGTTTGCATCAAGTTGCTCGAATTTCTGCGCCAGCTCCGGACGAGCTGCCGCTTCTGCGCGCGATAGCTTGCCGTCGGCGTTGCTGTCGAGTCTGTCAAAGCGCGGCGCGCGCTCGGATGAAGTGGCGCCGGCGACAGCCGCCGTCGTGGCGAGACAGAACGCTGCTACCAAGGCGAGTCTTTTCATTAGAAGTCCTCCAGGCTGTACCGAACATGCGCACGGATTTCGTAGCTTGGTCAGTGTGGCCAGCCGGCCCCGCGCAGGCCAGTAGATTGCGACAGGCAGCAGTCCTTCGCGGTTGAGCTGCGGCCGGTGTGGACGGGACGCGCCCACCGAGGGACCGAACTCCAAACTCGTGGGCGCGTCGTTGTGTAGTGCGCTTCATTCGAGGCTCATCGAAACCGCTCCCGTATGTAGTGATACAGCGCGCGCAGCCCAGTGGCTTCTGCTCCTTCCGGCCGCCCGGGTCGGGTGCTTGTATTGAATGCCATCAGGTCGACGTGCACCCAAGCGACAGCAGCCGATACAAATTCCGCCAGATAAAGCGCTCCGATGACCGAGCCTGCAAACGGGGTCGGCGCGACGTTGTTCAGATCGGCACATTTGCCGTCGATCAGCTTGCGATAAGGCCGCCAGATCGGTAACCGCCACAGCGGATCGCCGACTCTCGTGCCGGCGTGTTGCAGCGTCGACGCGACGTCGTCGTCGTCGCAAAAGAACGCCTGAACTTCGGGGCCCAGCGCGATCCGTGCCGCGCCGGTCAACGTCGCGCAGTCGATCAGCAGCTGCGGATTTTCGCTATCGGCTTCTGCGAGTGCGTCACACAAAATCAGCCGGCCCTCGGCGTCGGTGTTGCCAATCTCTACCGTCTTGCCGGCGCGCGTGCGAATGATGTCGAGGGGTCGATAGGCATTGCCTGCAATGGAATTTTCGACCGCGGGGATCAGCACACGCAGGCGAATCGGCGTACCGGCGGCCATCAACGCCTGTGCAAGACCGAGCACGATCGCCGCGCCGCCCATGTCCTTCTTCATCTGCAGCATCGCTTCGCGTGGCTTGATGTTCAGCCCGCCGGTGTCGAAGCACACGCCCTTTCCGACCAACGTCACCTTGGGTGCACTGTCATCGCCCCACGTGAAGTCGAGCAGGCCGGGCGCTCGTGTGCTGGCACGGCCGACTGCGTGAATCGTCGGATAGTTGTGTTCGAGGAGCTCGTCGCCGCGCAAGATTCGCACGCTCGCTCCAGCGTCTTTCGCGACCGCTGCGCCTGCATCGATCAACTGGTCCGGCCCCATGTCCTCGGTCGGTGTGTTGATCAAATCACGCGCAAGAAAAACGCCCTTCGAGACTCGATCTACATCGGGTTGGTCTGCGTGTTGCGGCCACACCAATGCGGCGGGAGCCCGCTTAGGTGCTTTGTACTTCGTAAAAGCGTACGAACCGAGCGACCACCCCAGCGCGGCTGCAGTGGCCTGCGTCTCGTCCAGCTCGGCATCGATCGAGTACACGCCTTCAGGCAGCGAAGTGGGCAGACCCGCAAACGCCCATACCGGCTCGCCTTCGCCGACGGCAGCGAGGACACGCATGGGTTCGCCGTCCAATGCTGGCAGGAACACAAACGAATTGGGCTCGGCTTTGAAGCCGGTGATGTTCAACCACTCGCGCCGCGCAGGATGAGCGTCGAGCCATTGCGGCAGCGAGGCTTTGGTCACCGGAGTGATCGAAACGGCGCGCGACGAGTCGCTGGTCAAGCATGAAGACATCTGAAGGCTCCTTCACAATGCGATTGCATTCTGTAGAGACTACTACTAATCTGTTTAATATATCTACAACCTAATCAGAGGCACGTATGCACGCAGGGTCGACGCTCGTTTTGACGCGCAGCGATGTCGAGGCGCTTCTATCACCGGACAACTGCCGCGTCGCGGTCGAAGAAGCCTTCCGCGCGTACGGAACCGGCGAGGCGCCGGCGCCGGCGATTGTCGGCGTGCGCGGTATCGAAGGAGGCTTCCATATCAAAGCAGGGCTGTTGCGACGCGGTCGGTGCTTCTTCGCCGCGAAGGTGAACGGCAATTTCGCCGGCAACGCCGCGCGCGGCCTGGCCCGGATTCAGGGCGTCGTCGTGCTGTCGGACGGCGATACCGGCGCTCCTCTGGCGCTGCTCGACTCCGCGTCGATCACCACGTTGCGTACAGCGGCTTCGACCGCTGTCGCTGCGCAGCACCTGGCGCGCCAGGATGCGTCGATCGTGACGATCTGCGGTTGTGGCATCCAGGGCCGCGCGCAGCTGATTGCATTGTCGCGCGTGCGGCCGATCCGCAACGTGTTCGCGTTCGATGTCGACCGCGAGCGTGCTCGAGAATTCGCGCGCGAGATCAAAGACGCTTTAGGAATTGACACGCTTGCGGTCGATGACCTGCGCACCGCCTCGCAAGCGAGCGACATCGTCGTTACCTGCACCCCATCGAATACGCCGGTGCTATTCGACGGAGACGTGTCGCCCGGCGCCTTCGTTGCGGCGGTCGGTGCTGACAGTGAAGAAAAACAGGAGCTGGACGCGGTGCTGCTTTCCGCGGTCACGCTGGTGACTGACGTGACTGCCCAGTGCGCCACGATAGGAGACCTTCATCACGCCATTTCAGCGGGCACCCTGTCCCTCAGTCGTGTGCACGCTGAGCTCGGTGAAATCGTCGCAGGGCGGAGGGCGGGCCGCACCTCACAGGAGGAGATCATCGTTTTCGACAGCACCGGGATGGCGCTGCAGGATGTCGCAGCGGCAGCGGCGGTGTACGACGCAGCAGTGCACACGGGCCGCGGCACCTCTGTCGCGCTGTCTAACTGAGCACGAGTCAACCTTGCGAACACGCCGGTCCGAACAGTGCTAGTCGACGCCTGGAACAATGTGCACTTCGCGCTCAACGGCGCCCTGTGCCAGATCGGTAGCAAGGTGTGATGTTCCACCGCAAGCGCTGCAGGCTGCCATAAGTGGCTAAGCCCGCACACTGCTCGATCTGCTGAGCAAATCTGCCGAAATCCAAACCCGTGGGCAATCCGTGGGGGCGCCAACCCGAAGCTTCATTTCGTACAGACGTCTACGAAGGAGCTTCGATGAGCGCAATGGTTTTGCTGCTGGCCTGCCTGGCAGCCGGCATCGTGCTGCAGCGAGCGGGCAAGCTGCCTGACAACGCACCGGCTGCGCTCAACGCGTACGTGATCAACGTCGCGCTGCCTGCGCTCGCGCTGACACACCTGCATGCGACCGAACTGACAATCGACCTGCTGGCAAGCGCCTCCGGAGCCTGGCTGATGCTCGGAACAGCCGCACTCTTTTTCGGCTTCGTCGCTAACCGGATGAACCTCGGTGCCGCAACCACGGGTGCATTGATCCTGACCGGCGGACTCGCCAACACATCCTTTGTCGGGCTGCCGATGATCGAGGCGTGGATCGGTCGTGACGGATTGTCGTACGGCATCGTCATTGATCAGCTGGGCTCGTACCTCGCACTGTCGACGTTCGGGCTGATGGTGGCAGCGCGCTACAGCGGCCAGCCGATGCAGTGGTGCGTGATGTGGCACCGGATTCTGACGTTCCCGCCGCTGATTGCGCTGGTGATCGCACTGATCCTGCGGCCGATTCCGTTTCATCCGGCACTCGAGGAAGCACTCGGGCGTATTGGTGCAACGGTGGCACCGATCGCGCTGTTCGCGGTCGGCTGTCAGCTGCGCCTGGACGAGCTGTGGTCAAGACGCCTCGCGTTAGCGCTGGGTCTGGGCTACAAGCTGGTGCTCGGTCCGTTGCTGATCGCGGCGCTCTGTCTGGCGCTTCTCGACAACAGCGATCCGGATGCCGCGCTTGCGCGCACCGTTGTGATCTTCGAAGCCGCGATGGGCCCGATGATCGGCGCTGCCGTCGTTGCGAATCACTACAAGCTCGACTCCGGACTCACGTCACTGATGGTCGGCGTCGGAATCCCGATGTCGCTGCTGATCGCACCACTGTGGCTCAATGTTGCGAACTTGATGGCGTAGCAGTGCCGCCGCGATACCTAACATCGGCGGCGCGCATCGGTGCGCCGCGCGATTAACGCGGCGCTCGAAGTGCGAACTCAGGCAAGCCCGGTCGCTCCAGCAGGAAGCCCGTCGGCCTGCGCGACCGGCTCAATCGCAGCGGTGCCCTGCTTGATCTCGAATAGATCGACACGTCGCGTGCTGCTGCCACTGAGCACATCAACTATTTGCTTGCGCCGATATTGACGCTGCCGCTCCAGCATCCATCCCTCTGAATGCACGCGTCCGCCTGTTAGCATCCAGTCATGTGCCGATTGGTCGTGTTCCGGCTCCCCCTTCTCTTTACCCTCGCTCTGACTGCCGCATGTAACCGCGGGAGCACGCCGCAGGCAGAAAAAGCGGCGCCCCAAGTCACCGTGATCACTGTGAAGCCGCAAAGCGTGGTGATCAAGACGCTCTTGCCCGGCCGCACAGCACCCATGCTGATCGCCGAGGTGCGCCCGCAGGTGACAGGGATTGTCGAGTCACGCACTTTCAACGAGGGAGCGGAAGTCAAGGCGGGCAGCACGCTATACAAGCTGAACCCGGCGACTTATCAGACAACCTACCAGAGTGCACGCGCCGCGGTGGCAAAGGCAGAAGCGGGCGTGCAGACAGCGCGGCGCAACGTCGAACGCAACAAAGAGCTGGTCGAGATCAAGTTTGTCAGCCAGCAGGCCTATGACGATGCCGTAACGACGCTGCACCAGAACGAAGCCGACCTCGCGGCGGCGAAGGCCGCTGCCGAGGCGGCGCGGATCAACCTTGCATATACCAACGTCGTCGCGCCGATTTCCGGACGCGTCGGCAAGTCCAGCGTCACAGCGGGCGCTCTGGTGACGGCGAACCAGGCAGCGCCACTCGTGACGATCCAGCAGATGAACCCGATGTATGTGGATGTCACGCAGTCGAGCACGGAAGTGCTTCGGCTACGAAGAGCAATGGCCAGCGGCGAAATGAAGCGCGCGCGCACAGATGCTGCGCGCGTGACCCTGCTGCTCGACGACGGAGCGCCTTATCCGCAGGAGGGCACGCTGCAGTTCTCGGACGTGACCGTCGATGCTTCGACAGGCGCAATCACGCTGCGTGCATTGTTCCCGAATCCGGACAACCAGTCTGTTGCCGAACATGTACGTGCAGGCAGTGATCGAGGAAGGCGTGCGTGAGAACGCGATCCTCGTGCCGCAGCAAGCGGTAACGCGCGACGCCAAGGGCCAGGCGATCGCGATGGTGGTCGGCTCCGATAACAAGGTCGAGCCGCGGCAGCTGAAGACTGCGCGCACGCTCGGCAGCGACTGGCTGCTCGACTCCGGCCTGCAGCCGGGCGATCGCGTCATTGTCGAGGGACTGCAGAGAGCCATCCCTGGCACCGTGGTGCAAGCGATCCCGGCCGGCGCGCCAAATGAAAGTGCGTCGCGCGCCAGCCGCAAGCTCGGCAGCGCCTGCGGGTAACGCGGGCACGCGCTGAGCGCGCAACGAGTCGACGGGCTCAGGCAGTGTCACATTTCTTCATCGAGCGGCCGATCTTCGCGTGGGTGATCGCACTCGTGATCATGCTGGCGGGCGCGATCGCGATCTTCCGCCTGCCGATCGCCCAGTATCCGAACATCGCGCCGCCGACGATCACGATCAACGCGACTTACCCGGGCGCGTCGGCCAAGACGGTGGAGGACACCGTCACTCAGATCATCGAGCAGCGGATGACGGGTCTGGACGGACTGCGCTACATCACGTCGACCAGCGACAGTCTGGGCGCGGCTTCAATTGTCTTGACGTTCAACTGCAGGAGTGAACCCGGATATCGCGCAGGTGCAGGTGCAAAACAAGCTGAAGCTTGCGGAGACGTTGTTGCCGCAGGAGGTTCAGCAGCAGGGCGTCAGCGTAGTGAAGACGGTCCGCAACTTCATTATGGTGATCGGCTTCTATTCCGAAGACGGCTCGATGAACCGCACGGACATCGCCGACTACGTGGCGGCGAACGTGCAGGAGATTCTGAGCCGCGTTCCAGGTGTCGGCGAGCTGACACTGTTCGGAACGCAGTACGCAATGCGGATCTGGCTCGACCCGGGCAAGTTGAACAGCTTCAAGCTCACGCCCGCGGATGTTGGTGCCGCCATTCGCGCGCAGAACGTGCAGATCGCCGCCGGACAGCTCGGTGGGCTGCCGGCCGTACCGGGGCAGCAACTAAACGCGACCATATCGGCACAAGGCCGGCTGCAGACGCCCGCGCAGTTCGAGTCGATTGTGTTGCGCACCGATCCTTCCGGTGCCACGGTGCGGCTGCGCGACGTGGCCCGCGTCGAGCTCGGCGGTGAGAACTACAGCACGCTGTCCTTCTACAACGGCAAGCCTTCATCGGGTCTCGCCGTACGACTCGCCAGCGGTGCCAACGCACTCGACACCGCCGATGCGGTGAAGGCGAAGACTGCCGAGCTCGAGCGATTCTTTCCGCGCGGCCTGAAGGCGGTTGTCGCGTTCGACACGACTCCATTCATTCGGTTGTCGATCCAGGAAGTCGTGAAGACTCTGATCGAGGCGTTCGTGCTGGTTGTGCTCGTGATGTACCTGTTCCTGCAGAACTTGCGCGCGACGTTGATTCCCGCGATCGCGGTGCCGGTGGTCTTGCTCGGCACATTCGGCGTGATGCTGGCGTTCGGCTTTTCGATCAACGTGCTGACCCTGTTCGGAGTGGTGCTGACCATCGGCTTGCTCGTCGATGACGCGATCGTCGTAGTGGAGAACGTCGAGCGCCTGATGAGCGAAGAGGGCTTGTCGCCGAAGGAAGCAACGAAGAAATCGATGGGCCAGATCACCGGCGCGCTGGTCGGGATCGCGCTCGTCCTCGCCGCGGTGTTCATTCCGATGGCGTTCTTCGGTGGATCCACCGGTGTCATCTATCGGCAGTTCTCGATCACGATGGCCTCGGCGATGCTGCTTTCGGTTTCGGTGGCGCTGATCCTTTCGCCTGCGCTGTGCGCGACGTTGCTGAAGCCGATCGAAAAGGGATCGCACGGCGCCACCACCGGATTTTTCGGCTGGTTCAACCGCGGTTTCGATCGCGGCAGCGCGGCGTACCGGCGCACTGTCGGCCGCATGCTCAACGGTCCGCTGCGCTGGCTTGCGGCGTACGCCGTGATGATCGCTATTGGCATCTTTCTGCTGCTGCGGCTTCCAACATCGTTCCTGCCGGATGAGGACCAGGGCATCATGTTCGTGCAAGTTGTGCTGCCGGCCGGAGCGACGCAGGAGCGCACGCTGCGAGTGCTGCGTGACATGGAGCGCCACTTCCTGGTCGACGAGAAGGACTTGGTGGAGTCGCTGTTCACTGTCGCGGGCTTTTCCTTCGCTGGCAGCGGCCAGAACGCCGGCATCGCATTCGTGCGGCTGCGCGATTGGAAGGAACGGCCGGGCGCGCAGAACACTGTCAAGGCCGTTGCGGGCCGCGCAATGGCAGCTTTCTCCAAGCTGCGTGACGCGATGGTGTTCGCATTCGCGCCGCCGGCGGTGCTCGAGCTCGGCGTGGCGAATGGCTTCGATATGTATCTGCAGGACCGCGCCGGCGCTGGTCATGAGGCACTGATGGCCGCACGCAATCAACTGCTCGGCTTGGCGGCGAAGGATCCCACTCTCGTGGCCGTGCGTCCCAACGGGCAGGAAGACACGCCGCAGTTCAGTATCGATGTCGATACCGTGCACGCCGGCGCATTGGGGCTGGCGATGGCCGACGTCAACGCAACATTGTCTGCGGCGTGGGGCAGCGCGTATGTGAATGACTTCATCGACAAGGGCCGGGTGAAGAAGGTCTACATGCAGGCCGACGCACCGTTTCGCATGGTCCCCGAGGATCTGTCCAAGTGGTACGTGCGCAATGCGCAAGGCGACATGGTTCCTTTCTCGATGTTCGCGCGCGGCAAGTGGACGTTCGGATCGCCTCGCCTCGAACGCTTCAACGGCGCACCCGCCGTCCAGATACAGGGGCAGGCCGCGACGGGTCACAGTTCCGGCGAGGCGATAGCAGCGATGGAAAGACTCGCGGCACAACTGCCGCCGGGATTTGGAGTCGCATGGACCGGACTGTCCTACGAAGAGCGGCTGTCGGGTGCCCAGGCGCCTCTGCTCTACGGATTGTCGATCATCGTCGTGTTCCTGTGTCTTGCCGCGTTGTATGAGAGCTGGTCGATTCCATTCGCGGTGCTGCTGATCGTGCCGCTCGGCATCCTGGGCGCGCTGATCACGGTGACCGGCCGCGGACTGTCGGATGACGTGTACTTCCAGGTCGGACTGTTGACGACGATCGGACTGTCGGCGAAGAACGCCATCCTGATCATTCAGTTTGCGCTCAAGCAGATGAGCGAAGGTGTCGAACTCATTCCGGCGACGCTCGAGGCTGTGCGCCTGCGACTGCGACCGATTCTGATGACCTCGCTGGCGTTTGGTGGTGGCGTGCTGCCGCTGGCACTGGCAACTGGCGCAGGATCAGGTAGTCAGAACGCGATCGGCACCGGTGTTTTCGGCGGCATGGTCGCCGCGACCACTCTCGGATTGCTGTTCGTGCCATTGTTCTTCGTTGTCGTGAGGCGCCTAGTCGCTCGGCGCGCCACCCGTGGGATCGAGGTGGTTCAGCCAAAAGCCGTCTGAAGTCGGTGAGCCAGAACATTAGTTCCGGAATGTAGGTGTCCTAGCTGAATGTCAGCCGCGCACCCGATCGCGCGTAAGTGTGCGCATGGCGGCGGCGCGCCGCCAAATTCGAGCGCAAGGTAAGCGAACCCGGCGACTATCAGTGGCCCCAGGTAAAACACCGCTCGGTATGCGAGCAACGCCGCAAGCAGTTGATTGATCGGATGCGCGCCGGCCAACAACGACAGAAACACGGCCTCCAGGACACCGAGTCCGGCCGGGATGTGTGTGATCACGCCGGCTACGCTGCTCAGCAGCAGCGTGCCGAGTACCGTGACGAAACCTACTTTGCCCTGCAGCAGCACGTACAGCACCGCCGCGACTAGCGACCAGTGCGTCACTGATGCCGTGATCTGCAGCACCGCCATCCGTGCCCGCGGCAGCTCGATCGTGTGGCCGCGCACATTCCAGCGGCGCCGCCGCGACCATCGACATGCCGCCAAATATGCGGCGACAACCAGCAGCAAGATCGCGCCGAACGCGCGCAGGGCAGCGCTCGAGATGGGAGCGCTATCGGGCAGATCGACCAGGCCGCTGGCGAAGGCAGCGCCCGCCAGCGCCGAGTAGCCGATCCAGTTCGTCAACACGCTGAAGCCAAGGATGCGCGTGATCACCGAAGCGGTCAGACCGAAACGGCCATACAGCCGGTAGCGCAGTGCTACGCCGCCAACCAGGGCGCCGAGATTCAGATTGAACGCGAAACAGACTCCCGCGACCGCCGCCGTTCGGCCGATGCCGAGCCGGTGTCCGGTATAGCGGCGAGCCAAGAGGTCGTAACTGATGTAGGCAGCATGCGCAGCGACGGCTATCACTGCGCCCAGCGCCACGGTCCGTCAGCGGCAACGCGCGCAGCGCAGTCAGCACTTCGCTCCAGTCGATCTCGCGCGCGTGCCAGCCGATCAGCGCGAGCACAGCCACCGCAAATGCAATCCCCAGAGCTTGTTTTATGCGCGGCCAGCCATTCGCGTCGGCGGCCAGCGCTTCATCATGGCTCAGTCGCCCTTGCCGACGCATCGAATGCGGTCTTGGTATCGATACACTGGCCGCGAACGAAAGAACGGATTCGCGCGCCGGAATACGGCAGCACGCGTAACCAGCGCGGAAACCCGCGCGAAATGTGATACGCCAAAGACACCATTATGTAGCGCCACATCGTCAGCCGCGGCAGCACGTCAGGCTTCAGTTGCTTGCAATCGTGTTCGATCAAATGCTGCAGACGGCGCTGTAACGTGGCGGCGAACTCGGCATCGCGGATCAGAACATTGGCTTCCAGATTCAGCGACAGGCTGAGCGGATCCAGATTGGTAGAGCCAACCGTGGTCCAGATGCCATCGACGATCGCCACCTTGCCGTGCATCTCGCGGCGACAGTATTCGTGGATCGTCACGCCATCTTTCATCAGACTTTCGTACAGCAATTCCCCTGCCGTCCGCGCGATCGGCACGTCGGGATCGCTCTGCAGGATCAGGTGCACCTTTACGCCGCGCGGCGCGGCGCGCCGCAGGTCTCGCAGCAACCGGTAACCGGGAAAAAAATACGCGTTGGCGATCCACACCGTATCGCGCGCGGTACGGATGGCCATTCGATAGGCGCGCTCGATGTCGGTGCGGTGATGGCGGTTATCGCGGCTGACGAATGCCACGTCGGTACTGCCCGGCAGCGTGCTGCGGCTCGGAGACGGCGACCCGACTTGCTGGTCTGACCGTTCTCGCGTAGTCGCCGGGCGCTCCTATGTTCAGGTGCCGCCGCACCGGCGCCAACGTCCTGCGTGCGAAGCGATGGATGTGCTCGACCACCGGACCTTCGATGCGGACCGCATAGTCCTGCTTGGCCCTGGCGCCAAGACTTTCCAAGTGATCTTCGGAGAAGTTGATGCCGCCGACGAAAGCGATCCTGCGCATCGACGACGACAATCTTGCGATGCAGCCGGCGCAGCGGCTTCAGGTGGCGAACGAGCGGTGTCGGCTCATAAACATGCAGCCGCACGCCAGCGTCGGTCAACGCTGAGATGAAGTCATTAGAAAGATCGGGCGAGCCGAAACCGTCGACCGTCAGGTCAACTTCGACACCACGAGCAGCGGCACTGATCAAATGTTGCTGCAAGTCCTGACCGACGCGGTCTTCGAACAGGATGAAGGTCTCGATCAGGACTTCTCGCTTGGCCGCATCGATCGCATCGAAGACCGCTGGGAAATATGCGTCGCCGTTTTCGAGCAACTCGACGCGGTTGCCGCTGACCCATTCGACCTTGAGCTTCACATCTGCACCTCGCCCACCAGCGGCGCGTGATCCGACAACGTCGCCCACGGACGCCGCGGTAGCTGCAACGGCCGGTGCCGCAGATTGCGGACGTAGATCCGATCGAGCCGCAGCAACGGCCAGCGCGCCGGAAACGTGCGCGCCGGATGTCCGTTCGCGCTGGCGTGAATCTCTTCGAGCGAGGAGTCACGCAGCAGCTGCAGATGCGCGCGCTCGCGCCAGTCGTTGAAGTCGCCGGCGATCACCAGCGGCGCATCGCTCGGGATCATGCGCGCGATCAGATCAAGCAGGCGTTCGATCTGCCGCTGTCGGTGCGATTCACGCAGCCCGAGATGCACGCATACCGCATGCAGCTGCGGTGCGCGCGGGATGTCGAGCACACAATGCAGCATTCCACGCGGCTCGGCCTCGCCGACCGATACGTCGATGTTCTGCCATTCCACGATCGAGTATTTCGACAGCAGTGCGTTGCCGTGATGGCCGCCGGTCGTTACCGCGTTGCGTCCGTAGGCGTGTTGCGGCCACACCTGATCGGCCAAGACCTCGTACTGATGCGGCGAAACCTCCTCGCCCTCGGCACCGCCAATTTCCTGCAGAAAAACCAGATGGGCGTCGTCGGCGCGCAGCTCGTCACGGATCTGCGATAACACATTGCGGCGTCGCAGAGCACTGAAGCCTTGATGCGCATTCAGCGTCAACACCCGTATCGTGGTCGCATCGCGGCAGCCATCGCTCCCAACTTCCGCGCGTGCGCGGCGGGTTGCCGATGGTTGCCGATGACACGCGATCGCTCCGCTTGTTGATAACCGGATGGGGCGCCGCTCGTGTCAGCCGCCGTCGCGGCGCCGAGTTCGCCGCAAACCGCACGAGCAAGCACATTTCATGCGTGCAAGCGTCCGCAACCGATGACGGCGGATGCGATGATCGGCCCACGCCGGCGCGAGCGCCTGCCGATTCCATCGACCGGCTCATTTGGCTCTGGAGAACCTTGCATGACTGAGTTCCTAACCATTACGCCTCAGACGGCGCTGCTGATCATCATTGGCATCGTCATCTTTTTCGTCTTGGTCATCTGGTCGATCAGAAGTCATCGCGATCCTGAGCTACGCGTCGATTCAGACGCATCGATCGACGATCTGATGCCCTCCCTCTCAGGTCTTACCCACAGCACGGCGGTGGAAGGCAACAGCGTCGAAGTCCTCGAGAACGGCGCCTTCTTCGACGTGCTCGTCGACGAGATTGCAGCGGCGAAGCGCTCGGTTCACTTCGAGAACTTTTTGTGGAAAGAGGGCGTGTTGGGCAAGCGCGTCGCCGACGCGCTGTCGGCACGAGCCCGCGCAGGCGTAACCGTGCGCGTGCTGCTCGACGCGAACGGATGTCGGAAGGTGGGTAAAGCCGTCGAACAGCAACTGAAGGAGGCCGGTTGCAAGCTGGTGAAGTTTCACGGCTTGCACCTGCGCAACATCGGCGTGATGAACGAGCGCGACCACCGCAAGCTCGTCGTGCTTGACGGCCGCGTCGCGCTGCTCGGTGGTCACTGCATCGTCGACACCTGGCTCGGCAACGCGGAGGACAAGGATCACTACGCAGATGTCAGCGTCCGGCTTCGGGGTCCCATCGTGCACAGCGTGCAGTCGGCGTTCAGTGAGAACTGGGTCGAGGAAACCGGTGAGATGTTCATGGGCGATGACGTTTTCCCCCGGTTGGAGCGCGCCGGCGATGTCACCATCCACGCCGCCTACGTCAAGCCGGAAGGTTCCGCGCCTGCCGTGAAGATCCTGCACCATGCGGTGATCTGCTGCGCGAGAAAGCGAATCTGGATCCAGAACCCGTACTTCATTCCCGAGCCTGATGCGATCGATGCGTTCGGCGAGGCAGTCAAGCGCGGCGTCGACGTGCGAGTGATGATGCCGGCGACCAGTGGCTCGGACAATCCGATGGTGCAGCACGCAGGGCATCGGAACTTCGAGAAGCTGCTGCGCTGTGGTGTGCGCCTCTTCGAGTATCCGTCGACCTTGTTGCACCAGAAGGTGATCACGATCGATGGCATATGGTGCGCGATCGGATCGACCAATTTCGATGACCGGTCATTCGAGACCAATGACGAGATCACGCTGAGCTTTTGCGACGCGGCGACGGCGCGCAGGCTCGAAGAGATTTTCGAGAAGTACGCTCCAAAATGCCACGAGATCAAGCTCGAGACGTGGCGCAAGCGCGGCTTGAAGCACCGCCTAATCGACAACGTCTTTTACCTGTTCAACGAAGTGCTTTGACCCGGTGCAGAGTCCGCTGCTCGCAATCGCCGACGAACTTGTCAGCGCACTCTCGCCTCTGCGCTTTCGGTCACCGGTCGCGTACGTCTACAACCCACTGATCTATGCGCGAGCGCCGTATGCACGCTACGTCGAGCGCTTTGGCGCAACGAGGAACCAGGCACTGCTGCTCGGCATGAATCCGGGGCCATTTGGAATGGCGCAGACCGGAGTTCCGTTCGGCGAGGTTGCAAGCGTTCGCGATTGGCTTGGAATCGAAGGCCCTGTCGGTAAGCCCGAGCGCGAACATCCTAAGCGGCCTGTGGCCGGCTTTGCTTGTCACCGCGCCGAAGTCAGCGGCCAACGGCTTTGGGGCTGGGCGCGTCGCCGCTTCGGATCGCCGGAGCGATTCTTCGCACGCTACTTCGTCACGAATTACTGCCCCCTGCTCTTTCTGGAAGCGAGCGGAGCCAATTTGCCGCTCGACAAGTTGCCCCGCGACGTGCAGCGCGCCATAGCGGTCCATTGTGATCACGCATTGCGTGAGATCGTTCGTCAGCTGGCACCGGAGTGCGTACTCGGCGTCGGGCGCTTTGCCGAGCGGCGCGCCGCGCTTGCGTTGACGGGAACGAACGTTCGGGTGGGCTTCATACCCCATCCGAGCCCGGCGAGCCCGGCCGCGAATCGAGGCTGGGAAGACAGCGCCGAGAGAGCTCTGGCAGCGTGCGGAGCGCTGTGATTATTTGCTCATCCGGCTAAGCCAGGCGCGGGTACTGCGCCAGCTTGGGCGCCTGTCGCGTAATCGCTAGATCTGACCCTCACTCATCTGCTTGCGCCGAGATTGACCCTGCCGCTCCAACATCCATCCCGGATACTCTGACGGCAATCGGCTCACTTCATCGAGCTGCTTCAACTCATCAGCGCTGAGCGCGACTTGCGCAGCGCCAGTGTTGTCTGCCAGTTGCTCGGGCCGTTTTGCACCGATGATCACGCTGGTGACTTGCGGCTGCGCGAGCAACCATGCCAATGCGATCTGAGCCACCGAGACGCCGCGCGCTTGCGCGATCGGTCGCATCGCGTCGATGCACGCATAAGCGCGCTCCAGGTTCACCGGCGGAAAGTCGAAGGTCGTGCGCCGGCTTCCTTGCTCTGCCTTCTGTTGGCGTCCGAACTTGCCGCTGAGCAATCCGCCCGCAAGTGGGCTCCACACCAACAGGCCGATCCCTTCGCTGCGCAGCATCGGAATGATTTCGCGCTCGAGGTCGCGGCCGGCAATCGTGTAGTAAGCCTGCAGCGATTCCAAGCGCGCCAGACCGAGTCGCTCCGCGATGCCAACCGCCTTAACGATCTGCCATGCGGCCCAGTTGGATACACCGATGTAGCGAACGTGGCCGTCGCGCACGAGCTGATCGAGCGCGCGCATCGTTTCTTCGATCGGCGTCGCCGCATCGAATGCATGAATCTGATAAAGATCGATGTGATCGAGCTGAAGGCGCTTGAGACTCGCTTTCACAGCGTCGAGGATGTGGCCGCGCGAGGCCCCGCGCATGTTTGGCCCGGGCCCCATCTCGCCGAAGACTTTGGTGGCCACCACCACGCTCTCACGCGGCACCTTCAGATTCTTCAGCGCCTGCCCCGCGATCTGCTCGGCCAGGCCGCCGGAATACATGTCCGCCGTGTCGATGAAATTGATACCGGCATCGAGCGCCTGCCCGATCAGCCGCTCAGCGTCAGCCTGCTGCAAATTTCCGATCTGAGCCCACATCCCTTCGCCACCGCCAAAGGTCATCGTGCCCAGGCAGAGTTCAGAAACGAATAGGCCGGTGCGGCCTAGCGGACGATTACGCATGAATGCGAACTCCCAGTGGACGATTCGTGAAGCGTTCAGCGATCAGCCCACATACGAACTGAAGGAGCTGCAACATGCCGCAATTCCGATCAGCTGTTGGACTTGGTCAATCCAGTCTAACCACCTTTAAGCCGTCGTAATTCCGCGTCAATTTCACGCTTCGTCCTGCGCTTGGCGAGTCCAAAATCGTCCGCACCATGAGCACATCTCACAGAACTGTTCTCGCCTGCTTCGTCGGTCTGCTCGCCGCCATCCTGCTCGGCGCCTGCGCCACCGGAATGAGCAAGGACGAGTGCGCGCTGGCGGACTGGCAAACGATCGGCTACGAAGACGGCCTGCGTGGATTTCCGGCCGAGCACATCGGCGCGCATCGCGTGGCCTGCGCCAAGCATCAGGTGACGCCGAACCTCGCCGCCTACAGCGCAGGCCGCGAGCGCGGTCTGCGCGAATACTGCCAGCCGAAGAATGGCTTTCGTGCCGGACTAAACGGCACCGGTTACGCCAACGTGTGCTCGGGTTCCACCGAGACGGCCTTCGTCAATGCGTATCAATGGGGACGGCAGATTCACGATGCACGCGCCGAACTGCGCACGACAAACTCGCGGCTACGCAACGCGCGCGAAGGCCTTGCACACACGAATGCCGCGATGGCCAGCGTCACCGCCGAACTCGTGTTACCGGCCGTGCCGATCGATCGTCGCGCCTGGCTCGCAACGGAACTTGTTCGCCTGACGCAGGAGCGTAGTGGACTCTTGATACGCATCGATCGAACTCGCCGCGCACTCGCAGCAACTGGCAGTCAACGTGCACGAGCTCGAGCGGCAGAGTCCGTACGCGCTTTGAGTTGCAACCCTTGTTCACTTGTCGAACGCCCCGAGTTGATGGAGGGCCGTCATCCAGTCCTCTGTATGCCACGTCCGGACGATCTTCCCGTCCCTGAACTCGTGGATGTCGACGGCCTGGATGCTCATCCTGCGGCCCTTCGCCGGAATTCCGAGGAAGGTTTCGCGCTGCGTGCCGGACAGAGTCGAGCGCACGATCACCTTGTTGCCGTCGCGTAATACGTCTTCCACCTTGATGTCCAGGTCGGGGAATGCCCGTGTCAGCTCCGCGAGCAGTTGCTTTCCACCGGCGGGTCCCGGGGGCTGGTCGGGCGCCGGCGGGATGTCCACCCACTGCGCGTCGAGGATCCGGTCGAGGAGCGCCGGCTGTTTCGTGGCGAACGCTTCGTAAAAGAGGATCACGTCCTTCTTGTAGCTGTCCGCGTTCGCGCCACCCGCCGAGCTAGAGATCATGAGTGCCCCCAGGATGATGAGAAGGAGCCGGGCGGCATTCATGCAGCCACCTTCGATCGCTCGACGCTGGTTTGCGCGCTGGACGAGGCGAGCAACTGCTGCTCCCACAGGAAGCTCGTGCCGACGTTGCCCATATGGTCGATGAGCATCTGCGCGACGGCGGGCACGGTCGCGGTTCGAGCCCAATCGCGCTGAAGCTCCGAGGCGAAGACCGTCCAAGTGAGAGGCACGGCGCCGGCCTGGACCATTCGCTGAACCGCCATCTCGTGCGCCTCGAGGCTCACGCCGCCGGAAGCGTCGGTCACGATGTAGACCTCGTAACCTTCCCCGAGCGCGTGGATCGCCGGCATCGCCAAGCAGATCTCGGTCCACAGCGCCGCCATCACGATCTTCTTCTTGCCGGTCTTCTTCACCCAGTCGACGACGCGCGCGTCCTCCCATGTATTGATGAACGTGCGGTCGATCGGCTTCTGATCGGGAAAAACGTCCTGCAACTGCTTGAGCAGGTAGCCGCCGCGCTCTTCGACGACGGTGGTGAAAAGCGTCGGCACTCCGAAGGCCTTGGCCGCTTTGGCCAGCCCGACGACATTGTTGATGACCGTCTGCGTGTCGTGGCTGCGCAGGCCCGCGAACTGGAAGGGCTGATGGTCGATGAGAATCAAGGCGCAGTTGTCCGGTGTCAGCAATGCGCCCAGGCCGTTCCTGGAATTCATAGGCGTTCCTTTCATCAGGGTTTCGAATCAAGCGATCTTGATCAGGTTGTGCACCGGCAGCGGTCCACCGGGAAACTGTTGGAGACCTCCGCCGACCTTCAGCGTGCCAAGGTCGATCGTTGCGAACCCGAACTCCTCGAGCAGCCCGGCCACCGTTTTCTTCGCTGTCGCGTCGTCACCGGAAATGAAGAGCACGCGCCGCCCACCGGCCTCGCGAGGATCGGATGCAAGCACTTTGGCGAGGAGCGTGTTCATGGCCTTGACCACGCGCGCGTCTTTCGCCAACGACGCGACGACCTCGCTCGAAGTCTTGCCGTCAAGGTCCGCGAGCCTGAAGCCGGGCTGCACTACGGGGTTCGTCGCGTCGATCAGGATGCGGTTGTTCCAAGGCGGCAGGTCCGCGAGGGCCTGCGGCACAGCATCCCAGGTTACGGACAGCACGACGATGTCAGCGCCCGCCGCTTCCCGCGTCGTCACGGCGTGAGCATGTGCGCCAAGCTGCTGGACGATGTCCCGCAGCGAGTCCGGGCCGCGGCTGTTGCTGAGCAGGGCTTCGTGCCCCGCGGTGACGACCTGCTTGGCGACGGCTTGCCCGATCGCGCCAGCGCCGATGATTCCGATCTTCAATTCGCTCTCCTTGATAGGGGGTCAGGCGTTGTAGCCGCCGTCGACGTCGATGCTGGCGCCCGTGATGTACGCCGCACCCTTGCTCGCGAGAAACGCCACCGTGGCGCCGATCTCCTCCGGGCGTCCGTATCGGCCGAGCGCCGTGCCCGCCTTCTGCATGTCCGAGAACGCCCCGTCGGCGGGATTCATGTCGGTGTCAATCGGGCCCGGCTGCACGACGTTGACCGTGATGCCCTTCGGCCCGAGGTCACGTGCCCATCCGCGCGTATACGCCGCCACTGCCGCCTTGCTTGCCGAGTAGTCGGCAATGCCGGGCCACGGCGATGACGTCGCGGCGCCCGATCCGATGGAGATGATGCGTCCGCCTTCGCTCATCAGCTTCGCGGCTTCGCGCACCGCAGTCGCCACGCCTCCCACGTTGATCGCAAACTGCCGATCCATCGCCGCGGCATCGACCTCGCCGACCGGGCCGGTCACGAAAACACCTGCACTGTTCACGAGGATGTCGAGATGGCGGAAGTGGTCGGCGACCTTGCGCACGAGTTGCGTTACCTGTCTCGCGTCGCCCTGATCCGCTTGAAATGCCACTGCACGGACGCCCTTGTCCTGCAGCTCGCGCACCAGCGCCTTCGCCTTGTCGGCAGAGTTCGCGTAGCTGATCGCGACGTCTGCGCCGTCGTCGGCGAGCGCCCGGGCGGTAGCGGCGCCGATGCCACGCGAACCGCCGGTGACCAGGGCGACTTTTCCTGACAGCTTCTTGTTCATCTCGGTTTTCCTGTGAAAGTTGATTGAGTGAACGAAATTTATGTGTTTCATCACGGCGAATAAACAGCTTTCTCGTGGCTTCTTTATTTCCAATAGGGAATAATTGATGAACCGTCCCCGAACCACTCCTGCTAATGAACGTGAATCCAAAGCTGAACGTGGTGCTCGCGATGCAGGTTTATGCGCGGGTGGTGGAGGCCGGGACCTTCACCAAGGCGGCCGACTCACTGCGGATGCCGAAGCCCACCGTGACGAAGCTCGTGCAAGGCCTCGAGAAACACTTGCGCGTGAGGCTGCTGAATCGCACGACTCGCAAGGTCGTGGTCACGCCAGACGGCGCGGCGTATTACGAGCGTGCGACGCGATTACTGGGCGATCTCGAAGACATCGAGTCCACTGTGGCGAACGCGCAGGCAAGCCCGAAGGGCAGGCTGCGCGTCGACGCGGGCGGCAGCATTGCCAGCATGTTCATCATCCCGGCGCTGCCTTCGTTCGTGGGACGCTACCCGGAAATCCAGCTTGATTTCGGCGTCAGCGACCGGATGGTCGATCTCATCGGCGAGAATGTGGATTGCGTTATCCGGGGTGGTTCGCTCACGGAGCAGGAGCAATCATTGGTCGCACGCCATATCGGTGACCTTCCATGGGTCACGTGCGCGACACCGGCGTATCTCAAACGTCACGGAACGCCGACGCATCCCTCCGACCTGGAGAGTGGCCACGTGGTCGCGGCCCATACCTCTGCGCGCACCGGCCGCATGCTGCCGCTTGCCTTCGAACGCGACGGCAAGCGCATCGAGATCGAAGCTCGCCACACGGTCGCCGTCAACGAAAGCAACGCGCATCTTGCTGCTGCGCGTGCCGGCCTTGGCATCGCGCAGATGCCGGCCTTCATGATGAAGCAAGCCGCGCTCGGCGAACTCAAGACTGTCCTCGCCGCGTGGCAGCCGGAGCCTATTCCGATCCACGTCCTCTACCCCGCGAATCGCCACCTCAGCGCGAAAGTGCGGGTCTTCGTGGACTGGATCGCGGCACTGTTCGCGCAAGGCGGGCTCGGCAGGCGCCCGCCTTAGTCTTGACGCTTCCTTCCAACCTTGGGAAGGACACCGATAGTCCGGTTATGGCCGATAGCGGTCCCACATATCCCTTCGTGACTCTTCCTGAGTCTTGCGGCTACTCGACCGGCATCGCGTTGCGTTGGTCAAGCGTGAGCGACTGATTACCCGCCTTCACATCCACGAGCTCGTGCCACATCATTCGCTTGCCGCCGACTTTCGCATCGCTTAACACCCAATAGCGACCTGCCGGCAAGGGTGTCTGAGCGTGACCATTGGCATCGGTCGTTACGTAGCCGACGCTGAAGGCCTGCAGCGCTCGAATGCCCTTTTCGCAGTCTGGTGTCTTCTCGGCGCAGGCGCGCATCCAGTTCTGCAGGACGGTGGCATACGGGGTCGACTTCAAACCCCCGCGGATCAGGGCTACCTGAGCATCCTGCTTCAACACCCAGAGCGTGCGGCCCGCGACCTTGTTGTCGGCCGACGGCGCGCCCACCGAAAAGGCAAGCACGCCGCCGGCGGTCGAGCCGGACGACGTGGTGGCTGCGCTGGCGACCGTCTCCGGCTTGGTGGCAGAAGCGCTGCTCGACGCGACAGCGCCAGCGCTCGTCGCTGGCTTGGCTGCCGAAGCGCTGCTCGACGCGGCGCCGACCCGCACCAGCACGCACTTCTGGCTGGCCCAGTTGATGCGGTCCGGGCCTTCGAAGTCGAACTCGATCAACTTGAACGTCGTCTTGGGCAGCACCACGACGCGCTTGGCGTCGCCGCGATATTCGACGCGATCGAGTTCCTGCGCGGGCGTGCGCTCGTCCATGCCGACCAACCGATCCGGACGGAACTCGAAGACGCCGCCACCGAAGAGGACTTCGCACAGGCCGCCTTTGGCCATTGCCGCGAGAGCAGCGAACGGATCCGATGAGTTGGTGCGGGTCGAGGCCGGCCGCGTCCACTTACCAAGAAGCGGATTGCGGTCGGGCGGCAGCGCAGGACGCTTCTCCCACATTGCGCGTGCAGCCGACGCTGCCTCTCCGCCCGTTGGGTCCGCACCGCGTCCCCCTTGTGTCCCGCCGGACGATCCCTGTGTCGGGGGCGCATAACCTGGCTGCGGCGCGGGCGCATTGATTCGGCTCGACTGCTCCTGCTGGCGTCGCGCGTTCTCATTCATCAGCTGCTGCTGCTGTTGCTGCTGCTCGCGCTGGCGCTCTAGCTGCTGCCGGTACTCGCGTTGCTGGCGCTCGTATTCCATCTGCGCTGGCGTTTGCGCAGAGCTCACGCCGACTGCGGCGGTGAGCGTCATCCCCGCGAGAACACGAACCGCGGATCGAAAATGGCTTTTCATGAGACCCCCTAGGAAAAGCTCGCCGCTTGCGATACCGCAGCATGCGACATGAAGGTCAATGTAGCGAGGGCCTCGTTACTGGTCCCACGAGAACGCGAACCGCGGATCGAAAATGGCTTTTCATGAGACCCCCTAGGAAAAGCTCGCCGCTTGCGATGCCGCAGCGTGCGACATGAAGGTCAATTTAGCTAGGGCCTCGTTACTGTGCCGTTACTGCGGGTCGAAAAGAACTGCGGATCTGGAGGTGAGTGCTACGGCGTGCGTTGCAGGAATCGTGGAATCGGCAACGCGTCACGCAAACGGCGCAATGTAGAGACGGCGATCGCAGTTTGCTTGGGCGGGCTGGGCGCGCGCTGTCGCTCGGGCGAAATCGGTTCCAACGCTCGCTGCGCGGGCTCCCGTGTCGTGGCGCCATTGACGGCAGAGCTGGTTGTAGCGTGCAGCCGCGGCGGAGTTCGCTGCATATCATCGGCGGCCCGCTGTGCCGGCTGCATGATCGGTTGCAGCCAATCCAGGATCGGCTCCCACTGCGCGAGGTCGGTCTGAACCTGCGTGGCCGGCAGATCGAAAACTGAAAGTCCTTTCTCGATGCAGCGGACATAGGCCTGAGATTCGCGCAGCACGGCAATGAACGGAACACTCAAGCTCGTCGCCCAGGCCTGCAGGATCTCCGCCGACTTGGTGCGAGCGTCGAGCCGCATGCCGACTGCGGCCAGCTTGCAGCGGCCTGTCGCAACACGGGGGAGCGCGCGCAGTTCGGCCAGGCATTCGGCCGCCGACTCCCGATCAAAGATAGAGTTGCACACCGGTATCAGGATCGCGTCCGCGTACATGACGACCCGCGCCAGATCGAAGCCACGTAGACCGCCCGGTGTGTCGACGATGACATGTTCGATGCCGGCGGGTGGGCGGACGAAGCTCCTGGGATCGATGCTCCAGCCCCTGATCTCCTTGGCGTGGCCGAGCTGCCGTGTCTTGCGCTGGCGTAGCCAAATTTGAGTTGATAGTTGGCGATCGACGTCGCCGAGAATCACCGCAGCACCCGCGTTGGCGCAATAGCCAGCAAGGTGCGTGGCCAGCGTGCTCTTGCCACTACCGCCCTTGCGATTGATGACCGCTACGACCGGCATCGCAGATTGTTTCTCGGGGACATCAAGTCAACTTTCCTCCAGCTCACGGCTGCCAGGCCAACCCTCCGGGAATTGCAGCACACCGAGGAGTCGCGCACAGCGCGGAGAAACCGGTGGAATGCACGGCATCTAACGGGCGAAGTGGCGGAACCAACGCTTTGGCGTCACTTAAGGCGTCAAACGCCCGACTTCGCGGCGCAAGCGACGTGCAATTTTGATGCGTTGCATCGGGGTCCGCTCCACGCGCTCTTCCCCAGGCGAGCTCATTTCCGGCACGGCATTTGCGTGCCGCGTCGTGAAGGAACATGCCCGGTCATAAGCGCGGGAACTTTCTGCGCCTTGATCGGGCCACTTTTAGCCACATCGAGTCAAGGAGGTCGTATGTCGCACGCATCTTTCCGCCCCGGACGTCGTCAATGGTTGAAGCTCAGTTCAATCGCGGTTGTCACGGTCGCCGCTGCGCGCAGCGGTGGCGCGTTGGCGCAGGCCGCCAAGTCCGGCACGCCCGCGAAGCGCGTCGAGGAGAACGAACCTCAAGCGCAGCAGCTCGGCTACAAGCACGACGCCGCGAAGGTCGACAAAGCAAAATTCCCGAAATTCCAGGCCGACCAACTGTGCTCGAACTGCAACTTCTACAAGGCCAAGGCAACTGATCCGTGGGGTCCGTGTGACATCTTCGCTGGGCGCGAAGTGGCCGCTAAGGGCTGGTGCTCCGCTTGGGTCAAGAAAGCCTAATCGGCGGACAGAGGGCGCGCGATCGTCTCGAGCGGCTTGCGCTCGGCGTCGATGCCGAGCAGCGCCGCGACCAAGGCCGCGCTGCCCATGAGGATCGCCGCGACGGCGTAACCGGCGAACAGCGCCGAACGGCTACCCATTTCGATCAGCGTGCCGTACAACGCAGGCCCGACGAAGCCACCGACGCCGGTGCCGATCGCATAGAAGATGGAGATCGAAACCGCGCGCATCTCGAGCGGAAAAATCTCGCTGACCGTGAGATAAGCGGAGCTCGCAGCCGCGGACGCGAAGAAGAAGATTACCGACCAGCATAACGTCTGGGTGCGCGCATCGAGCCAACCCTCTGCGAACGCGTATCCGGACACGAGCAGCCCGAGTCCAGCGATCGCGTAAGTGGCCGCGATCAGCGCGCGCCTTCCGACCGAATCGAACAGCCGGCCGAGGATCAGCGGTCCCAAGAAATTGCCAATGGCGAATGGAAATATGTAATAGCCAACGTCGGCGGCAGCGACACCGTAAAAGCTCGTGAGCACGAGCGCATAAGTGAAGAAAATTGCGTTGTAGAAGAACGCTTGCGCAGCCATGAGCACGAAGCCGAGCAGCGTGCGCCGGCGGTAGCGCGTGAGCAGCAGGCGCAGGATTTCCCGCCACGACAGGTGCGGGCGCACCTTAATCGCAAGGGCATCCTTGCACTCCGGGCAGGGGCCGTGTTCGCGCGCAACCTCAGCTTCGATGTCGGCCACCACGCGCTCGGCCTCCGCGAGACGGCCGCGCGTCATCAACCAACGCGGACTTTCGGGCAGATAGCGCCGTACGAGCAGAATCGCAATCGTCAGCACGGCGCCGAACGCGAACGCGAGCCGCCAACCCACATCGGGGCCGAAACGGCCGGGCTCGAGCAAGACGATACTCAAAGCCGCGCCCGCCGCGGCGCCGATCCAAAAGCTGCCGTTGATCGCAAGGTTGACGAGGCCGCGTACGCGCGCCGGGATCAACTCGTCGATGGCGGAGTTGATCGCTGCGTACTCGCCGCCGATGCCGAATCCGGTGAGAAACCGGCAGAACACGAACGACTCGAAGTCGAACGTCGCGGCCGTGAGCAACGTGCCAACTAGATAGACGGACAGCGTGACAAGGAACAACGGCTTGCGTCCGAGCCGGTCCGCAAGCCGCCCGAAAAACAGTGCGCCGAGCACGGCACCCGCGACGTACGCCGAGCCTGCCCAACCGATCTCGCTGGCCGAGAGCCCGAGCGTGCCGGGGTCTTGCAATGCCGGGCCGAGCGAGCCCACGACGGTGACCTCGAGGCCGTCGAGAATCCACGTGACGCCGAGCGCCGCCACGACGCGCCAATGCCAACGCGACCAGGGCAGCGCGTCGAGCCGCGCGGGCAGCGTGCTCGTCAGCGTCTCGGAACTCGACGGCGTCATTCGCGCTCGCGGTATTAGCTGGTGCAGGATCGGTCGATCGGGTGACAGGGCGACGCC
>CAWAYV010000009.1:0-79592 GCA_963786295.1 uncultured beta proteobacterium | reverse complement strand
TAGGGGACGTCGGTCGTGTGACCGAATACACAATAGGCAGGAGTTACCGCCTCGACCTGCACCGTCAGTAATGGCGCCTGTTGGATGGTCACCTTGCGGGCATCCTCCGTTAATGGCAAGCGGCAAATTCCGCCCCCGGTGTCGCAAATCTGAGCGCGTACCGACTCGATGACGCCGCGTCTCGCGTTTCGCAACATCACCAAGCGCTACCCGACAGCGATTGCTAACGACGCGGTTTCGGTGGACGTAATGCCCGGCGAAATCGTCGCGCTGTTGGGTGAAAACGGTGCGGGCAAGAGCACGTTGATGAAGATCGGGTACGGGGTTACACAGCCCGACGGAGGAACGATTGCGGTCGACGGCGTCATCGTCGATATCGACAGCCCGCGGCGAGCGCGCTCGCTCGGAATCGCGATGGTGTTTCAGCAGTTCGCGCTATTCGAATCGCTCAGCGTGCTGCAGAACATCGCGCTCGGCTTGCCGGCTGCGCCTATCTCGGCGATCAAATCACGCGTTCTCGAGCTCGCCGCGCGCTACGGACTCGAAATCGATCCAGCGCAGCGCGTGCACGATCTGTCGGTCGGCGAGCGACAACGCATCGAGATCTTGCGTGCGCTGATGAGCGCGCCGCGGGTGCTGATCCTCGATGAACCGACGTCGGTGTTGACGCCGCAGGCGGTCGATCGATTGTTCGAGACCCTGCGAGAGTTGTCGGCCGACGGTGTCAGCATCATCTTCGTCAGCCACAAGCTGCACGAAGTCCGCAACCTCGCGACGCGCTGCGTGGTGATGCGCGCCGGCAAGATCGTTGCCGAAGTCGATCCCCGATCGCAATCCGAGGCGAGCCTGGCGCGCCTGATGCTGGGCGCCGAACCACCGGTGATTGCGGCGCGCGAATCTTCGGCCGGTGAGATGGCACTCGAAGTGACCCGGCTGAGCGTGCCAGGCTCCGATCAACGCGATCGTCTCGATGATGTGTCGTTCGGAGTGCGAAGCGGCGAGATCGTCGGCATCGCAGGCATATCAGGGAACGGACAGCAGGCCTTGATGGCAGCGCTTGCCGGAGAGTGGAGAGTCGAGCCCGACGCGGTGCGATTGTTCGGTCGGCCCGTTGGCCGGCTGAATCCAGCGCAGCGTCGGGTGCTCGGTCTGCGTTACGTGCCCGAGCAGCGATTGGGCCACGCAGCGGTCGCTGGCATGACACTCGCCGAGAACGTCTCGCTAACGGACGCGTCATTGCGCTCAAGCCGCGTGTTAAACGTCGCCAAGGCAAACGACGACGCCGCGCGGATCGTGCAGCACTTTCGTGTGCAGGCCGCAACGACCGCGCAGAAGATCGAAACGCTCTCCGGCGGCAATCTGCAGAAGTTCATTGTCGGGCGTGAGGTATTGCCTGCGCCGCGGGTGCTACTGCTCGATCAGCCCACATGGGGCGTCGATGTCGGGTCTGCCGCGTCGATTCGCAACGAGTTGATCGCTTTGCGAGCGGCCGGTTGCGCAATCGTGATCGTGTCGGAGGAGCTCGACGAGCTATATCAACTAGCTGATCGATTGATGGTGATGTCCGGCGGACGTCTGTCCCGGTCGAAGGCGCCACACGAGCTCAGTGTCGGTGAACTGGGACGCTGGATGGCCGGCTTCTGGCCGGCCGAGAATCACCGGACCGAGAACGCGGAGCACGCCACGTGAGTTCGTGGAGGCTTGTGCCGCGCGAGACGGCATCGCGTGTGTGGATCTGGTTATCGCCGGTCGTCGCGATTGTGCTGACGCTTCTCGCCGGCAGCGTGCTCTTCGCAGCGCTGGGTACGAGTCCGCTGCAGGGATTGAACGTTTTCGTCGTCGCGCCACTCGCGAGCCTTCGCGGCTGGAGCGAGCTGGCGCTGAAAGCGACGCCACTGATTCTGTGCGGTGCAGGTCTGGCGGTATGTTTTCGCGCCAATGTCTGGAACATCGGCGCAGAAGGCCAGTTGATCGCCGGCGCGATTGCGGGCGGGGGAGTTGCGCTACTGGCAAGCGCGGAGTCGTCGCGTGCGTGGTTTGTGTGGGTGTTGCTGGCGTCGATGGCCGGTGGCGCCGTATGGGCGTCGATCACCGCGTGGCTGCGCGATCGTTTTAACGCCAACGAAATTCTGGTGAGCCTGATGCTGGTGTACGTAGCGCAGCAGTTGATCTCATGGCTCGTGCAGGGACCCTGGCGAGATCCAAACGGCTACGGATTTCCACAGACTGAGTTATTCGCAGCCGCAGCGCGCGTTCCGATCATCTTCGAAGGCCTGCGGTTGAACGCGGGCGGCGTACTCGCGCTGCTCGCGGTCGCGGGTATCTGGTGGATGCTGGCGCGCACCGTCATCGGCTTTCAATTGAAGGTCGTGGGGCTTGCGCCACTGGCTGCGCATTACGCGGGCTTTTCCAGCCGGCGTTCACTGTGGATCGCGTTGCTGATTTCGGGCTCGCTCGCCGGACTTGCTGGCGGACTCGAAGTTGCCGGCCCGATCGGGCAATTGACTTCGACGATTTCGCCGGGCTATGGCTTCGCCGCGATCATCGTCGCGTTTGTCGGGCGACTGCATCCGGTCGGCGTGATCCTGGCGTCGCTGGTGATGGCGCTGTTTTACATCGGCGGCGAGCTTGCGCAATCGCGGCTCGGTCTGCCGTCCGCGTTAACGGGTGTCTACCAGGGGCTGCTGCTGTTTTTTCTGCTGGCGTGCGACACGTTCGTCAACTATCGCCTGCAATCCTTTCGTGGCGCCGCCGCTTGATGGACGAACTGGCGTCGCTGATCGCACTCACGATGAACGCCGGCACGCCGCTGCTGCTGGCCGCGCTGGGCGTCGTGATCAACGAGCGCAGTGGTGTCGTCAACCTCGGTACCGAGGGCATGATGCTGGTGGCTGCGGTCGTCGGCTTTGCAACGACGCTGCTCACCGGACACTACTGGCTTGGATTCCTGGCGGGGACGGGCGCCGGCATCGTGATGGCGCTGCTCTTCGCGGCGCTCGCGGTCGGCTTGTTGACCAATCAATTTGCCACCGGTCTGGCTCTGTCGCTGTTCGGCGCGGGGCTGTCGGCGTTCATCGGGCTTGGGTTGCAAGGCGACACGTTGCCGGTGCGCGGCACCGACGGCGTGCAGATACTGCGCGACATTCCGTTCATCGGCCCGGCGCTGTTCGCGCAACACTGGCTCGTCTACTTCTCGCTGGCACTAACGGCCGCGGTCGCGTGGTTCTTGTTTCGCACACGCAGCGGCCTGATCTTGCGCGCGGTCGGCGAATCGCCGGACGCCGCGCATGCGCTCGGTCATTCGGTGCGGCGCATCCGCTGTGCGGCACTGGCATTCGGAGGCGCATGCGCGGGTTTGGCCGGCGCTTATCTGTCGACGATCTATACACCGTTGTGGTCCGAAGGCATGGTCGCGGGGCGTGGCTGGATTGCTCTGGCGCTGGTCACATTCGCCACCTGGCGGCCGGGGCGTCTCCTGCTCGGTGCCTATCTGTTTGGCGGCGTAACGATGCTGCAGTTCTATCTGCAGGGGCAGGGCGTCGACGTTCCGGCCCAGTGGCTGGCGATGACGCCGTACGTGGCGACGATCGTCGTGCTCGCACTGATCTCGCGCGACCCGCGCTGGATTCGCTTGAATATGCCGGCGTCGCTGGGCAAGCCGTTCAGTCCGAATGCTTGAAGTCGTCCCGTAGACTCGCGCATCGCCATTCAGAGATCGGGAATGCAAGCGTTTGCGAAGTGGATTGCGGTAGCGACCGCGGTGGCACTTGCTGCCGGCTGCGGAAGGAAGGAAGAAGCAGCCCCCAAGGCTGAGCCGGTCAAGTCAGCTGCCGCCACCACTGAGCCGCTGAAGATCGGCTTCGTCTACGTAAGCCCGGTCGGTGATGCAGGCTGGACGACGCAGCACAACGCCGGGCGCGAGCAGATGGCAAAGGCGCTCGGACCCAAGGTCAGCACGTCGTTCGTGGAAAAGGTGCCGGAGGGCGCGGACGCCGAGCGCGTGATTCGCGATCTGGCGCAGCAGGGTCACAAGCTGATATTCACGACGTCGTTCGGTTTCATGAATCCGACGCTGAAGGTGGCGGAGGAATTCAAGGACGTGAATTTCGAACACGCCACCGGTTACAAGACCGCACCCAACGTCAACACCTATAACGCGCGTTTTTATGAGGGACGGTATCTGGCCGGCATGATTGCGGGGCGGATGAGCAAGACCAACACGCTCGGCTATGTTGCTGCGTTTCCGATTCCGGAAGTCCTGCAGGGTATCAATGCATTCATCCTTGGCGCGCGCGCAACGAATCCAAAGGCGCAGTTGCGCGTCGTGTGGATCAACACCTGGTATGACCCGGGCAAGGAGCGCGATGCGGCGAACACATTGATTGCGCAGGGGGCCGATGTGGTCACGCATCACACCGATTCGACGGCGGTGGTGGCTGCCGCGGAAGCAAAGAGAAAGATGGCGGTGGCGTACCACTCGAATATGGCGAAGTTTGGCCCGAACGCTCAGTTGGTCGCGGTCACGCATCATTGGGGTGACTACTACACACAACGCGCACAAGCAGCGCTGAACGGCAGCTGGTCAGTGGCACCGGTGTGGGGCGGCATCAAGGACGGTTTCATTCGCTTGCAGGGCCTGGCCGATAACCTGCCGCCCGAATTGGTCGAAGCCGTGAAAACCCGCCAGGACGAAATTCGAGCCGGCAAGTTTCATCCGTTCACTGCGCCGATCAAGAGCAACGACGGCAAGGAAGTTCTGGCGATCGGGTTCGCTCACCGACGCTCAGCTCGGTGCGATGAACTACTACGTCGAAGGCGTCATCGGCAAGGTTCCCGTCGGCGGCAACTAGTTACCAGGTGTAGTGCACCGTGTAGCGCACGGTGGCTTCGGCTCCCGGTGCGATCGTGACCGGAAAGACCACCGTGCGTGAGTCATCCTTGCGGTACTCGTGACTGCGCTGAGTGATGTTCCAGTTGATCCAGCGGTAAAGGTTTTCCTTCACCATCACTTCGACTCTTTCCTTTTTCTGATTGCGCAGCTTGACCTCGATCTCTTCGGTCATCGTCTTGCGCGTTGTATCGACCTTGAAGTCCACTTGTCGCCGTTCGCCGACCACGTCGAACGCGGAGCCGAGCTTTAACAGCAGATTTTCATTGCGTGGCGTGTGATCGATGATGTCCTCGCCGATGAACTCGAGCGTTTGATCGGCCGGGTCCTGCTTTGAGACACGCACTCGACCGGCAGGCAGCGGCATCCCCATGTTGTTGTTCTCTGCATTTTTGAACTGCAGATACACATCAACCTTTCGGTTGCTCTGTACGCCGTAGTTGCGATCGGTCGCCGGTGACGATAGAAATCCGCGATAACCGCCCGGCGCTCCGTAGTAAACGAGCAGTTTCTCGCACGGCACGCGGCGTGCGGCGGGAAACAGCTCGATCTGCTTGGTCGAGTTATCGGGCAGCGTGGTCGTGCGGCCCAGCGTGTACAGGTGATACTCGAAGAACGATTTCTCAGCGAATCCATCGATCTCCTGCGCTACCTTCGCGGCGCGGTTTTCCGATACTCGCGACGCAGGCGCTGCAGTCGCCGGTGCGCGATGCACATCGCCGGCGACCAGCTTCAGTCTCGAATCGGCATAGCTCGCACCTGACTGGTTGACGATGCTGACCCACGCGCCAACATCGAGCCGGCACGCGTTTGCATTGGCGCCTTCGGCGTAAACGACGTTGTAATCGGCCCACCACGTAAGCCCCTGCGTCTGATACGAGACGCGACTGCGATGCGTGCCGGGCCGTTGAGCTGCGACGTCCCACACCAAGGTCGGCCGTGTGATCAAGCCGCCCGGCAGCGCGGGCAGTCGAACACCGGCGTTGTGCGGAAGAATCTGCACCGTGCCGTCGTCGCGCCGCAGGACGATGCCACCTTGTGTCGACAGCAATGTTCCGTTGAACGACTCGGTGCTCTGACCGCGAATCTGATCGACGGCAATCGGCCGATCGACATACTTCTGCAGCAACTTGTCGGTGCTGACGAGATCGAACTGGTAGTTCTGTTCCAACACCGTAGTGCCCTTGGCATCGGTCATCGATTCGAATGCCACCGTCGTCGGGTCGATCAGCGCGGCCACGTCGGTGAAGCGCACTGCGTTGCGCCCCTTGGTCAGATCTAGATCGCGTTCCTGCCGTACCACCGCATAACCGGGAACCGCGCCGCGTCCGGGCGATCGATATGCATCCGGAGAGATCGATCCGGGCGCAGCGTTGCTATAGATAGTGAGTGCGGTGGCTGGCGCGGCCGCCTGGCCGGCAACGTTGGCGCCACCGGCTGATATGGCTGCCAATGCGGCAGCGACGGCGGTTTTGATCGATGCTGAAGCGGTGGCGGACACGGGATTCTCCTACGGGCTGTCGTGATCCCGCTTGAAACGGCTGCGAAACGCAAAAGGGGTTAACTGCGATACTTGCGCCGTGAACTTCAACCACTTGGTGGCGCAGTCGCTGCGCATGGCCTTGCGCGACTGGCGCGCCGGCGAGCTGCGGCTGCTGGCGGCCGCGTTGGTCGTCGCCGTTGCCGCCGTGACCAGCGTTGGCTTCTTGGTGGATCGGATCCGGCTCGGGCTTGAACGCGATGCAACGCAACTGCTCGGCGCCGACCTTGTGCTGAGCTCGGATACGCCGATCGATGCCGGTCACGCGGCACGCGCGAACGCTGCGAAGCTGCAGATCGCACAGACTGTAACGTTTCCCAGCATGGCTATCAGCGCGGCCGACGCCGATCGCAGCTCGCTGTCCGCGATCAAGGCGGTGTCGGCGGGCTATCCGCTACGCGGCAATCTGCGCGTCGCCGACGCGATCGGGCAGGAGGACAGGGTGACGCGCGAGATCCCTGCGCGTGGCGAGGTGTGGGTTGACGACCAACTACTGCAGGCGATTGGTGCCACACCGGGTGATGCGCTGAAGCTTGGCGAGAAGACGTTTCGCATCGGCAAAATAATTGCGATCGAGCCCGATCGTGGCACGGGGTTCCTCAACTTCGCGCCGCGCGTGATGCTGAACATCGAGGATCTGGCGGCCACTCAGCTGATCGCCAATGGCAGTCGCGTCACCTATCGTCTGCTCGTCGCCGGCGAATATTCTGCA
This sequence comes from uncultured beta proteobacterium, assembly GCA_963786295.1. Taxonomy (GTDB): domain Bacteria; phylum Pseudomonadota; class Gammaproteobacteria; order Burkholderiales; family Burkholderiaceae_F; genus JACCZX01. The sequence continues at coordinate 72,452 of CAWAYV010000009.1, read as the reverse complement.
GTTGGCGCGTATTCGGAGGCGCTGCAGCAAAGGTTGCATCGCGGGCAGCGCATTGAGACGCTTGAAGGCGGTCGCCCCGAGATGCAGCGCACGCTCGACCGTGCCGAGCGATTTCTGGCATTGGTCGCGTTGCTGGCGGCAATGATCGCTGCAGTGGCGGTCGCTGCCGCGGCGCGCCGTTTTTCACTGCGGCACCTGGATTCGTGCGCGATGATGCGCTGCCTCGGCCTCGCGCAGGCCGACATTTTCCGGTTGTTCGCGTTGGAGTTCATCGTGATCGGCCTGGCGGCATGCATTATCGGCATGGCGCTGGGCTACGCGACGCACTATGTATTGCTCAATGCGCTCGGTTCACTCATTCGAACCACGCTGCCGCAGCCGTCGTTGTTGCCGGGCGCGCAGGGATTTGCGTGCGGACTGGTGCTGTTGCTCGGCTTTGCGTTGCCGCCGCTGGCGCAACTGCGCCACGTACCTCCGCTGCGCGTACTGCGCAAAGACGTCGGGCTGCCGACCGGGCGCGTGGCGCTCGGCTATTTCGCCGGACTGGTCGGCTTCTTCGCGCTGCTGCTGTGGTCGTCCAACGATCTGAAGATCGGCAGCCTGACCGCTGGCGGCTTTGCAGGCGGGCTGGTGGTGTTTGCGCTGGTGGCGTGGCTGGTGCTCAAACTGCTTGCACCGCTACGAGCCTTGACGGGAAAACTCGGAATCTCATGGCGATTCGCGATCGCCGCCGTGCAGCGACGACCGGTGGCCACGATCATCCAACTGGTTTCGCTCGCCGTCGGGTTGATGGCGCTGCTACTGCTGACGGTGACGCGCACCGATTTGGTCGATGCATGGCGGAAGGCCGCACCGCCTGATGCACCGAATCGTTTCGTAGTCAACATTCAGCCCGATCAAGCCACCGCGGTTGGCGCGCAGCTGAATGCAGCGGGACTCGACGCGCCGCTGCATCCGATGATTCGTGGACGGTTGATCGAAATCAACGGACGCAAAGTGGGCCCGGAGTCGTTTACCGGCGATCGTGCACAACGATTGGTCGACCGCGAATTCAATCTGTCTTATATGACAGAGGCCCCGTCGCACAACCGTATCACTGCCGGCCGCTGGTTTCGCCGACGGCAGCCAGGAGCTGTCGATCGAGGAAGGCATCGCCGAGACGCTCGGCATCAAGCTCGGTGATTCGCTGACGTTCGACATCGCCGGGCAACTCGTCACTGCACGTGCGACCAGCTTGCGCAAAGTCAATTGGGACTCGATGCGCGCAAATTTTTTCGTCATCATGCCGCCATCGTTGCTGAAAGACATGCCGGCGAGCTTCATCACTGCGTTTCATCTGCCGGTCGCACAGGCGAATCTCACCGGCGAGTTGCTGCAGCAGTTCCCGAATCTGACCGTAGTCGATATGACGGCCGTGTTCCGCCAAGTTCAGGCGGTAATCGATCAGGTGATCGCGGCAGTCGAGTTCCTGTTCGTGTTCACCCTGGCCGCCGGCGTGCTGGTGCTGTACGCAGCGCTGGCCGTCGAGCCGCGACGAGCGGGTACGCGAAGCCGGTTTGTTGCGTGCGCTTGGCGCCTCGCGGCGGCAGCTTTCACGCGCTCAAGTTGCCGAGATGGTCTGCATAGGCGGTCTGGCGGGCTTGCTCGCCGCGATCGGTGCGAGTGTGGTCGGCTGGGTGCTTGCAACGTATGGCTTCGAGTTCGAATACCGCGTCTCGCCGTGGGTATTCGTTGCCGGGGTCGCCGGCGGTTCCGCCGCAGCGTTGATCGGCGGTTGGTTCGGATTGCGCGGAGTGTTGAAGACGCCGCCGCTGGCGACGCTGCGCGAAGCGTAGGACGTCGTATCAGGGCCACCGCAGCGCGCGTTTCGCGCGGCAAGTCGAGCGTTCCGGCCCGTATCATCGCGGCATGATCGAAATCATCAGCGCGGTGCTTGCTGCGGCACTTTTAATTTCGCTTCTCGGTCTTTACGCCGCCCTTCGTGCCAGGCGCGATCCGGGAGTCTCTGCGCGCCTCGATGCGCTACTGCACGACAACGAACGGCTGGAGCGCGAGCTGCGTGCCGCCGTCGACTCGACCTCGGGCCAGATACGTCTCGAAACCGGAACGCGGTTGAACGAGCTGCAAACCAGCCTTGTGCAGCAGATGACCGGATTGACCGGCTTGCAGGGGCAGCAGTTGGCGGATTTGACGCGCCGGATACAGCTGGACCTCGGTGAAGTGCGTGGCACATTGCAGTCGCAGCTCACCAACTTGCAGCAGGGTAACGAGCGCAAGCTCGACCAGATGCGTGAAACGGTCGAAGAGAAGCTGCAATCGACGCTCGAAGCGCGGCTTGGCGAATCGTTTCGAATGGTGTCCGACCGGCTCGAGCAGGTTCACAAGGGGCTCGGCGAAATGCAGGCGCTCGCCTCGGGAGTCGGTGATTTGAAGCGCATGCTGACCAACGTGAAGTCGCGCGGCACCTACGGCGAAGTTCAGCTCGCCGCGTTGCTGGAACAGGTGCTGCTGGCTGATCAATACGCACGCAACGTAGCCACGCGTCCGAATTCGACCGAGCGCGTCGAGTTCGCAGTGCGCATGCCGGGTCGTGACGGTTCGCCGTGCTGGCTACCGATCGATGCCAAGTTTCCGGTGGAAGACTACGAACGATTGCTGGGCGCAGCGGAGATCGGCGACGCGATCGCACTGGAAGCCGCCGGCAAAGCGCTCGAACGCAGCATCAAGGTGCAGGCCAGGATGATCCGCGAGAAATACGTCGAGTCACCGCACACCACCGATTTTGCGATCATGTTTCTGCCGACCGAGGGATTGTTTGCCGAAGTGTTGCGCCGCCCGGGGTTGGCCGACCATCTGCATCGCGAGTGCCGTACCGTGATCGCGGGGCCGACGACGCTGTTCGCGATGCTGAATTCGTTGCAGATGGGTTTTCGAACGTTGGCGCTCGAGCGGCGCTCGGCTGAAGTGTGGCAAGTGCTCGGCGCGGTGAAGACGGAGTTCAGCAAATTCGGCGAGGTGCTGGCCACATTGCACCGGCAATTGCTGATGGCATCGGACACGATCGACTCGGCACAACGCCGGTCCACTCAAATGAGCAAAGCGCTGAAGTCTGTCGAGGCAATGCCGCCCGAAGAGGCGGCGCAACTGCTTCCGTCGGCGCCCGCCGATCGGTAGTTTCGCGCGCTGCGATGTCCTACTGTGCGAAAGGCATGGCACTTGCCCATTATCGAAATACGCATCAGAGATGCGCCGCCACCACAAGTCTACGTTTCTCGAAGTGGATGGAGGGGCGCCGATCTAATCGACAACCTAGGGAGAAACCAAGTGGCCAAGACAATCGTCGGTTCATTCGATAGTTTTGAAGAGGCGCAAGACGTGCTGCGCGATTTGCAGCAACGAGGTTATTCACGTGACGACATCAGCGTCATTGCTAACAACGTGACCGGGAAATACGGCAGTGAATCGGCCGGCGTGGGCCAATCGCGCGCCGTGTCAGACACTGGCGCTAGTACAGCGGCCGGCGCGGCCGCCGGTGGTGTGCTCGGTGGCGCCGCGGGTCTGGTCGTCGGTCTGATGGGGCTGGCGATTCCGGGTATCGGCCCGATTGTCGCTGCGGGCCCGATCGCCGCCGCGCTGGCGGGTGCCGGTGTCGGCGCGGTCGCAGGCGGCCTGATCGGCGGACTGACCGGCGTCGGCGTGTCGGAGGACGACGCCAGCTATTACGCGGAGGCGGTCCGTCGCGGCGGTGCGCTGGTCACCGTTCGCGCAGACGATTCCCGTGCCGACGAAGCCGCGAGCGTGATGCGCAATCACGGCGCGGTGGATATTGAGCGCCGTGTTGAGCAGTGGAAGCAGCAAGGCTGGAGGCGGCATGATCCGACCGCGACACCCTATACCGCCGATCAGCTCGAGCGCGAGCGCAGCACCTACGGCAGCGGATCGCTCGGTGCGACGTCCGAACGCAATTTCGGCGTGGCGTCGCAAATGGGCGCGGACACGACGGCTTCGGGCATGTCGGTGACGTCGACATCGTCGACTTGGTCGGACGACGAAGACTTTCGTGCGCACTACAGCGAGTATCTAGTCTACAGTCGGCACGTACGAAGATTACGAGCCGGCGTATCGCTACGGGAGCGACTTGGGCAGGGATGCGCGCTATCGCGGCCGCGGCTGGTCGGAAATCGAGTCTGACGCGCGCCGCGACTGGGAATCGCGCCATCCGAACGACGCGTGGGAGCGCTTCAAATCCGCGGTGAAACGCGGCTGGGAACGCGCGTCCAATGTGGTCGAGCGCGCGATCCCGGGCGATTCGGATCGTGATGGCCGGTAGCTAGCCTCCAGCGCAGGGAGGGCGAGGTAAATGCCTCGCCCTTTTTGATGAACGCTGACAAGAAAGACGTGGAACCGAACCGCAGGAGGGTCGGTATCTACGATCGCCCCGCGAGTGCAGATCGGTTTCGTAATCTCAGGCTGTGGGTACTTGTGTTGGCAGTGGCAGCGAGCGCCTTCAGCGTCTATCTATTAATGCGCGCCTAGTTCGGGCGCTTATGCACTTACCTAGCGGTATGACCGTAAACTGGAAGCTCAGACGTTCTTGCTCTATTTAGACAACCCTCCTCTCTCAGTTGCATCTATAGCGCCCGCAGAAATGCCAGTAATTGAGCCCGCTCGTCATTAGTGAGAGCTAGCGGTGTGCCACTGGCGAGGCTGCGGTAATAGAGCTCCCGGTCAAGCGCTTCTTCGAGTGTCGCCACACTGCCATCGTGCATGTAGGGTGAGGTGATGCTCGCATGCCGAAGACTCGGAGTTTTGAATTTTCCGATATCGCGCGGTTCTTTCGTGACCAAGAACCTGCCCAGGTGCGACATGTCTGTGTTCATCAAGATGGCGGCATCGATTCCGTCCTTCTCTACGGTCTTAAGCGCTCGCATGGCGAGGTCGGCTAGCTGCGCCGCCTCGATACCGATGCCCACTGAATGAAAGCGGCGGTCTGAAATACCAGCGGCCGAGTCGGTCACCAAGTGACATTGCGCACACTGCGCTCTGCCCCGAAATAGCGTCATTCCTTCTTTCTCGAGATCGGTGAGTGCGTGTTGATCGCCAGCAAGATAGCGCTCGACACGCGATTTGTTGGTAGGTAGCGATGAAACAAATGCCGTGAGTGCAGCAGCAATGTTTTCTGCGGTTATTGGCCGCGCGGAATCGGGAAAGGCGGAGGCAAAAGGTTGTTGGTAGCCGCCGACATCATGAATTTTTCTAACGAGATCGTCAGCGCCAAGCAAACCGTGTTCAGCCGGGTTAAAGAACGGATCCAACACTTGTGATTCAAGAGTAGCGCGGCGCCCGTCCCAAAAGAGCGGGTCGCCTGTTTCTCGAGCAGTGAGGCCGGGAGCGTTTCGCGTTCCGATCTTGCCGTGCGATCCTTTCGAAACCGGCGCGCCGTCCGAGAATTCTCGCGCCGGTTGGTGGCAAGTCGCGCAGCTAACTTTGGCATCGGCACTCAGCCGCTGATCGAAGAAAAGCTGTTGCCCCAGCCGACGAACGGCAAGTTGTGCCTGTTCCTCTTGCGCTACAGGCGGCCCTGCCAGCGACAGCACCCCCAAAAGGATTAATCCTGCCTTCGGCCAAAGCGGCGAGAATCCGTGCGGATTTTTCCGCATATTCAATATGCCCCCTTCTCTCGGCGCGATTTTTCATGCAGATTAGCAATGGGACCGCTGCTTTGTCGATGGCGGGGGAAGGGAAGGGCATGAAGCAGCTGCAACGAACGGCTGCTCACGGAGGCTTCACTCTCCTTGAGCTGTTGGTAGTCGTCGCGATATTGGGCATCCTCGCCGCGTTCGTAGGTCCTCGTTATTTCGGACAGTTAGGCAAGTCCGAAACTGGCGTAGCACAGGCTCAGGTGAAAGCCTTCGTCGACGCTTTGGACGCTTTCCGAGTCGATATGGGTCGTTACCCCAACACCGACGAAGGATTGAAGGTCCTGGTTGAAAGCCCCGCAGGTGACTCGCGATGGCGCGGGCCCTACCTTAGAAAAGCAGTGCCGTTGGACCCTTGGGGACGTCAATACATATATCGCGCGCCTTCTGCAGATGGAAAGGAATTTGAAGTGATCAGCCTAGGTAAGGATGGCTCACCAGGCGGCAGCGGAGATAGTTCAGACATCCGAAACTGATGCGGCAATTTCAAATTCGAGCGATCGACAGCGCCGGCAGCTTGCACGAGCTATCGCTTGCCGTTGCACGTCCGACGCAGCTGAGCGAGGAACTTGCGCGACGCGGATTAAGGCCTTTGACCATCAAGGGAGGTGGCGCTTGGCGAATCTCCCGCTTCCTGAGTGGCGAGAGTTTCGATGTTCAGCTTTTTGTGCATGAACTCACGTCCTTGCTAAAGGCAGGATTGAGTGTTCCGGAAGCAGTCGATTTGCTCGCCGAGAAAGCCGGCTCAACGCCGCAGGCGCAGGTTCTCATACGGCTGTCGGGCTATCTGCATCAAGGAGATAGATTGTCGCGAGCATTGGAGCGTGAAAGTCCATTGTTCCCACCGCTCTTGATCGCGATGACTCAAGCGAGCGAGAGTGCGGCCGGCCTGAACGCGGGTTTCGAGCGATACTTGCGCTACGACAACGCGGCGCGTCAAATGCGTCGTAAGGTCACTGGCGCTTTGATCTATCCGGCGCTGTTGTTATCGGTTGCTGCGGCGGTCACGCTGTTTCTCGTTACGTTTGTCGTTCCGCGCTTTGCACAACTACTGGACGAGGGCGCGCGCGAGATTCCTACGGTCACGGCGGGCCTGCTCTATATAAGTACGGCGCTTCGAGAGCACTGGATTGGGTGCGTCCTAGCGAGCTCGGCACTCATTATCTCGGCCATCTACTCGTGGAGGCGGGGAGGTGCGGCGTGGATCGGCAAGAGGATTGAGGCGATCCCTATCGTCGGTGCACGTGTGCATGCTGCACGGGTTTCACGTCTGCTAATGGCGCTAGCTGCGCTGCTTGATGCGGGGATTCCGTTGAGAGACGCTTTGGAGTTAGCGCGCTCAGTGTTGCCGAGGGCATCGGTCGATCGCATCCAGGTCGCAAGAAGCTCCCTCGAACAAGGCCTTCCGCTTTCCTATGCCTTACAAAGCGCCGGCTTAAGCACACTCGTGTCAGAAAGGCTGCTTCGAGTCGGTGAACGCTCGGGCGATCTGGCTGGCTTGTGTGCGCAAGCCGCGCGTCATCATGAAGAGGAGATTGAGCGATTCTTGGAGCGATTCATGCGCGTTGCTGAGCCGGTGTTGATGGCGGCAATCGGTCTCGTGATTGGTGCGGTTGTGATTGCGCTGTACATGCCGCTATTCGACTTGGCGCAGTGGGTTCAATGAAGCTAGAACGGCCTGCCCCGGAATTGAATCTCACGTCGGCACAAAGAGCGATGTTGCGCGCGCTGCCCACGGCGGAACTAATTGAACGCGCAGCGCAGATGGTCAATGTTGAGTCGGACCAGGCTGGCGAAATCCTTGCCAGGGCTTGCGGGCTAGCGTGGATGAACCCTGAATCTATCCCCTCGTTGGCATTCGATACCGCGTTGGTAGACGTGGCAGTTGCGAGATCGCGGCAGTGCTTGGTCGCGAAAGCTGGAAGCTCGCAGGTAGGGCTGCTCGTCGATCCCTTCGATCAAGCGACCCGAGTGTTCCTCGAGAGCGTCACATTTCCTTTGCCAATTACGCTCGCTCTTACCTCAACGGTTGAATTCGAAAAGGCATTGCAGCGAATTGAGACGACGCATAGCTTCTTGACGTCACCCGAACTGCAGGCGCCGAGCTCGATTGGCGAGCCCGAAGAAATCGCGCTTCGCCTTGATCACCGCTCAGAGGCAGACGGCGCTGCCGCGAACTTGATCAACGCTGTGTTCCTCGACGCCCTGAAGGCAATGGCTAGCGATATTCACATCGAATCAACGCCGCATGGACTGTCGCTGAAATTTCGAGTGGATGGGTTGCTGGAGACGATGCAGACAGTTAACGGGCGGCCGCTTGCCGAACAAGTGCTGTCGCGCCTTAAGGTTCTTGCGAATCTTGACATCGCCGAGCGGCGTCGTCCGCAAGACGGCCGCTTTCGCGCCGAGCGGCGCGGCCGGACCATCGATGTGCGTCTTTCAATCATGCCGAGCATCCATGGGGAGGATGCCGTGCTGCGGCTGCTCGACAAGTCATCGCTGGTAGCTCCCGGAGAACAGTTGACCCTGGAAGCGCTTGGTTTCGACGCGACCGACTTGGTGCGGTTACGGAATCTGGCGCGCCTGCCGTATGGCATGTTGTTGGTCACCGGTCCCACAGGATCGGGGAAAACGACCACGCTGTACGCGGTGCTTAGTGAGATCAACACGGGCCGCGACAAGATCGTGACGATTGAGGATCCGGTCGAGTATCAGCTTTCCGGAGTGCTTCAAGTTCCCGTGAACGAAAAAAAGGGCCTTACGTTTGCCGTCGGACTGCGATCGATCTTGCGCCATGACCCAGATCGCATCATGGTCGGAGAAATTCGCGATACCGAGACTGCTGACATAGCGGTGCAGGCCGCCCTAACGGGGCACTTGGTGCTGACGACGGTCCACGCAAACAATGTGTTTGACGTCATCGGGCGCTTCACGCATATGGGCATCGATCCCTATACCCTGGTTTCTGCACTCACCGGTATTTGGGCGCAGCGTTTGATGCGCAGGGTCTGCCCGGAGTGTGCCGAACCGCGTACGTTTGCAGATGATGAACTTGCTGAAGTAGGAAGTTCTCATCTTCTGAATCCTGCGCGGTGGATGACAGCGCGCGGTTGTTCCTCTTGTCGCGGAACCGGTTACAGAGGACGTCTGGCGATCGCGGAGATACTGACTCTTGACGAAGACATCCGTCGGGCCATCATCGAACGAAGGCCAGTAGGCGAGCTGAGCGCTATGGCCCGTTCACAGGGCACGCGCTTGTTGCGACAGGCGGCTCTTACCGCTGCAGCACGCGGACTCACGACCATGGATGAAGTCGATCGTGTCACCCGCAATGATTGAGCGAAACGAATTCCGGATCGGACCTACGTCATTGGACTGGCGGACTGCCCGCATCTCTGCGCGTGGCTGGCGTCCCGTTTTCGGAAGCGGTGGGTTTGCTGCGCTCACAGAGGATGGTTTGAGCGCAGCGTTTTCCGTCTGGCGCGCCGACCCTGGCAACCGCATGCGTAAGAGGTGTTACACAACCATAGACGACGCGCTGCTCCGATATGGCGTTGTAGAGGCGTTCACGGAAGCCCGCAACCTCCGTGAATACGCGGACGCCGCGCGACTACGCTGCGAAAGTCTATTTGGATGGCATCGCGGTCAATGGAATGTTGAAGTGTCATTACCGCCGAACCGTCAACGCACTCTGTGCTGTGCCTATCGCATATTGGATCGGGAAAAGTGGCTAGCCGAGTGCCGGTCAGCCGGCGATGCAAACCCGATCATTGTTCCGGCAGCAATTGCAGCAATTAATGCTTATGCCTCATCGGTAAAGGGTGACAGCATCGTCGTGGTCCGTTCACAGACGGGCGTGGTCGCGCTACTGGTACAGGACGACATGCCCAGCGCCGTGTGCCAAAGCGTGACACACGAAGCGCGAATGCAGTGGACTGAAGATCAAATAGTCGCTTGGCTCGCGACGCAACCGATCGTCTCGGATGCTGGGGCCGAAAGCTGGAATGTTCGATTGATCGATTGCAGCCGCTGGGACGAGACGCTGCGCGTCCGAGACCTCGCGCGCAACCCGTCATGAAGAAGCTCCAGCTCCGTATCAGTGGAAACGATCGTGCGCGAACTGCTCCTCTTGCCGGGCTCTGGAGCGTCGTACTAATGCTCGTGGCATTCACGACGTATCAATGGACTGAACTGGAATCTGCGCATGAAGTTGCCTTCGGGTCTGCATCGATTGCCAGCGCGGAACCAGTAACTGCCATCGATCGGCCGACCGAGACGGAAATGAGGTCGGCGCGTTTCATCGAATCTCACATGACGGCCCGACTTGCAGATTGGGATAGCGCCCTTTCGACAATAGCCGGCGCTTTATCAAGCGACGTGACGCTCGAGCGTCTCACGCTTGGCGCCAAACTTCGAAAGGGTGAGTTGATTCTTCGGGGCAGCCGCATCGAAGATGTGGCACGCACAGTGGAAACTCTTGAAACTGTGCCCGGACTTCGGCGGCACCTCGATTCGGCGCTGCGAACCTGCACGGACGCGGGAATCGTCTGCGACGAGATGCGATGTGGGGTTTTCTTGGATTCTGCGCAACGGATGAAGGGTCTTCTAACAGCGGAGTGGTTGCTGCGACGAGTTTTGCGCAGCTTTGGACTACCAATCGTGGCCCTATTCGTGACGGGCGCAGCGCTCGTTGCGATCACGCTGGAGATAGCTGCGGTGGAAGCATTAGCGCAAAAACAGCTTGTTGCGGCAAAGCTCAGTACCAACGATCGAGTTGCGAGCCAAGCGAAGAGTGCATTGACGCTGTGGCGCGCACGGCTCGCCGAACAATCGGCGATCTTTCCCTCCCGAAGGGAAGCTGCACAGACAGCGCGCGCCGCTTCTGCGCTGCTGGAGAAGTCGGAACTTTCGGTCGAGGCTATCGGGATCAGCGACGTCGCCAATTATTCCGCTGATTACGGTGCGGTATCGCTCGAAATTCGAATGACGGGAAGCGCTGCTCGAGCGTTACCGGCTTTGTCCAACATACTCGCCACGTCCCCGGGCTGGCTTATGGAAAGGGTCAGCGTGGAAAAGCAAGCGAGCGGCACTGACGCGATTGAGGCTTTGCTGATTGTGGTTTACAGGAGCGGCTCTTGATTCGCTCTCGAGTTGTCCTGATTACCTTAGCAGTGGCGACTGCGGTTTGGTGGTTCGCACCGCAACCGGCAGCCGTCGTAGTCGCCAGCGTTCACAGCCGAGATGCGTTTCAGCAAAAAAAGGATCAGGACCCACCCGTCCCGGTGCTGCCGCCGATCGCGACTCTCGATGCGAAGATTCATCCGATTGGGAGTGGAGCTACCAAGTTGTTCGCGAAGTCGGGCCCGGCTACGGCCACAGAGGTTTCATCTCGTCCCGTAGTGGAAGTACCGGTGCTTCCTCCCGAGTTTCAAGTGCTCGGCAAGGCTCAGATCGACGGCGTGTGGAAGGCGATCATCTCCATCGATGGCAAGAGCCACTTGGCGGGAAGCGGCGAAAAGCTCGCTAACCGTTTTGTCGTCGAAAAGCTGCAACCGCCAAACTTGATTGTGATCGACCTAGCGCAAGGTGGCCGGAGATTCGATTTATCGGTTGGCGGGTTGCCGTGAGGTACCTCAACTGGATAATGGCTGCAGCGCTTACGACGGGCTGCGCAACTCCGATCGAGAGCGATCGCATCGACCTGTTGGTCAGCCAGGGAAAGCTGGAGGAGGCGTGGGTTCTCGCCAGTGAAGCTTCGAGCAGGGAACCACGCAATGCCGAACTGCGCGGCCAAGCGCTGGCGATCAGAGCCAATTTGACACAAGCGCTGGTCGCCCAGGCCGATGCCCAGCGCTCGAAGGGCCAAGAAGATGATGCGATAGCCACTTACCGGCGGCTGTTAAGTGTCGACCCGCAAAACCCGGTCGCTTTGCAGCGGCTCGACGCGTTGGTGCGTGGCGATCGCGTGCGGGTGGCAGTTAGCGACGCTGAGAGCGCCTTGGCAAAGAAAGATCTCGACACCGCTGAAGCGAGGGTTCGAGGCGCACTTGCACTTGATCCAAGAAACGTTCGGGCGCTTGAACTGCAGCGACGCATCCTCGATCAACGCGAAGAAGTCAGTCGCCGACGCTCACCTGTCTTGATGTCTCTGCAAAAAACAATCACGTTGGACTTCAAGGACGCACCACTCAAGGGCGTAATGGATATCGTCGCAAGTACTTCGGGCGTCAACATCGTTCTAGACAAAGACGTCAAACCAGATCAGCGGACCACGATCGTGGTGCGTAACGCGCCAATCAAAGATGCGCTCGAATTGATCTTGCTCACCAATCAGCTTGAGTATCGAGTCCTCAACGACAACTCAGTCTTGATCTATCCGAGCACCGCTCAGAAGCAGCGCGAATACCAATCACTGGTCGTGCGCTCTTTCTACCTCACGAATGCGGATGCACAGAAGGTCGCAAATGTACTGCGTACGCTAGTGAAGACGCGCGACATCGCGGTCGACGAGAAGCTCAATATCGTAATGGTGCGTGACACGCCGGAGGCGATCCGGTTGATTGAGCGTCTGATCGCGGTGCAAGACTTGGCCGAGGCCGAGGTGATGCTCGAAGTCGAAGTACTGGAAATAGCGCGCTCTCGCCTGCTCGATCTCGGTATCCGCTGGTCTGATCAGTTGGCTTTGACACCACTCGCCACCAACGGCCAAAACTTGACGCTCTATGATTTGCTAAACCTCAGCAGCCGGACGATTGGTGCCGTCGTTCCGCCAACTGTGATCACTGCAAGAACTGAGGGAACGGCCGTCAGCTTGTTGGCGAACCCGCGGATCAGAGCTCGCAATCGCGAGAAGGCCCGGATACTAATCGGTGAGCGCGTTCCGAACATCACTTCCACTGCCACTTCCACTGGCTTTGTGTCGGAGAACGTCCAGTACATCGACGTAGGGCTAAAGCTGGAAGTAGAGCCAACGATCAGCCTCGACGATGAAGTGGCGATACGCGTAGCGCTGGAAGTCTCGAACATCATCAGTACCGTGACCACGCGGACCGGCACGGTTGCGTACCGTATAGGCACGCGCAACGCCTCGACTTTGCTTCGATTGCGAGATGGAGAAAATCAAGTTCTCGCGGGCTTGCTGAGCGATGAGGAGCGCATGTCGCGCGCAGGTCTGCCAGTAATTAGCCAGCCACCCATTTTGGATCGATTGTTTGGGACGCGAGCCGACGAAGTAAAGCGAACCGAAATCGTGCTGTCGATCACGCCGCGCCTTGTGCGCCAGTTAAGACGACCAGATCCGATAAATGTCGAATTCGAAGCTGGCACCGAAGTAAGTCTCCGATCGCGCGGAACTGAGTCTTCATCGGCCGTTGCCCCCACCACCGTTTTGCCTGCGCCGGCCGCTCCGCCAGTGCCACGGACGACTGAAGCGCCAGCGTCTCAAGGCTCCTTCCCTAGCCCGACGGCACCGCTGGTTCCTTCGCCAGCTTTCCCATCACCCTACGTGACTCCGCCCGCAGGTGAGGGAAGTGGACAGCCCCCAGTCCTGCAGCCGCCCCCATACATGCAGCCCCCAACCACGGGTCGTACAGGACCGGGCGGACCGGTCACTGGTTTAACGATGCGCTGGACTGGTCCCTCACAGGCTCGAGTGACCGATGAGTTCACCGCGGAGTTAATCATCGAGCCGACTGAGCCGCTGCAGTCCGTTCCGGTCGTCATCAGCTTCGATCCCCAGGTACTTCAGGTCCTCGCGACTACCGGCGGAACAGCGCTGTCATCTGGGGGAGCGCAAGCGACGATGAGTTCAAGAATCGATCAAGTCAATGGGCAAGTCTTCGCCACGATCGTGCGTAGCGCTCCTGGTGGCGATGTTGCTGCAGGCACGCTGCTCACTTTACGAATGCGGCCGGTGAAGCCCGCGGTCAGTACGTCGGTAAACGTCGTTTCCGCCCAGGCGACTCTCTCGGACGGCCGCTCAACTGCAGCCGTAGCCGTTGCGCCGCTAACTATCTCTGTTGTGCCGTGAGAGGCTTTACCTACATTGAACTACTGGTCACGCTCGCCATCGTGGCGACATTCGCCGCACTCGTGGTTCCAGTCGCGCAGACACAAGTCAAGCGCAGCAAGGAAGCTGAATTACGAGTCGCCCTACGGCAGATGCGCGAAGCAATCGACAGCTACAAACGTGCAGTGGATGCGGGCCGCGTTGAACGCAAGCTGGACGAGACTGGATATCCACGTCGTCTCGAAGAGCTCGTGCATGGCGTGATCGACGTGCGAGATCCCGAACGCAAGAAGATTTTTTTTCTGCGCCAAGTGCCACGCGATCCTTTTTCTTCAGCGGCGGAGATGCCCGCTGTTGCAACCTGGGGCAAGAGAAGCTATGCCTCTGAGCCCGATGACCCAAAGGATGGCAAGGATGTCTATGACGTTTTCTCAACCTCTAACGCTATTGGGTTGAACGGCGTGCCGTATCGCCGCTGGTGATCGCGATGCGCTTGAGAGGCTTCACGTTAATCGAATTGATTGTCGTGCTTGCGATCGTGAGTGCATTGATCGCGATCGTTTGGCCGCGCTACATCGGGCAACTCGACGGATCGCGCGATGTGATCCTGCGTGAAAACCTGCGCCTGGCTCGTCATTCGATCGATAAGTTCTACGAAGACAACAACCGCTTTCCGGACAGCTTGCAGGAACTTGTCGATCGTCGCTATATCCGTGCTCTACCGGTCGACCCGGTTACTGATCGAAGCGACACATGGATCGTATTGCCGCCACCGGCGAATGAAAAGGGGCAAGTGGGCGATCTGAAAAGTGGAGCGACGGGCAGCAGTCGATGGGGAATCGCCTACGCTGACTTATGAAGCAGCAAGGCGCAACGTATTTAATACTGCTGATCGCTTTGGCGCTGATGAGTCTTGCCTCAGCCATGTCGTTGTCGGCCGGTCATTCGTTGGCTTTACGCGACAAGGAAATTGAGCTCTTGTTCATCGGTCAACAGTTTCGCGCGGCGTTGTTGAGCTACGAGCAGCATTCTCCAGTGGGTGCGCTGCCGAAACCATCGGAACTGCAGCAGCTTCTTACGGATGATCGCAGTCCAGTGCCGCGTCGACATCTACGTCGCCGATTCGTCGATCCACTCACCGGTCGCGATGAATGGGGTTTGCTGAAAGACAACAGCGGACGCATCGTTGGCGTGTACTCGCTTGCGACCGGTAGGCCAGTCAAGCAGGACAAATTTGAAGCGCCATTTGAGAACTTCCGCGGCAGCGAACGATACTCAAAATGGGTTTTCTCTCCCTATCCCCTCATCCGATCGGACTAGTCCGACGCCAAACACGAATCTGATTGCGTATTTGCGATACGCCGTGATAGCGTGATTGCGTCTCACCGACAGCTACTCACGTACGAGTGAGCGTCGAAGCAGCACTGAACCAGAAGTAAACGAAACAACAATTTCAAAGCAGTAGCAGCTTGGCGGGGTCGGGAGGGGGCGTGCAACAAGTCGTTGCTTGGGTAGCTGCGTGGGCGCGCGCGTGCGGGACCGGTGCGCGCGCCGACGCTTTCAAGTTTGCCCATTCCGCTGCACTCCTCATAAGCCTTCTGCTACCGGCGCTCGCCAACGCCCAGAGCTGGCAATACCTGTACGACGAAGTAGGGCGCCTGAAGTCAGCCATTGCTCCCACGGGCGAGCGCGCTGACTACGAATACGACGCCGTCGGCAACATCGTTGCGATTCGTCGCAGTGCTTCCGGTGCACTAAACATCTCCGAGTTCTCGCCGCAGATCGGCAAAGGCGGCACGACCGTCACACTTCTGGGTAGCGGCTTTAGCACCACGCTGGCCAGCAACACCGTCAAGTTCAATGGCGTGACCGCCACGGTGTCTGCTGCTACCGCGACTCAGCTCACGGTGACCGCACCCAACACCGGCACCACCGGAGCGATCAGCGTCACCGTCGGTGCTGCAACGGTCACTACGCGCGAAGCATTTGTCTATTCCAGCACGGTGGTCACTGCACCACCGACGATTACCAGTGTGACACCGAGCTGTGCGGTGCCTGGCAATACGGTCACCATCATCGGCACCAACTTTGATGTGGCACCGGGTGCCACACGAGTCGAGCTGGGCAATGTGATTGCGCCCACCACGGTTGCCAGTCCGACGTCGCTGTCGGCGCTGGTTCCGCTCGGAGCCACCTCGAACACCCGAGTCGTGACACCGCTCGGAATATCAACCGCGTCGACGCAGTTGTTCATTCCACCAACTGGTGCCTGTGCTGACTACGAAACACCGATACGGCCGGTGCTCGATGGAGCGGCCAGCACGATCAACATCGCTACTGCTGGCAAGAAAGCCGTGGTGCTGTTCTCGGGCAATGCGGGCGAGCCCTGAGCCTGCAGTTCAGCAACATAGCTCCGAGCGTGGCAGGCACGTCGCTGTACTACACCGTCTACAACACAGCTAACGCTTCGATGGTTCCGGAAACCTGAACTCGACAGCAGCGTCGATCCATCTACCTCCGCTGCCGCTCAATGGTACGTATGCCGTCGTTCTTACTTGGAGCAATGCAGCCGTCACCGGCACCGCCTCAGTTACGTTGCAGACCAACGCGACACTGAGCACGAGTGGAGTTGCTCTTACTCAGTCTAGTTCGATCCCGGCCAGTCGGTACGGGTGACCTTCAATGGCACGCTAGGTCAAGACTGGGTGCTGAATGTATCGGCGCTGACGATGAGCGGGGCTGTCCGTACCTGAACTACCAGTGTATCGACCCGATGGCGTGCAGGTCACGGGCGGCAACTGTTATCCGACTGGCACGGACTGCAGCGTGTCGCTCAATGGATTGCCGGCGACCGGCACCTACACGATCGTGTTCACGCCGTACCCGAGCGGTCCACCGGCAGCTTCAAGCTCAAGTCGTGGGCCTCGAGTCGGGTCACCGGTGCGCTCACGATCGGCACCGCCAACACCTACACCAGCACGATCCCGGGGCAGGTGGTGCAGAAGACCTTCAGCGGCACCGCCGGTCAGCAGTTAGGGCTGACGCTGTCGAGCTTTACCACCTCGGTGAGTGGCGCCACGCTGTATGCGATGGTGTACAAGCCCGATGGCACGCAGCTCACCAGCACTACGTTCACGGCGGCGAAGACCACGCCCACGCGCGTGTGCTGGATCTGCCGGTGCTGCCCACCACCGGCACCTACACCGTGCAGGTGTTTCCGTATCAAGACTACTACGCCGAGCTGACCACCACCTTCAGTGGGCAGGTGCTGGTGACCGCTGATGTGAGCGCCACGCTCGCCACCAACGGTACCGCGACTGCCGTCAGTCTGGCGCAAGCGGGGCAGACGGCGCGCGTGACGTTCAGTGGCACGGCGGGTCAAGACTGGGTGCTGTATGTATCGGCGTTGACGATGAAGCGGCAGCAATCCGTACCTGAACTACCCGTGTATCGACCCGATGGCACGCAGGTCACGGGCGGCAACTGTTATCCGACGGGCACGGACTGCGCGTGGCGCTCGATGCGTTGCCGGCCAGTGGCACCTACACGATAGTGTTCACCCGTAGCCGAGCCGGCCCCAGCGGCAGCTTCAACGTCAAGCGTGGGCCTCGAGTCGGGTCACCGGTGCGCTCACGATGGGCACCGCCAACACCTACACCAGCACGATCCCGGGGCAGGTGGTGCAGAAGACCTTCAGCGGCACCGCCGGTCAGCAGCTTGGGCTGACGCTGTCGAGCTTTACCACCTCGGTGAGTGGCGCCACGCTGTATGTGATCGTGTACAAGCCCGATGGCACGCAGCTCACCAGCAACGTTTACGGCGGCGCAGACCACGCCCACGCCGTTCACTGGATCTGCCGGTGTTGCCCACCACCGGCACCTACACCGTGCAGGTGTTTCCGTATCAGGCCTAACAGCCAGCTGACCACCACCTTCAGTGGGCAGGTGCTGGTGACCGGCGATGTGAGCGGCACGCTCGCCACCAACGGCACCGCCACTGCGGTCAGGCTGGCGCAAGCGGGGCAGACGGCGCGCGTGACGTTCAGTGGCACCGCGGGTCGCGACTGGCGCTGTATGTATCGAGCGCTGACGTGAATGACGGGGCCCCGTACCTGAACTATCCGATCTATCGCCCGATGGCAGCACGTCACGAGCGGCAACTGTTATCCGACGGCACGGCTGCGCGTAGCGCTGTATGCGTTGCCGGCGAGCGGCACCTACACGATTGTGTTCACGCCGCAGCCGACGGCCCAGCGGCAGCTTCAGTCTGCAAGCGTGGGACTCGAGTCGGGTCACCGGTGCGCTCACGATGGGCACCGCCAACACCTACACCAGCACGATGCCGGGGCAGGTGGTGCAGAAGACCTTCAGCGGCACCGCCGGCCAGCAGCTTGGGCTGACGCTGTCGAGCTTTACCACCTCGGTGAGTGGCGCCACGCTGTATGTGATCGTGTACAAGCCGGATGGCACGCAGCTCACCAGCAACGTTACGGCGGCGCAAACCACGCCCACGCGCGTGACTGGATCTGCCGGTGTTGCCCACCACCGGCACCTACACCGTGCAGGTGTTTCCGTATCAGGAACTACAGCCAGCTGACCACCACCTTCAGTGGGCAGGTGCTGGTGACCGCGCGATGTGAGCGGCACGCTCGCCACCAACGGCACCGCCACTGCGGTCACGCTGGCGCAAGCGGGGCAGACGGCGCGCGTGACGTTCACTGGCACCGCGGGACGCGATCTGACGCTGTGATACCTCGAGCGTAGCGATGACGGGGCTGGCAGTATCTGAACTATCAGATCAATGCGCCGACGGCCCGATGCGTACCTAACGGCGGCTGCTGTCCCGAACGGCAACGGCTGCGCGTATAGCGCGGGCTGCCGGCGGGCACGCACACGAGATTGTGTTCACGCCGCAGCCGACCGCCACCAGCGGCAGCTTCAATGTGCAGGCGTGGGAATCGAGTCGGGTCACCGGCGCCTCTAACGGTGGGCACCGCCAACACCTACACCAGCACGATTGCGGGGCAGGTGGTGCAGAAGACCTTCAGCGGCACCGCCGGTCAGCAACTCGGGCTCACGCTGTCGAGCTTCACCACCTCGGTGAGTGGCGCCACGCTCAATGTGATCGTGCTCAAGCCGGATGGCACGCAGCTCACCAACAACAACTTTACGGCGGCGCAGACCAGCCCGACGCCGTCACGGGACCTGCCGGTGTTGCCCACCACCGGCAGCTACACCGTGCAGGTGCGCCGTATCCGTACGACCAACAGCCATCGACCACCACCTTCAGTGGCCCGGTGCTGGTGACCGCGCGATGTGAGTGCCACGCTCGCCACCAACGGTACGACCTGCCGTACAGCCTGGCGCAAGCGGGGCAGCAGGCGCGCGTGACGTTCAGTGGCACCGCGGGCAGGACTGGCGCTGATCTGACGGCTGTCATGTCTCGAGCGTAGCAATGGCTGTGTATCGATGCATGCGATCCGATCGCCCAGTGTATCACCGCCGGCTACTGTTATCCGAGCGGCAGCGGCTGCGCATTAGCGCTGTATGCGCTGCCGGCGCGGCACCTACGAGATTGTGTTCACCCCGCATCCGACCGCCACCAGCGGCAGCTTCAATGTGCAGGCGTGGGAATCGAGTCGGGTCACCGGCACCTTAACGGTGGGCACCGCCAACACCTACACCAGCACGTTGCCGGGGCAGGTGGTGCAGAAGACCTTCACGGCACCGCCGGTGAGCAGCGTGGGCTCACGCTGTCGGGCTTTACCACCTCGGTGAGTGGCGCCACGCTCAATGTGATCGTGCTGAAGCCGGATGGCACGCAGCTCACCAACAACAACTTTACGGCGGCGCAGACCAGCCCACGTCGTTCACGTGGACCTACCGGTGCTGCCCACCACTGGCAGCTACACCGTGCTGCGTGTATCCGTATGGGCCCAACAACCAGCCGACCACCACCTTCAGTGGCTCGGTGTTGGTGAGTGCCGATGTGACGTGCCACGCTGGCTACCAACGGCACCGCCACTGCGGTGACGCTGGCGCAAGCGGGGCAACAAGCACGGGTCACCTTTACTGGCACGGCGGGACGCGATCTGACGCTGTATGTCTCGAGCGTAGCGATGACGGGGCTGTCGTATCTGAACTATCAGATCAATCGCCCAGGTGGGTACCTATCTGACCGGCGGCTACTGTTATCCGAGCGGCAGCGGCTGCGCATTACGCTGTATGCGTTGCCGGCCGGCACCTACGAGATTGTGTTCACACCGCAGCCGACGGCCACCAGCGGCAGCTTCAATGTGCAGGCGTGGGAATCGAGTCGGGTCACCGGCACCTTAACGGTGGGCACCGCCAACACCTACACCAGCACGATTGCGGGGCAGGTGGTGCAGAAGACCTTCAGCGGCACCGCCGGTGAGCAGCGCGGGCTCACGCTGTCGGGCTTTACCACCTCGGTGAGCGCGGCCACGCTGAATGTGATCGTGATCAAGCCGGATGGCACGCAGCTCGCCAACAACAACTTTACCGCGGCGCAGACCAGCCCGACGGCGTACGTGTGGACTTACCCGTGCTGCCCACCACCGGCAGCTACACCGTACAGGTGCTGCCGTATCGTACCCGACGATAGCAGCAGACCACCACCTTCAGTGGGCAGGTGCTGGTCAGTCCGATGTTAGTGCCGACGCTCGCCACCAACGGTACCGCCCTGAGCGTCAGCTGGCGCAAGCGGGGCAAACAGGCACGTGACGTTCAGCGAACGGCGGGACGCGATCTGACGCTGTATGTATCGAGCGTAGCGATGACGGGGCTGTCGTATCTGCACTATCAGATCAATCGCCCGGGCTGGCACCTATCTGACCGCCGGCAACTGTTATCCGAGCGGCAGCGGCTGCGCATTACCGCTGTATGCGTTGCCGAGCACCGGCACCTACGAGATTGTGTTCACACCGCAGCCGACGGCCACCAGCGGCAGCTTCAATGTGCAGGCGTGGGAATCGAGTCGGGTCACCGGCACCTTAACGGTGGGCACCGCCAACACCTACACCAGCACGGTTGCCGGGGCAGGTGGTGCAGAAGACCTTCAGCGGCACCGCCGGTGAGCAGCGCGGGCTCACGCTGTCGGGCTTTACCACCTCAGTCAGTGCGCGCCACGCTCGATGTGATAGTGTTCAAGCCCGACGGCGCGCAGCTCACCAACAACAACTTTACGGCCGCGCAGACCAGCCCGACGGCGTACGTCGTGGACTTACCCGTGCTGCCCACCACCGGCAGCTACACCGTGCGGGTGCTGCCGTATGCAGTTACCCGGGACAGGTCGCAAGTCTGACGTTCGCCGGAACTGCTGGAAAAGATTGGGCGCTGGAAACAAGAAACTTAAATTTGGCGAGCACTACAACCGATTACCTCGGCATCTCCATCAACAAGCTCGACACCGCTAGCCTTACAAGCTGGAGTTGTAACGAAGGTCCCAGCTGCGGGCGGGTCGGTACAGAGCTGCCGATGGGCGGCACTTACACGGTTGTGGGTACACCATCGCAGGGTTTGACTGGAAGCTTTGGGCTAAGGCTCTGGTTAAGCAGCCCTGTGACTGCAGCGCTCACATCGGGGGTGGCATCGACACTTTCAACGTCGGTGCCGGGGCAACGTGCCCTCTTCACGTTCAATGGGACCTCTGGCCAACTATTAACTCTTTCGCTGTCGGGTTATACTTCTATTGCAGGCGCGTATGTCTCTCTGATCGCGCTTGCGCCATCGGGCGCGCAAATCCATTCGTCTGGCCGAACACTTACTTCCTCGGCTGTACCCACCCCACTTTCTGCGCTAACAGAAACCGGACCCTACCGCGTCTATCTCGCGCCGATGTACTACAGCGACCCAGCTTCTACTGTTACAACATTCACCGCATCTTTGACCGTTAACCCGACCGCTGGCCCTGGTACGGACGGTGGTCCACTGCCTACCGACAACTCCCTTAAGAACGTCACTTTCGTAACGCCGTGCGAAACGGTTGACCTGTCGTTCAACGCAGCAAATGGTGACGAAGTCTCCATTGACCTGAGCCAATTGGTGCTAAACGGCGGCACAAACGACTCGGTGCAGTTCAGGCTGGTTCCCCCGGTTGGGGCGCCATATCCGCCGCTCACATGTTATGAAAATGGCTCGGGATGCGGCGCTACGTATACGGGCCTCTTTTACTCAGGCGCGTACAAGGTCAGACTGACCGCCCAAACCGGAATCACCGGGACCGTGAAGGTCAGGGCGCGCAAGTACGTACCGCTGACCGGCACGCTTTTCATAAACTCGCCGCTCACGGTCACTACCAACACCACCGGGCAGACAGGTCGCTACACGTTCGACGGCACCGCAGGCCAATTGCTGCGCTTGTCACTGTCCAATGCATCCTCAGCGACGGGCGTGACGTACATCGGCGTGTATGTCTACGCCCCGCACGACTATAGCTATGTGGCGGAGTCGGCGTTGCTCCGGGAGGCACGCAGTCAACAGACTTGCCTGCCTTGCCTTTGACCGGTACTTACCGCATTCATTTTTAGTGGTTCTCACCAGGCACGTTTAGCGTTCGAGCGCTCGTTGCGCCACGCTGACGACGGACTATTTCGTGAGCAAGTTAAGGGTGTTGGGGCGAAAAATGATCACAACACGATGCGTCTTTTCTACGGCAACGCTCATGGCGCTTCTGCTCGCCATGAATTCGGGCGCAAGTGCACAGCAACGTGTTCCAGCGCAGCACGCATCATCGATTGAGCGCTGGCTTGTTGAACCCGCCCGATCGGCGCAACTGCCTTCGGGTGAAGCTTTAGCCATTGGAACTCAAGGAGTAAGCGTTATCTCAAGTGGGACAGGTCAAGCAATAACGGCCCTTGGACTCCCCGATGCGAAGAGGTCGGGCGCCTCGATCACAGTCTTACCGGATGGCCGAGTATTAGTGCTTGGTGGATTGCGTTCTGACGGACGGTTATTAACGCAAGCGCACTGGTTCGATGTAGCGAGCAAGAGCTTTAAGCCTGCGACCGAAGAACTACCGACTGCGCGCGCGGGTCATGCCGCCTTAGTTCTAACCGACGGTCGCGTTCTGTTCGCCGGTGGCGTCGATGCGCGCCTGTCGTTGATCGAAGGTGCCCAACTATGGGATCCACGCAGTGGTGCCATCACCGCACTGGCACGCGACGCCTTAGTGGATCGCGTAGGTGCCACAGCGACTTTACTCACCGACGGCCATGTCCTGATCGAAGGCGGACAAGATCGCCTGGGTCAAGCCATGCGTGCAGCAGTGCTGCGCACTGATACCTGGCAAGCCGTCGCCATCAGCGATGCCGAAGCAACGCGTTTGCGCAGCGGGACCACGACCTTTGCGGTCGCAGCCACCTTACCGCCCGAAGCGAGCAACAACGCAGCGCCCGATCAGTTAATTGCGTTGCGCTTCAGCCGCCCAGCAGACGTACCGACCGTCAATGCACAAACCGTCACCCTGTTTGGTCCCGGCGGTGTGCAGGACGCCAAGGTCATTCCGTCACAAGACGGCATGCTCGCTTTCATCACCCCGCTCAAGCCGATGCTGCCAGGCGCGAGCTACTCGGTCTTCGTACGTGGCGTACGTTCGCAGCAAGCCGAGCAAATTGCCTTCTTTGCCAGCGGCTTTCAGACCGCGGCCCTGGGATTAGCTTCGGCACCCTCCGTGAGCACGCCTGGCGGTGTGCCTGCGCCCGAAGTCGTCAGTCAACCAGGCACAACCTCCAGCGCAGCCGACAGCAGCACCGAGCGCGACGACGATGATGTATTCGAGATCAATGAGCTGGCGCGCAAAGGTCACTGGCGCACCGCACGTCCACTGACTGCCGATGTACGCGAGCGCTTCAAGCACGAACACGAACGCTGGCTCGCCAAGCGCGAAGAAGCACCGGCTGAGTTAAAGAGCCGTGTTCGAACACTGCGCAGCGGCTCGCTAGCGCAAGCTGCTGCGGCGACTGCATCCACCTCCAACACCGGTGCGGTCGAAGGCCGTGTGCTGCGTCTGAACGATCGTCCGTTAGCGAACGTCACCGTCACCATCGGCACCCGCAGCACCCGCACTGATGCCGACGGCAGCTTCGAGCTGGAAGGCATCACACCCGGTCGCCATGAGATGGTGGTTGATGGTTCCAGTGCCGGTCGTGGCGGCCGTGAGTACGCGCAGTTCGTGATCGGTGTCGAAGTCGAATCCGGCGAGGTCACTCGTCTGCCGTACACCATTTTTGTGCCACGCATTCGGCAAAAGGATTGGGTGCGCATCGACGCCCCAGTGCAACGCGACACGACGATCACCCATCCGGATATTCCTGGCTTGGAGATCCAGATTCCGCGCGGTGCAGTGCTACGAGATCGTGCTGGTAAGCCGTTAACCCGCATCGCCATCGTGCCGGTGCCGCTCGATCGTGCGCCGTTCCCGGTGCCCGATGACTTCCCGGTGTACTTCACCGTGCAACCGGGTGGACTGACGGTGCAAGGCCTGGATCCGAAGAATGCGCGCGGCATCCGTGTGATCTATCCGAACTACAGCAATGCGGCACCGGGTACGCGCGCCATCTTTGCCGACTACGACGCCAAGGAGCGTGACTGGTTTCCGTATGGCGGTGGCACTGTCAGCAGTGATGGCAAGCAAGTCATTCCGGATCCGGGTGTGGCTTTCTACACCGCCATGGGCTCGTCGTTTAGTTTCCCGCCCGTGCCACCGACCGCCGGCCCGCGGGCAATGTCCAGTCGGGCAGTGGTAGCGCCGACAGCCCAGGCTCGGGTGATGGAGGGGATCCGGTGACGTGACCCCGTGACTGCGGCACCGGATCTCTTACATTCGGTCACAGACTTTGCGTTGAACGATGTCGTTCCATTGACAATTACTCGTTCGTACCGCACCAAGGACGCTAACCCGCGCCTCTTCGGCAAAGGTATGAGCGAGTCAGCACAACAGCTTCATCAGCTTCGGGTGATCCGCTCAATCAGTACACTTACATGTTGATGGTCGGCGGAGACGGGTCGCAGGTGCGCTTCAATCGCATCTCCGGCACTGGGCACTACGCATCAAGCGTGTTCGAAGCCAACGAAGCGCCCTGGCGCCGTTCTACAAAGCGCTACTGCAGTACAACGCTGCAGCCGGACCGGCGATGGAAGTCAAGACCCGAACAGGCGAGATCTATCGGTTCCGCGCCGGAGCAGGCGGTGGATACCTGCTCGAGCAACTCGATCGTTTCGGCAACTCCACCAAGATCACACGCTCCGGTTCGCAGATAAACCGTATCACCAGCCCCAGTGGCCGCTACGTCGACTTCATCTACACCGGTGCCTATCCGACTGAGGTCAAGGACTTCACCGGTCGCAGCGTCAGATATCTGAACGACGCCAACGGCTATCTGACCAAGGTCACGTATCCCGACAACACCACCGAGGAGTACACCTACAACACCAGCGGCAACATGCTCACGGTGAAGGACCGTCGCGCCAACACGATGGTCACCAACGAGTACGACGCCAACCAGCGCGTGCATCAAGCAAACGCTGGCGGACGGCGCGATCTATCTGTTTGCCTACACACTCGACACAAACGGCAAGGTGACGCGCACCGATGTCACACGTCCGCGCAACCTGGTGCGGCGCATCGACTTCGATGCCAAGGGCTACATCACGCAGGAGACTCACGCCTTTGGCACACCACTAGCGCAGACGTGGACGTACACGCGTCAAGCCGGCACCAACTTCCTGATGTCCGAGACCGATCCGCTCGGCCGTCGCACCGACTACACCTATGACACGAACGGCAATCGGCGGACCAAGATACTCGCTCGCAGGTACGGCCAACGCCGTCACTGAGACGTGGACCTATACGCCGACGTTCAATCAAGTGGCCACCTTCAAGAACGGCTTGAACCACATTACGACATTTACTTACGACACACTGGGACGTCTGCGTGAGGTCAAGGATCCGCTCAACAACATAACCACGTTCACCTATAACAGCGCCGGCCAGCCACTAACGGTCAAAGATCCCGCGCAACAAGATCACCACACTGACCTACGACTTATTCGACCTGCGTTCGTCAAAGGATCCGCTCAACCGCACGACGACGTTCCAAACCGATGCCCTAGGGCGACGCACCGTCACCGTCGATCCACTGGGGCATCGCACCTACGTCGAGTACGACGTCATGGATCGAGTGGCCAAGACCACCGACGCGCAAGGCCGCGTCACGACGATGACCTACGACGGCGTCGGTAATCTGACTGGCGTCACCGATGCACGCAACAACACGCGCACGTTCACCTACGACCCACGGCATCGAGTCGCTACCGCCAAAGATGCCCTGCTGCGTACCGACAGCTACGTGTACGACCACGCCGGCAACCTGACGAGCTTTACCGATCGCAAAGGCCAGGTCACCATCTTTACCTACGACTCACAGAACCGACGCAGCCAAGCCACCTATCACAACAGCACCAAGACAAAGTGGACTTACGACGCGGGCAACCGCGTCACGCTGATCGAGGAACTGTCGGCCACCAACGCGGTGCTATCGACGATCGGCCGCAGTTGGGACGGGCTCGATCGACTGACGCAGGAAGTAACGCCGCAAGGCACGATCAACTACGCGTATGACAAGGCTCATCGCAGAACCGCGCAGACCGTTACCGGCTCAACCGAGTCTCGCCTACACCTACGACAACGCGAGTCGGCTGACGCAGATTCAGCAAGGTGGCGGGCGCACCATCACCTACGGCTATGACATTGCCAGTCGCTTAACAACGTCGACCCTGGCCAACGGCATCGTAGCTACCTACACCTATGACGATGCCAATCAGTTGTCCGGCATCAGCTACGCCAACGGCGCCACCACGGTTGGCAACATCACCTATACCTACGACGCCAATGGAAGACGCATCACTCAAGGCGGCACCCTGCACGAAGCGTTCTTGCCGCAAGCCACCACAGCCGATGCGATCTTCGATGCCAACAACAAGCTCACGCAGCACAACGGTGTCAACTACACCTACGACAACAACGGTAGCCTGACCGGCGACGGTACGCGCACCTACATCTGGGACGTGCGCAATCGGCTGACCGAGATCAAGCAGGGTGCCACCAGCATCGCCACCTTCCAGTACGACGCGCTTGGGCAGAAGAAGCAGCAAGACGGTAAGTGGTGCGACGACCCAGTATCTGTACGACGGCATCAATGCAGTGCAGGAGCTATCGAGCACCAACACTCCGCTCGCCAACATCGTCGCAGCGGGACTCGATCAGTGGGCGTGGAGAACGGAAGGCGCAAACACCAAGCACTTCCTGACCGATGCGCTCGGCAGCACGCGGGCGCTGACCGACGATGCGAAGGCGATCAGCACGCGCTATCAGTATGAGCCGTACGGTGAAACCACGACCAGCGGAGCAGCTTCAACCAATCCGAGTCAGTACACCGGAAGAGAAAACGACGGCACCGGGCTGTACTACTACCGCGCGCGCTACTACCACCCGACGCTGAAGCGATTTATCTCGCGAAGATCCGATTGGGCTTGCGGGTGGTATCAATATGTTTACCTTATGTCACGTGGGGGATCCCGACTCTTTCGCCGATTCTCGACGGACCCAGAAACGGTCTCCGAAGTCTCCTTGGCCAGAGCCGATTGCCGGCAGTGCTACAGCGAATCCGAGTGAGCCGCAACCGTTTCCGACTGTCCCAACGGTGCCCGAGATCGCATGAACGCTGTAGCAGGCAGCGGCTGCTGGCATGAAAACATGAGCTGGAACTCTATGCGGTGGAAGCCTTGCTGGAGGAGGGTACCCGGATGCGCGTGGCGATACCGTTCAGAGTTCTGCTGCAGATGGTGGCGATGGATCGCACATGGCTGTTTGAGATCTGTTCGGCGATGGTATGTGACGCTGCGAAGTCGTATGCCCTGAAGTCAACACCTGGACACGCTATACGAAACTGCAACACAAGGTCGTAGCTCATGATACTCATTCAACAAGTTGTCAATCGCGACTCAAACGGCGAGCTGCTCACGCCAGCATCTTGTACACGTTTGCCATTGGTTGGTCGGCGCTATCTGAGTGTGGCGCCGTTTGCTGAAAACCTTCGGATGTGTGACTACGTTCGAGCCGAGATTCAGATGGATGAAGATTATGGCGGCGTATGGCGACATTATTGGAGTGTCTTCAACGTGCAGACAAGTGCTGTCCTGCGTGCTGAGTCTCAGTTGAGTTGGGTCGAACTACGTCCTGGACTGCTGGAGCAAACTCTACAAAGTGAAGTGTCTGATGTTTATACACGAAATCGCGCACCTGTCGGCTATTTGATCGAGGTTTGCCGACGGCCCCTTCATTGCGCTCAGGCTATCGGCATGCTCGCTCTACGACTGCAAATGCGGTCAGAAGTCTCAGCTGAGCACTGAATGCGCAGCGAGGCTATCGGTGCGCGTGCCGCGGGAGTCTACTCGCACCTGTGATATTGCGAAGTTGCGACGCTTGAAGCTGGTCGCTGCTCGCCTATCTTGCGTTGTAAGCCGGTTGAGCTGAGAACCTGCACTAGCTCACTCGAGCGTTGATGCGTAGATGACAAGCTTGGTTGGGGTATCAAAGCCACGTCCGAGCATCTGACCCCTGGCTGAGCTAGCGTCGCTCGTACTGCGTGGCGCCGAACAGCACTTCCTTTTGCTTGTCGTCGATTGGCTTGCGCCGATCGGCCAGGACTTGGACGGCGCGCTTGACCGCGGGCCGCGCGTCGATCGCGTCGAACCAGCGCTTCACGTTCGGAAATTCCGCCAGATCGACTCCCTGATTGGCGTGTGACCGTGTCCACGGGAAGATCGCCATGTCAGCAATCGAGTAGTCATAAGCGAAATATTTCGCTTCGCCCAGACGCTTGTTCATCACACCGTATAGCCGCTTCGCTTCGTTGGTGTAACGGTTGATCGCGTAGTCGATTTTTTCAGGCGCGTAGTTGCGGAAGTGGTGTGCCTGACCAAACATCGGGCCGACGCCACCCATCTGAAACATCAGCCATTGCAATGCGATGTACTTGCCTCGCACATCGTTAGGCAAAAACTTGCCGGTCTTGCCGGCCAAATACAGCAGGATCGCGCCCGATTCGAAGATGGAAATGGGCTTGCCGTCGGGTCCGTCGGAATCGACGATGGCGGGCATCTTGTTGTTCGGGCTGATTTTCAGAAACTCAGGCTTGAACTGATCGCCTGCACCGATATCGATCGGGTGCACCTTGTACGGCAGCGCGCACTCCTCGAGCATGATGTGGACTTTGTGGCCGTTCGGTGTCGGCCAGGTATAAAGATCGATCACTTTGCACCTCCTGCTTTTCCAAGCTCAACTTTTGCAATTGCGTTGCGATGGACTTCGTCGGGTCCATCGGCCAGCCGCAGCGTGCGCGCGTGTGCGTACGCGTACGCCAACGGAAAGTCGTCACATACGCCGCCACCGCCATGCGCCTGGATGGCCCAGTCGAGCACATCGCATGCCACGTTCGGTGCGACGACCTTGATCATCGCGATTTCGGCTTTCGCTGCCTTGTTGCCGACCGTGTCCATCATCCACGCCGCCTTCAGCGTCAGCAAGCGCGCTTGGTCGATTCTGCAACGTGCATCGGCAATTCGCTCCTGCCACACGCTCTGGCGCGCAACCGCCGAGCCGAACGCGACGCGGCTTGAAAGCCGCCGGCACATCAGCTCGAGCGCGCGTTCGGCGAGTCCGATCGAACGCATACAGTGATGAATGCGTCCCGGCCCCAGCCGGCCCTGCGCGATTTCGAAGCCACGTCCTTCGCCGAGCATCAGGTTAGCGGCCGGCACGCGCACGTTCTTTAAAGTCGATTTCCATGTGGCCGTGCGGCGCGTCGTCATAACCGAAGACGCTTAACGGCCGCATCACGTTGATACCCGGCGTGTCGGCCGGCACCAGGATCATCGACTGCTGTGAATGCTTCGGTGCCTCGGGATCTGTCTTGCCCATCACAATATAGATGCGACAGCGCGGATCTCCGGCGCCCGAGATCCACCACTTGCGGCCGTTGATCACGTACTCGCCGCCGTCGCGCACGATCGACGTCTGAATATTCGTCGCATCGCTCGACGCGACCGCGGGCTCGGTCATCACGAATGCCGAGCGAATTTCGCCAGCCAGCAGCGGCTTTAACCATTGCTGCTTGTGGGCGTCGCTGCCGTAGCGCTCGATCGTTTCCATGTTGCCGGTATCGGGCGCGGAGCAATTGAACACTTCCGGCGCCCATGGAACGCGACCCATCGATTCTGCGAGTGGTGCGTATTCGAGGTTCGTCAGCCCTGCGCCATGCGAAGACTCGGGAAGGAACAGATTCCACAACCCGGCGGCTCGTGCCTTCGGCTTCAACTCTTCGATGAGTTTGGTCGGAGTCCAGCGCGCGCCGCGCTGCGTATTTTCTTCGATCTCCCGATAAAACCGTTGTTCGTTCGGATAAACGTGCTGCTGCATAAACGAATCGACGCGCTCGCGCAGCTGCTGGACTTTCGGCGAATAGTCGAATTGCATACTGCGCAGAATAGCTCAGCGCAATCGACGCGCCGGCTCGCGATTTGAAGCACGGCAGTTTAAAGTGCGGCCGATGAAAGCCATTCAATGCGTCGAGTGGGGCGCGCCCGACAAGCTGATACTGGCCGATCTGCCACTGCCCGAGCCCGGCCCCGGGCAGGTGCGCATTCGGATCGCTGCAGCGGGCGTCAACTTTCCCGATGCACTGATCGTGCAGAAGAAGTATCAGCTGCAACCGAAACTGCCATTCGTGCCCGGTACCGAAGTGGCTGGGACGGTCGACGCCGTCGGCGAAGGCGTACGGCATCTAAAGCTCGCGGACCGGGTCATCGCCTTCGTCGGCGTCGGCGGGTTTGCGGAATACGTCTGCGCGCCGGCTGCTTTGGTGGTGGCGATACCGGACGGCGTCAGTGACGAGGTCGCAGCCGCATTCACGCTGACGTATGCAACCTCGCACCATGCGCTCTTCGACCGTGGGCAATTGAAAGCGGGCGAGACGCTGCTGGTACTGGGCGCCGGCGGCGGCGTTGGGCTAGCAGCAGTCGAACTGGGGAAAGTCGCGGGCGCGCGAGTGATTGCAGCCGCATCGAGTTCGGACAAACTTGCGGCGGCGAAGGAGCACGGTGCCGACGAATTGATCAATTACGCGGCGATGGACCTGCGCGACGCGGTCAAGAATCTAACCGGCGGTAACGGCGCCGATGTCATTTACGATCCGGTCGGTGGTCCCGGCACCGAAGCGGCAGTGCGTTCGCTCGCGTGGCGCGGGCGGTTGCTGATTGTCGGTTTTGCGCAAGGTGAGATTCCGCAGATCCCGGCCAATCTGTTGCTGTTGAAGGGCGCGTCGGCGGTCGGCTTATTCTGGGGCGAATTTGCGAAGCGAGAACCGAACGCGAATTTCGCGATGTTAAGAGAGCTGTTTGCATGGCTTGCAGAGGGCAAGTTGAAGCCGCATGTTTCGCATGTCTATTCGCTGGCCGAAACGCCGCGTGCGCTGCAGGCGCTGCTCGCCCGCAATGTCATCGGCAAGCTTGTCATTCGCCCTTGATCACCAAACTCGCATGAGAGGCGCGATGAAACTGTTTACCGCTTTGCTTCTGTTTGCGTCGATTGGGGTTGCAGGTGCCGTTGAGCGCAGCATCGACAAGTCGATTGTCGTACCCGCGACACTCGACCAGACATGGGACGCATGGACGACGCGCGAAGGGATCATCAGCTTCTTCGCGCCGGACGCGAAAATCGAGCCGAAAGTTGGCGGCGCGTTTCAGATCTACATCAACCCGCTGGCTGAAGCCGGGTTGAAAGGCGCCGATGACATGCGATTCATGGCGCTGCAGCCGAAGCAGATGCTGTCGTTCGACTGGAACGCGCCGCCGCATCTTCCAGCAGCGCGGCAGCAGCGAACGTTTGTCGTGTTGCGCTTTGCTCCGGTCAGCGAAAAGGAAACGCGCGTTAGCCTGCATCACACCGGCTGGGGCGAGGGCGGCGAGTGGGACAAGACGTTCGCCTACTTCGATCGCGCATGGGACGACGTGCTGGCGAATCTGAAGAAACGGTTCGAAAGCGGGCCGCAAGACTGGACCGAGTGGATGAAGTCTTTGCGCAAGATGCAAGAGCAGGCCGCGCAAAAGAAATAGATGGCGTAACTGACTAGAAGTATTTCCGTGCAATGCGCGTCGAATCACGCCTGCTGCGCGTATCCCCAACCGATCTCCGCCAACGCCTTCGCTCGCGCGCCCGATTGGGCTGCGTTATCGGACGACGCAATGCCTTCAGTCGAGCGCTTGTAAACGCCTTGCAGAATCGCCGCAATGCGAAACAGGTTGTAGGCGAGATAAAAATTCCAGTGATCAATAGCGCGACCGGTGCGCTCGGTGTAACGCTGCAGATACTCTTCCTCCGTCGGAATTCCGAGCGCTCGATGATCGAGGCCGGCGATGCCGCGAAACGCGCCCGGAGGAATGTGCCAGCTCATGCAGTGATACGAAAAGTCCGCCAGCGGATGGCCGAGGGTCGATAACTCCCAATCGAGCACCGCAATGACGCGCGGCTCGGTCGGATGAAAAATGAGGTTGTCCATTCGATAGTCGCCGTGCACGACGGTGCTTTCATCGCCCGGCGGAATGTGCAGCGGCAGCCACTCGATCAGGCGGTTCATTGCCTCGACCGATTCGGTTTCGGAGGCTCGATACTGTTTGCTCCAGCGACCAATCTGGCGCTCGAAGTAATTACCCGTCTTACCAAAGTCGGCCAGTCCGGCACGTGCAACATCAACCGCGTGCAGCTTCGCGATCACACGGTTCATCTCGTCGTAAATCGCTGCGCGTTCAGACGGCGAAAGATCGGGAAGCGATTGTTCCCAGAAAATGCGGCCGTCGACGTGTTCCATCACAAAAAAAGCGCGGCCGATCACCGATTCGTCTTCAACCAGGAGCAGTGTGCGTGGGACCGGTATTCGATGCGTGGCGAGCGCCGTCATTACGCGAAACTCACGCTCGATTGCGTGCGCGGAAGGCAGCAGTTTTGCCACAGGCCCCGGCTTGCTGCGCATCACGTAGTTCGCGGTGGGTGTTGTCAGCAGATACGTCGGGTTCGATTGGCCGCCCTGGAACTGCTTGACTTCGAGAGGCCCGCGAAAGTCCGGCAGATGCGCTTGCAGATGCGCCGCAAGCTTCGCGCGATCGAAGTCGTGCCGCGCGGTGACTTCGCCGAGCTGGTTCATTTGACAACGCCGGCGGCGGCCATGCGTTGCGCGTCCGCGGCTGAATAACCGATCTCTGCGAGCAGCGCGGAAGTGTGTTCTCCGTGATCAGGAGCCGCGCGTGAAGCCCAGTCAGGTGGTCCCATCTGAGCCAGCGGGCCGATCTCGGAGACGCCGCGTTCCCGGTGCACGAGGTGGCGCGCCAGATGATGCGGGTGCGAGAGCGCTTCCGCTGGAGTCAACACCGGGGTAACGCATGCATCGACCGGTTCGAAGACCTTTAACCAATGTTTGAGCGGATACTCAGCGATCCGCTGCGCGACTAATTCCATCGTGGCAACCGCCGCCGGCGAGCCAGGCGCTTCGCCGAGTTCCCAGTGCCGCGATTTGAGTTCGCTTAAGCCCGCCGCTTCGGCGAACGCCTGCCAGAACTTCAGCTCGAGCGCGCCGACTGCCAGATGATGCTCGATCCGACGTCTGATAAATCTGATAGCAAGCGACGCCTCCGGTCAGCAATGTGCTTTCGGCTACCGGGTCGACGCCGCTGTCGACGCTGGCGTGCGGAAACAAGTGATGTGCGAGCAGTCCATCGGTCATCGCGACGTCGACGTGTACGCCTTGGCCGCTGCGCAGTGCGCCAAGCATCGCGATCAACATCGTCGCCAATGCCGATAACGTTCCGCCCAACAGATCGCCGATCTGAAGATTAGGAATCGCGAGCTTGCCACCGGCGCGGATCTGATCCAGCACACCGGTCATCGCGATGTAATTCAGATCATGGCCGGCGCGCTGCGACAGCGGGCCGCTCTGACCGTAGCCCGATAGCGAGCACAACACCAAGCGCGGATTGCGTGCGTGCAGCGTCTCCCAGCCGAGCGAAAGCCGCGCCAGGACGCCGGGACGAAAACCCTCGATCAACGCATCGGCTCGATCGACCAATCGCAACAAGACTTCACGCCCTTCCTCAGACTTCAAATCGATCGCGATCGAGCGCTTGCCCCGATTCACCGCTTCGAACGCCGCGTTGACCGTCTTGCCGCCGTTGAGTGCAACGGTCGGCGGAAAGTTGCGCATGTAATCGCCGGCGCCGGTGTCTTCGACCTTGATGACATCGGCGCCGAAGTCGACGAGGTGCATCGTTGCCGCCGGCCCCGGTAATAACCGCGTCATGTCGATAATCGTCAAGCCATCCAATGGACGGCTCATGCGGCGGCCTTTGCTGGTCGTATCGACGATCGCTTCGAGCTGCGTCTGAATTTCAAGCCAGCGCGATTCGAGCGAATCGACCTTGCGCGCGAGCTCACCGCGGCGTTTCAACGTAGCGGCGACTTCGTCCGCCGCACCGGAGTGATAGAAGTCGGGATCGGCGAGCCGCACGTCGAGCTCGCGCAATTCGTTTGAAATCTGCGCCAACTCAGTCTCGATGGCGTTGAGCTTGTTCTGCAGCGGCTTGCGCGCCGACGCGACGCGCTGCCGCGCGACCGCTTCCTGCTTGCGTTCGCTGCGGCGATCGGTACCGTCGGTGTCCTCCTTGCGTGACCCTTCGCGCCGGCTTGCGAGGATCAACGACGAGTAGTCGTCGAGATCGCCATCGAAAGGCGCGACTTCGCCGTCGTGTACCAGCCATAACTGATCTGTCGTTGCGCGCAGCAAATGACGGTCGTGCGAAACGAGGATCAGCGCGCCTTCATACGATGACAACGCTACCGTTAACGCCTCGCGCGTTTCGATGTCCAGATGGTTGGTTGGCTCGTCGAGCAGCAGCAGGTTGGGGCGCTTCCACGCGATCAGCGCCAGTGCGCAGCGCGCTTTCTCGCCGCCCGACATCGGGCCAATCAGCGAAGTCGCGAATTCTCCGGAGAACCGGTACTGGCCGAGAAACTCACGCAGTTGTTGCTCGCGCGCCTCGGGCGCGAGCCGTCGCAGATGCTGCAGCGGCGTTTCGTCGGCGCGCAATTGATCGAGTTGATGCTGCGCAAAGTAGCCGATCGCGAGTCCCGCGCCGCGCCGCAGCTCTCCCGCTTGCGGCGCCAGATCACCGGCCACCGACTTGATCAGCGTCGATTTGCCGGCACCGTTGACCCCGAGGATGCCAATGCGGTCGCCCGAGCGCACGTTAAAGCGCACACCCCCGAGCACGATGCGATCGCCATAGCCGAGAGTGACATCATCCGCGTCGAGCATCCGCTCCGGCAGCTTCAATGGTTGCGGAAATTCGAAACGCCATTCGCGACGTGCGCGCACCGGCTCTATCGCGGTCAGACGGTCGAGCATCTTCAATCGGCTCTGCGCCTGCCGCGCTTTCGAAGCCTTTGCGCGAAATCGGTCGACGAAGCTCTGCAGATGAGCCGCGGTGCGCTCGTACTGGCGCGCCGCCGCGTCCTGTTGTCGCTGCTGCTCAAAAAATGCCGCCTCAAATGCGCTGTAGTTGCCGGCGTAGCGCCGGATCGCGAGATCGGAAATGTGCCATGTCGTTTCGCAGATCCGATCCAGAAACTCGCGGTCATGTGAGATCACCAGCACAGTCGCCGGCTGGCGCTTCAGCCACGATTCGAGCCAGACGACCGAATCCAGATCAAGGTGATTGGTGGGCTCGTCAAGCAACAGAAGATCGGCCGGGCGTAAGAGCGTGCGCGCCAATGCGAGTCGGTTGCGCCATCCGCCGGAGAAATTTCGCACCGAGCGCGCACTGTCGGACTCTGCGAAACCCAAGCCGTGCAGTACCGCTTTGGCCGACGCGGTGATCGCACCTTCA
This sequence comes from uncultured beta proteobacterium, assembly GCA_963786295.1. Taxonomy (GTDB): domain Bacteria; phylum Pseudomonadota; class Gammaproteobacteria; order Burkholderiales; family Burkholderiaceae_F; genus JACCZX01. Next base: position 36,735 of record CAWAYV010000009.1, on the reverse strand, counting down.
TTCAATTCGGCCAGTACCGCGTGTGCATGCGCTAGCCGCATCGGATCATGTTGCGCTTCGGCCGCCGCCAATTCAGTGCGCGCTGCGATCAGCGGGGCGTGTCCACCGAGCACGTACGCTATCGCGCTCTCTTCGCTCGCCTCAATGTCCTGCGCCACATGTGCGATGCGTTCGAGCGGCGGTGCCTCGATCGCTCCGGAGTCGACCGCCAATTCACCGAGGATCGCGGTAAACAGGCTCGATTTGCCCGAGCCGTTGGCACCGATCAGGCCAATCCGCTCGCCCGGCGGTGCGATCAGCGAGACGTTGCGGTACAGCGTGCGTGCGCCGCGCGCGACGGCGAGATCAATCAAGCGCAGCATGAACTACGGGAGATGCTCCTGGTTCGCCAGGAACACCATATCGTCGCCTGCGCTCGTCGTCAGCCACGCCAGCGGTAAATCGCCGAACGTTTTTTCCGCCGCTGCGCGACCGTCACCGACCTCGACGATCAGCACGCCACCTCGCTTCATGTGCCCGCGCGCCTGACGCACGATCGTCTTGACCAGCTTCATGCCGTCGGGCCCGCCGGCCAATGCCATTCTTGGCTCGTGCGTATATTCCTTCGGCAGCTTGGCCATCGCTGCATCGGTCACATACGGGGGATTGCACAGGATGACGTCGTAGCGCTTGTTCGTCACCGCGGTGAACAGATCGGACTTGATCAGCGTAATCCGATCGTCAAAGTGATAGTCGCTAACGTTGCGCGCTGCGACCTGCAGCGCTTCAGCCGACGAATCGACCGCATCGACTTTGGCTGTCGGAAAGAGATCCGCCGCCATAATCGCCAGACAGCCGGAGCCGGTGCAGAGATCGAGGACGTCGGTGACCGCGTTGACGTCCTGCACCCATGGATGCAGATCGTCGTGCAATAGTTCAGCGATGAACGTACGCGGGATGACCACGCGCTCGTCGACGTAAAACTTATAACCCTGTAGCCACGCCTCATTCAGCAGGTAAGCAGCGGGAACGCGCTTCTTGACGCGTCGCTCGATGCTTTGCAGTAGGCCGTTGATCTCGCCGTGAGTCAGATATGCATCGGCAAAAAAATCGAGGCGTTGCAGCGGCAGCTGCAACGTGCGCATCACGATGAACGCCGCTTCCTCGAACGCGTCGACCTGCCCGTGACCGAACGCAAGCTCGGACTCGCTAAAGCGGGTCACCGCATAGCGCAGGACGTCGCGCAGCGTTCGCAGATTGGCCTGGGCGTCGATCGTCATCTTCGCCTGCGCTTATGCGAGCAACAGTTCGAGTGTGCGGCGGTATACGTTCTTCAACGGTTCCAGATCGGCAACCGCAATATGCTCGTCTATCTTGTGGATCGAAGCGTTCGGCGGTCCGAACTCGATCACTTGCGGGCAGAACGTCGAAATGAAGCGGCCATCCGATGTGCCACCGGTCGTCGAGAGGTCGGGCTCGCGACCGGTAACTTCGACGATCGCGCGCGTAATCGAATTGGACAAATCTCCCGGCGGCGTCAGGAAGGGTTGCGCGCCGACGGTCCATTGCACCGAGAACTCGAGACGATGCTTACGCAGAATCACTTCGATCCGTTGCATCAGCGATTCCGCGCTCGACACAGACGCGAAACGCAGGTTGAAATCGATCTCGCAAGTGCCAGGCACGACGTTCAGCGCGCCGGTGCCGGCGCGCACATTCGAAACCTGGAACGTCGTCGGCGGGAAAAATTCGTTACCGTCATCCCAGCGCTCCGCCGCGAGCTCCGCCAACGCTGGCGCCACCTGGTGCACCGGATTGCGCACCAATTGCGGATAAGCCACATGGCCTTGGACGCCGACGACGGTCAACCTACCGGACAGCGATCCGCGGCGGCCATTCTTGATCGTGTCGCCGAGCGCGTCGACTGACGTCGGCTCACCTACGATGCAGTAATCAATCCTCTCGCCGCGTGCGCGCAAGGCGTCGACTACCTTGACCGTCCCGTCAGTGGCGGGGCCTTCCTCATCGGAAGTCAACAGCAGCGCAATCGAGCCGCGATGCGCGGCATGCGCACTGACGAACTGCTCTGCCGCAACGACGAACGCGGCGACCGAGCTTTTCATGTCGGCCGCTCCGCGTCCGTATAGCGCGCCGTTGCGAATCGTCGGCTTGAACGGATCGGATGCCCATTTGTCGAGTGGTCCCGACGGCACGACATCGGTATGGCCGGCAAATACGAAAACAGGAGCGGCATTTCCACGGCGCAGCCACGCATTGGTTACGCCGTTGGCAGCAATGGTTTCGGCTCCGAATCCGGCCGGACGCAAACGTTCGGCAATCAACGCCTGACACCCGTCGTCGGCCGGCGTGACCGATCGGCGCGCGATCAACTGCTGGGCTAGTTCGAGAGTGGCGGTCATCGGAGGGGCCGCCGATTGTAACGGCAGCACTCGCATGCCTCGCAAAACTACTGCGCCGGCTGATCTTGCGCCTGCGGTGCTCAACGTACTGCTTGTACGTCTGCGCTCTTCGGCGCAACCTCAGCCCGCTCGCTACGTCTTTCGGAGCATCCTGAACCGTGTGACCGTCAAATGTTCAGCGTGAACTCGGAGAACGAGGCGTCTTGCCCGGATTCTGCACGCTGCTTGCGCTCCGCCGGCGTCAGCGGTTTGCCTGCGTTGTTAATGAACCAGAGCAGGTTGTTTTGCGAGTCGGCCGCGGCCAGCGCGTCTTCACGCGTAATCTGATCGGCCTGGATCAACGTGTACAAACTCTGCTCGAACGAGATGCTTTCCGGCGCCAGGCTTTGCTCCATCGCCTCTTTGATCGCCGCCACGTCGCCGCGCTCGATCAGATCGGCAATGTGCCGCGTATTCATCAGCACTTCGACCGACGGCACGCGGCCGCCGCGCTTCGAGCGGATCAACCGCTGCGACACGATCGCCTTCATCGCGACCGACATGTCCTGGAACAGCGCCTGGCGCGTTTCAGGCGGGTAGAAACTGATCACGCGATTCAGCGCGTGTGAACTGTTGGTCGCATGCAGTGTCGCGACCACCAAATGACCCGACATCGAATACGCGATTGCCGCGCTCATCGTGTCGCGGTCACGAATCTCGCCGATGAAAATGACGTCGGGCGCCTGCCGCATTGCGCTGCGTAAGGCAGCTTGTAACGTGCGCGCATCGGATCCGATCTCGCGCTGATTGATGATCGACTTCTTGTTGCGGAACAGATACTCGATCGGATCTTCGAAGGTCAACACGTGACCCGTAGACAACTCGTTGCGATGGTCGAGCATCGACGCGATCGTCGTCGATTTACCCGAACCTGCCGCGCCGACGACCAGGATCATGCCGCGCCGTTCCATGATCAGATCTTTCAGCACTTCGGGCAGGTGCAGCGCGTCGAGTTTCGGTACGTCGTGCGGAATAAAACGAATCACCGCCGAAATCGACCCGCGCTGCAAGAACGCGCTCAAACGAAAACTGCCGATGCCCTGCACCGGCAAGCCGATATTCAGTTCGCGCGAGTCTTCGAGCTCGCGAAAGTGCGCATCGGTCAGGCGCTCGGCCAGCAGCGAAACGATCGCTTGCGGCGCCAGGCGATCCTGGTTGATCGGCACGCATACTCCGTTGATCTTGATCGTGATCGGCGAGCCGACCGAGAAAAACAGATCCGACGCCTGCTTTTCGGCCATCAGATTGAACATGCGCTCCAGGGACATCGCTCAGTTCCTATTCAGCTACCGCAAGATTCCGGATCGGGAAGGATAAAGCGCCAGATTGGCGCTTGGCATACCGCCAAACGGATGAAAAGTGGGCGAATTTATGGGCTGAGGGCCCGGCGTATTGCTCAGTCGCGCAGCAGCTCGTTGATTGCCGTCTTGGCGCGGGTGCCAGCGTCGACCTTCTTGACGATCACCGCGCAGTACAGGCTGTATTTGCCGTCGGCCGACGGCAAATTGCCGGATACGACGACCGAGCCTGCCGGCACGCGCCCGTAGCTGACTTCGCCGGTGGCGCGGTCATAGATCTTCGTGCTTTGGCTGATATAGACGCCCATCGAGATCACCGAATTTGCCTCGACGATGACCCCTTCGACGATCTCCGAGCGGGCACCGATAAAGCAGTTGTCTTCGATAATCGTCGGGTTGGCCTGCAGCGGCTCGAGCACGCCACCGATGCCGACGCCGCCGGATAAGTGCACATGCTTGCCGATCTGCGCGCACGAACCGACGGTGACCCAAGTGTCGACCATCGTGCCTTCATCCACGTACGCGCCGATATTGACGAATGACGGCATCATCACGACGTTTTTCGCAACAAAGCTGCCGCGGCGCGCCACCGCGGGTGGAACCACCCGCACGCCCGATCGCTCAAACGCGGCCCTGTTCCACGCGGCGAACTTATTCGGCACCTTGTCGTAGAACTGGGCGAAGCCGGCTTGCACCGGCGCGTTGTCGTTCAGGCGGAACGACAGCAAAACTGCTTTCTTCACCCACTGATGCACGACCCACGCGCCGGCGCGCTTTTCCGCCACTCTCAGCGTGCCTGAATCGAGCTGTGCGATCGTCTGCTCGACCGCTGCACGCACTTCCGAAGGCGCCGATGCCGGGCTAATCGTCGCGCGCTGCTCATAGGCGTCGTTGATGACAGTTTCGAGATTCATCGGGAGCTTTCAAGATCGAGACTTGCGATGCGGGCGGCAGCATCGGCAGCTTCGGCGGGCGATGCGACCAGCGCAATCCTGACATAGCCGCTGCCCGGGTTGCCGCTATTCGTGTTGCGCGACAAATAGCTGCCCGGTAGCACCGTCACGTTCTTGTGCGCATACAACCGCTGCGCGTATTCGGAATCGCTGATCGGCGTACGCGCCCATAGATAAAACGCTGCATCGGGTATCGAACAAGGAAGCCGAGAGGCGATGAGCGGTGTGGCCTGCACAAACTTCTGTGCGTAAAGACGGCGGTTTTCGACGACATGCGCTTCATCCTGCCAGGCGGCGATGCTCGCATGTTGTACGGCGACGCTCATCGCGGTGCCGTGATACGTGCGATACAGCAAGAATTTTTGCCAGCGCATCCGCATCGCCCGCCACGAACCCCGACCGCATTCCCGGCACGCTCGAGCGCTTCGACAAGCTGCAGAACATCACCAGCCTTTCGTAGCGGTCGCGACCGAGCTGTGCAGCTGCTTGCAAGCTGCCGAGCGGCGGTTTTCCTTCTTCGAAGTAAATCTCCGAGTAGCACTCGTCGGACGCGATAACGAATCCATAGCGATCGGACAGCTCAAACAGCTGCTTCCATTCGCCGAGCGTCATCACGTGGCCGGTTGGGTTGCCGGGCGAACAGACGTACACCAGTTGTACGTTGCGCCACTCTTCGGGTGTCAACGTGTCGAACCGCATGCGGAAATCATCGTCCGCGGTGGTTGGCAGATAAATCGGTTTGGCCCCGGCCAATACGGCCGCACCTTCGTAGATCTGATAGAACGGATTGGGCGCCAGCACTCGCGCGTCACGGGTGCGATCGATCACCGCTTGTGCGAACGAAAACAGCGCTTCGCGCGTGCCGGTGACCGGCAGTATCTGCGTCGAAGGATCGAGCGCTTTTAGCTGATAACGGCGGGTCGCCCAGGCAGCAATCGCTTCGCGCAGCTGCGGCACGCCGGCGGTCAGCGGATAGCTCGCGACACCGGGCAACGCTTTGGCGTACGCCTCCAGAATAAACGGCGGCGTCGGGTGCTTCGGCTCGCCGACCGACAGGTTGATCGGCGCAAGATCGGCGGCAGGCGTGATGCCAGCTAACAGCTGGCGCAGCCGCTCGAACGGGTACGGCTGCAGCAGACCGAGGTCGGGATTCAAATGGCTACTCGCGGGTCGAGCTGCTCGGCGTTAGCTTCTCTTACTTCAACGAGTGGCGCCGGCTTCCATCCTTTCTTGCGATGCTCAGCCATCACGGTCGTGAAAATCCCGCCGCGCACGTACCACTTTGCAGTCAGGCGCATAAAGCGCGGGGCAATCGCCCTGACCAGATCGTCCAGGATGGCATTGGTCACCGCCTCGTGAAAGGCGCCCTCATTGCGATATGACCACATGTACAGCTTCAGGCTTTTCAGCTCGACGTTGCGCTTGTCGGGGACGAAGTCGATCACGATCGTCGCGAAGTCCGGCTGGCCGGTCAACGGGCACAGGCATGTGAACTCAGGAATTTCCATTCGCACCCAGTAATCGCGCTGCGGCGACGGGTTGGCGAAAGTTTCGAGGATCTTTGAAGGGCGTGTGGCCATGCAGGACGAGACGAACTTGCACGGTATTATACGAACGCACTCTCGAACGCTCTGCGCATCCTGCATGCGCTAACTTCAAACTCCCAATCAACGTGCGCCTTCGGCAGATCAGACTCGCCGGGTTCAAATCGTTTATCGATCCGACGCCGATCGACGTACCCGGCACGCTGGTCGGCGTCGTCGGTCCTAACGGGTGCGGCAAGTCGAACGTGATCGATGCGGTGCGCTGGGTGCTCGGAGAGAGTAAGGCCGCCGAGCTGCGTGGCGAGTCAATGCAGGACGTGATTTTCAACGGCTCGGGCGATCGCAAGCCGGCCGGTCGCGCCAGCGTCGAACTTGCGTTCGACAACAACGATGGGCGGATCGGTGGTGCTTGGGCCCAATACGCCGAGATTTCGGTGAAGCGCGTGCTGACACGCGACGGCGCGTCGAGCTACTACATCAACAACCAGAATGTGCGCCGGCGCGACGTGCACGACATGTTTCTCGGGACCGGGCTCGGCCCGCGCGCTTACGCGATCATCGGCCAGGGAATGATCACACGCATCATCGAGGCACGGCCCGAAGAGTTGCGCATTTTCCTGGAGGAGGCGGCGGGCGTTTCAAAGTACAAGGAGCGCCGTCGCGAAACCGAGAATCGGCTGGCCGATACGCGCGACAACCTGACGCGCGTCGAAGATATTCTGCGCGAGCTCGACTCTCAGATCGGCAAGCTGGAGCAGCAAGCCGCGGTGGCGCAGACGTACCGCTCGCTGCAGGCGACGCACGACGAGCAGCAGCAACTGCTGTGGCTGACGCGCAAGCGCGAGGCGGATGCGGAGCGCGACAAGGTAACGCGCGATATCGCCAATCGCACCGTGGCGTTCGACGCCCATGTCGCCGACCTGCGCGGCGCCGAGCGCGCGCTGGAAGACGTTCGAAGCGCCCACTTTGCGGCGAGCGACGCTGTCCACGCCGAGCAAGGCGCGCTGTTTCAAGTCAACGCCGAAGTGGCGAAGCTCGAATCGGAGATACGCTTGATCGCAGAGAGCCGTACGCGGTTGTCTGCACAGGTGGAGTCGTTGGTTGCGACTCGCAATGTCCGCCTGAACGAGCAGACCGAGCTTCGCCAGCGCGCTGCCGAGATCGTGCAAGCGATCGCGGACATGGCGCGGCAGCTTGAGCAGGCGAGGGTGAGCGTTTCCGAGCATGAGGCGACACTGCCGCAGCTCGAACAGACCTATCGAACCGCGCGCGATGCGGTGACTGCGGCGCAGGCCGATGCAGCGCTCGCCGAACAGTCGATCGAAGCGGCAGCCGTCGAGCAACGCAACGCTGACCGACAGCTCGCCCAGCTTGCGCAGCGGCGAGAGCGGCTTAGCGAAGAGCAGGCGTCGATTGGTTCGCCCGACGAAGCTCATCTGGCAAATCTGAAACAGCAGCTGGCAAAGAACGAAGGCGAAATAGCGGCGAGCACCCAGTCGCAGCAGCGCAGCGAAGCGCACGTCGATCAGATGACCGAGCAGCGGCAACAGCGCCTGGATGATCGGGCAGGACAGACCGAAGCACTGGCGAGGATCGAGGCTCGGCTGCAGGCGCTGAAACAAGTGCAGGCTAGCGTCGAAGCCAACGCCAAGCTCGATCCGTGGTTGCGAGCCCAGGGGCTGGAGAATCTGCCGCGGCTGTTTCGCAAGCTGGTCGTCGAGCCGGGTTGGGAAACCGCGTTCGAATCGGTGCTGCGCGAGCGCGTGCAAGGCATCGAAGTCGGCAGGCTCGACACGATCGGCGGTCTGGTTACTGACTCACCACCGGCGCGTGTTGCGTTTTATTCGACCAGCGGTGCAGTGGCGCGTGACCTGCCGGAGATGCCCGGATTCCGTCGGCTGAGCGACTTGGTGCGCACGCACGATGCCGCTTTCGCGGCGTTGCTTGCCGACTGGTTGGCCAATGTCTTCGTGGCGAACGACCTGGCATCGGCGCTGGCCGCGCGCAATGAGCTGCCTGCAGGCGGCCAGTTCGTCGTCAAGGCCGCGCACCGGGTGTCGCGGCACGACGTGCACTTCTACGCGGCAGACGATCAAGCTTCGGGCCTGCTCGCACGCCGTCTGGAAATCGACAACCTCGAGCGCGAAGTGCGCGCGCAGCGCCTGATCGTCGAAGAAGCGACGGCGGCCGTCGCGCGTGCCGAGGCTGAATTGCGGTCGGCGCAGCAAGCGCGCGATACCGGCCGGCAGGATGCCGAACGGCAGCGCTCGCAGATGCATGTGCTGCAGTTGGAGTCGGTTCGGCTCGAAGAGTTGATCGATCGAGTCAGGCATCGCAGCGGCCAGATCGACACCGAACTGCACGAGATCGAATCCCACGAGCGTGACGCGCGTTCGCAGCGCGCACAGGCCGATGCGCAGTTCGAGCAACTTGACGCCGAACTTTCCACGCGGCAGGAGGCTGTCGAGAGCGCGCGCCTCACGTACGAAGAGTCCGATCGAGCGTTGCGCGCCGCGCGCGATGAGCAACGCGTGCTCGACACGGCACGCCAGCATTGTGAATTCGCGCTGAACTCGAACCGCGAGCGTGAACTTGATTTGGCGCGTGGTGCGGAAGCAGCAAGCGCCGACGCGCAGCGGCTGGCGGATGAGATCGCCAAGGCCGATGATGAGTTGAAGCGACTCGACGATGGCGCCGCGCGAGCGGGCTTGGCCGACTGGCTGTCGCGTCGAACAGCGGCCGACGAGTCGCTACGTCAGGCACGGAGCCGTTTGGACGACTTCGCGCAACAACTGCGCGCCGCCGATGAGAAGCGACTGACGCTCGAGCGCGACGTGCAACCGTTACGCGAAAAGCTCACCGAATTGCAATTGAAGGAACAGGCGGCACACCTTGCTGCCGAGCAGTTCGCGAGCCAACTCAACGAAGCTGGAGCTGACGAGTCGGCATTGACGGCGAAGCTCACCAAACCGCCGCAAAAGGCCGCGGCGCTGCAGGCCGAGATTGCGCGCCTAGCGCAGGAAATCGAAGCGCTGGGCGCAGTCAATCTCGCAGCGCTCGAAGAGCTGACGACGTCGCGTGAGCGGAAGAACTTTTTGGATGCGCAGTCCGCCGACCTGACTGCGGCAATCACGACACTGGAAGACGCGATTCGCAAGATCGATCGCGAAACGCGGCAGATGCTGCAACAGACGTTCGATGCTGTGAACGTGCACTTTGGCCAGCTGTTTCCGAAGTTGTTCGGCGGTGGTGAAGCCCGGCTGATCATGACCGGCGAAGAGATCCTCGATGCGGGTGTGCAGGTAATGGCGCAGCCACCCGGCAAACGCAACAGCACGATCCATCTGCTGTCTGGTGGAGAAAAAGCGCTGACTGCAATTGCGTTGGTGTTTGCGTTGTTCAAACTGAATCCGGCGCCGTTTTGCCTGCTGGACGAGGTCGATGCGCCGCTCGACGACGCCAACACCGAACGCTTCTGCCGACTAGTCGAATCGATGACCGATAACACGCAGTTCATGTTCATCACGCACAACAAGATTTCGATGGAGATGGCGCAGCAGCTGATCGGCGTGACGATGCAGGAACAAGGTGTGTCGCGCATCGTCGCGGTCGATATCGACAGCGCCGTGCGGCTGACCGCCGAGGCCGCATAAGCAGCTCATGAATCAGTTGCACTGGGTGCTGCTGTCGATCGCGGCAGTCTTGTTGGTGGCGCTCTACCTGTACGGCAAGTGGCAGGAGCGCAAGTCTGCGCAGGTTGACGAATCGCATAGTGATCTCGACGCCGCGCCGCTTCAGCGTCCGTTGCCGGGCCGCACGCCTTCCGCGCGCAACACGCGGCAGGCACCGGCGCGAATCGAACCCACGATGGGAATCTCGGTGGAGCCCGATTCGTTCGCGGGCGAGCCGCCGAGCGAAGAGTCGTTCGTTGAAACGCCGTCGGTGGGCGGCTGGGTCGAAGACGCGTTGCTCGACGTGATGCTCGAGCTGCGTTGTGTTCACTCATTTGATGGCGTGGCTGCGCTCGAAGCGCGCGCGCAGCTCGATCGGCTTGCATTGCCGCTGCCGATTCACCTAATGGTGTGGGACAGTAAGGCGGGGCGCTGGAGCCTGCCGGACCGGTTCGGCTTCTATTCGGAAATGTTGATCGCGGTGCAATTGGCCACCCGACGTCACTCGCTGGGCGAAATTGATGCGTCGCGCTTCATTGCGACCGTTCAGCAGATCGCCGTGGCGATCGATGCAGACTTCGACCCACCCGATGTTGCGCGACTGGTGCAGCAAGCGGTCGAGCTCGACACTCTGTGCGCGCGCTTCGATGTTCAGATAACGCTGACGCTGGAGGCACTGGCGGACTCATGGAGCCACGCCGAGGTGAATGCAGCTGCGAGCGAAGCAGACTTGAGTGAAGTTGAGGGCGAGCGGTGGGAACGGTTGGACGGACAACATCCAACCGCGCTTTCGGTGACCTCGGCGGCATCGTTTCCGACGCAGCGCCTGACGCTTACGCTGGACGTTCCGGCTTCGGCCGCGAACCCGCCGCCGCTGTCGATGCTGTTCGCGGCTGCGCATCAACTCGCTGCGCGGTTGAACGCGCGCGTCGTCGATGACAATGGCCGCGTCGTCGAAGCCACAGCGCAATCGGCGATTGAGGCCGAGCTGGAGAAGTTACTCGGCGACATGCGCGCTGCCGGCATCGAACCGGGCTCGATGCGCGCACGACGGCTGTATACGTAGTAATGGCCCATAACAGCCATTAGCGCCGTGGCGCGTGCAGATCGCTCGTCGAAAGTGGCGCCGTCCGAGCGCGTGCGCCGCCTGCGGGCGGAAATTACGAAGGCGGATCACGACTACTACCTGCTCGACCAGCCCACATTGCCCGACGCAGAGTACGACCGTCTGATGCAAGAGCTGCAGGCGCTCGAAGCTGCACACCCGGCGCTCGTTACCCCCGACTCGCCGACGCAACGCGTCGGTGGCGCGCCGAGCCGCGAGTTTCGCGAGGTTCGGCACGCGGCGCCGATGCTGTCGCTGAACAATGCATTCGATGAAGCCGACGTCATCGCATTCGATACCCGCGTACGCGATGCGCTGCTACGCGCGGGCCGCAAAGTGCAGGAGGTCGAATACGCGTGCGAGCTGAAGTTCGACGGCTTGGCGGTGAACCTGCGCTATGAGCGCGGCGAGCTTGTACTGGGCGCGACACGCGGCGACGGAGCGGTCGGCGAGGACGTGACGGCGAATATCCGCACGATTCGCGCGATTCCGTTGCATCTTGCAAAGCGGGCGCCTGCGGTGCTCGAAGTACGTGGTGAAGTGATGATGTTCAAGCGCGAGTTCGAGCGTTTGAATGAGCGGCAGCGCGCGAAGGAAGAGCGCGAGTATGCGAATCCGCGCAACGCAGCCGCCGGCGCGCTGCGGCAGCTCGATCCCCGCATCACGGCCGAGCGCTCGTTGCGTTTTTTTGCGTACGGCCTGGGCGAGCTGCAAGGTGCCGCCGAGCCAGCGACGCATTCAGCGCTGCTGGACTGGTTTGTCGGCCTGGGCATACCGGTCGCGCGCGAGCGGGCAGTCGTCGACGGCATCGCCGGTTGTTTGCGTTTTTATCAGGCAATGGGCGAGCGCCGCGCCACGCTGCCGTACGAAATCGACGGCGTTGTTTACCGAGTCAATTCGCGCGCCGATCAGCAGTTGCTCGGCTACGTATCGCGCGCGCCGCGCTTTGCGATCGCTCACAAGTTTCCGGCGCAGGAAGCGGTTACGCAACTGATCGGTATCGATATCCAGGTCGGCCGCACCGGAGCGTTGACGCCGGTGGCGCGCCTGGCTCCGGTGTTCGTCGGCGGCGTCACGGTTACCAACGCCACGCTGCATAACGAAGACGAGATTCGCCGCAAGGACGTTCGCATCGGCGACACCGTCATCGTGCGGCGTGCCGGCGACGTGATTCCCGAGGTCGTTGCGGTCGTTCCCGAACGCCGGCCAAGCGACGCAAAAGTGTTCAAGATGCCGGCGCGCTGCCCGGTGTGCGGGTCGCGTGTATATCGCGAGGAGGGTGAAGCGGTCGCCCGCTGCACCGGCGGTCTTGTTTGCGGCGCGCAGCGCAAGCAGGCGCTGCTGCACTTTGCCAGCCGGCGCGCGCTCGACATCGAAGGCCTGGGCGACAAGATCGTCGATCAGCTGGTCGATAGCGGCCTGGTGCATGCACCGGCCGATTTATTCAAGCTTGGCGTCGACACTCTGGCCGAACCTCGACAGAATGGCCGGCAAGTCGGCGGCGAATCTGGTGGCGGCGCTCGAGCGCGCGCGCAGCACCACGCTTGAGCGTTTTATTTTTGCTCTTGGTATTCGGCACGTCGGCGAATCCACCGCGCGAGACCTGGCGCGGTATTTCGGCAGGCTCGACCCCATCATGAATGCATCGGAAGACGAACTGCTGCAAGTACCCGACGTCGGTCCGGTCGTCGCTGCATCGATCGCACGTTTCTTTGCCGAAGCGCATAACCGCGAAGGCATCGAGCAGCTGCGTGCCGTCGGTGTTCACTGGCCTGAGTCCGATCCGGTGCGCGAGCCGGCCGGGCCGTTGGCCGGCAAGACGTTCGTCATCACCGGAACATTGCCCACGCTAAAGCGCGACGCTGCCAAATCGATGATCGAAGCCGCGGGCGGTAAGGTGTCGGGCTCGGTGTCAAACAAAACCGACCACGTCGTCGCCGGCGACGACGCTGGCTCGAAGCTCGCAAAAGCGCGCGAACTCGAGGTGTCTATCATCGACGAAGCGCAATTGCGCAAGATGCTGGAGGACTGATTTTGTACGCAATCATTGGCGGCAGCGGCCTCGCCAAGCTCACGGCGCTGCAGAACCAGCGGCGCCAGGTGATGCGCACGCCGTATGGCGAACCGTCTGGCGCCCTGACGTTCGGTGAGTTCGCCGGCGCCGAGGTTGTATTCCTCGCGCGCCACGGCTATGGCCATACGCTGTCGCCGCACGAGATCAACTATCGCGCCAACATCTGGGCGCTGAAGGAATTGAAGGTCGAAGGCGTGATCGCGGTGGCCACCGTCGGTGGAATCCGCGACGATCTGGTGCCGGGTACCTTGGTGCTGCCCGATCAGATCATCGATTACACGCACAGCCGCAAGAGCACGTTTTTCGAAGGCTCGGAGATGCCGGTGACCCACGTCGACTTCACACAGCCGTATGCACGTGCGTTGCGCGAGCGGCTGATCGCCGCGGCGGTGGCGTGCAAGGAAAAGGTATCCGACGGCGCCGTTTACGCGTGCACGCAGGGGCCACGGCTAGAAACCGCCGCGGAGATCGAGCGTATTGCGCGCGAGGGAGGCGACGTGGTCGGGATGACCGGCATGCCGGAAGCGGTGCTGGCGCGCGAGGCCGGGCTTGACTATGCAGCGATCGCAGTGGTGATCAATCACGCGGCCGGCCGCAGAGACAGCGTGCAGGCGATCAAGCTCGAAGAGCTCGGCGAAGTGATGGACCAGAGCATCATGCGGGCCGTGCGCATCCTGACCTCGTTTTTCGGGAAAGCACCGTGATTCACGAAATCCTTCGCATGGGCGATCCGCGGCTGCTGGACGTATCGCAGCCAGTGCACGATCTCGCTGCGCCCGAGCTCAAAACCCTGGTCGATGACATGTTCGAAACGATGCATGCGGCGAGTGGTGCGGGGCTTGCCGCACCCCAAATCGGGGTGCCGTTGCGCGTGGTGATCTTCGGCTACAGCGACCCTGAAGCTCGCAACCCGCGCTATCCCGATGCCGATCCGGTGCCGCAAACGATCCTGATCAACCCGGTGATCGAGCCGGTTGGCAGCGAAATGGAGGAGGGCTGGGAAGGCTGCCTATCGGTTCCCGGCTTGCGCGGCGTGGTTCCGCGCTACTCAAGAATTCGATATACCGGGACCGATCTGCAGGGGCGGCCGATCAATCGCGTCGTCGACGGTTTCCATGCGCGTGTCGTGCAGCACGAATGCGATCACCTCGACGGCATCCTGTATCCGATGCGAGTGCGCGACTTTTCTCGCTTCGGCTACACCGATATCTTGTTTCCCGAGATGGCCGACGCTGACGACTGAAGCGGCGGCGCGAGCGCGTCGAGCAGATCGCTCTCGATCGCCACTTGACCCTTGATCGAGCCGAGCTTCGCGCCAGAGACCAGAAACACGTCTTCCGCGCGCTCGCCGAGTGTCAACACCTTGGCCGTATGCACATTGAGCTCGTGCCTGGCAAGCACACGCGCGATCGAATACAACAGTCCCAGGCGGTCAGTGGCCGTCACCGACAACAAATAGTGCAAGCCGCGCTCGTCCGGCTGCAACTGCACGCTCGGCGAAACTGGAAACTGGCGCGACTGCCGCGACTGCCGATACTTGTCGGGCGGCGTCGGCGGCGGCAGCTCGTGCTCTGTCGATATCCACTCGGCCAGCTCGTGTTCGATCTGGCTCAATAGCTCACGATAGTGGCGCGCGCGGCCGTGATCGGTCACCAGAAAAGTGTCGAGCGCATAACCGTGGCGCGTCGTATGCACGCGCGCGTCGAGAATGCTCAGATTGCGGCTGTCGAAGTAACCGCAAACGCGCGCAAACAAGCCCTTCTGGTCTTTGACGTAGATCAGCACTTCCGCGCCTTCACCGATACGTGCCAGGCGCGCGCGCACGATCGGTCTCGTGCTCTCAACCTTGTTGAACAGCGACCGCGTGTGCCACGCGATGTCCTGCGCGCCGTGCCGCAGGAAGTAAACGACGTCCAGCTGCTGCCACAGCGCGTCACGCGCGCTATCCGGCAACCCGTACAGCCGCAATATGCGCAGCGCCTCCTGCTTGCGCCCTTCAAGCACCGCTGTCGGGGCGACAGTCCCGCCCCCGAGTAGCCGTCGAGTTGATTGAAACAAGTCTTCGAGCAGCTTGCCTTTCCACGCATTCCAGACTTTCGGGCTGGTACCGCGAATGTCGGCGACCGTCAGCAAATAGAGTGCGATCAGCGTGCGCTCGTCTTTGACAAGCGCAGCGAAGCGCTCGATCACCGCGGGATCGGCCAGGTCCTGCTTCTGCGCAACTTGCGACAGTAGAAGATGCTGCGCTACCAGGAAGTCGACCAATACGGTGTCGGCGCGGTCGAGCCCGTGATCGCGGCAGAACCGCCGCGCGTCGCGGCTGCCGAGATTGCTGTGATCGCCGCCGCGGCCCTTTGCGATGTCGTGAAAAATCGCGGCGATGTAAAGCAGCCACGGCTTGTCGAAGTCCGCCATCAACTGGCTGCACAGCGGATACTCGTGTGCGTGCTCCGACTTCGTAAACCGGCGCAGATTGCGCAGCACCTGCAGGATATGCTGATCGACCGTGTAGACATGAAACAAGTCGTGCTGCATCTGCCCGACGATGCGGCGGAACGGCGGCAAGTACCGCCCGAGCACCGACAGATCGTTCATGCGCCGCAGCTCGTGCAACACTCCGTTCGGCTGCTGTAACAGCTCAATGAACGTCGCGCGATTTGCCGGGTCGCGTCGATAGCGCGCGTCGACGTTGACGCGCGCGTGCCACAGCGCGCGCATCAGTTGCGCCGACATGCCCTTCAGCTCGCGATGCTGCGCCATGATCAAAAACGCACGGAGGATCCCATTCGGGTCGCGCTCTAGCGCGGAGTCCTCGGCCAGATCGAGCAGTTCGTTGCGAACGACAAACGTCGCGTCGAGCGGATGCGCTTCGCTCTGTTCACGCCCGAAGAGCCGATGCTCGATGTTCTGCAGCAAGATCGTGTTCATCTGCGTCACGACCTTGGCGGAGCGGTAATACTGTTGCATCAAGACTTCGCTCGGGCGGCAGTGGGCGGTCGCGTGCACGCGGCTCATTTGCGCCACCGCGTCCTGCACGTCGAACACCAAGCGGTCCTCACGACGGCCGGTGACCAGGTGCAATCGCGCGCGAATCTCCCTGATGCGCCGTTCGCTGCGGCGAATGATGCGGGCTTCTTCAGTCGTGATGAATCCGCGCCGCGCCAACTCAGCCCAGGTGCCGCCGTAGCCGCTGGCACGGGCAACCCACACGACTACCTGCAGGTCGCGTAAGCCTCCGGGACCTTCTTTGACGTTGGGCTCGAGGCTGTAAGGCGCTTCCTCGTACTTGATGTGCCGATGCTGCTGTTCGAGCAGCTTGGCGCGGAAGTAGGTCTCGCGGTCGAGCGACTTGACGATTGCGCGCGACAAAGCGGTGTAACGCGAGCGCGGCCCTGCCAGCAGCCGCGATTCGAGCAACGCAGTCAGGATAGTGATATCGCGCTGAGCCTCGCCGATGCATTCGTCCAGTGTCCGCACGCTGTGTCCGAGCGGCAGACCAAGGTCCCACAGCAAGCTGACCAGATTTTCGATCGTTCTGGCGTCGTCTTCGGTCGCCGGCTGGTTAAGCAGGATCAGGACGTCGACATCGGAGTGCGGAAACAATTCGCCGCGGCCGTATCCACCCACCGCGATCAGTGCCGCGCGCGATGTGATACCGCTCGCGTCGGCCACTTCGCGCAACAACCGGTCGACCGAGCGTGAAAGCCCGCGTAGCAGGGCGTCGACCGGTCCGCCGGCGTTGAAGCGTTGAACTAGAACGTCGCGCTCTTGCCGCAAGCGATCGCGCAGCTTGAACGCCACATCATTCATAAAGGAGCTAGCTAAGCCGGAGCGTGGTCGTGCTCGCGCGGCTGTTCCTGCCTTTCCTGAATGAACGCGGGCAGAGCCGGCGCGCCGGCGGAAAGCGTCATCACTTCAAACCCGGATTTGGTCACCAGCACCGTGTGCTCCCACTGCGCCGACAGCGAATGATCCTTGGTCACGATGGTCCAGCCGTCGGCAAGTTCCTTGATCTCGCGCCGCCCGGCGTTGATCATCGGTTCAATGGTGAAGATCATGCCCGCGGTCAGCGGCTCCAGCGTGCCGGGCTTGCCATAGTGAAGGATCTGCGGCTCTTCATGAAACTTGCGTCCGATGCCATGACCGCAGAATTCGCGCACGACGCTATAGCCGTTTTTTTCGGCGTGCACCTGGATTGCGTGGCCGATATCGCCGATCGTCGCGCCCGGACGCACCTGGGCGATGCCGAGCCACATGCAGTCGTACGTGACGTCGCTTAGCCGCCGCGCGGCGATCGACGGCTCGCCGATGAAGTACATACGGCTGGTGTCCCCGTGAAAGCCATCCTTGATGACCGTCACGTCGATGTTCAACACGTCGCCATTTTTCAGCGCTTTGTCGCCCGGGATTCCGTGGCACACCTGATGGTTGACCGACGTGCAGATTGCCTTCGGAAACGGCCGATAGCCGGGCGGCGCATAGTTCAGCGGTGCCGGCACGGTGTGCTGCACGTTGGTCATGTAGTCATGGCACAGCCGGTCCAGCTCACCGGTCGTGACGCCGGCCTTTACGTAGGGGGCCACGAAGTCCAGGACTTCCGCGGCCAGCCGGCCGGCGACCCGCATGCCGGCGATTTCTTCGACTGTCTTGATCACGATGGCCATGGAAGGGCGTCTTTCGTCTGAGGGGCTATAATATCCGGCTACTCGGGGCCTCGGTCGCTTGAAATCGAGAGATTTCTAATCAACAGCTAACGAGCAGCAGCGAGAAATCACGCACGACATCCCCAAGGTGCGGGCGAGGACTCAGAAGTCAAATGCGAGTCCAGTCCGCCTTGATGTTCGTGCCGGATCTAACCTTGGAGATCGATTCATGTCGGTAACGATGCGTCAAATGCTGGAAGCCGGTGTCCACTTTGGACACCAAACGCGCTTCTGGAATCCGAAAATGGCACCGTTCATTTTCGGGCACCGCAACAAGATTCACATCATCAATCTCGAGCGAACGCTCGACCAGTTTCAAGCGGCGACTAAATTCGTGCGGCAACTGGCAAGCAATCGCGGCACGATCCTGTTCGTCGGCACCAAGCGCCAGGCACGCGACACTATCGTCGAAGAAGCCCAGCGTGCCGGCATGCCGTTTGTCGACCAGCGCTGGCTCGGCGGCATGTTGACCAATTTCAAGACGGTCAAGGTGTCGATCAAGCGGCTGAAGGAGATGGAACAGATCGTCGCCGACAACGGCACCGAGCGCATGTCGAAAAAGGAGGCGCTCGATTTCCAGCGTGAGATCGAGAAGCACAACAAAGCGATCGGCGGCATCAAGGACATGAATGCGCTGCCCGATGCGCTGTTCGTGATCGATGTCGGCTATCACAAGATTGCGATCCAGGAAGCGGCCAAGCTGGGCATTCCGGTGGTGGCCGTGGTCGATACGAATCACTCGCCCGAGAACATCGCGTACGTGATCCCGGGTAACGACGATTCGAGCCGGGCGGTGCGGCTATACGCACGCGGCATCGCCGATGCGGTGCTGGAAGGCAAGGCAGCGGCACTGCAGGGCGTTGTGCAGGCAGCGGCCAACGACGACGACGAAGAGTTTGTCGAAGTGAACGAAGCACAGTAGCTTCGGCGCGATTAAAGGCTGGGAAGGGGCGCAAGCCCCTTTTTTGTAGAACAGATTGGGAGTGGCGATGGCGGAAATTACCGCGGCGATGGTCAAGGAACTGCGTGAGAAGACCGACGCGCCGATGATGGAGTGCAAAAAGGCGCTGGCCGAAGCCGATGGCGATATGGCAAAGGCCGAAGAAATCCTGCGCGTGAAGCTGGGCAACAAGGCCAGCAAGGCGGCGTCCAGAGTCGCGGCCGAAGGCGTCGTGGCAATTGATATCGACAGCGCGGGCAAGCTCGGCGCGATCGTCGAAGTGAATTCGGAGACCGATTTCGTCGCGAAGAATGCGGACTTCGTGCAGTTTGCGAAAGATCTCGCGAAGCTGGTCGCAACCAAGAAGCCTTCCGACGTGCAGGCTTTGGCATTGTTGCCACTGGGCAGCGGCACGGTAGAAGCAGACGCGCACTGCGCTGGTTGGCAAGATCGGCGAAAACATTTCGATCCGGCGTTTTGCGAGAGTTGAAGCGAAGGGAAAATTGGCGAGCTACATTCACGGCGGCAGCAAGATCGGCGTGCTGGTGGATGTAGTTGGCGGCGATTCTGAGCTGGCGAAAGATGTCGCGATGCACATTGCCGCCAGCAAGCCGAAGTCGCTCGACGCCGCCGGAGTGCCGTCCGAATTGCTCGACACCGAACGGCGCATCGCCGTCGAAAAGGCACGCGATGCGGGCAAGCCCGAAGCAATGCTCGATAAGATTGCCGAAGGCACGGTGCAGAAGTATTTGCGCGAAGTGACGCTGCTCGGCCAAGTCTTCGTCAAGGCCGAAGACGGCAAACAAACGATTGAGCAGCTTCTGAAGACCAATGGCGCCAGCGTCAGCCAGTTCGTGTTGTACGTCGTCGGCGAAGGGATCGAACGAAAGCAATCCGATTTCGCAGCCGAGGTCGCTGCAATGGCGACGGCGCGCGTCTGATGGCCAGGTAGGCATATGTCGGCCAACGACGCCACGATGAACACCAAGTCCTCTCCGGCTTACCGGCGAGTGCTGCTGAAGCTGTCGGGCGAAGCGTTGATGGGCGACGACGCGTTCGGTATCAACCGCGCGACAGTCGAAGCGATGGTCGCGGATCTGGGCGAAGTCGTGCGGCTCGGCGTCGAGGTCGCTGTTGTGATCGGCGGCGGCAATATTTTTCGCGGCGTGGCGCTCGGCGCGGGAGGGATGGATCGCGCGACTGCCGACTACATGGGCATGATGGCCACGGTGATGAACGCGATGGCGCTGCAGGACGCGCTACGCCGCGCGGGTGTCGACGCACGTGTTCAATCGGCGCTCAACATCGAGGCGGTCGTAGAGCCTTATATTCGCCCGAAGGCGTTGCGCTACCTGGAAGAAGGCAAGATCGTGATCTTCGCCGCCGGCACCGGCAATCCGTTTTTCACGACCGATACGGCCGCGGCGCTGCGCGGATCGGAGATCGGTGCGCAGATCGTGTTGAAAGCCACCAAGGTCGACGGCGTGTACTCCGCCGATCCGAAGAAAGATTCGAAAGCAACACGCTATTCGACGATCACGTTCGATGAAGCGATCAATCGAAAACTGGAAATCATGGACGCCACCGCGTTTGCGCTTTGTCGCGACCAGAATCTCCCGATTAAGGTGTTCAATATTGCCAAACGCGGGCGCGTTGAAGCGTGTGGTGCTGGGAGAAGACGAAGGCACGCTGGTTCATGTCTAGACGCAAGGAGTGAGCCGATGAGCATTGCAGACATTCAAAAATCGACCGAACAGAAAATGCAGAAATCGGTCGAGGCGTTGAAGCACGATTACGCGAAGGTGCGCACCGGCCGGGCGCACATCGGGTTGCTGGATCACATACAGGTCGACTACTACGG
The DNA here is from genome assembly GCA_963786295.1 of uncultured beta proteobacterium. Taxonomy (GTDB): domain Bacteria; phylum Pseudomonadota; class Gammaproteobacteria; order Burkholderiales; family Burkholderiaceae_F; genus JACCZX01. The sequence goes on along the minus strand of CAWAYV010000009.1, from coordinate 16,148 downwards.
CTCGATGATGCCGCTGAATCAGGTGGCCCAGGTCGGCCTGGGCGATGCGCGCACGATCACGATTCAGCCGTGGGAAAAGAAAATGATTCCGGTCGTCGAAAAAGCGATTCGCGACTCCGACCTCGGGCTTAATCCGGCAACCAGCGGCGACGTCGTGCGCGTGCCGATGCCGCCCCTGACCGAGCAGCGCCGCAAGGAGTTGGTCAAGGTCGTCAAGCACGAAGGTGAAAACGCCAAGGTGGCCGTGCGCAATCTGCGCCGCGAGGCGAATCATCACGTCAAAGAGATGCTGAAGAACAAGGAAATTTCCGAAGATGACGATCGCCGCGCAGAGGACGCGATTCAAAAACTGACCGATCGCTACGTGGCCGAGATCGACAAGCTCGGCGCCGAAAAAGAACACGAAGTGATGACCGTGTGACGGACCATCCTTCGACGATCTTCATTCAACGTGCGTACGCCAACCTCAGCGGATAGTTCGAGCCCCGAGAGTCGCATTCCGCGGCATGTCGCCATCATCATGGACGGCAACGGCCGCTGGGCTCTGGCGCAAGGCAAGCCGCGAGTGGCGGGCCATTCGCGCGGGGTCGACGCGGTGCGTACGACATTGCAGGCATGCGGCGAGCGCGGCGTCGAGTATCTGACGCTGTTTATCTTCAGCTCGGAAAACTGGCGGCGGCCTGCCGACGAAGTGTCGACGCTGATGAAGCTTTTCGTCTTCGCGTTGCAGCGCGAAGTCGACAAGTTGATCGAGCTTGGCGTGCGGCTGCGCGTGGTCGGCGACCGCTCAGGGTTCGATCCCAAACTGCGTCGTTTGATCACCGAATCCGAGCGCCGCACAGAACAGAACAGCAAGTTGCACCTGACGATATGCGCCGACTATGGCGGACGGTGGGACATTGCACAAGCCGCCAGCCGCGCCGCGAACGCCCAGCTGAAGTCAGGTACGGCCAAGATCGCGCTCAGCGAAGCAGAAATCGAATCGCATCTGGCGCTGGCATTTGCGCCCGAGCCCGATCTGTTGATTCGCACCGGCGGCGAGAAGCGCATCAGCAACTTCCTGCTGTATCAATTTGCCTATACGGAGTTTTATTTCTGCGACGTGCTCTGGCCGCAGTTCGATGCTGCCGAGCTCGATCGCGCGTTCGAATGGTTTGCCGGGCGGCAGCGCCGCTTCGGCATGACCAGCGAACAATTGGCCGGCCAAACCACGGTTGCCGATGCTGCCTAGCAGGCAAGCGAGGCGGCGGTGCTGAGAACCCGCGTTGCTACTGCAACTGTTCTGCTGGCGATCGCCGTCGGTGCGCTGGTCTGGTCATCGATGGCATTTGCCGTCGTTGTGACTGCGCTGTTGGGACTCGCGTTGACTGAATGGCTGCAGTTGATCGGCGCGGCGCGATCGGTGTCAATGACCGTGGCACTGCTCGTCTGTGCAGTACTGCTGGCCGTGGTATTCGCGTCGTCGTCTACGATCGATGCCGTCGTGTTGCCGTTAGGCGTTGTCGCTGCTGCAATCTGGCTGATGATCGCTGCCGTGCTGGTGCAGCCGAGTGCAATGACGCTGCGCTTGCCGCGCATCCCTGGAATGGTGCTCGCAGTGGTGCTGGTGGTAGCCGCATGGTTTGCGCTGATGCGGTTTTTGTCGCAGGGCGTACTGATGTTGTTCTCGGTTCTGTTCGTCGTCTGGATCGCAGACACTGCGGCGTACTTCGTTGGCCGCGCGTTTGGGCGTAGAAAACTCGCGCCTCATATCAGTCCCGGTAAAACCTGGGCCGGCGTGATCGGTGCGATCCTGGCGGTCTTAATCGTCGCGTTCACGATTTGGCAGCTCATTCCAGGCTCCCGGATTTATTCGAATGACTTGTTTGCGGCGATCGGCCCGGCATTCGCTCTGCTGCTATTAGCGCTGCTGGTGGCATCATCGATCGTTGGCGACTTGTATGAGAGTCTGTTGAAACGGCAGGCAGGTGTGAAAGACAGCGGTCAGTTGTTACCCGGCCACGGTGGAGTGCTTGACCGCCTGGATGCGATGGTGCCGGTTCTGCCGTTGGCGGTCGTGATTCAATGGCTCGTTCGGTGATGAAGACCTCGCGCCGCGCGCAGCATCACGATTCTCGGCGCCACCGGGTCGATCGGCGCCAGCGCGCTCGATGTGATGGCGCGTCATCCGCAGCGGTATCGCGTACACGCAGTAACCGCGCAATCCAGCGTCAACGATCTGGCGGATGTTGCGGCGAGATTCGATGCAGCTATCGCCGTGATCGGAGAGCCGACGCTGGAACGTTCGTTGCGCGACGCGCTGCAGGCCCGCGGCGTAAAAACGCGTGCGCTCTCTGGAAGAGACGCCCTGGTCGAGGCTGCGCAAGCGCCGGAGTGCGACACCGTGCTGGCGGCCATCGTCGGCTCCGCCGGGCTCGAACCGACGCTGGCCGCGGCCGAGGCGGGCAAGCGATTGCTGTTGGCCAACAAGGAAGCAATTGTTTGCGCCGGTGCGCTGCTGATGGCGGCGGTGGAGCGCGGCGGCGGCATCCTGCTGCCGGTCGACAGCGAACACAACGCGATTCACCAGTGTTTGTCGGGAGTGAGCAAGCCCGAGCGAGACAGCGCGCGGCTGGTGCTGACGGCCTCGGGCGGTCCGTTTTTGAATCGCGTCGATCTGGACGGCGTGACGCCGGATGAAGCGTGTGCGCATCCGAAGTGGGTGATGGGGCGAAAAATCTCGGTTGATTCGGCCACGTTGATGAACAAGGGACTCGAAGTGATCGAAGCGAGCTGGCTGTTCGGAATTCCGGCCGATCGTATCGACATCGTGATTCACCCGCAGAGCGTGATTCACTCGATGGTGGAATTCAGCGACGGCTCGGTGTTGGCGCAGATGGGGACGCCGGACATGCGCACGCCGCTCGCGTATGCGCTGGCGTGGCCTGAGCGCATCGCAAGTGGCGCGCGACGGCTCGACTTCGCGACCGCAGGTCCGTTGACGTTCGAAGCGCCGGACCGGCGCCGTTTTCGTTGCCTCGACTATGCGTATGCGTCGCTCCGCCGTGGTGGCGCCGCCAGCGTCGTGTTGAACGCGGCCAACGAAATCGCGGTCCAAGCGTTTCTCGAAGAACGCTTGCGCTTTACTGAGATTGCACCAACGATCGAACAGATGCTTGAAACCTACGATCCGCCGCCGCCGAACGACATCGATGATGTCTTGACTATCGACCGCGAAGCGCGCGAGCGCGCACGCGAGCGCGTATTGGAAAAAGTGTCATGACATTGGTGACTGCGATTGCCGCGTTTCTGGTCACGCTGGGTGTCCTGGTCGTGGTCCACGAGTATGGCCACTACTGGGTTGCCAAAAAATCCGGCGTCAAGGTGCTGCGCTTTTCGATCGGCTTTGGCCGTCCGCTTGCGCGTTGGGTGCGCGGGGCAGATCGCACTGAATGGGTTGTCTCAGTGTTGCCACTCGGCGGCTACGTGCGCATGCTCGACGAGCGCGATCCGGACTGTCTGCCGATACCAGCGGCCGACCTGCCGCGCGCTTTCAATCGTCAGCCGGTGTGGAAGCGAATTGCGATCGTGCTCGCAGGCCCGGTGGCCAATCTATTGCTCGCGGTCGCGGTCTACTGGTTCCTAAGCGTCGTCGGTGTATTCGAGCCGAGCGCGGTAGTCGGAACCCCGCCGCCGGCAAGCGCGGCCGCGCGTGCAGGTTTGTTGTCCGGCGACACCGTGGTTGAGGTGGCAGGCAGCCCGGTACGTTCGTGGAACGAGCTGCGTTGGCTGCTGTTGCAGCGCGCGGTCTCGAAAGAGCCGATCGACATTGAAGTCGAAGGCAGCGATAAACGTCGCCGCGAATTGACCTTACAACCGACGCCGTTTTCGCCCGAAGATCTCGATGGCGATCTGGTCGGGCGGCTGGGTTTCGTTCTGTACCAGGGCCCGACGCGCATTGGTCAGGTCAGCGAAGGAAGTCCCGCGGCGCAGGCGGGCCTGCGGACCGGTGACCGCGTCGTATCCGTCAATGGCGAACCGGTTGCAGCGGCCGATCGATTGCGCTCGGTTATTCGCGCCTCGGCGGAGAAGCCGATCGAGATCGGTGTCGAGCGCGAAGAAAGGCTGATCCGCCTGCAGGTCACACCCGCGCGCATTACCGATGGTGCCAACTCGTTCGGACGCATCGGCGCGGAGCTCAGCGACCGCCTGCCGCCGATCAAGGTGCAGTACGGCCCGCTCGAAAGCATTCCTCGCGCGGTACAGAAAACCGCAGACACAGCGGTGTTCTCGCTGAAGATGCTCGGCAAGATGTTGACCGGCGAAGCATCGTGGAAAAATCTGTCAGGACCGGTGACGATTGCCGACTACGCAGGGCAAACGGCGCGCATCGGACTCGCTGCGTTCCTTGGCTTTCTCGCTCTCGTATCGATCAGCCTTGCGGTGTTGAACCTGTTACCAATTCCGATGCTCGATGGCGGACACCTACTGTATTATCTGATCGAAATTTTCAAGGGCAGCCCGCCTGCAGATTGGGTCGTCGAGTGGGGGCAGCGCGCCGGCGTTGCATTACTAGGACTGCTCACCGTGCTGGCGCTTTACAACGACGTCTTACGGCTGCTTCCTGACACGTTCAAACAATAAATTCAGACAGGGAAACAGTCCGTTGAATCGCCGCGTTGCATCCAGGCGCAGCATGTCCGCTACTTTGCGCCCGGTTTTGCGCCAGCTTGCAGCGGCCGTCATCACCACCTGGTGCGTATCTGCTTCTGCGCAGGAATTCGTCGTGCGCGATATCCGCGTTGAAGGCGTGCAGCGCACCGAGGCCGGCACCGTGTTCTCGTACCTGCCGATTCGCGTCGGCGATCGGTTTGATCCTGAGCGTGGCACGCAGGCGATCCGCGCGCTGTACGCCAGCGGCCTGTTCAAGGATGTGCGGCTCGAGGTCGACGGTGACGTGCTGGTCGTGATCGTCGATGAGCGTCCCGCGATAGCCGCGGTCGATCTGACCGGCATAACCGAGTTCGACAAAGAGCAGGTCCTCAAGTCGTTGCGCGAAGTCGGCCTGGCCGAAGGTCGCATCTTCGATCGCTCACTACTGGAGCGTGCGGAGCAGGAGCTGCGCCGCCAATACTTGTCTCGTGGGCTTTATGGCGTCGACGTGAAGACCACTGTTACGCCGATCGAGCGCAACCGGGTCAACGTATCGATCGCAGCGGTCGAAGGCGAGATCGCGCGCATTCGCTCGATCACGTTTACCGGCAACACCGTGTTTAGCGACGGTGTGTTGCGCAGCCAGATGGAACTTACAACGCCGAATTGGCTATCGTGGTACACGAAGCGCGATCAGTATTCCCGGCAGAAGCTATCGGCCGATCTGGAAACGGTGCGTTCGTACTATCTGAATCGCGGCTATCTCGATTTCAAGATCGATTCCGTGCAGGTGTCGATCAGTCCGGACAAGCGCGATATCTTCGTCGCGATCAACGTTTTCGAAGGTGAGCGCTACACCGTCTCCGGGATCAAGCTGACGGGCGAGCTGCTGGGTCTGGATGAAGAGTTGCAGCCGCTGATCGACGTCAAGACCGGCGACGTCTTCAGCGCCGAGCGAATCAATGCGATCGCGAAGCGGGTGACCGACCGCATGAGCACGCTTGGGTACGCGTTCGCTACGGCCAATCCCAACCCCGAGGCGGATCGCGAGAAACGCCAGGTTGCATTCACGATCGTCGTTGACCCCGGAAGGCGTGTGTACGTGCGCCGCGTCAACATCGCCGGCAACAATCGCACGCGCGACGAGGTCATCCGGCGCGAGGTCAGGCAATACGAGAGCGCGTGGTTCGATTCTGACCGCGTGCGCCTGTCGCGCGATCGCATCGATCGCCTCGGTTTTTTCGAGTCGGTCACCGTCGATACGCCAGCGGTGCCATCGGCGCCGGACCAGGTTGACGTCAACGTCACCGTCAAGGAGCGCGCCACCGGCAACATTCAGCTCGGTGCGGGCTATTCGAGCGCCGAAGGGCTCGTGCTGAGCGCCGGCATTTCACAACAGAATCTGTTCGGCTCCGGCAACGCGCTCTCGCTCGAGATCAACACCAGCAAGGCGAATCGTGTCATTGCGATTGCGCATACCGATCCGTACGTCACGACGGAAGGTATCAGCCGCTCGGTCGAAATCTTCTACCGTGATTCGGATCTGGCCGAATTAGGGCTAGCGAGTGTCGGCTACTCGACTCAGGGTGCCGGCCTCACCTACGGTGTGCCGTTCACCGAATTCGATCGCGTGTTCTTTGGGCTGCGTTATGAGGACACCACGATTGATCTGACGCCGTTCTCACCGCTGAGATACGTTGAATATGTCCAGCAGTTCGGCGAGACATCCGATGCGCTGGCGCTGACCATCGGCTGGTCGCGCGACGATCGAGATAACCTGCTGGTACCGACGCGCGGCCGCTACCAGCGGGCTTTCGCCGAAATCGGTCTGCCGGGTTTGGACATTCAGTACTACCGTCTCACTTATCAGGTTCAGCAGTACTTTCCGGTCTCTTCCTTTTTGACGCTGGCCTTCAATGGCGAAATCGGCTACGGCGACGGCTACAGTGGCGACCCGTATCCGTTCTTCAAGAATTACTATGTCGGCGGCATCGGCAGCGTGCGTGGCTTCGAGACCGCCAGTCTGGGTCCGCGCGATTTGGAGGGCAATCCGCTGGGCGGCAACAGGCGGCTTAACTTCTCGATTGAGGGATACGTACCAGTACCCGGCGCCGATCGCACTCTGCGCGGACTGATGTTCCTTGACGCGGGCCAGGTGTGGGGCCAGGTACCTCGCATCGAGAATGGCCAAGTTGTCCTGGTCAATGGCACGCCGGCCTTTGAAAACGAGCAGCTCGACTTGAGTCATCTGCGCTACTCGATCGGTGTCGGCATCGCTTGGATTTCGCCGCTGGGGCCACTGAAGCTCTCGTACGCCTATCCGCTGAATACGAAACCCGAAGATCGGATTCAGCGTTTCCAATTCCAGATCGGAACCGGGTTCTAGCTGCTTGTATGCGAGAATCTTTTGCTTCCGAGGAGGCCCGACCGATGTTTAACTCGTGGCGAGTTTTTTTGCAGACGACGTGTGCCGTGGCACTGATCGCGGCTGCGTCATTAGTGTCTGCACAGGACCTCAAGATCGGGGTCGTCAATCCGGAGCGGCTGCTGCGCGAATCCACGCCGGCGCGCGCGGCGCTGCAAAAACTCGAGGCGGAATTCTCGAAACGCCAGAAGGACGTTGAAGAGACCGGCACGCGGCTGAAGGCGACGGCGGAGCGCTTCGAGAAAGAGTCTCCGGTGATGACCGAAACCGACCGTGCGCGCCGGCAGCGCGAACTGGCCGAGCTTGATCGCGAATTTCAACGCAAGCAGCGCGAGTTTCGTGAAGACCTCAATCAGCGACGCAATGAAGAAATGCAGGGCCTGGTCGAGCGCAGCAACCGCATCATCCGGCAGATTGCCGAGCAGGAAAAATTCGACCTGATCGTGCAGGAAGCCGTGTACTTCAATCCCCGCATCGATATCACCGAGCGAGTGCTGCGGGCGCTCAATACCGCCCGCTAGGCGCAATGAAGAAGGCGGTCAGTGTGTCGCTGGCCGATCTGAACAGTGCGGTCGCCGAGCGCTCCGCCGGCCGCTTACAGGCACTCGTCGTCGGTTCCAGTGACGTCAAATTGAGCGGTGTCGCCGCGCTTGCTTCTGCCACACGTTCCGATCTCGCATTTCTGGCCAATCCGCTGTATCGAGCCGACGCGTTGACCACGCAGGCCGGCGCGATCGTGCTGAACGCCGCTGACCGCGATGCGTTGCAGTCGCAGTCGGCACCGCTGACTGCATCGTTGACGGCGATGGCGGTGTGCGAACAACCGTACGCGTGGTTCGCGTACGCGGCGCAGATACTGAAGCCGAACGAACGGGTGAAACCTGGCGTTGCTGCTGGCGCGCACGTCGGCAGCGATGCGCGAGTCCACGCTCGCCGCCCGCGTCGATGAGGGCGCGACGATCGGCGAGGGTGCAACGATCGGTGCCGGCGCTTGGATTGGCGCGGGCGCCGCGATCGGCGCGCGTGCCTTCGTCGGCGACGGAACGCGCATCTATCCGCGTGCTGTCGTGCTGGACGATTGCAAGATCGGCGCGCGCTGCATCGTTCATAGCGGCGCAGTGATTGGCAGTGACGGCTTCGGCTTTGCTCCGCTTGACGGGCAAGTGGATCAAGATTCCGCAGGTCGGCGCGGTCGTGATCGGTGATGACGTCGAGATCGGCGCCAACACCACGATCGATCGCGGCGCGATGGGCGATACGATCATCGAAGACGGCGTCAAGCTGGATAACCAGATTCAGATCGCTCACAACTGCGTGATCGGAGCGCACACGGTCATCGCGGGATGCGTTGGCATTGCCGGCAGTACCAAAATCGGCAAAGGCTGTCGCATCGGCGGCGCCGCGATGATCGGCGGGCATCTGCAGATCGCCGACGGATCAGCCATCGGGCCGGCCACGGCCGTGATTAGCTCGCTCACTGAGCCGGGCCATTACACCGGATTCTTTCCGATGATGACGCAGCGCGAGTGGGAACGCGCGGCGGCCGTGGTTCGCAACTTGCCGGAGTTGCGCAACCGGGTGCGACAACTGGAATCGGAGCGCAAGGCTTCAGAATCGAACACGGAAAAGTGAAGCGATGAACATCCAGCAGATCCTGCAAACATTGCCCCACCGCTATCCGTTCGTGATGGTCGATCGCGTGCTGGAGATCACGCCCGGCGAGCGCATCGTCGCACTGAAGAATGTGACGATCAACGAACCCTACTTCGTCGGCCATTTTCCGCGGCTGCCGGTGATGCCCGGCGTGTTGATCATCGAGGCACTGGCGCAAGCGGCCGCGATCCTGACCTACCAGACGCTGAACCTGCAGCAAGGCGACGGCACGCTGTTCTACTTCGCGGGCATCGACGGTGCACGCTTCAAACGGCCGGTCACGCCCGGCGATCAGCTGCGGCTTGAAGCGGAGTTGGTTCGCGTGATGCGCGGCATCGGCAAGTTCAGGACGCGTGCGCTGGTCGACGGCGCGCTGGTCGCCGAAGCTGAGCTGATGTGCGCGTATAGGAATGAAAACGACAAGCGCGGGAGCGAGAGCCGCGAGGTTCGTTAGTGTCGCGCGCGCATCCGACCGCAGTGATCGATCCCGCGGCCGAAATCGCGGACGACGTAGAGATCGGTCCGTATTGCGTTGTAGGTGCCGGCGTGACGATCGGCGCCGGCTCGGTGCTCGGCCCGCACGTCATCATCGGCGGCCGTACGACGATCGGCCGCAATAATCATTTCTTCCCGTTCTGCGCGATCGGCGGTGTACCGCAAGACAAGAAGTACGCCGGCGAAGACACCGAGCTGGTCATCGGCGACGGCAACACGGTGCGCGAGTCGTGCACGATCAGCATCGGCACCGCGGGCGGAGGCGGGGTGACCAGCGTCGGATCCGACAACTGGATCATGGCGTCAGCGCATATCGCGCACGACTGCAGCGTCGGCGATCACACCATCCTCGCCAATAACGCCACGCTTGCCGGGCACGTGACGCTGGGCGATTGGGTCATCCTGGGCGGCATGACGGCGGTACACCAGTTCTGCTCGGTGGGCGCGCACGCGATGGCCGCCGGTGGATCGATCGTGCTGCGAGATGTTCCGCCGTATGTGATCTGCAGCGGCAATCCGGCCGAGCCGCACGGCATCAACTCCGAAGGATTGAAACGCCGCGGTTTCGATGCGGAGACGATCAACCTGTTGCGGCGTGCCTACAAGACGCTGTATCGCGATGGCTTGACGGTCGCCGACGCCGTGGCCGCGCTCGGCACGCTGGCTGAAGAAAATCCGTCTTCGGCCGCGGCGATCAATGCGCTGAAAGAATTCGTGCAGAACTCGCAGCGCGGCATCGTCCGTTGATGCCAGGCGAACGCACGATCGCGTTCGTAGCGGGCGAAGCATCCGGCGATCTGCTCGCAGCGCCCGTCATCTCCGAAGTTCTGCAGCGCGCGCCCGACATGCACTGCGTCGGCATCGGCGGCGACCGCATGATCGCCGCAGGATTCGACGCGTGGCACCACGTGCGCGAGCTGTCGGTGCGCGGCTACGTCGAAGTGCTGCGCCATCTGCCGCGGCTGCTGCGTCTGCGGCGCACGCTGCGGGAGCGCGTCATCGCGACAAAGCCGCAGGTGTTCGTCGGCGTCGACGCGCCGGATTTCAACCTGGCGCTTGAAGAACAACTGCGCGGGCAGGGCGTTCGCACCGTGCACTTCGTCAGCCCGTCGATCTGGGCCTGGCGTGGCGAGCGCATCAAACAGATCGCACGCGCGGTCGATCGCATGCTGCTCGTCTTTCCTTTCGAGCAGAAAATTTACGACGACGCCGGGATTCCGGCGAGCTATGTCGGGCATCCGCTCGCCAGCATGATCCCGATGATTCCGGACGCGGCGGCCGCGCGCCAGCGGCTGGGAGTGCAAGCAGACGGATCACTCATCGCAGTGCTGCCCGGGTCGCGTGCGGGCGAAGTGCATCACATCGGCCCGATATTCATCGCCGCGATGGCGCAGCTTGCTTCGGAGCAGCCGTCGATCCGTTTCGTGCTGCCGGTTGCTGACCCAGGCCTGCGTGCCGACATTGAAAGGATGATGGCGGCATACTCCAACCTTTCCGCGCACGTGAACATCGTCAATGGCCGTTCGCACGATTGCCTCGAAGCCGCCGACGTGGTGCTGGTGGCCAGCGGCACCGCGACACTCGAAGCCGCGCTGTTCAAGCGGCCGATGGTGATCTCGTACAAGATGCCGCCACTGTCCGCGTGGATCATGCGGCGCAAGGGTTCGATTCCGTACATCGGCCTGCCCAACATCCTGGCGGGTGAATTCGTCGTGCCCGAGCTGGTGCAAGAGCTCGCCACGCCGGCCGCACTGGCACGAGCGGTACTGGACTGGCTGCATGATCCCGCGCGCCGCGAGCGCACAGCGGCACGCTTTACCGACATGCATCACTCGTTGAAGCGCGATACCGCACGGCTCGTAGCCGACGCCATCTTCGAGGTGGCGCAATGAAGGTGCGCCCATTCCGCATCACGCTGCGCCGTCGCAAGCCCTTCACCGGGCGACCTGTTCGAGCAAGCCGCGCTCGTAAGCGGCCTGATCTGCGGCATCGACGAAGCGGGCTGCGGTCCGCTCGCCGGCCCCGTCGTAGCCGCCGCCGTCATCCTCGATCCCAAGCGCCGCATCTACGGTCTGCGCGATTCCAAGGTGCTGAAGCCCGAGCGGCGCGAGCAACTCGCCAAGCGCATCCGCGAGCGCGCCATCGCATGGGCGGTCGCCGAAGCCAGCGTCGACGAAATCGACTCGATCAACATTCTGCAAGCAAGACTGCTCGCGATGCGTCGCGCCGTCGACGCGCTGACCGTCACGCCTGCATACGCGCTGGTCGACGGCACTCAGATGCCGCGGCTGCCGTTCCCGGGCCGCGCCATCATCGCGGGCGACGCGCTCGAGCCTGCGATCTCCGCCGCATCGATCCTCGCCAAGACCGCGCGTGATCGAATGATGCGAGCGTTCGACGCCGTGCACCCCGGCTACGGCTTCGCGCAACACATGGGCTACGCGACTCCCGAACACTGCGAGCGCCTGCAAGCGCTCGGGCCCTGCATCCTGCATCGACGCAGCTTCGCCCCGGTGCGCATGCTCGTCGAAGAAGATGCGGATCTCTTCGACTGACAATCCGATTTATCGGCGGTTAAAGCAGCTCGCAACATCGGCCCGCGCATGCAGAGAAGCGCGGCGCACGCTGATCGAGGGAGTGCATCTTCTGCAAGCAGCGCTCACTGCACAGAGTGCCGATTCGCACGCTGGTGATGCGCGGCGACAGAGCAATCCGCCGAAGCGCTTGAGCTTGTGCGAGCGGCCGAAGCGACAGTCGAAAGCAAAGTTGGTCGAGCTCGCACCGGCGCTGTACGACAAAATTTCACCCGTCGAACACGGTGTCGGCGTACTGGCCGAGATCGAATTCGAAATACCGCCGTGGCCCAAGCAAATCGTCGAGGACGCGATTTATCTCGACAACGTGCAAGACCCTGGCAACGTCGGCACGCTGCTGCGAACTGCGGCTGCGGCTGGCGTTCGGCATGCGATTACCGGGCCGGGATGTGCATTTCTCTGGTCGCCGAAGGTGATGAGAGCGGCGATGGGTGCGCACTTCGTGCTGGATCTGCATGAGCAGGTACGCACCACGGACGTTGCAAGAGGCATTTGGAGGCGAAATCCTTGCCGCTGACGCAACCGGCGGCGAGGATCTGTTCAAGGCCGAATGGGGCCGAGGACGCAACGCTTTGGATGTTCGGTGGGGAGGGGCAGGGGTTTTCGCAGGACACGCTCTCCATCGCGAAACGCCGGTTGCAGATTCCAGATCGACAGCCGAGTCGACTCGCTAAACGTTGGTGCAGCGGCTGCAGTGTGTTTGTTTGAGCAGAAGCGGCGGCGCACAAGCCGCGTGGGCAACTAAACGAACAGCCGGCTACCGACGAACGTCAAGCTCGGCGATATCTGTGTTCAATTCGCGAGCCAAGCGCGCACGGTCAATGATGAAGTCGTTCTTCTTCGCTTCGGCGCTGAGGAACGCATCAAGGTTGCCATGCTGAGCTTGTAGCGCCGGAACGAGTTCCAAAAACGCCGCGGTCAACTGCGGGTCGAAGTGCTTGCCGCCTTCGGCGCCGATATGTCGCAGCGCGTCTTCGATTGGCCACGCCTCTTTATAGCTGCGTTTGTGTGTTAGAGCGTCGTAAACATCAGACAACGCGACGTAATACGAGCGCTCAGCGGGATCATTTCGCCGCGAATTTTTCGCGGATAACCGGACCCATCCCATTTCTCGTGATGGTTGAACGCAATCTCCTGCGCCACAAACAACTGTCCGAGGCCACCTTCACCAATAATTTCCCAGCCAAACTCGCAATGTCTCTCCATGATGGCGCGCTCATCAGGAGTAAAGCGCCCGGGCTTTTGGAGGATCGACTCAGGAATGCGAATCTTGCCAACGTCATGCAGACGGGCGCAAAGATCGATCAGCTGGCACAACTCCTCGTCCAACCCCATCTTGCGGGCGAGCTCGCGTGCCATGGCGCCCACCCGATAGCAATGCTCGCCAGTTTCATCGTCGTGGAATTCGACCGTGACGCTGTTGCGCTCCAGAACCTGGGTGAACTCTCCGAAATCCTGCATCGAGAAGCGCTGGAACCGCAATTCGTGCTGCTGCAGGTCCATGGCGGCCTCGGCGCGGGCGTCCAGCGCCTTCTTCACTTGCACGACGTGACGGTGGTGGTGCTCCAGCAGGTTTTTGACCCTGCTGTCGCGGTTCAACCGGACGACTTCTTCCTGATACACCAGGGCATTGTTCGGCTGTTTGGCGACCTCATAAGCTCGGACGATCGTTGCGAGTGCGTCTCGCAAGGCGCTAGGAACCCCGCGCCGGCTATCGTTGATTGCGCGTTGCAGCCTGGAGAGGCCGATATCGCAAGTAGCCGGGTCATGCACTTCTCCTAGGCCGAGTGCCATCTCCGCGTACAACTCGCCCGAGAGCGCCGGCGCCCTTTGCGTGCGATGCGAGCCATCTTGGCGCGTTCGAGCGCCAACGGGACGTTGCGCACTTCGAGCAAGAGGCGCGTGTAGGCAAACTCGATCGTCGCGCGAGCCATGCGCTCACTGTCATCGCTCGGCTCGGCCAGAAGTTCGATCGCCCGCTCGGCGGCAGACAATCCTCGCGAGAAGTCTCGAAGATAGAGAGACGCGACTGCAATGTTTAGAAGGGGGAGCGCCTGCGTCAACCGGGGTATCGCCGCCGAATGCGAGACCTCGATCGATCGCTCGTAGCACGGAATGGCCATGCTGAACTGGCCCGCGTATTGGTGGGCCAAGCCGAGGTTGTTGAAGATGCCGGACTCCTGGTCCGAGTCTCCAGCGTTGCGGGCCGCTGGCAAGGCACGCGTCAACGCGGTCATGGCGGCCGGAAAGTTTCCGGTCTCCATGTACATCACGCCCAGCATCTTCAGGCACTTGGCCAGGACAAGGTCGTTCTTGAGGCGCTCCGCGACTGCAACCGCATGGTTGGCCGGTTCGATCCCGTCGAAAGGAAGGCCGCGCAGATACCTGTTGCGCGCAATCCCAAGCAGACACATCGCCCGAGCTTCGGTCGTTGGCTCCTCGGGTAGCGCCAAAAAGGCGTCCCATGCCAGATCGAAAATTTCGGACCCATCCCCGGTGGCGGGGGCCTTACGCAGGTGGTCGTCCAGCCGCTGAAACCGCTCTGAGAGGTCAGGGGCGTCCGCGAAAGGCAACAGGCCCGCCCAAGCAGTCATTGACTGATCAGCAACAAGCATTTAACTTTCGCAGGTCGGATGGACTCAACTAAGCAAACTACACGTCCGATTGACCCTGCTTAGACCGAAAAGCGCAAGCTTTTGGGCCAATTCGGGGCCTGAAATTACCTTCGCGCGGGAGGGAACCATGGAAGTTGTCATCGAAACGCAAGAAGAAGTAACGGAGCAACCTGTTGTGATTGAGCTGTCCGCCGAGTGTCTGAGCATGGTGGGTGGCGGCGAAGGGCAACTAGCTGTACTGAGCAACAGCTATACGGCGACTGCGTCGGTCAAATAAGCAGCGCCGGACTCAAATAAAACGCCCCGCATCGCGGGGCGTTTTTTCTTGAATCAGGCCGATAGCCTGGCGGCCGATTTACAAGAAAACCATTGGCCAATGCTACCGCCTCCAACCAGATCCAAGTCCGATAAGCTCAATTCAATGTCTTGCCGCTCTGATTCCGTGACTTGCTCTTCAACTACCTCAACCTGGTTTGCTGCGTTCATGTTCTCTCCTTGCTGGCGTGAATTGTTGGCGTCTCGCATAGCGTCGCGCTAACGCTGACGGTAGTGTGCACCTGCAGTACTAGCGAGCGGCAATCGCTGGGAGGTGACTACCGCAGATTCGCCGATCCCGCACAATCTTGGGCACCAATGACGACCAGACATGAGCTGAAACGGACGCAGCAAAGGCTGTTCGACATTGAGACCGAACTTAACGGTAAATCTGGCCTCGCCGCGCCCAGACACGATAGCGTTTCTTAACGATGCAATGGCGAGACTCGGGAGATTCCATTCCAAGTTGATCCTGCGCGACGCGTCGAATGTCTCCTCAGCATCGCACAGCAGTTTTATCACCAAGGTCAAAGCGTCTTTAGCGGAGTTGAGCCCGCAGCGCTCGCCGTCATGCTGGCGGCGGATACAGGCGACACTGCGTTGCAACGCAAGTCGCTCACCTTTCAGGGAATCATCCTTTCGCAGACGAATAATCCCGGGGACGCTTTGCTCTCGCTAGCGGAAGGACTGCGTATGGCTGAGGAGCTACGAGATCCAGTGGCCATTGCCTCTGTTTGGAATGGGTTAGGAGCCGCGTTCTACGAGGCAGCTCTTTATGCCGATGCCCGGCAATGCTACGAGAGAGCGCATTCTCTCGCAGAGGAACGCGAGCGATCTGAGCTATGTCGCGGCCGTTTCTTTAGCCAATGCTGCGATCTGCTGTTTACACGTAAATGCGCTTCGCGAGGGAATCGAAACAATCGGCAAAGCAATTGCAATCATGCCGGCGCCGAGTTCACCGGCGCACCTTCTGGTACGAGTATTTGCGGAAGGGACGTTTATTCGATTGCTGCTCCTATCCGGAAGCATCCAACAAGCGGCAGAACGAGTTCAGTTAGCCAAACGGTTTGCGGCTGAGGCGAAGTCAGTACGAGCAGACATCTCCGCCGCCTGCTCCGAGGGGCTGGTGGAGGTGTATTCGGGCATGGGCGATATCGGTCTGTCACGCGGCATGCAGGCGCTAGAAAAGGCTCGACAAGTCAAACCATCACTGCGCGAAACGCTTCTGGCGATGGTGCAGGCACACGACAAAGCAGGTCGTCCCGAGCGCGCATTGGCCCTGCATCGTGAATTGACGCTACATATTCGCAAGGCGCAACACGAAAACATCGTGCGACACCAGGAACTGCATCTGAAGCAACTTGAGGCCGACGAGGCTGCTCAATTTCCGTCGCGCTTGCTAGAAGAAAAAGACGCCGA
>CAWAYV010000008.1:0-118090 GCA_963786295.1 uncultured beta proteobacterium | reverse complement strand
AAGGCGTCGTCGCGCAAGGCAAGCTAGGCGACGACGGCGTGTTTCGCGCGCACGAGGTGCTGGCGAAGCACGACGAAAACTACACGCCGCCCGAAGCTGCATATGCAGTCGAGCAGGCGCAAAAAGCGCGCAAGACGTTGCAGTAAGCCATCGTGATTCCCGAAATCGGAAACTTTGCGCTGATCCTGGCGCTGCTGCTCGCTACCGCGCAGGCGGTGTTGCCGATCGCCGGTGCCGCGCGCGGCGACCACAGATGAGATGGCGGTCGCGCGTCCAGCCGCGCGCGGGCAGACACTATTCGTCACGCTCGCGTTTGGCTGCCTGCTGTACTCATTCGTGGTCAACGACTTCTCGGTTCTCAACGTCGCCATCAATTCAAACTCCAGACTTCCGCTTCACTATCGGCTGGCCGCCACCTGGGGATCGCACGAAGGTTCATTGCTGCTTTGGAGTTTAATGCTCGGTCTTTGGACCGTGGCCGTGACCCTCTTCAGCCGCCACCTGCCCGACGATATGGTCGCGCGCGTGATAAGTGTGATGGGCATCGTGAGCGTCGGCTTTCTCCTTTTCATGCTGCTCACGTCCAACCCATTTGCGCGCCTGCTGCCGGCGGCGCCTGATGGACGCGATCTCAATCCGCTGCTTCAGGACCCGGCCATGGTGGCCCATCCACCCATGCTCTACATGGGTTACGTCGGCTTCTCTGTCGCTTTTGCGTTTGCGATCTCAGCACTGATCAGCGGTCGACTGGACGCGACCTGGGCCAGATGGTCGCGACCCTGGACCACCGTGGCGTGGATGTTTCTCACCTGCGGCATCGCGCTCGGCAGTTGGTGGGCTTACTACGAACTCGGTTGGGGCGGTTGGTGGTTTTGGGACCCGGTGGAAAACGCTTCGTTTATGCCGTGGCTGGTCGGCACCGCTCTGATCCACTCGCTGGCGGTCACGGAAAAGCGTGGTGGATTCAAAAGCTGGACTGTGTTGCTGGCGATCTGCCGCGTTCTCGCTGAGTCTGCTGGGAACATTTCTCGTGCGCTCCGGTGTGTTGACCTCGGTGCATGCGTTCGCCACCGATCCGAAGCGCGGCATTTTTATTCTCGCGTTTCTGGTGGTCGTGATTGGCGGTTCCCTTTTGCTTTATGCGTGGCGCGCAAAAGATGTCGGGCTGGGCAGCAAGTTCGAGGTGGTGTCGCGTGAATCGTCTCCTGCTTTCCAACAACGTGCTGCTCGCGGTCGCGGCGGCATCGGTGTTGCTTGGCACTTTGTATCCGCTGTTCCTCGATGCGCTCGCGCTGCCGAAGGCTTCGGTCGGGCCGCCGTACTTCAACCTGGTGTTTGGCGCCGTGATGGCGCCGCTGGTGTTCCTGATGGGCATCGGTCCGCTGGCGCGCTGGAAGAAGGCCGAGCTGCCTGATATGGCAACACGCTTGAAGTGGGCGTTCGTCGTCGCACTGGTGACCGCGCTGATCGTTCCGGTGATCGCAGGCCACTGGACGCCGCTGATCAGCGTTGGACTTGTTTCTCGCGTTTTGGGTGATGGCTTCGATCGCGATCAACATCAAGGAACGAGTTCGCCACTTGCGCGGAGGATTGCTCGAGCGGCTGCGCGCTCAGGGTCGCGCCTATTGGGGAATGCAGCTCGCGCATTTCGGAATCGCGGTTTTCATCGTCGGCGTTACGGTTGTCAACGGCTATCAGGTCGAGCGCGACATGCGCATGAACGTCGGTGATACGGTGCAGGTCGGCCGCTACGACATCAAGTTCGGCGGAACGCAAAAGATCACCGGCGCGAATTACACCGGCGCGCGTGGTGTGATCGAGGTCACGCGCGGCGGAAATGCAGTGGCGACGATGCACCCCGAAAAGCGCATCTACAACGTGCAGAAGATGCCGATGACCGAAGCGGCGATCGACACCGGACCATGGGGCGATATTTACGTCTCGCTCGGGGAGCCGATCGATCCGAGCGCGATCGAGTCAGGAGCATGGAGCGTGCGCGTGTATCACAAGCCTTGGGTAACGTGGATCTGGGGCGGCTGCGTGCTGATGGCGCTGGGCGGCGCGCTGGCACTGTCGGATCGCCGCTATCGATTGTTGGCGCGGCGTGGTCAAACGGCCGCAGCGGTACAGGCGCCCGCATGAGCGAAACCCGACACCGCCGTGAATGTCGGCAGTGAAAAACCCTCCGGCAGCGAGATCGAACCGAAGTCGGCGCTGCGCTTCGTCTTGCCGCTGGCGATCTTCATCGTGCTGGCGGCCTTTCTGTTCGTTGGGCTCGGGCTGAATCCGCGCGAGGTACCGTCACCTTTTATCGGCAAGCCCGCGCCGTCGTTTCAATTGACGCAGCTCGCACGGCCCGAGCAAACGTTTTCGCCCAAGCAGATGCAGGGCGAAGTGTGGTTGCTCAACGTGTGGGCGTCGTGGTGTGTTGCATGCCGTATCGAGCATCCGCTGCTGGTCGATCTCGCGAAGAAAAACGTGATACCGATCGTCGGCTTGAACTACAAGGACAAGCGCGACGCTGCGTTGGGCTGGCTCGGGCAGTTCGGTGATCCGTACAAACTGTCGGTTGCGGACACCGATGGACGGGTCGGCATCGACTACGGCGTCTATGGCGTGCCAGAAACGTTCGTGATCGACAAGGCCGGCGTGATTCGCTTCAAGCAAATCGGGCCGATCACCGAAGACGCGTGGCGCGACAAGATACTGCCGCTGGTGCAGCAGTTGCGAAAATCGTGACAATGTTTCGCGCTGCGATTGCATGCGTGTTACTGGCGCTGATGTCGGGTAGCGTTATCGCGTCCAAGCCGGTTGCTCAGCTCGACGCAACCGACGCCCGCCGAGCGGCAGCACTCGCCGAGCAGTTACGTTGTCTGGTATGCCAGAACCAGTCGATCGCCGAATCGAACGCCGAGCTTGCAGTTGATCTGCGCCGCGAGATCAACGAGCAGATTCGAGCGGGGCGAAGCGACAGCGACATCGTCGACTTCATGGTCGCGCGTTACGGGGACTTCGTGTTGTATCGACCCCCCGTCAAGCCGCATACGCTGTTGCTGTGGTTTGGCCCCGCGTTGCTCGCGGCCGCCGCTCTGATCGCGTTTATGCGCGCGCTACGCAATCGCCGCCGGCGCGCTATCGAACGGCCGCTGACCGACGCCGAGCACGCCGAGGCCGAGCGGCTGCTCGGCGAATCGGTCAGAAGCAATCAGTGACCACTTTCGTAATCATCGCCGTTGCGATGGTGACGGTGGCGCTTGCCTGGGTACTGTGGCCGTTGCTGCGGCCGACGCCAGCGCGTTCGGTCGAACATTCAGCGGCCAACGTGACGATCTTCAAAGATCAATTCGCCGATCTCGATGCGGACTTGGCGCGCGGGACGATTTCCGCCGAGCAACACGCCGAGTCTAAAAGCGAGCTTGAGCGGCGATTACTCGATGAGGCGCGCAGCCCGGAGTCCGTGCGCATCGAGCGCCGCCCGCATCGGTGGCCGGCGGTCATCGTTGCGGTGATCGCTCCGATCGCCGCCGCCGCCCTTTACTGGCAACTCGGAACACCCGGTGCGCTGTCTCCGCAGGCAGCGATCGCGCAGGACGCGAGTCAGCCGAGCCGCGAACAGATCGACGCGATGATCGCGCAGGTCAAGCAGCGGCTCGAAAAAGAACCCAATAACGTCGAGGGCTGGGCGATTCTGGCGCGCACGCATTACACGATGGGCAATTTCCAGGAGGCAGCCGCCGCGTATGCAACGCTCAGCACGTTGCTGCCCTACGACGCCGACTTGCTGGCCGATTACGCCGACGCGCTGGCGATGAGTCAGGGACGAAATTTTGCCGGCAAGCCGATGGAGCTCGTGCAGCTGGCGCTGAAGATCGATCCGACCCAATGGAAGGCGCTCGCGATGGCCGGCTCGGAAGCGTTCGACCGCAAGGACTACAAGGCTGCCGCCGAGTACTGGCAGCGTTTACAGGACACCACCCCCGCCGATTCCCCGATCCGACAGCGCATCCAAGGCAGCATCGACGAAGCGCGCTCGCAGGCGGGAATGCCGCCGGTCGCGCAGGCGCAAAAGGGCGGTGCGGCGGGCAGCGCCATCGCCGGCCGCAGCGTCAGCGGGACGGTCACGCTGAGCCCAACCCTCGCATCGAAAGTGCGGCCTGATGATTCGGTGTTCGTGTTCGCGCGCCCCGCAGATGGCTCGCGCATGCCGGTGGCCGTTGTGCGCGCGCGAGTCAGCGAGCTGCCGTTGCAATTCACTTTGGACGATTCGCGCGCGATGGCGCCGACGGCGAAGATCTCGGCGTTAAATGAAGTCATCGTCAATGCACGCGTTTCACGCTCGGGTAATGCGATTCCGGCAAGCGGTGACCTCGAGGGCACGACCGAGAAAGTGAAGGTCGGCACGCAGGGGATGTCAGTCGTCATCGATCGCGCCATTCCCTGAACGAATTGTCGCGGAGTGGTTGTCTCGAGCCTTCAAGGTCTATTGCGTACGGTGGTGCTGACTGCGCGGCGCGCGCTTGGCTTGCCCGCGCTATTGCATACCGAAGACCGCCGCATACTCGAGCAAGTGATCCTCCCTGAGTACGCGCGCCGGCGCGACATTGCGCGCGTGTTATTCGTCGGGTGCGCTGCCTATACGCAGCGTTACGGTGAGATTTTCGACGGCCGCGAGTATTGGACGATCGACCCGGTGGCACGCCTGCGCAGATACGGCAGCGAGCGGCACATCGTCGACCATCTGCAGAACCTGGGCACCCACGTACCGCCTGGCTACTTCGACCTTGTCGTATGCAATGGAGTGCTCGGTTGGGGCCTGAATGCGCCTGAGGACGCCAACACTGCATTGGCCGCGTGCCACACGCATCTACGCGCGGGCGGCGATCTGCTACTGGGGTGGAACGACATCGCGCCGCGCAACCGGGTGTTGCCCGACGACATTCCGGCGTTGCGGCGATTCGATGCGGCGCTACTCGGTTCTTGGCAAGTTGCCCGCTGGGCAATCGATGCGCCGAACCGGCACGTGTTCGATTTCTACCGGAAGCCGTTGAAGTGATCTGTCATTCGACTTGAGGAAAGCGCCGTAATAGATTGAATTAATGTATGTTTTTATAAAACGGCTCCCGGACCGGCTGTCGGGAGTGGCGTTTGCCTATCGACTCTCGACTTTCTTGTACCGAGGTGTTGGATGAAGTTGATGCGGCACCGTCCCTATCTGCGCGCGCTGACTCCGCATCAGCGCCGCCTCTGGTGGGAACATAAGAAGCGGCTGAACTTGCGCGTCACGATCGGCGTTGCCTGGCTACCGGACCAGGTACGACGGTCGTACGCCTACGCGCTTCGCTTCTAGTGAGTTAAACAATGGCCGCGCGCTCGCTGCAATCGGTGACGATTACCTTTGGGCTCGTCACCATTCCCGTGAAGCTTTACGCGGCCACCAATCCGCGCGCCGGCATCTCTTTCACGATGCTGGATGCGAACGGCGGCCGGGTGAAGCAGCAATACATATCGGCCGAGTCCGGAGAAGTCGTTCCGCGCAACGAGATGGTCAAAGGTTATGAATTCGAAAAAGACCGCTTTGTCACCTTCACCAAGGAAGAACTGAAAGCGCTCGAACAAGCCTCTTCCGGTGCGGTGGAGATCACCGAGTTTGTCCCCGCTGCGTCGATTGACCCGGTGTTCTACGAGAAGGCGTATTACGTGGGCCCCGATAAAGGGGGCGCGAAGCCGTACCGGCTGCTGGCCGAGGCGATGCGTGACACGGACCGTTCGGCGATTGGGCGCTGGGCTGCCCGTGGCAAGCAGTATCTGGTCAATATCCGCGTGGCAGAGCGAAGACTGATTCTGCAGGAGCTGCTGTACGCGGACGAAGTACGGCCGGTCGACGAGGTGGAGATTCCGGACGCGAAAATCAGCCCGAAAGAACTTGCGCTCGCCAACCAGTTGATCGACAGCATCACCTCCAAGGCTTTCGATCCAACGCAATACAAGGATGACGTCAAAGACCGCATCGAAGCGCAAATTCAGAAGAAAGTCGAAGGCGAGGAAATTACGGTTCCCGAGGGCGCGGCAGCACCCGCAAGCGCGAAAGTGATCGACATCATGGATGCGTTGCGTGCAAGCTTGAAGCGCAAGGGCGGCAACGGCGCCGCCACCGATGGTTCAGCCGCCCGAGGATCCTCGGCGCGCAAGGCGGCGGTCAAGCGGCCGGTGGAGAAAAAGCCGGCGAAAAAGTCGGCGAAGAAAGCCGCCAGCCGTACAGTGCGCAAAGCCGCGTAAGCTGGATCAAAATCCTGCCTGGTTTTGCCGATGGCGCCATACGCAGGCGCCACGTACAACATGAGGAGCGCACAGATGGCGCAAAAGACAGCGACTTCCAATCCAATCGCAAATTTTTATGAGGCGCAAACGATCGCGACTGCAGAAATCGCGCACGCTGCATTAGACGGACTGCAGCGCCTGCAGAAGCTTACGTTGCAGGCAATGCGCGACAGCGCGAGCGGCCCGCTCTCGCTCGCACAATCGATGGCAACGGTGCGCGACGCCGGCGACGTCAGCCGCTCCGTTTCGGAGGCGGCAGCCCCCGCAGCGGAGCAGGGCGCACGTTATCAGCGTGACATGGTGCAAGCCATTGCCGCCATGAACAACGACATCGTGCGCGCGAGCTATTCGATGATGGAGCGTATGCGTGACGCGCTTGGTGCCGCGACACAAGGCTCGCTGACGATGAGCTCGGCGTTGCCCGACCTAGCGACCGGCGGGCGAAGACTTGACGAATCCAATGGCGATCTATGACTCTGCGATGCGCCAATGGCAGACAGCCGTGCAGCAGATGATGGAGACGCCGGCGGTTGCGATGGCCGGGGTATCGGCGCGAGAGCGTGAACGCCCTCGTGCCGCGGGAACCGCGCCCGCGGCATCGAAGCGGTCAGCCAAGCGCTCGAGCAAGCGTAAATCGAGCGAGCGCAGCCGCTGACTTTCGCGGGTTGATTTGGCGCAGTCAATGCGTAACCTCGCGCTGACTGCGCTGTGACCTTCGCTGTCTGGGCGCTGATCGCCGGCGCCATCTTCACGGTGATGGCGCTCTCGGGGACGCTGCTGAAGCGCCTGCCGCTCAGCACGTCGATGCTTTATCTGCTGGCCGGATTTGCGCTCGGGCCGGCCGGGCTTCGCGCTGCTCAGTCCGTCTCCGATCAGCGATCACGAGATTCTCGAAGTGATCGCCGAGGCGGCGTTGCTGGTTTCACTGTTTGCGGTGGGTTTGAAGTTGACGCTGCCGCTGTCGGACCGCCGTTGGCGCGCCACGCTGCGGCTCGCCACGCTATCGATGCTGATCACGATCTCACTGCTGGCGGTAATCGGCGTCGTGTTGTTCGATCTTCCGCTTGGTGCTGCGATCTTGTTGGCAGCGATGCTTGCACCGACCGATCCTGTGCTTGCGTCCGACGTGCAGCTGGCCGACCCGAACGATCGCGACTCGGTGCGGTTCAGCCTGACCGGAGAGGGCGGGTTGAACGATGGCGCCGCATTTCCGTTTGTGATGCTCGGGTTGGGCCTGCTGGGTTTGCGCGATCCGGGTGCGGGCTACTGGCGCTGGGTGATCTTAGATCTCATCTGGCCGATTGCCGGCGGACTCGCCATCGGTGCGCTCTGCGGATATGCGATCGGAAAACTGGTGCTGTACTTGCGCACTCGGCATCAGGAGGCCGTGGGGCTCGACGAGTTCTTGATGCTCGGGCTGATCGGCGTTGCCTACGGAGCTTCGCAGCTCGCATCAACCTACGGATTCCTGGCAGTGTTCGCCGCAGGACTTGCCCTGCAGCGGTCGCAGCGCCAGCCGGCAAGCGCGTCGCAGGCACGCTCTGCAGTCGCCAAGCTGGCGGCCGGAAAAGCGGCATCGGCCGATAGCCGCAAAGAAGAACTCGCAACCGATCCTCAGCTTGCCGGTGCTTACATGACGCAGGCCGTGCGCGGCTTCAACGAACAGTTGGAGCGCATCGTCGAAGTCGCGATTGTCGTGATCGTCGGGGCGATGCTGACTTTGATCGTGCTTCCGCACAACGCCATTGCCTATCTCGTATTGCTGTTTTTTGTCGTGCGACCGATTGCCGTACTGCTCGGCCTCGCCGGACTGCAGATGCCGCACGACCAGCGTCTGCTGATCGGATGGTTCGGCATTCGCGGCATCGGCTCGATCTACTACTTGCTGTACGCGATCGGCCAAGGGTTGCCGGGACCGCTGACACAACCGATGCTATCGATCGTGCTCACGGCGGTGGCAGCATCGATCGTCGTGCACGGAATCTCGGTGACGCCGCTGATGAATCTTTACGGCGCGCGTCGCAAGTCGCGGCGTAGCAGCTGATCGGATCGTTGCAGCGCCTACTGCTGCGCCTGTGCACCCCAGAGTTGCTTAAGGCGCGCGTCGCGTCCGCAGTTGCCACGGTAAAACTTGTAGCGCACCGGATTTTTCTTGTAATAGTCCTGGTGATATTCCTCGGCCGGATAAAACGTCGTGGCGTTGACGATCTCGGTCACGATCGGTTCGCGAAAGGGCTTGTTGCCACTCAGCGCTTTTTTCGACGCTTCCGCCAACGCCCGTTGTTGTTCGTCGTGCACAAAGATGGCGGTTCGATACGGGTTGCCGGAATCGCAGAATTGTCGGTCCTTGGTCGTGGGATCGATCGTGCGCCAGTAATACTCGAGCAGCTTGGAGTACGTCACCTTGCTCGGGTCGTAGATCACCTGGACGGCTTCCGCGTGGCCGCTGTTGCCGGCCGACACGCTGTCGTAGGTGGGATTCGCGGTCTTGCCGCCGATGTAACCCGACGTGGTCGAGATCACACCGTCGACTTTGTCGAAATCTGCCTCGGTACACCAGAAGCATCCACCGGCAAACGTGGCGGTCGCGGTCGACGCAGGACGATTGGCCGGTGCCGCCGGCTTCTCTTCCTTGACTTGCGCGAACGCGGCACCGGCGCCGATACCGGCGGCAATCAGCATCGCAACTATCGTTCGGCCGTTCATGCTGCCACCGGCACGAACTTAAGCGCGACGCCGTTGTTGCAGTAACGCTTGCCTGTCGGCGGCGGACCGTCATCGAACACATGGCCCTGATGGCCTTCGCACCGCACGCAGTGATACTCGGTGCGCGGCAGAATCAATTTGTAATCAGTCTTGAAACCGACTGCATCGGGCAGCGGCTGATAAAAGCTCGGCCAGCCGGTGCCACTCTCGTACTTCGTTGCGCTCGAAAACAGCGGCAACTCGCAACCGGCGCAGTGATACGTTCCTTGGCGCTTCTCGCGGTTCAATGCACTGGTGCCGGGCGCTTCGGTGCCTTCCCTGCGCAATACGTGATATTGCTCGGAAGTCAGTCGCTTCTTCCATTCGGCATCCGACAAGTTCAACTTGGAAACGCTGCCGGCGCTGCTTTTGCCGGGCTTCGTGTCGGCGCCCATCGTGCGGGCGGCGCCGCCGCCGAGTCCGAGTGCCGCCAAGGTCGTGAGTAGGGTACGTCGGGTCATCATTCGTCTTCCTCTAATCAAGCATTTGTTGAACTGCGTGATTAGTCGCCGTGGATCATCGGTCCTTACATGGCCGCGCTACTGCGCTTGGAGTTGCATGCCATTCTGATCGTTCACGATCACCAGCTGCTGGCCATTCACCGGCTGCAGGGTTTTCCCGCGAAACTCAAGCACGGCACGCTTGCATACCTGGTGTGTGCTCGTCGCGCGCGGTGGCAGCTGAAATGTCTGGCCGTCGAGCGCGTATTCAACCGCAATCGCCGGCTCGGTTGGCCACGTTGAACTCGATCGATTGCGACTTCGGCCTGCCGAATAGCTGCACCGCGTAGTAGCAGTCGGTCTTGGCGCTGTGGGCGACCGCGACCGCCGTTTCGGTCACGTTCGGATCGACCATGTTCTCGCGATGTCCGTCGGCGAGTTCTGCCAGCCTTCGAAAAGACGATTCGCGAGCTCGGCGGTCGTCGGTGCCGTCTGAACTGAAGATGTACGCGATGTTCTCGGCGACGATGCAGTACTCGTAGCCGAATCGCTTCGCGCGTGCAGCCGGCTCGCTGCCATCGGCCGAATGACCGTACTTGCCGGTGCGCGCCATGAAATCCGCAAAGTAGCGCGCGGCGCTCGCCAGCTGCGGAGCGGGTCCCGTCGGCGGCAGATTCTGCTGCCGGCGAAATGCGTTGGTCGAAACGACGACGCGTCGCGCTGCTTCGGCGGTGTCGGCACGACGCTTGAGCGCATTCGTCGCCGCTGCCGCGCGCCTCGGACGTGACGACCGTCGGCTCGCGCTGCTGACTGACTTGCGCGTGCGTTGTCTGCGCGAATGCTGCACAAAGACAGCGCAAGTCGCCAGTGCGAGGCATGCCTGACGCTTTACTTGGCACCGGCTGACGTGACGCGCCAGATGATGTTGCCAACGTCGTCGGCTACCAGCAGCGCACCACGCCGGTCGATCGCTACGCCGACAGGCCGCCCGTACGCCTTGCCCTCGGCGTTGACGAAACCGGTCAGCACATCGATCGGTGGACCCGATGGACGGCCCGCGGTAAACGGAACGAACACGACGCTGTAGCCGCTGCGCGGTTTGCGATTCCATGAGCCGTGCTGGCCGATGAACATGCCGTTGGCAAATTGTGCGGGCAGCGTATTGCCCTCGCTCCACGTCAGGCCTAACGCCGCCACGTGCGATCCGAGCGCGTAATCGGGCACGATCGCCTTCGCCACGAGGTCGGGCCGCTTGGGCTCGACTCGGTCGTCGACGTGCTGACCGAAATAGCTCCATGGCCATCCGTAAAAGCCACCATCGCGCACTGAAGTCAGGTAATCAGGCACGAGGTTGTGGCCGATGTCATCGCGCTCGTTGACGACAGTCCACAGCATGCCGGTGGTCGGCTCCCACGCCATCCCGTTCGGGTTGCGCAATCCAGACGCATACAGCCGGCGACTACCCGCGGCGGGGTCGATCTCCCAGATCGCGGCACGGCCTTCTTCCCTCGACAAACCGTTTTCACCTACGTTGCTGTTCGAACCAACCGTCGCGTACAGCTTCGAACCGTCGCGGCTTGCTATTACGTTCTTGGTCCAGTGATGGTTAAACGGCCCTGCCGGCAGATCGACCACCTTGGTGCCCGGCGTCTTGATTTGCGTCTCGCCCGCCTTGTAGGGGAAGCGCATCACCGCATCGGTGTTGGCCACATAGAGTTGATCGCCGACCAGCGTGATGCCGAACGGCGAATTCAGTTCTGTCAAGAATGCCGAGCGAACTTCTGCGACGCCGTCGCCATCGGCGTCGCGCAGTAGCGTAATTCGGTTGGCACTCGGAACGCCGGCACCGGCGCGCGCCTGTACCTTGCCCATGAACCAGAAATACAGACCCGAGCGCTCAGGCCGCTTCGGCGCATTCGACTCGGCGACTAACACGTCGCCATTCGGAAGCACATAAACCCAGCGCGGATGATCGAGTCCGCTGGCAAACGCAACGACGCGCGTGCCGGCTGCTGCGGTCGGCACGACATCGGCTGGCCAGCCGACGGCAGGCGCGATGTGAACGGTGGGAATCAGCGGCTTTTCCGGTGGAGGCAACTGCGGCGCTGGACCGACGCCGATGGTGACCGGCGTGCTCGCTGGCTCGGCGCACGAAGACAGAATCGCGGCGGCGATGACTAACGAAGCGAACCGTATGAGTTTCATCGCGTATTCCAGAGACGCTGAAATCGCCATGTCGAAGCATTCGACATGCCTGGGTTTGCCGAATACAGCAGCAATTGCCGACGTGCGCGCTGCCCGGATGAGAGCAGCAGAAAGTTCTCAGCCTTGCTGCGTGGCGTGCTTGTCGTGCTTATGCGGTCGCCTTGATGCTTGTGTTTGGCGGCGGGCTGCCAGTTCCAGCACGATATAAGCAACTGCAGCAATGGCCAGCGGCCCAAGGTAGAAGACAGCGCGATAAGCGAGCAGCGCAGCCAGCAGTTCGTTGACAGGATAGGCGCCGGACAACAACGACACGAACACGGCTTCCAGCACACCGAGGCCAGCGGGAATATGGGTGATCACGCCGGCCACGCTGCTCACCATCAGCGCACCAATGACCGTGACGAAACCCACTTTACCCTGCAGCATCACGTACAGCACCGTCGCGATCAGCGACCAGTGCGTGATTGATGCGGCGATTTGCAGAGCCGCCATCCGCGCACGCGGCAGCTCGATCGAGTGTCCGCGCACGCTCCAGCGTCGCCGCTTCGACCAGCGACACGCGACCACATAGGTGCTGACCACCAGCAGCAGGACAACACCGAGCCCGCGCAACGCAGCGTCGGAGATGGGCACATCGTCCGGAAGCTCGACCAGGCCACTGGCGAAAGCAGCGCCCGCCAGCGCCGAGTAACCGATCCAGTTCGTCAGCAGGCTGAAACCCACGACGCGCGTGATCGTCGAGGCTGACAAACCGAAACGGCTGTACAGCCGATAGCGCAGCGCGACACCGCCGACCAGTGCGCCGAGATTCAGGTTAAACGCGAAACAAACTCCCGCGACCGCTGCGGTTCGGCCCATGCCGACTGGATGTCGCGTGTAACGGCGCGCCAGTAGGTCGTAGCTGATAAAGGCAGCGTGCGCGGCCGCTGCAACGACAGCACCGAGCGCGATGGTCGTTAATGGCAGTGCCCGCAGCGCGCCGAGTACAGCGCGCCAGTCGATTTCTCGCGCGCGCCATGCGATTAGCCCGAGCACCGCGAGCGCAAAGGCGATCAGCGCGACGCGCTTCACCCACGGCCAGTGACGGCGCCAGCGCGAAGGCGTCGAATCGGCGCGACCGGAACGGCTGTTAGAGCTCACTGGGCGCGGTCTCAGTGGCCACTAGTCGACGCATCGACCGCGTCCTTGGTATCGATACGCCGCCCGCGAACGAACGAGCGGATACGCGTGCCGAAATGCGGGAGCGCACTCAGCCACCGCGGGAAACTCCGCGAAACGTGGTACGCGACAGACGCGAGC
The DNA here is from genome assembly GCA_963786295.1 of uncultured beta proteobacterium. GTDB lineage: Bacteria > Pseudomonadota > Gammaproteobacteria > Burkholderiales > Burkholderiaceae_F > JACCZX01. Next base: position 105,083 of record CAWAYV010000008.1, on the reverse strand, counting down.
AGATAGCGCCACATCGTCAGCCGCGGCACGACCTCCGGCTTCGTTGGCTCGCATTCGTGTTCGATCAAGTACTGCAAACGCCGGCTTAATGTGGCGGCGAATTCGGCGTCGCGAATCAGAACATTGGCTTCGAGATTCAGCGACAGGCTGAGCGGCTCGAGATTGCTCGAACCCACCGTCGTCCAGATGTCGTCGACCACGGCCACCTTGCCGTGCATCTCGCGACGACAGTATTCGTGGATCGTCACACCATCCTTCAGCAGGATGTCATACAGCAGCCGCCCGGCGAGCCGTGCTATCGGCACATCCGGATCATTCTGGAGAATCAGCTGGACGGTCACCCCGCGAGATGCGGCGCGCCGCAGGTCGCGCAGCAGCCGGTAACCCGGAAAAAAGTAGGCATTGGCGATCAACACCGTGTCGCGCGCGGCGCGGATTGCCATCCGATAGGCGTGCTCGATGTCAGTGCGATGAAAGCGGTTGTCGCGCGTGACGAATGCGACTTCGGCATTGCCGGGTAATGTCTGCGGTTTGGGGGCGGTGGCCGAACTCGCTGCCGCACCATCGTCACGCCGCGGCACGCGATGCGGTCTCGGTTCTTCTTTCAGTTGCCGCTGCACCGGCTCCAACGCTTGGCGCACGAAGTGATGGATGCGCTTGACCACCGGACCCTCAATGGAGACCGCGTAGTCCTCCTTGGCCTTCGCGCCGAAGCTTTCCAGCTGATCCTCAGAGAAGTTGATGCCGCCGACGAAAGCGATCAGCCCGTCGACCACCGTGATCTTGCGATGCAGCCGGCGCAGCGGATTCACATATCGAATGAACGGCGTCGGCTCGTAGAGATGTAGCTTTACGCCGGCGTCGGTCAACGCCGAGATGAAAGCATCGGACAGATCGGGCGAGCCGAAGCCGTCGACGGTCAGATCGACTTCTACGCCACGGCCTGCTGCACTGATGAGGTGTTGCTGCAAGTCACGGCCCACGCGGTCTTCGAACAGGATAAACGTCTCGATAAGGATCTCGTCCTCGGCCGCGTCGATAGCGTCGAAAACCGCCGGAAAGTAGGTGTCGCCGTTTACAAGCAGCTCGACGCGGTTGCCGCGGGTCCACTCGAGCTTGAGCTTCATAGGTGCACTTCGCCGGCCAGCGGCGCATGATCCGACAGCGTCGCCCACGGACGGTGCGGCATCTGCAACGGCCGATGACGCAGATTGCGGACGTAGATCCGGTCGAGCCGCAGCAGAGGCAGGCGTGCGGGGAATGTGCGCGCCGGATATCCGTTCGCACTGGCGTGGATTTCATCAAGCGGGCAGCTGCGTAGCAGGCGCGAGTGCGCACGCGCGCGCCAGTCATTGAAGTCGCCGGCAATCACAAGCGGCGCGTCGCTCGGTATCGTGTTTGAGATCAGATCAAGCAATAGCTCAATCTGCCGTTGCCGGTGCGATTCGAACAGTCCAAAGTGCACGCACACGGCGTGCACCTGACGCGGCGCTTGCGGGACGTCGAGCACACAGTGCAACATTCCGCGAGGCTCCGACCCGCCCACCGATACGTCGACGTTCTGCCAGGCGACGATCGGGTATTTAGAGAGCAGGGCATTGCCGTGATGGCCACTGGTAGTCGCTGCGTTGCGCCCGTACGCGTGCTGCGGCCAAACCTGATCCGCCAGAACCTCGTACTGATGTGCCGAGGCTTCGGCTCCATCGGCGCCGCCGATTTCCTGCAGAAAGACCAGGTCCGCCCCAGCCGTGCGCAGTGCATCACGGATCTGCAATAGCACGTTGCGGCGGCCTCGCGTGCTGAAGCCCTGATGCGCGTTCAGCGTCAACACCCGTATCGCCGGTACCTCGGCAACCGTGTCCGCATCATGCGAGCTCACGCGTGCGCGTGACCCGCTGCCGATAGTTGTCGATGACACGCGATCGCTCTGCCTGTTGTGAACGCCGCGCGCCGCCGGGCGCGCCGGACGCCGTCGCGGCACCAAGGTTCGCCGCAAACCCGGCAGAAAAGCAAGCATATTGAATGCCCAACGAGCTCTGGGCTTGGCAGGCACCGCAGCAACTGGTGCGATCATCGGGCGAGGCCGGCGATTCAATCGACGCTCCATCAGGCTCGAAAGGGACTCTCGCATGACCGAGTTTGCAACTCCGACGATCGCCGTGCTGATCATCGTTGGCGTCGTCGTCTTCTTCGTCTTAGTCATCTGGTCGATCAGGCATCACCGCGATCCGGAGCTGCGCGTCGATTCAGATGCATCCATCGACGATCTGATCCCCTCGCTTGCGGGTCTTACCCACAGCACGGCGGTGGAAGGCAACAGCGTCGAGGTCCTCGAGAACGGCGCGTTCTTCGACGTGCTGGTCGACGAGATTGCAGCAGCGAAGCGCTCCATTCACTTCGAAAACTTCTTGTGGAAAGAGGGAGTGCTGGGCAAGCGTATCGCCGACGCGCTCTCGACCCGGGCCCGCGCAGGCGTAACCGTTCGCGTGCTGCTCGACGCGAACGGATCGAGGAAGATGGGCAAGGCCGTCGAACGCCAACTGAAGGAAGCCGGATGCCAGCTGGTGAAGTTTCACGGCTTGCACATCCGCAACATCGGCGTGATGAACGAGCGCGACCATCGCAAGCTCGTCGTGCTCGACGGCCGCGTCGCGCTGCTCGGTGGTCACTGCATCGTCGACACCTGGCTCGGCAACGCCGAGGACAAAGAGCACTATGCAGATGTCAGCGTCCGACTGCGCGGTCCCATCGTGAACAGCGTGCAGGCGGCGTTCAGTGAGAATTGGGTCGAAGAAACCGGTGAGTTGTTCATGGGCGACGACGTGTTCCCACGGTTGGAGCGCGCTGGCGACATCACGGTCCACGCTGCCTACGTGAAGCCTGAAGGTTCCGCGCCCGCCGTGAAGATCCTGCACCATGCGGTGATCTGCTGCGCGAAAAAGCGAATCTGGATCCAGAACCCGTACTTCATTCCCGAGCCAGACGCCATCGATGCGTTTGGCGAGGCTGTCGCCCGCGGCGTTGACGTGCGGGTGATGATGCCGGCGACGAGCGGCTCGGACAATCCGATGGTGCAGCACGCGGGGCATCGGAACTTCGAGAAGCTGCTGCGCTGTGGTGTGCGGCTTTTCGAGTATCCGTCGACATTGCTGCACCAGAAGGTGATGACGATCGACGGCATATGGTGCGCGATCGGATCCACCAATTTCGATGACCGGTCGTTCGAAACCAACGACGAGATCACGCTGGGCTTCAAGGACGCCGCGACGGCCAAGCGGCTCGACGAGATTTTCGAGAAGTACGCTCCGCACTGTCAGGAGATCAAGCTTGAAGCCTGGCGCAAGCGCGGCTGGGGTCACCGTCTTATCGACAATGTCTACTATATGTTCAACGAGGTGCTCTAGCCCATCGACATCTTCAGCAGCAGCATGCGAGAAGCGGACGCTCGCGGATGTCGTCTGCTTTCCCTCTCACTGTGCTCCTCGTATGCTTCTGATTGCAAAATTCACAGTTGTCTTTCACTTTGCCAACGGCTGACCTGCGAGGTGACTAATGAATGCAGCGTTTCCCAGTAAGTCCGAACTTCAGATGCAACCAGTGAAGAGCCTTTTGTTTGCAGCGTCGCTAGTTTCGCTAGCGTCGAGCGTGTTTGCCGCACTGCCGGGTGACAGCGCTGATGGCAAGCGCCTGCACGACGCCAATTGCACCGGATGTCACGATAGCGGCGTCTACATGCGCAAGACGCGATCAGTTCAGTCACTGGGTGCACTGAAGCAACAGTTGGATTCTTGCGGACACGCATCAGGCAGGGAACTCTCGGCATTACAGAAACAGAACGTCACTAAATACTTAAACGATCAGTTCTATCGATTTCCAGACGACGGGAAGTAGTTCTTCGACTGCCCAACGGCGCCTGGGCCGGAGCAAGCGAATCACGCAAGGACGGCCAGGCGGCGGGTTACTGAAGCGCATGGGCGCCTTGAGTGCTCTTATGCAATGCTGTCGCGATGGTTGCTGCGACCTTCCGCTTCTATGAGGAACTAAACGACTTCCTCGCGCCCGACCGGCGCGGCCATGAGTTCGCATGCGCTTGCGCCCGCGCGGCGACGACCAAGCACATGATCGAAGCACTCGGTGTGCCGCACACCGAGGTCGAACTGGTGTTAGTTAATGGAGAATCGGTGGGCTTCGATCGTCTGCTCGGCGACGGTGATCGCGTGGCGGTGTATCCCAAGTTCGAAGCGCTCGATATCGCACCACTGCTGCGCGTGCGAGAGCAGCCGCTGCGCGTGACGCGTTTTATTGCCGATGCGCATTTGGGCGGGCTTGCTCGACTGTTGCGCATGAGCGGCTTTGACACCCTGTACGACAACCACTTTCGGGACGACGAAGTCGAGCGCATTAGCAGCGCCGAAAACCGCATAGTGCTGACGCGCGATCGTGAACTGCTCAAGCGGCGGGGCATCACGCACGGCTGCTATGTGCATGCTGTGCGATCGGCAGAGCAGTTGCGCGAGATCTTTACTCGCCTTGACCTGGCGCGCAGCGCCCGGCCATTCACGTTGTGTCTGCACTGCAATGCGTCTCTGCATTCGATCGATAAGGCGCGGGTGGCAGCAGTATTGCCGCCGACTGTGCGCGCGCACTACGAGCACTTCAGTTTCTGTGACGTTTGCGAGCGCGTCTTCTGGGAGGGATCGCACTGGCGCCGCATGCGCTCGATGCTCTGCGGGCTACTGGAGTCGTCGAAACCGCTCTAGAGGCCGCGTGCCGCATAACGGCACGCAGCCATAGCCATCAGGTCCTCACTGTGGCGAGCGCATCGCGGTGACGGTGCTCTTTAGAGCACCGCCCAACACGCTAGCGACATTTGTTGTTAGATAACGCGCACCGAGACTCGCATACTTGCGTTGGTCGTCGAGCGGGACCGTCATCAAGCCAGCCGCGACTTTGCTGCTTGCGATTTTCTTGATTGCGGAGTCGATCGCACCAAGCACTTCGGCATGTTTCTGGTCGCCGCTATGCCCCATCGAGAACGACAGATCGTTCGGCCCGATGAATAAAGCGTCGATGCCGGGCACTTTCAGGATCTCGTCGAGATTGTCGAGCGCTTCACGCGTCTCGATCATCAAGATAACTCCGAGCCCTTCGTTGGACGCCTTTGCATGCGCCGCGCCGCCAAAGAAGCCATAGCCTGCCGCGCGCGGTGAAAACGCCGCGCCACGATTCCCGACCGGCGGATATTTCGCCGCCGCGACGATGCGACGAGCCTGTTCGGCGGTGTTCACCTGCGGCACCTGAATCGCAGAGGCGCCGATATCGAGAATGCGCAATATCTCGGGCTCGAGCGTTCGCACGATCGGAATGATGTTTGCGCAACGCGCAGCGCGGATCAGGTGCTCGGTGGTCTCGATGCTCGCAGGGCCGTGCTCGTTATCGATAATGACAAAGTCAAATCCTGCGTGCCCGCACATCTCGACGACCGCAGGGCTCGCGAGGCCGACGAAGATGCCGAACAGCGGTTTGTTGCCCTTCAGCAGTCCAGGCAATCGGGTATCGATGACGGTCACAAAGTCTCTCCTATTCGAGTTTTAGATTGGCGGCCTTGACGACCTGTGCCCAGCGCGACTTCTCGTCGCGAATAAACGTAGAAAACTGTTCCGGCGTGTTCGTCGAAACTTCAGCACCCTGGACTGCGAGGCGCTCCTTCATTTCCGGTGTATTCAGAATCTTGATGATTTCGGTGCTCAGGCGCGCGACGATTTCCTTCGGCGTGTTCGGTGGCGCCAGCACACCTTGCCATGAGCCGGTTTGAAAACCATCAAGGCCCGCTGCTTCAGCGACGGTCGGCACATCGGGAATCGCGCTCATCCGCTTGCTGCTCGAAACGGCAAGAATCTTCAGCTTGCCGCTCTTTACGTGCGGGTACGTTGCCAGCATGCCGTTGAACATCACATCGGCCTGGCCACCGGCCATATCGGTAATCGCCTGTGCGCCGCCCTTGTAGGGAATGTAGGCCCAGTCGACACCGGCACGCGACGCGAATTCGATGCCGGCCAGATGCGGCGCGCTGCCAACGCTGGACGCCGCAAAATTCAACTTGCCGGGCTTCGACTTGGCGAGCGTGACCAATTCTTTTGCATTGTTCACCGGCACCGAAGGATGGACAACAAGGATGTGCGGCGAGTACGCCACCATCGTCACCGGAGAGAAATCGGTGGTCGGATCGAACGGGAGCTTGTACAGACTCGGGCTGATCGCGAGCGCGCCGATATCGGCGAGCAGCAGCGTGTAGCCATCGGGCGCGCTCTTGGAGACGAAGTCCGCGCCGAGATTGCCGTTTGCGCCCGGCTTGTTTTCGACGACGATCGTCTGACCGAGTGAATCGGTGAGCTTCTGTCCGATCGCGCGCGCCAGAATGTCCGACGTGCCACCGGGCGGATACGGCACGATGATCTTGATCGGCTTGTTCGGGTACGCCTGCGCTTGCACGATCGGCGCGCTGAGCAAAGCGGCGCATGCGAGCAACCAGGCGAAACTAATGCGCAAAACGCGAGGCATCGTCATGATTTGTCTCCTTATGTGTAAACGCCGCTGCTTGGTCAACGGTACTCTCGGCGAAGCGGTAGAGATTTGCTTGCGCAGCAGCTAGATTACTAGTACGGCAAATAAGCGCAAAGCAATGGCCCACATCAGCATTCGATCAGGCTTTAGCGGGACGGTCGGCGACACACCGCTGATTCGTCTGCAGAGTTTGAGTGCCGAAACCGGATGCAACATCCTGGGCAAGGCAGAGTTCCTCAATCCCGGCGGCTCGGTCAAGGATCGCGCGGCGCTTTACATCATTCGCGACGCGGAGCAGCGCGGTGCGCTAAAACCCGGTGCACACGGTCGTCGAAGGCACCGCCGGTAACACCGGAATCGGACTCGCACATATCTGTGCCGAGCGCGGGTATCGCTGCATCATCGTGATTCCGGATAACCAGTCGCCCGAGAAGATGGAGTTGTTGCGTACGCTTGGCGCCGAAGTGAGGCCGGTTGCTGCCAAACCCTATGTCAGCCCCGACAACTACCAGAAGATCGCAGCACGGCTCGCAGCCGAGCTGCCCAATGCCATCTGGGCCAATCAATTCGACAACGTCGTCAATCGGCAGGCTCATTACGAGACGACTGGGCCGGAGTTGTGGCGTGACACCGACGGCGAAATCGACGCCTTCGTTTGTGCGACAGGCACTGGAGGCACGCTCGCGGGTGCGGCGCGCTATCTGAAAGAGCGCAATGGTCGCGTGCGAATCGTGCTCGCGGATCCGCAGGGAAGTGCGCTTTACAACTGGGTGAAGACGGGTGAACTAAAGGCGGAAGGAAGCTCGATTACCGAAGGGATCGGCACGACTCGCATAACGGCCAACCTGCGAGGGCACTCCGATCGATGACGCCGTCAGCATCGACGATCAGACTTGCGTGACGATGGTTTATCGCCTGCTGCGAGAAGAGGGGCTCTTTCTCGGCGGCTCCAGCGGTATCAACGTGGCCGCTGCGGTGCAAGTCGCACGCGACCTGGGGCCGGGCCATACGGTGGTCACCGTACTCGCGGACCGCGGTGGACTGTATTCGCAGAGGCTGTTCAATCCGGATTGGCTAAGCAAGAAGGGGCTCTCGGTTTCCTGAGCGACAACCCGCGCACGAAGCGAGAGAGAACGTAGGAGCGCAGCCGTGTACGGCTACGCTCCTACAGTGGACGATCAGCGCTACGGCTTCGCCGTTTTCCAAACACCGTTGACGCCGTCGCCGGTCTTGTCACCCGGTTTGGTGTCTTTCACCCACAAATACAGCGGCTGGCCCTTGTACGCCCACTGCTTCGCCCCGTCGTCACGGGTAACGATCGTGTAATCACCGGTAGCTTTGTCTGTCGCGGTGGCCATCAGCGGAGGCCAGCTGGCGGCGCAGGGTCCATTGCAAGCGCTCTTGCCAGGGGTATCTTTGTCGAACGTATACAGCGTCATCCCCTTAGCGTCGGTCAGGGCGCCGTCCATCGTCTTCGTTCCCTGTGCCATCGCGGCAAAGGAAAATGTCGCGGCGATCAAGGCAAGGCTGGTTGCAACTGATTTCATCGCTGTCTCCCGTCTGGTTGAGTGGTGCTGAAATAGCTTCTGATCGCGAGCATGAATCGCGCCCGCTCGCTCCCAAGTGCACGGGGCGCTTGAAAGTGATAGCTTCATTCCAATGAGCTCGCCGACGGCTGTCGCGGTGTTTGCAGGGCTGATGCTGGCGAGCACGGCCAGCATCGGCGGCGGCCTGCGCGGTCATTACTACGACGACGTTAATTTCACTTGGCACAAATGCTCGCGCGTCGATGCGTCGGTCGATTTCGACTGGAGCAGCAACGGTCCGGGCTGCGGTGTCGCGAGCGATGCCTATTCAGTGCGCTGGACCGGAACGGTCGAGCCACGCTACTCGGAGACGTACTCGTTCACGACGTTGTCCGACGACGGCGTGCGTCTGTACGTCGACGACAAACTCGTGATCGACTAACGTTCATGAATGTCCGGAATCATCCGCAGTCGGTCAATGATTTCCGGCTGGCCGGTTCGCTGACCTTTACATCGAACACCAGTTTTCTCGGCGGGGTCATGACGCAATCGCTGGGTTTGGTCGGAAAGACTGTCAAGGTCGTCTGTGACTGAGCACGCACACGCCAACCCATTCACCACGCACGACGTGTTCAACCAGAGCGCGCCGCTGCAGAACTACGATCTGTTCACCACGAATGCAGCGCTGGTCGATGCCCTTGCGTTCAATCTGCCCCCGACGCGTCTCGCTGCGGCCACCGCACGGTTGACGGCGACCGGGATCGAGCTTGGCAAGCACGAAACCCTTGCGCTCGGAGATGCGGCTAATCGTCATCCGCCCGAACTGAAGACGCACGATCGTCGCGGCGAGCGTCGCGACGAGATCGAATTTCATCCGGCGTGGCACGCGCTGATGACATTGGCGCTGAAGTACGGACTGCATAGCGCGCCGTGGAGCGATCCGACGCCCGGCGCGCACGTTGAGCGAGCGGCCGCGTACCTGATGTTTTCCGAAGTCGAAACGGGCGTTCTTTGTCCGGTAACAATGACCTATGGCTCGGTGCCCGCGCTGAAGGCTGACGCCGACATCGCGTCGGTGTGGCTGCCGAAGCTTTACTCGCGCGACTACGACAGCCGCTTCGTTCCGATGCAGAGTAAGCGCTCGGCGCTGATCGGCATGGGCATGACGGAAAAGCAGGGCGGCTCGGACGTGCGCGCCAACACGACGCAAGCGCTGCCGATATCTAAACTCGAATACAAACTGATCGGCCACAAGTGGTTTTTCTCGGCGCCGATGTGCGATGCGTTTCTGGTTCTTGCGCAAGCACCGGGCGGCCTGTCGTGTTTCTTCCTGCCGCGCTTTACCGCCGACGGCGCGCTGAATGCGATTCGAATCCAGCGTCTGAAGGACAAGCTAGGCAACCGTTCCAACGCCAGCTCCGAAGTCGAATTCCACGAGGCGCGCGCGACGTTGCTCGGCGAAGAAGGGCGCGGCGTGCAAACGATTCTCGAGATGGGCGTGTACACCCGCCTCGATTGCGCGCTCGGCACCGCCGGGCTGATGCATCAGGCGCTCGCGCAGGCGCTATGGAACGCGGCGCAACGCTCCGCGTTCGGCAAGCTGCTAAAGGACCAGCCGTTGATGAAGAATGTGCTTGCCGATCTTGCACTCGAATCGGAGGCGGCCACCGCGCTTGGGCTTCGGCTCGCGCGCGCTTATGACGCACAAGCCGATGCGCATGATCAGCTGTTGCGCCGAGTGTTGACACCGGCAGCGAAGTTCTGGGTGTGCAAGCGCGGCGCACATTTCGCGCAGGAGGCGATGGAAGCGATCGGCGGCAACGGCTATGTGGAGGAGTCGGTGCTGCCGCGCATCTATCGCGAGATGCCGCTTAACTCGATCTGGGAAGGCGCCGGCAACGTGATGTGCCTCGATGTGTTGCGCGCGCTGCGCAAGCAGGATGCGGTTGACGCGGTAATCACCGAGCTTGATACCGCGAAGGGCAGCCACGCGGCATACGATCACTTTTGCGTGTCATTAAAGGACCGGCTCGCGAACGCAAACGAATTCGAAAGCGCAGCGCGACGGCTCACACAAGATATCGCGCTCGCTATGCAGGCGAGCCTGCTCGCGCGCCATGCGCCGCGCTTTGTATTCGACGCCTTCGTCGAATCACGCCTCGGCAGTGATTGGAGCGGTGCATTCGGAACGCTGTCGCCTCAAGCACCGTTTGATCCGCTGATCGAGCGCTCGATGCCAACGCAGCATGCCTAAGCGCTACGCGGCCTCGGAATGCGGCGCCGCCTGACTCGCGTAAATCGCGCGCACGGACTCGATCGTGTCCGCCTGAGCAGGCGTCTTGTCGGCGCGGTAACCCTTGATGCGCGCGAACCGTAGCGCCAGACCGGCCGGATAACGCGGGCTTGCCTGCAAGTCGTTAAAGGTCACCTCGACCACCAGCTCGGGCCTTACGTGCACGCCCCAGTTTTCACGGCTGACTACGCGTGCAAGCAACTCCTTCGTCTGCCATTCGAGCATTGCATCGGTCATGCCTTTGAACGTCTTGCCGAGCATTACAAAGTCGTTGTTGACAGGATCCTGAGCCGCCAGATGCAGGTTCGACAACCAGCCCCGGCGTCGACCGTGACCCCATTCGGCTGCAATGACCACCAGATCCAGCGTATGTGCGCGTTTGACTTTGAGCCAGGACGCGCTGCGCCTGCCCGGCTCGTAGGGCGCATCGATGGCTTTGACCATCACGCCTTCGTGCTGGCGCTGTATTGCGTCGTCGTAGAACGCTTGCGCCGACGCCAAGTCGGTCATCGCGACTCGCGGAATAACCATCGACGGCGGGACCGCGTCAGACAATGCTTTGAAGCGCTCACGGCCGCCCAGACCTACCAGGTCCTCGTTGTTCAAATGCAGGCAATCGAAAAAGAACACCGACAGCGGCATCGCTTCGCGCATCCGCTCAATGTCGAGTACACGGCCGAACCGGCGCATCGTGTCCTGAAACGGGTAGGGCGCACCGTCGCGCTTTAGCGCAATCGCTTCTCCGTCCAGGATTAACGTATCGGCATCGAGCGCGCGCACTGCGTCGACGATCTCGATAGCGGCTGCCGTTAAATCGTTGCCGGTTCTGGAAAACACGCGCACTTCGTTGCCCGCCTTGTGAACCTGCACGCGCGCACCGTCCAGCTTCCATTCGATGGAAGCTTCGGGAATGCGGGCAAGCGCATCGTCGATGTCATCGGCCGGCTGCGCCAGCATCGGGGCAAGCGGCTGGAACAATGCAATGGAGAACGCTTGCAGACCTGCGAGCGCCTTGCGTCAGCGCGGCGCCAGCGACTGCGGCGATGCCGCCCGCGATCATCGCTGCGCGGCGCACATCCGCCACCGGAAGATTCGCAGCGTTCGCCACCGCTTCGATCATCAAGCCTTCGAGCGCACCTTGACGTAGCTCGCCGAGCAGCAATCGCATAAGAAACGATTGCTCGCGCTCGGTCGCTGCCGCGAATAATTCGGTCAGCAGCCGCGTGCGCTCCGCGACCGAGCCTCGTCCCGCGCTGCGCGCAATCGCGTCAAGGGTATGGTCCACGGTGCGTACCTCGAGGCGGGCGTCTGCCGCGGCGCCGGTGCGGGCATTCTGAATCAGCGAATAGCCGATGCCTGTTCTTCCCTGCCGCGTTTCGCCGGCAAGAAATGCCACGCCGATGTCGATCTCGTCGGGCTGCAGTCGACGCAACAAGCCCGCGATCTCGGTGATTTTCGAACGTCTGCTCGATGTCTGGCCGACTCGCTCCGAGGCATCGACCAGGTCGCGTAGCAGTGTCATGTTGTAAGTTACGCTCGTCGCACCGAGCAGCGAATTTCGCGCAGAAGAGGAGAGTTTATGTTGAAGCGATTGATGTCGAGCATGCTGCTGCTGTTGCTGGCGCTTGTCATGGTTGATGCTGGCGCGCAGGAGTGGCCGACCAAGTCGATTCGTTTTGTCGTGCCATTCGCGCCGGGAGGCACGTCTGAAATCGTGGCGCGCAGCGTGGCGCAGGAATTGACAAAGCAGCTTGGTCAGACGGTCTACGTCGAGAACAAGCCGGGCGGGGCCGGCACGATCGCGATGCAGGAAGTCGCCGGCGCGGCGCCCGATGGTTACACGATCATTCTGGGCCACGTCGGCACGTTGGCGGTCAATCCGTACGCGATGAAGAAGCATCCGTACGACGTGAACAAGGCGTTCGTGCCGGTAGCTCTGCTGGCGCGCGTGCCGAATGTCTTCGTCGTCAACAGCGAGATACCGCCGAAGAACTTCAAGGAGTTCGTCGACTACGCAAAGAAGAATCCGGGCAAGCTCAACTACGGTTCGGCGGGCAACGGCAGCGCCGGGCATCTTGCCTTCGAGTATCTGAAGTCGGTCACCGGCATCTACGTCGTCCACGTTCCCTATCGCGGTACCGGTCCTCAACTACAGGATCTGCTTGCGGGCCGGACCGAAGCGTCGTCGGCGGGCAGTCCGGCGTTGATGGGGCATATCAAGAGCGGCAAATTGCGCGCGATCGCGGTCGGTACGCCCGAGCGCATCTCGTCATTGCCAGACGTGCCGACGGTGGCGGAGATGGGATATCCCGGCTTCGAGACGTCGCAGTGGTACGGCGTGATGGTGCCGGCAGGAACACCGAAGCCGATCATCGACAAGATGGCGGCCGAGATCGGCAAGGCGCTGAAGTCAAGCATGATTACGCAGCGCTTCGCGCAGGACGATGCGGTCGCAGGGCAGGGCGGGCCCGACGCCTTTGCCGCCTTCATCAAGAAAGAGCAAGCGCGCTGGCAAGACGTCGTAAGCGTGCTGCCATCGTTATCGAGTAGAAGCCATCTCCCAAACTACTGCGCGGCCCGATCTTGCCACTGCGGTGCTCGCCGTAACCGATGTACGTGTGCGCTCCTCGCGGCAACCTCGGGCCGCTCGCTACGTTTTTGAGACGACTTCGTCATGACCGTTGATGTGCTGGTGCTGGGCGGCGGCAACGCTGCTTTATGCGCCGCATTGGCCGCACGCGAAGCCGGCGCCTCGGTGCTCGTGCTCGAATGCGCGCCGATCGAATCGCGTGGCGGCAACAGCCGCCACACACGCAATCTGCGCTGCATGCACGACGCGCCCGAGGACGTGCTGATAGAAAGCTACCGCGAAGACGAGTACTGGGACGACTTATCGCGTGTCACCAGCGGGCGCACCGATGAATCATTGGCGCGGCTGACGATTCGCGAATCGGCGCACGTGCGGCCGTGGATGCGAAAACACGGCGTGCACTTTCAGCCCGCGCTCGGTGGCACGCTGCATCTCGGACGCACCAACGCATTTTTTCTCGGCGGCGGCAAGGCGCTGCTGAACGCGTACTACCGCTCGGCGGAAGCGCTCGGCGTGCAGGTACGGTACGGAACCGAAGTGATTGGGCTCGACATCGATCGCGGGCGCTTCGTTGCTGCCATCGTGCGGCGAGGCGAGGGTACCGAGCGCGTCAGCGCACGCGTGCTGGTGGCCGCCGCCGGAGGCTTCGAATCGAATCTGGCAGTGGCTGCGAGAAGCATGGGGGCCGGCGGCAGACAACTTCATCGTTCGCGGCACACCATACAACCGCGGCGCGGTGCTGCGCGCGCTGCTCGACGCCGATGTCGAGCAGATCGGCGACGCAACGCAATGCCATGCGGTCGCGATCGACGCGCGTGCGCCGAAATTCGACGGCGGAATCGTCACGCGAGTCGATTGTGTCTCGCTGGGTATCGTCGTCAATCGTAATGCGCAGCGGTTCTACGACGAGGGTGAGGACTTCTGGCCAAAGCGTTATGCCATCTGGGGCCGCCTCGTTGCGCAGCAGCCGGAGCAGATCGCGTATTCGATCATCGATTCGAAAGCGACAGGCCGCTTCATGCCGACGGTTTTTCCCGGCAAACGAGCGGCCAGCATCGAGGAACTGGCCGACCAGCTTGGGCTCGATCGCATCGCGCTGCGCGCGACCGTCGATCGATTCAATGCGGCCGTGCGTCCAGGCACCTTCGATCATGCCGTGCTCGACGATTGCGTCACCGAAGGTGTCACGCCTCCTAAGACGCATTGGGCGCAAAGAATTGACGCGCCACCGTTCTTTGGTTATCCGCTGCGGCCGGGCATCACGTTTACGTATCTGGGTGTTCGCGTCGACGAAAGTGCGCGCATCGCGATGAAAGACAGCCGCCCTTCGCCCAACATGTTCGCCGCGGGGGAGATCATGGCCGGCAACGTATTGGGGCAGGGCTATGTAGCCGGGATCGGAATGACGATCGGCACTGTATTCGGACGTATCGCGGGCCGCGAAGCCGCCCGATCAGCGCGAAGCACGCAATGAACGCACTGGTCTATCAGGAAGCCGCCCGCATGGCAGGCATCTGCAACGCATGCCGCTATTGCGAGGGCTACTGCGCAGTCTTCCCGGCAATCGAGCGCCGCATTGATTTCGCGCGCGACGATCTGGATTATCTGGCAAATCTATGCCACAACTGCGGCGCGTGCTACGCAGCGTGCCAGTACGCGCCTCCACACGAGTTCGCGGTCAATATTCCGCGCGCACTGGCGCAAGTGCGACTTGAATCGTACGAAGCGCACGCGTGGCCACGTGCCTTTGGTGTGCTCTTTCGGCGGCAGCCGGCGTTGATCTCGTTGCTGCTGGCCAGCTGCCTGACGCTGTTCTTTGCGCTGGGCATCGCGTGGCGCGGCGATGGATTCTTCCGCGCGTATACGGCCACCGGTTCGTTCTATGCGATTTTTCCGCACAACTTTCTAATCGCGATGTTCGGCGTCAGCTTCGGCTTCGCCTGCTTTGCCATCACCGTCGGCGCGTTGCGCTTCTGGCGAGCAATCGAGCTGCGCGACTCGCCGGTGCCGCACGGTGCGGCGGCGAGCGCGATGCTTGATGCCGCTACGCTGAAGTACCTCGATGGCGGCGGTGAGGGTTGCAGCGAAGACGAACTACGCGCCGGCGCGTACCCGACGTGTACTCCATCATCTGACGTTCTATGGATTCGTGCTGTGCCTGGCCTCGACTATCGTTGCGTCGCTATACCACTACGCACTTGATTGGCCGGCACCGTATCCGTGGGTCAGTTTGCCGGTGCTGCTCGGCGCCGTCGGCGGCATCGGATTGGTAATCGGACCCGCGGGATTGTTGTGGCTGCGACTGACGCGGCCCGCGGCGCTGCACGACCCATCGCAGACGTTTCTGGATGCGGGATTTACGTGGCTGCTCCTGATCACCGGAGCCACTGGGCTAATGCTGCTTGTCTGGCGCGAAACGGTGTGGATGCCAACGCTGCTCGCTCTGCATCTGGGACCGGTGCTCGCCTTGTTCCTGCTGCTGCCGTACGGCAAATTCGTGCACGGTATTTACCGTGCGCTCGCACTCGTCAAATATCGCCGCGAGCGTGGGCGTCCCAATCGCTTCGAATTGGAATAGACATGCAGGCAGATACGGAAAGCTCACCAGCAACTCCAAATACACTAAGCGTGAGTGCCATACTGCATACAGATTAGCTCGAGCGGAGCGTACGCGCCGACATCGCAAGAAAGCCCACATAAGGTCAAATGAGTAAATCTCTGAACAAGGTGATGCGCCAGGAGGTCGTGGCCGGCGCGGGGCAACTAATGCCAGGCGCCGCCAATGCGCTTGCGGCCCGCGTGATCGAAGCCGCGGGCTACAGAATGATGATGGTCAGCGGTGCCGCAGTGGCAAACACGTATCTGGGCGTACCCGACATCGGACTTGTTTCGGTGACGGAGCTCGCGGCCCACGTCGCGGCAGTGCGCGATGCCGTCGACATACCGATCCTGGCCGACGCCGACACCGGCTTCGGCAACGCGATCAATGCGCGCCGCACCGTCCAGTTGCTCGAGCGTGCCGGTGCCAACGCCATCATGCTCGAGGACCAGACGTATCCGAAGCGCTGCGGCCACTTCGAAGGCAAGGACGTGATTCCGAAGGACGAGATGGTGTCGAAGCTGAAGGCTGCGGTGGATGCGCGCGTTGATCCCGACCTGATGATCCTCGCCCGCACCGATGCACGCGCCGTCGAAGGCTTCGAGGCGGCGCTTGATCGCGCGCGCGCCTACCAGGAAGCGGGAGCTGATTTCCTGTTCGTCGAGGCGCCGTTGACGAAGGAGGAACTGCTTGCCATCCCGCGCGAAGTGCCGGGAATTCATCTGTGCAACATGGTGATCGGCGGCAAGACACCGTTGCTGCCGCGCGAAGAGCTGGCGAAGGCAGGCTTCGCGGTCATCCTCTACGCGAACGCGGCGCTGCAGGCTTCGCTGCTGGCGATGCAACAGGTGCTGAAGCATCTGCACGACACCGGATCCATCGCGGGCATCGAATCGAAGCTGATGATGTTCGCGGAGCGGCAGAAGGTGCTGGACGCGGAAAAGTACAGCAAATTGGAAAAGAAGTACTCATGAGCGACTCTGCCGTTCGCACACTCTTCGATCGCTTTCGCGCCATCGATCGCGAGCGTCGTCCCTGGGCATATATCTAACAAACCGAGCGTGGGCGGAGGCCGCCTAGAGTGAACGCCAGTGATGTGTACGTAGGGGGACTGCGCCGTTGGGCGTTACTCGGCGCGCTCGTCATTCTCTATTTCGCCGCCGGCAAGCTCGGCCTTCACTTTGCATTCGTGCACTCGAGCGCCTCGGCGATCTGGCCGCCGACAGGCATCGCAATCGCTGCCGTTTTGCTATTCGGATATCGCGCTGCGCCGGCTATTTTCGTCGGAGCCTTCCTCGTTAACATCACCACGACCGGGTCGGTACCGAGCACGCTCGGCATTGCATTCGGAAATACGCTGGAGGCCGTAGCCGCAGGCTTTCTTGTCACGCGTTTCGCAGGTGGCCTCGCGACGTTCAGCCGAGCGCGAGACATCCTGCGGTTTTCATTGCTCGCTGGCTTGCTGAGCACCACGATCAGCGCGACGATCGGCGTGACAAGCTTGGTGTTGACCGGCTTGGCCGACTCGAGCCAGTTCGGCGCAATCTGGCTGACATGGTGGCTCGGTGACGCTGCCGGGGCGTTGATTGTCACGCCGCTACTTGTGCTTTGGGGGACGAGTCGCAGCCTCGGACCGTTGGGTGAACGACCCGCCGAATCGATATTGCTGCTCCTTGTCGTTGTAGCGACCGGTGCACTGGTGTTCGTGTATCAGGGATTGAACACCTATCCATTGCCGTTCCTGTGCATTCCCCCGCTCGTGTGGGCAGCGTTTCGCTTTGGCCAAAGAGAAGTCGCCACCGGCGTAGCGATCCTGTCCGCGATCGCCGCCTGGGCAACGGTGAGCGGTTCGGGCCCGTTCGTGATGCGGAGTGAAAACGAGTCTCTGCTTGTGTTGCAAGCGTTCATGGCCACGATTGCGGCGCTGACACTTCCAGTTGCTGCACTGGTATGGGAGCGCAAGGCCGTTGAGCAGGAGCGGGCGCTTTTACTCGATCGAGAGCGTGCCGCGCGCGCCGAGGCGGAAGCGGCGAACCATGCGAAGGACGAGTTCCTGGCCATGTTGAGTCACGAGCTTCGCAATCCGTTGGCTGCGATCGGCAATGCGGCGCAGGTTTTGGTCGGATTCGCAAAAGACGAGTTCGCCTGCCGTGCGGTCGAAATCATCGAGCGACAGACCAGGCATTTGAGCCGCTTGATCGATGACCTGCTCGATGTGGCGCGAGTAATGGCCGGGAAAATCGTGCTGACGCGCGAGCGGCTGAATCTGGCAGACGCGGTACAACGAAGCGTGGCCGTCATCGTTGGCACCGGGCAACTGCAGGATCATCAGACCGACGTGCAGCTGGAGCCGGTGTGGGTCAATGCCGATCCCGCCCGACTAAGCCAGGTGATAGAAAATCTGCTGATCAATGCAATCAAGTACACGCCGGCACGGGGACTGATACGCGTAGAAACACGGGTAGAAGGCGATGAAGCGATCCTGCGCGTTCAAGACAGTGGGATGGGCATCGCACCGGAGCTGCTTCCGCGCGTGTTCGAACTCTTTACTCAGGGGCAGCGCAATTTGGACCGTGCACAAGGTGGGCTCGGCATTGGGTTGGCTCTTGTGCGTCGTCTGGTTGAGCTGCACGGAGGACGCGTAGCCGCATACAGCGAAGGGCCTTCAAAGGGAAGTGCGTTTGTCGTGTGTCTGCCTCGCGCCGAGGCGCGCCGGACCGACGACGTATCGCCAGCCGCCGTTGCCCCGAGCTCAGTGTCTCGAAAGCGGATAGTGATCATCGAGGACGATGCGGACGGACGCGAAGCGCTTTGCATGCAGTTGCTGATGGCGGGCCACGAAGTACACGAAGCAAAGGACGGCCAATCGGGAATCGAAGTCGTGCAGCGCGTGCGACCCGATGTCGTGCTGTTGGACATCGGACTGCCGGGACTCGACGGATACGAGGTTGCGCGCAGGCTGAAGAGCGGACAGGATTGTCCGCGGCTGGTAGCAGTCACTGGCTATGGACGCGCCGAAGATAAGGACCGGGCGAAGACAGCGGGCTTCGATGCGCACCTGACAAAACCGGTTACGCCGGACGAACTTCACCGCATGCTGTACGCGGCAAGCTGAAAATTGCAAAGCGTGAGCGTGGACCCCGACGATCGCTGGAGCCTTCCAGCGTGGACGTATCGCGATCCTGAATTTTTTGATGTCGAGATGACTCGGGTCATGCGACCGAGTTGGCAGGTCGTATGTCACGTCAGCGACATTGCGAACGCCGGTGATTGGCAGACGCTTGGGTTTCTGGGCGAAAGCATTCTCGTGATTCGCGGCGAAGACATGAATGTGCGCGCTTTCACCAACGTGTGCCGTCATCGTGGGTCGCGGCTGCTAAGCAACGCGTCGGGATGCGCGAAGCGCCTGACGTGTCCGTATCACGGGTGGACCTATGGTCTCGATGGCCGACTAATCGGTGTTCCGGGCAAGAGTGACTATCCGGATCTCGATATGGGAGCGCACGGGCTCGTCGTCGGTGGAGCTTGAAGTGTGGAGAGGGTTCATCTTCGTCCGGCTTGCAGGCGGCGGACCATCGGTCGCAACGATGATGGCGCCCTACGAGGAATTGATTGCGCCTTATCGCTTCGAGGAACTAAGCGCGCTTGGGCGTGTGACGCTCAGGCCCCGTCCGGTCAACTGGAAGAATGTCGCCGACAATTATTCAGATGGGCTTCATATCGCCGTCGCGCACCGAGGGCTGACACGACTGTTCGGGGGTAGCTACGGCGTCGAAGCCGAGGAATATGTGGATCGGATGTGGGGGGTGATCGCCGAACAGCCGTCGAGCAACCTTTCCGAGCGCATGTATCAGCGTGTGCTGCCACGCGTCGAACACCTGCCTGCAGAAGCGCAGCGGCGATGGCTCTATTTCAAGCTCTGGCCCAACATCGCCTTCGACATCTATCCTGACCAGGTCGACTTCATGCAGTTTCTTCCCGTCTCATCGACCAGCACGATGATTCGCGAGATCAACTATGCGATCCCGGATCCGCGACGCGAGATGAAGGTAGCGCGGTACTTGAACTGGCGCATCAACCGGCGCGTCAACGCTGAGGACACTGCGCTGATCACCGGCGTGCAACAGGGGATGTCGTCGTCAAGCTTTACACACGGTCCGCTCGGCGAAAGCGAGGTCTGCCTGCGAAGCTTTGGCCGGAAGCTGCGTGCGCTGATTCCGGAAGCGCGCCTGTATTCGCCTCCTGCAACGGGATGGAGTCAAAAGAAGTGAATCAGCGAACTGAAATGCGGCGCGCCGGTGAATTTGCGTCCGCCCCCATTTATTTGCCGGCGATCACCATGATCTCGACCAGGGCCTTCGGGTCCGCGAGCCTGGCCTCTACGCAGGCGCGCGCCGGGAGGTTGTTCTTGTCGACCCACTCGGTCCACACCTCGTTCATCGGCGCGCGGTTGCGGATGTCGGTCACCCAGATATGGCACTGCAGGACCTTGGACTTGCTCGAGCCGCACTTGGCGAGCAGCCGGTCGATCTCGTCGAGGACTTCCTTGGTCTGGCCCTTGATGTCCTTGCTCAGGTCCTTAGCCAAGACGCCTGCCAGGTAAACAGTGTCGCCGTGCTCGACGGCTTGCGAAAGGATCGCGGTCTGATCGTGTCGCGCAATAGTCATTTGCTTGGCTCCTCCTTGGAGCTTCAGAAAATATCATCCGTCATCCATCCCCGGAAAGTCGGAGATTGTGGAGGAGGGTGGTGGGGAGCCGCGACCAGAGCGGGCGCCTCCGTTTTCGTTCTGCCGACAGAGGCTCAGTTCGACGTTAAGGATGCAGCCGTGACGAGATCACCTGACCATCTGTTCACATCGCTACGGTTATCTACCCGTTCCGACAGTGATCCGCCTTTGAATTCGTTCAATTGATCGTCAACAATGGCCAAACGACGGTCGTCGCTATTGGGCTTGTTCGCGACGCAGGTGACCTTGAACGGCACTTGCTTGCTGACGTTCGCTACGGGCCGCTGTCCCGTGTGCCGCTTTCTGTAAGCCGAGCTCGCGCGAGCCTCAGTAGGTGCTCACGACTCGACGCCGAACTCCGGGCCGTCCAGCTGACGCACTTCGCACTCGGATATCCCATTCGTCACCATGGATCCTCAGGAAACGCTGGGTCAGCTCGATTGCCTGTTTCATCGACTCCGCCTCGAGGATCGCAAAGCCGCCGACCACTTCCTTGGTCTCCGTGAATGGCCCATCGACCTTCGACAGCTTGCCACTGCGCAGGCGCACGCGCACGCCTTCCGCCGTCGCCCGCAACCCGGCGGTGCGGATCAATACGCCTTCGCCGGTCATCTCGTCGATGAGCTTGCCCATATCGTTCATGAGCTGCTCGTTGGGCAGCTGGCCGCCGTTCTCGTCGATGCGGATCATCGATAGGAATCGCATGGTCTTCTCCTAGAGTGTCATGGGGCTGCGCGGACACCGGTCACGCGGACCTCCATCGCTGCCTATCTAGTCGAACGAGTGACCGCCTTTCGACATGCGGCTGCTGCGGACATTGACAATTTCGTTAGGCCCTAGTCAGCCAGGGGACTCGGAATGACGCCTTTGGCCGCGACAGGGGGGAGGGCCAAGTTTCTTTTGGACGGCCAGTGGCTGCGATTCACGAAGCCTTTGAGTCCATAGCTGATTTAACATAATGCACATTATGCGCATACCGAGATGCTGACGGATCCCCATTCGGCATGGAAACTGCATAACATCCCCGCGCGAGGTGCCGACATGCAAGCAACGATTCGAGTGTTGTGCCTTTCAATGGCGGTTCTGCTGTCTGCGTGCGCCACTACGCGCATGGACGCTCAATGGAGCAATCCCGAATACAAAGGTCGCAGCGTGAAAGGCGCCTCGGTACTGGTCGCGTGCGAGGCGCAGGACTTGACTCTGCAACGCATTTGCGAGGATCAATTGGCGGCGGCAGTTTCCGCGCGCGGTGCGAAGGCGACGCTTAACTCCCAACTTTCCGCAGGTACCAGCGCTCCCGCCGGCAATGATCCGTATGTGGCGGCAGCCAAGCGCGTCGGTGCGCAGGCGATTGTTCGCATGACGCTGGGTGCTGGGCAGCCGGTAGCCGTCGACAGCGGACCCACGATTGGAATCGGTGTGGGTGGCGGTTCGGGAAGTTACGGCCGGGGCGGCGCTGCTGGAGGGATCGGCATTGGCTTTCCGATTGGTGGCTCGCGCGTGACCCAGGCGTTTGGCGCCGAGACAGCGCTGATCGACCCATCGAACGGAGCAACGATGTGGTCCGGACGCGCCAGCAGCTCGACCTCCCAGGATGTAACCGGACAGATCACCGAACTCGCGCAAGTTACGGCGGAGGCGTTGAAGGGAGCGGGACTGCTATAGCTCTGCATTAGAGTATCAGCAGTAACACATTGATTAAGCGCTGGTTTGAGTGGTTCCGCGTGGTTGGTCCAGCGTCGCAGGTTTGTCGCTCAAGGGTCTGAAAAGATTAAAGAAATTGGCGGTTGAGCTGGCCGCCACTTGTTCGACGCTCACGTTCTTCAACTCGGCCAGCTTTTCGGCGACTTTCGGCACGAAGCTCGGCTCGTTCGTCTTGCCGCGATAAGGCACGGGTGCCAGGTAGGGCGAATCGGTTTCGATCAGCAGTCGATCCAGCGGCACGGCGCGCGCGACTTCCTGCAGCGCCCGTGCGTTCTTAAACGTGACGATTCCCGAAAACGAAATGTAAAAGCCGAGATCCATCGCTGCCTCGGCGACCTCAAGCGATTCGGTGAAGCAGTGCATGACGCCCCCTGCTCTGCCTGCGCCCTCCTCCTGCATCAGCCGAATCGTGTCGTCCGGCGACGCCCGCGTGTGAATGATCAGCGGTTTGCCGCACTGACGTGCCGCGCGAATGTGCGTGCGAAACCGCGTGCGCTGCCATTCCAGCGGCTCCTGCAGGCGAAAATAGTCGAGCCCGGTTTCGCCGATGGCAACGACCTTCGGGTGATCGGCCAGCGTCAGAAGCCGATCGATCGTAGGCTCTTCGGTGTTCTGAGAGTCGGGATGCACGCCGACCGAGGCGACGATGTGGGTGTGCTGCTCCGCGACCGCGAGCACTGCAGGAAACTCGGCCAAGGTCGTGCAAACGTTCAACGCCGCGACGACTTTGCTGTCGCGCATTCGCTGCAGTACGCCCGGCAAGTCTTGCGCTAGCTCGGGAAACGACAAATGGCAGTGTGAATCTACAAACATCAGTCGTCGCCGGCCACCAGGCCGGCTTCCCTGAGTTTTATAGCGTGTGCGTCGGGCGAGCGGATTTCAGCGCGCCGCCGAGCGCGTCTTCGATGCGCTTACGGGCATTCAGCCCGGTCTCGTCGGCTGGAAAGTGCACTCCGATGCCGGGCGTCTTGTTGCCGCCGGCGGCAGGACTGATCCACACCACTTTACCGGCAACCGGGATGCGAGTCGGATCGTCGAGCAGCGTCAAGATCAAATACACATCGTCACCCAACTGATACGGGCGCGTCGTCGGAACGAACATGCCGCCGCTTTTCAGGTACGGCATATACGCGGCGTACAGAGCAGCCTTTTCCTTGATGGACAGCGATAGCACGGCCGGCCGCGCGCCGCCGCCGGCTGCCGCCGCCTGTCCGTTGCCGCCCTTGCCGCCCTTGCCGCTGTCGTTCATCCGCAATTGTTCATAGTGTGGTTACCTAACATCGATCGGCTGCCGCGGCCGCATCGCCTCGGCATAACCGAGCAATGCGCTTTCAACGACCAAGCGTGCGTTCAGCGGATGATCGCTGACCGCTTGCGTTTGCGCCAGTGCCGCCGCCCAGTCCACCACCCGTGACGGCTCGATCGCACGCGAAAGCGTCGCAAACTGGCGCTGGTACTGCGGATAGTAACGAACGCGTCCCGCCAGCCTTTCTGCTAATAAGTCCCATCCCCACCGCTGTAACAGACGGATCGCCGGCGCCACAGCAATGTCTTTCGGTATCGTGCTGACGATCTGAGCGCCGGTCAATGCCGCGCCGCGACTTAACAACTTGATCAGCGCCTCGTGCAGTGCCGGCTCGAGCGTCTGGCGTTGATCGAGCGCAGGCTCCTCGGTGATACCGAGCGGTGCGCCGCCCGCTTCGGCCAGTCTTTGCCTCCGCGCGATCTACTCCGACTGATCGCAGCCATTGCAGCGCCTGCGCTGGGCTCGGAATCGGCGCCCGCAACAACACGCAGCGTGACAGGATCGTCGGCAGCACCGCGTCGAGCTGGTCGCTGACGGCAAGAAACACCGCGCCGGGCGGCGGTTCTTCGAGCATCTTCAAGAGCGCGTTGGCAGCCGGAGGATTCAACGCCTCGGCCGGAAACAACAACACGACACGGCGACCGCCGCGATGCGACGAGAGCGAAAGAAAGTCGCTGGTTTTGCGCACCTGATCGATCACGATTTCTCGGCTTGGCTTCCCCGTCCTGCTCGAACGCGCTTCGGGTCGATCAGCTTGCGCGCCGTCATCATTCACCTCCGCATCATCGCGATCCGGCATCGAGGCCGCAGGCGTCAACCAGCGCAAGTCGGGATGATTGTCGGCGACCAGCAGTTGGCAGCCGGCGCAGCGTCCGCACGGCGCGGCATCGACAGGTGCCTCGCACAGCAGAAGCTGCGCAAACGCTTTCATCAGATGGCGTTTGCCGATGCCGCGTCCGCCGTGCAACAGCAACGCATGCGGCAGCCGCTCGCGCCAGCCCACGAGCTGCGACCACAGTTCGTGTTGCCACGGCAGCGGAGTCAGCCGTTCCATTGACGCATCAAGCGATCGAGTTGCTCACGCACTGAGTCTGACGCCTGCTGCCCATCGACGACAAAGAAGCGCGCCGGATTCGCGGCGGCTCGCTTCAAATACATCGCTCGCACCGCGCCGAAGAAAGAGGTCGGTTCGGCCTCGAACCGGTCGGCGGACCGCGCTTGGGCCAGGCGTTTCTCTGCCACTTCGGGCGCGACGTCGAACAAAATCGTCAGGTCCGGTTGCAGATCCGGGTGAACCCACAGCTCTAGTTCTGCGATGGCGCGTTCGTCCATGCCTCGGCCCCCCGCCTGATACGCATACGTGGCGTCGGTAAAGCGGTCGCACAAGACCCATTGGCCCGCCGCGAGCGCAGGTCGAATGACCTTTGCAAGATGCTCGGCCCGCGCCGCGAACATCAGCAGCGTCTCGGTCTCACGTGTCATTGCATGATTCAGAACCAGCTCGCGCAACGATTCACCCAGCGGTGTGCCGCCAGGTTCACGCGTCACCAGCGTGTTCACGCCGCGTGCGCGTAACGCTCCGGCCACCGCATCGATGTGCGTGCTCTTGCCAGAACCGTCGATTCCCTCGAACGTGATAAAACGGCCGCGCGCGCTCATCGGCGGCAGCACCGCTGATAGGCGTCTACCGCACGATTGTGTTCGGCCAGCGTTGCCGAAAAGTGAGAAGTGCCATCGCCGCGCGACACGAAGTACAGCGCCGACGTGTTTGCCGGGCGCAGCGCCGCTTCGATCGAGGCGCGTCCAGGTAGCGCGATCGGCGTTGGCGGCAACCCAGCTCGTGTATACGAGTTGTAGGGTCCGTCGGCGAGCAGATCGCGCTTGCGCAGGTTCCCGTCGAATGCGGCGCCGATTCCGTAAATGACCGAAGGATCGGTTTGCAGCAACATACCCAGTCTTAACCGGTTGACGAACACACCGGCAATCATCGCTCGCTCCGACGCTTGCCCAGTCTCCTTCTCGATGATCGACGCCATGATCAGCGCCTCGTACGGGCTGGCGTACGGTAGATCGGGATTGCGGGCAGCCCACGTCTCCTGCAACAGCTTCATCTGCGCTCGGTACGCCTGCCGATAGATCTCGAGATCGGATATGCCGGGGTCGTAGACGTAGGTTTCCGGCGCAAACAATCCTTCGGGATGGGTCTCACTGGCACCGATCGCCTTCAGCAACTCTTCGGCTGACATGTGCGCCGAGTCCTGCTTAAGCTGCGTTTGCGCCGACAACAAAGCCCGCATTTCGCGAAAGGCGATGCCCTCGACCACCGTTAGCCGCTCGCGAATGACGTCGCCCGCCTGCAACTTTGCCAGCAGTCCGCTCAAGGTAATCCCGCGCTCAACCGAATAGCGCCCCGCGCGCAGCGATTGCGTTGAGCCGGCGAAGCGCGCTGCCGCGACCATCGCGTCTGCGTTCAATTCGATGCCGGCAGCTTGCGCCGCCTGCGCGATGCTTCGCACCGAACTACCGGGAGGAACGCGAAACTCGACGCGATCGGATTTGAACGGCAGCGGGCGCACGAACAAATACCAGCGCCCGACCAGTCCCGCGGCAAACAGCGCCATGCCCGCAATCAGCACGAAACTGATCCACAAGCGCGCGCGGCTACGCTTTTTCATCGAAGCGATGTCATTGAAGAAGGACAGGATGTCCCGACCTAGTAGCTCTGTTACTTATATTAATCTGCGGGCTCATCTTCACGAGCCAAACTTTCGAGTGTCTGCCCTCGCCTCTTCTGTTGAATCGCCGGCGCTTGTCGCGTTGCCGGAGCTTGGCGTTGTTTCCGTCAGCGGAACTGACGCGGTTGCGTTCCTGCAGTCACAGGTGACGAATGACGTGGCTCGATTGACGCCGGATCAGGTTCAGCTGTCGGGCTATTGCACGCCGAAGGGCCGGTTGCTTGCGACCTTTCATCAATGGCGCACCGAGGAAGCTGTGTTCTTGCGAATGCCGCGAGAAGTCATCGCCTCGGTCGTCAAACGGTTATCGATGTTCGTGCTGCGCGCCAAGGCGCGGGTCACCGACGTCAGCGATGCTTGGACCACGTATGCGGTGCTCGGTGCCGGCGCTGCGCACTACCTGAGCGACGCCGGCCTTGCCGTGTCCGATTCGCCGTGGACATCGGCGTCGACCGGTCCCATTCGCGTCGGCCGTATGCTGCCCACCCCTGAGGGCGTAACGCGCTTCTTGCTAACGTTGCCGAGCGACGCACAGCTACCATTGTCGCGAGCGTCTCAGCCAGACGCCAGCAATCTCTGGTGGCTGAGCGAAATCGACGCCGCGGTGCCGACCGTATTTGCAGCAACGCAGGAGAAATTTGTTCCACAGATGATCAATTTTGAAGTGCTCGGTGGTGTCGATTTCAAGAAAGGCTGCTATCCCGGCCAGGAGATCGTTGCGCGCAGCCAGTACCTTGGCAAGCTGAAGCGGCGCATGAACGTTGCGCATGTTGACGTCGACGACGTGCAAGCGGCATCCGATGTTTTTCACAGCGAGGGCGCACAGCCGATTGGTACCGTCGTGATGGCGGCCACGTTGCCGGACGGGGGAAGCGAGCTGTTGTTCGAGGCGCCGATCGATCGGCTCGAATCAGGCTCGCTGCATCTGCGAAGCGCCGATGGCCCACGTCTGACGGTGCGTCCGCTACCCTATACGCTGTTCGATCCGACGGAGTAGGCGAGACACCTGATGTGCCTGATGGTCTTCGCGTGGCGCTCGCATCCGGATTACCCGCTGGTGCTGGCGGCCAATCGCGACGAGTTTTATCTGCGCCGCACGCGCCCGGCCGCGTGGTGGGGCCACGCGGTCTCGGTGCTTGCGGGCCACGATGAAGAAGCGGGCGGAACATGGCTCGGCATCACGCGTCGTGGCCGCTTTGCGGCGCTGACCAATGTGCGCGCACCGAGCGAGCGCAATCCGCATGCGCCGTCGCGCGGGACCTTGGTGCTGTCGGCGCTGCAATCGTCGGAACCGCCGGCCACATGGCTTGAATCGAACGCCGCTCGCATGAGCGCGTACAACGGTTTCAATCTGTTGCTCGGCGACGTCGGACCGGTTGCAAACACCGACACTGCGACCGAGCCGCGTCTCGACTATTTCACGAACCGCAGCGGCGCGGCTGCCCGCACACTGGCGCCCGGCATCTACGGCTTATCCAACGCAGGGCTCGATACGCCGTGGCCGAAGGTGACGCGCGCGGTGACGCGCTTTGCATGTTCGATTGCATCGAGAGTCGATCTTGAGCTGCTGATACGCCTTCTCGAGAATCGAGAACTCGCGCGCGACGCCGAGCTTCCGTCGACCGGGGTTCCGTACGAATGGGAACGCGCGCTTTCGTCTATCCAGATTCGCGCCAACGGCTACGGCACGCGAGCCAGCACCGTACTAACGGTGCGCAACGATGGACTGACGACGTTCTTCGAGCGCACCTACGACACGACTGATCCGCAGCGCTTTTCCGACCGGCACTATGAGTTCACGATCGACCGCGCAGCGAGCCCGGCACGGATCAAGGCGCCGGGCGCCGGTTGATCGATACCTACATCCGTATCTGAACGGCGTTACAGCGGGCAGCGCATATCGATGTGCGGAATGCCTGCGTCGTCGTACTCGTCGCCGTGCACCGAGTAGCCGTGCTTTCGATAGAACTCCGTCGCGTGCGTCTGTGCACTGAGGACGGCGTGCGTGTGCCCACGCCGCCGCGCTTCGTCCATCAGCGCTTTGAGTAATGCGCTGCCGACGCCGCGGCCGCGCGCTGACTTTGCAACGGCCATGCGCCCGATATGACCGTCAGGCAGCAATCGGCCGGTACCGACAGCTTCACCGCTCGCATCGAAGGCGACCGCGTGCACCGACAGCGCGTCGAACGAATCGAGTTCGATGTCCGCCGGTACGTTTTGTTCTTCGACGAACACCGCAAAGCGCAGCGGCTCAGCCCATGCCCGCATGCTTTGCCAGTCACCTAGTTCTATTCGCATCCGGTCCCTCTTCGGGCGGCGTTGTCTCGAACGCGCGTATTCGCGCACGCATAGGGCCGGGAATCGCCAGCGCAGTGCGCGATGCGGGATCAGCGTGCACGTAAATTAGCTCGGCGGTAACCAGCACCGCTTCATACTGCCTGCGCCGGTAGATCTCGACGACGAAACGCATGCTGCTGCTGCCGAGCCGCGCAATGCGGCCGCAGACCTCGAGCTCATCATCGTAGTAGGCGGCGGAAAAATATTCGACCGTCGACTTGCGCACAAAGAGATCGCTTCCCTGGGCGGCGAAATCGTCCGGATAGTGCACTCCCGCCGCACGCCAATACTCGGTGACGCAGACATCGCAGTAAAGCAGATAGTGCGCATTGAAAACGACGCCTTGTTTGTCGACTTCTGCCCAGCGCACGCGCAACGGCATTCGGTGCCGAAAGTCAGCGTACATCTAGCAGCCCGATGCAAACCTACTGCGCGGCCCGATCTTGCGTCTGCGGTGCTCAACGTGCGTCATGCACGCGTGCGCTCCTCGACGCAACCTCGGGCCTGCTCGCTACGCTTTTCATCAGGCTGCTTACTTCGCGCCTTTTTTCGCGTCGCCGGCGATCACAAACGTCATGCGCGCCGGATCGATGTACTTGCGGAACGCTGCATTCACTTGATCGACGGTCACCGCGCGCAACCGATCCTCGAACTGCTTCGAAAAGGCAAAGGTGCGTCCGAGATCCATGTTCGCGGTCCACGCGCCCGCGAGCACGTTGTCCTGCGCGCGATTGGTCGCGCGCTCCTGCAGCGTGCCCTTCTTCGCGTCCTCCAGCTCCTTCGCCGTGAAGCCATCGCGCCGCGCGCGCTCGATCTCTTCGCGGATCGCCTGCTCCGCCTTGATCGCGTTCTGCGGCGCGGTCAGTGCTCCCAGTGACCATGTCGACAGTTTGTAGCGCGATCCGAGCATCAAGCCAGTCCCGGCGCCGTAGCTGATGCCGTCCTTCTGCCGCAGGCGCTCGATGACTCGGTTCGACATACCCGCGCCACCGCCGAAGATGTCGTTGGCCAGCATTAACGCTGGCGCATCGGGATCGTCGTCGCGCAGCGGAAAGTCGATTCGCGCGCGGATGAACGCGTTTTCCTTTTCCGGCGTATCGACCGTCAGTCGCGCCGGCTTGACTTCGCGATACTCGCGATCCAGCCGCGCGTACGGCGCTTTCGACTTGTAGTCGGTGAACAGTTCGTTGACCAGCGCCTCGATCTGCTTCGGATCGAAGTCGCCGACGACAGCGACTTCGCCGCGCGCGGTGCCGTAGAAGTCGCTGTGAAACCTGCGCGCTGCATCGAGCGGCGTCTTGCTCACCATATCGATCTTCGTGCGCAACGGAATGTAGTGCCGCGGGTCTCCGGGCGGATAAGTGTTGAAGTGCGAGCTCAGCGCATCGCGCGAGATCGTGTCCGGATTGTCGAGCTGTGCTGCCAGTCCGGTGACTATCTGACGCTGCAGCTGCTCGTATTCGCTCGCGGGAAAGTTTGCCGAGCGCATCACGCTTGCGAGCAGTCGCAAGGCGTCCGGCAGGTTGGCGCGCGTCGTCTGAAACGTCGCGAGACCGCCGGTCATCTGCAGCCGTGTCATCTCGTCGGCGATCTGCTGGCGCGTCAGCTTGTCGGTGCCGCGGCCAAGCATCGCTGCGGCCAGCTCGGCTTCAATCATGCGCCCGTTCAACGACTCGGGGCTGCCCCACTGAAAGTTGGTCTGCACGTTGACCGTGTTGCCCCGGTTCTGCTTCGGCAGCAGCGCGACGTTCAGATCGCCGAATGACAGCAATCGCGTGCGCTTGTCGATGTTCTCCTGCGTCGGATTGAAGACTTCTCCGACGCTGCCCTTCTCCGACGGCTTGTACTCGGCAAGTACCTGTGCCGGGCTCGGCGCGATCGGAATCGCCGCGCGTTGCGGCGCATCGTCCGGTATGAACATGCCGACGACGCGATTGTCACGCGCAAAGTACTTCGATGCGGCCTGGCCGACGCTGGCGGGCGTCAGTTTGCTGAGCTGGTCGCGCGTGTAGAAAAACAAGCGCCAGTCGCCAAGCGAGATGTATTCCGACAGACCGACGCCGAAGGCCTGTGGGTCGGCAAGTGCGCGGTCGTACTGCGTGTTTTGCTTCTGCACCTGGCGCTTTACTTCGGCGTCGGTCACCGGCGTCTTGCCGAAGCCTTCGATGACGTCGACCATCGTCTGTCGCACCGGCTCCAGCGGCTCACCCTTCTTGACGACGGCGCCGAAGAGCACGAAGCCGGGATCGCGCCCCGCTATGGTGAATGAGAACACTTGCGCCGCCTTGCCGCTGGCGACAAGCGCCTCGTGAAGCCGCCCGTTGGGCGTGTCGCCGAGAACGTCGGCCGCAACGTCGGCAGCCAGCAAGTCCGCGTGAAGCGCCGAAGGAAGGCGGTAACCGGCCACCACCAGCTGGATTTCGCCCGGGCGTCGCACGGTGAACGTGCGATCGCCGTCGTGCGTCGGCTCGATCGTCCACAGCGGCGGCAACGTGCGCTTGGGTTTCGGAATCTTGCCGAACGCCTGCGCGATCCACTGCAGTGTCTGCCGCTCGTCGAACTTGCCCGACACCGTCAGCACGGCGTTATCCGGCTGGTAGTACATCCGGTAGAACGCCTGCAGATTCTCGATGCGAACGTTCTCGATGTCCGAGCGTGCGCCGATCGTCGAGTTGCCGTAGTTGTGCCAGTCGAACAGCATCGCCTGCATGCGCTTCAGCATCACCTGCGTCGGATTGTTCTCGCCGGACTCGTACTCGTTGCGCACGACCGTCATCTCGGAATCCAGGTCCTTCTTCGAGATGAAGGAATTGACCATTGCATCGGCCGACCAGTCGATCGCCCACTTCAGGTTGTCGTCGCTCGCCTGAAACGTCGAGAAATAATTGGTGCGGTCGAGCCAGGTCGAGCCATTGTTCTGAAAGCCGCGCCGCGTGAACTCCACGTCCGGCTTCAGAAAATTCTTCGAGCCCTTGAAGATCAGGTGCTCGAGCAGGTGCGCCATACCGGTCTCACCGTAGTTCTCGTGTCGTGAGCCGACCAGGTAGGTGATATTGACCGTCGCTGTCGGCTTCGACGGATCGGCGAACAAGATGACGCGCAAGCCATTGGCAAGCCGATACTCAGTGATCCCTTCGACCGTTGGGCCCCGCGTTACGCCGGCCGGCAGTCGTTCGATCGCCTGCGCCAGCGCGGTGCCAAGTGCGGCAAACAATAGAAACGCGGCGGACCAGCGGCAGACGATGAATTTCATGGCGTGTACTCGAAAACGGCGAGCAGCATTCTGCCATCGCAAAAAAACGCGTGGCCACGCGTGTGCGAACGCCAGATTGATGCGATCAGCTTGAGGCCGATACCTGAGTTAAAAAGGGGCGCTTAAACAGGCGACGGCGGTCTGGCAGACGGGCGTGCCGCGTACGGGTCCGCTGGTGCCGTGCCACTTAATACGGCATCGAAGCGTGCCTGCACCGACGGCAGAATCTGTGGATGCGTGAACACGTAGAAGCGATTGTCACGGACCGCATCGAATGTCAGCTGTGCAATCTGTTCGGCGGTGATCCTGCCGCTCGCGACCGCCTTCTCCGTGGCAACCTGCGCAATTCTCTGCGATGCCGTTAGTTCGTCGGCGTTCAGCAATTCTGCCGGGCGGTACCGCTGCGAATGTGCGATACCAGTCGGTACAAAGGCGGGACACAGCACCGATACACCGATCGTCGACTCAGCAAGCCTGAGATCGTGATACAGCGTCTCCGACAACGCGACCACTGCGTGCTTCGAGACGTTGTAAACGCCCATCAGCGGCGCTGCCAGCCAGCCCGCCATCGACGCCGTATTGACGATGTGACCAGGTTCCCCGCGCTTGTTCGCTTCCAGCATGCGTGGAACGAAATGCTGCACGCCGTGCACGACACCCATCAGATTGACACCCATCACCCACTGCCAGTCGCGCGCAGTGTTTTCCCAGACGTATCCACCGCCCCCAACCCCCGCGTTGTTGATCAGCAGATGGACGTGACCAAATGCGCTGAACGCATGCTCGGCAAAGCGCTGGACCTGCGCAGCCTGCGCGACGTCGACGACATCGGAAATCACGACCGCGCCCGTTCGCTTCAACTCGTTGACCACAACGTCGAGTGCATCACGTTGCACATCGGCCAGCGCCAGCCGCATATGCTGACGCGCGGCAAGACGAGCGAGTTCACGACCGAAGCCGCTCGCTGCACCGGTGATCGCGGCGACTTTGCCTTCCAGATTATTCACGCGAGCTTCA
This sequence comes from uncultured beta proteobacterium, assembly GCA_963786295.1. GTDB lineage: Bacteria > Pseudomonadota > Gammaproteobacteria > Burkholderiales > Burkholderiaceae_F > JACCZX01. Next base: position 72,431 of record CAWAYV010000008.1, on the reverse strand, counting down.
CCAACTGCTTGCCGAAGTTCGCACCTTTCAGCATGCCGAGAAACGCCTGCGGCGCATTCTCGATACCGCGCGCTACGGTTTCCCGATACTTGATGCGCCCTGTTGCGACGTGCTCGCCGAGTTCCTTCAGTGCTTCCGGCCACACATCCATGTGCTCGGTCACGATAAAGCCCTGCATCGTCAGCCGGCTGATCAAAAACCACGTGGGATTTTCGATCGGAATCGGTTGTCCATCGTAACCGGCGATCAGTCCGCACAATGCAATGCGCCCGTACGTGTTCATCCGCGGCAGCACGGCGTTCATTACCGCACCGCCGACGTTCTCGAAATAGCCGTCGACGCCGTTCGGCGCGGCTTCCTTCAAACGCTTACTAAGGCCCTCGTGTGTGCTCTCCGATTTGTAATCGATGCAGGCGTCAAAACCGAGTTCTTCGGTGACGTAACGGCATTTCTCCGCGCCCCCGGCAAAGCCGATCGCACGCAGACCGCGGATGCGTGCCAACTGCCCGACGACGCTACCCACGGCGCCGCTCGCAGCCGAGACAACGATCGTGTGGCCTTCACGCGGGTCGATAACGCGGTTCAGCCCGTACCACGCGGTGACGCCCGGCATGCCGACGGCTCCGAGATACGCCGACAGCGGCACATGACGCGTGTCGACCTTGAAGACTCCGGTGCCGTCCGACACGCCGTATTCCTGCCACCCTAGATAGGCGACGACCTTGTTGCCAACTGCAAAACCCGGGTTACGAGATTCGATCACTTCGCCGGCGGTGCCGCCTTGCATCACTTCACCCAATGCCTGCGGCTGCGCGTACGACCTGCTCTCGTTCATGCGTCCGCGCATGTACGGATCGAGCGACAGCCAGTGATTGCGAACCAGAAACTGTCCCGGCTGAAGCGTTGGCACGGCGACTTCTTCCAGCCGGAAATTTGACGTCGTCGCGGCAGCCTTCGGACGGCTCTCAAGAACTATGCGGCGATTGGTAGGCATGTCGTTGTTTCTAGTAAGCAGTGGCGCCGCCGTCGACGGCGAGGATCTGTCCGGTAATGTGCTTGCCCGCGTCGGACGCAAAGAGCACCGCGGCGCCTTTCAAGTCTTCGTCATCTCCCAGGCGATTCAACGGCGCCAGCCGCGCCAGCGTGTCCTCGCCCAGTTCCTTGATCACGCCCTTCGTCATCTTCGACGGAAAGAACCCCGGTGCCAGTGCGTTGACCGTGATGCCGTACTTGCCCCATTCGGCCGCCAATGTGCGCGTGAAATTCACGAGCGCTCCTTTGCTGGTGTTGTAGGCAATCGTGTTCATCGTCCCGGGTGCATTGCCGGACAGGCCCGCGATCGACGCGACGTTGATGATGCGTCCGGTTCGTCGCGGAATCATCGACGCGCGCCCCACCGCCTGCGTCAGCAGGAAAATACCGCGCACGTTCAGGTTCATCACTTTGTCCCAGGCCTCGAGCGGATGATCCTCGGCCGGAGCGCCCCAGGAGGCGCCGGCGTTGTTGACGAGAATGTCGATTTCGCCGAGCTGCGCGCGAGACTCGGTCACGAGACGCGCGACGTCCGCCGGATTCGCAGCGTCGGCCGCGATCCAGTGCGCATCAATACCCGACTGGATCAGCTTAGAAGTAGCCGCCTGCAGTTCGTCGGCCTTGCGTGCCGACAGCACGAGTCGGGCGCCCATTTCACCGAGCGCCTCGGCAATCTGCAACCCAAGGCCGCGCGACCCGCCCGTCACAAGTGCGGTCTTGCCTGCGAGATCGAAAAGCTTCTTCAGCGACATCAGAGTTTGCGATCAACCTAGCGCGGCCACTTGCCGCTCTCCGCTGCATCCAGCAGCAACTTGGCAGGCTGCCAGAACTTCGGATCTGCATGCTCGTTCCGGGCGAATCCGCGCATCGACTCGACGACCTTGTTCAACCCCACCGTCTGCGCATAGAACATCGGACCGCCCTTGGCCGCCGGGAAACCGTAGCCGGTCAGGTAGACGACGTCGATGTCGCTTGCGCGCAAGGCAATGCCTTCCTCGAGAATCCTGGCGCCCTCGTTAACCAGCGCATAAACGCAACGCTGGACGATCTCCTGATCGGTGATCGATCGCGCGGTCATGCCGATTTCATTGCGATACTGCGTGACCAGTTCGCTCACCGCTGGATCAGGCTTCGGCGTTCGATCGCCAGCGTCGTAGCGATACCAGCCTTTGCCGGTTTTCTGGCCCAGCCGCCCGAGCTCGACGACACGATCGCCTACTCGGCTGTACGTCACGTGCGGCTTCTCAACGTAGCGTCGCTGGCGAATCGCGTAGCCGATATCGAGGCCGGCCAGGTCGCCGACCGCAAACGGCCCCATCGCCATTCCAAACTGGACCATCGCCGCGTCGACTTGCTGCGGCGACGCGCCTTCGTCGACCAGAAACATCGACTGGCGAAGATACTGTTCGAGCATGCGATTACCGATAAACCCGTCGCACACGCCGGACACGACGCCTACCTTTTTCAGCCGCTTCGCAAGCTGCATCACGGTGGCGAGCACGTCGTCGCCTGTCTTCTTGCCGCGCACGACTTCGAGCAATCGCATTACGTTGGCCGGGCTAAAAAAATGCGTGCCGATCACGTCCTGCGGCCGGGCCGTGGCCGCGGCAATTTGATCGACATCGAGCGTCGACGTGTTGGTCGCCAGAATGGCGCCGCGTCTGGCCACCGCATCAAGCCGCTTGAACACATCTTGCTTGACCGCCATGTCCTCGTAAGCCGCTTCGATCACGATGTCGGCGCCGGAGAGTGCGTTGAAATCGAGCGTCGGGGCGAGCAGTGCCACCCGCTGCTCGACCTGGTCCATTGTCAAGCGGCCCTTCTTCGCAGTCGCTTCCCAGTTGCGCCGGCACATCGCCAGGCCACGATCGAGCGCCGCTGGATCTTTCTCGAACACCGTGACCGGAATGCCGGCGTTGGCAAAACTCATCGCAATGCCACCTCCCATCGTGCCGAAACCGATGACCCCGGCTCTGTTGATCGCGCGCGTTCGCGTGTCGTCCGGCACATCGGGAATCTTCGATGCGGCACGCTCGGCGAAAAACACGTGGCGCAGCGCCTTCGATTCGTTCGATTGCACGAGCTCGATAAAAAACTTGCGCTCGAGCGCCAGTCCTTGTTCGAACGGCAGCTTGACCGCAGCCTCGACTGCCTCGATGCAGCGGATCGGCGCGGGTAACCCGCGCGAGTGTTTTGCAGCTTGCGTCCGAGCTTCGCCAAAAAAAACATCGCTGGCCTGCCCGCTGGACAGCGTTGCAGATTTGTCGCGCAGCTTCGGATGCTTGCCCTTGCGCGCCATCTCGCGCGCGAACTCGAGCACGCCATTGAACGACGTGTTCGGCACGATGCGCGCGACCAGACCATGCTTCAACGCGTCGCCGGCACTGATCGGTTCACCACTGACGATCATCTGCAGCGCTTTCTCGGCACCCATCGCGCGCGGCAGGCGCTGCGTGCCGCCGGCGCCCGGCAGCAAGCCGATTTTGACTTCGGGCAATGCGAGCAATGCGTCCTGCGTCGCGATTCGATAGTGGCAGCCGAGCGCCAGCTCGAGGCCGCCGCCCATACAGACACCGTTTACCGCTGCAATCACCGGCTTCACCGAGCGCTCGACGTTGTCGATCACTTGCAACAGGTTCGGCTCGGCCAGTGCCGCGGGCGTATTGAATTCCTTGATATCGGCGCCCCCGGAAAATACCTTGCCGGTGCCGGTGATCACGATCGCCTGAACGTCTTTGTCGTTGAGCGCGCGGCCCAATCCATCGATCAAGCCCTTGCGGGTCGTGTGTCCGAGACCGTTGACCGGCGGATTGTCGATCTGCAGCACCGCCACATTGCCGCGCCGTTCGTAGTAAGTCGTCATCGTGCTACTCACACTTCGAGCCACTCCTGGCGGATTAACTTGTTCTTCTTCAAATCGTCGGGCGTGCCTTCAAACACCATGTGGCCGTGCCCCATCACATAGACGCGCTGTGAAATCTGTAACGCGATCGTCAGCTTTTGTTCGATCAGCAATACCGAAATTCCGCGCTCCTTCAGGTGTTGCAGAAATTCAGAAACCATTTTCACGATCATCGGTGCCAGCCCCTCGGTGGGCTCGTCGATGATGACCAGTTCGGGATCGCCCATCATCGTACGCGCCAGCGTCAGCATCTGTTGTTCGCCACCGGAAAGCACTCCGGCCTCCGTGTGCGCGCGCTCGTGCAGTCGCGGAAACAACCGATACATCTCGTCGAACGTCCAGCGGCCTGCACGCCGTCCTTTGATGCCCAGCCGCAGATTTTCTTCGACAGTTAGCGTCGGGAAGATGTCGCGATTTTCCGGCACGTAGCCAAGACCCAGGTGTGCGATCTGATAGGCCTTCTTGTGCGTCAGATCGTGGCCGTTGAAATCGACTGACCCGGTGCAGTCGACCAGCCCCATGATTGCCTTGGCTGTGGTCGAGCGGCCGACGCCATTACGTCCGAGCAGACTGACGATTTCTCCGCGTTCAACGCTGAGATCGACGCCGTGCAGAACGTGGCTCTTGCCGTAATACGCCTGAAGGTTGGCCACGTGCAGCATCAGGCCGCTTCCGCTGGTTGCCCGAGATACGCTTCACGGACCGCATCGTTGGCGCGAATCTCGGCCGGCGGTCCGCTGGCAATCACCTGTCCGTAGACGAGCACCGAGATGCGATCGGCGAGATCGAATACGACGCTCATGTCATGCTCGACCATCACCAGCGTCTTGCCTTGCGTGACGTCGCGGATCAACTCGACCGCGTGCCTGCTCTCGGCGCGGCTCATGCCCGCGGTCGGCTCGTCGAGCAGGATCACATCGGCGCCGCCGGCGATCGTGATGCCGATTTCGAGTGCGCGTTGCTCGGCATACGTCAACAGGCCGGCCGCAATATCGCGCCGGCGCTTTAGTCCGACCCGCTCGAGAATCGATTCCGCGCGCTCTTCCGCATCGACCAGCTTGTTCAGGTTCCTCCAGAACGAGTATCGATGCCCGAGCGACCACAGCACCGAGCAACGCAGATTCTCGAACACAGACAGTCGATGAAACAGATTGGTGATCTGAAAGCTCCGTGACAGGCCGAGCCGGTTGATTTCGTACGGCTTGCGGTCGGTGATGTCGCGGCCGTTCAGCGACAACCGCCCGGTACTCACTTCGAAGCGGCCGCTGATCAAGTTGAACAACGTTGATTTGCCGGCACCGTTCGGTCCGATGATCGCGTGGCGTTCTCCGTGCGGGATCTGCAGCGAAACACCGCGAATGATCTCGGTCCGGCCGAATCGCTTGCTGACCTCGTGCAGTTCGAGTGCCGCTGTTGCCAGTGAGCTCATGGATTTTCGCGGATCCAGTCTTCGATCTCGACCTGCGCATCGTCCCATTGCTGCTTGAAGCGTCTGCGATAGAACTCGAACGCGGCCGCGGCCGCGGCGAGCGTCGAAACGGCAAAGACCCAGCCGGGAGCGCGTGTCGTGTCGAATGAAAATCCGAACAGCCGCACTTCCGGACCCTGCCCGACATTCAGCGTCACGTGATACATCAACTCGATGATCAGCACGATCCCGAAGGCCAGCGCCAGCGCGGCGAGCAGCAAGCCGAAATAGGGATCACGCAGACGTGCGAACTTCTTGAACTTCAGCACGCGCAAGTTCATCAGGATCAGGCTGGACAGCCCGCCGGGCGCGTACATCACCAGCAACACGAAGAACACACCCAGATACAGCTGCCACGCCTTCGTGTACTCGGATAGCGCGACCGCAAAGAAGACGAACACGACCGCGCCCAGAATCGGGCCGAAAAAGAACGCGACGCCGCCGATGAACGCAGCGAGCAGCACGCCTCCGGAACGGATCGCACTGACGTTCTCGGCGCTGACGATCTCGAAGTTGATCGCGCTCAATCCGCCGGCGATACCGGCGAAGAAGGTCGACAGGATCATCATCAGCCAGCGCACCCGCTGCGTGTTGTAGCCGATGAATTCGGCACGCTCCGGGTTGTCGCGCACCGCGTTGGCGATGCGGCCGAGCGGCGTTTGCGTCAGCGCGTACATCGCGATCATGCAAACGAAGCACCACACGGCGATCAGGTAATACACCTGAATCTGCGGCCCGAACGTAATGCCGGCAATGCCGAGAAACGGGCGGCCGCTTGCACGATCGGCGGTGATTCCGCCCTCGCCGCCGAAGAATCCCGGAAACATCAGCGAGGCAGCGAACACCATTTCGCCGATACCCAGGGTGATCATTGCGAACGGTGTACCGGCGCGCCGCGTCGTCAGGTAACCGAAAATCACGCCGAACAAGGCGCCGGCAATACCGCCGATTAACGGCAGCAGCGATATCGGCCAAACAAGCGTGCCGGCGCCGATCCAGCGCATCGCGTGAATCGCAAAGAACGCGCCGAGCCCGGAGTACACCGCATGACCGAACGACAGCATGCCGCTCTGCCCGAGCAGCATGTTGTAGCTGAGCGCGAAGATGATCGTGATGCCCATCTGCGACATCAGGGTCAGCGCAAAGCCCTTGCTGAAAAACGCAGGCAGCACGACGAACAGCAATGCCGTAAAGCCCCAGATAACCCAGCGGCCGAAGTTCAGCGGACGAAAGCTCAGCGCGCCTTGTTCCACTAGTCTTCCCGCGTGCCAAGCAGCCCCTTGGGCCTGACGATCAGGATCAGCACCAACAGCAGATAGGGAAGCACCGGCGTCACCTGCGACACCGTTAGCTTCAGTACTGCATAGCCGGGTGTCTCGGGCCCAACGTGCAGTCCTAGATTCGTCAACAGGCTTGCCGCCGACCAGTCCTCGGCCTTGCCGAAGTTTTCCAGCAGGCCGATCAGCAATGCAGCGACAAAGGCACCCGCCAGCGAGCCCAGCCCGCCGACGATGATGATCACGAAGATGATCGCGCCGACCGTGTTCGCCATGTCAGGTTGAGTGACGAACGCGTTGCCACCGACCACGCCCGGCCAGCCCCGCCAGTGCCGAGCCCGCGCCGAACACCAGCATGAAAACGCGCGGCACGTTGTGTCCCAGCGCTTCGACCTGCTGCGGATGTGTGAGTGCGGCTTGAATCACGAGCCCGATTCGCGTCCGCGTCAGCACCAGCCAAAGCGCGACCAGCATGCCGATCGCAACGGCCATCATGAACATCCGATATTCAGGAAACGTGATGTCGTAGCGCAGCAGCCAATCGACCGGGCCGTCGAGCTCCGGAGGAACTCGATAGGGAACTGCCTGCCGACCCCAGATCACCTGGACCAGTTCGACGATGATGTACGACAGTCCGAACGTGAACAGCAGTTCGGGCACATGGCCCCATTTGTGCACGCGCCGCAATCCCCAGCGCTCGACCAGCGCACCGACCAGAAACAGCACTAATGGTGCGAGCACCAACGCGGGCCAGAAGCCGATCCATGTGCTGATCTGGTAGGCACTGTATGCGCCCAGCATGTAGAAGCTGGCGTGGGCGAAATTCAGCACGCCCATCATCGAGAAGATCAAGGTCAGGCCGGCGGCGAGCATGAACAGCAGCAACCCATAGCTGATGCCGTACAGCGCCTGGCTGATATAGGTTTCGAGCAAGGCCTGTTTCCCCTCAGGTTCCCGCTTCGCTAATAAAACCGGCCCGGGGGCACCGGGCCGGCGCGTGCCAGCGTTGCTGTGTGTTCTTATGGCAACGCTGGCCGCTTCATGACGCAACTGGTCGGCTGCGAGGCAACGTAGGTCGGGTACGACACCTCCGTCTTCCACGTGTAGCCGGTCTTCTCGATGTCGTTCTTGTTGGGGCCGCCGACCTTGGTCCACGACACGATCCATAGCGGCTGCAGCAGCTGATGATCGGACGCGCGCATTTCGATGTCGCCGGTTAACCCTGCCCACTTGGCACCCTCCATCGCATACGCGACTCGCAACGGATCGGTTGATTTCGTGCGCTTGATCGCATCGGCCAGCAATGTCAAGGCCGAGTATGTCGCCACGGCGTAAAACTCCTCGCCGAAGCGCTTCTTGAAGTCCTGATACAGCTTCTCGCCGGGATAGTTCGGCGTGATGTTCGGATGCCAGTACGCGACCATCCGCATCCGGTTCTCGCCCGCCGGACCGACAGCCGTCGGTGTACCGATCACGCCGCCGTAATACGTGTAGAAATTGGCATTCAGCCCCGCGTCGCGCGCGGCGCGCACCAGCAGCGCGAGGTCGGGTCCCCAGTTGCCGGTGATCACCGTATCGGCATTCGCGGCGCGCATCTTGGCGATATACGGCGCGAAATCACGCACTTGACCCAGCGGATGCAGGTCATCGCCGACCACCTTGATGTCGGGACGCTTGCGCGCCAGCAGCTCCTTCGCCACGCGTGACACCTGGTGCCCGTGCGAGTAATTCTGGTTGATCAGAAAGACGTTCTTCACTTCGGGCCGATCCTTGATGTAGGCCGTCAGCGCTTCCATCTTCATGTCGGTGTTCGCATCGAACCGGAAGTGCCAGAAGCTGCACTTGCTGTTCGTCAGGTCGGGATCCACCGCCGCGTAGTTCAGGAACAAAATCGACTGGCTCGGGTTGCGCTCGTTGTGCTTGTCGATCGCATCGATCAGCGCCAGCGCCGCACCGGAGCCCTGCCCCTGAACGACGTAGCGAATACCCTGATCGATCACCTGTTTCAGCGCTGTCAACGTTTCCTGCGGGGAACCCTTGTTATCGAACGGCACCATCTCGAACTTGACGCCGGGTCCGGCCAGCTGCTGGGCGTTGACCAGATCGGCACTGAACTGGAAGTGCTTCAGCAGATTCGCGCCGACGCCGGCAAACGGACCCGACCCCGGATCGATGTAGGCGATCTTGATAGTCTGGGCCGGCGCCGCGGCGGCAGCCTTCGGCGCGGCAGGCTTGGTCTGCGCTGATATTGACGTAACGAAAATCGCCGCGGCCGCGGCGGTAATGCAACTCATGATGTGGCGGCGATTCATGTTTCGTCTCCTGTTGTTTTAGTACGCCTGCAAGAAGAATACTTAACCGCCGTGACGGCGTAAACCACTCAAGCGGTTGGCAACCGATACTCGCGAAACTGCTCGCGCAGCTTTGATTTCAGGATCTTGCCGGTCGCACCGAGCGGCAGCGATTCAACAAATGCCACATCGTCCGGAATCTGCCACTTCGCAACTTTGCCCTCATAGTGCGTCAATAGATCATCGCGGGTGACACTCGCGTTCGGCTTCTTGACGACGACCAGCAGCGGCCGCTCGTCCCACTTTGGATGAGTCGCCGCGATGCACGCAGCCATCGCGACTGCCGGATGCGCCACCGCAATGTTTTCGATCTCGATCGAGCTGATCCACTCGCCGCCGGACTTGATCACATCCTTGGTGCGATCGGTAATCTGCATGTAGCCGTCGGGGTCGATGTTCGATACATCGCCGGTCGGAAACCAGCTCTTGCCCTGTTCGTCGTTAACCAGAGGACTGCGCTCGCCGCTGTTGTAGTAATCGCGTGCGACCCACGGGCCACGCACCAGCAGATTGCCGAATGCGACGCCGTCCCATGGCAAATCCCGCCCATCGTCGCCGACGATCTTCATATCGACGCCAAACAGCGCCCTGCCCTGCTTGTGCTGCACCGGCAGCCGCTGCTCGGGTTTCATTCCGGTGTGCTTGTGTTTGAAGGTGCACGCGGTACCCAGCGGGCTCATCTCGGTCATGCCCCATGCGTGCAGTACGTGCACTCCATACTTTTCCTGAAACAGTTTGATCATGGCGGGAGCGCACGCCGACCCGCCGATCACGGTGCGATTCATCGTCGAAAATTTCAGGTCGTTCGCTTCCATGTACGCGAGCAATCCCTGCCAGACGGTTGGCACGCCCGCCGAGAAAGTCACCCTCTCGGACTCGAATAACTCGAACAGCGATTTGCCGTCCAGATGCGGGCCGGGAAAGACGATCTTGGCGCCGGCCATCGGCGCGACGTAGGGCAGGCCCCACGCATTGACATGAAACATCGGTACCACCGGCAGGATCACATCGCGCGCCGAAATGCTCAGCGCGTCGGGCAAGGCCGACGCCATCGTGTGCAGCAGCGTCGAGCGATGGCTATACAACGCGCCCTTCGGGTTGCCGGTCGTGCCGGATGTGTAGCAGATCGACGATGCGGTGTTCTCGTCAAACTGCGGCCACGTGAATCGATCGGATTCAGCGTCGATCAAATCTTCGTAGCACAACAGCTCGAGCTTTGTCGATTCTTTCGCCGGCATATGCGCCCGGTCGGTGAGCAGCACCCAGTGCTTGACCGTCTTGCAAACAGGTGCAACCGCCTCGATTAGCGGCAAGAATGTCAGGTCGAAGAACAGCGCTCGATCTTCTGCATGATTGACGATCCACGCGATCTGCTCCGGATGCAGCCGCGGATTGATCGTATGCAGCACGCTGCCCGCGCCGGACACGGCAAAGTAAAGCTCCATGTGCCGGTGACCATTCCAGGCGAGCGTTGCCACGCGGTCGCTGCGGGCGATGCCGAGCCGATCGAGTGCGTTGGCCATTTGCCTTGCGCGGCGATGCAGTTCGCGATACGTATAACGGTGGACATCGCCTTCGACCCGACGCGACACGATCTCGGCATCGCCATGATGGCGATCCGCGTGCTCGATCAGCGCCGAGATCAGCAGCGGCATCTGCATCATCAGGCCTTGCAACATTCGATGTCTCCCGGTCGGGCCCGCTGTAAATCGGCAGCCTCGCCCGCATATGCTGGTGACTTGGCCCCTAATCGTCAAGCTCCGAACTTCGTCAAGCTCGGAGATTCGTCAAGCTCCTACAATCACCCGTCGTGGAGGACCATTTGCAAACCGTCGCTGCCGAGGAATCGATTCGATCGTCCACCGACGCGCCGGCCGACCTCGGATTGCGCTTCGACAATTCGTTTGCGCGGTTACCCGGCGTTTTCTACACGCGCCTGCCGCCGGAACCGCTGCCAGAACCCTACCTGGTCGGATTCTCCGCGGCTGCGGGTGAGCTCGTAGGTATTAGCGCGGACGACACACAACGCCCGGACTTTGTCGAGGCGATAGCAGGCAATCGCGCAATCGGAGGCAGCGATGCGCTGGCCGCCGTCTACTCGGGGCACCAATTTGGGGTCTATGTGCCGCGCTTGGGCGACGGCCGCGCGCTGTTGCTGGGGGAAGCGATCGGGCCGACCGGTGAGCACTGGGAACTGCAACTGAAGGGCTCGGGCAAGACGCCGTATTCGCGCATGGGAGACGGGCGTGCGGTGCTGCGCTCGTCGATTCGCGAATTCCTCGGCTCCGAGGCCCTGCATCACCTGGGCATTCCGACCACGCGTGCGATGGCCGTGATCGGCTCGGATCAGCCGGTGATTCGGGAGACGGTCGAGACTGCCGCTGTCGTCATGCGCATGTCTCCCAGCTTTATCCGCTTCGGCTCGCTTGAATACTTCTACTGGACCCAACAGTACGACGCCTTGCGGCAACTGACGGACTACGTGATCGAGCGCTTCTACCCTGAATGCCGCGATGCGAAGCAGCCGTATCTCGCGTTGCTTGAACAAGTCGCACGCCGCACCGCGCGGCTGGTGGCGCAGTGGCAAGGTGTCGGTTTCTGTCATGGCGTGCTGAACACCGACAACATGTCGATCCTTGGCATCACGATCGACTACGGCCCCTTCGGGTTTATGGACTCCTTTGATGCCGGATACATCTGCAATCACAGCGACGTCAACGGCCGCTATGCCTACAACATGCAGCCGCAGATCGCGCACTGGAACCTGTATGCGCTGGGCCAGGCGCTGGTGGCATTGACCGAGGACGTCGATGCGACAAAGGCGGCGATCGACTCCTATTTGGGCGAGTATTCGAGCGCGATCGACGCAGTATTCCGCGCCAAGCTCGGATTGAAGACCGCGCTGCCCGACGACGAGTCGCTGATCAACGAAGTCATGAATTTACTTCAGGCGACGCACGTCGATTGGACGATTTTCTGGCGTGCGCTCTCAACCCTGCGAGTCGATGGAAGTGACAAAGTTCGCGACATGATGATCGACCGTGCGGCGTTCGATGTTTGGGCCGAGCGCTACCGCGCCCGGCTGCGCGCGGAAGACTCGGTCGATCGCGAGCGCGCGCAACGAATGAATCGGGTTAACCCGAAGTATGTCCTGCGAAACCACCTGGCCGAAATTGCGATCGGCAAGGCTCGCGGCGATGCGGGTCCGCGCGATTTCAGCGAAGTGGCACGCTTGCTGAAGGTTCTCGAGCGCCCGTACGACGAACAGCCGCAGTTCGAGTCATACGCGCAGGAGCCGCCGGAGTGGGCCCGGACGCTCGAACTGTCTTGCTCTTCTTGAGAGTCGCGATGGCAAACGAAACGGTCAAGTTGAATAAGTCGAAGGCTGAATGGCAGCAACAACTTGTCGAACCGGCTTGCGTTACTGCATCAACTCGGCGTCGCTGAAGTTCGAACCGCAGACGATTGTTAAAACGTGAAGCTGCTGTTCGATCTATTTCCGGTTGCCGCGTTTTTTATCGCGTACAGAATCGGCAAGAGTTTTCCCGAGGAGTCTGCAGCGTTGGTTGCTGCTGCTTTCGGCCCGGTCGCAGCCACGGCGACATTTCCGGACCTGATAGCGGTCATCGTTGCGACAACGATTGCGATCGTCGCCACGCTGCTTCAAGTCGGATGGCTGCTGATGCGCCGGCGACCCGTGAAACCGATGCTATGGCTTTCTGCGATCTTGATCGTGGCATTCGGCGGCATGACGATCTGGCTGCAGAACGAACTGTTCATCAAGTGGAAGCCGAGCCTGTTGTACTGGAGCTTCGCCGCTATTTTGGTCGGCGGCCGCGTGCTGTTTCGGCGCAATTTGTTGTCTGCCCTGCTCGGATCCGAGCTGCCGCTGCCGGCTGCGGTGTGGGACCGCATGCTGTGGTTATGGGCCGGGTTTTTCACGCTGCTCGGTGCGGCGAATCTGTATGTCGCGTATCGGTTTACGACCGAACAATGGGTGGATTTCAAGACGTTCGGCCTGATCGGCCTGACATTCGCATTCGTCCTCGGGCTCGGCGTCTATCTCAGCCGTCATTTGAAAGAGCCCTCCGATGCCTGAGGCGACGATCGATCGGATTCGTACGAAACTGTCGGCGCTCGAACCGCTGGCGATCGAGTTAAGCGACGACAGCGCCGCCCATGTCGGACACGCGGGCGCTGCGAGTGGCGGCGGGCACTACCAATTGCGATTAGTAAGCGCCAGGTTCACCGGCCAATCCAAGATTGCGCGACACCGCCTCGTGTATGATCTGTTGGCTGACTTAATGCAGCGCGAAATTCATGCGCTCGCGATGAACCTACTGGCTCCTGATGAGGTCGAACGGGCGCCAATTTCGGATCCCAACTCGGGTCCATCCAACGCCGATCACTCTTCAAGTCACTCTTCAGGACACTAGCTCATGCAACGTAGCCGATTGATGCAACGTACTGCCTTTGTAGTCGCGTTCTCGCTGGCAAGCAGTATCGCCATGGCACAGAACGTCGCGGTCGTTAATGGCAAGCCGATTCCGAAGGCGCGCGAAGACGCGTGGGTCAAGGAATTGACCAAGCAGGGCCAGCCGGATTCGCCGGAGATGCGCAAGCAGGTGAAGGAGCGGTTGATTCAAAATGAAATTCTGCTTCAGGAAGCGCAGAAGCGTGGCGTAGCGGAACGGGCCGACGTCAAGTTCATGCTCGACGTACAGCGGCAAAACACGCTGATTCAAGCGCTGTTGCGCGACGAGGTTGAGAAAGCTCCGGTTACCGACGCGCAGATCAAAGCGGCTTATGAGCAGCAGAAGGCAAAAGTCGGCGGCAAGGAATATCGGGCACGCCACATCCTGGTTGAGAAAGAAGACGAAGCCAAGGCGATCATCGAGCAGCTAAAGAAAGGCGCCAAGTTCGAGGAGCTTGCCAAGGGCTCGAAGGACACGGGTTCCGCCAAAAACGGTGGCGATCTTGACTGGGCTGCGCCGGACTCCTATGTGAAGCCATTCTCCGAGGCGTTGACCAAATTGACGAAAGGTCAACTCACCGATGCACCAGTGCAGACTCAGTTCGGCTGGCACGTCATTCGGCTCGACGACGTGCGCGACACTCAGTTTCCTCCGCTGGAACAAGTGACTCCGCAGATTCGGGAAGGTCTGCAGCAGCAGCGCGTGCAGGCGTACGTAGAGAGTCTCCGCAAGAACGCAAAGATTCAGTAGGGGAACTACGGCTGGACCAAGGGCGCTGCGGCGCCCTTTTTATTTGCCAGCCCGTGCCGCTATCACGGCAGCCGCGACATGAAGTGCGCGAGTGCATCGATGTCTGCATCAGACACACCGTACAGTGCCGCGGCCATGATCGTGTCACCGCCCTTGCGCTTGTTGTCGCGGTAAGCGCGCATCTCCGCGGCCAGGTAGTCCTCGCGTTGCGCAGCCAAGCGCGGTACCTGCTTCTGACCCTTGAAATCCGCAAGGTGGCACACGCCACAGCGCAACACTCTTGCTCGTTCGATCGCGCGCTGCGCCAGTATCGGATCGGCTTGGCCGGTCTCTGCAGACTTCGCCGGGAGTTTGGAAAAGTGTTCGGCGAGCCGCGTGATCTCGGCGTCGTTCATTCCCTTCACGACCGGCAGCATCTGGGGCGAAGGGCGCAGCTCCTCCCGGATCAGCACAAGTTGGTTCTCAATAAAGAGCTTTGGCTGTCCGGCGATCGACGGAATAGCGGGGCTCGCCGAATTGCCGCCCGGACCGTGACAGGTGATGCAGATTTCTTGGGCGGAAACGTCGAAAACAATGGCGGCGAGCAGCCATGCTGCCCACCGCCATGTACGGTGCCGAAGCATTACTTCGTCTTCGCTGCGCCTCCCGCGGGCTTCTGGTAGCTGATGCGATAAATCGCGCCGACCTGCTCGTCGCTCACCAGCAGCGAGCCGTCGGGCATCTGCGCGATATACGCGGGCCGGCCCCAGAACTTGTAGCTGTCCTTGCTCTCGTTGAAACCGGTCAGAAACGGCGTCGTCTTGGCGTTCGTGCCGTCGGCGCTCGCGCGGACGTTGACGACGTCGAAGCCGTTGGGATTCGAGCGGTTCCACGAGCCTTTGCGCGCGATGAACATCGTGTTCCGGTACTCGGCCGGGAACATCTTGCCGGTATAAAACTTCACACCCATCGCCGCGGCGTGCGATCCCATCAGCGCCACTGGCGGGGTGACACCGTCGCACGCGTTCGGCTTCTTGAAGTCCGCGTCGAGCCAACCGTCAGCGTGGCAGTAAGGGAAGCCGAAATTCGCGCCGGGTTTGGCGAGCCGGTTCAACTCATCAGCCGGGCCGTCGTCGCCCATCCAGTCGCGGCCGTGGTCGGTGAACCACAGTTCCTTGGTCTGCGGATGCCAGTCGAAGCCGACCGTGTTGCGTACTCCGGTCGCGATGACTTCCTTGCCCGTGCCGTCCGCGTTGTAGCGCCGGATCTGGCCGTATTCCTTTGGAGGCTCGCAGATATTGCACGGCGAGCCGAACGGCACGTACAGCTTGCCGTCCGGGCCGAAGGCGATGTATTTCCAGTTGTGGTGCTGCTGTGGCGGCAGATCGAACGCGGCGGTGAGGTCCTGCGGTTGCACGCTGGGATTGCCGGCGATCCCGTCGTACTTCAGCACCTTGTCGATTGCGAACACATACAGCGCTCCATTCTTGTAGGCGACACCGGCTGGTTGCGTCAGCTTGTCGACCACCGTGCGCACCGTGCGCTTGTCGCCCGCATCGGTCACTTCATACACGCGACCGATCCCGCGCGTGCCCAAGTACACCTTCTTGCCGTCATCGGACAGCGCCATCGCGCGACCGCCCGGCAGCCCGCTCGCCCACAGCTCGACTTTGAAGCCTGGCGGCGCCTTGAGCTTGCCGATCGGTATATCGCCCGCCGGCGTCTCGGTCATCTTGCCCGCGTGCGGCGCAAGCGTGGAATCCTTGTACTTCTCCGCCATGCCCTGCTTCCATGCAGGCGGCGGAGCGGGCTTGTCTTGAGCTTGGGCGTTGATCGTGAAAGCCGCACAAACTGCTACGGCGATGAGTGTGCGCACTGTTGTCATTGTTGTCCTCTCTGTCTCCTTCAGGAACCGGGCCGTAAGCGTAAACGCTCGCGCCGCCGGCAATAGTAATCCTGCGTCGAAGCAATTAGCATGCACGCGGTAACGCTTGCTGTTGAAGAATTCGAAGCCCGGCACGATCGCCGATCCAAAGGAGTCGCATGACGAACTGGAAACGTCTTATCGCGCGGAGCCTCGCAGCGCTGACGCTGGTCGCCGCCGGCGCCGCACAAGCGCAGTACCCGAACAAGCCGATCAAGTGGATCGTCCCCTACACGCCAGGCGGCATCACCGACACCGTGACGCGGCTGGTGACGCAGAAGATTCAGGACGCCGTTGGCCAGCCCGTGATCGTGGAGAACAAGCCTGGCGCCAACTCGATCATCGGCGCCGATTTTGTTGCGAAGGCGGCACCCGACGGCTACACGATTGTCACTGTGATCGCGGCGCATGCAGCCAATGCCACGCTTTACTCCGGCAAGTTGCCGTTCGATCCGGTGAAGAGTTTCGTGCCCATTTCGCTCGCAGGCATCGCGCCGTTGATCATGACCGCGAACAACAACTTCCCGCCGAAGAACGTCACGGAGTTGATCGCGTACGCCAAGGCCAACCCCGGCAAGATTTCATTCGGCTCGAGCGGCATCGGCGCCGCTGCGCACCTGACTACCGAGTTGTTCAAGCAAGCTACCGGCGTCGACATGGTGCACGTTCCGTACAAGGGCACCGCGCCGGCGCTGCAAGGGTTGATCGGCGGCGATATTCAGATCCTGGTGGACGTGCCCAGCACGCTGATGCCGCACGTGCGCGGTGGCAAGATCAAGGCGCTTGGCATGTTTTCGGCGCAGCGTATCAATGGCGCGCCGGAAGTGCCGACCATCGCTGAATCGGGCGGCCCCGCCATCGAATCGTCGACGTGGGTGATGTTCCTTGCTCCTGCCGGCACGCCGCGGGAGATCGTCAATCGTCTTTCTGCCGAGTCTGCGAAGGCGATCGGCTCACCGGACCTAAAGGGCCGGTTCGAGCAACTCGGCATCGAACCCGGCGGCGGTTCGCCCGAGCAAGCGCAGAAATTCCTCAACGACGAGATCGCAAAGTGGGCGAAGGTCATCACGACCGCGGGTGTCAAGGCCGAGCCATGACGCGCTGAGCGCGGCGCTAGCCGACCCACCGCCGGGCATTGCGAAAGATGCGCATCCACGGCGAGTCTTCGCCGAGCTGCGGCGGTTGCCATGACATCTGAACCGTGCGAAACACGCGCTCCGGATGCGGCATCACGATCGTAAAGCGGCCATCGACTGTCGTGAGCGCGCAGATCCCTTCAGGCGAGCCGTTTGGGTTGTAGGGATACGCGTCGGTCGCACGCCGCCGTGAATCGACATAGCGCAGCGCGACGATCGCTTCGCGTTGGTGCTGATCGCCATCGAACACCGCGCGCCCTTCACCGTGTGCATTGGCGATCGGTGCGTGGCTGCCTGCCATCCCGGCAAAGAACAGCGACGGCGATTCCGGAATCACCACTTGTATCAATCGACCTTCATATTGCTCCGAAGCGTTGCGTTCAAAACGCGGCCAGTGGCGCGCGCCTGGAATCAATGCACGCAGATGGCTCATCATCTGGCATCCGTTGCACACGCCGAGCGCGAAACTGTCGTCCCGGCTGAAGAACTCGACGAACATTTCAGCAAGCCGAGGGTTGTGCAGGATCGTCTTTGCCCAGCCGCCGCCGGCGCCGAGCACGTCACCGTACGAGAATCCTCCGCAGGCAACCAGGCCCTTGAAGTCATTCAACGATTGCCGACCTTCAATCAGATCGGTCATGTGCACATCGACCGCCGCAAAACCTGCGCGATCAAACGCATAAGCCATCTCGGTCTGGCTGTTGACGCCTTGTTCGCGCAGGACCGCAATGCGCGGACGATTGCCTGTCGCCAGGAACGGCGCCGCAATATCTTCGGCCGGGTCGAAGTTGAGCGACATCGACAAGCCGAGATCGTCCGCATCCGCTGCGCGCGCGTACTCCTGATCTGAGCAGTCCGGGTTGTCACGCAGCCGCGCGATACGCCACGATGTTTCGCTCCACACTTTCTGCAATTCACCGCGCGGCTTTGAGAAGACAGGCCTGGCGTCGCACCAGAACTCGACGACATCGGTTGAGTTAGGCTTGCCGATGATCTGACTGACCGATCCAAGATCGGCTGCGCGCAACGCGTTCATCACGTGACTCTTGTCGCGCTCCCTCACCTGCAATACCGCGCCGAGCTCTTCGGTGAACAGCGCCTTCAGAATCAATTCATGGCGACGCACGGCGAGTTGCTCGGGCCGGATCTTGAAATCGCCTGAATCGTGCGCGACTGGATCGACCGCCAGCACGTCAAGATTGACGCTGATCCCGACGTGACCGGCGAACGACATCTCGGCGAGTGTGGCGAACAGTCCGCCGTCGGAGCGGTCGTGGTACGCAAGCACGTACCCTTCCCTCTGCAGGTGCCGCACCGCATCGACAAACGCAGCCAGCTTTGACGGCTGATCAAGATCGGGCACATCGTTGCCTATCTGTTGTGTGACCTGCGCCAGAATCGATCCACCCATCCGATTCCGACCGGCACCGAGGTCGATCAGTATCAGCAGCGTTTCGTTGTCGGCGACGAGCTGCGGGGTCAGCGAGCGTCGCACGTCACCGACCGGCGCCGCAGCGCTGGCGATCAACGACACTGGCGCGACGACCGTTTTGTCGGTGCCGTCGTCGCGCCACGCAGTCTTCATCGACAACGAATCCTTGCCGACCGGCACACTGATACCCAGCGCCTGGCATAACTCGCTTGCTGCGCGCACTGCGTCGAACAGCTTCGCGTCCTCACCGTCGGTGCCGCACGCCGCCATCCAGTTGGCGGAAATCTTCACGCGCTGCAGCGCCACGTCAGCTGCCGCGATATTGGTCAGCGCTTCGCCGATCGCGATGCGCGATGCGGCCGCGGCGTCGATCACCGCCAGCGGCGTACGTTCGCCGATCGCCATCGCCTCGCCCGCATAGCCGTCGAAACTGATCAACGTGACCGCGCAATCGGCGACCGGCACCTGCCACGGTCCGACCATCGAATCCCGCGAGTTCATTCCGCCGACCGTTCGGTCGCCGATCGTGATCAAAAACGATTTGCTGGCGACTGTCGGATGCCGCAGCACATCGAGCGCGCATTGCTCGAGATTCAAGCCCGCGCCCTCGAATGCGGGCAGCAATCGCTCGACATGCCGAACGTCGCGATGCATACGGGGCGGCTTGCCAAGCAGTACGTTCATCGGCATGTCAACGACGGGCGCGCCGTCGGCGCCCTCGATCACCAGCTGGCCATCGTCCGCGATACGCCCGATCACCGCGTAAGGACATCGTTCGCGCCGCGCCAGCCAATCGAACGCCGTGAGCCGGTCGGGCGCAATCGCCAACGCGTAGCGCTCCTGTGACTCGTTGCACCAGATCTCAAGCGGGCTCATGCCGCTTTCCTCGACTGGAATATCGGCAAGCGCGATCCGTGCGCCGCGTTTCGACTGATCCGCGAGTTCCGGCATCGCATTCGACAAGCCGCCCGCGCCCACGTCGTGGATCGACAGCACCGGATTGTGTGCGCCAAGCGCCCAACAGCGATCGATGACTTCCTGCGCGCGCCGCTGCATCTCTGGATTGCCGCGCTGGACCGAATCGAAGTCGAGCTGCTCGGTGTTGGTTCCCGCGTCCATGCTGGATGCAGCGCCGCCGCCGAGCCCGATGCGCATACCCGGTCCACCGAGCTGAACCAGCAGCGCGCCCGCCGGCAGATCCTGCTTGCGCACCTGATCGTCGCGGATGTTGCCGATGCCGCCAGCGATCATGATCGGCTTGTGATAGCCATACCGCTTGCCGCCGACGTTCTGTTCGTAGCTGCGAAAGTAACCGAGCAGATTCGGGCGGCCGAATTCATTGTTGAACGCCGCGGCGCCGATGGGTCCTTCGATCATGATCGACAGCGCGTCGGCGATGCGCGATGGAAAGCCGAAGTCGTCCTCCCACGCGTGCCGCATGTCGGGAATTCGCAAATGCGAAACCGAAAAGCCGCACAAGCCTGCCTTGGGTTTTGCTCCGCGTCCCGTCGCGCCTTCATCGCGAATCTCGCCGCCGGCGCCGGTCGACGCACCGGGAAAAGGCGAGATCGCCGTTGGGTGATTGTGCGTCTCGACCTTGAATACCGTGTGCGTCAGTTCTTCGCGCGCACCGTAATCGATGCCGATCGCGCCCGCCGCATGGTCGCTGTGCGGGTAAAAGCGCGACACCGTGCGGCCTTCGAGCACCGCAGCGTTGTCGCTGTACGCGATCACTGTGCCCTGCGGTGCGGCGCGATGCGTCGCGCGAATCATGTCGAACAAGGTTGTGCCCTGGCGTTCGCCGTCGATGGTCCACGTCGCGTTGAAAATCTTGTGCCGGCAATGCTCGGAGTTCGCCTGTGCAAACATCATCAGCTCGACATCGGTCGGGTCGCGACGCATGCGCGCGAAGGCGTCCAGCAGATAGTCGATTTCGTCGCTCGACAGCGCGAGCCCCATCTCGACGTTCGCACGCTCCAATGCCTCGCGTCCAAGGGCAAGCATCGGCACCGTCTGCATCGGCTTGCTCTCCAGCTCGCGAAACAGCAGCGCCGGATCGGCGGCTGGATCGATCACGCTTTCAGTCATCCGGTCGTGCAGCAGCGATGCCACACGTGCAGCCGCATCGGAACTTAGCGACTTGCGACCGAGATTGATCGTAAAGTGCGTGCCACGCTCAATACGCCGCACGGCGTTCAGTCCGGTGTTGTGCGCGATGTCGGTTGCCTTGCTGGCCCAGGGCGAGATCGTGCCGAGCCGCGGGACGACAAGGAATTCCATCCCTTTAACGTCAGTATCGGCGGTGTCGCCATACGTCAACAATGCATGCAGCCGCGCGCGCTCGGTCGTGTCGAGCGGCCGGCCGGCATGGATGAAATGAACGAATCGAGCGCTGACTGAAACTGTTGATTTCTCGATCGCTTGGATCGAGGCGAGTAGCCGTACCGCGCGAAACGCGGACAACGCGCTCGGCCCGGTGAGCGCGAAGAACGTACTGGACTCAGTCATCGGCGAAGGAACACGCGGAGACCGCGTGCGGTCGAGGGCTTGCCGGGCTGACAAGCGCGGGCAATTATAACGGCGCGATGTTGGTCGCGTTAAAACTAGCGCAGCGGACTACGCTACTGTGCTCAGCGCTT
This sequence comes from uncultured beta proteobacterium, assembly GCA_963786295.1. Classification (GTDB taxonomy): domain Bacteria; phylum Pseudomonadota; class Gammaproteobacteria; order Burkholderiales; family Burkholderiaceae_F; genus JACCZX01. The sequence goes on along the minus strand of CAWAYV010000008.1, from coordinate 51,066 downwards.
ATTTGTTAGCGTTGTCGAATTCCATACGCACACGGCTCAGCTGAACCATGGCACAACACAACGTGAATTCGCTGCGCAGCGCGCGCTGGTTCGCCCCGGACGACTTTCGCTCGTTCAGCCATCGCTCACGCTTTATGCAGATGGGATACGCACCTGCCGACTGGGCCGGCAAACCGGTCATCGCGATCATCAACACGTGGAGTGACGTCAATCAATGCCACTCGCATTTCAAGCAGCGCGTCGAAGACGTCAAGCGCGGTGTGCTGCAGGCGGGAGGATTTCCGATCGAGCTACCGGCAATTTCACTTTCAGAGCCGATCGTCAAACCGACGACGATGCTTTATCGCAACTTTCTTGCGATGGAGAGCGAGGAGCTACTGCGTAGCCATCCGGTCGACGGTGCCGTGCTGATGGGCGGCTGCGATAAGACGACACCGGGTCTGCTAATGGGGGCGTTCAGCGCCGGCCTGCCCTGCATCTTTCTGCCCGCGGGGCCGATGCTGCGCGGCAACTGGAAAGGCACGGTGCTGGGGTCGGGCTCCGACAGTTTCAAATATTGGGACGAGCGCCGTGCCGGACGGCTGACCGAAGCCGAATGGATCGAGCTCGAGGGCGGCATCGCGCGTAGTCATGGCACGTGCATGACGATGGGCACCGCCGCGACGATGATGGGCATTGCCGAAGCGATCGGCATGACGCTGCCCGGCGCCTCGTCAATCCCCGCACCCGATGCAAACCATCCTCGGATGAGCGCGGAATGCGGGCGCCGCATCGTGCAGATGGTCTGGGACGATCTAACACCGACGAAGATGCTGTCGCGCGCTCACTTCGAGAACGGCATCACCGCCGCGATGGCGATGGGTTGTTCGACCAACGCGATCATTCATCTGGTCGCGATGTCGCGCCGCGCCGGCGCGCATTGCGAAGTGGGCCTCGACGACTTCGATGCTGCCAGCCGTACCGTGCCGGTGATCGCGAATATCCGGCCCAGCGGTAACAAGTATCTGATGGAGGATTTTTATTACGCAGGCGGACTACCGGCGATGTTGAATCGACTCGGTCAGCGGCTGCACCTTGGTGCGATGACGGTCAACGGCCGTACGCTCGGTGAAAACATCGAAAACGCCGACGTTTACAACGACGACGTTATCCGTCCGTTAGAAACGCCGATCTACAGCGAAGGCGCGCTCGCGGTGCTGCGCGGCAACGTCGCACCCGACGGGTGTGTGATCAAGCCGAGTGCGTGCGCGCCGGAGCTCTTGAAGCATACGGGGCCTGCGCTGGTATTCGATGACTATCCATCGTTGAAGCTTGCGGTCGAGGATCCGGACCTGGACGTCACTGCCGACCACATCCTCGTGCTGCGTAACGCCGGGCCGCAGGGCGGTCCCGGCATGCCCGAGTGGGGCATGCTGCCGATCCCGACCAAGCTCCTGAAGCAGGGAGTACGCGACATGCTGCGCCTGTCGGACGCGCGCATGAGCGGCACCAGCTACGGCGCGTGCATCCTGCACGCTTCGCCCGAAGCGTTCATCGGCGGGCCTCTGGCGCTGGTCAACACCGGTGATCGAATCACGGTCGACGTGGCGGCGCGCCGTATTCATCTTGAGGTAAGCGATGAAGAACTGGCTCAACGCAGAGCTGCGTGGACGCCACCGCCACCGCGCTACGAGCGTGGCTTCGGTTGGATGTTCAGCAAGCACATCCTGCAGGCCGACAAGGGTTGCGACTTTGACTTTCTCGAAACGGGTTTCGGTGCGCCGGTGCCGGAGCCGGTCATCTTCTGACCGCGCGATAAATCCCGACCGCGAATCGCCCTAGGTCACCAGCCGTGGTTCGGCATGCACCGTCTGCGCCGCCGACAAAGCGCGCAGCAGTGCAACGTTGCAGTCGAGCAGCGATATATCGAGCACCTCGCGCTGTTTCCTGCCCATCGCGGGATCGTTGCGCTCGATTGCTTCCGCCAGCGACAGGTACGGTGCGCAGGGGCCCGTACGCTCGACCAATGCAGCGCACACGTTCGGCGCCAACTGTGCGTGCTGCAGCAAGCGCGCAAAGGCGGTCCCCGTGATCCGATCGAGCAGCGAGAATGCCCCGGTCTGGAACAGCGAGTCACGCAGTTCCGCGCCCTCAGCGTTGCAACTGGCCAAGTGCTCGAGAAACAGTCCGCGGCGAGTGCCGGCGTGCATCAGCGGCAGAGCGTCCGCGTTGAACGTCGATACACGCAACATGCGCGAAAGCCAGCGAGTCAACTTCGCGTGGCCCAGCACCATGACCGCGCGCTTGACCGACCCTACTTGCATCGGCACTGCGAATGCAGCCGAGTTGACGAAGCGAATCAGCTCGAACGCAAGCGCCGTATCGCGCTTGATTGCGGACTCGATCACGTCGATATCAGCGCGCTCATGCGCCAGACGCAACAACTCGAGCACCGCTTGCTGACTCGGTTGCGGCGGCCGCTCTATCGTCGGATGCGCTTCGTCGAGCGGCACGCCAACACTTGCGACCGCGCCGCGTGAGTACGCGGCTTCCAATTCGTCGACGCGGAAAGCGCCGGCGATGATAAACGGCATGCGCCGCATCACGCCCGGCGGCGGAGGTGCATTACTTCCGTCGCTGCGACGGCGCCGATCTTCGGTAATGTGAATCATCGCGTAACTGAAGCAATCCAGCAGCGCCGGAGGCAGCGGTACATCGGGCCGCCCACGCAGTGCCATTTTGATGCCCGCTCGGCGCGCGCGTTGAACGAGTCCTTGCATGCTCGGGTCACGCAGTGCGATCGCCGGAATTTCAACGACTGCGTTCGGCGGCGCCTGCCAGTCCAGCAAGGAGTCGTCGAGCTGCGCATCGAGCGGCGCCATCAACACGAGCGCACGCGACTCCGGCCACAGCCCGTTCAATTGTTCGAGGATCAAACCGACCGGCAGCCGATCACTCGGCTTTACCGCCAGCATCGTCAGGCGCGTGCCGAACGTGCGCCGCTCGCGGTCGATCAGCGGCGAATAGCTGATCGACAGCGATCCGAGAATCGAGGCAAGGCCGAGGCGGTCTGGCGCATTCATACAGGCGAATTATTTCTGCGCGCACCGAGAGTGCGTGTGCAGAATTTCGCCGACGCGCGTGGTCTATTTGCCGTGTTCAGTCAGAGTCAATGAGCCTTCATTTTTTACCGAAGCCGCCGCCGCCCGGAGTTTGAATAACTATCACGTCATCGACGTTCATTTCGGCCGATCCGATGTGACCCATGGTCTCGACGCGCCCGTCAATTCGCTCGATCCAATTACGGCCTACTTCGCCGGGTTCACCACCGGCCATTCCGAACGGCGCGATCGACCGATGATTGGCAAGAATCGACGCGGTCATTGGCTCCAGAAAACGCACCCGCCGCGTGCCGCCGTTGCCGCCGTGCCAGCGCCCTGGACCGCCTGAATTCGGGCGTATTTCGTAGCTTTCCAGGCGGACCGGATAGCGGAACTCGAGCACCTCGGGATCAGTCAGGCGTGAGTTCGTCATATGTGTTTGTACGACGTCGGTGCCATTGAATCCGTCTTCATACGATCCCTCGAGTGCTTCCTCACTCGCCCCTACGTTGTAAATGCCGGCACCGGACCCGCCTGAGATCGTTTCGTAGTACTGGTAGCGCTCGTTGCCGAAAGTGAAATTGTTCATCGTGCCTTGTGCGGCGGCCATTACGCCGAGTGCGCCATAAAGCGTGTCGGTAATGCATGACGACGTTTCGACGTTGCCCGCAACGACTGCGGCTGGGTAGCGCGGATTGAGCATCGACCGTTCGGGTATCACGACATGCAAAGGCTTCAGGCAGCCTGCATTCAGCGGGATGTCCGAGTCCACGAGGGTCCGAAAAACGTACAGCACCGCCGCGTAACACACGGCGCTCGGCGCATTGAAGTTATTCGGCAGTTGATTCGAGCTACCGGTGAAGTCGATCGTTGCGGACCGATCTTCGCGGTCGACCTCAATGCGCACCCGAATCAACGCACCATTGTCGAGCTTGTAATCGAACTCGCCATCCTTCAGGCGTGTAATCACGCGGCGAACCGACTCCTCGGCGTTGTCCTGCACGTGCTGCATATACGCGCGCACGACGTCCAGCCCAAACTGCTCGACCATTCTGAGCAATTCTTCGCGCCCTTTTTCATTCGCCGCGATTTGCGCGCGCAAATCGGCGAGGTTCTGCTGCGGATTACGCGCCGGATACGCGCCGGAAGTGAGCAGCGTCATCAGCTCGGCTTCGCAAATTCGGCCCGCCTGCGTTAACTCCCCTGCCCTTCGACCAGCTTGAAGTTGATGAAGCGCGTACCTTCTTCGTCGAGCGACGTCGAAAATGGAGGCATCGATCCCGGCGTGGTGCCGCCGATGTCGGCATGGTGTCCACGCGAGCCGACATAAAACAGAATTTCGACGCCGGCGCGATCAAACACCGGTGTAATTACCGTCACATCGGGCAGATGCGTTCCACCGTGATACGGATCGTTGATCGCGTAGGCGTCGCCGGGCTTCATCGTGCCCGCGTTCTCGCGCATCACGGTCTTGATCGATTCGCTCATCGAGCCCAGGTGCACCGGCATATGCGGTGCATTCGCGATCAGATTGCCGGCCGAATCGAACAGCGCGCATGAAAAATCGAGCCGCTCCTTGATGTTGACCGAGTACGCGGTGTTCTGCAGCCGCAATCCCATCTGCTCGGCAATCGACATGAAAAGGTTGTTGAACACTTCGAGCATGATCGGGTCGGCATCGGTGCCGATCGCTTGCTTTGCTACGCGCGGGCGTGTCCGCTCCAGCACCATATGATTGAATTCCGTGACGATCGCTTCCCAGTCGGGCTCGACCACCGTGGTCGCGTTTGCTTCGGCGATGATCGCCGGGCCTCCGATCACATCGCCGCGGCGCATCTCGTCGCGCGCGTAAAGCGGCGTGTCGCGCCACTGCCCTTCGCTGTACATGCGCGCGGTGGCTTTCGCGGCCAACCGCGCGGAGCGCGGCACTGTCGCAGGCGCGCTCTCAGCGGCCGTCGCACCGCTGCCGATCGCCTCGACCGATACTGCCTCGACGATCAGCTCGCGCTGCTGCATCAAGAACGAGTAACGCTTCAGATACTCGGCATCGAACGCACTTTGCATCTCGGCAATCGTTCCCGCCAGGACAACCAACGCCGAATCGGTGCCGTCGTAGCGTAGATGCACCCGCCGCACTACGACGATGCGCTCGGCCGACACGCCTTGCGATACCAGATCTTGTGTTGCATCGGCCGCCAGGTGATCGAGTGACTCGCTCAGCGTAGCCATCGCATCCGGTCGCAGCCGCCGTTCGATCGATTGCTCTCGCATTGCAGTCTGGTCCGCCAGTCCCATGCCGTACGCTGACAGCACACCGGCTAGCGGGTGAACGAAGATGCGCGTCATGCCGAGCGCGTCGGCTACGCGGCACGCGTGTTGACCGCCGGCGCCACCGAACACGCTCAACGTGTACTGCGTCACATCGTGGCCGCGCTGGATCGAGATGCGCTTGATCGCTTCGGCCATGTTGCCGACGGCGATGTCGAGGTAGCCGTCGGCCAATTGCTCGGGCGACAGCGCACGGCCGGTGGCCTCCTCGACTTCCATCGCCAGTACGGCGAATTTTTCGCGCACCACTTCGTCGTCGAGCGCTTCGTTCGCCGCTTTCCCGAACACCTTCGGAAAAAACTCCGGCTGAATCTTTCCCACCATCACATTGCAATCGGTCACGGTCAGCGGCCCCCCGCGTCGGTAGCACGCCGGACCTGGATTCGCACCCGCTGAGTCCGGCCCGACCCTTAACCTCGCGCCATCGAAGTGCAGGATCGATCCGCCACCCGCGGCGACGGTGTGGATGCTCATCATCGGTGCGCGCATTCGCACGCCGGCCACTTGCGTTTCGAATGCCCGCTCGCAGTCGCTGACGTCGCGACCGGCGAAATGCGATACGTCGGTCGACGTGCCGCCCATGTCGAAGCCGATCACGCGATCGAATCCGGCGGCAAGGCTGGTTCGCACCATGCCGACGATGCCACCTGCCGGACCCGAAAGAATCGAATCCTTGCCTTGAAAGCGGCGGGCATCGGTCAGGCCGCCGGACGACTGCATGAACAGCAGCCGTGTTCCCGGGAGCTCGCGCGCGACCTGGTCGACGTAGCGCCGCAAAATCGGCGACAAGTAAGCATCGACCACCGTGGTGTCGCCGCGCGCGACGAATTTCATCAGCGCGCTGACGCGATGCGACGCCGAAACCTGCGTGAAGCCGATCTCGCGCGCCGCGGCTTCCAGCGCCGCTTCGTGCGCGGGGTAGCGATAACCGTGCATCAGCACGATCGCGACGGAGCGAAATCCCGCGGCGTATGTTTCCTCAAGGTCCGCGCGCACTTTTGCGAGATCGAGCGGCTTCACCACGTCGCCGTGCGCCCCGATCCGCTCGTCGACCTCGACTACCTTTGAATACAACAGCTCGGGCAGCACAATGTGCCGGTCGAACAGCCTCGGGCGATTCTGATACGCGATGCGCAACGCGTCGCGAAAACCACGCGTCACCACCAGTGCAGTGCGCTCGCCTTTGCGTTCGAGCAGCGCATTGGTTGCGACCGTCGTTCCCATCTTGACTGCGTCGATCTGATCGACCGGCACCGGCGCGTTGGCCGGCACGCGTAGCAAGCGTCGAATCCCGGCAATCGCCGCGTCGGCGTACTGCTCGGGGTTGTCGGACAGCAGTTTGTGCGTCACCAACGAACCGTCGGGCCGGCGCGCGACAACGTCGGTGAAAGTTCCGCCGCGATCGATCCAGAATTGCCAGCGACGCTCGGTGTTCACCGGCAGTCCCATGGTTAAGCGGTGTGTGCTTTAGTATTGCGTGCCAGCGATGTTACCAACGCATCTACGCCCTTCCGATTGACGGCACCTACGAGGACACCATGAAACGTCGTTTACTTTTGTTGAGCGCTGCCGCCGCGTTGTCACTCGCCAATGCACCCGTTGTCGCGCAATCGAACTGGAATCTCGCCGCGGGTTATCCGATCGGCAATCCGCACACCGTGACGTTGAATCAGTTTGCCAAGGACGTCGAGTTCGCGACCAACGGCAAGATCAAGATCACCGTGCACGCGAATGGATCGCTGTTCAAGGTGCCGGAGATCGCGCGCGCAGTCGAAAGCGGGCAGGCGCAGATGGGCGAGATTCTGATGAGCGTGATGGTCAATCAGAATCCGGTCTTCGGCGTCGATTCGCTGCCGTTTCTGGCGACCGGCTTCGACGACGCGTACAAGCTGTGGCAGGCACAGAAGCCCGTGGCCGATCGGCTGCTCGCCAAACGTGGCGCCAAGCTGTTGTATGCAGTGGCGTGGCCGCCGCAAGGCATCTATGCGAAAAAGGAGCTGCGCTCGGCCGCCGACATGAAGGGCCTGAAATGGCGTGCGTATAACCCTGCCACGTCGAAGATCGCGCAGTCGGTCGGTGCTCAATCACTGACGATTCAAGCCGCCGAGTTGTCGCAGGCGCTTGCGACCGGTGCGGTTGATTCGTTCATGTCGTCCGGCGCGACCGGGGTCGACAGCAAGGTCTGGGAGACGCTGACGCACTTTCATACGGTCAATGCCTGGGTGCCGAAGAACATGGTGATCGTCAACCTGCGCGACTTTGAAAAGCTCGATAAACCGACGCAAGAAGCGCTGCTGAAGGCCGCAGCCGACGCCGAGCGCAAAGGCTGGGAGCGGATGCGCGGCTATACCGATGAATCGCTCGGCATCCTGCAGAAAAACAAGATGACCGTCGTTAAGCCGAGTCCCCAGTTAATGGGCGACATGAAGAAGATCGGTGACGAGATGCTCGGTGACTGGCTGAAGCAGGCCGGAGCCGACGGCAAGGAAATCGTCGACGCGTATCGCAAAAAATAGTGAGCCGCTGACAACACCATGCGCCGCTGGCTCGACGCACTGTACGACGGCTCCGCTTATTGCGGAGCTTTTTTTGTCTGCGCCATTTTTGTCGTGATGATCGGCGGCGCGTTGACGCGCCCGTTGGGCATCAGCCTGAGTGGCACCGATGATCTGGTGTCATGGATGTGCGCCGCGGCGGCGTTCCTGCCGATGGCCAGCGCGTTCAGGCGTGGCGATTTCGTTCGCATGCTGCTGGTACTCGATAGCCTCTCGCCTGTGCGCCGACACTATGCCGAAATCGTTGCGCTGCTGATTGCACTGGTCGCGAGCGCAGTCCTGGCCGGATGGGCAAATTTTGGCGTGTATGAGAGCTGGCGCTACGACGAGATGTCGATCGGACTGTTGGTCGTTCCGATCTGGATTCCGCAGCTGTCGTTCGCCTTCGGCGCCACGATACTGCTGATTGCGGTCATCGACGAATTGGTTGCGGTATTGCGCGGTCACCGGCCCGCGTATCAGGTCGCGGTCGACGAGCGTCACGCTCGCGGTGATTTCACCGAAGACTTTTAGGAACCCGTGAGGAGCAAACCATGAGCGCCGTCGTCGTCGGCGCAGTGTTGCTCGGGCTGCTCGGCGTCGTGCTGTGCGCCGGCGTTTGGATCGGCATGTCGCTCGGCATCGTCGGCTGGATCGGGCTCGAAGGATTTACCGACACTTCGCCGGGCCGCAGCCTGTTCACGGCGTTCTGGGGAACGAATGCGTCGTGGGAATTGGCGGCGCTACCGTTATTTATCTGGATGGGCGAGATTCTGTTCCGCACGCGGTTGTCTGAACAGATGTTCGAAGGACTCGCGCCGTGGCTGCAACGAATTCCCGGACGACTGATGCACGTCAATATTCTCGGCTGCGGCATTTTCGGATCGGTGTCAGGTTCGTCGGCGGCCACGTGCGCAACGATTGCAAAAGTCGCTTTGCCGGAGCTCAGGCGGCGCGGCTACGACGAACAGATCGCGCTCGGTTCGCTCGCAACCGCCGGTACGCTTGGAATACTGATTCCGCCGTCGATCACGATGGTCGTCTATGCGGTGGCGGCAGACGCCTCGATCATTCGCGTCTTTCTGGCAGGCATCATGCCCGGCGTGTTGTTAATGGCGCTGTTTTCCGGCTACATCATTGTCTGGGCGCTGATGAATCCTGAGCGCACACCGGGCGCCGGTGAGCGCGTGCCGCTGCTCGAAAAGCTGCGCCGCTCGCGCGAGCTGATTCCGTGCGCGCTGTTGATCGTATTCATCTTGTACGTGCTGCTCGCCGGGCTCGCGACCGCCACCGAGTGCGCGGCGTATGGGGTGCTGGGCTCGCTGGTCATCGCGTGGTGGGGCGGCTCATTGACGCGGGCGAAGTTTGCCGAGAGCCTGGTCGGTGCAACGCGCGTGTCGTGCATGATCATGTTCATTCTGGCCGGAGCGTCGTTTCTCAGTAAGGCGATGGCGTTTACGGGCATTCCGCGCGAGCTCGCCGAATGGGTCGGCGCGCTCGGGCTGAATCGATACGCGTTGATCGCAATTCTGGCGGTGTTCTACGTGATCCTCGGAACCGCGCTCGACGGCATCTCGATGATCGTGTTGACCGCCGCGGTCGTGTTGCCGATGATTCAGACGGCAGGATTCGATCTGGTGTGGTTTGGAGTGTTCGTCGTGCTGCTGGTTGAAATCGCGGAGGTCACACCGCCGGTCGGCTTCAATCTATTCGTCTTGCAGAACATGACCGGCAAGGACAGCAATACGATCGCGCGCGCGGCGCTGCCGTTTTTTGCGATGCTGCTGGTCGCCATTGCGTTGATCACGATCTTTCCTGCGATCGCGACCTGGCTGCCCGATCTGGTGATGGGCGCTCAGGCGTTGCCGTTTTTCGCGATGCTGCTGGTCGCGATCGCGTTGATCGCGATTTTTCCTGCGATCGCGCCCTGGCTGCCTTTCCCTCCTAATCGACGTGCCACTCTAATGCACATCGTCGTCATCGGCGCCGGCATCATCGGCGTGACTACCGCGTACTTCCTGCGGCGCGACGGCCACGATGTGACCGTGATCGAGCGGCGCTCCGGTGTGGCGCAGGAAACAAGCTTCGCCAATGCCGGAGTGATGGCGCCGTCGTATGTCGCGCCATGGTCGCAGCCCGGCATGCCGGCCAAGGTGTTTTCGTATCTGTTCAAGGCCGAAGCGCCAGTCGTGTTCCGGCCATCGCTCGACCCGGCACTGTGGCGCTGGATCGCGCGCTGGCTGGGCGAATGCAGGCTCGAGCGCTTTACACGCAACAAGGCGCGTATGCAGCGGCTCGCGTTCTATAGTCAGGCCGAGTTGCGCGCGTTGCGCGAGCTGCATAAGCTTGACTACGAGCAAACGACCGGCTACCTGCAGTTGTTTCGCACACATATCGAAGTCGAGCGCTCAGCCATCACGCGAAAAATGCTCGCCGAGCTCGGTGTCGAGCACCGACTGCTGAATACAGACGAGGCGCACGCGCTGGAACCCGCGTTGCACGGGCCGACTCGACTTGCGGGGGCGCTTCATCTTCCCAACGACGAAACCGGCAACTGTGCTTTCTTTGCGCAGCAGTTAAAAGAGATCGCAATTCGTGACGGTGTCGACTTTCGCTTCAACGTGGCCGCGCAAAGCCTGCGAACTGAGCTACAGCGAGTGACCCAGTTGCAGACCGAGACTGGAGTCGTTAGCGGCGATGCTTTTGTAGTGGCCGGCGGAATCGACAGCGTGGCGTTACTACGGCCGCTCGGCATTCGCGTGCCTATGCAGCCCGTCAAGGGCTACTCTGCAACTGCCTCCATCACCGCCTTCGATCATGCGCCGTACATCAGCGTGATGGACGAAACGTACAAGGTCGCGATCACTCGAATGGGAAAGTGGCTCAGAATCGCGGGCACCGCGGAGCTGGGCACGCGCGGCATGCAGCTGCGCGACAGCGCGTTGCGAACGCTGTTGAAGGTGGCGCAGGACTGGTTTCCTTACGCCGCTTCGTACGCGAAATCGCGCTTCTGGGTCGGCGCGCGTCCGATGCTGCCCGACGGTCCTCCGGTGCTGGGCAAAACTCCGATCACCAATTTGTACGTCAACACAGGACACGGCTCGACTGGCTGGGCCATGTCATGCGGCTCCGCGCGCGTCGTAGCCGATGTAATCGCCGGAAGAGCCCCGGCAATCGACCTCGACGGCTTGACGCTCGACCGTTACGCACGCAGCCGGTAGCCATGGGAACTCCGCTGTACACCGTTGCCGAACTGCGCGCGGCCGAAAAAACAGCGCAGCGTGAACTCCCCGCTGGAACGTTGATGGCGCGCGCCGGCGCCGCGGTAGCAAGTCGTATCGCTACTTTGCAATTCGGCAAGCCACTGTCGATATGCGTGGTCGCCGGTCCCGGCAACAACGGTGGCGACGGCTATGTCGCCGCCACCGAATTGCAAGCCGCGCGTCATCGCGTCACATGCATTCAATTGGCCGAACCTGTTACCGGCGACGCACGCGATGCTCTGGCGCGGTGGCGCGCATCCGGTGGCACGACGCGCAAGGACTGGGCAGCACAGAAAAATTTCGACGTGATCGTCGATGCTGTGCTCGGTATCGGTCAAACGCGCCCACTGCAAGGTACGCTGCTCGCAGCCGTGCAGTGGATCAACGAGCAGCGCACACGCGTGATCGCGATCGACGTACCGAGCGGACTCGATGCGGATCGCGGCTGCTGGATCGGAGGGGTTGAAGGCGTCCACGCATCGGAAACGATCACGTTCATCGCGGACAAACCCGGCTTGCACACCGGTGACGGTGTCGACGCTGCCGGCACGGTGACGCTCGACACACTCGGCATCGAAACCCCGCACGCTCGCACCACGCTGGCCGATCCGGGCGATTTTTCTCAGATCGTCGCGCCGCGCCGGCGCAACACGCACAAAGGAAGCTACGGCAATGCATTGGTGATCGGCGGCGGCACGGGCATGGTCGGCGCCGCACTCCTCGCGGCGCGGGCGGCACTGATCATCGGCGCCGGCCGCGTTTACGTCGATTGCATCGGTGCACCCGAATTCCGCGTCGATCCGTGCCAACCTGAGTTGATGTTTCGTCCGTATGCATCGATCGAAAGTCCGCATTCGATCGTGATCGGCTGCGGCCTGGGCAAGAACGATGCAGCACGGCGGGCGTTGCAATGGGCGTTGGACAGCGATGCTTCGCTGATCATCGACGCCGATGCCCTGAACCTGTTGTCACAGGGTCCCGCCCTGGGCGAGTGCCTCGCCGCCCGCAATGCCACGACGGTGCTCACACCACACCCTCTCGAGGCGGCTCGTTTGCTGGAGACATCGGCCGACGCCATTCAGGTCGACCGCATCGTGCGCACACGCGAGTTGGCAACGCGCTATCGAAGCCTGGTCGTGCTGAAAGGCGCCGGCACTATCAGCGTGCACACGAACGGTCGCTGCGCTATCAACCCAACCGGTGGTCCAGCGCTTGCAACGGCTGGCACGGGTGACGTGCTGGCAGGGCTGCTAGGCGGGCTGCTCGCTCAGCACTTCGACCCGTGGCAGGCGACGTTGGCTGCGACCTGGCTGCACGGCCGCGCCGGCGAAGGCCGCGATGTCGGGCTGGTTGCCGGCGACATTGCAAAGCGAGCGGTCGATGAATTGGCCAAGTTGCGCGCAGTGGTAGCTGCTGATTAACGACTCACTTAGCAGATGCCGCAAACTCACTGCCGACAATACGGCCGGCGTGCAGCTCGATTTGCCGGGCGCACCGCCGCGCGATATCAGGGTCGTGCGTGACGAGTAACAGCGTCGAGCCGCGCTCGCGATTGAGTTGAAACATCAATTCGATCACCGCTTCGCCGGTCCGCGCATCAAGACTGCCGGTCGGCTCGTCGGCCAACAGCAGCGGCGGGCGCAGCACAAACGCGCGCGCCAGGGCGACTCTCTGCTGCTCCCCTCCGGATAGGTATTTCGGGTAGTGCGATAACCGCTCACCCAAGCCCACTCGCTGCAACAAGTGTCGCGCAGCGTCGACCGGTGACGCGTCGTCCGGCGTACGTCCTGTCAGCTCCAGCGGCAGCAAAACGTTTTCCAATGCATTCAGATGCGGCAACAATTGAAACGACTGGAAAACGAATCCGAGAGACTCCGCTCGTAAAGCTGCTCGCCCGTCTTCATCGAGCGCGAACAAATCCCTGTCGAAGATGCTAACCGCGCCTGATGTCGGAACATCGAGACCCGCGAGCAGTCCGAGCAGTGTGGATTTTCCCGAACCCGAAGCGCCGACGATGGCTACCGTTTCGCCGGACGCGATCATCAGATTGATATCATCCAAAATGGTCAAGCTGCCCGTAGCGTCTTGCACGATCTTGCTGAGATTGCGCGCCTCGACCGCGATTTTTTTGCCTTTATTCATCTCGTGCGCAGAACTTTCCTGATTCGTTTCGTTGGTTTATTAGCGGTCGCCTGGTGCGCCGTCGCACTGAATGCACCGGTGCTCGGCGCGGTCAGTCCACGCACGAGCAAGAACATCAACGATGATGGACGCCCGGTGATTCTCGTGATCGGCGACAGTCTGTCGGCGGAGTATGGATTACAGCGCGGCCAAGGATGGGTACAGCTGCTTGCAAATCGACTGCAGCAAAGCGGCTCGAATTATACGGTCGTCAATGCCAGCATCAGCGGTGACACCACCAGCGGTGGACGCACGCGCCTGCCTGCGCTGCTGAAGCAGCACCGGCCTTCGATCGTCATCATCGAACTCGGCGGCAACGACGGATTACGCGGATTGCCGGTGGCGCGGATGCAAGACAATCTGGCGGCCATGGTTCGCGCCAGCCAGGCAATGGGTGCGCGCGTCGTAGTGGCCGGAATTAGGATGCCGGCGAATTACGGCCGCGAATACACCGAGCGTTTTTACGCAGCGTTCGCCAACGTGGCCAAGCAGCACGATGCGGCGCTTGTACCGTTTCTGCTCGAAGGTTTCTCAGATTCGCCGGATTTTTTTCAGGCCGATCGAATTCATCCGAGCGCGCAGGCACAGGCAAGAATTCTGCAGACCGTGTGGCCGGTGCTGGAGCCGATGATTTTGGCCAAGGCCCCGGCGAAAGCGAGGTCGTGACGGCTGATTCCTGGGAACCGTCCGAGCGCTCCGTGATCTCGGCGTCCGATGCATTGCTGCAGCTTTCGCGATTCGATTCCTTGATCGACGTTCGCAGCGAAGCTGAATTCGCGCTCGATCATCTGCCGGGCGCGATCAACTGCCCCGTACTAACCGACGCCGAGCGCGTCGAGGTCGGCACGATGGATCGGCAGCAGTCGTCGTTCGAGGCGCGTCGTCGCGGCGCGGCCTATGTTTCGCGCAATATCGCGCATCATGTGGAGACGCAGTTTCATTCAAAGCCGAAAACCTGGCAGCCGCTCGTCTACTGCTGGCGCGGCGGCAATCGCAGCGGCGCAATGACGCACATTCTGAGAAGCGTCGGCTGGCAGGCACGGCAACTCGAAGGCGGTTATCGCGCGTACCGAAGACAAGTGGTCGCCGACCTCGCCACGCTTCCCGCGCGTCTTTCGCTGCGCGTGGTTTGCGGAACAACCGGCAGCGGCAAGAGCCGCCTGCTGCAGCAGCTGAGCGCGCAGGGTGCGCAGGTGCTGGATCTCGAGTCGCTGGCGCACCATCGTGGCTCGGTGCTCGGCGGCTTGCCCGCACAACCGCAGCCGTCGCAGAAGATGTTTGAAACGCACATCTGGTCCGCGCTGCGCTCTTTCGATCCGATCCGCGTCGTCTTCGTCGAGTCCGAGAGCCGAAAGATCGGAGAGCTGCGGATTCCGGACGCTTTGCTGACGCACATGCGCGCGTCCGAGTGCGTGCGGCTGGAAGTTCCGCTGCAGGCACGCATCCGACTGCTGCGTAGCGAGTACGAGCATTTCGAGCGCGATCGCGACGCGCTGGATACTCAGCTTGATTGCCTATCGGCGTTGCACGGACGCCAAAAGATCGCTCAATGGAAGGCGCTCGCCCGCGATGACGACTGGGACAGCGTCGTCGAGCAGTTGCTGGTCGAGCACTACGACCCGGCGTATCTGAAATCGATCGATCGAAACTTTGAGCGCGCGGCCAGCGCCGACATCGTGCGCATCGAAAGCGATGCCGTCGACGACTTTAAAGCTGCCGCGCGAGCCTTGGCGGCCCAAAGCGCCAGCCTACTTGCTCGGACTTGATTTCACGTCCGCGGTTGGGCTTTTAGCCGCCGCTTTTTCTTCCGTCTTGCGCTGCAGATCTGCCCGCAAAATCTTCACGTTGTGCCGCGCTTTTAGCCCCTCGGCATACGTGTATTCGGCTGCGGCCGCGGCCTGCTGATTGATCGCTCTGGCTTGCGCATCGCGCTGCGCCGGCGGTATCGGTTCGCCTGGCTTCGACGCGGTCACTTTCACGATGACGTAGCCGGCGCCGCTGGCACTGCGGAAATCTGTGCCGATTTCAGTACCGACGAATTGCGGAAGCTTGTCCGCCGGAATGCGCAGCACCTCGGTCAGCGCATCGGGCGGCATATCCTGTGGTTGACGGCGCGACACCACCTTAGGAGCAGAGAACCCGGCATCGCTCGGCTCTTTGCGCAGCTCTGCCAGCCGCTGCTCACCGGCCTCACGAGCCAGCCGAACGGCTTCGCGACGTTCAAGCAGCTGGCGGATCTCCGACGCCACCTTCTCCAGCGGCTGCACGGACGCTGGACGGTGTTCCAGCACGCGTGCCGACACCAGCGTATTGGTGGCAACTTCGATCGCCTGCGTATTGCGCCGATTCTTCAGCGAATCCTCGGCAAAAATCGCTTCGACCACACGCGGCCCCAGGTGTGGCAGCAAGCCCCGGCGTGTCAGGTTATCCGCACTCAGTAATTTCAGATTCAGTTTTTGAACCGCAGGCTGCAGCGAGTCCGCCTGCTCGTACACCAAGTTGGTGAACTGATCGGCCGCCTCGGTGAAATTTTTCTGCGCTTGCTGACTCTTCAGCTCCCTTTCGATATCGGCGCGCACGTCGGCAAACGGTTTCGCCTGCGCGGGTTTGATCTCGGTCACGCGGATGATGTGAAAGCCGAAATCGGTTTCCACCACATCGCTGATCTCGCCGGCTTTCAGCCGATAAGCGGTCTCTTCAAACGGCTTCACCATCATGCCGCGCCCGAAGAATCCGAGGTCGCCGCCTTGCACTGCAGAGCCCGAATCTTTCGAGTTTTCGCGGGCGAGCTTCGCAAAGTCGTTCGGGTTTGCCTTGACCTTGGCAAGGATCTCTTCGGCCTTCTTGCGAGCTCCTGCCTTATCGGACCCCTCGGCGGCAATCAGGATGTGGCTCGCCCGCCGTTGTTCCTCGGTGCCGTAGCGCGCCTTGTTTTGCTCGTAGTAACTCTTTACGGCTTCCTCCGCGACTTTGACGTTACCCGCGACCGTGTCCGGCGACAGCACGACGTACTCGACGCGCACGCTTTCGGGTATCTCGAACTGGGTGCGGTTGGCCTGGTAGTACTCGGCGACCTGCGCATCGGTGATCGATACTTTGGATGCAAACTGCTCGGCCGGGAAACGAAGCTCGCGCACTTCACGCTGCTCCAGCAATATGCGCTCGATGCGATCGATCACCTGCTTCGGCGTGATCGCCGACTCGACGACCGCCTGCACGAAGGTCTGCTTGCGCAGGTCGTTGCGCAGGCTCTGCTCGAACGACGCTTCGCTTTGGCCGCGCGACGCCAGGAAAGCCTTGTAACGGTCATAGCTGAACTTGCCGTCCTGCTGGAACGCTGGAACATTGGAGATGAATTCGCGTAGGCGATCAACGGTAATGACCACGTTCGATTTCGCCGCCTCGTTGGCCAGCGCGCGGTCGAGAACGAGTTGATCCAGGACAGCGGCCCGCGCCTCAGGAGTCTCGAGAAGCTTCGGGTCGAAATTGGCTCCTAAGCCCTGCCGCAGGCGCTCGACCCGGTCGCGCAGCGCAGCGTCGTACTCCTGCTGCGTAATCGGCGCACCGTCTACCGTGGCCAGCGCACCGTCTTTATCGACGTAGCTGTTGTAGCCCTGAATACCGAAAAAAACGAACGACGGCAGAATCAGCACCAGGATGAACAGCATCATCCAGTTGCGGTGCGTGCGGACGAAATCAAACATGGCAAATGTCCTGACAGTGATCTACCAGAAGCAAAAAAGGCGAACTCGCGTTCGCCTTTTTTAAGTTGTGTGGCGGAGTGGACGGGACTCGAACCCGCGACCCCCGGCGTGACAGGCCGGTATTCTAACCGACTGAACTACCACTCCCTGCAAAGCTACTGCGCGCCCCGATCTTGCGTCTGCGGTGCTCAACGTACGTTCAGTACGCCTGCGCTCCTCGACGCAACCTCGGGGCTGCTCGCTACGCTTTGCGTCGAGATATCTTCCTAGTCAATGCCTGAACTTGGTGGGTGCTGAGAGGCTCGAACTCCCGACCTACGCCTTGTAAGGGCGCCGCTCTACCAACTGAGCTAAGCACCCTTAGACGTGGCGTCTATCGCTTGCCACGCGATCGCTCAGCAATCAACTCCGGAAGCGCGTCAGTTTAACGAATCTTTCAGCGCCTTGCCCGGGCGGAACTTCGGGACTTTCGCTGCCTTGATCCTGATTTCTTCGTTGGTGCGCGGATTGCGTCCTGTACGTGCCGCGCGCTTGCTGACGATGAACGTACCGAAACCGACCAGTGTCACCGAGTTGCCTCGCTTCAAGCTGCCTCGTATGCCCGCAACGATCGCTTCAAGCGCCCGACCCGCCGCTGCTTTTGAAATGTCTGCTTGTTTGGCGATGTGGTCGATCAATTCGGTCTTGTTCACTTTATGCACCCCCGGTCATCTGACTGTCGCTTCACTGCGCGGCGCGCGACGCACTGCATCTTGCATTTGTTCGCGGGTTTTGTTATCTGCGGCGCGCGCGGAAATGTGGTTGAAGATTTGAACGGCTATTCAACCGCGACGATGTAGCAGTGTCAAGAAGAAGAAAAGGAAACAGCAAAAAGCGAAAGAATCAGTTGCCGGCGCGCTGCAAAGCGCGCCGGCAACCCTGAGTTCGCTAATGCTTGACTACTTCGCCGACTGCCGGGGGTTCTGGCGGCTTGACCGGCGTCGCGGCAATCTCATCGTCGGTCAGCGGCACCGGGCGGCGCTCGAGTGCAACTTCGAGCACCTTGTCGATCCACTTGACGGGGATGATCTCAAGTCGATTCTTGACATTGTCCGGAATCTCCGCGAGATCTTTGACGTTTTCCTCGGGTATCAGCACCGTCTTGATGCCGCCGCGATGTGCTGCAAGCAGCTTCTCCTTCAGGCCACCGATCGCCAGCACTTCACCGCGCAGCGTGATCTCGCCGGTCATCGCGACGTCCGCGCGCACCGGGATTCCGCTAACGGCCGAGATCAGCGCGGTTGTGATCGCAATTCCAGCCGACGGCCCGTCCTTCGGCGTTGCACCCTCGGGAAAGTGCACGTGAATGTCGGTTTTTTCGAAAACCTCGTCGCGAATTCCGAGGCGGCGCGCGCGGGCGCGCATCACCGAACGGGCCGCCTCGACCGATTCCTTCATTACGTCACCCAGCGATCCGGTGCGATGCACGTTGGCTTTGCCCGGCATCGTGACAACCTCGATCGTCAGCAGATCGCCGCCGACTTCGGTCCACGCCAGGCCGGTCACCTGCCCCACCTGATTCTCTTTTTCGGCCACGCCGAACGTGTAGCGCCGCACGCCGAGGAATTTGTCCAGGTTCCGCGCGGTCACCTGTACGCGCTTGTCCTGCTTTTTCAGCAGCAGCTGCTTGACGACCTTACGGCAGATCTTGCTGATCTCGCGCTCGAGCGAGCGAACGCCGGCCTCGCGCGTGTAGTAACGAATGATGTCGCGAATCGCGCTCTCGGCGATCAGCAGCTCGCCGCTCTTGAGCCCGTTTGTTTTCATCTGCTTGGGCAGCAGATGCTGCAGACCGATGTGTATTTTTTCCTCTTCGGTATAACCCGACAGCCGGATCACTTCCATCCGATCCAGTAGCGCCGGTGGAATGTTCATCGTGTTGCTGGTGCAGACAAACATTACGTCCGACAGATCGAAATCAACTTCGACGTAGTGGTCCTGAAACGTGTGGTTCTGCTCCGGATCGAGCACTTCCAGCAGCGCCGACGCTGGGTCGCCGCGAAAATCCATGCCCATCTTGTCGACTTCGTCGAGCAGGAACAGTGGGTTACGGACGCCGGCTTTGCCCAGGCTTTGCAGAATCTTGCCCGGCATCGAGCCGATGTAGGTACGGCGGTGGCCACGGATCTCGGCTTCGTCGCGCACGCCGCCCAGCGCCATCCGAATGAATTTGCGGTTCGTCGCGCGCGCCACCGATTGTCCGAGCGAGGTCTTGCCGACGCCCGGCGGGCCGACCAGACACAGGATCGGCGCCTTTAGCTTGTCGACTCTCTGTTGAACGGCCAGATACTCGAGAATCCGTTCCTTGACCTTCTCCAGGCCGTAGTGATCGTCGTTCAACACTTTCTCGGCGTTGCCAAGATCGTTGTTGATCCGGCTGCGCTTTTTCCACGGCAAGCCGATCAGCGTATCCAGATAGTTGCGCACGACGGTGGCCTCGGCCGACATCGGTGACATCAGCTTCAGCTTCTTCAACTCGGAAGTGGCTTTGTCGCGCGCGGCCTTCGGCATGCGCGCCGCCTTGATTTTCTTTTCGAGCTCTTCCAGGTCGGCACCCTCTTCGCCCTCGCCGAGCTCTTTCTGGATCGCCTTGACCTGCTCGTTCAGGTAGTACTCGCGCTGGCTCTTTTCCATCTGCCGCTTGACGCGGCCGCGGATGCGCTTTTCGACCTGCAGGATGTCGATTTCGGCTTCCAGCTGCGCCAGCAGATGTTCGAGACGCTCGTTAATGCCGAACATTTCGAGCACCTTTTGCTTCTGCTCCAGCTTCAGCGGCAGGTGCGCCGCAATCGTGTCGGCCAGGCGACCCGCCTCGTCGATTCCGGCGATCGAGGTCAGGATTTCGGCCGGGATCTTCTTGTTCAGCTTCACGTACTGATCAAACTGCGTGACGATCGCGCGGCGCAGCGCCTCGGATTCGGCGGTGGATTGATGATCGGGCACGATCGGCAGCACGTCGGCGGTGAAATGCGCCGGGCCGTCAACAATGCGCTCGATGCGGGCGCGCTGCGCGCCCTCGACCAGCACTTTCACCGTGCCGTCGGGCAGCTTCAGCATCTGGAGGATGTTCGCTACACAGCCGATCTCGTAGATGTCCTCGGCTTCGGGCTCGTCCTTCGCCGCATTTTTCTGCGCTACCAGCATGATGCTTTTGCCGGCCTCCATCGCGGCTTCCAACGCCTTGATCGACTTCGGACGCCCGACGAACAGCGGAATGACCATGTGCGGGAAGACGACCACGTCGCGCAACGGCAGCAGCGGCAGAGTCGTCGTTTCCGGCGGCAGGATCTGGGTTGTCATTCGAGTCGTTCCCTTCATGTGACTTTAAGCGCCATATGCGCCCGTGCAGCGTGAATGCAAGAGCAGAAGGATTCAGAGTAAGGCCAATCTAGCATGCTGACCGCCGGCGCCGCCCGCCGGATAACGGCGGGGAAAACCAGAGTAAACCGATGCATCGCATCCACGCATTAGCGTGGAGCGCTCGCAACTTTGGGTTGATCGGAGTAGATAAGAAGCGGTTTTCCGCCTGTGATCGTGTTGTCATCGACAACGACTTTGATGACGTTTTTGGTGCTCGGCAGGTCGTACATCACGTCGAGCAAGATGCTCTCGACGATCGACCGCAGCCCACGCGCCCCGGTCTTGCGCTTAAGCGCTTTCCGTGCAATCGCCTTCAGGCCGTCGTTGCGAATTTCGAGCTCTACGCTTTCCATCTGGAACAGACGATGAAACTGCTTGACCAGCGCGTTTTTGGGCTCGACCAGGATTTCCACCAGCGCTTCCTCACTCAGTTCGTCGAGCGTGGCGATCACCGGCAGGCGTCCTACCAGCTCCGGGATCAACCCGAACTTGATCAGATCCTCGGGCTCGACGTCGCGTAGCAACTCGCCGACCGCGCGGTCGCTCTGGCTGGTCACGCTGGCGGCGAAGCCTATGCCGCTCTTTTCCGAGCGGTTGCGAATGATCTTTTCCAGCCCGTCGAACGCGCCGCCGCAAATGAACAGAATATTGGTTGTGTCGATCTGCACGAAGTCCTGATTCGGATGCTTGCGCCCGCCTTGCGGCGGCACCGAGGCGATCGTGCCTTCGACCAGTTTCAGCAACGCCTGCTGCACGCCCTCCCCGGATACGTCGCGCGTAATTGACGGGTTGTCGCTCTTGCGCGAAATCTTGTCGATCTCGTCGATATAAACGATGCCGCGCTGCGCCTTCTCGACTTCGTAATTGCAGTTCTGCAGCAACTTTTGAATGATGTTCTCGACGTCCTCACCGACGTAACCCGCCTCGGTCAGGGTGGTCGCATCCGCGATCACGAACGGCACGTTCAGTAGCCGCGCCAGCGTCTGTGCCAGCAGGGTCTTGCCTGAACCGGTCGGGCCGATCAGCAAGATGTTGCTCTTGGCAAGCTCGATGTCGTCCTTCGAGCCCATGTGCTTCAACCGCTTGTAATGGTTGTACACAGCGACCGACAGGATTCGCTTCGCCTTGTCCTGCCCGATGACGTACTGATCCAGGATCGTGCCGATCTCGCGCGGCGTCGGTAAATCAGACTTGATGGCGCCCGAGCCCGCGTCCGAGGTCGTCTCGTCGCGGATGATGTCGTTACACAGGTCGATGCATTCGTCGCAGATGAATACCGACGGGCCGGCAATCAGCTTTTTGACTTCATGCTGACTCTTGCCGCAGAACGAGCAGTACAGAAGTTTCTCGCTCGAGCCTTTTTTGTCCGACATATCTGGCGGTTGACGGTCTGCTAGGGTTGCTCGTTCCGGCTAACGAATATTTTATCGATCAGCCCGTACTTTACGGCATCGTCGGCCGACATGAAGTTGTCACGATCGGTGTCTTTCGCGATCTTCTCGACAGGTTGACCGGTACGCTCAGCCAGGATCTTGTTCAGCCGCTCGCGCAGATACAGAATTTCCTTGGCGTGGATTTCGATATCGGCTGCCTGGCCCTGAACACCGCCCATCGGTTGATGGATCATGATGCGCGAGTTCGGTAACGAGTAGCGCTTGCCTTTCGCCCCGGCGGCAAGCAGGAATGCGCCCATGCTGGCAGCCACGCCGATGCAGATCGATGACACATCGGGCTTGACGAATTGCATCGTGTCGAAAATCGCAAATCCTGCGCTCACCGAGCCGCCCGGCGAGTTTATATAGAGTGAGATGTCCTTATCCGGGTTCTCCGATTCGAGAAATAGAAGCTGTGCCACGACCAGGTTGGCCGTCTGCTCGGTGACCGCACCCACGATGAACACGACCCGGTCGCGCAGCAGCCGCGAATAGATATCGTAGGCGCGCTCGCCGCGCCCGCTCTGCTCGATCACGATCGGCACCATGCCAAGGCCCTGCGGCTCCATCGCGCTGCTCATCTGCGCTGTACTCGTTGTTGAGAATCTCATTTGCGTTTATGCCCCATCAGCTCGTCGAACTCGATCGGCGTGTCGACAACCTTTGCGCGCTGTAACACCCAGTTGGTAACGTTGTCCTCAAGCACAACGGTTTCAAGGTCAGCGAGCCGCTTGCGATCCGACAAGTACCAGTTAATCACATCCTGCGGCTTTTCATAGCTCTGTGCAATCTCTTCAACCAGCTTGCGGATCTGATCGGGCCGCGATTGCAGGTTATTGACACGCACCACTTCGCCCAATAACAAGCCCAGCCGCACGCGCCGTTCCGCCTCTGCCGCAAACAAATCGAGCGGTAATGGCGCATCCTTGGCCGCCATGCCGCGCGCGATCAGGTCGCTGCGAGCTGACTCCGCCAACCGTTGCTTTTCCGACTCAACCAGCGATTTCGGCACTTCGAATGAGCTGGTCGCAAGCAGCGCGGCCATCGCCTGGTCCTTGGTGCGAGCTTTCAGGCGAGAAGCCACTTCGCGTCCCAGATTGTTCTTGATCTCGGTCCGCATCTTGGCGACATCGCCATCGGCCACACCAAGCGAGCGCGCAAACTCGGCATCGATCGGCGCCAACAACGGCTGCTGCACCTGCTTGACCGTCACTTCAAAAGTGACGGCCTTGCCGGCCAAAGCCTGCGCGCCGTAGTCAGCAGGAAAAGTCAGCGCGAACGTCTTGCTTTGTCCGGGCGACATCCCGCGCACCGCCGCCTCGAACTCCGGCAGCATTCGGCCCTCGCCCAACGTGAACTTGAAATCGTTGGCGCTGCCGCCCTCGAACGGTTGCCCCGCATTCTCGCCTGCGGCATGCGTGCCCTTGAAGTCGATCGTGACGGCATCGTCGTCCTTCGCTGGCCGCTGCACGTCTTCAAACGTCGCGCGCTGTGTACGCATGATATGCAGCGTGCGGTCGATTTCCGCCTCGCCGATCGGGCACGTAGCACGTTGCACCGAGGCACCGGACAAGTCGCCGATGCTGATTTCCGGATAGATCTCGAAAGTTGCTGAAAACGTCAGATCCTTGCTGCTCTGGTCTGAAGTGGCGTCGCCGTCGTCGACTGTGCGCGCTTCGAGCCGCGGCCGCCCGGCGACTTTCAAGTTGCTTGCCGTCACCGCCGAGTTAAACGCTTCGCCGACCTTATCGTTCAAAACTTCAGCCTGCACCTGCGCACCGTACGTCTGCGCAACCATCTTGATCGGGACCTTGCCCGGCCGAAAGCCGGGCATTTTCATGTCGCGCGCGAGTTTGGCGAGCCGCGTCTTCACTTCCTGTTCAATGGCCGCTGCCGGAACGGTCAGATCGACACGGCGTTCAAGCGCGCTGAGAGACTGTATGGTCTGTTGCATTCTTAGTCGTTGAAATTCGTCGGTGGTGCGAAGGGGGGGACTCGAACCCCCACGCCGGTGAAGGCGTCAGGACCTAAACCTGGTGCGTCTACCAATTTCGCCACCTTCGCGGCGCAGTGCTGATGTCGCGATTAATCGCGACTCTCGAAACGGCGCCGATTCTAACGGAACCATCGCGGCAGCTCAGTCACACAATGAGCTGTGATAGCTTCGACGCCATGGGTGTCGGCCACTACGAGAACTTTCCGGTTGCATCGTGGTTAATGCCGGCGAACCTACGGCCCGCGGTGCGCGCGATTTATCGATTCGCACGTACTGCAGATGACCTCGCCGATGAAGGAGACGCGGCACCGGCCGAACGTCTGGCAGCACTCGACGTCTTGCGCGCGCAGCTGCACGCGATCGAAAGCGGTGCGCCAACCGAGTGGGCGGACCTCGCCGCTGCAGTCAGCGAGCATCAGCTGCAGCTGCCGTTGCTCTACGACTTGCTGTCTGCGTTTTCGCAGGACGTCGTGACTGTGCGCTACGACTCCTTCGAAGCCTTGCTCGACTATTGCCGCCGCTCGGCTAATCCGGTCGGCCGCTTGCTGTTGCAGCTCTTTCGCCGCGGCGAGCCGAGACTTCTGCAGCAGTCCGATGCGATCTGCACCGGTTTGCAACTGGCCAATTTCTGGCAGGACATTGCGCTCGATTGGAGCAAGGGCCGCGTCTACTTGCCGCAGCAGGATCTGACTACATTTGGTGTCAACGAAGGCCAGATTGCGCGCGGCACTGCCGATGAGCGTTGGCGGAGCCTGATGACCTTCGAAGTGCAGCGCACGCGCGATCTTCTGCAACGCGGCGCACCGCTCGCGCGTGCGCTCGGCGGGAGGATCGGGCTCGAACTGCGGCTCGTCGTGCAAGGCGGGCTACGAATTCTGGAACGCATCGATGCCGTCAACGGCGACGTCTTTTCCCATCGCCCAACGCTGTCAGCACGCGACTGGACGCTGATGGGCTGGCGCGCGTTGCAACCACTGTCAACATGACGCCGGACGAATATTGTCAAACTGCGAAGCGCGGTCGCGCTTCGCGCTCCCTTGAAGCGGCCGCGGCGCGGAGGCGCCGCACCGCTTTTTGCTGGCTGCGAGCTGCACGATGACGCCCGACGAGTACTGCCA
Source organism: uncultured beta proteobacterium (assembly GCA_963786295.1). Taxonomy (GTDB): domain Bacteria; phylum Pseudomonadota; class Gammaproteobacteria; order Burkholderiales; family Burkholderiaceae_F; genus JACCZX01. The sequence continues at coordinate 26,030 of CAWAYV010000008.1, read as the reverse complement.
GCAAAAAGCGGCCGGCAGCGGTTCGAGCTTTTATTACTCGTTCTTGTTCTTGCCGCCCGAACGCCGGCGTGCGATTACCGCGGTATATGCGTTTTGCCGCGAAGTGGATGACGTCGTCGATGAAGTCAGCGACGCCACCGCTGCCGAAGCCACGCTGGGCTGGTGGCGCCTGGAAATCGCGCAGCTGTTCGGAGGACATCCGACTCATCCGGTGACGCGCGCTCTGCAGCCTTTCATTGGCGGCGAGTTCGGAATTTCTGAACAGCGGCTGAGTGCTGTTCTCGATGGCATGCAAGTAGATCTGCGCCAGAATCGTTTCCTCGACTATTCAGCACTGCAGCGCTATGCGCACCTGGTCGCCGGAGTCGTCGGCGAAATGTCGGCGGGGATTTTCGGACATCGCGATTCGCAAACGCTGCAATATGCCGCCCGCCTCGGGCTCGCGCTGCAGTTGATCAACATCATTCGCGACGTCGGTGACGATGCACGGCGCGGACGGATTTATCTTCCGGTCGATGAGATGCAGCGTTTTGAGGTCAAGGCATCCGACGTGCTCGCTGGGCGTTACGTTGAAGGCTTTGTGCCGCTGATGCGCTTTCAGACGGAACGTGCACGCGCGACGTATCAAGAGGCGCTGACGCTGCTGCCCGAGGTGGATCGCAAATCGCAACGGCCCGGACTGATGATGGGTGCGATCTACTCTGCCCTGTTGGCAGAGATCGAGCACGAGAACTTTCAGGTGTTGCATCAGCGCATTGCATTGACACCGCTGCGCAAGCTGTGGCTCGCGTGGCGCACGTGGGTACGCGGTTGAGCGCGCCGCGAAGAGTCGCGGTCATCGGCGCCGGCTGGGCTGGCTGCGCAGCGGCTGCCGAATTGGCCGCCAGCGGAGTCTCCGTTACGTTGCTCGAGGCCAGCGATGAGTTGGGAGGTCGCGCCCGGCGGCTGCCGCTGGAATTGGCGGGCCATGGGCACGTGCTCGACAACGGGCAGCACTTGCTGCTCGGCGCATACAGCGAAACGGCAGCGTTGTTCAAGCAGCTAAGCGTTGCGCTTGACACGGTGGCCGAACGGAGACCGTTCGAACTGCACTACCCGGATGGATTTCGCCTGCAAGTCGCACGGCTGCCGGCACCCTGGCATCTGGCTGCAGCGCTGATCGCTGCGCGCGGTCTGGGCCTTTCCGATCGCGCCGCCATGATCGCGTTTCTCCGAGCGCTGAAGAAGTCGCACTGGCATATCGGCAGCGATCGCAGTACGACCGAGTGGTTGCTCGAACGCAAGCAGACGCCGCAGGTCGTTCGACGAGTGTGGCGGCCGCTGGCGTTGGCGGCGCTGAACACACCGCTCGATCGGGCGTCTGCGCAAATCTTTGCCAACGTGTTGCGTGACTCGCTGGGTGCCACGGGCGCTGCCAGTGAAATGTGGGTGCCGCGCGCCGATCTTTCGGCGCTGCTTCCCGATGCGGTCGCGCGCTACGTGGTGGCGCACGGGGGAGACGTTTACCGCGACGCGAGAGTCGACCGGATCGAGCGTAAGAATCGCTTTCACCTTCGATTGCGCAACGAGGCCGAGCGGACGATCGAGGTCGACGCCGTGGTCTACGCTGCCGCCCCCACCCACCTCGAGCACATCGTTGGGCACCGACACATATTGAACGCGATATACGAAGCGCTGGCCCGCTTCGAGCACGAGCCGATCTACACCGTCTACTTGAAATACACGCCCGCGGTGCGCGTGGCGCGCGGCTTCACCGCGCTGCTCGATGATCCCGCCAAGCGTCGCTACGCACAGTGGGTCTTCGACCGCGGCGCGCTCGATCACGCCAATCAAGGCGTTCTTGCCGCTGTCATCAGCTCGAGCGGCCCGCATGAAGCCGAGTCGCTCGAAGACGTCTGCCAGGCAGTGGCGCAGCAACTCACCGATGATCTGAGCTTGCCGGCCCCGCTCGATGCACGTGCGATTGCGGATCGGCGCGCAACGTTGGCGGCCGTGCCCCATCTACATCGCCCTCCCAACCGAACGCCGTGGCCCGGCTTTGCTATCGCCGGAGATTGGACCGATTCCGACTATCCATCGACGCTCGAAACGGCTGTGCGCAGCGGCCGCGCGGCGGCACGGGCGGTGACCTCGGTCGCATGACTACTCGCGCATGCGCGCCAATGCGTGCTCGACTCGATCGACCGCGATCACTTCGAGCCCCTCGATCGCGTGCTTTGGTGCGTTCGCTTTCGGTATCAGCGCCATCGAAAAGCCGAGCTTTGCCGCCTCGCGCAGGCGCTCCTGTCCGCGCGGCGCCGGCCGAACTTCTCCTGCCAAGCCGATTTCGCCGAACGCAACCAACCCGCGCGGCAGCGGCTTATCGCGCATCGACGACACGACCGCGAGCAACACCGCTAGATCGGCCGCAGGCTCGCCGATGCGCACGCCGCCGACCGCGTTGACGAAAACGTCTTGATCGAACGCCGCGATGCCCGCATGCCGGTGCAACACGGCCAGCAGCATCGCCAGCCGCTGCTGATCGAGCCCGACCGACAGCCGGCGCGGATTCGGCACATGCGCGGCGTCGACGAGCGCCTGAATTTCCACCAGCAACGGTCGCGTGCCTTCCTGTGTCGCCATCACGCACGAGCCCGCGACCTGAACGTCGTGCTTTGACAGAAACAGCGCCGATGGATTGGCAACGCCCTTGAGCCCGCGATCGGTCATCGCAAACACGCCCAGCTCGTTAACCGCGCCAAAGCGATTCTTGAATGCGCGAATCAGCCGGAACGACGAGTGAGACTCGCCTTCGAAGTACAGCACCGTATCGACCATGTGCTCGAGTACACGCGGCCCCGCCAGCGAACCGTCCTTGGTCACGTGGCCGATCATGATCAGCGTCAAACCCGATTGCTTCGCCAGGCGCGTCAGCTGCGCCGCGCATTCGCGGACCTGCGCTACCGAGCCCGGCGCCGACTGCAGCTGTTCCGAGTACAGCGTCTGGATCGAATCGATCACCAGCAACGAAGGCTTTTCAGTCCCGACCGTCGCGACGATGCGCTCGAGCGAAATTTCTGACAGCAGTCGAACCCTTGCAGCGTCTACTCCGAGCCGCCTCGCGCGCAGCGCGACCTGCGCTGCCGACTCCTCGCCACTGACGTACAGCACCGCAGCATTCGCCGATAACGCGGCCAGCGACTGCAACAAGAGTGTCGACTTGCCGATGCCGGGATCGCCGCCGATCAATACGACTCCGCCCTCGACAAAACCGCCGCCCAGCACGCGATCGAACTCGTCGAGGCCAGATGCAATGCGCGGCATCTCGCGCGCTTGCACGTCGCCCAGAGATTGCGTGGCCGCAGTGGAAACAAGGGCGCCGTAGCGATGCTCCGCCAGCGTCTCGACTCGCGCTTCAGACAGCGAGTTCCATGCGTTGCAGTGCGGGCACTGGCCCTGCCACTTCAGGCTCGCGCCACCGCACTCTGCACAGACAAATTGTGTTTTCGCCTTCGCCATTGGTTCAGTCAATTGATTTCGGTGACCGGCACGCGCTGAGCCAGCGCGCACATCAATTCATAGCCGACCGTCCCGCACAAGTTTGCAACTTCATCGATCGGAAGGTTCCTGCCCCACAGCTCGACGTCGCTGCCGACTGCCGCGCGCGGAGCCGAAGTCAGGTCGACTGTGATCATGTCCATCGATACGCGACCGGCTATCGATACCCGAACGCCGTCGACCATCACCGGAGTTCCATCCGGCGCATGGCGCGGATAACCATCGGCATAGCCGCATGCAACAACGCCGATTCGCATCGAGCGCGACGCCGCGAACCGCGATCCATAGCCGACCGCTGCTCCCGGTTTCAGCGTCTGCACTGCGATCAAGCGTGACTTCAACGTCATCGCAGGCTCGACACCCAATTGCGCCGCGGTACGCGACTCATCGGTCGCCGCGCCGTACAGCGCAATTCCCGGCCGCACCGAGTCGCCCTTCACTTCGGGCCGCAAAAACAACGCAGCCGAATTGGCAAAGCTGCGCGGCTCCGGCCAACTGCTGGCAACACTTTGCAGCACATCCAGTTGCTCGGCCACCTCTGCCGGCCCGCTGGCCCCGTCCGCTCGATCCGCATTTGCAAGATGAATCATCAGCGTCAGTTGCGCGACATTCGTCGACGCCTTCAGCCGCTCGTAGGCCAACTTCGCGCTCTCGCCATCGCGTGCATCGAAGCCAAGGCGATTCATTCCGGTATTGAATTTCAGATACACATCGAGTCGGGGCCGGCAGCCGGGCGCGCTCGAGCATGCTCGATCTGCTCTGCGTCGTGCACGACCGGCGTCAACTTCAACGCCGCTACGGCCTCAAGGTCACGCGGCTCGAAACAACCTTGAAGCAGCAAGATCGGCCGCGACCATCCTGCATCGCGCGCACGCTGCGCCTCGTCGAGATCGAGCAGTGCAAGACCGTCGGCCTCCGCAAAGGCACGTGTTGCACGCACCAACCCATGCCCATAGGCATTCGCTTTGACGACGGCCCACACAAACCGGCCGCGAGCATGCCGCCGCGCGAGCGCCAGATTGCGGCGCATCGCGGGCAAGTCGATCAGGGCGGATATTGGGCGTGGCATCGGAATTAGAACGTGAATTGACGCTCAATAGCATAGTGCCGTGCGTCATCGGCCGAGCGTAACTGCGTGATATAACGCCGCCAAAGCGCAGCGTCATAAAGCGCGGAAATTTTGGGAGACGTTTCGCTTGATTCGACAGCATCAGCCGATCGCGCGATGAAACGCGGCTTCTACGTCATCATGGCCGCGCAATTTTTCTCGTCGCTGGCCGACAACGCCCTGCTAATCGCTGCGATCGCCCTGCTACGCGATGTCGAAGCACCGGCTTGGATGACGCCGATGCTGAAGCTGTTTTTCGTGTTCTCGTACGTGGCGCTGGCCGCGTTTGTCGGGGCATTTGCCGATTCATTTCCGAAAGCGCGCGTCATGTTCATCACGAACATGATCAAGATCGGCGGCTGCGTAATGATGTTCCTGGGCGTGCATCCGCTGCTCGCGTACGCAGTGATCGGCTTCGGCGCGGCAGCGTATTCGCCGGCCAAGTACGGCATCGTGACCGAGTTGCTGCCGCCGGAGAAACTCGTGGTTGCCAACGGCTGGATCGAGGGTCTCACCGTCACTTCGATCATCGTCGGATTCTTGATCGGAGGCGTGCTGATCGACAGGAACGTCGCCACGTGGCTGCTGGCGCATGACATGCCTGTCATAGACACCGGTGTCGACTTGCCGGCCGAAGCGGCGATCTCGGTCATCGTCTGGATCTATGTGTTGGCCGCGGCGATCAACCTGATGATCGGCGATACGGGCGCGCGATACGCGAAGCAACATGCGCATCCATGGAAGCTACTGGTTGGCTTCGTGCACTGTTGCAAAGTCTTATGGCGCGACAAGCTCGGGCAGATATCGCTTGCGGTGACGACGCTTTTCTGGGGCGCCGGGGCGACGCTGCAATTTATCGTTTTGAAGTGGGCGGAGAGTCGTGCTCGGGCTGGATCTTGCGCGCGCGGCGATTCTGCAGGCCGTCGTTGCGGTCGGAATCACGATGGGCGCGGTGTACGCGGCTGCCACGGTGTCGCTGAAAAAGGCGATGAGCGTATTGCCGGTGGGCATCGCGATGGGCGTTATCGTCGCCGGCGCGGCGTTTTATTCGCCGGCGATCGTGCCCGAGGGTGCGATTCGGCTCGGCACGATTAACGCCAGCTACTTCCTGCTGATCGCGTGCGGAATTCTGGTATTGATCGGCATGCTCGCAGGCTACTTCGTAGTCCCGATGAACGCCCTGTTGCAACACCGCGGCCACGTGCTGCTGTCGGCCGGGCACTCGATTGCGGTGCAAAACTTCAATGAGAACTCCAGCATCCTGGTGATGCTCGGCCTCTACGCGATTCTGGTGTGGCTGAACCTGGGCATCCAGACGGTGATGCTGCTGTTCGGCGTGTTCGTCGCGGTCACGATGTTCCTGGTGCTGCTCCGCCACCAATTCAATCAACGGCAATTCGATTCAGTGGCGCTGATCGGCGAAGTCACGCACTAAGTGGCCTATAACAGCCAATTCGAAGTGCCTTGCGCGTCGGGGCGGCCGATTGCTTGTCGCTCGCCTTGCGAATATGCGTCGGCTATTCGACGCGGCTCGCTTCGCGCACTCGGCGCGCCCGGACACGCCTTTCCCTTCCGAATCGACTTTACAGGCCACTAGTGGCGTGCACCTTGCGCGCCAAACATAGGTCCGCCCAGCTCTTTTCCTTGTCGATCAAATTACGCAGCAAATAGGCCGGGTGATACGTGACCACCACGGGGATCTGACGCCCTGCTACGTTGATCCGATGCGGTCTGCCGCGCAGGCTGGCAATGCTGGCGTCAGTGCCAAGCAGTGATTGCGCCGCGAACCGGCCCATCACGACAATCAGCGCAGGGTGCACGAGCTCGATCTGGCGCAAAAGAAACGGCTCGCACTTCGAGACTTCCTCCGGTTGCGGGTTGCGGTTGCCGGGCGGACGGCACTTCAGCACGTTCGCGATGTACACAGACTTCGGCGTTTGCCCCTCACGCGACATCCCGATGCTCGCCAGCATGTTGTCCAGTAAGCGCCCTGCCTGCCCGACAAACGGTTCACCGCGCGCGTCTTCTTCCGCGCCCGGCGCTTCACCGATCAGCATCCACTCGGCGTTGGCATTGCCCACGCCGAATACGGTCTGCTTTCGCGTTTCGCACAACGAACATGCGCGGCAGCGCGCAACTTCCTGCCCAAGCTCTTTCCATTCAAGACGCGCGATACTGGCCGCGCGGTCTGCGACGGGCAGCGCTGGTTCTGCCTCCGCCGGTGTGTGCGTCGTTGCGCTGCGCAGCCGGTAGATGGGGCCGAGCCCCATTGCCTGCCACAGCTGAGCGCGCCTGATGTCCATCGTCACAGTGGAACGCGCATCACGATTGCGTCTTCGCGGCCGCTTTGCGCCGGGTAATAGCCCCGCCGCACGCCGATCCTTTGGAACCCGTAACGCTCGTACATCCGCACCGCCGATGCGTTGCTTGGCCTGACTTCGAGCAGCATCGTGCGTGCTCCGTAGCCGCGCGCGACTTCCGCCATCCATTCGAGCGTGCGCCAACCGACGCCTTCTCGCTGACAATCGCGCGCGACACTCAAGTTGAGCAAATGAGCTTCGTCGATCATCAAGGTCATCACTGAATATGCAATCAGCGCGCTGGTCTCATCGCGCAATACCCACACGCTATAGCCAGCACGCACCGAATCGAGAAAGTTGCCACGCGTCCACGGAAACGGATAGATGTCGGCTTCGATTGCGACGACTTCGCGCAGATCGGCCTCGGTCATCGGCGTGTAGCGCTCGAGCTCCTGCTTCGGTAATGCGCTCAATGTTGCTCCCTCGCGCTACGCGCGATCCCTCCGAGAGGGCTCATTTGGCACCCCCGCGCGCTCCTTGGGGCGGCCCGGCGAAGCGCTCGCTGCCTGCCGCCGCTCTTCGATCGTCAGCGCAACGCGGTCGCGTACGTAGACGGGCGCCGCCTGCTCAGGCGGAATCGCCAGTCCGCGTGCCGCGTCACGGCGCGCCAACTGCGCAATGGCTGCGGCCGATGGTGTCACGTCCGGCAATGCGACCCAGCGTTCGTCGTGCGGCCAGATCCCGGAAAACACCGCCAGAGCATTCCCTGCAACGATATCGACTCCCTCATCAATGGCAAGCTGCGCCAGCGATTGCGGCCGCTCGAGCGCGGGTGCTCTGACCTCGCTCACCGGCTCGTCGCGCCGATAGATGGCGCAGTACGCTTCGTTCATACGGGCATCGATCGCAGCCAGCAGCAGATCGCCGCCGGTGACCATCGCAAATGCGCGGGCCGCGAGCGCGCGCAGATTGCCGACTGGCACCACGCGCTTGCGTTTGCCGTACGCGAGCCCCTGTGCGATTCCGCATGCGATGCGCAAGCCGGTAAACGATCCCGGGCCGGCGCCGAACGCGAAGACATCGATGTCGCCCAGCGACGCACCCGCCTTTACCAGCGCGGCGTCGATCATCGGCAGCGCGCGCTCGGAGTGCCGCTGTCCGACGATCTCTACAAGCTCGGTCAACTGGTCACCGCGCAGCACCGCCACCGAACAAACGTCAGTAGCAGTATCGATCGCGAGAACGGTAGGCGATACGCTCGGCATGTCGCCGGCATATTAACGAAGCGAACGCGTTAGCGTCGCCGTAACGACTTGTTGCTACGTAGATAAATCTGACCGGCTCGAAACGTCGCTGCAGCACGCGCTCGGACGGCAATTGCCACCAGTGTTCGAGCACCGATGCGTACACGCAACGAAAGTCGGTCGTGTGCCGGAGGTTGCCGCCGTCATCGAGCGAGCGCAATGATGGCGCGTCACCATGCACGCCGCCGCGCACGTGCGGGCCGAACGCGAACAGCGTACCGGCGGTTCCGTGATCGGTGCCGCCGCTTTGGTTCTCACGTGGCCGTCTGCCGAACTCCGAGTACGTCAGTATCAGCGTGCGATCCCACACGCCGTGCTCGCCCAATGCGGCGCGCAATGCAACGACCGACTCAGCGACCACCTTCAGCAGATTCGCATGAATGCCCAGTTGATTTTGATGCGTGTCGAAGCCGGACAACGTCAGTCGCAGCACGGGAACCTTGCCACTCGCCGCGATGCCGGCCGCGTGCTGCACCGCGAGTCCGAACACACCGCGCGGAAACTCGGTCTTGAAAGAAACGTCGGAGCGAACATCCGCTCCCGCGCGCACGATGTCGCTCTCGACGCGTAACACGTGTGCCAGCGCGCCACGCGCCGGAATACCGTCGGCTGACGCCAAGCGGGCCTGACGCGCGAAGCGCGCCGGGTCGTTCAACGCCACTGCGCGCGCGCCGCCGGCCAGCGGCCCCAGATCGGCAGCGCCGATCACAACGCCATCGGCGCTCAGCGCAGCAAAGGCCGCTTGCTTGTCCGCCGTGCGCGTGAGCCATCCGGTCTGCAGGAACTGCTGGCTGTCCGATGCGGTATCCCAGATTTCAATCGAGCGGAAGTGAGACAGATTGGGCAACGGGTAGCCGACGCCCTGCAAGATCGCCATCTGACCGTCTCTCCACAATGATTCGAGCGGGGCGAGCGACGGATGCAGCGCGGGCGCACCGGCGAAGCGCGCTACCGCATCGGCTTTCAGCGCAAGGCGCGGGCGCAGATCGAAATAGGCACCATCGTCGATCGGGATCACCGTATTCAGTGCGTCATTGCCACCGCGCAACTCGATCAGGATCAGCAATCGGGGCGCCGCGGGCGCTGCCCACGCGGGCAATGTCGCGCACGACAGCAGCGCCGACGACGCGGACAAAAATGTGCGGCGATCCATGCGTTGCCTCATTTGAGTTGATAGGCGGGATCAAGGACGATCGTGCGCAACGCGTCGAGCCCAAGCGATCCGTCTCGCGCGGGTGACGTCGCCGGAACTGCCAGCACCGCTTGTTCAAGTCGTGCACGCGCCGCGGGAGCCACCACTCGCTCCGGCGCCAGTCCGGCGCGGGCAAGCCACGCTTCCGAATCGATGCGAACGGATACCGTTTGTTCGAGCATCTGCAGCCGGCGACGCGGCAATTCTTCAGGCTTTCATCGAACCCGACATCGAATCGTCCATCGATGCTTCTGCGCTCGACTTGCCGCCCGCCGTGCCACCAAGCGCGCGCTCGAGAAACTGCTTGCGCGCGAGCAGCGTATGCGTATTGATCCAGGCATCGCCGCCCGGCCATCCGCGCACGTTCGGCGGCGAAAACAGGTTCTGCCCCATGCCGGCCAGCGCGACCGCGGCGGCCACCGGTTGGCTCAACTCCCCTCCCGATTGGCGCACGAAGCCGACCACCAGGTCGGCGGGCGATTTCACCAGCGCGTTGTCTTCGTCACGGGCAATGACTTCGGGCTGCAGCAACAGCGCGCGTACCGGCTGGGCAATGCTCCATCCGCTGGCACGAAACTGCGCGGCAATCCTTTTCACACGGGCTTCGTCGGGCTGCGGCGACACGAACTCACGCCACAGTTTGCGAACGATGAATTCCGCCACTGCCGGCTGCGCGAGAATGATGTCGAGCACTGCGTCGCCATCGAAATTTCCGGCCTTACCGAATACGGTTTTCTCGCCGCCGTCATGCAGAAAGCGACGGAATGTGTATTCGCCGGTATCGAGATCGATGCTCCAGCCGGTAAAGGCGCGCGCCGCCTGCTTGATATCGTCCTCGGTATATTTTCCTTCGCCCAGCGTGAAGAGCTCCATCACTTCGCGGGCGAAATTCTCGTTCGGTGACCCGCGCCGATTGGTCGCCGAGTCGAGGTAGATCAGCATCGCCGGATCCTTGGCTACGGCGTGCAACAACTCATCAAAGCGACCGAGCGCGTGCCTGCGCAGCAATACGTTCTGCCGGTACATCAGCTGCGTTTGGCGGACCTTCGGTTGCGCCGACACAAAGTGGTTGTGCCAAAACAGCGTCATGCGCTCGGTCAGCGGCGACGGGGTCGCCACCATTTCGCGCAGCCACCAGCCACGCAGGTCGAGGCCCATACGAACCTGCTGCTGTAGCCAGGCGCGGCGAGCCTCATCGGTCATCGAGCGAAATTCGCGCGGAGCAACGAAGCGCTCATCAATCCAGGAAGGCGCGGGAGTTACGGCGGTGGTCCGTACACCAGCCAGCAAGCGATCGACCGCCGCTGCATGACTGAGCGAGGCGTACGCAGCAACCTCGGCATCGTTCGGCGCGAAGCCCGCACGCGTCAGCAGCAGCTTTGCGCCCTGTGCACCGAGCTGAGGCTCGGCTGCAACCGCGAGACCGCTGAACGCAAGCGTCGATGCCATCATCAGTCGCACCAAGCCAACGCATCATTTGTTTGGTCCTTTGTTGCCACCGTCGCCACGCCGGTAAACATCGCGCCGCGCCTGCTCGATCTGCTCTCGCAACTGCTGCCGTTCCTCCGGCGAAAGCTGACGGCGCGGGGGGGCACGTTCTGCTCGGGCCCCGGCGGGCGGTTGCCCTGTTGACGCTCCAGAAATCTTTGGCGCATCGCCTCGCGCTCGTCGGGCGTCATCTGCCCGCGCAGGTTCTGCCGCTGTTCGGGCGTCATCCGCCGCAGCATCAACTCGCGCTGTTCCGGCGACAGTTGCTGCCACGTCTCGCGCCGCTGATCGGGAGTAAGGCTCTGCAACGCTCGCTGCCGTTCTTCAGGCGAGCGGGCATTGCGCCATTGCTCACGCTGCTCGGGCGTCATGCGTTCAAACATATCGCGCCGCTGTTCGGGTGTGAGGCGCAAACGCCCCTGCTCGGCCGCATCCGCAGGCCAAGCAAACGACGTGAACAGGGTCGCCGCAACCAGCGCCGAGGCGCCAAATGCGCGAATAGCCGCCATAAAGGAGCGGCGAATAGGCCACCGAATCATCGTGTGCATGATATTTCTTTGGACGCGCCGCTGGGGCTCGTATCAGCGCAACCGATGCGGCGCACGGGTAAATTCTGTAACACTTTGTTTGCGCGAGGGTGGTGCCGCGACAAGTTCCATAGCATCGCAGCCCTGCTGCCGCCAGTGAGTATTCAATGACGCGCCACAAACCTCCGAAAATTCTGGTCGTCGACGACGACGCGAGACTGCGAGACCTGCTGCGGCGCTATCTGGGTGATAACGGCTACGCCGTGTTCGTCGCCGACAGCGCGCAGACGATGAACCGGCTATGGCAGCGCGAGCGTTACGACCTGCTGATCCTGGATTTGATGATGCCCGGCGAAGACGGGTTGTCGATCATGCGCAGGCTGCGCGGAGGCAACGATCAGACGCCGATCATCATGCTGACCGCCAAGGGCGAAGACGTCGACCGCATCGTCGGGCTGGAAATGGGCGCCGATGACTACCTGCCGAAGCCGTTTAACCCGCGCGAACTGCTCGCGCGCATCACCGCGGTGCTGCGCCGTCGCGGCCCCGACGATGCACCGGGTGCGCCGGCCAGTGAAGGCAAGCCAGTGACCTTCGGCGGATTCGTGCTCGATCTTGCGACGCGCACCTTGACCAAAGACGGCGAGCCGGTGAATCTGACCACCGGTGAGTTCGCGGTGCTAAAGACATTCGCGCGCTATCCGCGGGTGCCGCTGTCGCGCGAAAAGTTGATGGAAATGGCGCGTGGCCGCGAGTATGAAGCGTTCGACCGCAGCCTCGATGTGCAGATTTCGCGTTTGCGCAAGCTGGTTGAACCTGATCCTACGAAGCCGCGCTACATCCAGACCGTCTGGGGACTTGGCTACGTATTTATCCCGGACCCAGAAACCCAGTAATGCGCTCGCCGTCGCTCTTCTGGCGCACGCTGCTGTTGGTGTTGCTGCTGATCGTCGCCAGCCTGACGGCATGGATACAGAGTTATCGCGTGCTGGAGCGTGGTCCGCGTGCGCAGACGATCGCACAGCAGGTCGTATCAGTTGTCAACATCACCCGCGCTGCGCTCGTCTACGCAGACCCGTTCGTCCGCAGCGATCTGCTGGCCGAGCTCGCCGCCAATGAAGGCGTTCGAATTTATCCTCTTGAGCCCGACGACAAGGTCACGCCGCTGCCTGACGGTGCACTGTTGAAGCTGATCGAACAGGCGATTGTCAACAAGCTTGGCGCCGGCACGCGGCTGGCTTCGGAAGTCAATGGAATCGCCGGCCTGTGGATCAGCCTTTCGATCGCCGACGATGACTACTGGGTCTACATCAATCGCGATCCTGTCGCCCGGACCTACGGTACGCAGTGGATCGGCTGGGCCGCGGTGGCGCTGTTGCTATCGGTGATAGGTGCGATTCTGATCACCCGCTTGATCAATCGGCCATTGGCGCAGTTGTCGCGCGCCAGTGCGGAGTTGGGAAGCGGACGCAATCCCGCCCCGCTTCCCGAAACGGGACCCAGCGAGATTCGCACGGTCAATGAGAGTTTCAATCGGATGGTGGCGGATCTGGGCAAACTCGAAGCCGATCGCGCGTTGCTGCTGGCAGGCATTTCGCACGACCTGCGCACGCCGCTGTCGCGATTGCGACTCGAACTCGAGATGGCGCAATTGCCGGAGGTCAGCCGCGCCGCCATGGTCGGCGACATCGAACAAATGGACGCGATCGTGCGCCAGTTTCTCGACTACGCGCGCACGGCGCCGCAGGCGCCTGCAGCCGAAGTCGATCTCAGCGCGGCTGTGACGACAGCGGTGCAGCGTGCGCGCATCGACGCCGAACCCGACTCGTCAGTGCATCTGCATATCGCTCCAGACGTGCGCATCCGCGGCTTCGCGACAGAAATTGATCGAGCGCTCGACAATCTGTTGACCAACGCAGTGCGCTACGGTCGCGATTCAGAAACCGGCCAATTGCACGTGACGGTCTCGCTAACCGCCAATGCCGCACCATGCAACGGTGGCGGTCATCGATCGAGGCTCCGGCGTCGTTGTCGCGGAGGTCGATCGACTGTTGCGACCGTTCGAACGCGGCGAATCCGCGCGCTCTGGCAGTACCGGGGCCGGTCTTGGGTTGCCGATTGTGGACCGCATTGCCCGCATGCACGCCGGCTCGCTACGCCTGCTGCCGAACAGTCCGCGCGGACTGCGAGCCGAGATGACCATCGCGCGTTAACAGCCTGATGCAAAACTACTGCGCGCCCGATCTTGCGCCTCCGGTGCTCAACGTACCAGTTCTGCGCGCTCCTCGCGCAACCTCGGGGCTGCTCGCTACCCGGTGTTCGTCGCAACCTTAATCGCCGACAAGAAGTACGACGGCTAGCGCCGCTATTCCTTCATCGCGGCCGGTAAAGCCGAGTTTCTCGGTGGTCTTGCCTTTGACACTGACAGCACTTGCCGGGATTTCGCACGATGCAGCAATCGTTTGGCACATTGCCGGAACGTGCGGTGCGATTTTCGGTTGCTCGGCGATGACGGTGGCGTCGATGTTCTCGATACGCCAGCCTGCGTCGCGCACCCGTTGCGCGGCTTCCTGCAGCAGCAGCCGGCTGTCGGCATCCTTGTAGGCCGCGTCGTTATTGGGAAACAGTTGTCCGATATCGCCCATGGCAGCGGCACCGAGAATTGCGTCGGCAATCGCGTGCAACAAGACATCCGCATCTGAGTGGCCAAGCAGTCCGCGCGTACTTGCAATATCGACACCGCCGAGCATGAGCGCTCGGCCCGGTACCAGCGCGTGCACATCGAACCCCTGGCCGACGCGAATCTTCATCGTATGCAACTTCTTTCAGCAAGGATCGCACGGGCCAGCATCAGATCGTGCTCGGTGGTCACCTTGATGTTCGTTGCCGAGCCCAGCACCAGCCGCGGAAAATTTCCATTGCGCTCGATCGCGCTCGCCTCATCGGTGATGCCGTCGAGCGAGCCTACGCTCAGTGCAGCGCGCAGCGATGCAAAGCGAAACATTTGCGGCGTTTGCGCGCACCACAGACCGTTGCGCTGTAAGGTTTCAACGACGTGCCCTTCTTCCACGCGCTTCAACGTATCCGTCAAAGGCACCGCGAGCAAGCCACCCTCGTCATCATTGCTGACTACATCGATCAATCGGGCCAACTCCGTCTTGCCGAGGCATGGCCGCGCCGCGTCGTGCACCAGTACGCGATCATCATCACGGGTACGCGCGGTGAGCGCGACGAGTCCGTTCAATACGCTCTCTGCGCGCGAAGCGCCGCCCACCGGCAGAAACTCGACGCGCGCGCCGTCCGACTGAATCGATTGCCACTTGTCGTCCGTTGGCGCGACAACCACAAAGACTCGATCGATGCGCGCATCGCTCAGCATCGCTGAAATCGAGTGCTCGAGCATCGTACGCTCGCCCAGGCGCAAATACTGCTTCGGAACGTCGTGACCCAGACGAATGCCCACGCCTGCGGCCGGGATCAGCGCTATGTATCGAAGAGGTATTGGCACGAAGAGCAGCTCATCAACGCTTCGTATGATAGCGATCGAGTTCGGCAGCCTGCGACAATGCTTGGCTGCCGTATTTTTTTGCGCATTTTCTTGAACCAAGAAGAAGTCTCAACACTCGCGCCCGAAGCGACATCGGCGGGCACATCGTGGACCTTACCGTCCGCAGGGACTCGTTTTGCCCTCGCGCGACCGCCCGGCTCCGGCGATGCCTGGTTGCTTAGTCAATTTGCCGCGCAGGCTCGTCGAGCGCAGCGGCTGGTCGTCGCGATATCGGCCGATGCGCTGGATGCACAGCGCTTGGTCGACGAGATCCGCTATTTCGATCCCTCGCTCGCGGTGCGTCCGCTGCCCGACTGGGAGACGTTGCCGTACGACACGCTGTCGCCGCATCAGGACCTCGTGTCCGAGCGGCTCGAGACGCTGTATCGGCTCAGCCAGCCGCAATCCGAAATCGACGTGCTGGTCGTTTCCGCCACCAGCGCGCTGTACCGGTTGTCGCCTGCGCAATATGTCGCCGGCCATACGTTTTTCTTCAAACAGGGGCAGACGATCGACGCCGAGCCACTGCGCGCGCAACTGGTGTTCGCCGGCTATCAACACGTGTCGCAAGTGGTCGCACCGGGCGAGTTTGCAATTCGCGGCGGATTGATCGACCTGTTTCCGATGGGCTCAGCGCTGCCGTACCGGCTCGATCTATTCGGCGATCAGCTGGACACGATTCGTGCGTTTGATCCGGACACGCAGCGCGGGCTGTATCCGGTGCCCGAGGTTCGTCTACTGCCGGGCCGCGAGTTTCCAATCGACGAAGCCGCGCGGCAGGCGTTTCGCCGGCGCTGGCGCGAGCGTATCGAAGGCGACCCAAGCCGCTCGAGCGTCTACAAGGATATCGGTACCGGCATTGCATCACCGGGCATCGAGTACTACCTGCCGCTGTTTTTCGACGAGACCGCAACGTTATTCGACTATCTGCCGCCGAACAGCGTAGTTGCGCTGCACGGCCCGATCGAAGCGGCGATGGCTCGCTTCTGGAACGAAACCAGCGAGCGCTATCGATTCCTTTCTCGCGACGTCACGCGGCCGATCGTGCCGCCGGCCGATCTTTTCCTCAACGCCGAAGGGTTCTTCGCGCTTGCGAAGGATTACGGGCGCATCTCGTTGGGAGAAGGAACGCACGAAGCGTTCGACACGCTGCCGTTGCTTGCGGTCGAGCGCCGTGCTGAAGATCCCATCAGCCGGCTGCGCGCGTTCGTTGACGACTTCGGAGGTGAAGCACGCGGCCGCGTGTTGATCGTTGCCGACTCCGCCGGCCGCCGCGAAACGATTTCGCAGATGCTGACCGAGTATCGATTGCCGTTCGCGGACAACGCGGACTTCAACGCGTTTATCGCGTCCGATGCGGCAATCGGCCTCGGCGTGGCGCCATTGCACGAAGGGTTCGTGCTGCGCGACCCGCGCATCGCCGTCGTCACCGAAACCGAGCTGTACGCGGCGAGCCCGCGTCGTCTGCGCGGACGCCAGCGCGAGCGCGCCTCGAACGTCGAGGCGATGATCCGCGACCTTGCGGAACTGAGGGTGGGTGATCCGGTGGTTCACGTCGAGCACGGCATCGGCCGCTATCTGGGCTTGCAGAGCATGGACATGGGCGACGGGCCGACCGAGTTTTTGCATCTGGAATACGCGAACGAAACGACGTTGTATGTGCCGGTTGCTCAACTGCATCTGATCGGCCGCTATTCGGGCGCCGATCCCGACGCTGCACCATTGCATCAACTCGGCAGCGGCGATTGGGACCGGGCGCGGCGCAAGGCCGCAAAGCAAGTGCGCGATACCGCCGCCGAACTGCTCAACCTGTATGCGCTCAGATCGGCACGCGAGGGCCACGCGTTCGAATTCAAACAGCACGACGTTGAAGCTTTTGCCGAGGGCTTTCCGTTTGAGGAAACGCCCGATCAGCAGGCTGCGATCGAGGCGGTGCTGAAAGACATGAGTGCGGGCTTTCCGATGGACCGCCTGGTGTGCGGCGATGTCGGCTTCGGCAAAACCGAAGTTGCGCTGCGCGCCGCATTTGCCGCCGTTGCAGACTGCAAGCAGGTCGCCGTGTTGTGCCCGACAACGTTGTTGGCCGAGCAGCACATGCAGACCTTTCGCGATCGCTTCGCCGACTGGCCGGTACAGATCGCCGAGTTGTCGCGTTTTCGCTCCAGCAAGGAGGTCGCGCAGGCAGTCGCCGGCATCAACGCTGGCACGATCGACATCGTGATCGGCACGCACAAGTTGCTGACTGAATCGATCAACTTCGAGCGGCTCGGCCTCGTCATCATCGACGAAGAGCACCGCTTCGGCGTGCGGCAGAAAGAGCGGCTGAAGGCGTTGCGCGCTGAAGTCGACGTTTTGACCTTGACCGCAACACCGATCCCGCGGACGTTGGCGATGTCGCTCGAGGGCATTCGCGAGTTTTCGGTGATCGCGACCGCGCCGCAGCGCCGGCTGGCAATCAAGACGTTCGTGCGCAAAGAGAGTCCGTCGCTGATCCGTGAAGCCGTGCTGCGTGAACTGAAGCGCGGCGGGCAGGTTTACTTCCTGCATAACGAAGTCGACACGATCGACAACCGGCGCGCGCGCCTGGCCGAGCTATTGCCGGAGGCGCGCATCGAGATCGCGCACGGTCAGATGCCGGAACGCGATCTCGAACGCGTGATGCGCGATTTTTACCAGCAGCGCTTCAATCTGCTGTTATGCACGACGATCATCGAAACCGGCATCGACGTACCCACCGCCAACACGATCATCATTCATCGCGCGGACAAGTTCGGGCTGGCACAGCTGCACCAGTTGCGCGGCCGAGTCGGCCGCTCGCACCACCAGGCGTATGCGTACCTGATGGTGCCCGACGCCGGGGGCTTGACGAAGAATGCGGAAAAACGCCTCGAAGCGATCCAGAACCTCGAAGAACTCGGCAGCGGCTTTTATCTGGCGATGCATGATCTTGAGATCCGCGGCGCCGGCGAAGTGCTCGGTGAGAGCCAGAGCGGCAACATGCAGGAAGTCGGCTTCGATCTGTACACGCAGATGTTGAACGCCGCGGTGCGTGCACTGCGGTCGGGTCGCGAGCCCGACCTGCTCGCGCCGCTGCGCGCAGTAACCGAGATCAATCTGCACGCTCCAGCGCTGCTGCCCTCTGACTACGTCAACGACGTCCACCAGCGACTGTCGATGTACAAGAAACTGGCGTCCGCCGATAGCGAAGACGAATTGATCGAGCGGCAAGAAGAACTGGTCGACCGTTACGGCAAGCTGCCCGACGCGGCCAAGGCGCTGATCGAAACACACCGGCTACGGCTGATTGCGGAACAGCTTGGAGTCAAGAAGATAGATGCATCGTCGGACGTGATCGTGATTCAGTTCGTTCCTGATCCACCGTTCGATACGGCCAAGTTGATTCAGCTGATGCAGCGCTCAAAGACGATGCGGCTGGCGGGCCCGGAGCGATTGCGCATCGAAGAGAAAACCGCCCATCTCGACGCCCGTCTGCAGCGGTTGCGTGAAGTCTTCAAAGCGATCGGGCCTGTTCACGCTAGTTAACCAATGCTTTGCGCAAGATGAACTTCGAGCCGCCGTCGGGAAATCCATCGAGCTGGCATGCGATCTCGTAACCGAGACCGTAATAGAACTCCGGCGCCTGAAAGCTGAACGTATCGAGATAGATCAGCCGGCATCCGTGCTCGATCGCAGTCGCTTCGACTCGTTGCATAAGCAAAGCGCCAATCCCGCGACGGCGCAACGCTTCGTCCACCCACAACTGCTGCAGCTCGCACGCCGTGCCCCACCAACGTGCAAGCGCTCCACCGACTAACGTTCCTTCAGGACTCCTCGCATAACACGCGAAGCGGTGAATCGCGGCGAGGTCGGCGGCTTGCTGGTTGTAGCTGTGCAAGCCGCGATCGATCGGCGAAACATCGGCGTCGGTCGGATCCAGTTGAGACTCGGTGCGAAACGACTCCATTGCAAAGCGTCTCGACTCACTTTGCAGCCGTCATTGGCTGATAGCCCTCAACTCCCATCTGCGCCATAGCAAAAACCGGAGCCACAGTCAAAAACAAAATTCGAATCACCGAACCCTCCGTTCGAGGTAAACGCGATGCGCAGGTTAGCTCACGCGCAGTTCAATTTGAAAGTCACCGGCAATCTAAACTTCCGGCGATGAAGGATCTCGTTATACAAGGGCCGAAGTTGTCGCCCGAAGCACTCGACACATTCAAGGTCGTCTGTCTGCCCGAGCGGATTACTTTGTACACGCGCGCTGCGCGTTGCGTTGCGGTTCGCGACGATGCCGAGACGCGTAAGGCGGTGCAAGGGCTGTCCGACTTCTGGAAGCTCGACAACGCCTTCGTCGACCCTCGCCTGCGCTTGTCCGATTTTCGCCTGCTGGCTCTCGATATGGATTCGACCTTGGTCAATATCGAAACGCTCGACGAAGTCGCCGCGTATGCGGGCAAGGGCGAGCAGATTGCCGCGATCACGGACGCCGCGATGCGCGGTGAAGTCGATTACAAGGAAAGCCTCAGACGGCGAGTATCGCTGTTGGCGGGGGTGGAAGCGACGCTGCTCGCAAGAGTCCACGACGAAAAGCTGGCGCTCAACGACGGCGCACAACGGCTTGTATCCGAATGCCGCAATGCGGGATTGAAGACGCTGCTCGCGACCGGAGGCTTCACATTCTTCACCGAGCGCCTGAAGGCGAAGTTGAACATCGACTACACACGCTCGAACGAGCTTGAAATTGTCGACGGCCACTTGAGCGGGAAGGTAACGGGCCCGAACGGCGGCGAAATCATCGATGCTGAAGGCAAGGCGCAGGCGGTACGCGACGTTTGTGCGGAGATCGGCTGCGCGACCGCGAAAGCGATCGTGATCGGGGACGGCGCCAACGACGTCAAGATGATGCAGCTGGGGGGCATTTCAGTCGCGTACCGTGCCAAGCCGGTCGTACGTGAGCAGGCGACCTACGCGTTGGATCACAGCGGACTGGACGGCGTGCTCAACTGGTTTACGAACGGTAGCTAATTTGGCACACCGCAAAACGGCGATCGCGATATGCTTATTGTGCGTCCTTACCCCCTGGGGGTAACCGGCGCCAGGAAGGACAGACCGAATGCGTAATTGGGCAGCTCTTGTGTGCGTATTGCTGGCGGCGTGCGCCAGCCCGCAGCCGCGCATAGCGCCACCGGAATTCCTCTTCAAGGACCACCTTTTCTCCGCGCCTTCCGAGCGCAGTCACCGCCGCCGACGTGTTTGCACTGAGCGACCGGATGAAGCTCTATTTGAAGACAGAGATCACCCCTCAGTTGCGGCTGATGGGTCCGCAGCAAGGTTTGATCCATGCGCTTTACCAGAGGGATCAGCTAAAGCTGCAGTACGACGCCAGCATGACCCGCAATGCTTCGCAGGCATTCGACGCGCGCGCCGGAAATTGCCTTTCGCTGGTCGTTATGACCGCCGCGTTTGCGAAGGAGATCGGGTTGCAGGTCAGATATCAGAGCGCGTATCTGGAGGAAACCTGGGGTCGCAGCGGCGGCCTGCTCGTGCGCAGCGGCCATGTCAATGTAACGCTCGACAGAAAATTGTCACGATACGGCTTCGATGGGACCCGCAAACGCGCTGACGATCGACTTTCTTACCCGGAGAGAACCTGCGTGCACTGCGCTCACGCGAGATTCAAGAGGAAACCATCGTTGCCATGTACATGAATAACAAGGCGGTCGAAGCGCTTGTCGAAGGGCGATTAGATGACGCCTACGCATGGGCGCGCGAGGCCGTTTTTCAGAGCCCCGAGTATTTCGGCTCGCACAACACGCTTGGCGTTACCTACATGCGCCGCGGCGACTTGGCTCAGGCTGCAACGGTATTCAGCTACCTTCTGGAGCGTGAGCCAACGAATACACGAGCGATGTCCAACCTGGCTCAGGTTTTCGCTCGGCAGGGGCGCAGCGCGGAATCGGCGGACTTATTGCGCAGGCTGGCGCAGATCGAAGCGGTCGGGCCGTTTCATTACTTCAATCTCGGTCTGGCGGCCATGGAACAGGGAAACTTCAAGGACGCCAGAGATCTGTTCGCCAAAGAAGTCGCTCGCGCCCACTATCATGCTGAGTCTCACTACTGGCTCGCCCTTGCCAACGTCAAGCTGGGAGACATCGAGCCGGCCAGAAAGCATTTAACTCTTGCGCTGGAGAATGGTGTGACACGCAATGACCGCGAGCTATATGCAGCGAAGCTCGCCTGGCTGCAGACGCACGGCGTTCAGTAGACTGCGCTAGACCTTCTTGCGTGGGCGATCGATCCAGATTCGTTCATCGCCGGTGTCGACGTGAACAAAGTTGCGTCCCGGATAAAGCCCGGTGCCGCCGCGACCGAGCAGACTCGCCATGCCGGCCAGCTTGACGTTCGACACTCCCGCCACGCTGATATCCGCTGCTCGTCCGACGATATGCCGTGAGTCGAGCGCCGCACCTTCGGTGAGCTTGTTCGTTTTCTGCGTCCGGTAGCCCGAATGAATACGAAGCGGCGCGTCAACACCCGTGCTAGCCAGCCACGCCTGCACCCCACACAACACATCGAGCAAACCATGATCGATTGGGATGACGCGATCGGCCTGCAGGTCGCGCAACATCCAGCAGATGTTCAGGTACTCGTCCCGGTTGTAGCCGGCGTTGACCGTCCAGTACGTAGCTTCTAGATGTTGATCGCCGCGCAACAACCTCAACGAGCGCCGGTCACGTCAGCAGTGCGCGCAGACGATCTTCCGGTGTCTCAGCAGCCGCAGCGTTTGTGTCCGCAACGGGCGCGCAAATACCACCCCCCACTGCGAGCAGCAACCGCCTGCGGGATTCGGAAAACTCATCGCACGTCATGTCTACCTCAACGGCGTATGCCGCGCGGCCGCTTTACATGCTGACACTTGACGCTGCTTACATCCGCTCGAACACCGCCGCAATCCCCTGCCCGCCGCCGATGCACATCGTCGTCAGCGCGTAGCGGCCGCCGATCCGCTCGAGTTCGTACAGCGCTTTGACGGTAATCATCGCGCCGGTCGCGCCGATCGGATGGCCAAGGGAGATGCCGCTGCCGTTCGGGTTCAACTTGTCGGCGGGAAAGCCCAGGTCCTTTGCTACTGCGCAAGCTTGGGCGGCAAACGCCTCGTTCGCTTCGATCACATCGAGATCGGAAACCTTCAGTCCCGCACGCTCGAGCGCTTTTCTCGTCGACGGCACAGGACCGATGCCCATGTACTTTGGATCAACACCCGCATGGCCGTAGCTGACCAGCCTCGCCATCGGCTTCAAGCCGCGTTTCTCGGCGACGCTGCGCTCCATCAGCACCACTGCAGCCGCGCCGTCGTTGATGCCGGACGCATTGCCTGCAGTGACCGTTCCGTTTTCCTTCGCGAATACCGGCTTCAGCTTCGCCATGTCTTCCAGCGTCGCGCCGTCGCGAAAATGCTCGTCGGTGTCGAACACCGTCGGGCCCTTCTTGCCCTTTACTTCGACCGGCACGATCTGGCTCTTGAAGCGACCCTCCTTCGTCGCGGTCGCGGCGCGGCGATGGCTCTCGACCGCGAGCTTGTCCTGCTCTTCACGCGTAATGCTCCATTTCTTGGCGACGTTCTCCGCCGTGACCCCCATGTGAATCACGTCGAATGGATCGTGCAGTGCACCCACCATCATGTCGATTGTCTTGAAGTCGCCCATGCGCTGCCCCCAGCGACCGGTCGGCAATATGAATGGCCCACGCGACATGTTTTCCGCGCCGCCAGCGATCGCGATATCGGCATCACCGAGCGTGATCGATTGCGCGGCCGAGATAATCGCTTGCAGGCCGCTGCCGCAGAGGCGATTCAGCGTCAAACAAGGCGCGCCCTGCGCGACGCCGCCGTTTAACGCTGCGACGCGCGCCAGATACATATCCTTCGGCTCGGTGTTGACGACGTGGCCAAACACGACGTGGCCGACTTCCTCGCCCTTCACCTGTGCGCGCTTCAGAGCCTCCGCCACGACGATCGCGCCCAGTTGACTCGGCGGCACATCTTTCAAACTGCCACCGAATGTTCCAATCGCGGTGCGAGCACCGGCAACAACGACCACTTCTCTCATCGCAACCTCGCCTTCCTAGAATCTCGCAGTCAATCCCAGCATCACTTGACCTTGCGCAAACCCATCACCGCTCAACAGCACTATGCAACCACCCGAGCAAAACAATCCACCCGAGCTGTTCAGGAACGTGATAAACCCGCGCGCTTCCGCTCTGACCGCCACCGCAGTGCCCAGCGGCCACAGATATCCGAACCCGACGTTCATCGAAAACCCCGTTTCGCTGTGCAGCCCGTTCAGGCTCGGCGAAAAATGAGTCGCGCCGAGTCCGCCCACAGCGTAGGGTCCGCGCCCGATCGGTCCATCGAAGAAGTAGGTACCGCCCAAATGAAGGTACTGCACCCTCAGATCGAATCTGGGCTGGCCGCCGCCCGGATCAAGCGTCGTGTTCTGCTGACCATAGAACAGCTGCAGCTGGCGTGACCGAATCGAGATCGTAGTCAACGGCAGCGCCGAACGTCACGCCCGATTTGACACTCGCCCGCTCGCCGGTCGTGGCGTTGTCGATGCCTTCGCTGACGGCGTAGCCGCCGAACGCCGTTACGCTGACCTGCGCGAGCGCAGACGGTGCGAGCAAGGTCAACAACGCGAGGGTGGCACCGAATCGCAGCGCGTTCATTGCGTGTCAGCTCACGCGAGCGTGCCGCGCAAATCGTGTTCGGCGGCGGACGTAATACTCACATCAACGAACTCACCGGCCTTTAACTTGCGACGGCCCGTCGCAATCTCAACAATGCCGTCAATTTCCGGCGCGTCAGCCGATGTGCGACCCGTCGCGACCGTCGGTCCGACCTCGTCGATCAACACGCGCTGCACCGTACCTACCTTGCGCTGCAGGCGCTGCGCGGAGATCTGCTGCTGCAGTTGCATCAGGCGGCCACGCCGCTCTTCGCGAATGTCGTCCGGCACGTGATCTGGCAACGCGTTCGCCGCTGCGCCATCCACCGGCGAATACGCAAAGCATCCGACACGATCAAGCTGAGCCTCGCGTAGAAAGTCCAACAGACACTCGAACTCGGCCTCGGTCTCGCCCGGGAAGCCGGCAATGAATGTCGAGCGGATCGTGATGTCGGGGCAGATCTCGCGCCACGCGCGGATTCGTTCGATATTTTTCTCGCCCGACGCCGGCCGCTTCATCGCCTTTAGCACGCGCGGATGCGCATGTTGAAACGGCACGTCGAGATATGGAAGCACTTTTCCTTCAGCCATCAACGGCACGATCTCATCGACGTGCGGATACGGATACACGTAATGCAGCCGCACCCACGCATCGTTGGCCTGCGCGAGCTGCCCGAGCTCTTTGACCAGGTCGGTCATGCGCGTGCGCACCGCGCGGCCGCCGACGAAGCCGACTTGATACTTGACGTCGACCCCGTACGCGCTGGTGTCTTGCGAAATCACCAGCAGCTCGCGCACCCCCTGCTTTAACAAATTCTCGGCCTCGCGCATCACGTCGCCGATTGGCCGCGACACCAGGTCGCCACGCATCGAAGGAATGATGCAGAAGCTGCAGCGATGATTGCAGCCTTCGGAAATCTTCAGGTATGCGTAATGCCGCGGCGTCAGCTTGATGCCCGCCGGCGGTACAAGATCGGTGTACGGATCGTGCGGCTTGGGTAGATGACGATGCACGTGATCGAGCACCTCACCTGCGGCATGTGGACCCGTCACGGCGAGCACCTTCGGGTGCGCTTTGGCGATCAGGTTCTGATCGCCATCCTTCTTCGCTCCCAGGCAACCTGTGACGATGACCTTGCCGTTTTCGGCGATCGCCTCGCCGATCGCGTCGAGCGACTCCTTGACCGCAGCGTCAATGAAACCGCACGTATTGACGATGACCAGATCGGCGTCGCCGTAGCTCGCGCTCGTGGCGTAGCCTTCGGCGCGCAGCTGCGTGATGATCAATTCGGAGTCGACCAGCGCCTTGGGGCAGCCCAGAGAAACAAACCCCACCGACGGCGCGCCCCATTGCTTGACGGCCTGCTTGCGCGGCCGATTCGCCGCCACTGTTACCGTCATCGCAATCGCGGCAGTTACTTCTTGTCGCCGGGAAAGCCCGGAAATCCGGTGAACATCGAGCGCGCCTGGTTCTGCATGTTTTCCTGCATCTGCACGAACAGATTTTTCGATTGCTCGATGTAGTTCGACATCATCGACTGGATCATCGGCGCCTGCATGTTGACGAACTGCGTCCACATCTCAGGACCGATCTTGTTGGTTTCGTAAAAGGCCTTGCTCTGCTCCTGCAGCTTGCCCTGGATGTCGATGAACGCCTGAATATTCTTCTCAAGGTACGAACCCATCATGCCCTGCATCGCGTTGCCGTACAGCCGAATGATGTGCGACAACATCGGCGCCGAGAACATCGGAAGCCCGCCCGCCTCTTCTTCAAGAATGATCTGCAGCAGGATCTGCCGCGTCAGATCGTCGTTCGACTTCGCATCGATTACCTGAAAATCTTCATGCTCGAGCACCAGCTGCTTCACGTCGGCCAGCGTGATGTAGGTGCTGGTTTGCGTGTCGTACAAGCGACGATTCGGATACTTCTTGATCAGGCGAACGGACGTTGCCATGTTTGCCCTCTCCTTCGGCGAATCGCTGATTCTATCCAATATGTCGCAGCGCAGCGATCCGCCTGCCAGGCGCACTGTGGGAGCGTTAACACCTGGACTAAGATCCCTCTCGTACTGTCAGAACGAGCAGCTCACTCAGGGAGGCACACGATGGAACGGTCCAAGTTATTGACCCTGGCGACGCTGGTCACCCTGATTCTGAGTGCGCCGTTGCAGGCGCAGATGCGCGACTCAGGGGAAGGCGCAAGGAACCGGAACCAGGGAGGCGGCGTCAACCTCGCTCCAAACGACCCCGTCCTCCAGGTCGTTTCGATCGATTCGTATGGTCGAGTCGTCAAGATGCGCGATG
>CAWAYV010000007.1:0-88384 GCA_963786295.1 uncultured beta proteobacterium | reverse complement strand
TCGGAGAACTCACTCTCGCCGGCGCGTCCGAAAATGAGCCCGACCGCGCAGCCGTGGTACACGCTGAACTTGCCTTGAAGTCCGTCCGTCGGTTCCTTCTTGCCTGTCAATTCGAGCACCAGCGAATGCACTTTGAGCTCGATCCGCTCGACTTGCTCAGCCCGCACGCCACGCTCGCGCAGCTGCACGCACGCGTCAATGCTCGGGTGAATCACGATGCCGCACGCAAACGGCTTGTACGTGTTGAACGAAATCTCGAAGCGCTCGCCGAGTTCGTCGGTGACCTCATTCCAGCTGCGCTTGTCCGATACGACCTGCACGAATCCGCGCGGCGCCTCGATCGACTTTGGGCTCGCCGTGAAGCCGTTCTTCGCGAGCAAGGCGGCCATCAATCCTGCGCGCGCGGCGCCGCCGGGGTGAAACGGTTTCGTCATCGTGCCGAACTGTTCGCGCAGGCCGATCGGCTGCGACGCGGCGATGCCGAGCGCCATCGCCGTCGAGTGTTCATCGAGCTGCAGCAGGCGCGAGCACGCGGCGGCAGCGCCGAACATCCCGGTCGAGCCGGTGATGTGCCAACCACGGTCGTAGTGGTCCGGATAGATCGTATTGCCGAGCCGGCACGCGACGTCGATACCGAGCACGAGCGAATCGATCAACTGCCGACCGGACGCGCCGGTCAGCTCCGCGAGCGCGAGCGCCGCGGACGCGACCGGGCCGGCGGGGTGAATGATCGTCTTTAGATGTGTGTCGTCGAAGTCGAACGTGTGCGACGTGATGCCATTGATCAATGCAGCGCTTGCAATGTCCACGCGCTCGCCACGTCCGAGCACGGTTGCCTGTGGGGCAGGCTGCAGCATGCGCACTGCCCCCAGCGCCGCTTCAGCCGCTTCGTGTTTTGCGGCGCCCACTGCGCAGCCGATCCAGTTGAGCAGGGTACGGTGCGCTTCCTTTTCGACCGCGTCAGTCCATCCGCGCGACGGATGTCCTGCAACAAAGCGCGCGAGGATCTGCGTGATCGGAGGCGCATCGTGATCGGCTGCGACTTGTGTGTTACGCGCCATCGACGATCACGGCAACGGATTCGTCAGCAACATGTCACGTCGTTTCATCGTGTCTCCTGCGAACAGCAGTCAATAATCGCACGCCTGCTACTCGCCGAGCAGATGCAGCACGACTTCGCGGCGATGTGCACGAGTCCGATGCTCGACCAGATAAATGCCCTGCCACGTTCCGAGCGCCGGTTTGTCGTCCATTACCGGAATTGATAGATGAGTTTGCGTTAACGCCGCTCGAACATGCGCGGGCATATCGTCGGCGCCTTCGGCACGATGCTCGAACAAAGGGTCGCCATCGGGCACCAGGCGCGCGAAGAACCGCTCCAGATCGCGCGTGACTTCAGGGTCGGCATTTTCCTGAATCAGAAGGCTGGCCGACGTGTGCCGGATGAAGATGGTCAGCAACCCACTGCCGATCGCACAGCGAGCAACCCATGCCTGAACGTCACGTGTGATCTCGACAAAACCGCGGCCCGGAGTTTGTATCTGAAGCACCGTGTGTGCTTGACGCATCAACGCAATCTACCCTGCTGAGTTCTGGCACCAAAGTCTCACGTACGATGATGGCACGCGCCTCCGCGTATCACCGTCCTCGCATGAAGCCCAATTTTCTCGTGATCTTGATCGACGATCTGCGTTACGACGAGTTCGGCGCGGGCGGCCATCCGTACATGCTGACGCCGCATATCGACCGGCTCGCGCGTGAGGGCGCGATCTTCGAGCGGGCGTTTCACACGACGCCGATCTGTTCGCCGAATCGCGCTTCCATCGTCAGTGGGCAGTACGCCAGCCGCCACGGAATCATTGATAACGTTGCGCGCGATGCGATGAGTCATCGCTTGCCGAACTATCACCTCGAACTGCTGCGGCTCGGGTACGAGACCGCGCACATCGGCAAGTGGCACATGGGCAACGACGGCATGCCGCGACCCGGTTATGACACGTGGGTCAGCTACGACGGGCACGGAAGGCTGAACGACCCGCGGCTAAATCACGACGGTAGGTACGTACAGCACACCGGTTACATCACCGACATCATGAACGGCCTTGCGGTCGACTTTCTGCAGAAGAAACGAACCCAGCCATTTTCGCTGTTCTTCGCACATAAGGCAGTGCACCCTGACGCGGAGCAGGCGGCCGACGGCACGTTACGCATCTCCGCGCAAGGCGGTTACGTCGTTGCCGAACGGCACAAGGGCCTCTATCGCGACGCAGTGTTCCCGCGCACGCCGAACATGTTGCCACCCGCCGACGTGATCAAGAGCAAGCCGGCGTGGGCCGATAGCTTCGCGATGAAATCAAGCGCCGCATCACAGGCGATCTTGTCGGCATTGCAATCGGGCGAGCAGGAAGAAATTCGCTTGCGTGCCCGGATGATGGCGGCCGTCGACGAAGGCATCGGTGCGATCACCGATGTACTGGAGAAAAACGGCGAGCTCGATAACACGTTCATCGTGTTCCTCAGCGACAACGGCTTCTTTTTTGGCGAGCACGCGCTGGGGCCGGAGCGACGCTTTGCTTACGAAGAGGGCATTCGCTCGCCGTTTGTCGTGCGTTATCCGCGCAAGGTCAAGGCCGGTTCACGCCGGCGCGAACTCGTCATCTGCCAGGACCTCGCGCCGACATTGCTGGAGTTGGCGGGAGGTAAGCCGGGCCCGCAGATACAAGGGCGATCGTTGCTGCCGTTGTTTGCAGCTCGACGCACGCCTTGGCGCAAGTCGATCCTGATCGAATACTGGGCCGAGCAAGCGTTGCCGTGGCTGGTAGGCATGACGTACAAAGCAGTGCGCACCGACCGCTACAAGTACATTCACTGGGTCAATCGCGGCCGGACTGGCGAGCTCGATGAACTCTATGACCTCGACCGCGACCCCTTCGAACTCGATAATTTGAATCGGGTCCGCAAACTCGCATCTACGCGCGACAAGTTGCGTCGTGAGTTAAAGCGGCTTGTTGCCGAAGCCGTCGGGTTGTAATTGGCCCGACTCAGACGTTCACGGCCGCCGCTTACTTGCAGCGGTTGTGCCGTAGTCCACCTAGCGCCGGCTTAGGGCTCCGGTCGGTGGACGAACGGCGCTTAGCTCGTCTATTGGCTGCGTCCGCTGGGGCGGCCTTGGTTTGGCAATCGGATGTTCCGGGCGCGGCTTGACGTGACCAACATCGCGACCATGCCGCGGTCGCCAGTACCCGTAGGCCGGTACATATACATCGGTATAAACGACCTCTGGTTGAGCGTATTCGCGCGCCTGTTCACGGGCACGTAGTTCCTCGACTTCGCGTTCGAGGCGCTGCAGACGCAGCTGATCTTCGCGCTCGCGCAACCGGTCCTTTTCCTCCTTCGACATGCCCGGCACAACGCTGACGGTGCCGGAATCCTGCCCGACCAGACGCGCGTTCTTCGACCGAGGAGGCGTGTCGCCGTAATGCACCGAGCCGTCGACCTCGACCCACTTGTAGATTTCGGACATTGCCGCCACCGGCGCGATGGTGAGCGTCACCGCAACGAGGGCTATCGAGAGCGGGCGTGCGTGCATGGCCGGGCCACGATGCGCCGGATAAAACAGGATGTCAATCGCGAACGACCCGACGCGATCTGAAGGGCTAAGAGTCCTGCCAGCCTAGTCAATAATCGCATGCAGCGGCTACTCGCCAACCAGATGCAGCACGACTTCGCGGCGATGTGCACGAGTCCGATGCTCGACCAGATAAATGCCTTGCCACGTTCCGAGCGCCGGTTTGTCGTCCATTACCGGAATTGATAGATGAGTTTGCGTTAACGCCGCTCGAACATGCGCGGGCATATCGTCTGCGCCTTCGGCACGATGCTCGAACAAAGGGTCGCCATCGGGCACCAGGCGCGCGAAGAACCGCTCCAGATCGCGCGTGACTTCAGGGTCGGCATTTTCCTGAATCAGAAGGCTGGCCGACGTGTGCCGGATGAAGATGGTCAGCAACCCACTGCCGATCGCACAGCGAGCAACCCATGCTTGAACGTCACGTGTGATCTCGACAAAACCGCGGCCCGGAGTTTGTATCTGAAGCACCGTGTGTGCTTGACGCATCAACGCAATCTACCCTGCTGAGTTCTGGCACCAAAGTCTCACGTACGATGACGGCACGCGCCTCCGCGTATCACCGTCTGTCGCATGAAGCCCAATTTTCTCGTGATCTTGATCGACGACCTGCGTTACGACGAGTTCGGCGCGGGCGGCCATCCGTACATGCAAACGCCGCACATCGACCGGCTCGCGCGTGAGGGCGCGATCTTCGAGCGTGCGTTTCACACGACGCCGATCTGTTCGCCGAATCGCGCTTCCATCGTCAGTGGGCAGTACGCCAGCCGCCACGGAATCATTGATAACGTTGCGCGCGATGCGATGAGCCATCGCTTGCCGAACTATCACCTCGAACTGCTCAGGCTCGGGTACGAGACCGCGCACATCGGCAAGTGGCACATGGGCAACGACGGCATGCCGCGACCCGGTTATGACACCTGGGTCAGCTACGACGGGCACGGAAAGCTGAACGACCCGCGGTTAAATCACGACGGTAGGTACGTACAGCACACCGGTTACATCACCGACATCATGAACGGCCTTGCGGTCGACTTTCTGCAGAGGAAACGAACCCAGCCATTTTCCCTGTTCTTCGCACATAAGGCAGTGCACCCGGACGCGGAGCAGGCGGCCGACGGCACGTTGCGCATCTCCGCGCAAGGCGGTTACGTCGTTGCCGAGCGGCACAAGGAGCTTTATCGCGACGCAGTGTTCCCGCGCACGCCGAACATGTTGCCACCCGCCGACGTGATCAAGAGCAAGCCGGCGTGGGCCGACAGCTTCGCGATGAAGTCAGGCGCCGCATCACAGGCGATCTTGTCGGCATTGCAATCGGGCGAGCAGGAAGAAATTCGCTTGCGTGCCCGAATGATGGCGGCCGTCGACGAAGGCATCGGTGCGATCACCGACGTACTGGAGAAAAACGGCGAGCTCGACAACACGTTCATCGTGTTCCTCAGCGACAACGGTTTCTTCTTTGGCGAGCACGCGCTGGGGCCGGAGCGACGCTTTGCTTACGAAGAAGGCATTCGCTCGCCGTTTGTCGTGCGTTATCCGCGCAAGGTCAAGGCCGGTTCACGCCGGCGCGAACTCGTCATCTGCCAGGACCTCGCGCCGACATTGCTGGAGTTGGCGGGAGGTAAGCCGGGCCCGCAGATACAAGGGCGATCGTTGCTGCCGTTGTTTGCAGCTCGACGCACGCCTTGGCGCAAGTCGATCCTGATCGAATACTGGGCCGAGCAAGCGTTGCCATGGCTGGTAGGCATGACGTACAAAGCAGTGCGCACCGACCGCTACAAATACATTCACTGGGTCAATCGCGGCCGGACTGGCGAGCTCGATGAACTCTATGACCTCGACCGCGACCCCTTCGAACTTGATAATTTGAATCGGATCCGCAAACTCGCACCTACGCGCGACAAGTTGCGTCGTGAGTTAAAGCGGCTTGTTGCCGAAGCCGTCGGGTTGTAATTGGCCCGAGTCAGACGTTCACGGCCGCGCTTACCTGCAGCAGATGTGCCGTCCACCTAGCGCCGGCTTAGGGCTCCGGTCGGTGCAGGAACGGCGCTTAGCTCGTCCACGGGCTGCGTCCGCTGGGGCGGCCTTGGTTTGGCAATCGGATGTTCCGGGCTCGGCTTGACGTGACCAATATCGCGACCATGCCGCGGTCGCCAGTACCCGTAGGCCGGTACATATACATCGGTATAAACGACCTCCGGTTGAGCGTATTCGCGCGCCTGTTCACGGGCACGTAGTTCCTCGACTTCGCGTTCGAGGCGCTGCAGACGCAGCTGATCTTCGCGCTCGCGCAGCCGCTCTTTTTCCTCCTTCGACATGCCCGGCACAACGCTGACGGTGCCCGAATCCCTTCCGACCAGACGCGCGTTCTTCGTCCGGGGAGGCGTGTCGCCGTAATGCACCGAGCCGTCGGCCTCGACCCACTTGTAGATTTCGGACATCGCCGCCACCGGAGCGATGGTGAGCGTCACTGCAACGAGGGCTATGGAGAGCGGGCGTGCGTGCATGGCCGAGCCACGATGCGCCGGATAAAACAGGATGTCAATCGCGAACGACCCGACGCGATCTGAAGGACTAAGAGTCCTGCCAACCCGGTGCTTCTTGAATGCGATAGAGCCGCCCAGGAGCCCACATTTCGGCGGACTGGGTCGCGGGCTACTACCTACCATCGGTGCAGTTGGACCGTCCGCGCGGGGTGCGCGCGGCGCATTCAATCAGTCAGAGGAATTCATATGAAGCAGCTATACGCGGCGATCGCTTTGATGTTTTTGAGTGGTGGGCCCTCGGCGCTAGCCTCAGACGACATGATGTCGTGGAAGTTGGTCCGCAGTGAGCGGGTGGACAGTGTTGGCAATGTGCGCTGCATTTATGAGATGAAACTCGCAAGTGGCGAGGTCCTGACCCGCGTTCAGATGCAGCTACACCTCTGCACCTGGCTACCGAAGTTAGAGTGAACCGACTGTCATAAATTGGTTAGTGACGGCGTTGATCGTCGATGTCCCGGTCCTTTAGCTCGCGTACCGGACATCCGGGTCGTCAACGCGACAAGGCCAGTGCACACTCCATGTTTCGCCGGCCGACGCAATCCAATGCGCGATCCGATTGCCGCCTATCCGTCACTGACCCGAAACGAGGTCAACCAGCGCATTCGCTTTCGACGGTTTCTGCTCGCCAGTACGTTCTCGGCGGTTTACCTGGTGGTGCTCGCCATCTTTCACACGCAGGGCAAGGTTGACCGCGAGACGCTTGTCCAAGCTTCGGCAATAGCTACGGCGGCGGTACTCGTGTTCCTCGTGCTCTTCCGCTCAGGGCTGAACCTGCGGTTCCCTGATCCCAGCCTCACGGAACTCCAGTTTCTCGCCGCGGTGTCCACGATGTTATTCGTGGTCTACCGCGCACCCGATACGCGACTCGTGTTCGCAGCGTTCTTTTTCGTCGCACTGATGTTCGGAATGTTGCGTTCGAGTGGCACACCGCTGACCACTCTCGGCTGGGAATCGTTGGCTTGCTTCGCGCTCATGGCGGGGCTGCGCTACGTCAACAACGAGGACGTGGAGATGTTGCGCCTGGACCTGCTTCAGCTGGTCGTCATGGCAGTCACGTTTCCGTGGTTCGTGTTCATCGGCAGGCGAGTCACACGCTTGAGGGAGGCAGATCGCCGCAAGGACGTGTTCCTCGCGAGCCTCGCCCACGAACTGCGCAATCCACTGGCGCCGATCCGGACCGGGGTAGCCATCCTTCGGATGACGGATACCGAGTCGCGATCGCAAACGGTTCTGGCGATGATGGAGCGTCAGCTTCAGCACATGGCGCGACTGCTCGACGATCTCCTTGACGTCAGCCGGATTTCACGGGGCAAAATCACCCTTCATCACGAGCGGATAGACCTCCGGCACGTTGTGGACGCGGCGGTGGAAGCGAACCGTCCGCTGATCGAGGAGATGGGGCACGTACTCTCGGTATCGGCACCCTCCGAGCCTGCGTTTCTCAATGCCGACCCGGTGCGCTTTGCGCAGATTCTTTCGAACCTGCTTAACAACGCGGCAAAGTACACGCCGCCCGGAGGACGGATAGCGCTGAAGGCCGAGCATCGCGGGGACGAGGTCGAGGTCTCGGTCACCGACAACGGCATCGGTATTCCTGGCGAGAGCCTGGAATCGATTTTCGAGATGTTCACCCAGATCGGAAGCCAATCGTCGAACGCTCAGGGTGGCTTGGGCATCGGCCTTTCACTCGCCAAGGGTCTGGTGGCATTGCACGGCGGCACGATCCAGGCATACAGCGAGGGTCTCGGCCGTGGAAGCGAATTCCGTGTACGTGTGCCGACACGATTGACGCTCGATGCGGACTCTGCGACACCAGTAAGGACGGTGTTAACTCCACAAAGATTGAAGATGCTGGTCGTGGACGACAACCGTGACGCAGCGGAAAGCCTCTCCATGCTCCTCGAACTGAAGGGGCACGAGGTTCGAGTTGCCTACGATGGAGAGAACGCCCTGCAGCTCGCTGAAGACTTCCGTCCGCATATGGTGCTCCTCGATCTTGGCATGCCCAAAATGAACGGATACGAGGCGTGCCGTCGAATCCGCGATCATGCGTGGGGTGCGCAGATGACGCTGGTCGCGGTGACCGGCTGGGGCCAGGAGGACGACCGGCGCAAGTCCACAGCCGCAGGATTCGACAGACACCTCGTCAAACCCGTCAACCCGGAGACTCTTGAAGAACTCTCAATGTATTTGCATTCGCGTGTCTGACGCGCTGCGCTTGCGACAAGCCACTCTTACGGCCGTCTAGAGGTATCGCGGTCGAACACCGAAGTGCCGATTAAGCGAGTGCAGCGCAGCTGGTTCAACGCTAGAGATCACCGGTGGGTTGGGCGTCTGCTTCCGCTATCTCATGGTCGCGAGTGCTTCAGCCATCTTCTGGTGCACCAACTGTACCGCCTTGAGTGGCCGAATCATCACCTTGAATTCGACGATCTGATCATTGTCATTCCAGGCAATCATGTCGACACCGTTCACCAAGAGGCCATCGATGTCGACCTGAAACTCGAGTACGGCAGCGCGTTCCGCGTACCACTCGCGGGTAAACCGAAACGAAGAGTTGAAGAGGACTGCTATTGCTGCCGTCAGATACTTCGTCGTAATGCCCTTTCCAACTTGCGGAGTGTGGACGACCGGAGAGTGGAAGACGACGTCCTCCGCAAGCAGTAAGTCGAGACTCCGTGCGTCCTGACTCGCGACGAGTTCGTGATAGCGCGCGATCGGGTTCGGGACCATCAGGTGGCTTCAGAACTCGGCTTGCTTTCGGGCCGACGCCCATACGTTACGACGGCGCCTACTTCGTTGGGAACCGTACTAGCCAACTCCCAGTCAGGCGTAGCACCGAGGGCGTCATTGATGCTGGAGAACGCGAGCCTGAACGCGATGAATGCGGTGACCTCGAAGATCTCAACGTCCGCAAAGCCAACTGCACGAAGTGATGCGATGTCAGACTCGGTCGTTCCATTCGGATCAGCGACCACCTTTCGCGCCCAGGCGGCGAGTGCTCGGTCGCGGCCCGTCAACTCGTGGGTCTCGCGTGCCGCGAGGACTGCGGCAGCCGAGGCGGGACCGGCTTCCGCTGCCAGCGTCTTGCCCCAGGCGAGGGAGCAGTAAGAGTCACCAAGTTGCGCGGCCGTGGCGCAGACGATCACGGCTTGATCTCGCCTCGTGAGACTCGACTTTGAGGTTAGCTGGGCCCGAAGGGCCGCAAAGGCCTCATAGACGTCTGGTCGCCAGGCCCAGGCTCTAGTCAGGTTCATCACGAAGCCTTGCGAGTCCGCGCTGGATTTGTAGATGCGCTCGGTGGCGTCTGACGATTCTGGTACGGCGAGAAACATCGTGCACTCCCCGTCGGCTGTGGTCGTGGATGTGATGCCTAACGTGTTTTAGACCGCAAGATTCTGCTCTTAACTGTGGCAGCTGCGGCATAACACGAGCTAGAGTTGCCGCATGAATGACGGTGTGCTGAAGATTTCCTCGATGAAGGACCGTTGCTCGCCACAGGAGTGGCAGGCACGCGTCGACTTGGCGGCCTGTTACCGCCTGGTGGACCTCTACGGCATGTCCGACATGATGGCCAACCACATCTCGATGCGGGTGCCGGACGAAGAAACGTTTCTGATCAACCCGTACGGCATGATGTACGAGGAGATCACCGCCTCTTGCCTGATCAAGGTCGATCTGGCCGGCAACATCCTGGCCAAGCCGGACTTCGGCGAGTTGAACTACGGGATCAACAAGGCCGGCTATGTGATTCACAGCGCGGTGCATGAGGCGCGGCCCGACGTGGCCTGCGTCATTCATAACCACAGCTGGGCATCGATGGCGGTTTCGGCGCTCGACTGCGGGTTGCTTCCTATTACGCAGACGGCAATGCGCTTCCTGAAGATCGGCTATCACGAGTACGAAGGCGTGGTGTTAAACGACGCTGAGAAAGAATCTTTGGTGCGTGACCTGGGCAAAGGCGAAGCGCTGATCCTGCGCAACCACGGCGCGCTTGTCGTCGGCCGCACCGTGGGAGAAGCGTTCAACTGGACGCATCGACTGGAGCTCGCCTGCCGTTCGCAGGTCGCGGCGATGTCGTGCAACACCAAGCTGCGCGAAGTGCCGCAAGCGGTACTCGAAGAGACGTGGAACAACTACCAGCCCGGCACTCGCAGACCCTACGGCCTGATGGAGTGGGCGGCGCTGCTGCGCAAGCTGGACCGGCTGGACCCGAGCTACCGCACCTGATTTCCATCATCACGAGGAGAGCGCAATGAAGCGCAAGCTTCGAATGACTCGCAGGACGGCCTTGATCGCCGCTGCGGCGCTGGCCTGCAGTGCATCGCAGGTAACTTGGGCGCAGACGGACTATCCATCGAAGCCGGTGCGTGTGATCGTCGCCTTCACCGCTGGCGGCACGACAGACATCATCGCGCGCGCCGTCGGACAGAAACTCTCGGAGCGGCTCAAGCAGAGTTTCGTCATCGACAACAAGCCGGGCGGCGGCGGCAACATCGGCACCGAACTTGCGGCGCGCGCGGTACCC
Source organism: uncultured beta proteobacterium (assembly GCA_963786295.1). Classification (GTDB taxonomy): domain Bacteria; phylum Pseudomonadota; class Gammaproteobacteria; order Burkholderiales; family Burkholderiaceae_F; genus JACCZX01. Next base: position 77,682 of record CAWAYV010000007.1, on the reverse strand, counting down.
GATGGCTACACGCTGATCATCAACTCGGTGGGGCCGATCGCGGTCAACCCCACGCTTTACAAGAAGCTCGCCATCAACCCACTGGTTGATCTCGTGCCGATCGTGCAGATCGCCGATGTGCCGAATGTGCTGGTCGTCAATCCTTCTGTGCCGGCTAGGACGATGGAGGAGTTCATCGCCTACGCGAAGTCCAAGCCGGGCGAGCTCAACTACGGCTCGACCGGCATCGGTACCTCGTCGCATCTCTCCGGCTACATGCTGAGCAAGCGCGCCGGCATCGAGACGACGCACGTGCCATACAAGGGTGCGGAGGCGCTCAACGACCTGCTGGCGGGTCGGCTGCAGTTCATGTTCGCGACGATTCCTTCCGTCATCCAACACATCCAGGCGGGCAAGCTGCGCGCGATCGCGGTGACCAGCGTGAAGCGGTCGCGCTCGATGCCCGACGTGCCGACCGTCGCGGAGCAGTGGTTTCCCCGGTTTCGAGGCCGGCTCGTGGTTCGGCTTCTTCGCTCCGAAGGGCACGCCGGAGCACGTGATCGCCACGATGAACAAGGCGGTGAACGAGGTGCTGCCATCGCTGGAGGCGCAGCTGGTGCGCGAAGGCGCGGACCCCGTCGGCGGCACGCCACAGCAGTTTGGGCAGTTCGTGCAGAAGGAGTTCGAAAAGTGGCGCGTGGTGGTGCGTGAATCCGGTGCCACCGCCGAGTGATCGCGCCGCCGATGCGATCCGCATCCTGATCTCGCGCGAAGCCGCCGCAAAGCTCAGCAACAGGATCGCGCAGGCGCTCGGCGGCCGGACGCACGAGCTTGTTCATCCCGATCAAGCTGCGGCGACTTCGGCACAGATCGCGTTCGTCTCACGCGATGTGACGGGTCTATCGACGAAGCACCGCATCGTCCCGCAGACGCAGGCCGTCTACGATGTGCTGACGGCATCGCGCAGTTTGCGCTGGATGCACGTGCACTCGGCCGGCGCTGACCGCCCCATCTACGAGGCTCTGCACGCACGCGGCGTGACGGTGACGACCTCATCGGGCGCCAATGCGCCGGTGGTCGCGCAGACCGCCGTCCTTGGGTTGCTCTCACTGGCGCGCCACTGGCCGACATTGTTAGCAGCGCAACGCGAGCGTCGCTGGGCGCCGCTGTTAGCGACCGGACTGCCGCGCGACCTGCAGGGACAGACCGCGGTGTTAGTCGGCTGGGGTCCGGTGGGGAAGGAGATCGGCCGTTTGCTGCAAGCGCTCGGGCTGCAGGTGGTTGTCGTGCGGCGCAGTTCCGCGAGCTCCGGGCCTGGCGTGCAGAGCGTCCCTGCTACGGCGCTGCACGAAGTGCTGCCCTCGGCCGACTGGCTGGTGCTGGCCTGCGCACTCACAGCAGACACGCGCGGCATGATCGGCGCGCGCGAGCTCGCGCTGCTACCTGCTCATTGCGGTGTCGTCAACATCTCGCGCGGCGATGTCGTCGACGAATCTGCGCTGATTGACGCGCTGCGCGCCGGCCGACTTGCCGGCGCTTACCTGGACGTGTTCGCGCAAGAGCCGCTGCCCGAAGACTCGCCGCTGTGGAATTTGCCCAACGTTATCGTGACGCCACACAGTGCCGGCTTTTCCGACGGCAACGAAGAACGCGTAGCCGACATGTTCCTGGCCAACCTCGGCCGTTGGGCACGCGGCGAGCCGCTACGTAACCGCGTCGGTGCGGCGTAGCGGTCGACGGTTCTAGATGCAGAAAGAGAGATTGAATGTCCGAGCCTGATATCACCGGCCAATTGGCGCGCTACATGGCGCAGGCACGCGAGCGCAATCTCGCGCCGCACGTGGAGCGGGAAGCCAGGCATCGCATTCTGGACACGCTGGCGGCGATGGTGTCGGGAGCGCATCTGAAACCCGGAGAGATGGCGATCCGTTATGCACGCGCGCAGGGCGGCACCGCGGAAGCGATCGTCCTGACCACCGACATCGTGACCTCTGCGGTGAATGCCGCTCTGGTCAACGGCATGTTCGCGCATGCCGACGAGACCGATGACTTCGAGCCGGTGACAAAAGCTCATCCCGGCAGCGCCGTCGTGCCTGCGGCGCTCGCGATGGCCGAGCGCGAAGGCCGATCGGGAGCGGAGCTGCTCGCCGCGGTCACGCTCGGTTACGACGTCTGCTGTCGTTTTCTGCTGGCGCTCGGACCGGACCGCGTGCGCGCCAGTCACCGCAGTGCTGAAGGCACGAGCTCGACGATGGGAGCGGTGGCGGCCGCTGCCTCGTTGGCCAGGCTCGATGAGAAGGGCATGCGCTACGCGCTTTCTTATGCCGCGCAGCAGGTCTCGGGTGTTTGGAGCTGGGTGCGCGATGCCGAGCACGTTGAAAAGGCATTCGACTTTTCCGGCATGGGCGCCCGCAATGGCGTCACCGCGGCCATCATGGTTCAACTGGGGTTTACCGGTGTGTGGGACGTGCTGGACGGCGAGCACAATGCGCTGCAAGCACTGTCGGCAGAGCCAAAACCGGAAGAAATGGTTGCGGGATTGGGAAGTCGCTTTTTCGTCACCGAAACTGCAATCAAGCCGTTCTCCGTCGGCTATCCGATTCAGGCTCCGCTCGATGCGTTCCTCAAGCTCCGTCGCGAGCATGGGTTGAATGAGGGGAATGTGCAGAGCATTGTCGTAAAGCTTCCGGAGGACGGGGCTCGCGTTGTCAACGACCGCTCGATGCCGGATGTCAACTGCCAACACATCATCGCGTTGGCGTTGGTGGCTGGCGGCGTGTCGTTCGAGGACAGCCATTCCTACGAGCGGATGGCGGACCCGACAGTGCGCGCCGTGAAGGAGCGCGTGCAGCTGATTGCCGACCGCGAGCTGATGGATCCTGCCGCGCCACGCAGCGGCCGCGTGGAAGTGAAGCTCCGTGATGGGCGTACCGTCAGCCACTTCACACGCCATGCGCCCGGCACGAAGGAAAATCCGATGGATACGCAGAGCGTGAATGAAAAGGCGCGGCACTTGATGGCGCCGGTGCTCGGCGATGCAGCGGACAGAGGAAGTCATCCGACACGTGAACTCTCTGGAAGAGCTGGATGACATGCGCGCGTTACGGCCGTTCTTGGCACACGCGCGCAGTTAGGAAGACAACGATGCGGTCCTGGTGGATGCAGATGACCGACACGGAAACCGTGCTCGACCTGCGCGATACGCCGGTGCCCAAGCCAGGACCAGCGCAGCTGCTGGTGCGGATGCACGCCGCGGCGCTGAACCGCGGTGAGTTCGTGCTCGGACATGGCCTGCACGGCAAGGCCGGTACCTGGAAGGCGATCGGCGGAGAGGGCGCCGGCGAAGTCGTTGCCGTTGGCGCGCAAGTCACCGGCTTCAAGCCGGGCGATCGTGTGATGGGCCGATGCAGTCGGAGCGTTTTCGGAATACGCACTGATGGAAGCCGCCGAGGCGATCCCCGCGCCGCCTGCGCTGTCATGGGAAGAGGCCGCGAGCATCTCGCTGACGTTCCTCGTGTCGTACGACATGCTGGTGCTGCAAGGCCGGCTCAAGGCCGGCGAATGGCTGCTGATCAACGGCGTTTCGTCCGGCGTCGGTGTGGCCGCGCTACAGCTGGGAAAAGTCCTCGGCGCAAAGGTCATCGGCACGTCGGGCTCTGCCGCCAAACTGGAGGCCCTCAAGCCGCTCGGGCTGGACATCGGCTTGTGTACCCGTTCTGGTGACTTCGCATCCGCCGTCATGGAGGCAACGGGGCAACACGGCGCTGACCTGATCGTCAACGCCGTCGGCGGCTCAGTCTTTGCCGAGAACATCCGCGCGATGGCATTCGAAGGCCGGCTCGCGACCGTCGGATACGTCGACGGCGTGCTGCATGCCGCCCTCGACCTCGGGGCCCTGCACGCCAAGCGGCTCACGCTGTTTGGTGTCTCCAACAAGTTGCGCACCAAAGAACAGCGCGCGGCTGCGGTCCCGCGCTTCGTGGCGGACGTGATGCCGCATGTCGCGGCCGGTCGCATCAAGCCGCAGATCGACGAAGTGATCGACTTTGCGCGCCTGAAGGAGGGGAAGGCACGCATGGAAGCGGGCGGTCATGTCGGAAAGATCGTCCTGCGCATGCCTGTTGCCGCGTGAATTTTTTGATGCGACTTTTGTCCTGATATGGAAGACAATTCGATGAAAATGAAGAACCTGTTTCTTGCGCTCGCGCTGGGCGCCTTCGGCTGTAGCGCCTGGGCGCAGCCTGCCGGCTACCCGAACAAGCCGGTCCAGATAATCATTGGTTTCGCGCCGGGCGGTGCGGCCGACATTGTGGCTCGCGTGATGAGCATCGAGCTCGCGAAGGCGCTTGGCCAACCGGTGGTCGTCGACAACAAGCCGGGCGCGGGCTCGAGCATCGCTGCAAGCATCGTCGCCAAGTCTCGACCAGACGGCTACACGCTGCTGATCGCCAGCCCCAGCAGCATTTCCGTCAATCCCGCGCTGAATCCCAATTTGGGCTACACGCCGCGTGACCTTCTCCCCATCACCAAAATAACGACCTCTCCGCTTGTGCTGGCGGTCAACCCCGCCACTGGCATCCGTTCGGTGAACGACTTGATTGCTGCCGCGAAGAAGGATCCGGGAAAACTCAACTATTCCTCATCGGGCAACGGCTCGGCGCCGCACTTGGGTGCAGCACTCTTCACTTTGTTGACCGGCACGCAATTGACGCACATCCCCTACAAAGGCGGCGCCCCGGCAATACAGTCGGTCATCGCGGGCGACACGCAAGTGACCTTCGGCACGTCGCCTTCTGTGCTGCCTCAGGCCAAAGGGGGAAGACTGCTTGCGCTCGCAGTCAGCACTCGTGAACGCTCGCCGCTGGTGCCGGAGCTGCCCGGCATGAAGGAGGCCGGCTTGCCTGAATACAACCTCGAGTTCTGGTACGGCGTATTCGCGCCTGTCGGCACGCCGCCCGATGTCGTGAAGAAGATTTACGACGCAACGGTCACCGCAATGAAGCAGCCGTCGGTCAAGGAAGCGCTGGCGCGCGACGGCACGGAGGTTTCGCTGTCCGCGTCGCCCGAGCAGTTCAGCAGTTTCCTCGCCGAGGACAGCAAGTTCTGGGTCAACCTGGTCAAGAGCGCGAACGTCAAGATCGACTGAATTTCTCATACGTGCAGAAATCTTCTCTGTGCCTGACTCGATCCTTCGTAGGAAGACGGACGCGAGCCGTGGCGCTTGGCGCCGCATCTGGATCCTTGTCCTCGCGGCCATCCTTCTTTGCGCGGTGTTCCTGGCCAAACCCGTTTGGCAGGGCTATGAGGCGCTGCTGTTGTTGACCGACGTCGTTGGCGAGCCTTTGCCGGCGTGGATCGACCCTCGACCGCAGGTCACGCGACGTTCGATTACATATGAGCGGAGTGGGCGCACCTACAACGCTGACTTCTATCGACCTGACACAGAGGTGCATGCCGGCATCGTATTCATCGCTGGTGCGGCCGAGCATGGGAAAGAAGACCCGCGCGTGATCGCGTTTTCCACCTCGCTTGCACGCTCACGATTCGCCGTGCTGGTTCCGGACGTAGTGGCGCTGCGCGAATTGCGGCTTCTTCCCGAGACCGAACAGGACATTGCCGACGCGCTGGACTGGCTGTTTGCCCAGCCAGAACTTTCCGGTAAGCGCGTCGGTGTGCTGACAACGAGCGTAGCGATAGGACCGGCCGTGCTAGCCGTGTTGAAACCGGAGCTGTCCAGCCGCGTCAGTTTCGTCGTCTCGATTGGCGGCTACCACGACCTGCCGCGAACGCTCGCCTTTCTCAGCACAGGCCACTATCAGGCGCACGGCATCACGCTGCAGCGTCCGCCAAAGGAATACGGCAAGTGGGTCTATGCCCTTAGCAACGCCGTTCGCCTAGACGACCCGCGCGAACGCGCCAATTTCGAAACGCTTGCTCGCCGCAAATTCGTCGACCCGAAGGCCGACGTAAGTGCAGAGCTAGGGCACATCGGGCCGGTCGGGAATCGGGTCTATGAGTTCATCGTCAACACCGATCCTGCGCGTAGCAGAGCGCTCTTGGAGCAGCTGCCGAAGCGGCTGCGCGACGATCTCGAGCGCCTCAACCTGGTCGCCCATGACCTGAGCGCTGTGCGGGCACAGTTCATTCTCGTTCATGGCGCTGGTGACGACATGATTCCGTACGGCGAAAGTATCAGCCTGGCAAAGGCTTTGCGCGCCTGGTCAAGCCGAGCTGTTTGTGCTTTCGGACCTCGAGCACGTTGACCTCACACCGAAACTGCGCGAAGGCTGGCAGCTGGGGCGTGCAATCTACGCCGTACTTGCACAGCGCCAAGAGGAGGGTCAGTTTTCGGGCTCGAAAGTTCGGGTTCCGGCGAGAAACTAAGCAAAGCTAGCTTGCCCGTCCGTCACTCGATGCGGGAACGTGCGACTGGCGCGTAGTGTCGCGCAGGAGCAAACTGATCGACCCGGATGCCCGTCATTGAATTCGATGGTCCCGGCCCGCAGGAGGATTCCATGTCGATGTCTCCGCGACTTTCCAGTTATCTCGAACAGAGTGGCGCCCGCTACGAGATCTGCGCCCATGATCAGAGCGCCACCAGTAGCGAGACCGCGCGCCTGGCACACATTCCCGAACACCAGCTCGCCAAGTCGGTGATTCTCGAGGACGACGCCGGCGTTGTGATGGCGGTTGTGCCGGCCGATTCACGCGTCCGCATCGGAGAGCTCGCGCAGATGCTCCGGCGCCATGATCTGCATCTGGCGGACGAGCGACGCATCGCGCAGGTCTTCAGCGACTGCGTCCCCGGGGCCGTGCCTGCGCTCGGCATGGCCTGGGACGTGGAAACAGTCGTCGACGATGACCTCGACGCGAACGCCGAGATCTACGTCGAGGGTGGCGATCACAAGACGCTGGTGCGCATGACCGGCGATCAGTTCAATGCACTGACGCAAGGCGCTCTGCACGGACACTTCTGCAGTCGCGGCACGCACTGACGAACTGATCGGCGGCGTCCAACGGCCGATTCGTCGGAGTTCGGACGTCGGCAACGCGTGCCCTCGAGTGTTCGATGAGTACTTCAGTTCTTCTCGTCATCGACGTGCAAAACGACTTCCTGCCCGGCGGAGCGCTGGCGGTTCCGTGCGGCGATGAGGTTGTCCCAATCATCAACGCTTTGGCTCGCAAGTTCGAGAACGTCATCCTGACGCAGGATTGGCATCCGCCGCAGCACATTTCTTTTGCTTCGACTCACTCCGGCAAGTCTCCGTTCGAGACGATCGAGTTGCCGTATGGGCCGCAGGTGCTGTGGCCGACGCATTGCGTGCAAGGAACGCACGGTGCTGCGTTGGCTGACGCGTTGGAGATTTCTCATGCGCACGCGGTGATACGCAAAGGCCATCGCTCTGATGTGGATAGCTACTCTGCGTTCATGGAAGCCGATCGCACGACCCGTACGGGGCTCGCATCACTGTTGCATGAGCGAGGCATCAAGGAGGTTTACTGCTGCGGCCTAGCGACTGACTTCTGCGTGGCTTGGAGCGCGCTGGACGCACGCGGAGCCGGATTCGAAGCATTTGTTATTGAAGATGCGTGTCGCGCGATTGATCAGAATGGTTCGCTTGCTAAAGCGCGTCAACGAATGATCGATGCCGACGTAAGGTTGATTAGTCTGCTCAGCCTGGATGCAACCACCATTGAAGCGGAGCAGTAAGGGCTCATCCAGGATCCGTCTTGGAAATCCTATCGAGCTCTTTCAGAGTCAAGACAAGGCAGCTATCGTGTGCACATACGAACCATGGCGCAACATTCCAATGAGGAGACAACATGAATCGCCGCCAACTGCTGCAGTCTGCCGCCGCGCTCGCACTGCCTGGCGTGAGCTTCGCGCAGTCGTCGTACCCGTCTAAACCAATTCGCTACATCGTGCCGGTCGCCGCGGGTGGCGGCAACGACATGATTGCGCGCGTGGTCACAGACCGGTGGGGCAAGCTTCTAGGTCAGCCCTTCGTCGTCGACAACCAGAGTGGCGGCGGCGGGGTCATTGCCAGCCAAACGACCGCGCGTGCGGCACCGGACGGCTACACCTTGATGCAAGGCTACGTCGCCACGCACGGCACGACGCCGGCGACGCGCCGCATCCCCTATGACCCGATCAAGCAGTTCACGCCGATCGGGATGATCGGTGCGACGCCCAACGTGCTGGTCGTGGACGCCAACCTGCCCGTAAAGACCGTGAAGGAGTTCGTCGAGTATGTGAAGCGCAATCCGGGCAAAGTGAACTACGGTTCCGCCGGGGTGGGCTCGCTCACGCACATGACGATGGAACTGTTCAAGCAGGAAACCGGAAGCTTTCATGCTGCACATCCCCTATCGCGGCATCGCTCCGGCAATCAACGACCTGCTCGGCGGGCAAACCCAGGCGATGTTTCCCGGCCTGGCCGCGGCGTTGCCGCAGATACGGGCGGGACGCCTGCGCCCGCTGGCAGTGACGGGCAAGGAGCGCAATCCGGTGCTGAAGGACGTCCCGACCATGGAAGAGGCCGGATTCAAGGGCTTCAATTCGCTGCAGTGGTACGGCACGGTAGGCCCGGCCGGCATGGCTCCCGACCTCGTCAAGCGCCTGAACGAAACGCAGGTGACTGTGCTCAAGTCGCCCGACTTGCGCGAGAAATTGGCGGCCGAAGCGGTCGAGCCGTGGCCTATGACACCCGAGCAGTTCGGAGCGTTCATCCGCTCCGAGATTGCGCAGTGGACGGCCCTTGCTAAGGCGCGAAATATTCAACTCGAGGAATAAGGTCGTCGTTGAACAACCCAGCACCTCTGCGCATCGGCATCCTCAACGGCGACGACATCGGCCACGAGATTGTCCCGGCATCGGTCGAGATCAGCCGCGCCGCTGCCGAAATGCACAGTGTCGCCATCGACTGGCACCCGCTGCCGATCGGTCGCTCTGCGCTCGACACGCATGGTCACACGCTGCCGCCCGAGACGCTCGAGACGCTGAAGACGCTTGACGGTTGGATTCTCGGTCCCATCGGCCACCGTGCGTACCCGAAGGTCCCGAACGCGATCAACCCACACCCCATCCTGCGCAAGGAGTTCAACCTGTTCGCCAACGTCCGGCCGACACGCTCCTATCCGGACATTGGCTGCCTGCACGACAACGTGGATCTCGTGATCGTGCGCGAGAACAACGAGGGCTTTCAGCCAGACCGCAACATGGTCCTCGGCTCGGGCGAGTTTCGTCCCACGGACGAAGTGACCCTATCGGTTCGCGTCATCACGCGTACGGGCAGCCGCCGCGTCGCGCGCGCCGCCTACGAGCTGGCGCGCCAACGGCGCAAGCACCTGACGTACGTGCACAAGGACACCGTCTTCAAGCTCGGCTGCGGAATGTTCGTCGAAGAGTGCCGCAAACTCGCGCCCGAGTACCCAGACGTGCTCGTTGACGATGTGATCGTGGACACGTTCGCCATGCGTCTGGTTCGCGATCCGCAAACGTTCGATGTCGTCGTGACGACCAACATGTTTGGCGACATCCTGTCCGACGAAGCGGCCGGCCTGGTCGGTGGTCTTGGCATGGCCCCCGGGCTGTGTATCGGAGACGGCGACGTCGCGATGGCGCAAGCCACTCACGGCTCTGCGCCCGACATCGCGGGCAAGGGCATCGCCAATCCCTACGCGATGATGGATTCCACCCGGATGATGTTTGACTGGCTGGGCCACAAGCGCGGCAACGACGGGCGCGGTTCGCATGGCCGCTTCGATGTCCGGCGCGATCACTGAAGCGTTGGCCGATGCGCAGGCGCGCACCGGCGACATCCGAGGCAAGGGCAACACCGCCACCATGACCGCGGCGGTGCTACGCGGTCTTTGAGATTTCAATCTGCCTTCGCGCCGGAAGCCTTGACAATCGGCACCCACCGCGCCAGATCGTCGGCAATTAGCTTGGAAAACGCTGCCGGTGTTAGCGGTGGCGATAAGTCGAAGCCCTGCGGCCCCAGCCGCTCTTTCGCTTCAGCACTCGTGAAGATTTTGTTCAGCTCCGCGTTCAGGCGGTTGACGACTTCCGGCGGAGTGCCGGCTGGCGCTACGAACCCGAACCACGTGTTGACTTCATAACCCTTGACGCCCTGCTCATCGAGCGTCGGCACGTTCGGCAACAGCGGTGAGCGGGCGAGGCTCGTGACGCCGAGCGCCTTGACCTTGCCCTCCTTGATCTGACTGATCACCGTCGGCGTATTGAAAAAGCCCATCGTCACTTCGTTCGTCATCACCGCAAGAACACCTTGCGGGGCCCCTTTGTAAGGCACATGCACGAGTTCGGTGCCGGTCACGCGCGCGAAAAGAACGCCGGATAAATGATGGCTCGTGCCGCTGCCACCCGAGGAAAAAGTCGATTCGCCCGGCTTTGCCTTGGCGACTGCAATCACGTCCGCCGGCACGCCTGCCTTGTTCGTCGGATGAACAATCATCACATTCGACACGCCGCCGAGCAACGCGATCGGCGCGAAGTCCTTCGTCGATTCATAACCCGGCTTGGCGTAGATACCTTGATTGAATACCAGCGTGCCTTGCGACGCGAAGCCGATCGTGTAGCCATCGGGCGCAGAACGTGCGAGCTCGGCCATCGCGATCGTGCCGCCCGCCCCGGCTTTGTTCTCCACGACGACCGATTGTCCGAGGGCCTTGCTCAATTCCTGCGCTGTAAAGCGCGAGGCAATGTCGGCCGTGCTGCCGGGCGCCAGCGGCACGATCAGTCTGATCGGTTTCGACGGATACGCCTGCGCCAATGCAACGCTCGTCGCGGACGCGAACGCAATCGCGATTGCCATTTGAAAGAAGAGACGCAATTTGTTTGAGATGGCGGTCATGCGAAGCTCCCCGAAGCCCGCAAACATCTTACCGCTCGGTAATCAGCGATCTGCGACTCTTTCCATAGGCGTAACGCTTGCGAGCGGTGAGCGCCACGATCGCGCACGACCCGACGGTATTGCCCAGCATCATCGCAGCAGCGGTCGCACACGACCATATCGCAATACACCGTCGTCACGCCGTGGCTAAACGTCCAGAAGATCCAGTCGAAAGCGAAATCGCATACGCGCCCAGGGGTCGCGTGCCACCGCAAGCATCTGCGGCACGTAGAACAACAGGCGCACCACGTTGCAAACCGCATAGATCGCAGTGATCGAGTGCAAGATCAGCTCCTGCGTCACGGCGAGCTCCTACACGGTTCAGTGTCGGCGTCTCCTGACAGCATCCGGCCTGCGGGCCGGACGCGATTCACATCAGTTGTAGTTGTAGCCCGCGCTGTAGCTGGTATCCGGGGCGACCGATGTCTTCTTCGACTCGCTGCGAATCACGTGCCATACACCGCCCTGGTTGTCACCGTTGACATCGCCCGCCTTGGCATCGCCTGCGAAGAAATACAGCGGCATGCCCTTGAAGGCCCACTGCGATGCGCCATCGTCGCGCTTGACGATCGAAAAGTCGCCGCCGGCCAGCGCCGGGTTTGCGACCGTAAACGCAGGCCACGCCGCGGCGCAACCGCCATTGCAGTTGCTCTTGCCCGTTACGTCCTTGTCGAACGTGTACAGCGTCTTTCCTTCCTTGCTGGCCATCACACCGTTGGAGATTTGCGTCGGATTAGCGTGAACCGCCAGCGTGACGACGGCGATCGCGGCAAACATCATTGTGCGTTTCATTCGATTTCCTCTGCGTTAGTGGGTGGCGCTCTTCGAGCACCTGCCACACATACGCAATGGATCGCAAACCGGATGCAGCCGGCGGCAGAATTTTTTTACCAGAGCTTGACGCAGTGGCCGATCAGAACGAATTCGCCCGGTGTAGCGCCCGCCCGTGCCGGTGCATCTTCGAATGACACCGCAAGCCGCGTGACATTGGCGAGCAACTTCTCCGACGTTGCACTCATCTCAAATGACGTGCTGCCCGGCGGCTTGGTCGGAACTGCAACTCCGATCGGGAATGCAGCACCCTCTTTCGGCAACGCCCACACTTGCGCGACCTTGCCGGGTGGCACCGCGATCGGGCGCAGCGACTTGACGGTGACGCGCGTGCCATGGCGGGTCGAACTGATCAACAACGTGGGCAGGCCTTCGCGGTCAAGCAACAGACCGACGTAGCTTTGCGGAAGCGCCTGTTCGCGTTGCGCAAGGCCGTCGAGCGATACGAAAGCCCCCGGCACCAGTTGGACCAGCGCGAATGTCAACGCGGCGCCGAATGCAAAACCGAGCGCTGGCTTCCATAGACTGGACCACCAGGAGTGTGGCGCTCGGCGTGCCGCAGCGGTCTGTCCAATGCGCGCCTCGGTGGCGGTCCAGACTCGCGGCGGCGGCGCGACCGGCGGTACCGGTGCAGCCAACAGCGCCAGACGCTGCTCCCAGGCGTGCACCGCGCCGCGCGCTGCCGGTGATTCGACAAGCAACTTGTCAAAGCGACGCCGCGCCGCGCCATGCAGCGTGCCGAGCACATACTCGGACGCCAGGCGATCGAGCAGATCGGCGCGGTTGTAGTTCACCCAATGTTCTCCAAGCACTTCTTCAATCGTTCCAGCCCGCGCCGCACCCATGCCTTGACGCTGCCGAGCGGAGCCCGCAGATGCGCAGCGACTTCCGAGTGCGACATGCCCTGGTAATACGCCAGCGCGAGGCATTGCCGATGCGATGCGTCGAGCGCTTCCATGCAGCCGCGAATTGCCAGCGCGTCGGTCGCCTGAGTCAACAGCTGCAGAGGACTCGGTCGCTCGTCTTCGATGTCGATTTCCTCGCCCGCTGCGCTGGACGGCATTCCGGTTTCATGCCGCGCCGCGGCGCTGCGCACGATGTCGAGCGCCTTGTTGCGAACGATCGAAATCATCCACGTCATCGGCTGGCCACTCGCAGCCTGATAGCTGGCCGCGTGATGCCAGACACTCACAAATGCCTCCTGCAGAACATCCTCGGCCACATCGCGCCGCTTCAATATACGAAGCGCGACGCCAAACAGATGCGCACTGGTGGCCTGATAAACGCGCGCGAACGCAGCGCGATCGCCCAGGGCGACTCGAGCAAGGTCCTGTTGCAGAGCGGTTGATTCAGCCATCCGAGCCTGGCCACACGGTCCGAGGCCGGAAGTCTAGCGGTGCACGCGTCAGCGATTGCGGGTCGCGGTGTTGATGACTAGCATGACCTACCGTTCAACTCCGAATCCATTATGCGCACGCTCGTGTTTGTGTTGTCTTGCATTTTGTCGTCGACTGCATTGAGTCAAACAGGGCCGTTTTCGAACAGATGGAACTCGGATCGACCGACGCAGTTTTCGCACGTACTCGAAGCCGAGCCCGGCAACGTCACGTTAACGCTAAACGCCAAGACCACCGCCTCGGGTGGCGAAACGGTCGCCGTCTACTTCGCAGATGCGCAAGGCAATCGGAAAACGGGTTGGCGCTTATTTGTCATTGCTACCGGCAACGGCAATAGTGCAAGCAAGTCGGTCGTGATTCCGAAGCCGAAAGCGAATCACAAGACCAGCAAAGTGCCGCTGGTCGTCGTGGTTGAGAACGCCGGTGGGCGGACGAACTCGGGCGATTACACGCTAACTGTGTCGCGGTAGATAAGGTTGGGGCCGATAGACTCGGCCAACGCAGTGGGAGTCACGATGGCCGCGCAGGCGAGCAACTCCGCAATGAACGTACGGCACTTCCGGCAGATCCTGCTGTGGCCGCTGCAGTTGATGCCGATCCGGCCCGGCGCGCAGATTCAAGAGCACTGGGAAGTGCTTGATCAGGAAACTGCAGACAACCCCTGGCGCGAACTGCTCGACGAGTTCACTCCTGAAGGCAAACAGTTCCAGTTGCGCCACTACAGTGAGTTCGTCACGTTCCTGCCGTACGTACAAAGGTTTTTGTACGGCGAAAGCCGCGCAAAGAAGGAAGAGTCAAACACAGACAAGGAACCGGGCAGTTCGCCGATGCGCGTGTATCGGCGGCACGACATTGCGTCAGTGCGCGTGACGGCGCGCCATGGCGACCAGCCGATCGTACTGCCGATCGCGCATATCGATCTGTACTTCTTCTACGACATCGACGTCGTGTTGCTGAATGTCGAGGTCTACAGCGACGATCTGACACTGCCGCAAGCGCAGGAATTGCTGTATCGGTTCGGCCGCGCTTATCCGGCCGGCTGGGACGAGCGCGGGGACGGTCTTCACTGCCTGGCAAGCCTGGAATGGCTTGCGGCAGACGGTACCGTGCTGGCGCGGTCTGATTCGGGCGATCGCAACAAGTTTCTTGCCTTCGTTGCCAAGCACCGCGCACCGCGTATCAGTGCCCACTGGGCGTTCTTGCTGAAGCCGTTGAAGCTCGATCATGTGGATCCGAATGCCACGATTCGCTATCGGCAAATCGAGTTCTACCGAATGCCAGTGATGGGCTTGTTGGCACTCGACGAACCGCGTGCGGTGTCGCGTAACGATTTCATTCGACTCGGGCTGGTGACCGGCGGCGGCGATGCGCAAGCGTTGCCGTACTCGGAAAGCCATGTGGCGGACTTTGAACAGCGGTACTGCTACGACCGCTTCTGGTGCGACGTCGGACCGTCGCCAAACACGCGCTATCTGGCCAGCGGACTGGCGCTGATTGTCGTCGGCGATGCGCAGTCAAAGTATTTTCTGGATTCGGAAAGCGGCGTGCTCGCACAATTTCGGCATCAGCACTTTCTTCTGTTCTTGATCGCACATTTTCAGCGAGCGGCGCTGTTGATGTTTGCCGATCGGCTGGCCGAGGCGCTGAAACGGCTCGATCTCGGCTCGGCTGAATCGGTCAAGCGCTTCAAGCGGGCGATTCGACAGAACTTCGAGATCTTTCTGCGCTTCTCGCATCGCTACTGGTTTCACGAAGTGTCGCAACAAGCGCAGGCGCGCGAGCTGTTCGATCTCACCGTCAATCATCTGAAGCTCGACGCCTTGTATGCCGAGGTAAAGGATCGCATCTACAGCATGGATCAGTACCTGGATACCGACAGTACGCGGAGGCAACACAACACAGTGCTGCGCTTGACGGTAGTAACGACATTTGGACTGATCGGCACGATAGCGACCAGCTTTATCGGCATGAACCTGATCGATCTGACAGAGATTCCGCTGATCGAAAAGGTCAGTTTCTTTTTGATCGTGTTCGTGCCGACCGCGTTTCTGACCTTCTACACGATTGTCAAATCGCGACGTCTGTCCGATTTCCTCGATGTGCTGTCGGATGAACGCGGATCGGCACGCGACAAATTCATAGCGTTGATCGACGTCTGGCGCAAGAAGAAGCCGGTCGGAGACTAATGAAATAGGCGCAGACGATGCGATCGCGGCCCAAGTGGTTCACGGTTCATCGCTGGCTAGGCATCGGTCTCGGCGTGTGGTTTGCGCTGGTCGGACTGAGCGGTGCCATCCTCGTGTTCGAAGATCCGATCGATGCGTGGCTTAACCCGCACCTGCTGACCACCGGCTCGCACGGCACGCATCGGAGTGCGCAATCGATCGTCGAGCGTGCCGAGGCCGCGTACCCGCTCGGGTTGGTCGAAAAAATCCGGTTTCCGGCCGCTGACGGCGAGGTGTACCGGCTAACGATGCGCTTAAAACCCCGGCGCGTCGGCGCCGAGCGGATCGAGGTGATGTTTGATCCGGTAACCGGCGCCCATCTCGGAGCGCGTTCCCTTGAATCCCTAAGCATCGCGCCGCCCGATTTTCTGCGCACGCTGTACGAGTTTCACCGCAACGTGTTGCTCGGCAACGCCGGATCGAACATCGTCGGCATCGCGGGGCTGTTGCTGCTGACTTCGGCGATCACCGGCTTCGTATTGGCCACGCCTCGCACCCGAGCGGCACTGAAACGCATCGTGTGGATCAATCCGCGAACGTCGCCCACGCGCATCGCATTCGACGTGCATCGCTCGACCGGCATCGTGTTCGCTCTCACCCTGCTGCTGGCAACGGTGACCGGTGCCACGCTGGTCTACGTCAATTACGTGCGCGACCTGGTCAGCGTGTTTTCGAAGGTCGCTCCGTTTCCGACGGTCCCATGGCAGCCGCAGAATGCGCACGAGCCGCTGCAGCTCGACCGCGTAATCGCCGATGTAAAGCGGCGTTTCCCCGAACACACGCTGCTTGAAGTGCACGGCTCACCACGGCAGTTGGCCGGCCACTTGTATTACCTGAAGCGCGCTGGTGACGTCCATCGGCTCGGAGACACGATTGCGTGGATCAATCCGCTCAGCGGCGAAATGATGGTCGAGCGCAGTCCGCGCACGCGCACCGCGGGCGAAGGCTTTATGCACTGGCTGTTTCCATTGCACAGTGGGACCGCGTTCGGTATTGCGGGCCAGATCGCAATGTCCGCCACCGGAATCGTGCCGATGCTGCTGGTATTCACCGGACTCTGGGTGTGGCTGCGCAAGCGGCGCGGCGAACGGATCGCGCGAGAGCGTCAAAGCTTGCGCGACCAGGCCCCGCGCGCGTTTGATCACGCGCGTGCTCAGCACTGATCACGCCGCATCCGGAACCGTATCTTCAGCCAGCGCTTCGACGCTCGGCAATACGCGCGTCGTGCGGATCACCGGCTGACGCCACGCGAGGGCAGCCAGCACCAGCGCCGAGCCACCGGCAAACACCAGCGCTGAGCGCAGACCGTAATGTTCACCGAGCCATCCGCCCAGCAGCGCGCCGGGCCCGGCCGGCAGCAGAATCAGCCAGCGCATCGTGCTGGTCATACGGCCGAGCAGCGGCGCGGGTGTGACCGCCTGACGCATCGCGAGGAACGTGATGAAGATCAGCACCGCGCCGACGCCGAACATCATCAGCATCGCCGCGAACATCGCGATTCCGAGCGCCGAGGCTGGTGCGATCGCGCCGAGCAACCAACCGGCGCCGCAAATCGCGACGCCGAGCACTAACGTCGGGCCCGGGCCCAAGCGGCGCGAGATGCGATTGCCGACCGTACTGGCGGCAATGGTGCCGACGCCGAGCCCAACGAAACTCAATCCGACGGCGCCTTCGGACAAGCCGAGCGTGCGCGTCGCAAACAAGATCTGCACGACCAATGCAGCGTGATTGCACATCTGCCAGACGCCGACGATGCACGCCATCGTCACCAGCAGTCGGTGTTGCGCAACGAAGACAAGGCCGGCCCGCATCGCCGGCCAGAATCGCGCCGCCGCCAGTTGGGCACCCTCCTGCACCTGGATCCCGCGCAAGATCGCAGCAGAAACGGCAAGCAGCACCGCATCGGCCAACAACGCCATTGGCGCACCGACCAGTTTGATCAACACGCCGGCCGCACCTGGGCCGGCAACTTCGGCCGACGATGATGCCAACGCATTCTTCGCGTGCGCTTCAACCAGCCGCTCGCGCGCGACGACTTGCGTAAGAACAATCTGCGCCGCGCTGCCGGCAATCGTGGCCACGGTGCCGATTGCGAAGCCAACGATGTAGAGCCACATCATCGATAGCCAACCCAGCCACCACGCGAGCGGCACGCTCGCCACCACCACCGCCAACAGCGACTCGCCGATCACATACACCGGCAGCTTGCGAACGCGGTCAAGCCATACACCTGAAGGCAGCGAGAACAAAACGAACGGCACGACTTCCATCGCCGTCAGCAAACCCATTTGAGTCGGCGTCGCGTGCAACAACACGGCCGCCGTCAACGGCAGCGCGAGCATCGTCACCTGACCACCGAACGAACTGATCAGGATTGACGTCCACAAGCGGCGATACGTCGCGTCGCGCAGCAGATCGTCGGGCGCGAGCCGGAGTTGCGAAAACGCGCGCGCAACGTAACGCCGCAGCGTTGGCGCTGCGAAGTTGAAACTCATTACAAACTATTGCTGGATTGAAGTCGGGTCGAAGCTTACAGAGTCTCGGCAGACTCGCCGCTGCTCATGAAGTCTCCGGCGCCCGATCCGTCTGGTTGCGCGTTAGACGGTAGCTCGCCCACCACGCGGCCGCATCGGGCTGTGTCCACGCCAAGCGGCTCGACAAACGGTCCAATGCCTCGACGACCGCCTGCGCCGTTTGCGGGCGTAACGCGCGGTCCTTTTCGAGGCAGGCCGCGATCAGCGCGTCGAGCGCCTCGGGAACTGCGACACCGCTGGCGGATACCTTCGGCGCCGGCGCATGCAGAACCTGGTTGCTAATCGCCAGACTGTCGTCGCCATCGAAAATCGGTTTGGCGGTCAACAAGAAATAGCCGACGGCCCCCAGCGCATAGATGTCGGACCGCGCGTCGACATCTGCCGGATTCAGCAAGCGCTCAGGTGCCATATAGCGTGGCGTTCCGAGGATATTGAGCTGCTTGGTGACATCGCGTGTCTCAGCACGTTCGAGATTCTTGACCAACCCGAAGTCGAGCAGCTTGACGACGTCATCCTCGCCGCGGCGGCAAAGCATCACGTTTTCAGGCTTCACATCGCGGTGAACCAGCCCGCGCAAGTGCGCTTCGCGCAGCGCTGCGGCGACTTGACGCAGGATATGAATCGCCCGCCCGGCCGGCACCGGACCCGAGTGCGCGACCAGCTCGGCCAGCGTGACGCCGTCCAGATACTCCATCACGTAGTACGGCTGCCCTTCGCGCGTACGGCCGAAGTCATAAATCGCCACGGTGTTCGGGTGCAACAGTTGGCTGGCGAGCTGCACTTCGCGTTCGAAGCGGTGGATGAATTCGTCGGTCGCAATATGCTTCTTCAGTACTTTGATCGCGGTCGGGCGCTTCAGCAGCGCGTGGCGCGCGAGATAAATCGTGGCCATTCCGCCGTCGCTCACTTCGCGCTCGAGCGTGTAGGCACCCAGCCTCTGCAGCCGTCCGGATTGCCGCTGCAACCGCCACAGCGTGAAAGCCGCCAACAGCGCGGCCACCAGCGTAAGCACCGTCAGGCCGCCGATCACTGCGAAGCTGATCGATAAGAACCGCAGCGTGGCGAACGCTTCGGTCGTCGAGATCTCGGCGATGACGCCAAAGTCGTAGGCTGGCAGCCAGCGCCACACACCGATGACCTCGTCGCCCCGATAGCTGCGATATACCTCGGGCACGAGGCCGCGTCGCTCGGCCTCCGTCGTCTTTGTGCGTGCTGCGATCGCCAGTGCTGCGGCGCGCGTCAGCGGGCGCGCTGCCGCTTCGAGCGCCGGCGCGTATCCGGGCTCGAGTTTGCCGCCAGGGTCGCGGACCGGGACCAAGAATGCACCGCTCAATGCGCCGGCCGGGAGCACTCCAACCGCCGCGAGTTGATCGGCAAAACGGGTCGACGTCAGCATCAGGCCGTCGTCGGAGAACGCGTAGGCCTCTGTAGTCTCGCCTGGACGCGCCGCTGAAAAAATCGTGTCGAGCTCGCGATCGGTTTCGACCCCCATCGCGAGGGCGGCAAACGGCGGCTCTTTGCCGGTGCGTATCGGTGCCAGAAACCACGCCACCGGACGCGCTTCACCGGACGCTCCACGTACCGAGAGCTCGGTTTCCGGATACGGACGAACGAATTGCGGCGTGCCGTCAATCGCGAGATCAAGCCGCTGACGAAACGTACCGGATCGCAGCCGCTGTCCGCAGCGCGCCGCGTCCTTGGATGACAGCACAAGGCCGCTGCGATCAACGATGCGGAATGCCACCACGCCCTTGCTCGAGAGCGAGGATTGGATTCGCTGGCTGAGTTCTTCAGCGTCGGCAGTGCATCTTGGGGGAGCGGCACCATCGCGCTTTTCCGCCGCGAGGCGTGCGGCCCGGGCGACAACATCGGGGTCCTTGGCGACTCGCGCCGCCTCGGTCACGTGCTCTCCGACCCAGACATCGAGTCCCTTGACAACGGTTCCCAGCAGAGCCTCAAGGCCAACAGCGCGCGTCTGCGCGAGAGAATCGCGTATGCCGTGATACGCCCAATAACCGAGCCCGATCAGCAACGCGCCCAACAGCAGCGTCGCGGCATTGCGCCACGTCTCGGTCTCGATCAGATCCGCGAGAATGTTCGGGATCGAATTTGCAGGCGCTTCGGGATCGCCGGCACCGATGTCGAGAATCGGAACGCGTGGCGGCGGATTTCCGGAAGTTGGGCTGGGCTCGCTTTTCACGTCGGGGTCGTTGCCGACGCATCGCGGCGCCGTCATTACAAAGCTTAGCGACCGCGAAGCTTAGCGAGTCTTTTGCAGTAGGCGCTTCGGCGGCAGCACTAGACTGTGGGCGGCGTGCAGCAGCTTTGTCCGACGAACGCGGGGAAGCCTTGTCGATCTACAAGCTCAAGACGCGGTTTCAATCATTGCTGCGACCTATCGTCGGTCGCCTGTATTCCGCAGGCGTCACTGCAAACCAAGTAACCATCTTCGCCTGCGCAGTATCGGTGGGCATCGGCTTGTGGCTCTACTTTGCTCGCCCTGCCGCGCTCGCGTTTGCGTTGATTCCCGCTTGGATGCTGTTACGAATGGGCCTGAATGCGATCGACGGCATGCTGGCGCGCGAGTTTGGACAACAATCCAAGCTCGGCGCGTTCCTGAACGAGCTGACCGACGTCATCTCCGACGCCGCGCTGTATTTGCCGTTCGCAGCAGTCGCGCCATTCGAGCCGTTTTGGGTCGCCGTCGTGATAATGCTCGCCGGGCTCAGTGAATTTGCCGGCGCGCTGGGACCAACTGTCGGTGCATCCCGCCGCTACGACGGTCCTATGGGCAAGAGCGACCGCGCCTTCGTGTTCGGAGCCTTGGGGTTGTGGATCGCACTCGCGTTGCCGCTGCCGGATTGGACGAAGTGGCTGATGCCGCTGCTCGCGGTATTAGTTACTTGGACCGTGATCAATCGCGTGTCGGGCGCACTTCGGGAAGTCGAAACTGGAAAACATTAAAACACTGCATACACCGACGAACACCATGCCACGCGAACCGAGTGAGCGGCACTTCAAAACTCACGACAACGTCGAATTGTTCTACCGCCACTGGCCGCACACGCAATCGCCGGCGCGTGGAGCCGTCTTGCTGTTTCATCGTGGCCACGAACACTCCGGGCGCATGGCGCATCTGGTCGATGAACTGAACCTTCCGAACTTCGATTTTTTCGCCTGGGACGCGCGCGGGCATGGCCGTTCCCCGGGAGTACGGGGGTTCAGCCCAAGTCTCGGAACAACCGTCAGAGACATCCAGACATTCGTCGAACATCTAAACACGTCGCACGGTGTTGCTACCGAAAGCATCTTTGTCATCGCGCAAAGCGTGGGCGCGGTGCTGGTTTCGACGTGGGTGCACGATTACGCGCCGAAGCTGCGCGGAATGACGCTGGCTTCGCCCGCGTTCAAGGTCAAACTGTACGTTCCATTCGCGCGTGGCGGCTTGAAGCTGCTGCATCGGCTGCGCGGCAATTTCTTTGTCAACAGTTACGTCAAGGCGCGCTTCTTGACGCACGACCCGGAGCGTGCCGCGAGTTATGACGCCGATCCCCTGATCGCACGCCCGATCTCGGTCAACATCCTGCTTGGGCTGTATGACGCCGCCGACCGCATCGTCGCCGATGCACAGGCGATCACCGTGCCAACGCAGCTGCTGATTTCCGGCGCTGACTGGGTGGTCCAGCAGGCACCACAACAGAAGTTTTTTGACCGACTCGGCAGCGCGATCAAAGTCAAGCTCGAGCTGCCGGGGTTTTATCACGACACGCTCGGTGAAAGAGATCGTGCGCCGGTAGTCGCCGCCATACGCGCCTTCGCGCTGCAACTGTTCGACCAGCCCGTCACGATGCCCGAGCTCCACAATTCCCATGTGGCCGGCTACACGTTCGAGGAATCGCGTACGTTGACCCAACCTCTTTCGTTGCTTACACCGCGCGGGTTGTACTGGGCGTTGGGACGTGCATCGATTCGGTTGGGTGCGTACCTGTCGCGCGGCCTTCGGCTCGGGGCACAAACGGGCTTCGATTCCGGCAGCACCCTGGACTACGTTTACCGCAATCAGCCTGAAGGATCGACAGCGCTCGGACGCGCGATCGATCGCACCTATCTTCAATCGATTGGTTGGCGCGGCATCCGCGTTCGCAAAGTTCACGTCGAAGAGCTTTTGAGTGAGGCGATGCGCCGTGTAGCCGCGTCCGGCAGCTTGGTCCGCGTGATGGATATCGCTGCCGGCCACGGGCGTTACGTGCTCGACGCAGTGCTCGGCTCACCGGTGCAGCCCGCGTCAATATTGCTGCGTGATTACAGCCGCATCAATGTCGAACAAGGTCAAACGTTGATCAAGCAGAAGGGACTGACCGCAATCGCTCGATTTGAAGAAGGCGACGCATTTGCTGGAGAAGATTTGGCGCGCGTAACGCCACGCCCCAACGTCGGCGTGGTTTCAGGGTTGTATGAACTCTTCCCGGATAACGAGCCGGTGATTCGTTCGCTTGCCGGTTTGTCCGAAGCTATTCCTGACGGCGGTTACCTCGTCTACACAGGACAACCATGGCATCCGCAGCTCGAGATGATTGCGCGCACACTGACCAGCCATCGACAAAACCAGGCGTGGGTGATGCGTCGGCGCACGCAGGCCGAAATGGATCAGCTGGTGGAGCGCGCAGGTTTTCGCAAACTGACGCAACGCGTCGATGAGTGGGGAATATTCACCGTCTCGCTGGCTCAGCGAGTTGCATAGTTCGGTGGCAACGCGCAAGCGTCCCTGGAGACGAGCGACGATCTGGCTCGTTGCATTGGCGCCTTTTTTCTACTTGACGTATGGCACCGCCAATTACCTCGCATCGCTGCGACCGAACGTCGGCTCGATCGTCTTCGACTGGGAACGCCACGTCCCCTTCATTGCTTGGACGATCTATCCCTACTGGTCGATCAATGTCTTTTATGGCTTATCGCTTTTTCTGTGCCGTAGCGAACATGAGTTAAGAAGGCACGCGTTGCGCCTTCTGACGGCGCAGATCGTGGCGGTGACCTGCTTCATCGCGTTTCCGCTCGCGTTCACATTCGGTCAGCCGGCCGCGGATGGAATCGGTAACTGGCTCTTTGCGGCACTGCGTGGTTTCGATCGGCCGTTCAATCAGGCGCCATCGCTCCATATTGCGCTCGCAGTCATTCTTTGGGACTTTTATCGCCGATTGATTACGCATCGCTTCGCACGGGTGGTGTTGAACCTGTGGACCTTGCTGGTCGCCGGCTCGGTGTTGACAACCTACCAGCATCACTTCATCGATATTCCCACCGGCGCGCTGCTGGGAGTGCTGTGCGTATGGCTATGGCCGCTCGAGCGTACCGCGCCTCCCTTTGCTGCCGCTCGCTGGATGCGCGACGCGCAACAGATAAAGCTCGCTTCGATCTACTTTCTTGCAGCGATGGCGATCTTCATCGTCGCCGTCGCCGTGGGCGGTGCTGCGTTGTGGCTTTGCTGGCCGGCGGCCGCGCTATCCATGGTTGCATTGAACTATGCGCTGCTCGGCGAGCGCGGCTTCCAAAAGGCGAGCAGCGGTCAATTGAGCTGGGCTGCGCGCGCACTCTATGCGCCGTACCGCCTCGGTGCCTGGCTTAACTCGCGCTGGTGGACGCGGCACCGTCCGCACGATAGTCAGGTGACGTCGCACGTTTGGCTCGGCCGTCTGCCAAGCCGAGGCGAAGACTCGCACATCCGCCGCCTATCGATCGTCGATCTGTCTGCGGAGCTACAGACGCCTCGATCGGCAGCGAGCCGCGCTGAGCCGGCCCTCGATCTGCTGGTGCCGGCACCAAAACGACTGCGCAGAGCGGCGATCGCGATCGACCGCTTCGAACGGAATCACTCGGCCGTTCTCGTTTGTTGCGCACTCGGTTATTCGCGCAGCGCCGCGGCCGTCGCAACTTGGTTGCTGGTTTCGGGCCGCGCCCGCACGGTAGACGAAGCGGTTGCTCTGATACGCACCGCACGGCCCGAAGTCGTCTTGCGCGAACCGCACTTGCACGCGATCGCCAGCGCAGCGCGGGTCACAATCGGCGCGGCCGCATGACGCATCGAATGTTCACGCAACTCGCCTCCGCTTCTATCATCGCTTTTGCGCGCACGCTGACCGGTGTGCGCGCCATCTGGCTCGTCGGCGCACCGCAAGCCACGCCGACGGTGTATTTCGCCAACCATCGCAGTCATGGCGACTTCGTGCTGCTTTGGACTTCGTTGCCGCCTGACCTGCGCTCGCTCACTCGCCCGGTGGCGGCTGCCGACTACTGGCTCGCATCGTCGATGCGCCGCTTCATCGGTTGCGAGGTGTTTCGCGCGTTGCTAATCGACCGCACTGGCGCAACCGATCGCAGCGATCCGATCGCTCTGATGGCCGCCGCGCTCGAGGCGGGTGACTCACTGATCCTTTTTCCTGAAGGAACCCGCAACGAATCGGATGAAGCATTGCTTCCGTTCAAGAGCGGACTATTTCACCTCTCACGCCGGTGTCCGCAAGCGCGGCTCGTACCGGTGTGGATCAACAACGTGCACCGCGTGCTGCCAAAAGGTGCCATCGTGCCGCTGCCGCTTGCGTGCTCGGTGACCTTCGGTGCAGCGCTTGACGCGCCCGAAGAGACGGGGCCCGACGCGAAGCAGACCTTTCTCGCCGTGGCGCGCTCTGCCCTGCTGGAATTGCGCCCCGAATACGACCGCGAAAACTGAGTCGTGCAGCCCTCGTTACTTCACCTGAGCGACACGATGCTGCTGTTTGCCGGCATCGGCGGAGTGCTCGTTGTCGCATCGACTGTTGCCGCCCTCCTGAAGTGGCGCGTCGCCGATGGGCAGCCGCATTCGGTCATCGATAACCTGGTCAGCCGCATCAACGCCTGGTGGGTAATGGTGATCGCGATCGGGCTCGCCTTCATTTTTGGCAAGCGCGGCGTGCACGTGCTGTTCTTTCTGATTTCTTTCTACGCCTTGCGCGAATTCCTGAGCCTCGCGTACACGCGGCGTTCCGACCACAACGCAATGGTGGCCGCGTTCTTCATCGCGCTACCGTTTCAGTACTTTTTGATATGGATCGAGTGGTACGGGCTGTATTCGATTTTCATTCCGGTTTATGCATTCCTGATACTGCCGATCCTGTCGGCGCTCGCAGCCGACACCAAGCGCTTTCTCGAGCGCACGGCGAAGGTGCAGTGGGGGTTGATGATCTGTGTCTACTGCATCAGCCACGTGCCGGCGCTGCTGACGCTGAACATCCCGGGCTACGAGGGACGCCAACTGCTGCTGATCGCTTTTCTGGTTCTGGTCGTGCAGGGAAGCGACGTGCTGCAATACATCTGGGGCAAGCTTGCGGGCAAGCACAAGGTCGCACCCGAGCTGTCGCCATCGAAAACGTGGGAGGGCTTGATAGGCGGCGTACTAAGCGCAACCGCGCTCGGCGCCGCGTTGTACTGGATCACGCCGTTCAACCCATGGCAGGCCGCACTGATCGCATTCACGATCTGTGTGATGGGTTTTTTCGGCGGTCTAGTGATGTCAGCGATCAAGCGCGATCGCGGCGTCAAGGACTGGGGCACGATGATCGAAGGACACGGCGGGATGCTGGATCGGCTCGATTCGGTGATATTTGCGGCGCCGATTTTCTTTCACTTGACTAGATACTGGTGGGTCCCTTAAGCAGAACCGCTTTCCTCCGCCACCATCGCAGCCTGCTCGATCGCCTCCAATAACACTTCAGGCGGCTGCGCGCCCGAGACCGCGAGGCGTTGATTGAAAACGAAAAACGGAACGCCGGTAACGCCGAGCGCACGCGAGCGTCGCTCTTCGGCTTCGATTGCCGCGCGTCCGGCGTCGGAAGCAAGCCACGCGCGCGCAGCCGTCGCGTCAAAGCCCGCATCGCCCGCCAGGCCGGCGAGCGCGTTGATGTCACCGATATCGATGCCGTCGACAAAATAGGCGCGGAACAATCGCTCGATCAGTGCATCGGCTGCGTTCGGATCAAGATCTTGCGCCCAGGCGATCAGTCGATGTGCATTGACCGTGTTCGGCTGGCGCGCGATGCGTTCGAAGTCAAACGGAATTCCGACCTCGTCGCCGGCTGCCTTGATCCGCGCGTAAATCTGCTTCGTGCGCTCGGGCCCGCCGAATTTTTGCTCGAGATAGCTGCGGCGATCGATGCCGCCGGCGGGAATGTCCGGGTTCAGCTGAAACGCGAGCCAGCGTACTTGGGTTTGTGCGTGATCGTTGCCACGCTGCGCAAGCGCAGCTTCAAGCCGGCGCTTACCGACATAGCACCAGGGACATACGACATCGGAAACGATGTCAATCGACAGCGGCGACATATTTAACATGGAGGCCTGAGCGGATTTTCGCATGCTCTGACCGCAGACGGGATCGCCAATGGAGTTCAAGGAGTACTACAAGACACTTGGAGTCGAAAAGACCGCCAGCGAAGCCGAGATCAAGAAGGCGTATCGCACGCTCGCGCGCAAATATCACCCGGACGTCAGCAAGGAGGCCGATGCAAGTGCGCGCATGGCGGAAGTCAATGAGGCTTATGCCGTGCTGTCCGATCCGGAAAAGCGTGCCGCGTTCGACAAGCTTGCGCAACGTCGCGCGGCGGGTCAGGACTTTCAGCCGCCACCGGGCTGGGACGCAGGTTTCGATTTCTCGGACGCGGGTTCGCCGGTCGGAGATAACGGCGATTTCAGCGAGTTCTTCAACACGCTGTTCGGCCGCGCCGCGCGAGCGCGTCGCGGCGGTGGAGGACAGGCGCAAATGCGCGGTGGCGATCATCACGCCAGGATCTCGATCGCCTTGGCCGATGCTTACCACGGTACGACACGCCCGCTGGCACTGAGAGAGGCGCGCCTAGACGAATCCGGCAATGTCGTTACCGCCGAACGCGTGCTCGACGTGCGGATACCGAAGGGCGTAAAGGAAGGTCAGAGCATTCGCCTGCGTGGTCAAGGCAGCCCAGGGCTGAACGGGGGCCCGGCTGGCGATCTGTATCTGGAAGTCGAGTTCGAACCCGACCCACGTTATCGCGTCGAAGGTCGCGACGTCACGCAGAAAGAGCTAGTCGCGCCATGGGAGGCGGCCCTAGGTGCGCACATCGAAGTGCCGACGCCCTCCGGCCGCGTCGAAGTCAATGTGCCGGCAGGCTCGAACAACGGCCGCAAGTTACGACTCAAAGGACGCGGAATTCCGGGCAATCCACCGGGTGATCTGTACCTCGAGCTCGAATTGGCGTTGCCTCCGGCGAACACCGAAAAGGCACGCGAGCTGTACCAGACGATGGCGCGCGAGTTCTCGTCATTCAATCCGCGCGAGCAAATGGGAGCACAGAGATGACACAGCCTAAAGTGGATGCGGTGCTGATCGACGAAGAAACACTGGACCTGCAAGAACTGGCATCTGCATGCGCGGTGCCGCCCACCTGGGTGGTCGAGCGCGTCGAAGCGGGCTTGCTTGCATGCAGTTCCTCCGCGGGCGAGATGCGGTTTGCCAGCGCACACCTGGTGCGCGCGCGCCGCATGGTGACAACCGAACGCTGCTTCGACGCCAACCAGGAGCTCGCCGCGCTGGTTGCAGACTTGATCGAGGAGGTCGAGCAACTGCGACGACAGGTGCAGACGAGAGCCAAAGGCGCGCGCGGCTAACATCTAGTTGGAGATGTCATGAAGCCTGAAACCGAATCTGCGATCGTTCGTGAAGTCGGTCTGCGCGACGGGCTGCAGAGCATTTCGCGCGTGTTGCCGACTGCAAAAAAAATCGAATGGATCCGCGATGCGTACGCGGCCGGGCAACGCGAGATCGAAGTCGGCTCGTTCGTTCCCGCGCGCTTGTTGCCGCAACTGGCCGACACCGATCAGTTGGTCGAGTTCGCGAAGACGCTGCCCGGGCTTTGCGTGTCGGTGCTCGTGCCGAATTTGAAAGGCGCCGAGCGCGCGATCGAATGCGGCGCCGACCTGATGCTATTGCCTCTGTCGGCCAGCCGCGCACACAGCCTTGCCAATCTGCGCAAGTCTCCGGACGACGTCGTCGCCGAAATCGCTCGCATCCGCGACCTGCGCGACGCAAAGGCATCGAAGTGCCTGATCGAAGTCGGTATCAGCACCGCGTTCGGCTGCACGTTGCAAGGCAAGGTCGAGTCGGCCGAAGTATTGCGCCTGTTGCGCGCGGTGCTCGACGCCGGAGTCGATCGCGTCGGACTGGCGGACACAGTCGGTTATGCCGATCCTTCGATGGTTCGCAACCTGTTCGAACAAGCGCTGCCGATCGCCGGCGACCGTCTGAACTGCGGCCACTTTCACGACACGCGCGGACTCGGCATGGCGAACGTTTATGCAGCGTGGCAGACGGGTATCACGCGCTTCGATGCGTGCCTGGCCGGCATCGGCGGTTGCCCGCATGCGCCGGGCGCGAGCGGCAACGTATCGACCGAAGACGTCGTTTACATGTTTGCCAGCATGGGCGTTTCGACCGGGCAGGACTTCGATCGGTTGATTGCGTTGCGCGCCAAGGTTGCGCAGTGGCTTGAAGGCGAAGCTCTGCACGGCTCGCTATGGCGCGCCGGCCTGCCGAAAACGATGGTAGTCCAGTGAAACCGCCGAAATGCACCCCCGCTCGGCCGCGCCTCGCCGCGCCGGGCGTCGTTGCAAATGCTCGCCATAGTCCCCGCTATGTCTGCGCTTTGCGCCTAGCCCGGCGCGCCGCTGCGCGGCCGCTCGGATGCGATTTGACGGTTTCACTGGACTCGCGACGACCGCATGAACGGTGATCAGACTCCACAGCCACTGAACGGCCTGCGCGTCGTCGAGTTCACGCACATGGTGATGGGGCCGACGTGCGGCATGGTGCTCGCCGACATGGGCGCGGAAGTGATCAAGGTCGAGCCGATCGACGGCGATCGCACGCGCTTTTTGCTCGGCGCCGGCGCCGGCTTCTTTCCGATGTTCAATCGCAACAAGAAAAGTATTGCGATCGATCTGCGTAACGAAGTTGGAGCGCAAACAGCACGCGAGCTCGCGGCCAGCGCCGACGTCGTGCTCGAAAATTTCAAGCCGAACACGATGCACAAGTACGGGCTCGACTATGCGAC
The DNA here is from genome assembly GCA_963786295.1 of uncultured beta proteobacterium. Classification (GTDB taxonomy): domain Bacteria; phylum Pseudomonadota; class Gammaproteobacteria; order Burkholderiales; family Burkholderiaceae_F; genus JACCZX01. The sequence continues at coordinate 48,692 of CAWAYV010000007.1, read as the reverse complement.
GTTGTCGAAGACGAATCCGCGCTTGATCTACGTCGGCCACAAAGGCTTTCTGCCCGGACCGTACGAACATCGCACCGCGCTCGACGAAGTCGTGCAGATGATGGGCGGCCTCGCGTATATGACGGGGCGCCCCGGTGATCCGCTGCGTGCAGGAACCAGTGTCAACGACATCATGGGGGGCATGTTCGGCGCGATCGGCACGTTAGGTGCACTGATTCAGCGCGGCATTACCGGCAAGGGAATGGAAGTGCAGTCCGCGCTATTCGAGAACAACGTGTTCTTAATGGGCCAGCACATGCTGCAGTACGCGGTCACCGGAAAGCATCCAGCACCGATGCCGGCGCGCGTCAGCCCATGGGCGATCTACGACGTGTTCACCGTCAAAAATGGCGAGCAGATTTTTCTGGCCGCGGTCAGTGATACGCAATGGGCAACCTTCTGTGACGCGCTCGGCTATACCGATCTAAAGGCCGACCCGTCGCTGGCCACCAACAATCAGCGCGTACACCAACGTCCAACGCTGTTGAAAACGATCAGCGAGCGCCTTGCACTTCGAACGGCCGATGAATTGGCGGCGTTGTTCGAAAAAGTCGGACTGCCGTTCGCCCCGATCCGCAAGCCCGAAGACTTATATGACGATCCGCACCTGAAAGCGACCGGCGGCCTTGCCGATATTCGTCTGCCTGACGGCGAACGCGCCGGGCAGACGGTCAAGACAACCCTGTTCCCGATCACAATGCAAGGCAAGCGGCTCGGCGTGCGAATGGGTCCGCCGAAGCTGGGCGAACACACGCGCGAACTGCTCAACGGCATCGGCTACTCACAGGAAAAAATCGACATGCTGCTCGCGCAGGCAGCGGTCGCCTAGTTGCAAACAAGGAGAAAGAGATGCAAACGAACGCACATCACGCATCGAAGCGCCGGACGTTGATCGGCCTCAGTGGACTTGCACTGGGAACATCCACGCTTTGGTCGAACCTCGCACTAAGCCAAACCAAGGTCGTCCGTTTCATCTTGCCGGTGGCCACCGCGTCGGGCGTCGACACGATCACGCGCGCGTCATCGCAGGCGCTGTCCGCAGCGCTCGGGCACCCGGTCGTCGATCGAGAATCAACCCGGCGCCGGAGGCATCGTCGGGACATCGGCGATGATCAAGTCGCCGCCGGACGGCTACACGTTGAGCATCGTTTCGAACAACCACGTGATTTATCCGAGCGTGTACAAGTCGGTGCCGTTCGATCCGATCAACGACATCACGCCGATCGCGGTAATCGGCTCGACGCCGATCGTATTTGTCGTCAATCCGAAAGTGCCCGCGAAGGATGCGAAGGAGCTGATCGCGCTGCTGAAAGCGAAGCCCGGTGGCTACAACTACGGATCATCGGGCAACGGCACGATCCTGCACCTCGCGGCTGAGATGTTCATGGACGAAGCCGGCGTCAAAGCCACGCACGTGCCGTACAAGGGAGTCGGCCCGATGCTGACCGACTTGATCGGCGGTCAGGTCGAAATGGGCACGCTGTCGCTGCCATCGATCCAGCCGCATTTGAAAAGCGGTGCATTACGCGCAATCGGCACCGGCACTGCGACTCGTCTTGCCGCCGCGCCCGATATTCCGACGATGACCGAGCAAGGCATGCCCGGCTACCTGGTCGAAGGATGGTTTGCCGTCATCGGTCCTGCCAAGATGTCGGCGGCCGATGTGAAGCGAATCAACGCCGCATTCGTCGCCGCGTTTGCAACGCCCGAGGTGCGCGAGACGATGGCCAAGCAAGGCAACACGATCAACGTCAGCACGCCGGAGTTTGCCGCGAAGTTTTTCCGCGATGAAATGGCGAAGTACGCGAAGCTCGTCAAGAAAGCGGGCGTTGAACTGCAATGAGCAGCAGCACAGTCGTACCGGGGCGCTGATTCGCGCGTTACGTTTCGAGCCTCGCGTTCATCGTGATTTTTGCCTTCATCAGCTTCGACACCGGGCAGCCTTCCTTCGCCTTGTTTGCGATCTGCTCGAATTTCGCCTGATCCGTGCCGGGAATTTTCGCGACGACGTTAAGGTGGCTTGTCGTGATCTCGAAGCCTTCGCCGACTTTGTCGAGGGTGACTTCGGCGTGAGTCTCGATTTTTTCAGGCTTCAAACCTTCATTGCCGAGCATCAAGGACAAAGCCATTGAAAAACAACCTGCGTGGGCCGCGCCGATCAGTTCTTCCGGATTGGTGCCCGGGCCGTTTTCAAAACGCGACTTGAAGCCATACGGTGCGTCTTTCAAAACGCCGGTCTCGGTAGATATCGTGCCGCCACCGTCCTTGATGTCCGCCTTTCCAAACTGCCGATGCTTTCTTAATCGTCATGTTCGCTCCTTGAAATTGCGGTGCCGCAGTAGGCTGAGCAAGGGGCAAACCCGCGCTACGGCCGGGGCTGTGGCCGCATACAATCCGGCGAAATTCAACGAAGACGTTGGTTAGAACAGGAGACTCCGATGAAAAGCATCAAGCGCGCGTTCGTCGCTTTGGCTGTAAGCGGCCTGGCCCTCGGCGTGCAAGCGCAGGAAAAAGTCACGCTGTCGATCGCAACCGGCCCGACCACCGGGGTTTACTACCCCCTCGGCGGCGGCATCGCGAATATTCTGTCGAAGTACGTGCCTGGCTACGCTGCCAACGCCGAGTCGACCGCAGGCTCGGTCGCAAATCTGCAGCTGATGAGTCAGAAAAAATCAGACCTCGCGCTGTCGATGGCGGACGCCGCGTGGGATGGTTACAAGGGGCAGGGCAAGTTTGCGGCGGGCGCGGTGCCGATACGCACGCTGATGATCGCTTATCCCAACCGGATGCACATAGTGACCGTCGACGGGACGGGTATCAACAAGATCGCCGATCTGAAAGGCAAGCGCGTTTCGACCGGCGCACCGAACAGCGCCACCGAATTGATGGCGGCGCGCGTTCTCGAAGCGGCGGGGCTCGACCAGGAAAAGGACATCCGGCGTGAGCGTCTTGACCCTGGCAAGTCATCCGATGCGATCAAGGACAAGAAGCTCGATGCGTACTTCTGGGTGGGCGGAATTCCGACTTCGGCCGTGACCGATCTCGGCGCTACGCCGGGCACCAAGCTCAAGCTGGTCGATCATGCAGAAGTGGTCGACAACATGAACAAGAAATACGGTCCGCTTTATATCCGCGACACGATCCCCGCCAAGTCGTATCCGGGGCAGGAACAGCCGAACCAGGTCGCGACCGTACAGAACATCATCATCGCGCGCGACGATATGCCCGACCAGGTCGCCTACAACATCGTCAAAACGATCTTCGACAAGCGCGATGAGCTGATCCTGGTGCACAAGGAAGCGCAGAACTTCGACTTGAAGTTGCAAACGAACGATGCGTCGCCGATCCCGTTTCACCCCGGGGCGATCAAGTACTTTGCGGAGAAAGGCATCAAGCTCAAGTAGCAGCGCACCAACCAACAAGCGCTTCAGAAGCCCCGGCATGCCGTTCCAAGGCTGGCGGGGCTTCTTCTTTGAACGGCATTCACGAATAATCGGCCCGTCCACGGGAGAGGGATCATGGCCGAACGCCCAGCGAAGGTGACAGTCGAGCCGGTCGTCACCGAAGAACAGCTACACAAGGCCGAGGAGTTCATCGAGGCCGAGGAAGGCGTCCACCACAAGTTTGCGGGTGCGTGGGGCACCTTCCTCTTTGCCGTTGCGGTGGCGATGAGTCTGTATCACCTGTATGCCGCCTACGGGATCGTCACCACCACGACGCTGCGCTACGTGCACGTCGCCTTCGTGCTGTTCCTCGTTTTCCTGTTGTATCCGGCCACGCGGAAACGGCGCAACCGATTTAGCTGGATCGACTTGATCTGCGCCATAGTCGGCGTAGCAACCACCGTTTACGCGCTGGCCGGTGGCGATGACTTCCTGGACCGCAGCACCGCGCCGAATACGATCGACATGATCCTGGGCGTGGCGCTTACCGTGCTCGTGCTCGAAGCGGCGCGGCGGTCGACCGGCTGGATCATGCCGTTCATCTGCATACTTTTTATCGTGTACGCGATGGCCGGACCGCATCTGCCGCCGCCATGGACCCATCGCGGCTACGACATCGCACGGCTCGTTGGCACGATGTACATGACGCTCGAAGGCATCTTTGGCACGCCGGTCGATGTGTCGTCCTCGCTGATCATCCTGTTCACGATCTATGGTGCGTTCTTGCAGTATTCGAACGCCGGCAAGTTCTTTATCGACTTCTCGCTCGCTGCGTTCGGCCGCAAGGCGACGGGTGCCGGCCGTGCGGTGACCGCGGCTTCATTCCTGCTCGGAGGACCGTCCGGATCCGGCGTGGCCACGACCGTCACGCTTGGCACCGTTGCCTATCCGATGCTTGCGAAAGCCGGCTATGAGAAAAATGCCGCCGGCGGGTTGCTTGCCGCGGGCGGGCTGGGCGCGATCCTGTCGCCGCCGGTGCTCGGCGCTGCGGCATTTCTGATCTCCGAGTTTCTGAAGATCTCGTATCTCGACGTCATCCGGATGGCGGTGATTCCGACCTGCCTCTATTACTTCTCGCTGCTGCTGATGGTCGAGATCGACGCGCGCAAACACCACATGCGCCAGGTGAGGATCGAGACCAGCGCAACGGTTTGGCAGCTGACGAAGACGATGGGGTTTCACTTCGTGTCGCTGGTCGCGATCATCGTGTTTCTGCTGCTCGGCTTTTCGCCGATTGCATCGGTGTTCTGGGCCACGGTCGTAGCGTTCTTCGTCAGCTTTCTGAACCGCGATTGCGCGCTGCTCGACCTTTCTGTGTTCGTCCGCAGACCTCCGGGCTGGTTGCCCGATGTTCTGCGGCACTCGAAGCTCTCGCAGGCGCTTGAAGCAGGCTCGGTCAGCATGCTGAGCGTCGCCGCGACCTGCGCAGCGGCCGGCATCATCGTCGGCGTCGTGACGCTGACGGGGCTGGGTCTGCGCTTTGCCGACATCGTCGTGTCGTACGCAGGCGGCAGCTTGATACTCACGGCGATTTACACCGCACTGATCGTATGGGTCGTCGGACTCGCGGTGCCGGTGACAGCGAGCTACATCATCTGTGCGGTCGTCGCCGCGCCGGCGCTGATAAAGCTCGGCGTGCCCGACTTCGCTGCGCATATGTTCATCTTCTATTACGCAGTGTTGTCGGAGGTGTCGCCGCCCACCGCGCTTTCACCGTTCGCGGCCGCTGCGATCACCGGCGGCGACCCCTACAAGACGACGTTGCAGGCGTGGAAGTACACGTTGCCTGCGTTTGTCGTGCCGTTCGTGTTCGTGCTCGATCCACTGGGTGTCGGCCTGTTGCTGGCGCTGCCAAAAGGCGGCTCGTGGTGGGACGTAGCGGGAATCACAACCCTCGTGGTAATTGCACTGATCGCGCTCGCCGCGGCGGCCGAAGGCTGGTTGTTTGACAAGACCACACGCATCGAACAATTGCTGTTGATCGCCGCGGGTTTGTTGCTGATCTATCCGTGGCCTTGGCTCGATTTGGTCGGGATCGCTGTGCTTGCCGCGGTAATCGTTCTGCAACTGCTGCGTCGAAGGCAGCGCACGGAGGCTGCTTCCGAGCACTGAATGTCTACTGCTACCAAAACGAGCCCACCTTGCGTCATCTGTGCGGGCGGCTCGGCAACGATCGATCAGATCTTTCTGGTCGACGAAGTGAAACTGCCCTCAGTCAAGATCACCGCCACGGATTTTGTCGAGACCGGTGGCGGCATGGGCGCTAACGCCGCGGTGGCGGTACAGCGGCTCGGCGGTCGTGCGATCTACTGGGGCCGCGTCGGCGACGACGAAACCGGCGATCAAGTCATCGCGCTTCTAAAGCACGAGGGTATCGATGTTTCGACGGTGCTCCGCCTTTCCGGTTTCCGTACGAAGATCGCAACGATCCTGATCGACGCGCGCGGCGAGCGATTGGTTGTCTCCGTGCAGCCGCAAGGCTATCCGCCCGATGCATCGTGGCTGCCGATCGAGCGCGTCGACGATGCCGATGCGGTGCTGGCCGACACGCGCTGGCCCGCCGGCGCGCAGCGGCTATTCGATGCCGCGGCAATGGCCGGCAAGCCGAGTGTGTTCGACGGCGACGCTGGAGATCCGCAGCAAGTGCGGGACACCGCGCGGCTCGCCACGCACCCGTTTCTGTCGCAGTCAATGTTGCAGAGCCTGCAGGCGGGCGAGCCGAAAGATGCGCTGCCGCAGCTCTTCGGTGGCCGCAACGTCGTCTGCGGCGTAACGCTGGGCGCCGCCGGCGTGATGTGGTTCGACGGCAAGACAGTGTCCAGCGCGCCATCGCCGCGCGTCAAAGTGGTCGACACACTCGCCGCAGGCGACACGTGGCACGGCGCATTTGCGTTGGCGCTCGCCGAGCGCAAGGAACTGCAAGCGGCCATCGAGTTTGCGACCGCGGTCGCGGCACTGAAGTGCACGCGCTTCGGCGGCCGTGCCGGCATACCGAAGCGCGACCAGTTCGAGCGCTGGTGGGCCGGTTTCGCCGCTGATCAACGGCCGTGAGTCGCGCAGGAGTTTAGCCAGCTAGCACTGCCTGCATCGAGCTTGATTTGTTGCTTCGGACGATGCTCGGACAACATGAAGCCCGAGTTCCTGCAGCGAAGACACACCCAGCAACGCCATGTCCTGCAAGATCTCGTGCGACAACAGACGAATCGCATGCGCGACGCCGGCCTGCCCACCGATTGCCGCGGCATAAATAAATGGCCGCCCGATGAACACGAAGTCGGCTCCCAATGCGATTGCCTTTGAGTACATCGTTACCGCGGCGAATGCCGCTGTCGATCATTACCTTCATCGATCCCTTCGCTCGCACGATCGCCGGCAACGCGTGCAGCGGCGCAATAGCGGCGTCGAGCTGACGGCCGCCGTGGCTCGAAACGATCACACCGTCTACGCCACGATCGGCGGCGATGCGTGCGTCTTCCGCCGATAACACTCCCTTTAATACGAGCTTGCCGTTCCACATGCGCCGTATCTGATCGACGTGCGTCCACGACAACGTATCGCGCGAACCGAACTCGCGCACCGCAGCACCCGAGAAAATCGGCACGCCGCGCGTCGCACTCGAGTTTTCGAAGTGCGGCATGCCATGTTTCAGCAGCGTCCGTATCAGCGTCCCGATTGTCCATCGCGGGCGAACGACGCCGTCCCAGGCGAGCCGCACGCTGGGACGCAACGGCATCGTGAAGCCGACGCGAATATTGTTTTCGCGACTGGGCAATGTCGCGACATCCACCGTGAGCACGAGCGTGCGGTAACCGGCCGACTGCACTCGTTGCACCATCGCTTCGATCTTCGCCGGATCGCCCGGCAGATACGCCTGGAACCAAGTCGCGCGCGGCGCTGCTCGACGCACGTCTTCCAGTCGAATCAAGCCGGTGGAACTGACGATCATCGGAATGTTCGCCGCCTCGGCTGCGCGCGCGAGTGCGAAATCACCTTCGTAGGCAATCAACGCACTGATGCCCATCGGCGCAATGCCGAACGGGGATGAGTACGTGTCGCCAAAGAGCTCCACTTCTTGCGAACGCTGCGAGACATCGACCAGCACGCGCGGCACAAGCGACCATTCCTGATACGCCGACGCAGCGGCGCGCAGCGCAACGGTGTCCTCCGCGCCGCCCGCGACATAGCCGAAGATCGGGCGTGGCAGGTGCTTGCGCGCGGCGAATTCGAAATCCGCCAGCGATAGGATTTTGCGCAACCGACGTGGCATGTCGCTGGCGGACGAGATCCGGGCTGATCGTCACCGTACGCGCGGTGTCATCTTCTTGCACTGGCAACTCGGCGCTGGTCGTATGCATGGCCATGAAGCACTAATGCGCGCTGACGGGACGGTAGCTTCGCACGGATTCGGTGGTTACCCGCGTGCAGCCGCGGCCACTGGCAGGTCGCGGCCGCGCACCTGCCGTTTCCCGGCATTGGCCATCTGCGCGCTGACGGCAAGGGTTACGACTGGGTGCCTGCCAACTACACGGCGCTACGTTGATCCGCGCTCAGCGCTGACTACGTCAGTAGTAATCGAAGTCCCATCACGACTTGCGCACCTTGATCGTGTAGTTCCCCATGCCCGTTCTGCGGTTGTAGTGCCGCACTTGCACCCAGTATTTGCCGGCAACCAAGTCCGAGGAGATGCGCGCGTTAGTGTCAACGCCCGAATCGTCGTCTTCGGCAATCAGCGCCGTCTCGCTGTTGGGTCCGAAGAGCTTCATCACCACATCGGTCGGGCCGCGCGTGTCGACCACGTAGCGTCCGTCCGATGGCGGCAGTGAACGTGAACAGATCCTCCTCGCCTATCTTGCCGATGGCGGCCGCTGTCCGGCGCGCCGCGTTGACTTTCAGCTCGACCGCGTCGGACACCACGCCGCCGGTTTTCGGATACATCTTCGCGCCGGCAATGAACTCCTTGTCGAGACGCGACAACACTTCATTCGCCTTGGTACCGATGCCGTTCAAGGTCCACGAGGCAGGAAAGAAGTACAGCATGATCGAATCAGGATCGAACGCCGTGCCGTTGACCTGATCCGCCTGGTACTTGCGCAGGACATTGTGACGCGTCGTCGCCTCGTCCCAGAAGTTGGGTGACCCGGCGAGTTCGCGAATGACGACCTCTTCATTCCACTGAATGCCGCCGGCAGGATTCTGATGTTCGTGCGCGAGTCCGATCGCGTGGCCGAACTCATGCGCTGCAGTGCCGCCATCGAGAAACCCGAGATTCATCGTTGGCTCATTGACGGGGATGCTGCGCGAGTCGGTGCCGACATACGACCAGGCGCCATCATTGGGATCGAACTTGATTCGGATTTCCGCGTTCGGCGCATTGTTGAAGTCGAACTTGAGATTGGCCACCTGCGACCACCAACCGGCCTGCTCGCGTGCAGTATTTTGCTCGGCCGCCGTGCCGCCGATGAACCGCACGCGCAAGGTCGAGCCATTCATCCACGTCTTGCCGATCGGCGATATGGCACGCGTGCGACCCTGCGGCCCGCGCGTCGTGCGTTGCAGCCGCATCAGTTCGCGCGGCAGGACTCGATCGGTACAAACCTTCGCTCGTTCAGCCATCGAGCACCTCCATGCAAAGAGTTCGGGGTGTTTAAAGCCTCCGCTGTCGGCGCCAAAAAATCAACCCGAATATTCACGCAATGCGATCATTGACGCTTGGCACGCGCAGGAGGCGACAAATGATTCAGGGAATGAACCACTTCACCGTTCTGACCGACGATCTGGACAAGACCCTCGGTTTCTATGTCGATCTGCTGGGTCTTAAGCCCGGCCCGCGGCCCGATCTCGGCTTCCCGGGCGCCTGGCTGTACGTCAACGGCAGCGCGGTGTTGCACATCATCGCCGGGCGATCCGCTGCCGGAGCAGCGTTCCGGGGTGCTCGATCACATGGCGTTTTCGGCGAGCGGCCTGGCGGATGTCAAGGCGAAACTGGACGCGAAGAAGATCAGCTACGAGCTGCGACGTCAGCGCGGCGCGGGCACCTGGCAGCTATTTTGCTACGACCCCAGTGGGGCCAAGGTGGAGCTCGATTTCGATCCGTCGGAATCGGCCTGATTGATGACGGCAATAGAGTAAGTTTGGTATTCGGCTTTGGCCCCCTGCGACGTTAAGCAGATACGGATCTATTCGCGAGGGAGTCACCATGAAGCGCTACGTAGTCTCACTACTGCTCGCCGCCGCGACGCTGCCCGCGTTTGCCGCGGATGTCGGAGTTTCGGTCACTGTCGGACAGCCAGGCTTTTACGGCCGCATCGATATCGGCAATGCGCCACCGCCTGTACTGATCTACCCGCAGCCGGTCGTCATTCAGAAGGTTTATGTAGCTCAGCCGCCTCCCCCGCTCTACTTGCATGTGCCCCCCGGCCATGCACAGAAGTGGAGCAAACACTGCCACAAGTACGACGCGTGCAGCCGTCCGGTGTATTTCGTCAAGGACGATTGGTACAACAACGTCTATGTACCCCACTACCAGCAAGTGCACGCCTCATCCAACGGCAAGGGCAACGGCAAGGGCCAGGGAAAGGGTAAGAACAAATAGCCACGACCGGCTGTGCGCGGTTTAGCTGTCGAGCGCCAGGAACACGTTGTTCAGTCCTTCGGCCAGCGTCGGGTGCGCGAATATCGCTTCCTTAAGTGCTGTGTACGGAAGCTTGCCCATCATTGCGATCTGCAGCATCGACATGATCTCCCCGCCCTCGATGCCGAGCACCGTGCAGCCCAGGATCTGATCGGTTTTCTTGTCGACAATCACTTTCATCATCCCGCGTGACTCGTCCAGCTCGAGCGCACGCGCGATGCTGTTCATTCCCATTTTGGCGACGCGGATGTCGAGGCCGCGTTTGCGTGCCTCGGTTTCGTTTAACCCCACCTGCGCCAGCTGCGGGTCGATGAAGGTGGTGTTGGGGACCAGACGGCCGTCTAGCCGCGCGTTGACGTTTCGCAACCATCGATCACGCACGATGCGGTAGTCGTCGTACGAAATGTGCGTAAACGCCGGGCCACCTTTGACGTCGCCGAGCGCATAAATTCCGGGCGCGGTGGTTTGCAATGTCGAATCGACGACGACGAACCCGGACTTGTCGATGGCTACGCCGGCTGCGTGCAGATTGAGACTCTCAGTGTTCGGCTGCCTGCCGATCGCGATCAAGATATGTGAGCCGGTCACCGACCGTGCGCAGCCTTCGCATTCGTAACGCACGGTGATGTTCCCCGCTTCATCGCGCTCGATTCGTTCGACGGCAGCCTCGGTGTCGATGCGAATGCCGTCCTCTTCAAGGATCCTGCGCACGGCGTCCGAGATGTCGGGATCCTCGCGCTCGACGAGGCGCGAGCCGCGCTGAACGATCGTTACCTCCGAGCCGAAGCGGCGGTACATCTGGCCGAATTCGAGACCGATGTAGCCACCACCGATGACGACCAGGTGTCGCGGTAGGTCCTGCAGCTCCATGACCGATGTCGAATCGAGATACGGCACCGACTCAAGCCCGGGTATCTGCGGCACAAGCGGCCGTCCTCCCGTATTGATGACAATGTTGTGCGCGCTCAAGCGTCGCGTTCCGCCATCGTTCAGTTTCACATCGACCGTTGACGGATCGACGAACGACGCTGAGCCGAACAGTAACGACAGTTTTTCCGTGCTGCTGCAGTTTGTCGGTGATGTAATTGCGGAAGCGCTCGACGATCGCGCGTTTGCGTGCACGCACTGCCGCCAGGTCGACGCTGACGCTCGGGACACGTACACCGTAGTCGCCGGCACGGCGCGCAAGATAAGCCACGCGTGCGCTCGCAACCATCGTCTTGGTCGGCGTGCAGCCAACATTGATGCAAGTTCCGCCGACATGTTCGCGCTCGATCAGCGCGGTGTTCCACCCGGCGCGAGCGAGGTCAATGGCGAGCGGTTTACCGGCCTGGCCGCTGCCGATGATGATCGCGTCAAAGCTCTCGGTCGCACTCATAAATGCTCCTGGCGGCGCTTGCGCTTTCCGTTAAGCGCCGCTGTTTAGTCACCGCATTGGATGGAAATCTTGCAGGCGTGCGTGTCAAGAAATTGCCGCGAGTGATGTAAGAACCACGGCGCAGCATCGACGCAGCGATAGAGCTTCCCGAGAGCGCGTCGAGATTGCGCGATGCTTCGCGAACCTAGTCAGCGGCTTCCATCGCAGCGGTGTACTTTCCCTCGCATGCGGCACCGTTTAGTCGGGCGCGCTTGAGCAGCGCGTTCTGAGCGTTGCGCACATGGGTAGCTTGGCCCTTCCATGCCTGCAGGGCCGGCTCCTGCAGCGCACGTCCGTACGAGAAGCTCAACCGCCATGGCTGGGGACCGATCCTGTTCATTGCGTCGAGATTGGCGGTCGCTTCCACAGGCGTCTGGCCGCCAGACAGGAAATTGATGCTGGGAACGGCCGCGGGCACCGTGCGCCGCAAAACACGGATCGTCTGCGCGGCCACCTCGGCAGGTGTCGCTTGCTGCGCGTGCTCCTTGCCGGGCACCACCATGCTCGGTTTCAGTAGCGTGTGCTCAAGCACCACGTGGTGTCGATGCAACGCATGGAAAACCTCATGCAGCACGACCTCGGTAACCTCGGCGCAACGAGCCATCGTGTGATCGCCGTCGATCAGCACCTCGGCTTCGACGATCGGCACGATGCCTTGCTCTTGGCAGATGGCGGCGTAACGCGCGAGTGCTTGCGCGTTGGCTTCAACTGCCAACCGGCTCGGCAGCGTGTCGGAGACGTTATAGACGGCGCGCCACTTGGCGAAGCGGGCGCCCTGCTGTTTGTAGGCGTCGAGGCGCTTTGCGAGTCCATCCAAGCCCTGCGTGATTTCGTCGCCCGGTGCCAGCGCCAATGGGATCTTGCCGGTGTCTACCTTGATGCCGGGCACGATGCCTTGCTGCGCGCCAACCTGCGGCAACGGCGTGCCATCGTCGGCGCGCTGACCTAGCGTCTCCTCGTACAGGATGACGCCGCTAATGAACGCGCCGAGCCCCGGCGTACTCAGGAGCAGGTTGCGGTAAGCACGCCGGTTTTCCTCGGTCGACTCCACATCGATCGCCTTGAGTCGCTTGGCAATCGTCGGGGTGCTTTCGTCAGCGGCAAGAATACCCTTGCCTTTCTGAACCAGCGCTTCCACCGTTGCTTGAAGTTCGCTTCGTGTGTCCATCGAGTGTTGCGAGTCGCGAGCGTTCAACTTCGTTCTCCAGTGATGTAGTGTTCGAGCTGTTGAATGATGAATTTCTGCTCGGAGATGATGTCTTTGACCAAGTCTCCGATGGAGATGATGCCGATCAGCTTACCGTCGTCCATCACCGGCAGGTGACGCAGTCGGTTTTCGGTCATCAGCATCATGCATTCCTCGCTGGTATGGCCGGGTCGAACGTACATGACCGAGGACGTCATGATGTCGCGCACCGGCGTGTCTTTCGACGACCGTGCCATCAGAATGATTTTTCGTGCGTAGTCGCGTTCGGTAATCATGCCGACGATATTCTCGCCCTCCATCACCACCAACTGCCGATGCTCTTGTCCGCCATCAGCTTGAGGGCGTCGAACACCGACGCCGAGGGCGTGATGGTGTAGACGGTCTGGTCAGGTTTTGACTTAAGAATATCGGACGCGGTTGTCACAGACGGTTTTCCTAGTGGTCAAGGCCATAAGGCGGCAAGGTGGTCAGGCGAGGGTCATCGACATGGCCTCCGGTCGTGAAGTGATAGAGCGACTGAAACGTTGCGTCGTTGAATCCAAACACCTGATGGACAGGATCGTCAAAGAAACAGCCGATTCCCGTTGCACGCACGCCGGTCGCCTCCGCTTCCAGATAAAGCACCTGACCGATTACTCCTGTCTCCCAGAAAAGTCTGCGGTAAAACCACGGCCCGTACCGCCGCAGGCTGGATTCGAATTCCGCGATCATCCCCAAGGAGAACGCGCCGTCGCCGGCGATATTCTGACCGCAACTGACCTGCGGCAGCCAGTTGCCGTACATCACCTTCCTCGAGCAGAAACAGAGGCAAATCGTCAGGACAGCCGGGTGGTGTAGTCCACGCGAACTGTTGGTACGTCGCCTGTTTGAGCGAGACCACTTTCGCAGGATCACGCACCAGCATGTACGCACCGGGAGCAAGGCCATCGATGCGGTGGACGAACAGGGCAAGATGAATCGGTCGGTTCCCAAGGCAGCACGTCCCAGGGCATCGGACGCCGACACAGGTCGCGATCGACCCGAGGCATCACGCGGGCCAGCATCGTGAAGAAGCTGCCGGCTGAAATCGACGTCTTTCCATCGAACGCGAGCGCGCTTCGTCGCTGACGGATCACGCTGTCCTGCTCGCGGCTGACTCGGGTACGGGTTCGCATACGCAGTCGGGTTAAGGCGCTTCATCAAAGGATCGTCGTGATTCGAATTCGACGACCTTCTGTTCTGTACTCGACTTCCACGATGCGACTTCCACCTGATTGAGGATCTCCCATGGCACGGGATCGTCTCGACTCAGCCGGTTGGCCTTGCCGTGCCAAATGTGTCGCGTCAAATCGCGAACAACATCCGAAGCGAGGGACACGGGCAGAGGGAATGTCTTTCCAGTGCCAAGACCGGCACTTTGATCGGCGCGCCAGATAACGGCGAGGCAATCCGGGTGCTCCCGCTCCGCCCCTTCGAAATCTTCGAATCGGTCCAGACCCAACAACGCGGCAACCGTGTCATCGGCGAGGCCGTCCAACAGCAGCATGCGCCAGCCTAGGGTCTGGGCAGCAATACGAGCGCTGCCGATCGCGTGTCCAACGTCATGCTGGCAATAGCGAAAGGCTCGCTCTCCGTACTTCCACGTCTCCCGCCAGTTCACTGAGGCAAAGCCAACCAGGAAGGCGCTCGGGCGGGAATCCCTGCACGAGCGATGCGAAACTTTCTTTCGGCAACTCCGCCCGCAACTCCAGTGCATGCTCCTCGGACGTGTAGTGATAAAGGCCTGGGAATGCCGAGAGGCCCGAGACTGCGTCAATCAGCAGATAACCTTCGGTAGGATGCAGGTTGCCGCTCGACGGATTGGTTCGAAGCGCCCAGCGGACATCACCGGCCTGCTTCCACGCCGAGATGGCCAGCGAATACTCAAAAAAGCGCGAGAGAGTGCGGTCGATTGACTGGTGCGCTCGCGATGGCTCCAGGGCGATGCAAGTCTTCGTAGAGCGGCGACGAGGGCGCGTCGTCCGGCTTCAGGACCGGCAACGGAATAAGCGGAGATCCCTCGTATCGTCGAAACGGATCCGGCTGATTCGCCCAGTCCATGTAACCAAGTGAGCGTGCATAGCGGGAGAAGTGATGTTTCGTCTGCTGGTGGTACCGCATTACTATTTCCAGAGGATCGGCTACTTCCACACCACAAACAAAGTCTTCCTTCATCGATGATTCACAGACAAGACATTCTTCCCGCAGCAGTCCACAGCCTCGTTCAGTATCGGCTCGTTTGCCGCGGAAGACGAATTCAACCGCAAGACCCGGAGTTCAGCGGCCTCCGGTAAGGTCTAACGTCCAGCCATCGATAAGATGACTGGAGAGCGCAAGTGAATATGACCACGAAATCAGAAATGCTCGCGGCCGCAACCGTCAGCGACCCTCGCTGGAGCGCTGTCGTGACCCGCGACCCGCAGGCCGATGGCAAGTTTTTCTATTCGGTCAGGACCACCGGCGTGTACTGCCGCCCATCGTGCGGAGCGCGCAGTGCACGGCCGGAGAACATCGAGTTCCACGCAACTGCTGCGGACGCCGAGCGCGCCGGCTTTCGTCCTTGCAAACGCTGCAAGCCGGATCAACTTTCGCTGGCCGAGCAGCATGCAGAAACGATCGCAGAGCTGTGCCGGCTAATCGAGAACGCCGACCAGGCGCCCACCCTCGAACACCTTGCTAAGCGTGCAGGGCTGAGCGCGTTTCATCTGCATCGGTTGTTCAAGGCGATCACCGGCGTCACTCCAAAGCAGTACGCGGCGGCGCATCGTGCGAAGCGAGTCAAGTCCGAACTGGACCGCAGCAACACAGTGACTGACGCGATCTACGGCGCCGGCTACAACTCCAATGGGCGCTTCTACGAGCAGTCGAACGACGTCTTGGGTATGACGCCGACCACCTATCGTGCCGGCGGTGCGAACACCGAAATACGTTTTGCGATCGGCGAGTGCTCGCTCGGCTCGATCCTGGTCGCGGCGAGCGAGCGTGGCGTGTGCTCGATTCTGATCGGCGACGATCCTGATGCGCTGGCGCGCGATCTGCAGGATCGGTTCCCGCGCGCGCATCTGATCGGAGGCGATACCGAGTTCGAGCAGATGGTCGCCAAGGTGGTGGGCTTTGTCGAAGCCCCGGCCTTGGGACTCGACTTGCCGCTCGATGTGCGTGGCACTGCGTTCCAACAACGCGTATGGCAAGCGTTGCGCGAAATCCCAGCGGGCAAGACGGTGAGTTATTCGCAAGTCGCACATCGCATCGGTGCACCGAAGGCAGTGCGCGCCGTCGGGGCGGCCATCGGGGCCAATCCGCTGGCTGTCGCGATCCCGTGCCACCGTGTGATTCGCAATGACGGATCGCTCTGCGGCTACCGTTGGGGGGTCGAGCGCAAGCGTGCACTTATCGAGCGAGAAGCGGTCGCATAGCGGTTAAATTCCGCGTTTGCATGGGAGGCGCTAAGCCGTTCGCACGACGGTAAGCGTCTTGCGTCGCCGATAGACTGGCCATCTATCAGATCCCGGTTTCGCCCTCCTATGCTGACTCGCCACACGTTGTTTCGCTTGCGTAATTTGCTGCACGCCGTGTTGGCCATCGCTGCCTGCGGCGCGACGAGCGCGTTCGCGCAGGCGGGAATTCCAGCGAACGGTGCAACTGCGTACACGGAGAAGAGTCGCGGGCGCGAGCTGCCAGGACTGCCACGGCTTTGCCGGCACGTTTTCGTGACTTGAGGTTTCCCGGTGCAAACGAAGCGAGATCCGCGCAGCCATCCAGGCCGCTATCACCAGCAACGCCGGCGCAAGTGATGGGCGTGTTTCAGAACGCCCCATGGACGCGCAGAAAACCTCCGACGTCGCGGCTCACCTTCGTGGTCGCGATTACGCCGCCGCCGCCACCACCGTTTGCTCCGTTGCCCACACCGACCGCAGCCCCGAGTCCGGTCGATGTTCCGCAGCACGGCGGTTGGTGCCACCAGCGCGCCGATCGGGGTTCTTCTGACGAACAGTGCGACACGGCCGATCACGCTTGGGAATCCGGCGGTAAATCGCTGGCACCGGACAGGTCGGCGACTTTAGAAGCGCTACTGCTTGCCGCCGGCCAGACCGCATGCGTGAATGGCGGAGTACTGCAACCGGGCGCGAGCTGCTCGATAGGCTTTGAGTTCGTTCCGACCGCCGCCGGCGCGACGCACTGCCACCTTGGAGGGTCACCTTTGTCGGCAACGTGCCGGCACGTGACAGTGACACTGCAGGGCACTGCAACCGGAGCCGGCGGTTCTACCGCACCGACCTCGTCGGCCAACGCGCCATTGAACGCCGGCGCCGGGGCGCTGGGCTGGATCAACTTGCTCGGATTGCTCGTGCTGCTCGGGTTAGCCGGAGCGCGGCGCCGGTAACCGCAGTTCTCGGCCCAACAAAAGCGCCGCATCGCGGCGCTTTTTTATTTTGCGTCTAAATTTCGCTCTCGATGATGGCGAATTGATTTGAAGCAGTGACGCAACGAGCTCGCATACCAGCGGCGATATGGACGCTCGGCCTCGTCAGCCTGTTAATGGACATCTCGTCCGAGATGATCCACAGCCTGCTGCCGGTATTCCTCGTCACAACGCTCGGCGCGAGCGCGCTCGTGGTCGGGTTGATCGAAGGTGCGGCTGAAGCGACCGCGTTAATTGTCAAAGTTTTCTCAGGCGCGTTGTCTGACTACTGGGGCAAGCGCAAGTCGCTCGCCGTGTTCGGCTATTCATTGGGTGCACTGTCGAAGCCGCTGTTTGCAGTGGCGTCGACCGCCGGCATGGTGTTTACCGCCCGCTTTATCGATCGTATCGGCAAGGGCATTCGCGGTGCGCCGCGCGATGCGCTGGTGGCCGACGTAGCTCCGAGCGAAATGCGCGGCGCATCATTTGGGCTGAGACAATCGCTCGACACCGTCGGCGCATTTATCGGTCCGCTGCTGGCGCTCGGGTTGATGCTGCTGTGGGCCAACGATTTTCGCGCGGTCTTCTGGGTCGCCGTGATTCCAGGCGCTCTCGCGGTCGCATTGCTTGTCTTCGGCGTGCGCGAACCGGAACGCGAAGCTGCGGCGCGCCCGATTAATCCGATTCGGCGTGAGAGTTTGCGCAAGCTGTCGCGCGCGTACTGGTGGGTCGTCACGATCGGCGCCGTATTTACATTGGCACGTTTCAGCGAAGCGTTCCTCGTACTGCGCGCAGCAGAAGGCGGCTTGCCGCTCGCGCTCGTCCCTTTGGTGTTGGTCGGCATGAACGTCGTCTATGCGCTCTCCGCGTATCCGTTCGGCCGCCTGTCGGACCGCATCAGGCATACATGGCTGCTTGCGCTCGGGCTCGCGGTGCTGATCGGCGCCGATGTCGTGCTCGCTTACAGTAACGAGTGGACGTGGGTGTGGCTCGGCGTCTCGCTTTGGGGCCTGCACATGGGAATCACTCAGGGGCTTCTGGCAACGATGGTCGCTGATGCTGCGCCCGCAGACCTGCGCGGAACCGCGTTCGGATTTTTTAATCTGGTCAGCGGAGTGGCGTTGCTGATAGCAAGCGCGCTGGCCGGCTTGCTTTGGGATCAGTTCGGGGCGCCACAGACGTTTATCGCCGGCGCAGTGTTCAGCGCAATTGCAATGCTGGCGATCCTTGTACACCCTCCGCGGCAGCCGCCTCGGACGCCAGCATGACAATTGCACTGCGCGAGCGCGTCGAGCGAGAAGGATTTGCGTTCGTCGATGCTGAGCGTATGCGGCCGCTGCTTGACGATTGCGGCGCGTTGTCGGACTGGGTGCGCTTTGCCGAAAGCTGGACCGATCTTCAGCTCGACACGTATCTGCCCGATGGCCATCGCTATCGCCGCCGACGACACGCGACGTTGTCGGCGCGCGCGGGCGAAGACAAGGTCACGCTCGAGCCGCATCAGCCGCACTATCAGAGCCTCGACTACAACCCGCTGGTCGGCGGCATCGAGCGCTGGTTCGAGCCGATGCATGCGGAGATCGTCTCAGGCCCGACGATGCAATGCGTGCTTGCGTTCTGCTGCCGCCTGTTCGGTGCGCTGCGACCTAACACGAACTGGAAGATCGAGTGCCATCAGTTTCGTATCGAGGCGCGCTCGGACACACCCGGCCGGCCGACACCCGAGGGCGTGCATCGCGACGGCGTCGACTATGCGCTCGTGCTGCTGATCAATCGCACCAACATCAAGAGCGGCACAACCACCGTGCATGACCTCGACGGCCATGCGCTCGGCAGTTTTACGCTGACGGCGCCGCTGGACACCGCCATCGTCGACGACGCGCGAGTCAAACACGGCGTGACTGCGGTCGAGCCGATCGACCCGAGCCGCGCCGCATATCGCGACGTGCTCGTCGTGACGTTCAAGGCGCAATAGAACGCAAGCAATGCCAGCATGAAGCCCGACTTGCGTGCGCGGACGATGATTCCAGTG
This sequence comes from uncultured beta proteobacterium, assembly GCA_963786295.1. GTDB lineage: Bacteria > Pseudomonadota > Gammaproteobacteria > Burkholderiales > Burkholderiaceae_F > JACCZX01. The sequence continues at coordinate 29,503 of CAWAYV010000007.1, read as the reverse complement.
CTAACGTGTACGTAAGCATCCAGCCAGCAAGCCGACACTGACGCCAGGTTGAGATGGACGATCCGCAATCCTTCGGAAACCTGCCCACCCACATTCCGTCGCGCTCCGCGCTGCGCAAGGCGATCACCGCGGCGAATCGCACGCCGGAGCCCGAGTGTGTGCCAGCGCTGTTGCCGCTTGCCGAGCTTCCCGCTGAACAACAAGCAGCGGTAACCGAGATTGCAAAGAAGCTGGTGGCGAGCCTGCGCGGGCGCGAGCTCGGCATCGCTCGCGAGAACATGGTGCAAGGTTTGTTGCAGGAGTTCTCGCTGTCGAGCGAAGAGGGTGTCGCGCTGATGTGCCTGGCCGAGGCACTTTTGCGCATTCCCGATGCCGCCACGCGTAACGCGCTGATCCGCGACAAGATCGGCCGCGGCGACTGGCGCGCGCACTTGGGACAGAGCGCATCACCGTTTATCAATGCCGCCACCTGGGGGCTGCTGATCACCGGCAAGCTTGTCGCCACTCACGACGAAGCGGGGCTTGCGAACGGCCTGACGCGCGTCACTGCGCGTCTAGGTGAACCGGTGATTCGCAAGGCGGTCGACCTCGCGATGCGCCTGATGGGCAAGCAGTTCGTCGCCGGCGAGACGATCGCCGACGCGCTCGAGCACGCCGAGCGCTTCGAGGCGATCGGTTTTCGCTATTCGTACGACATGCTCGGCGAAGCGGCGATGACGGCTACCGACGCTGAGCGTTACTACGCGTCGTATGAGAGCGCGATTCACGCGATCGGCACGGCATCTTCAGGCCGCGGTATCTACGAAGGTGCGGGCATCTCGATCAAGCTCTCGGCACTGCATCCACGCTACTCGTACGCGCAGAGCGAGCGCGTGATGGGCGAGCTTTATCCGCGCGTGCTTGCGCTGACGCTGCTGGCGAAGCACTACGACATCGGAATCAACATCGATGCTGAGGAGGCCGACCGCCTCGAGATCTCGCTCGACCTGCTGGAGAAACTGTGCGAAGAGCCTGCACTCGCCGGCTGGAACGGCCTCGGCTTCGTCGTGCAGGGCTACCAGAAGCGCTGCCCGTTCGTGGTCGACTTCATGATCGATCTCGCGCGTCGTACCCAACGCCGCCTGATGGTTCGACTGGTCAAGGGTGCGTATTGGGACTCGGAAATCAAGCGCGCGCAAGTTGACGGCCTCGACGGCTATCCGGTTTACACGCGCAAGGTCTATACCGACGTTTGCTACCTCGCGTGCGCGCGCAAGCTGCTTGCGGCACCGCGCGAGATCTATCCGCAGTTCGCCACGCACAACGCGCAAACACTGGCCTCCATCTATCACATGGCGGGTGATTGGCATCCGCGTCAGTACGAGTTTCAGTGTTTGCACGGCATGGGCGAGCCGCTGTACGCGCAGGTGGTCGGTTCTGCCGCCGACGGCAAGCTCGGCCGACCATGCCGTATCTACGCGCCGGTCGGCAGCCACGAAACGCTGCTCGCCTATCTGGTGCGCCGTCTGCTGGAAAACGGTGCCAACACCTCGTTCATCAACCGCATCGCCGACCCCGATGTTTCGCTCGACGACCTTGTCGCGGATCCGGTCTCGACCACGCGGCGCATCGGCGCCGACACCGGCACGCTCGGCGCGCCTCACCCACGCATTCCGCTGCCGCGCGAAATCTTTGGCACCGTGCGTCTCAACTCGCGCGGCATGGACCTCACCGACGAGAACGAGCTGACGCGTCTCGCTCAGGCGCTGGTCAAAAGCCGCGCAGTGGGTTGGAGCGCGGAACCCACAATCAACAGCGCGCGTGCGCCCGAGACGCAACCGGTTTGCAATCCCGCGCATCGCGATGATGTCGTAGGACAAGTAGCACAGGCGGATCAGGCAGAGGTGGAAGCGGCCCTGCACGCCGCGGATGCCGCAGCGTCCGCGTGGCGCGCGACCGCGCCGGCACAGCGCGCAGCGATGCTGGAGCGCGCCGCCGACACGATGGAAGCGAAGATGCCGCTGCTAATGGGACTGATCGTGCGCGAAGCCGGCAAGACCTATAGCAATGCCATCGCAGAAGTACGCGAGGCAGTCGATTTCATGCGCTATTACGCGCGCCAGGCACACGAGCGAATCGCAGCCGACACGCATGTGCCGCTCGGCCCGGTCGTGTGTATCAGCCCGTGGAACTTTCCGCTGGCAATCTTCACCGGACAGGTGAGCGCTGCGCTGGCAGCCGGCAACACGGTGCTCGCGAAACCCGCCGAGCAAACGCCGCTGATCGCCGCAGAGGCAGTACGCATCCTGCACCACGCGGGTGTTCCGCGTGACGCACTGGTGCTCGTTCCCGGCCGCGGCGAGACCGTCGGTGCCGCACTGGTCGCCGATGCAAGAACGCAAGGCGTCGTCTTCACCGGATCGACCGATGTCGCACGCATCATCCAGCGCTCGCTCGCGAGCCGGCTCGGTCCCGAAGGCAGGCCCGTGCCGCTGATCGCCGAGACGGGTGGACAGAACGCGATGATCGTCGACTCGTCAGCGCTGGCGGAGCAGGTCGTTGCCGACGCCGTCGTGTCGGCCTTTGATAGTGCCGGGCAGCGCTGCTCGGCGTTGCGCGTGCTGTGCCTGCAGGAGGACATCGCCGATCGCGTACTCGAAATGCTCGAAGGCGCGATGGCCGAGCTCAGCGTCGGCAATCCCGAGCGCCTTGCGGTCGATGTGGGACCGGTCATCGACGACGACGCGCGCTCGATGCTGGTGAAATACATCGATGGCATGCGCGCGCGAGGTCATCGCGTCCATCAGGTTTCGGTCGATGCAGCGGCCGACAAAACATCTAATCGCGGTACGTTTGTCCCGCCGACGCTGATTTCGATCGACCGGATCGAGCAGCTCGAGCGTGAAGTCTTTGGCCCTGTGCTGCACGTGCTGCGTTATCGACGCGAAGAACTCGACCGTCTGGTCGACGGCATCAACGCGCTCGGCTACGGCCTCACGCTCGGCGTGCACTCGCGTGTCGACGGCAAGATCGACCGCGTCGTGCGTCGCGCGCACGCGGGCAACATCTACGTGAACCGCAACATCGTAGGCGCGGTGGTTGGCGTGCAGCCCTTCGGCGGCGAGGGGCTCTCGGGCACGGGTCCGAAGGCCGGTGGTCCGCTGTATCTGTATCGGTTGCTTTCGAAGTGCCCCGCCGATGCTGCGCTCGCGGAGCTCGTTGCAGCTTCAGAAGCGTGCGATGAATCGCTGCAGTTGCCGCGCGGCTCACAATCGGATGCTCTGGAGGCGTTGCGCGATTGGGCGATGCGATCCGAACCCAATCTGGCTGCGCTGTGCGATCGTCTTGCCTCGCTGTCTCCTGCGGGAGCGTCAGTGCTGCTGCCGGGGCCGACCGGTGAGCGCAATTCGTACACCGTGCTGCCGCGCGAAACGCTCCTTTGTCTTGCGGCGTCCGCGCGCGACTTGCTCGCGCAACTCGCGCTAGCGCTGGCACTCGGCGCCCGCGCTGTGTGGCCGCGCAACGCACTCACACAGGCGACGCTCGAGCGGTTACCGCGAGTCGTGAAAGATGCAATCCGGCTGATCGACGATTGGACCGTCAGCCGATTGCGAGTTCGATGCCGTCGATACATCACGGTTCGGCGCAAGAGCGCATCGACATCGCGCGCAAGATCGCCGCGCGCGACGGCCCGATCGTAAGCATCCACGGCTTCGCGCCGGGCGAACCACCGTTTGCCATCGAGCGCCTGCTGGTCGAGCGAGTCGTCAGCGTCAACACCGCGGCCGCCGGAGGCAACGCGAGCCTGATGACCGTCGGATGAGGCAGAGCAAGCGCCTACCACCCGCCTCCGCCGCCGCCACCTCCACCGCCTCCGCTCGACCCTCCGCCACCGCCACCGCTACTGCCCGATTCTGATCCGGGAGCAGTCGACGCTGCGCTGACCGTGCTGTCGAGCGAGCCGAAGGAATCGGTCAAGTCGTCGATCGAGTTCGATCCCCACGAACTCGTGTCGCCGGCGTAATACGACGACACCGCCGCCGCGACGGCAGCCGTGCCGAGTACCGCAGCGAAGCGATCGGCCCATGTCTTTTCGACGTCGAGTGCGAGCGCGTACGGCAGCATGCGCGCGAATTCGGTGGGCGTCATTTCGGGTGCCTTCATTCGAGCGAGATCGTCGCGCTCGGCCACACCGAGATATTGGCGCAAGCCTTCGATGTGGTCTTGCACCTTTCGCCCTTCGCGCGTGTAGGCAGGCATCAGCTTGAAAAAGATGAACAACGCCAGCAACAAAACGCAGACGAGCGCAATGATCAACGCCGGATTCGCTCCGAGCACCCCCGCCAGACCAAACGCAGCGGCACCGCAAATGACGACCAGCACCAGCGGCCAGTGATTGCGTTTGAAAGCAACGCCCTTGTAATGGGTAGACAGTGCTGAGCTCAGGTCACTCTGCGCTTCGGCCACTGCTGGATCGTAGGTCTGACTCAACGTCGCCTGCGACCCGCCTCGAAACAGCGCGTCCGCTAGCGGCTTTTCACCGGGCAACCATTGAACCGTCGAGCCGGTTTTCTGAACAACGAATCCTTTGTCGTGCTGCTGAACCTTCAAATAACCGCGTGCGCCGAGGCCGAGTACACCAGCTGCCATGCAGCGTGTGTCGAAGCCCATGCGATCGATAAAGCGAACTGCGGCTGCGCTCATGTTGGCCGGTGGCTCGTAGCGCGGAAATTTCGGGCCCTTGCGTGGATCGCGTCCAACGCTCCACCACATCGCAAACATGAAAACGACCAGCAGCAACAACGCGCCGATCCCGACCAGCTCGCCGGCGTTATCGGCGAGTGTCCAGCCAAGTCGCTGCAGCGCTGACGGTGGGGTAACAATGCCCTTTGGAAACGCAGCAACGATCGTCAGCCCTTCGTTTGGCGCCAGACGACGCGTCGTTTCAAAGTTGAATTCGCCGTCAGCGACGCTGACTTTGGCATCGCGACCACGCGCGCCCTGCGGGCCGGTGTACACCTCGGCGCTGAGTTTGTCGGCCGGCACGGGTTGCGGTAGCCGAACCCACGCGCTCACGCGATCGATCACGAACGGCCAGCCATTGCCGGTCACGTTCCAGTACAGCTCATCGTGCCGCTCGAAGAATCCCAGCTGGCGTCCGGTGCGATACGAAATCCGGTACATGTGCGGCCCGCGCGGCAACATTTGCTGCGGATTGCCGATGCGAACGCGCATGCCGTTATTAAGCGGCTCGACTTTGTATTGCTCGGCCGTTCCGTCGCGCTGGACATTCAGAACTTCGAATGGAACGACCACCGTCAGCCCGCGGTGATTCTGGTAGCGCGTCGGAAAATCGCGAAAGATGCCGCGCTTGATCTGCTGGCCCTCGACCTGGACGACGATCGTTTCGACGACAAGCAACGAGCCATTCGCGTCGATCGAGACATCGCTTGCGAAATCGAGGATGCGTTCTTGCGCCACACTCGCGGCGCCGCAAAGCGCAAGCACGAGCGTACAGACGAGGCGTCTCATAGCGACACCTGCACAGCAGCGCGATCATCGGTCTCGAAAAACGCTGCGCTGCGAAAAGCAAGCAGGCGGGCCACGATGATGTCCGGAAATGTCTGCAGGCGCGTCACGTATTGCTTGACCGCGCCGTTGTAAAAGCGCCGCGCGTGTTGCAGCTGATCTTCAACGTCGACCAACTTGGCTGAGAGGTCGCGAAAATTCTGATCGGCCTTTAATTGCGGGTAGCTTTCCTGCAGCAGAATGAGCTTCTTCAACGAAGCGCCCAGCTCGCTCTCGGCACCGAAGCGCGATGCACTCGGCCGGCGCTCGCGCTCTGCCAAAGCGCCCGCGCGGGCACGCAACTCGACGACCGCTTGCAATGTCTGCCGCTCGTACGCCGCATACCCCTTCACCGTCTCCACCAGTTGCGGAACCAGATCGGCGCGCCGCTTCAGCTGAACGTCAATATCGGCGAACGCCTGTGCAACCAGGTTGCGGTCGGAAATCAGACGGTTAAAGATCCAGATGCCGTATGCGAGCGCGATTAGGGCAACGACAACGATGACGTATTCCAAATTCGCCTCCGCAACGACTTCGGAAAAGGGTTCGCGAGCGCCTACGACGCCGCGCGCACAATGCCAGTCTTTGCTGCGTTCGTGGCGCCAATGTCTGGCGCGATTGAGTTCTTTTTCGGGTTTTCTTGCGCGGCGCTTGGCTCGTGAACCCAGTGCCCCTACCGCGGAGTAGACCCCATCAGCCGACGATACTGCGCCATGTGACGAATGGCTTCCTTGGGTTTCTTCACGTCTTCGTAGAGCAACGCCAGGTTGTAGTGACAGTCAGCCATGCCGGAGTCGACACGTAACGCTGCCTCGTAGACGCGCATTGCCTCGGCCTTGCGGCCCATGTCGTCGAGGAGCACGCCGAGGTTGTACAGCAGCAGCGGCTCGTCGCCGCACGCCTTGATCGCATCGCGATAGACGCGCTCCGCGTACGCGTGGCGGCCGCTTTCGTGCAGCAACCTTCCCAGATTGATATGCGCGTCGAGCAGCGTCGGGTCTGCGGCGACGGCGTGCTCATATGCCTGCACCGCGGCGGCTGCATCTTCGCTCTCGAGTGCTGCACCGTCGGCGAAGTGAGACTCAGCGCTCGCGCTCGTGTCCACTTCTTCGATCACGCTGATAGAGCCGTCAGCGTCGCTTTCGAACGCGAGCAGATATTGTCCTGAGTCAGCTTGCCAGCGGCTGCGGCCTTCTTTGACGACGACGCGATCGGCTACCGCGCAGATCGAAAGACCGGATAGCGGCATCGATTCGGGCAGATGGCGCCGAAGCTCCCTGATCGATTTGGTGATGCGCTTACGCGGAACATTGGCTACGGCCAGCGCTCGCGCAGTACGTAGAACGATTAGGTCTTGAAAAGAAAACAGCCATGCGTTGCGCGGGCCGCGCGCCGGCGACACAAACCCTGCGTCGATCAGCGATCGAATCGTGCTGCGCGGCAGGCGCAGCAGCTTCTCGACGTCGCGCACGCCGTATTCATGCATCGCGTGCAGCTAAGTCGCCTACTTTCTGGCCGCCCTGCGCGCCACCGGCTCGGGTTGCGCCGCTCGCTTGGCTGGCTTGCGCGTCTCGCGCGCCTGCGCTTCCGGGGCACTCGCCTTCGAGGGGGCCGGCGTTTTCTTATTCAGGCTCGCGCGCAACGCTTCCATCAGGTCGATGACCTGCGCGCCGCTGCTTTCGGGCACTTCGGCCATCGTGATCTCCTGGCCTTCGACCTTCTTTTGAACCGCGGCCTCGACCCTGGCGCGCACCTCGTCGGTGTACACGGACGGATCGAACGTGTCGGACGCCTGCTGCTCGATCAGCTGCTGTGCGAGCTTCAACTCGACGTCCTTGACTTCGGTCTGCGGAATTTCGATGTCCTTGATCGAGCGCACCTCGGCTGCGTATAGCAGCTGCTGCATCACGAGCCCGTCTTCGACCGGCCGGATCATCACGATGTACTGCTTGCCGCGCGCCGCATAGCGACCGACAGCGCAGCGGTTTGATTCACGCAGCGCTCTTGCCAGTAACGCGTACGGTTTCGCGCCGCCTTTGTCGGGTGAAAGGTAATAAGCCTTGTCGAAGTACACCGGGTCGATCGCTTCGATCGGGACGAACTCGGCGATGTCCGCGGTCTGCGTGCCGGCTTCTTCGAGCGCCTTCAACTCCTCCGGCGTGAACATCACATACTGATCCTTCGCGAATTCGTAGCCTTTGACGATGTCTTCGCGCGCCACCGGAATTTCTTCCTTCAGGCAGAGGTACTGCTGCTTCAGGCGCGAGCCGCAGTCCTTGTGCAGCATGTTGAACGAGATCGCCTTGCTCGCTTCGGTCGCCGAGAACATCTTGACCGGAATCGACACCAGTCCGAATGCGATGGTCAGAGATCCAATAGGTCGTGCGGCCATGCTGGGACTCCTTCACATTTTTAGTGCGCGTTCGATACTTTGTTTCTTCTTCAGCGCATCGCGCCAGCGGTCACCGTTCTGAGCCAGACGCTGCGGCGCATTGGCGAGGCGGAAGTCTAGTGGATGCGCGCCGGCCAGCTCGTCCCATGTCAACGGCATCGAAACGGGTGCGCCTGCGGCGCCGCGCGGCGAATACGCGACGTTCAGCGTCTTGCCGCGCACATTCATGTTGTAGTCCATAAAGATCTTGCCGGTGCGCTTCGGCACGCTCCATTCCATCGTAATGTCTTTCGGGTGCTCGCGCATCAAATGGCGCCCGACGATCTCCGACACCGCACGCGCCGCATCGAAGTCGATCGTGCGCTTGATCGGCACGAACACGTGCAACCCGGTCTTGCCCGACGTCTTGACGATCGCCTCCAGCGACATCGTGTCCAGCAGCTCGCGCAGCCAGAACGCGACTTCCTTGCCTTTCTCAAAGGCAATCGTGTTCAGCTCCGGCTCGTCGCCGGCTTTCTCCTTGCCTGAATAGATGTACGGATCGATGTCGAACACCACGTAGTCGGGATGGTTCAGCACCGATGTTTCGAGCGCTTCTGCTGAACTTGAGTAGTCATCGGTTTGCGCTTTGGTGTCCGGCCCCGGCTGCGCACGCGAATGCCAGACATGAAACTCGAGCGTTCCCGACTGCGCAAGCCACAGCAGCGTCGGCAGGTCGTTGCATAGCAGATATTCGTGGCTTTCGTCCTTGTGCTCCGAGAATACGGTGATCGTGCGAGCAAACGGTGGCCGCTCCTGCTCCCAGTGTTTCTGGAAAAAGCGTTGACCGTGAATGCCGTCCGGCATCCGGATCATCGTTAGCGGTCGGTCCGCCAGATGCGGCAGGATGAATGGAGACACTTGCGCGAAGTAGCGCAGCAGGTCGCGCTTGGTGACCGGCGCTTGCGATAGCGCCTGATCCGCCGGCCAGTACACGCGATCGAGATGAGTCAGCTTCAGCGTGTGCGGACCAACCGCGATCGGGAACGTGGCCTTGGCGTTGTCGAGCTGACGCAGCACATCGTCGATCTCGCTGTTCGCGTTGTTCTTCGCACTCTCCGTGTCGCGTCCCGTCGCGCCAAGCCGCGACGAACTTCGTCTTCGCCCGTCCGCGTGCGGCGCTTGCCGGCGCAGGCACGGCCGCTGATTTCGTCGTCACCTCGCGTCGCACTGTCTTCGGATCGATGTCATCGCGCAGCCGCAGAAACACCGGCGCACGCAAATGGCCGTCTTCGGTCCAATCCTGGAATTTCACTTCAGCGACAAGCTCCGGCGCGACCCACGTCGTCGGCGCGTTCAGTTCCGGTTTGGTCGAGAACGGATTGGTTTTCCTTTGCAGCGGTTCGAGTTGCTTCCGCACATCCGACAGCGACTCGTCGTTAAAGCCGGAGCCGACGTGCGATGCGTACACCAGCTTGCCGCCGTCCCAATAGCCAACCAGTAACGCGCCCAGCGGCGAGCGCGCGCCTTTACCCTGCGTGTAACCGCCAATGACAAAGTCGGCACTGGTGATCGATTTGACCTTCAACCATGAAGCCGAGCGCTTGCCGGCTTCATAACGGCTGTTCTTGCGTTTGCCGACCACTCCCTCGAGGCCGCTTGCGTCCGCAGCCGCCTGCAGAGCTACGCCGTCGTCCTGCGAGTGCACCAACTGAACCAGCGGCGACGGCAGCAAAGACTGCGCGAGATAGCGGCGACGATCGGTGTACGGTGCCTGGCGCAAGTTGACCCCGGCGAAGTGCAGCAGGTCGAAGCAGTACAGCACCGCACGTTCTGTTTGCGCACTGCGGTTTTGCATCGCGTTGAATGATGGCCGGCCCTCGGCATCGAACGCGACGATTTCTGCATCGAGAATCATCGTCTCCACGGCTTGCTTGCGCAGCTCGGCGCATACCTTCGGAAAGTCGGCGGCCAGGTCGAGGCCGCGCCGCGTGCGCAATTTGACGGTTGTCGCCCTCGACAAACGCGAGCACGCGATAGCCGTCGAGCTTGGGCTCCCACATCCAGTCGGTGTGGTTAAACGCTTTATCGCCCAGTTCGGCCTGCATCGGCGCGAGCGTCGCGGGTAGTTTCTCGGAAGGACCGGCAACGACCAGCCGCTCGGCCGCAATGCGATGCGCCGGCACACTCTTCATCTCCTCGACCGATGCGTTGGAAAGCACCGAGCGGTTCTGCGCTGTCAAATCAGTCTTGGCGACAAACCGATCTTTGTGCTTGATCAGCAGCCAGTTCTTGCGGTCTGCCATTCGCACTAACGCAAACGACCCCTTGACCTTTTCGCCACGCAGCAGAAAGCTCAGCTTGCCGTTTTCCAGTTCAGTACGAACACGCTCTTCGGCTTGCGCACGATCGTGAAACGAATACTGCTGGCCTTCATCGGGCGAGTAGACGCCGCAGTCCCACACGATCATTTCACCCGCACCGTATTGCCCGGGCGGAATGACGCCCTCAAAGGACGCGTACTCGTATGGATGGTCTTCGGTCTGCGCGGCGAGACGCTTATCGTTAGGATCGAGCGACGGCCCTTTCGGAATGGCCCATGATTTCAATACGCCGTCGCACTCCAGCCGCAGGTCGTAGTGCATGTGGCGCGCAGCGTGCTGTTGAATCACGAACAGCAGCGGCCCGCCGTGAGCGTCGCGCACCTCCGCCGCCGGCTCGGGAGTGGCTGAAAAACTGCGCTTGGCGGAATATTCGGTGAGCTGGCTTTTCTTCACGCTGGAATTCTAGGATCAAGGCATGAGTGCTCAGAGAATCGTCGCAGGCGCGAGCGGCTATTCCTTCAAGGAATGGAAGGGCAATTTCTATCCGGAGAAGATGAAGCCGGAAGAAATGCTCGCGTGGTACTCCGCACGCCTGCCAACGGTGGAGATCAACAACACCTTCTATCAAATGCCCAAGACGGCGGTGCTTGAGAACTGGGCCAAGACGACGCCGGAAGATTTTCGATTTGCGATCAAAGCTTCGCGCCGTATCACGCACATGTCGCGGCTCAGAGCGGAGACGGCGGCCGATTCAGTTAATTTTCTCTACACGACGCTCGCCGCACTCGGCGCGAAGCGCGGCCCGGTACTTTTTCAGCTGCCGCCGTTCCTGAAGAAGGATCTGCCGCGCCTGAGCGAATTTCTCACGCTGCTGCCCGAGGGACACGGCGCCGCGTTCGAGTTTCGAAATGACAGCTGGTTTGATGACGACGTTTACGACGCCTTGAAGGCAGCCGGAGCATCGCTGTGCTTCTCGGAGCGCGAAGACAATGCACCGCCGCCTTTGGTGGAAACAGCGCCGTGGGGCTACGTTCGTCTTCGGCTGGAAACCTACTCCGACGACGACCTACAGCAGTGGGCGGCAAAGCTCGAAGCTACGACGTGGCGCGAGATCTACGTGTACTTCATGCATGAGCCGACTGCACCCGCGTATGCGCAAACGCTGATGCGGTTTGCCTCTTCGTAGAAGCATTGATTCGCTTGATACGCTAAGGTCGTATGCACACCGCTGTTTTCATGCGCATCGTTCGCCTGATCTTTGCCGGCGTTTTTCTCGCGGCGATTAGCGGAGCAGCGTTCGCCCAATCCGGCAAGACTGTTCGCATTCTGGTGGGCTTCCCGCCGGGCGGCGGTACCGACGCTATCGCGCGCACGCTCGCCGAGAAGCTGAAGGATGAGCTTGGCGCCTCGGTTGTCGTTGAGAATCGACCGGGCGCAGGTGGGCAGATCGCCGCGCACGCGCTGAAGAGTGCTGCGCCCGACGGCACCACATTCTTCATCTCGCACGACCATACGATTTCGATCCTGCCACTGGTGATGAAGAATCCCGGCTTCGACCCGGCAAAGGATTTCGTTCCGGTCGCGGGCTTCGCAACATTCGTCAACGCGCTAGCGCTGTCAGCCGGCACACCCGCGAAAAATTTCAACGACTACGTTGCCTGGGTAAAGAGCCAAGGCGGCAAGAACGCGATCGGCATCCCTGCACCGGCCTCGGTACCCGAATTCCTCGTCAAGGTGATCGGCGAAAAATACGGGCTCGATCTCGTGTCGGCACCGTACCGCGGCAGCGCGCCGATGATGGGAGACATGCTCGGCAATCAGATTTCCGCCGGCGTCGGCTCCGTGCCGGACTTCATCGAGAACCACGCGGCCGGCAAGCTGCGCGTCGTCGCCGTGCTCGGCGGCGCACGCCAGAACGCGTTGCCCGACGTGCCGACATTCGCAGAGCTCGGCCTCGCGGGCTTCGAGGACGTGCCGTACTACGCGTTCTTCGCACCGGCCGGCACGCCGCAACCAGCAATAGATCAGTTCTCCGCAGCGCTATCCAAAGTGATCGCGCAGCCCGACGTGCGCGATCGGCTGACACGCTGGGGCCTGACGGTGCAGTTCATGCCGCAAGCGCAGCTCGCTTCTCGTGAGCGCGCGTATTCGCAGACGTGGGCGCAGATCATTAAGAAGAGCGGGTTTCAGCCGCAGTGAAAACGGCCGGGATTGGGTCATTCCGGCAGCGCAAGCAAGGCCAATCGGATGCGTGTAGTTTTCGTCTGGTTCGATACTGAATGTTGCGATTCATCAGGCCGCCCGCGCGGCCGACAATCGGTGTCTGGAGCCAGAGGGTATGGCGAAGATCGCCGCAACTGTTGGAACGCAAAGATCACCGGGTGTCCTTGGCGTCGCGCCTGTTGGACCCTTGCAGAAGCGACGTGAGGCACTGCTGCTTGAGCGCGAGGACGCGCTCGCAACACTGAACGCGGCAATCGCGGACGCTGGGCAAGGCCACGGGGGCTGCGTACTTGTCGCCGGCGAAGCCGGCATCGGCAAGAGCGCCGTGGTCGGTCGATTCGCGCGCCAACACGACGCCCAAGTACGCACATTGGTTGCCCGCTGCGATGCGATGTTCACCCCACGACCGCTCGGGCCGCTGGTCGATCTCGCTGAGCGGCTCCCGCCGTCGTTAGGCCAGGCACTGCACGCAGGCCAAACGTACAACGGCCTTTTCCCGGCATTTCTCGATTGGCTGCGCCAGACGACCACGCTGCTCGTGTTCGAAGACTTGCACTGGGCCGACGCAGCGACGCTCGATCTGGTGCGATACGTCGGCCGGCGCCTGGATGGCGTGGGTACGGCTCTGGTGCTGACGTACCGCGACGACGAACTCGCACTCGCACATCCGTTGCGACAAGTGCTTGGCAGCCTGCCGGGTGCGAGTACGCACCGGATCATGCTCGCGCCGCTGTCGGAAGATGCGGTGACGCAGATGGCCGGGCACGCCGGGCCTTCACCGCAAGACCTGTATCGCGTCACCGGTGGCAATCCGTTCTTCGTCACTGAAGTCCTGGCCGGCGACGGCAGTGGTGTGCCGCTCTCGGTGCGCGACGCCGTGCTGGCGCGGCTGGGGGGATTGACGCCGGCCGCTCGCGCACTGGCGCAACAGGCGAGCGTGGTGCCCCATCAGATCGAGCGCAGCTTGCTCGAGGAACTTCACGGGCCGGGCGCGATCGCGATCGACGGCAGTCTGGACGAATGTCTGGAGCGCGGCGTGCTCATCGGTGACAGGGAATCGCTGCGCTTCCGGCACGATCTGGCGCGCGTCTGCATCGAGCAATCGATGCCGCCAGAGCGGCGCCGCGCGTTGCATGCGCAGGTCTTCGCGGCGCTGGGTCGCCGCGTCGATGCTGCGGCGCTGCTGGCGCGACGCGTGCATCATGCCGAGCAGGCGGGTCTTGTCGATGCGGTCGTCGAACTGGCACCACGGGCCGCGCGCGACGCCGCGGCTGCTTCGGCGCATCGCGACGCGGCCGCTCTGTACGGCCTGGCGCTGCGGCATGCGAAAGAGACTTGCGCCTCAGGCGCTGGCCGAGATCCTGGAAGCGCGCGCTGTCGAGTGCGCGTTGATCCAGGCACTCGACGACGCCGCCGCAGCGCGTGAACAAGCGCTCGAGTTGCATCGTGCGAGCGGCGACCGGCGTGCACAAGGATGGAATCTTTCGCGGCTGGCCACCCTGCGTATTACCAGGCCGGAAGCGCTCGACTATGCGCAGCAGGCGGTCGAACTGCTCGAGCAGATGCCACCGGGCCGTGAACTCGCATGGGCCTGCGCCGACATGGCCGCGGTGCTGACGGTGCGCGCGCGCGCGGCCGATGCGCTGCAGTGGGGCCGGCGCGCGCTGGCCCTGGCCGAGCAGGTGGCCGAACCCGAGACGCTGGCGTACGCGCTGAACATCTGCGGCTCGGTCGAGCTCTCGCTCAAGTACGAGGAAGGTGCGCTGGCGAAACTGGAACGCAGCCTGGCGCTGGCGCAGCAGCACGGTCTCGATCAGAAGGTCGCGCTCGCGTACGTGAACCTCGCCGGTATGGCGCTGGTCAATCACGACTATCGACGCCTGCTGAACTACGCCGAACAAGGGCTTGCATTCGCGTTGCGCCGCGACCTCGACTTCATCGTCGCGGCGCTTTATCTGCGGCGGCTTCTTGGTTGGTTCGACGTCGGCCGCTGGCGCGATGCCGCTGAGGAACTCGAACGGCTCGACGCGATGCCGGCGCTGCTGCCGCGCGAGCGCAACACGGTGCGCTTCTTGTGGGCGCGCTTGCGTGCGCTGGTGGGCACAACAAACGATGCCGGCGAGTGGCAAGAACTTCGCGCGCTCGGCACCGCCGCGCAGACTGAGATGCGACCGGCGTCGGTCGCGTTGTTGTGCGCCGAGGCGGCCTGGTTGCGCGGGGACCTGGAGGCGGCCGAGCACATCATCACCGCGGCCTTGCCGCACGCGATCGAAAGCGGTGAGCCGTCGCAGCTGGGAGCGCTGCTCGTCTGGCTGCCTCGTTGCGGTGCGAAATTGCCGCCGCTGCAGACGGCGATCGCGTTGCCTTATCGACTCGAAATCGAGGGCAAGTGGCAGGCAGCGGCAGATGCCTGGGGCGAACTCGGCTGCGTGTACGAGCAGGCGCTCGCCATGCTCGCCGGCGATGAAGCCGCACTGCGCGCCGCGTTCGATCGCTTCGAGTCGCTCGGTGCCAGGCCCGCGGCCGACATAACGCGCCGCCGCCTGCGCAAGCTCGGCGCGCTTGGACTTCGGCGCGGGCCGTACATCGGCTCCCGCTCCGATCCGCTCGGGCTCACGCGGCGCGAACGCGAGATCTTCGAGCTGGTGGTGCAGGGTCACTCGAACGCAGCCATTGCAGCGCGGCTGCACCGCTCGGAGCGCACGGTGGAGCATCACGTCGCCGGAATTCTCGACAAGTTCCATGTCAACTCGCGTGGAGAGCTGATCGCACTGACCCAAAGAGGGGAGTAGCAGACGAGGCCTGGGCATGCAACATGCGGCAGTCAATTCTGGAGCGCCCTGCGAGCCTGCGCACACCGACTGTCACAGGCCGCTAGACTCCGGACGAGTCTTGCTTGGTGTCTTGTGGAACTGCTCGAGCGCGAGAGTCACCTGCAGCAACTGTCAGCCGCGTTTGATGAATTGATCGGACACGGCGTCGGCGCGTGTGTACTGGTGGTCGGCGAGGCCGGCGTCGGCAAGACTTCGCTGGTGCGCCGCTTTCTCGACTTGCGGCGCGGCCAGGCCGATATCTATTGGGGAGCGTGCGAGGCGTTGTTCACGCCACGGCCGCTCGGTCCAATCGCCGACATCGCGTCGGCGCTGCCGCCTGGATTGGCGGCGCAGGTTCATACAGGTAACACTTACAACGGCCTGTTCCCGTCGTTTCTCGCCTTCCTGCGCGAACGACCGCGTCCGACCGTGCTGGTGATCGAGGACGCGCATTGGGCCGACGAAGCGACACTCGACTTCATCAAGTACCTCGGCCGGCGCATCGACAGCACGCGGGCGCTGCTCGTGGTCACGCTGCGCGACGAAGAGCTTGGTCTGGACCATCCGCTACGGCGCGTGCTCGGCGACCTGCCGGCGGCCAGTCACTCGGCGCGTAACGCTTGCGCCGCTGTCGCGCGGTGCGGTGGAACAACTTGCGCGCGCAGCTCGCCGCGACGCCGGCGCTTTGCATCGGCTCACCGGCGGCAATCCGCTTTACGTCAGTGAACTGCTGGCAGCGCCCGGCGAAACGGTGCCCGCTTCGGTGCGCGATGCCGTGCTCGCGCGTTTCGGTCGACTCAGTCCCGCCGCGCGACGCGTCGTCGAACTGGTAGCGATCGAACCCGGCCGGCTCGAGCGCGCCGTCATCGACGCGCTCATTTCAGACGCGGCCCAAGCGGTGCGTGAAGCCACTCGACAGCGGCGTGCTGCGCGCCGACGACGGTTGGCTCGCATTCCGGCACGAGATCGCGCGCCAGTGCATCGAAACCGAGTTGCCGGCGGATCGCCGCGCCGCGCTCCATGCCCAAGTACTCGACGTATTACGCAATGAAGGCGTCGTTCTGGCTGGCCTGGCGCGCGAAGTGCATCACGCAATCGGCGCTAATCGTCACGACGACGTTGCTGCGCTCGCCCCGCGCGCCGCCGAAGAAGCCGCAGACCTCGGTTCGCATCGAGAAGCGGCTGCGCTGTATCGGCGCGCGCTGGCGGCGCGAAGCTCAGCCGATACGGAGGTGCGTGCCTACCTGCTGGAGGCGGCGGCCGGCGAGTCGCAGAAAACCGGCGCGCTGCAGGACGCGATCGACCTGCGGCAGCAGGCGTTGGCACTGCGACGTGCCGCCGATGATCGGCAGCGTGAAGGCACCAATCTGCGTCTGCTCGGCGTATTGCACCGCCAGTCGAGCGGTGACAAGGCGGAATATCTGCGCTTCGCCCGAGCCGCAGTCGAAGTGCTCGAGCCGCTCGGCCCGAGTGGTGAACTGGCCAAAGCGTACGCGAGCTTGTCGCACGTGCATTGCCTGCTCTCCAACTACGACGAGGCGATCGATTGGGGCGCGCGCGCCGTGCACTTGGCACAAGCAAGCTCGGACTCAGCCGCGCTGGCGCTGGCCCTGAATCGCCACGGCACGGCACAGCTTTACAAGACCAACGACGCAAGCGCGCGCGCGCAACTGGAACGGGCACTGGCGCTGGCTATCGACGCGCGCGTCGAGGACTTGGTGGCCGATATCTACATCAGCCTTCAGACCGGCGCGATCAACCATCACGATTACGCATTTGCGCTCGACGTCGGTCGGCGCGGTATCGCGTACTGCGACGCGCGCGATTTCGACGGCTACGCCCTTAGTTTGCGCTGTCGTTGCGCGTATGCGTTTGCCTGTCTCGGCCGCTGGGACGAAGCCGAGCTGGAGTACGCGATATGCGCCGCAGCGCCCAACACATCGTCGCTCGTGCGTGCGACTTGCGAATACGCACTGCGCCGGCAGCAGCATAAGACGCGGGAATCTGCCAGCGCCAGCGCGCGGGCTGCCCGCGCTCGCCTCCGATGTGGAGGAATTCTGGCGCGACGCGCAGACGAAACTGCACACGCTGCAGGTCGAGTACAAACCACCGGCGATTGCCGCCGCGTGCGCCGAGGCCGCATGGCTGCGCGGTGATCACGAAGCAGCGCTTGAAGTGGCCCAGATCGGATTGGCGGATGCGTTCGCAACGCGCGACGGCCGGCTCGCGGGCCCTTTGCTGGTCTGGTTAGAACGCCTAGGTGTCACAGCGCCAGAGTTCGAGGGCGCCTTGTTGCCCGCTTGCGCACACGAGTTGGCTGGAGATCGTGCCGCGGCAGCCGTCGAGTGGGAGCGCTTGAACAATCCGTACGAGTGCGCACTGGTTCTTGCTTTCGGCGATGCAGAACAAATGCGCTCGGCCCTTGACTCGATTCACCACGCTCGGTGCCGAGCGCGCGGCCGCGCTCATGCGTAATCGGCTGCGCGCGTCTGGGAGTACGCGGTATCGAACGCGGCCCGTACGCGCATGCGCGCAATCACTTCGTAGGTTTCACGCGGCGCGAAAACGAGGTCGCCGAGTTGCTGTGCCAGGGCCTGTCGAACGCCGCGATCGCGAGTCGATTGCATCGATCCGAACGCACGGTCGAACATCACGTTGCAAACGTGCTGGCGAAACTCGACGTCGCATCGCGCGCGCAGGCGGTGCTCAAGTTGTCGAATCTTCGACAAACCGCAGAAAACTGAGTAGCGCGACGCTTCTAAACGCGACCCGAGAACAGGGCTGCGCAGCCCACCACCTCGACTGAGACCTCACGCAATCGCTGACTCAGCGCGCGCTTCAATCCGTCGAGGTCGTCGTACCGGTTAGAGAAGATTCCCTTCTTGTTGTATGTGTCCATGAGTCGCGTCGCCAACCAATTCCGTGTAACGCCGCCCTGAAGCAGCGTCGAACCGAAAAGAACCGCATTGGGGTTCATCAGTCCCTTGAGGTGATCGAGGGCCACCGCCTTGGATTCGATGGGACCCGGAACGCAATGCAGCAGGTAGTTGATTCCCACCGAGTCAAACCTAGCCGCATCGATGGAGATCGGCTCCAGGACATTTCGGCGATACGTTTCGGGCTTGTATCTTGCGATTCGCTGAGAGGCAAACTCCAGCGCGTTCTGGTTGAGGTCCATCAACGCGATGCGCGGTGACTGCGACGGCAAGCGGCAGCGATCAAGGAAGTAGCCCGTACCGACACCGACATCCAGGTGATTTGCCGTGATGTGCTGGTTGTAGTGCTGTTCGAGTCGTTGCGTCGGGCACTTCCATATGAAGCGGTTCGAAACACCGAGCACCACGAAATCGTAGACACGAAGAACGCGTTTGCTGTAGACGGCTTGCCCGGCCGTTACCTGTTCATCTGAAACGTGCACGGCTATTTCACCACCGGTTGTTAGTTCGAAGCGCAGATAGCGTCATCATCGCGCGCAGGTGGTGCTCAAGTTGTCGAATCTTCTGCAATTCGCAGAAAACTAGGTAGCGCAACGTCAATTCTGCGTGCGAGTGCGGATTCGCTCCGCGCAACGCACGCCTAGCCTGCTCCCTTCGGTTTTGCCATTGCAACACCGCAGTGGCAATCCAAAAAATGGGTACTCGGCCAGAGCAATTTGGGTACTGCGTGCGGTTCCAGCGCGACTCGTGCCTCGTACGTCCTGCTCTTGGACCCGCGCGAAGGTGCGCTGCTTCGACAGCGCCGCGACGGATCCATCCGAACCGAATGAAGGAGCTTGTCATGAACGTCACAGCATTCGCGAAGTGGACCGGAACTCTTCTGCTCTTGCTCACGCTGGGTGCGTGCGGAGGAAGTGACGATGGAGACGCAGCGGAGGCAGCAGCGGCGCGGCGCACCAGCGGTGTCCACGGTGATCGGTGCCGCAGGCGGCACGGTGATCGGACCGAACGGTGCAAGCGTGGTGATCCCGCCCGGCGCGCTGGCCACCGAGCACCACGATCACGATCGAAGCAGACCTCGGCTGGCACACCAGCGCTGCCCGGCGGGTTTGACGCGTCCGCGGCCCGATGTTCGCGTTCACGCCGCACGGCACGACCTTCGCGGTGCCGGTGACGATGACGCTGCCGTTCGATCCGGCGTCGGCGACCCGGCGGCACCGGGCCGGCGTTCTACAAGACCAACGCGCAGAACCAGTGGGAGCGAGTGACCGCCGCCACGTTCGACGCCAACACCGTCACCGCTCAGCTCACGAGTTTTTCGAACGGGCAGGCGGGAATCGAGTCGATCGCGCTGCTGAGTACCGACTGGGAGTGGGAGTTCCAGGTTTTGGAGACGCAGCGCGGGTCGTTCGTGACGTTGCCGGGCGCGGACGGCTCCGGATCACAAAGCAGCACGGAGGGAGTGCTGGACCGGTTTCTGCAGAACTTCGGTGCCGCGTACTTCGATCGTCCGGTTCAGACGAGCCTCGCCATCATCGGCGGCGCCGTACAACCCGCCGACCAGCAGGCATCCGGGCTGGTGCAGGCAACCCAGGACGGCGTCACGTTCGGGGTGTTCACTGAAGCGCCCTACGAGAACCCGACGAACGGCCAGCCGCGCCGGGGAAGCGCGACGCGCCTCGTGCAGAAGCAGAGCTTCAAGAAGACGAAAGGAGCGGCCAACGCGTCTCTGACGTTCACGGTCACTAAGATCGAACTCGAGACGACCGACTTCAACAACATCGACGGCAACACTGCCGACCTGCTTGAGCCGCACCGCACCGCGCTGTTCATATCCGGTGAAGTTTCGCTCGCGATCCTCGCCTACACCGACGCCAAGGGAATCATCTACGACGGGAAGGCCACCGCATACGTCAGCGGCAACGGCAGCATCTGGAATGCCCGGGCGTTCAATGAAAGCGGGACGAGGAACAAGCTCTGGAACAGCGGCGACTTCACGGCGACGCAGACGCCGATCCAGTTTCCGCTCCCCGGTGTGTTCACGTGCCTCGGCACCGGTGTATCGGTGAAGTTCAACCAGCCGCGGTCCTTCGTCGTCGATCTCTCGACGGCGGGCGGCGACGAAGTGATCTTCGTCGAGGTCACCTCCGAGGCGAAAGCCCAGAACCGTCGTGGCGCCCAAAGCAACACCAACAGCTGCGCGATCGCATCGGCCAGTGCGTACCTGAAGGATCCGCAGGAGATCGGCGGCACGGCGATGACGTTCGTGGGCCTGGAACCGACGAACGAGCGGCGCCCCGCACCTCCAAGACCGGTCGCTCGTCGCTCCGTGCCAGCGGCCCGGCGCCCACGCCAGAGGCGGGAATCCTGCAGTTCGAAGCAGGGAACTTCGTCATCGACGAGTTTGCCGGCTCGGTTCCAACCGTGGCGGTCACGCGCACAGGCGGCAGCCAGCGGCGAGGTCTCGGCGACCTTCACCGACCAGCGACGGCACGGCAGCGGGAGGCACTGACTACACAACCGCTGACCGCCACCGTCTTTTTCGCCGATGGCGACACAGACCCGCGTCTGATCCGTGTGACTCCGATCGAACGACGCCGGCGAGGCCGACAAGTCGGTGAACCTGACGTTGTCGCAACCGGGCGGCTGCGCGACGCTGGGCGCGCTGTCGACGGCACGACTGATCATTCGTGACGACGTGGGAACCGTCACGCCGCCGACGACGTTTTCGATCGGCGGCCAGGTGAACGGCCTGGCCGGAAGCGGGCTCGTGCTGGAAGACCTCGGGCGTGAAGTCGCAATCGCCGCCAATGGCGCGTTCGCTTTCCCGCTGCAGGTTGGCTCTGGCATCGCCGTACCTGGTGCGCGTGAAAACGCAGCCCGTCAATCCGAACCAGGTCTGTGTCGTGACGCGCGGAGCGGGCGTTGTCGACAACGCCAACATCACGAACGTGGCCGTCGATTGCGTCACGCCACCCCCGAGCGGCGGGCTCGACCCCGGCTTCGGCGGCGGCAAGGTCAGCACCGCGTTCGGCGGCGACGACTCCGCGATGGCGCTGCAAGCCGACGGCAAGATCGTGATGGTCGGCGGCTCGGGCAGCGACTTCGTGCTCGCGCGCTACAACGCCGACGGCAGCCTCGATACGAGCTTCGGCGCCGGCGGCCTGGTCACCACCGACGTGGGCAGCCGGCTCGGCCGACGAGGCGCGCGGCGGTCGCGATCCAGGCCGACGGCAAGATCGTCGTCGCCGGCAACGCGGTGGTCGGGCGCACGTCGAGCAACCAGTTCAACTTCGACTTCGCGCTCGCGCGCTACAACAGCGACGGCAGCCTCGACACGAGCTTCGGCAGCGGCGGCAAGGTCACGACCGACTTCAACGGCCAAACCGACCGCGCGTTCGCGGTCGCGATCCAGGGCGACGGCAAGATCGTCGTGGCGGGCAGTCGCCACACCGGCGAGCGGCATCTCGACCGACTTCGCCGTCGCGCGCTACGACGGCGACGGCAGCCTCGACGCGAGCTTCGGCGAGCGGCGGCAAGGTAACGACCGACATCGGCGGTGCCATCGACATCGCGCAGCAACATCGTCGCTGCAGCCGAACGGTGCGATCCTGGTGTCGGGGGTGCTGACGCTCGGCTCTTCGCCGGTGCTCGGCCACACCGACCTGGCGCGCTACGACGCCAACGGCAAGCTCGACGCAGCTTCGGCACGGCGGCAAGCTGACGCTGCCGAACTTGGCTCTGGGCGAGGCTCTGGCGCTTGCAGGCCGACGGCCAGATCGTGCTCGCCGGCAGCGCGCCAATCGGCGGCAGCGAGCGCCTTCGCCGCTGATGCGCCTGGACGGCGATGGCGCCATCGACACTGGGCTTCGGCAGCAGTGGGCTGGCGACAGCGGCCTTCAGCACGCGAAGACGACTTCGCCCGCGCGGTGGCTGGTGCAGGCCGACGGCAAGATCGTCGTCGCCGGGCAAAGCTCGAACCGGATCAACCCCGACTTCGCGGTCGCGCGCTATCACCGCCGACGGCGCACTCGATGCGAGCTTCGGCTCCGGCGGCAAGCTGACGATCGACTTCTTCGGCTCCTTCGACGGCGCCGAGAGCGTGGCGGTGCAGCCCGACGGCAAGATCGTGGTCGGCGGTTTCGCGCGCAACGGCGTCGCGCACCGGCTACGGGCTCGTGCGGATCCTGCCGTAGAGGCCATGATGGCTCACGTACTGCACTTGCAGCAGACATACCGACGGACGCTCGGCGGGGTCCGTGCAACGATCGGTGCCATCCTGCGCGCCGTCACCGCTGAACACACGCTGGCGCTGCGCGCGGCCACAAAAGCGGCTTCGCCTCGCCAGAGCCTGGCCGAAGTGCGCGCCATGTACGTGCCATCTGAACCGCACCAGTACGGAACTGAAGCTGGCGGGTCAGAAGCGCGAATGACGCGTGCGGCGAGGTAGCCATGAACACCCACGAACTGATCGGCTACCTCGCATCGCTACTGGTGCTGATGACGTTCTGCATGAGCGGCATGGTGGCGCTGCGGACCCTAGCGATCGCCAGCAACGTGGCCTTTATCACCTACGCGGCGCTCGTCGGCATCAGCCCCGTGTTGGTGTTGCACGCACTGCTCCTACCGATGAATGCGTATCGTTTGCTGCAAGCCGTGCGCGACCGACGTCGCGACGGAGCTGCGATCCGCGCTACTCCCGCAGATCTCGCGCCGACTGCGATGCCCTCAAGCACACAGTCTGCAAGCGAGGTCCGGACGGCAAACGAAGGGGCCCGGCTTTACAGACTCGACAATCCAGGCCCTTGCCAAGCACGATGGGCGGAAATCCACGCTACGGCTTGCGCGGATCGTCCTTGGGATCGACATACGTCACATCGAACGGCCCCATACCATTGATCTGCACGATGGTTTCACCATCTGCCGTTGCGTAGTGCGGCATGCCCGCCGGGAGGTGAACAAAGCTTCCCTGCGGCAGCGGTTTTAACGACGCGCGATCGATCTTCTCACCGGTCCCGATCGCGAAGCGCCCAGAGATCACCGTGACGAGTTCATCTTTCGAGTGGCGATGGGGCGGGACCGTGAAGCCGGACGGAAACTTAAGGCGCAGTACAAAGGGGCCCTCCTTGGAAGGGCTGCCGAATAAAGCGGCGGCTTGAGCACCCGGCGGCAGAGACGGCGGCGCCGGACCCCACTTCACGGCGTCACCGGGTACGACAGTGTGATCGTGCTGGGCATGCACAGGAGCGAGCAGGCCACAGAGGGTGAAGCTGGCGACGGCTAACAGTTGCAGTGAAGATTTCATGGCAAGAATCCTTTCACGTTCAGCAGATAACAGACACGCCATCCGCACTACTGCTTGATGATGACGATCTCGAGATACTCGCTAGGAACGACCATTGACCCATCGCCTGATCGGTTGAATCGATCGATCAGCGCAATGATGTCGCTGGTCAGCGCAGCTTGAGCCGAGGGCTGCAGGCCGGCAAACGCTTTTAGCACTGGGCCATAGTACGTCTTGAAGATGTCCAGCCAGTGTTGCGGCGACCGATAACGGAACACAAAGTGGCGTGACTCCGCTTTGATCGAAGACGCCTGCGATCCGAACAATTCGTTGATTCGAGTGCTTGTGCCCCACAGCGCCGGTGATTTGACGCCGGCGGGCGGCGGCAAATACTTGCCGATCGTCTTGAATAGTTGCCCGATGAAACCATCGGGCGTCCAGTTGGCGAGGCCGATCTTGCCGCCCGGCTTGCAGACACGCATCAGCTCAGTCGCAGCCTTTTCGTGGTCGGGGGTAAACATTACGCCGAACGTCGAGACGACGACATCAAAACTGCGGTCCTTGAAGGGCAGCGCTTCTGCGTCGGCCTCCCGGAACTCGATCTGGAGCCGTTCGGCTGCAGCTCGCTCACGCGCCTTTTCCAACAAAGCCAGGACGTAGTCGGTCGCGATCACGTCGCACCAGCGCCGCGCCGCCGCCAGCGATACGTTGCCGTTGCCGGCGGCGACATCGAGCACTTTCTGTCCGGCGCGAATATCGAGTGCCTCGCACAATTCCTCGCCGACGATCTGCAGCGTCGTCCCGACAACCGCATAGTCGCCGGAGGACCAGGCGCCCTGTTGGCGCGCCTTGACGGCAGCCAAATCGGGCTGCGTCGTCTTCGATTCGGGGTGAGCCGCGACTAGTGTTTCGTTCATGTCAAACTCCTTGTGTAGTGAGTGCGGTCCACGATAAGGACCGTGCGTGGAGGCGAGCGTGGGAGTCGGCGTGGAAACGCACGGGGAGGCCGTTGAAACAGAGCGGACCGCCAGCGATCAATTAAGACCGTACGGTGCTAAGGGGCGCGGTCTGCACGTGCAGATGCTCGGCCCGCTAACGGTCAGTCGTGACGGCGTCGTACAAGCGCTCCCGGCATCGCGCAAGGTGCGCGCCCTCCTCGCCTATCTGGCCCTTGCGCGGCGCGCCGTTGGGCGCAATCATCTTTGCGAGCTTCTGTGGGATGTGCCGAATGACCCAAGAGCAGAGCTCCGCTGGTGCCTCAGCAAACTCAGAAGCCTGCTCGACGAACCTGCGCGCCGCAGAGTCGAAACTGTCGGCGACGCGATCACGCTCGACGTTGCAGGCTGCTTCGTTGACGTCGTCGAGATTGCCCGCTCGACCCAGGAGGGAATCGAGGCGCTCGAGCCAAGCCGGCTGAAATTGCTTTCAACATTGTTCGCAGGCGATTTCCTGGACGGTCTCGAGATCGACCGCAACGCGCAGTTCAATGGCTGGCTTACTGCGCAGCGGCGCCGCTTTCGGGTTTGCCACACCGCGATACTCGAGCATCTGGTCAGAAACCTTCCAAGCACCTCTGAAGAGGTGTTCGGTTATCTCGAAACGTGGCTCGAACTCGCCCCATTCGACCGGGCCGCGCACGAAATCTTGCTGGAGGCTCTCGCGCAGCACCGTCGAATTCGCGAGGGCGACGAGCACCTTGCCGCGACTGGCCGACTCTTCGAGGCCGAAGGTCTGGACTGGACGCCGATTCGCGAGGTGTGGCGAATCGCCCGAGAACGACTAGCGAACGCTTCGCCACTGTCCGAAACTGTTGATCGTCAGGCAACGCCGGCAATTGGCCCGGCCGATAACGCTGCGGTCACACCGCGCCGCGCGTCGATCGCGGTGATGCCGTTCGTCGACCATCAAGATCAAAGCGGGTCGAGAGGCGGGTTCGCGGACGGCCTCACGCACGACGTCATCACGCGGCTCGCCAAGCTGCGCAGCCTTTTTGTCATCGCGCAGGGCACGGTCTTCGCCCTCGGCGAACGGAGCATCGGTGCCGAGGCGGCCGGCCGGACACTGAATGTCGATTACGTCGCCGGCGGGTCGGTGCTACGCCAGGGCGATCGCGTCATCGTGACGGTCGAGCTGTCAGAAGCGCGAACCGCGCGGATCGTATGGACAGACGTTTTCGATGCAAAGTTAGACGACGCTTTCCAGGTGCTCGATGAGATCGGCAATCGGATTGTCGCCTCGATCGCAAGCGAGATTGAAGCGGTGGAGCGCAACCGAGCGATCCTCAAACCACCCAACTCGTTGGACGCCTGGGAGGCATATCACCGCGGGCTTTGGCACATGTATCGATTCAACAAGGCCGACAACGACCGAGCCGAGCATTTCTTTCAGATGGCAGTGCGCCTCGATCCAACGTTCGCACGTGCTTATGCCGGCCTGTCATTCACTCACTGGCAGAACGCCTTTCAGCGTTGGGCGGAGCGCGAACACGAAAGCAACCAGGCGTTCGAGACTGCGGGCCAGAGCCTGATCGCAGACGATCGCGATCCCGCAGCGCATTGGGCCATGGGGCGGGCGCTCTGGCTGCGTGGCCGCCGTGTCGAGTCTCTGACTGAATTGGAGGCGGCGGTGGATCTGAGTCCGAACTTCGCCCTCGGTCACTACATGCTCGCCTTCGTCAATTCCACGTCGGGCGACGCTCGGGCGGCGATCGCATCGTCTGATCACTCCCGCCATCTAAGTCCGTTCGATCCACTGCTGTTCGGCATGCTCGGGACCCGTGCGATGGCGCATCTTCGCCTCGGTCAGTTCGAGGAGGCGGCCGACTGGGCTGTCAGGGCGGCGGCACGCCCCAATGCGCATGCACACATTTTGTCGATCGCGGCCCATTGCCTCGCACTGGCCGGGCGAGTCGACGAAGCGCACGTCTTCAGCGCCCAAATCCGCAAGACCGTTCCGGATTACCGGCTCGACGATTTTTTTTCCGCTTTCCGCTTCTCACCCGACGCAGTGTCGCTGTTTCGAAAGGGCGCAGAGCGAATCGGGATGGCTTGAAGTCGCTTCTAGCGGCTAATTCTGACTCTTCGGTACGAGCTGCGCCGGGTCATAGAAAAACTGCTCCTCTGCATGCGCTCGCCTTCCCATCGCTGATACGCCAGCTCTTCCATGTGGGTCACCGTTCCATCCAGCCATTCAAACCGGAAGATCCAGCGAATGACCACACGGTCGCCATTTACGAATATCGGGCGAACGCACTTCGACATTACGGTTTTCGCTCGCGCTAAGACGGCACGCTCATTGGCTACATGAGCATCGCGTCCCACGCGCGGTGTGGACCGGTTCTCCTGCATCGAGGCGTCTGCGGTGTAGAACTCTTCGACGGCCTCGGCGTGTGCATTCTCTCTTCGACGCGCGCTATGAATTTCTCCAGCGTTTCGGCTGTCGGCATCATGTTTCTCAGTTGACGCGCAGTTAGGGCAAGACCTTGCAGCGGTTAGCAAAGCCACTTTCGTCGGATGCAACGTTATCCGAGCGACTCCGCCACGATCGTGCATCCATGAAAAGGGGGAGCACCACTGCCGAGCCACGCTAACGCCGGCTCCTCCAACTCGAACACATCTGCAATCAGGCGCCGGTTGAGCGCCACTGTGATCCCGAACTTCTGCGGGTCAATGTACTCGGGCCTAAGGACCAGGGCCACGCGAACTGCTCCACGAGCTGCGCGCGCCCAATTCTCGACGATGAAGTACCGCTCGCCAAGGGTGGGTGGTGGAAAACCGGTGATGCCGGTTGCATTCACCAGAAGCTCCTTAATGCCATGCGTACGGGCGTGCGCAAGAGCAACGGTGACCTGCTCTGCGGCAGCTTCAAGCGACATGCGGCCCTTGGGCCGAAAAATTCCACGTCCCTCGACGACCTCAACGTGATCCGGTGTTCGCGCCACAACGTCGTTCGTTGCAAACTATTTGCGTTGTCCTAACTGGTGACTCATAGAATACGCGCGCCAACGAAGGGCCGTTTGCATCCTCTGCGACGCTACATCGAATGTGCATCTGCGTTTTTGGCATGTGACCGCTTTTTTCAGCTTCGCCGTCGCGACACGCTGCGACTATTTGCGACCGGTGTTTGCAAACGCGCCTGCGCCTTGATCCACTCCGCAAACACGGTGACCTCATCGCGTCGCGCCGCGGGTGAGACGACCAACCAGTACGCCCGATGTGCGCGCGCCGTGAAACGTTTGTCCTTCAGCGGCATCACGAGTCTGCGATCGGCGACAAATGGATCGATCAGCGGAAAGCGGCCCAGCGCAACTCCCTGTCCCGCCATCGCTGCCTGCATGATTTGGTCATAGTGGCTGAAGGTCAGTCCGCGCCTTGCGCGCGGACGCTCCAGTTTCATCGCCTCACACCATACCTTCCACGACAGCCAGATCGTTGTGCTGTTGGGATCGTCGATATCTAACAGCGGCAATTGCAGCAGATCTTCCGGCGTACCGATGCGCTTGCCTTTGAGCAAAGCCGGACTCGCTACCGGCGCCACCTGCTCTCCGAACAGGCAGATCGCATCGGCACCGACCGCATCTTGCGGGCAGTACCGGATCGCCGCGTCGAACCCGTGGTGCTCAAGATCGCGCACGGTGTTGTCGGCCACGACGTGTACAGCGATCTCGCCATGCTCGGCTTGGAACTGCGCCAACCGCGGCACCAACCAGAGCGATGCAAATGACCCAGTCGTCGTGACGCGAACGATCGGCTCTGTCTTTGCACGCACGGCGGAGGTGGCGTCACGCACTAGCGCAAGTGCCTTCGAGACTTCGCGGTAGTAACGCTCGCCCGCCTCAGTCAGGATCAGCGCCCGCGTGCGCCGCTCGAACAACTTCACGCCGAGTTGCTCTTCGAGTTGCTGCACCTGCCGGCTAACCGCCGACTGCGTCAGATGCAACTCGGCGGCGGCGGACGTAATCGAGAGTAGCCGTGCAGCCGCCTCGAAGCCGCGTAAGCAGATCGAGCGACGCGGGCAGATCACGCCTATGCATTCCCACCGCTCATGCATCGCATTTCGAGATTTCGTTTGTCGGCAGTCATTCAGTGCGCGACAGTTCGTCGCACATCACCACGAGGTCAACGTCATGAACCCGAACACCTTAGCTGAAGACCAGACCAGCACCCTGCTCAGTATCGATGCCCGTCCAGTGTGGCTGCGCCTTCCCGTCGGCAGTGCGATCTTCGCGTACAGCGGCGAAGTATGGATCACGCAGGACGGCATGCATGAGGACGTGATCCTTGGAGCGGGCCAGCGATTCGATGTGCACAGCCGCGCTCCGATTCTTGCAAGCTCGACCAAGAAGCGTTCTGCGGCTGTTTATGTCGCTTGCGCGCGCGATGCGACCGAGCGTCCCGATTCCGATTTGCACTCGGTTTTGCATGCGCGCGCACGCCGGCTGCGGCTGAGGAACTAAGAAAAATCGCCAGAAAAGCTAGCGACCGGCTGTCGAACGCGCTAGCGGCTGTATTGGCTCAGTTCCGAGCGAGGTTCGCGCCAGCGAAGCGAATACCGGTCACTCATGCTCCGTGCTAGAGCCGTATCGCGCGCGCCGCGCAGATGCCGGGGAGGGAAGTCCGTCGCCTTCCGGTGAGCTGATCAGTCAATGTACTTCCAGGTATGAGCCCCGTCGAACCGGCGAATCTGGAGTTCATCCCACTCCTTTGGATCGAAGTTGCGGATGTTCACTGACATGCGCGGGTGCAGTTTGGGATCGAGCGGTTCCCAGTGAGTGACGCAACCGCAGTGCTTGCAACGCACATTTTTCAGCGTCTTGTCTCCCCAGATGTATTCGTCCGTATGTTCGGGGTGCCCGGTCACTGTAACTGTTCCGACGTCGAAGTACGCCCATAGGCCACCGTAGCGCCGGCAAAGAGAGCAATTGCAAAGGGTGACGGCCTCGGGTCGCGTCTGGGGTCCCCCACGCGGACCGCACCGCAATGGCATGTTCCTGAGAGCATCTTGCC
>CAWAYV010000006.1:0-259710 GCA_963786295.1 uncultured beta proteobacterium | reverse complement strand
GACTGCCATCGTGCCACGTGACGGCTCCGCTACTGATGACTTACAGAGCCGACACGGCGCGCCTGGTCCTGCGCGCAGCGTCGTCCACCGCGGCGCGGATGATCGAACGCGGGCCAGTGTTGTTGACTTCATTGCCGCCGCCTGCGTGCGCCGCTTGCGAAGAGGTCGATCCCGCGACAGCCAACTTGCTCTCGGTGCCCGGCGACAGCAAGGTCGCATGGCTGCCAACGTTGCAAGCGAAAACGACCGCCAGGCCCACGCAAGGAATGGATGCTGTCCCGATCAGATGTGACATCCGCGTTCTGCGTTGTCCTCGCAGCACACTTGACTCGTACCGATGGCCGCGGGATACGTGAAGCCCCGATATTGGAGCTTCACGCCTAGAAGCGACAGGCCCTCTTGACTCGATCAATGCCCCTCAGAGCATTCGATCGATCACCCAGTCGGAGGCACTACGGCGCGCGGAACAGCAGCGCCTCCGTCGGCTGGGTTGCGCCGCCGCGGTTACCTGGGCTGCGATCACCGTTGGTGATCAGCATCAAGCCCAGTTCCGGCGAATTGCCGGCGAACGAACCAAAGTCGAATACCTGCAGGCCTACGGCAACGTTGCTATTGCCAGCCACGTCAGCGGCAACGCCGAAGAAGCGCTCACCCAGCGGAGTGACCGTAAGGCCGATAACGATGTCCCCGGGACCGCCGTAGAAGAAGTCCTGCGCGACGACGGCCATGTTGACCCGCGTAGCCAGCAGGTCTGCATCGCTCATCCCGATCTGCTCACCGCAAATAAACAGCACCGTGTTCCCGGTATTCGTTGAGTGCTCGGCGAAGAAGAACGCGCTGGCGTCACCGGTGGCGAGATTCACCACCCAACTCAACTGGCGCCCGTCAGTGATCGAGCCGAGGCCCGAGGCATCGCGATTGAGCACCACATAGTCGTCGATTCCGTCGCGGTTCGTATCCAGACACACCTGATGGCTCACCGGAAGCAGGTGCTGTTGCCCTTCCCAAGTATTCACGGCGAATGCCCAGACGAAGGACGCACCCGCCGAGCAGAAGCCCGCCGGCACCGGGAAGGTGTTGATCCCGACCGCGCGGATATCGGGTGTTGGCGATTGCCCGCCCACCGCCCTCGGCCTGGTTGGGGCTGATCGCCAGCAGCGCATAGGCATCGTTCTGCGCCGTGCCCACGCCGGTGTTGTTCAGACCGATCGTCTGCGGGAATGCACCCGGGACGAGCGCGGACGTGCTGGGCTGTACCCGCGCAGCCTTCCGCGGCAGTACGTGCCACGCGAGCCGGATCGGCTGCTTCCCATCGTCCAGCACGAAGTAGCCGTCGTACTCGTTCGTGGTCAGCGTGGCCGGATTGGCTCCGTTGCTGCCCGAGTTCATGAAGTTGCCGCGAAGCAGCGAGCCATTGATCGTCAGGGTCACGTCGAAACTGGTGAGCTTTCCCTTCCCTGGCTTGACTGAGACATTCGGCGGCGCGCTCATCGTCACGGCGCCGTTCGCGACATCGTCAGCGAACCGGAACGTCGGCGTTACCGTGTAGGTGTGGGCCTTGTTGTCGAGGTTGCGGATCTGGACGGTCTTGGTGACGCTCACCGTGCCGTCCGCGACATCGACGAAACCAAAGCTCAGCGCGCCGGCGGGCACGTCTTTGTCCCACGCGGCAATCGGCGCGGTAAGGGCACGGTCGACACGTACTTCGCCACCACCGATCCGGGTGATCGCGGCCAGCGCGCCGGTCAACGGGTCGTTGATGATGTTGATTTCGCCGGTGTTCATCAGCAGCGCCTTGACCTCGAGCGGCGATAAGCCGTGGCCGATCGCATTCCCGGGCGGCGTTCCCTGCGCGGTGGCCTTGGTTCCACCATAGGCTTGCAGCACCAGCGCGGCCGAACCTGCGACCATGGGCGCGGCGCCCGACGTGCCGCCGAAAGGCCCCATGCCCGTGCCGGTGCCGGCAATCGCGGACACCGACGCACCAGGAGCGCCGATTTCCGGCTTGATCAGCGTTGTGTCCTCGTGCTGCGGGCCGCGCGATGAACTGCCGACCATCGACCCTACCAACGGGATGCCGACTGTCGGATCGAACCTCACTACCGTGTTTGGCAGGCCGCTTCTCAGGCGGTCGGCCACAGCCTGGCTGACCATGAAACCGGGGATCGTGATCGGGCGATCGCCGCCGTCCCCGCCTTCGAACGGGTCGCCTGGCGCGATGAGTCCGATGATGCCGATCAACCCGCCGGCGTCGCCGACGTTGCTGATCTTAAGTGTGAAGTTGCAGGCACCCCGATCCACCAGAACGATCTTGCTCGCCAGCGAACCGGCCGGAAACGATGCGCAGCCATTCAGATTGCCACCCGCGCCATTGCCGTATTGCAGCGGCGCCTGGACTACTGTCGTCAGCGGCGCTGACCACGGCTGGAAGACCGCCGGGTGGTTACCGACGATCGAGGGCGGCGCAGTGATTTGCATAAACGGCAGGAAAGCGGTGGGAACCGCGGTCTGCGCGACCGCCAGCGCACTCTTCGTTGCGGCAGGCGTTCCATGGACGTAGGGCTTGTCCGATCCGTTGCCCGCCGAGGCGACCGTCAGGATGCCCAGTGCCGTGGCATTCTCGACCGCAGCGGAAAGATCGTCGTCGAAGGTTGGCCGTAGTCCAAACCGAGCGACATGTTGATGATGTCGACCGCATCGCTGGTGTCGCCGTCGCCGTTCGGATCGAGTGCGAAGTCCATGCCCTGAATCAGCGCGATGCCGGAGCAGGACGTAGAGACGGACGAGCAGACCTTGACGGCATAGAGGCTGGCGCCGGGTGCAACGCCGCCCTTACCGGCGATGATGTGAGCGACGTGCGTGCCATGACCGCGACCCGGTCCCGCATCGAGAGGATCGGGATCCGGGGCCTCGGGAGGACTTCCCGCTGCGCCGGTCCAGTTCGATCCCACGAAGTCGTAGCCCCCCACGACCTTCGCGGTCGGGAACGTGCCGGGCTCGATGATGTCCGGATTGTTCGCTGCGAAATCGGCGGGATTGCCCGAGCCACCGAGCGCTGCATGTAGGTAATCGATGCCGCTGTCGAGCACGGCGACCTTGATGCACCCGTGCCATCCCGCCCGCTCGCATGCACGGCGGTGGCGCCGACATACGGCACGGTCTGCGAGAGCGTCAGTTTGATAGTTCCCCACCGGCGCAATCGCACCACGCGCGGATCCTTGGCCACGCCGGTAGCGCGGCGAGTTGAGTTCAATTGCGACAGCGTCGATGCGCCACCGCGATCGCGTTATGCGCGACTCGCGACGCGCGCGAGCTCGCAGCATCCGCCGACCGAGGCGATATTGCTGGCCATGCGCGGCCTGCGACTCGACCAATGCGTTGACCGATCGATCGGCGAACGATGACCGCTCTTGCGTACCGCACCCATGGCTGCTGGCCAACTCACCACCTTGAGCCGTCGCCATCCCGCTTGACTCCGCCAGCGCGGCGCGTTCAGCGGCGACCGAGTTTTCGCGCGAGTCGACCACCCACACATCGACTCTCACCACTTCTGCCGCGCAGGCGCGGGTCGATTCGATTGATGACGATGCCCGCAGGCGCTGCGACACGATACGGACTGCTGGAAATCGAGCCTGCCGCCGATGTGCCTGCCATTGATTCATTACTGGCCGAAGCTTGTGACTCGGCCTGATCCGATCCGCCGCCGCACGCGTTTAGCAGTGCCGCAGCCGCGATCAGCATCGCGATGCGCTTCATGGAATTCCTCCTTGGGGTTTTTTACTTCTTGAGGGCGAGGAATTTATGCGCCCGACGCAGACCTTGTAAAGGCCTATGTGCGACCAATCACCTTTTTGCGACGGCACAACCATGCAGCGTAATGTTGCGCTGCGATTTTCGACGCGATCAGCGAGTGGGCGCCGGGTATAGGGTCGCGCTTGATGTCGCGCACCGGCGAGACGGAGCGGACACCGGAAAGCCGCTTAACTTCCGGCAACTTAGCCTGATCAATCGACACGGCGATCGCGTTGCGCGCCGTGCTGACCCGCCCGAGTTCGACGGCGCCCAGTGCCTCCAACTCGGCCATTACTGCCTGCTGCTGCTTCTTGACCGACTCCGGCGTACTGGTCCCCGAAGCAACCGGCGGCTCGGTTAACAACACCCAGACGTCGATTCTGTCTCCACTGTGCGCAGTCGCAGTCAGTACGGACACCACAGCACCTATCGCGAGCTTCCGGAACATGTCATTCATCAAGCAAGTAGCGTACGACTTTCGCATAGGTTGACGCTTATTCACACTTTCTTTTATTGACCGCGCGACTGGTTTGCGCGAAGCTCGCGCCCTCGCTCGCCCGAGCGCGCTTCAATCAGGAGGCGCCATGCATAGAACTGATCTCGCTCTCTAGTCGGCCGCACTACGCGCTGACTCGGTTTTTCCGATTCCTGCGCCGCATTAAAGCGGCCGCGACACTTCTCTAATTGCTCGTTTGCATTCGACGCTGCGTGCTTGCGCGCGGTCTCTGAAAACGTCTCGAGGATTCGGAACCAATGGATATGACTTTGATGGATCGGCTGCGGCCGATCGGGTTTACGCCGGCAGTGGCGCAAGCGATGGGCGCATTCAACGCGCTCGGCGATATGCCGGGCTCGCCGATGCGATTGATTGAAGCACATCGCGAAACGGTGCGTGTCACGGACGGCGTCGACGAGCATTCGGCTCGGCCGCTGCCCGGATTGCTGCGTTCGCTTGTGGATGCCGGCGATGCATTGACCGTCGGCGACTGGCTGTGGGTGCACCACGACGACCACGGCGTGCCTTGGGTACGCGGTCGAATGCCGCCGTTCACGCAAATCGTGCGGCGCAATTCGTCTGGCGAGCGCCAATCGCTGGTCAGCAATGTCGACACCGCGATGCTGACCATGGGGCTCGACGGCGACTTCAATTTACGCCGGCTCGAACGTTATCTCGCGATGGTGAAACCGGCGGGCATCTGGCCCATCGTGATTCTGACCAAGCGGGATCTGTGCGATGACGTCGACGCGCGGCTCGACGCGCTGCGCGAGCGATTACCGCACGACATCGCCGTCCACGCCGTCGACGCGCGCGCGGCGACGACAGCGATCGAGCTTGCGCCTTATCTCGGCGCGGGCCAGACCACCGTCGTGCTGGGATCTTCTGGCGCCGGCAAGTCGACGCTCACCAACACGCTGCTCGGCGCGCCAGTGCAATCTACCGGTGCAGTGCGTGAAGACGACAGCCGCGGCCGGCACACGACCACTTCGCGCTCGCTGCATCTGCTGCCGGTCGGAGGCTGCGTGATCGATACCCCGGGATTGCGCGGCCTGCGGCCGGATATCGATGAGGACGATCTTGCAGCGACCTTCGACGATATCCGCGCGCTGGCCGAGCGCTGCCGCTTTCGCGATTGCCGCCACCGGGACGAGCCCGGCTGTGCGGTGCGCGCGGGCGTCACCGCCGACCGCCTCGTCAACTACCAGAAGCTGCTGCGCGAGATCCGCCGTGACACGCTGACGCCGCTGCAGCGACGCGAGCAGTTGTCAATGTGGAAAATTCGACACCGAGCGGCCGAGCAGCGAATGAAAATGAAGCGCGGCAAGGGCGGTTAAGCCGCTCGCGGGGCCGAGTTCAGGCGGGTTCGTCGCCGCTGAGCCGGTTTCGTCTCCATCTACCCCGACAAAATGCAATCTACGCCGGCTTTCCTGCACTTCATCGCAAACGCGTGGCTTGCGGTGGTTGAACTGCCTACAGTGCGTTCATCGACAAATTACGCAGCAACCACTTTCAGGAGCAGGCGATGATCAAGCAATTCGAAACCGCATTATTTTTCGCTGCCACGGTCAGCGCGCTTGCACTGGCGGCGGTCGTAGGTATGCAGGAATTCAGTGCTGGGCCGGCTGTTCAGCAGGCGGTTGCCATGCCGACGATTCAGATGGAAAAAGTCGAGATCGTCGGCAAGCGTAGGGCCCCCGAGCAGGTTGCGCTGGTTCGCTAAACCGGTGTTGCTTGCTGCGGCCGGCGACAGGGTGCTAAACCCTACCGCCGGCCGCTTTTACTTTTAGGCGCGCAACCTCTTGTGCATGCAGACGGCGGACGCCGGGCACGAAAACGAGAATTGTGAAGTCTGTTGCACCGCCGGTGGTGCACTGGCGCGATCCACCCGAAGGTAATCAAGCAACGCAAAAAAGCCGGCCGCTTCGGTCGTCAGCAGAAACATGTCGTCGATGCCGCGCCGAACCGCAAGCCGTTCGGCCGCTGCCACCAACGCGGCACCACGACCTTGTCGATGCAACGACGGCATCACTACCAGCGAGCGCAGCAAACCGGCGCCATTGGCGCTTTGCAGGCCGATTGCGCCGATTACTTGCCCCGCCTCCCGCATCACGAGGAAATCGACCGCCGCCTGGCCGCTCTGCAGGTCGTGTTCCACCAACTGCGCTTGTTGCAGCAACTCGATCACGCGCGCTCGATCACGCGCGCGCTGCGGCTCTATCAAGAATGGCTCGACCTGCATGCCGCGATTGTGGCAGTTAGAAAGCCTGCTCACTGCCTAAATAACGACCTGTGTCCCGATCTCGATCGCGCGATTCGGCGGGATATGGAAGAAATCGGACGCCGGTTGGGCGTTGCGCAGCATCCAGCCAAACAGGCGGCGACGCCAGGCCGCCATCGTGCTCTTGCCGCCGATCACGACCGCTTGTCGCGACAGGAAGAACGAGGTTTCGGCGGGAATCAATTCGAAAGCGTGGTACCGCGCCAGCACGCCGAGGAAGAACGTAACGTCAAACGGATCCTGAAATCCGAGCTGTACCTTGACCGCGTAGCAACCGTCGCCCAGGTCCTGAATCTCGGTCATGTAAGCCGGGTCGACATGCGGAACCGTGCGGCTGATCGCCGTCAAGAAACACCACGCGTTCGTGCATCACACGGTTGTGCTTCAAGTTGTGCAGCAGCGCATGCGGAACGTAGCCGGGCTCGAGTGTCATGAATACCGCACTGCCTTCCACGCGCTGCGGCGGATAAATCGACAGGCTCTTCAAGAAAGGCTGCAACTCGATCCCGCCCTGTTTCATCTGTCGATTGACCAGTGAACGGCCGCGCTTCCAAGTCGCAAAAATCAAGATAGAGCGACGCCGCGAACACAATCGGAAACCAGCCACCGTGGAGAATCTTGGTGCTGTTGGCGGCGACGAACACGAGGTCGAGCGCGAGCAGCGGCGCGAATACCAGCAGCACCTTCCACGGTGGCCAATCCCACTTGAAACGCGCAATGACGCATCACGCCGAGTGTCGTTACGACCATCGTCGTCGCCACCGCCAGCCCATACGCAGCGGCCAGATTCGATGAGCTGCCGAAGCCGACCACCAGCAAGATGACGACCACCAGCAACATGAAGTTAATCAGCGGCACGTAGATCTGCCCCGCCTCGGTCTTCGACGTGTAATCAACCTGCATGCGTGGCAGATAGCCAAGCTTTATCGCCTGGCTGGTGATCGAAAACGCGCCGGAGATCACCGCCTGCGACGCGATCACGGTCGCGGCAGTCGCCAGGATCACCAGCGGCAATTGCAGCCAGCCCGGCGCCAGCAGAAAGAACGGATTGGATGCCGCCTTTTCGTCGGTCAGCACCAGCGCGCCCTGACCGAAATAGTTCAGCACCAGACACGGCATCACCAGCCAAAACCATGCAATGCGAATCGGCTTCGCGCCAAAATGGCCCATGTCTGCATACAACGCTTCGGCGCCGGTCAGCGCGAGGAACACCGCGCCCATCACGACAAAGGTTTTACCCGGCTGCGCGGCTGCATAACGCAGCGCGTACAACGGATCGAGCGCGAGCAGCACCTGCGGTTCGCGCACGATCTGCACCAGAGCCCGAGCACGCCGAGCACGACGAACCAAACCACCATGATGGGGCCGAACGTCTGGCCGACGCGTGCCGTGCCCTTGTTTTGCACGGCAAACAGCGCAACCAGCACCACCAAGGTCAGCGGAATCACCCACGGTGTGAATGCAGCAGAAACAACCTGCAATCCTTCGATCGCCGATAGCACCGAAATCGCGGGCGTGATCACGCTGTCGCCATAAGAACATCGCAGCGCCGAACAGTCCGGCGCCGACGGCCGCCTGTACGGAGACGCCCCGCAGCCGGTAGTTGCCGCAGCACCAGCGCCAACAACGCCAGAATGCCGCCTTCGCCGTCGTTGTCAGCGCGCAGCACCAGCAGCACGTACTTGATCGATACGACCAGCGTGATCGCCCAGAAGATCATCGACAACACGCCGAAAACGTCATCGGGCGTCGACGCCGGCGCCATGCTCCCCGGTCAGACTCTCCTTGAATGCGTACAGCGGGCTGGTGCCGATGTCGCCGTAGACGACACCGAGGGCAGCGAGCAGGAGGGCGGGCGAAAGCTTGCGATCCGATGGGGTCATCGAAAGCGCGGACCGGTGGATTGGGGTGGTGCGATCAAGAGGTGGGAACGATGCGCTCGCTATTCATGCGAATCTTGAACTACTCGAACGCCTTTAACAACGAAAGGGGTCCGACGAGCGGACCCCTTTGTCGCGTAAACCAAGCTACGCAATAGAACTACGAGCCGCTGTAGATCTTCCACTCGTCGACAAACATCTTGAAGCCTTCCTTGGTCATCATGTCGCCCTTCATCAGCATCTTGCTCTTGTCGGCAGGCATTTTCTTCATCTTGGCCATCATCGCGTCGTAACGCATGCCAGCGGCCTTCATGAACTTCTCTTGGACATCATGCCGTCCTTGTTCGTACGGCCATCTTGAAGAAATCGTCAAACTTGAATGTTTCCTCTTGTGCGGATGCTATGGGCGCAAAGCCCATACACATCGCCATTGCCGGAATTGCCAACCATGCTTTTTTCATTTGTCATCTCCACGTGGTAAAGATTGCTTTCCGGTCGGATTGCGCTACCTAGGTCGTCAACCCGCCCGTCCCCGACTTCGTGCAGGTGCACGAAGTCGAGGGCTTAGTCGATGCCCTGCGCCGTTGATTACAGCCCCTGCGTCCGCGCAAACCCTGATGTAAATTCGGTTCTGACTCGATTTTCGATGCGGGTGTCGTTCAATGGCAGGACCTGAGCTTCCCAAGCTCAAGACGTGGGTTCGATCCCCATCACCCGCTCCAATTGACTTGTAATGAACACGACATCTATCTCGGTTGCGGTAAACGGACATACGCGCCAGGTGCCGCACGCAACCACTGTCGCGCAATTGCTTGCGCAACTCGACACCGCAGGCAAGCGCGTCGCCGTCGAGCGTAACGGCGAGATCGTGCCGAAGAGTCTGCACGCCTCGACCGAGCTCACGTAGCGGCGATCGGCTGGAAATCGTGATTGCGGTCGGAGGCGGTTGATGAACGATGACTCGCTGATTATCGGCGCGCGCAGATTCAGTTCGCGCTTGTTGCTCGGCACCGGCAAATACAAGGATCTCGCCCAGACCAAGTCAGCGGTCGAAGCGAGCGGCGCGCAGATCATTACGGTGGCGATCCGCCGCACCAACATCGGCCAGACCCGAGGTGAGCCCAATCTGCTCGACGTCTTGCCGCCGTCGAAGTACACGATGCTGCCGAACAGCGCAGGCTGCTACACGGCTGACGATGCCGTGCGCACCTTGCGTCTCGGCGCGCGAGCTGCTCGACGGGCATGCGCTGACCAAGCTCGAAGTGCTCGGCGATCCGCAAACGCTGTATCCGAACATGCCTGAAACGATCAAGGCCGCCGAACAACTGGTGCGCGAAGGCTTCGAAGTGATGGTCTATTGCAGCGACGACCCGATTCAGGCGCAAACGCTCGAGTCGATCGGTTGCGTAGCCGTGATGCCGCTCGCATCGCTGATCGGCTCGGGCATGGGAATTCTGAATCCGTGGAACATTCAGTTGATACTGGAAAAGGCAACGGTGCCGGTCATCGTCGATGCGGGTGTCGGCACCGCCAGCGATGCCGCGATCGCGATGGAGCTTGGCTGCGCGGGCGTGTTGATGAATACCGCGGTCGCACACGCGAAGCATCCGGTCAAAATGGCCGGCGCGATGCGCAAGGCAGTTGAAGCGGGGCGCGAGGCATTCCTCGCCGGCCGCATGCCGAAAAAACTCTACAGCGCAAGCCCCAGCTCACCGACGAGCGGTGTGATCGCCCCGAGCAAAGCGGCTTGAACAGACCAACGCAGGCGAATTACACCAAGCCGGAGCCGTGCGCCGAGCGCGTGCGAGCGCGCGATGAGGCGCACCCACCCATCCGTAGCTTCACGCTGCGGCGTGGCCGCTTCACGCAAGCGCAGCGGCGCGCGTTCGATCAATTGCTGCCGGCGTTCGGCGTTCCGTACGCTGCGACTCCGATCGATCTTGTTCGCACCTTCGACCGTGACGCGCCGACCGTCCTTGAAATCGGCTGCGGCATGGGCGAAACCACGGTGGCGATCGCGCAGGCGCGGCCGGACATCAACTTCCTCGGCGTCGAAGTCTTTACTGCGGGCGTCGGTGCGTTGCTGAAAAGCATCAATGAGCATCGACTAAACAACGTGCGCATCGTGCATCACGACGCGGTTGAAGTCCTGCGCGACATGATTGCGCCCGATTCACTGGCCGGTATCCATGTCTTCTTTCCCGATCCCTGGCCAAAGAAGCGTCATCACAAGCGACGGTTGTTGCAGCCGCCGTTCGCGAGTCTGCTTGCGACCCGCCTCGCGCCGCACGGTTACGTACATTGCGCCACTGATTGGCAGGACTACGCGCAGCAAGTGCTTCAAGTGTTCGGTGCAGAACCGAAACTCGTCAATCTGCACGCGGGCTATTCGCCGGCTGCGGAAAATCCGCTATGTGCGCGTCCGGTCACCAAGTTTCACGCGCGGGGCGACCGGCTTGGGCACGCGACCTACGATCTAGTTTTCGCTCGCAGACCGTGACACGCTGAGCTCATCGTCGGCAAACACGGCGCGATCGGCTGCCCACGCGCGCAATTCATCGATCCTCTCGGCCATGACGACCGAAAGCGGCCGAGTGCGCTCGATCTCCGCAAGAATATCCGCAGGGCGCAGCGCTTCGTTGCGGGCGCGCGCTTCGAACGACGCCGAAACGATCGCCTGCTCGATTTCGGCGCCCGAATATCCTTCGGACAACTTGGCCAGACCGGAGACGTCGAACTGCGCCGGGTCGTAGCTGCGCTTCTTCAGGTGAATCGTCGCGATCTGAATGCGCGCCTCATCGTTCGGAAAATCGACGAAGAAGATTT
Organism: uncultured beta proteobacterium; assembly: GCA_963786295.1. GTDB lineage: Bacteria > Pseudomonadota > Gammaproteobacteria > Burkholderiales > Burkholderiaceae_F > JACCZX01. Next base: position 248,435 of record CAWAYV010000006.1, on the reverse strand, counting down.
CATCGAAGCGCCCTTTGCGAATCAGCTCGGGGGGTAGCTGCGAAATGTCGTTCGAGGTGGCCACGATAAAGACAGGCTCGGTTCGCTCCGACATCCACGTCAGCAAACTGCCGAGCACGCGGCGCGACACGCCGCCGTCGCCGTCACCACCGTCGACCGAAATCCCTTTTTCGATCTCGTCGATCCACAAGACGCACGGCGACATCGCTTCGGCGGCAGCGAAGGCATTGCGTAGGTTGCGCTCGGTCTCGCCGTAATACTTGTTGTAAAGCGCGCCAAAGTCGAGCCGCATCAGCGGCACGCCCCATTCGCCGGCCACCGCGCGCGCCACCAGGCTTTTTCCGCCGCCCTGCACGCCGAGCAGCACGATGCCTTTTGGCCGATCTACATTCGCGGCGCTCGGATCGAGAAACGGCTTGCGGCGCAGTGATATCCAGTGCTTGAGCCGCGCCAGGCCACCGACGGCGTCGAACTTGACCTTGCTTTCTTCATACGCCAGCGAGGCGGCGCCGCCGAGCGCTTCATACTTGGTCGCCAGCACGCGGCGCACATCGTCCTGGCTGATCGCGCCATCGTCACGCAGCGCCTGGCGCACCAGCCGCCGCACGTCGTCCTGTTCCATGCCGAGCAGATGCATGATCAGCATCTCGAGCGCGTGCTTGTCGCCGCGCGGCCGTTCACCAGTCTGATTCTCGTAGCGTTTCGCTTCTTCGTTGACCAGCGTGCGAATCGCATCGCGATCGGGCAGCTGCGGATGAAAGTGCGCGGACAGCCGCAACACTTCCGATGGCAGCTCATCGAGTCGCGGGCTGATAAACACCAGCGTGCGCGCCGACTTCGAATGCGACAGCGCAATCTCGCGAATCAGTCGCATCGAAATCGGGTCTTTGAACCCCGGATGCGCATCGCACAGCACGTAGATGCCGTTCTGCGCCGTCTTGTCGATATGCTTCAGCACATCGAGCAGGTCGTTGGTTTGATAAATCGCTTCTTCACGTCCATGGCGACGGATGCCGCACGTGATGCTCCACGTCATCAGCACCTGATTCTCAAGATTCGCCGCCTTGGCGAGCAATTCGAGAATGCGCGGTTCTTCGTGCGACGCGATCAGGATGATCGGAAAGCGTGAGCGCAGTAGCGCGCACAACTCCTGCACTTCGTCACGGGCGTGTTGCATCGTCTTCGTGTGAGATGAAGAAATGCCGCACGGGCACCGGTTGCGGCGACCCTCCGGTGCGTGCAGCCGCATTGCCGGCGACGATATCGAATGCCAGCTTCAGCGCAACAAGCAACAGAGCTCCCAGCACCGGAAGTTTCAACATGCCGACCAGAATTCCGCTGACGATGATCGTGACGTGCAGGATGACGATGCGGCCGTACGGGGCAAACATCAGCGCCGGCAGTAGCACCGGCTGAGCGCGGGTGGCGATCAGCCAGCGTAAGAACGCCGCGGCCTGCAGCGCTGTGATACCGGCGGCAGCCAACCAGCCGTCCCGATCCGCGAGCAGATAGCCGAGCATGCGGCCGAGCGGTGCAAACATGCCGCTGCGAGCTGCCAAGCTCGGCTTGCCCGAAAAGCCCAACAACGAAGACTCCATGGGCGACGGTGAACATTCCATAGTGAACGGTGAAAAATGCAGACAGCGCGACGGCTGCGATCATGCTGACCGCGTACCCGCTCCGCGCGCCGCTGATCAGCATCTTCGCGACGTTGAGTACACCGATCAAGACGTTTTCGAACCAGAAGAGCGCGATCACGACGAACACCGACCAGCCGAGCACCAGCACACCGTAGGCGACGATCACAGCCGCCGCCACGGCTAGCGCCATGTCGATTGCTTGCCAGGTTTTGACTTCGTCCATCACTGTGCCCAGTCAACCCAACCCAGATAAGCCGTCAACAAGATCACGCCGCCGAACGCGATGCGATACCAAGCGAAGACCGTGAAATCATGAGTCGACAAATAACGAATCAACCAGCGAATGCAAATCAGTGCGGAAGCAAAAGCAAAGATGAGTCCGACCGCAAACGTCGGTATGTCGGCAGCGACGAACAGCTCGCGCTGTTTCCACAGTGAATACGCTCCTGCACCGATCAGCGTTGGGATCGCGAGATAGAAGCTGAACTCGGTCGCCGCCTTGCGTGACAAACCGAAGAGCATGCCGCCGATGATCGTTGCGCCCGAGCGGCTGGTGCCAGGAATCAGCGCGGCGCATTGCACCAGCCCGACTTTAAGCGCGTCAAGCGCCGACATGTCGTCGACCGACTCGACTCTTGAAACGCGCGTACCCTGCAGATCGCGCTCGCCGAACGCGCGATGGTGGCGGCGCTCGACCCACAGAATAATCAACCCGCCGATGACGAATGCCAGCGCAACCGGCACCGGGTGAAAAAGCTGCGCCTTGATCAGGCCGCCCAACGCCAGTCCGAATACCACTGCCGGCGCAAACGCAATGCTCACGTTCAATCGCAAATCGCTGCGCGATGCGCTCGCGAAAAATACCGGCGAGCGTCGCCACAGCTTCGCCCGATACTCCCAGATCACCGCGAACATCGCGCCGGTTTGAATCGCAATTTCGAACGTCGCGACTTTCTCGCCGGTGAAGTTCAGCAGCGAGCTGGCAACGATCAGATGTCCGGTCGAAGAGATCGGCAGGAACTCCGTCAAGCCTTCGACGATGCCCAAGATCGCCGCTTTGACGAGCGTCAGGAATTCCATGCGGCGCGATGTTAGCTTGACGCATTCAACCGGCGCATTTCAAGTTGTTGCAATGCGACGCGACGCGCTCGAGGCATCCGCCAGCCGGCGCGCCAGCAAAATGGCGCTGCTGGTATCCCCACCGCGCGCCGCGTGCGACAGCGCGCTAACCAGTCCGGTGTCGCCGTTCAGGCCGCCCGCCTGCCGCGTGTCGCTGCCACGCGTTCGTCAGCCGATGCGCTTCAGCCCACAGCGCGCCGAGATTGATTTTTTCTGCGTTCTTGCGCAAGCGCATCGCGGCACGCTTAAAGTCTGCGTGTTCATTCTGTGGCTGCGACGCAGGCGCGCTCTGATTGCGTGCAGCATTGGCGCTCTCGGTTGGCGCACTCGGCGGGACCGACTGCCGAGAGATCGATCGTGACGCGCGAAAGATCGGCTTCGAACCGCTGGTTGAACTGAAACGTGATACCCCCGCCGGCGGCACGCGAAACCATCACGCGTACTCCGAAAAACTCGATGCGGCGATCAGTGACCGCACCGCTGAGGCCGGATCTTGCGAGCGGCTGCACGAGATACGGTTCGAGCATCATCGCAGCTTCCTCGTCGGTCATGCCGGTCGCCGTCACTGAGGCTGACAGACGCACCTCTCGCTCTTCCATCGGGATCAGCGTCAGATGAACGATCAGCTCGCCCGACTCGCACACGTGCAATGAGTTGTCGATCAGATTTGCCAGGACGCGCCGCAGCCGCGCCGCATTGCCGATCAGCGCCAGGCCCTGCAGCTCGGTGTCTTCATAGCGAAAGCGCAGGCCCTTGCGCTGCGCGCGCGCCGCCAGCCGCCGAATCGGCTCACCGCAGATTTCTTCGAGTGTGTACCCGTTGCGCGGCGCCGATTTGACCGACGCATCGGGGGCAATTTCGCGCGCTCGCGCGAGCTCCGCACGCAGCCTGCGATGCGCCGATATGTCGCGCGCACTGACGATGTAGCCGATCTCCAGGCCGTTCTTGAACTCGGCAACAGCCACTTCGAGCGGAAACTGGCGGCCATCGTGCCGCTGAGCAACCAGTTCCTGACGCCGGCCCGATGCGCGCCCGCCCGCCAGATCGCTTGCGAAACTGGCGTTATCGGGCGACCGATGCGTTGGCGGCAACATCACATCCACCAGCGGCTTGCCGATGACCTCCTGCGCGATCACGCGAAGCAGCCTCTCGGCCGCCGGATTCACGTGCGTGATCACGCCGGCCTTGTCCAGCGCGATCGAAGCTTCGAGCGACGCTGCGAAAGTTGCTTCCCATGTGGCCGCCTTGCCCGTCAGCTCGCGCCTTTCGCGACCCATTCGTTGCGAGGAATACAGAATCTCGTCGGATAGGCGTGTCAGTTCAGTAGCGACGCGCTGTCTGCGCGTTTCCTCTGGCAATCTGCCGTCAACGCTGGCGGCAAGATCGGTCAGGCGGCGCAGCGCGACCGAAATCCGGCGTGACCGCAGCTCGAATGCCAACATTGCAAATGCCACCGCAAGGCTGAATCCGCCGACGGCTGCGAGCCACAGCCGGCGATGCAGATCCATTTCACGCGAACGCAGCCGCCCAAGAATCGCCCGCGATTACGTCTGCTGCAAAGCCAAGTGCCAGCAACGCGACGAGTGTTCGCGGAATGAGCGTGCGCGATGCGGGCAAGCATCCTGCGATGCTCGCGCATTGCCGCTCATACGAGCACGCGATAAAGGCGCCGTGGCGACGCCTTTTCGCATTCAAGTGGTCACTCGTAGCGCAGCGCTTCGATCGGCAGCAGCCGCGACGCCTTGCGCGCCGGATAAAAACCGAAAAAGATGCCGATTGCGCCGGAAAAACCGACCGCGAGCACGATCGCCGATGCCGTGATCTCGGTACGCCAGTTGGCAAACTCGCCGACGGCGAACGATGCACCGACACCGAGCACGATCCCAAGCGCGCCGCCGATCATCGACAGCGTGATCGCTTCGACCAGGAACTGCTTCAAAATGTCGACGCCGCGCGCACCGACTGCCATCCTTAGGCCGATTTCGCGCGTGCGCTCGGTCACGCTGACCAGCATGATGTTCATGATGCCGATGCCGCCGACCAGCAGGCTGACCGACGCGACGGCGCCCAGCAGTAACGTCAACACGCGGCTCGCCTGCTCCTGCGCCTGCAAAATCTCGGTCAAGTTGCGAATCGTGAACGGCTCGTCGGCGCCCGGCTGTACTTTCATCCGCTGACGCAGCAGCTCGCGGATTCGCTCTTCGACACCTTTCATGTCGACGCCGTCCGCGGTCTTCACCGAGATCGTGTTAACGCGCCGCTGTCGTCCCTGTGTTTGTCCGAGCACGCGGTTGCGCGCAGTTGCGAGCGGCATCAGCACGATATCGTCCTGATCCTGCCCCAAGGAGTTCTGACCCTTGCGATCGAGCACCCCGATGATCGTCAACGGAACCTTGCGAACGCGAATGACCTGGTCAATCGGATCGAGGTCGCCGAACAGTTGCCGCGCCGTGGTCTGACCGATCAGCGCCACTTTGCCCGCGCCCGACAACTCGGCTGGCTCGAACAGCCGGCCCGCAGACAACGGCCAATCGCGCGCAATCAAGTAATCATTGTTGGTGCCGAAGTACTGCGTGGCCCAATTGGCGTTTCCAGCCGACACCTGGCCCGATCCGCGTACCGATGGGGCGGCGACCACGACGCCTTCGACATCCACCGCGATCGCCAGCGCATCTTCCTCGGTCAACGTTTGCGCAGCGCCGGTACCGAGGCGAACGCCACTGGCAGTGGTCGAGCCGGGAAGGATCAACATCAAATTCGAGCCAAGATTCTTCAACTGCTCGCGGACGCGCTCCTGCGCCCCACCGCCGATCGCCAGCATCGCGATCACCGCCGCGACACCGATGATCATCCCGAGCATCGTCAGGCTCGAACGCAGCTTGTTGACGCGCAAAGCCTTTAGCGCGACTCGCAGCACCATCAATGCGTTCATGCGCGCACCCCATCATCGAGCTCAGCGAGTGCGCTGCGCGCCGAGCGCGGTGTTTGCCGTTCATCGCTGACTACCTTGCCGTCGCGAAAATGCACTTCGCGCGATGCAAACGCGGCCACGTCCTGTTCATGCGTCACCAGCACGATCGTCATGCCGCCGGCGTTCAGCTGCTGCAGCAGCGCCATGATCTCGACGCTGGTGCGTGAGTCAAGCGCACCGGTCGGCTCGTCGGCAAGAATCAGCGCCGGGTTGTTGACCAAAGCGCGCGCAATCGCGACGCGCTGCTGCTGCCCGCCGGACAGTTGCGAAGGCTGATGCTCGGCGCGCTCGCCGAGGCCCACCTGCTTCAGCTTCTCCAGCGCGCGCGTGTGCCGGTCGCTGACGGACACGTTGGCATACATCAACGGCAGCTCGACGTTCTCCAATGCACTGGTGCGCGCCAGCAAATTGAATTGCTGAAACACAAAACCGATGCGCCGGTTGCGCACCGCTGCCAGATCATCGGCGTTCATGCGCGCCACATCTTCGCCGGCCAGCCGGTAGCTACCCGACGTCGGACGATCCAGACATCCAATCATGTTCATGAACGTCGATTTGCCCGACCCTGATGGCCCCATCACTGCGACGAAATCGCCTGCTGCAATCTCCAGCGAAATTCCGGCCAGCGCGTGCACGACGTTGTCACCAAGCACGTAATCCTTGGTCAGATCAGCCACACGAATCAGCGGTTCCGTCATACAAGAATTTCGGTCGACATGGGATTAGAAAAACATCCTCGGGGGGCTGCCTTTTTGAGCGGGTGTGCTCGCCGCCGGCCCCCCTTGCAGCCCGATGATCACCTCGGCCCCTTCGGCCAGTCCCTCGCCGGCGACTTCACTCATCGCTCCGTCCGATAAACCGACCCGGACCTCGATTGCTTTTGGCTTGCCGCTTTCCATCAGATAGATGCGGCCGCGCGTAGTTTGACCGCTGCCTGCACGGCCGCCGAGTTCGGCGACGATCTCTGCGTAGCGCGCTTTCTGCTCGGGCTTCAGGACTTCTTCGACGCGCGCACGCATGTCGGAGCGAATCGCGGCCGTCTGTCGCGCGCGCGCCTCCTCGGGCAAATCGCGCAGGCCCATGAACTTGTTGCGCATCTCGGCAAAGATCGGGTCCAGCCGCTGCTGCTGCTCGGCGTCGAGCTTCAACTCGGTGACGATTCGCTCGCGAAACTGATTCAGCTGGCCGCCGCCCGCACCGCCCTTACTCGCGCCAGCGTCCGCGCCTCGAATTGACTTGCCACTGTCGTCGTTCTTTACAGCGTCGCCTTTCGCAGCCGCGCTCTCACCCGCCGGGCGAAAGCGAAGCGCAGCGTTCGGCACCTTCAGCACCGAGTCTCGCGTATCCGTCACGATGCGCACGTTGGCCGTCATTCCCGGCAGCAACTCACCGCGCTCGTTGTTGGCGGAAATGATCGCGATATAGGTGACGACGTTCTGCACATTCTGCGCCGCCTTGCGCACGCTACGTACCTCGCCCGAAAATTGCCGGCCCGGAAACGCATCGACGGTAAACGTGGCGCGCAGTCCAATCTTGATACGGCCGACGTCTGCCTCGTCGATCGACGTATCGACCTGCATGTCGCGCAGATCCTTGGCGATGACGAACAACTCGGGCGCCTGCAAGCTCGCCGCGACCGTCTGACCGACATCGACGCTGCGCTTGATCACCACCCCGTCGACCGGTGCACGGATCTCGGTACGCGATAAATCGACCCGAGCCGTCGCCAGTTGCGCGGCACGCTGCTGCACGATGGCCTGCGCGGTACGCACCTCGGCCGCCGCGAGATCAAATGTCGATTGCGCCCGATCGAGCTCAGCCGGCGAAACAAAATTGCGCGCCACCAGCTCCTTGGTGCGCTTCAAGTCGCGGTCGGCGATCACTTGCGCGACCTGAGCACGCCCCACGCTCGAGCGCGACGATTCGAGATCGGCTTCGGCTTGCCGGACGCGGTACTGAAAAGTCTCGGGATCGATGCGGGCAATCAGCTCGCCCTTTTTTACCGGCGAGTTGAAGTCGACGAACAGCTGCTGAATCTGGCCGGATACCTGAGTGCCCACCTGTACCGACGTCACCGGATTCAAGGTGCCGGTTGAAGACACCGTCGCCGTGATCGGCCCGCGCTCGACCTTCGCCGTGCGATAGGTCGGTGCGTCGCCCTGACGACTCGACCACGCATACCAGCCACCGCCGGCAAGCACGGCGAAGAGCAACGTCCCGACAACGAGCTTTGGGTTCTTCAAGGTCTTGTATCAACGGACCAGAGAGCAAAAGATTGTACGCAGCGACGATGGTTCAACATCGTGCTTGTAACAGCCTGCAACAACAAGTCAGCTAGGAAGGCGCTCAAGCGCGCTGATAGATCTCCGCGCCCTTTTTGACGAACTCGACGGCCTTTTCCTGCATGCCCTTCGATAGCGCTTCGTCGGCCGACACGCCGTGCTTCTGCGCATACTCGCGTACGTCCTGCGTGATCTTCATCGAGCAGAAGTGCGGACCGCACATCGAACAGAAGTGTGCGGTCTTCATCGAATCCTTCGGCAGGGTTTCGTCGTGAAAATCCTTCGCGGTATCGGGATCGAAGCCGAGGTTGAACTGATCTTCCCAGCGAAACTCGAAGCGCGCTTTCGATAGCGCGTTATCGCGCAACTGCGCGCCCGGATGCCCTTTCGCCAGGTCGGCCGCGTGTGCCGCGATCTTGTACGCGATGATGCCGTCCTTCACGTCCTTCTTGTTCGGCAGCCCAAGGTGCTCTTTTGGCGTCACATAGCACAGCATCGCAGTGCCGTACCAGCCGATCATCGCGGCGCCGATCGCGCTCGTGATGTGGTCGTAGCCGGGTGCAATATCGGTCGTCAATGGGCCGAGCGTATAGAACGGAGCCTCGTGGCATAGCCGCAGTTGCTCGTCCATGTTGTGCTTGATCAGGTGCATCGGCACATGGCCCGGCCCTTCGATCATCGTCTGCACGTCGTGCTTCCACGCGATCGTCGTCAGCTCTCCGAGCGTGGCGAGCTCCGCCATCTGCGCCTCATCGTTCGCATCGTGAATCGATCCCGGCCGCAGGCCATCACCGAGCGAGAACGACACGTCGTACGCCTTCATGATGTCGCAGATGTCCTCGAATCGCTCGTACAAAAACGATTCGCGATGGTGCGCTAGGCACCACTTGGCCATGATCGAGCCGCCACGCGACACGATGCCGGTCAAGCGCTTCGCCGTCATCGGAATGAACGGCAGCCGCACACCGGCGTGGATCGTGAAGTAGTCGACGCCCTGCTCGGCCTGTTCGATCAACGTATCGCGGAATATTTCCCACGTCAGCTCCTCGGCCTTGCCGTCGACTTTTTCGAGCGCCTGATAAATCGGCACCGTGCCGATCGGCACCGGCGAGTTGCGCAGGATCCATTCGCGTGTTTCGTGAATGTGTTTGCCGGTCGACAGATCCATCACCGTGTCTGCGCCCCAGCGGATCGCCCACGTCATCTTCTCGACTTCTTCGCCGATCGAAGACGTCACTGCGGAGTTGCCGATATTGGCGTTGATCTTCACCAGAAAGTTGCGACCGATGATCATCGGCTCGGTTTCCGGGTGATTGATGTTGGCCGGAATGATCGCGCGGCCGCGCGCGACTTCGTCGCGCACGAACTCGGGCGTGATCGACTGCGGCAGCTGCGCGCCGAACGACTGACCCGGATGCTGGCGCAGCAGCGGCTCCGGAAATTCTCGCGAGTCGCTGGTTTTCGCGGATCGCGATGAATTCCATCTCGGGGGTCACGATGCCACGCCGCGCGTAATGCATCTGCGACACATTCGCACCGCTGCGCGCACGGCGCGGCGTACGGCGCAGGTTGAAGCGCAGCTCGGCGAGCTTGGGATCGTTCAGCCGATCGACGCCGAAGCTCGACGACGGTCCGGCCAGCTCGTCAGTGTCATTGCGTTCTGCAATCCAGCGTGCTCGCAGCGGTGCCAGACCCGAGCGGATGTCGATGGTCACATCGGGATCCGTATACGGTCCGGATGTGTCGTACACCACCAGCGACGGATTGGCTTCCGATCCGAACGATGCTGACGTTTCGCTCTGCGTGATCTCGCGCACCGGCACGCGCACGTCAGGCCGTGAACCCTCTAAATAGACCTTTCGGGACCTTGGAAGCGGCTGAATCGCCGCTTCATCGACATGCGCTGTGGCTGCAACAAACTTCGGATTGGCGCTCATTTCGTTTTCCTCCGCCGGTATTAACCGGATCAGGTTCCGGGGACTCTCTCAACTGCGTCGACCGACGCAGTACCCCCAACGCACGGCCACGATAGACGATCGGGACACGGGCCGCAAATCGTCACGGCGACATTAAGCAGTGATCCGCTCGCTGACGGGTCTCGGCGTGCCCGACTAATGTGCACGCGGGAAACGCCGACGAAAGGCGCCCGTAGAAACAGCAGCGGCGTCGAGGAGCGAAGCGGAGGACCGGATTGGGCTCCGCGACGGATTTGGTCAGCGCTAGTAGCTGACGCGCGGGCTTTACCGTACGATCTACTGTGAATGGTGCCGGTGAGGGTGGGGGCGGGGCAGGCGGCGCGGAATAGACCGGCGCTGCTGCCACGGGCGCGAAAAGGCGGCCTTTTTGTGCTCTGATGGAACTGTGGTCCATGACATTCGAGCTGGCTCGTGTGTCGACGACAGCCGTCTTTTCCGTGCGCAGACAAGGTACATCGGAATAAGTCACGTTTTTTTCCGCGTCGGTGCACTTCAGAACTTGTGCTCCCGCGGAGGGTGCTAGGAAAAGAACGCACAATCCAAGGGACCGGGTGAAGTCGCGTCTCATCAGGCTCTCCTCCGCTGCCATCGTAGGACGTAGCAACTCTACTCCAGTGTCACGACCCCTAAAGTGGCCGCGCCCGCTGCGCCGGTACGCGGCCCGGCTCTACGCAGAGACGCGACCGCCGAGTCCGAGATAGCTCTCGACGACGCGTGGATCGTTCGCGAGCTCGCGCGCTGGGCCTTCGAGCGTTATCTCGCCGGTCTCGAGCACGTAGGCGTAATCGGCCGTCTGCAGCGCGGCGCGTGCGTTCTGCTCGACCAACAAGATCGATACGCCGCGCCGCTTCAGCTCGACGATGATGTGAAAGATTTCGCGCACGATCAACGGCGCAAGTCCAAGCGACGGCTCATCGAGCATCAGCAGCTTTGGCTTCGCCATCAGCGCGCGCCCGACTGCGAGCATCTGGCGCTCTCCGCCGGACAGTGTGCCGGCCAGCTGCGTTCGCCGATCGCGCAGGCGCGGGAAACAGCGTGAACACTTCTTCGATCGTTTGCTGCGTGATCGCGCTGGCCCGAGCGATAGCGCTGAAACGCGCCGAGCAGCAGGTTGTCTGCAACGCTCATTTCGCCGAACAACTCGCGCCGCTCTGGCACCAGGGTCATGCCGCTCGCCACCATGCGCTCGATCGAGACCTCGGCGGCGTTCACCGCTTCGCGATCGAAGCGAATCGATCCGCGTGCGCTGCCGTTGGCGGGCAGTGCACCGATGATCGCGGACAGCAACGTCGTCTTGCCGGCTCCGTTCGGTCCGATCACGGTGACGATCTGACCTTGACCGACCGACAAGCGCGCGCTAACGACAGCAGCGACTTTGCCGTATGCGACCGACAAGTCGGTGACTTCGAGAGCGCAGCATTCATAGACGCTCCCTCGCGCTGCGCGCGGTCCCTCCGAGAGGGACGGAGCGCTTCCTTCGGAGCGGCCGTGCGGAAGCGCTCACGCAGCGTCCTTTTCGTCGACGCCACCCAGATACGCCTCGATGACGCGTGGGTCGCGCTGCACTTCAGCAGGCGTGCCTTCGGCGATCTTCTGGCCGAAGTCCATCACATAGACGCGATCCGCGAGGCCCATCACGAAGTCCATGTCGTGCTCGACCAGCAGAATGCCGAGTCCTTCATCGCGCAGCTTGCGAAGCAGATCAGCCAGCGAGCGCTTTTCCAGGTAACGAAGCCCGGCAGCGGGCTCATCGAGCAGCAACAGCGCTGGATCGGACGCCAGCGCACGCGCAATCTCGAGCGTGCGCTGCTTGCCCAACGGCAGCGATCCAGCCGAATCGAACATGTGCTCGGCAAGTCCGACGCGCTCGACTTGTCGTGCGGCTTCGCTCAGCAACTTCGATTCGCGCGACCGATCGAGACGCCACGCGCCAGTGACCACACCGGCGACCAATCCAGGATATTCGCGCCGATGCGCGCCGATCGCCACGTTGTCGATCACGCTCATCTGCGGCAGCAATCGAACATGCTGAAACGTGCGGCTCAGACCCAGCCTTGGCAATGTCGCGCGACTGCGTGCCGGTCACGTTGCGACCGCGGAAGAGCACCGAGCCTGAAGTGGCATCGAGCACGCCCGACACGACGTTGAACACCGTGGTCTTGCCGGCGCCGTTCGGTCCGATCAATGCCACGATCTCACCGGCATGCGCGCTCAGACTGATCTGATCGACCGCGACCAGGCCGCCAAAGCGCTTGCTGATGGACTGAACATCGAGCAGCTTTTCGCCCCGCGTGGCGATGTTCGCGCGCTTCAGCGAAACGGGTTGCCGATCAATCGACGGGCGCGCCGCGAACCATTCGATTCGGCGCGTGATCGCCGGCCACAACCCCTCGGGCGCGCGCTGCAGAATCACGATCATCAGCACGCCAAACACGATCGTTTCAAAGTTGCCTGCCTGGCCGACGATCTGCGGCAGCCAGTCGCGCAGCCATTGGTTTGACACCGTCAACACCGATGCGCCCAACAACGCGCCCCAGACGTAGCTCGCGCCGCCGATCACCGCCATGAACAGATACTCGATGCCCGCGTGCAGCGAAAACGGTGTCGGGTTCACAAAGCGCTGCATGTGCGCATACAGCCAGCCCGAGGCGCACGCCATCATCGCCGCCAGCACGAACGCGATCATGCGCGATGCCCACGTGTTCACGCCCATCGCCTCGGCCATCACACGACCGCCCTTGAGTGCGCGGATCGCCCGACCCTCGCGCGAATCGAGCAGGTTGCGCGTCGTCAGCACCGCGGCGAGCACGAATGCCCAGATCAGATAGAAAATCTCGCGGCCGCGATTCGAGCGGTCTGCCGAACAGCGAGATTGGGGGCAAGCCGCCGCGTCCGGTATGTCCGCCGAGCATCTCCGATGTGCCGAACAGGAAGTACAGGCTGATTCCCCATGCGATCGTGCCAAGCGGCAGGTAGTGGCCCGGACAGCCGCAACGTGAGAAATCCCAACGCTGCTGGCGACAGCAACCGTCAGCATCAGTCCCGCGAACAGCGCGAGCCATGGCGAAGCGCCGAGCCACGCCACGCTGCTCGGCAAACCCGTCGATGTCGTCAACACTGCGGTCGTGTACGCGCCGAGACCGACGAACGCGGCCTGCCCGAATGAAGTCAGTCCGCTGACTCCGGTCAGCAGCACGAGTCCGAGAACCACCAGCGAAGCAAGCCCGATGTAGTTCAGCAGCGTGATCGAAAACTCGGACAGCACCAGCGGTGCAGCGACCAGGCCCAGCAGAAGCGCCAACCCCAGCCACGCGGACCGTGACGGCCGCTTCATTCGTCGTCCTCCACGTGATGCGTCCGCAGCGAGCGCCACAGCAGCACCGGAATGATCAACGTGAACACGATCACTTCCTTGTATGCGCTGGCCCAGAACGACGAAAACGATTCGATCAACCCGACCAGCAGTGCGCCGAGAGCGGCGATCGGATAGCTTGCCAAGCCCGCCGATGATCGCGGCAACGAATCCCTTGAGCCCGATCAGAAAGCCGGTGTCGTAGTAAATCGTCGTGATCGGCGCGATCAGGATGCCGGATATCGCGCCGATCAGCGCGCACAGGAAGAACGACAGCTTGCCGGCGAACTCGGTCGGGATGCCCATCAGCCGCGCACCGAGGCGATTGATCGCAGTCGCGCGCAGCGCCTTGCCGTACACGGTGCGGTCGAACAGGACGCTGAACACGACGATCAACAACAGCGAACAGCCGATCACCCACAGCGACTGCGCGCTCGCGGTCAGCGTTCCGAGCGCGACCGTGCCATCCGAAAATGCGCGGAGTCCGCGAGCCTTCGGCGCCAAATACCAGCAAACCCAGTCCGACCATCACGACGTGCACTGCGACCGAGACGATCAGCAGCATCAACACCGACGCTTCGGCGAGCGGCTGATACGCGAGGCGATACACCATCGGCCCGAGCGGCACGATGATCGCCAACGTCAAGAGCAATCTGCGCGACCATCGGCCAACCCTGCATCGGCACAAACTTCAGCAGACCGAGAAGCGCGAGCGGATAGACGACGTTCCACGCGAGCATTGGAGCGACTCGGTGCCAGCGGCGCTTGCGCGCGGCCGTAATCAGCTCTGCGCACGCCACCATCGCACCGGCAATCACCAGCAGGATGACCGTGCCGGGCAGCCTCCCGGCCTGCAACGCCACCAATGTCAGCGCACCGTACGCGACGAACTCGCCCTGCGGAATGAAAATCACGCGGGTCACCGAGAACGCAAGCACGAGCGCCAGCGCAAGCAACGCGTAAATCGCGCCGTTGGTGATGCCGTCCTGTGCCAGCAGCAGCGCGATGTCGAGGTTCATGGCGGCGATCTATGTCGCAAGTCGGCTTGCCCTCGTACTTGCGCCGCCCGCGCTTCCACGATGCACGGAGCGGCGCATTAATCGATCGCGACGAGCACACCGATCGCGAGGTCGCGAACGCGCGGAGCGGCTACTTCTGCATCACCCACTTGCCGTCGACAATCTGAATCATCACGGCGGCGCGCTGGTCAAGACCGAGATGATCGCTCGCGCTCATATTGAAGATGCCGTGCGCGCCGGCCGCGTTCTTCACGCCTTCGAGCGCATCGCGCAGTGCGACGCGAAACTCCTTGGTGCCGGGCTGACCTTTCTTCAGCGCGACCGGAATCGCCTGCTGCAGCAGCACGCCGACATCCCACGCGTGCGCGCCGAACGTCGACACGCTGCCCTTGCCTTGCGCGCCTTCATAAGCGGTCACGTAGGCCGTCGCGCTCTTCTTCACCGGATGATCGTTCGGCAACTGTTCGGTCACCAGCACCGGGCCGGCCGGCAGGTACGTGCCTTCGCAATCCTTGCCGCATACGCGCAGGAAGTCGTTGTTGGCCACGCCGTGCGTCTGATAAATCTTGCCGGCATAGCCGCGCTCCTTCAGCGTCTTTTGCGGCAACGCAGCCGGCGTACCCGAGCCCGCAATCAGAATCGCATCGGGCTTCGCGCTGACCAGCTTCAACACCTGGCCGGTAACCGACGTATCAGCGCGCTGATATCGCTCGTTGCCGACGATCTTCAACCCGCGTGCTTCCGCCAACGTTCGAAAACTGCGTCCACCAGCCTTCTCCGTAAGCATCGGCGAATCCGATGAAGCCGACCGTCTTGACTCCCTGCGCGAGCATGTGACCGATGATCACCAGCGCCATCTGCTGATCGTTCTGCGGCGTCTTGAACACCCAGCGGCGCTTGGCGTCAACCGGCTCGACGATGCGGCTCGACGCGGCCATCGAGATCATCGGCGTCTCGCCTTCGGCCGCAACGTCGATCATCGCAAGCGAGTTCGGCGTCACGGTCGAGCCGACCAGCACATCGACCTTGTCTTCGCTGATCAGCTTGCGCGCGTTGCGAACCGCGGTCGTCGTATCCGATGCGTCATCGAGCACGATGTAGTTCACTTTCTTTCCGCCGATCGTTTGTGGCAACAGCGGAAACGTATTGCGCTCCGGAATGCCGAGCGACGCCGCCGGACCGGTCGCCGACAGAGTGACGCCGACCTTGATGTCCTGAGCGAGCGTCGCGCTCGTGCCGAGTACCGCGACCAAGCGCCGCGATCAAGCTGATGATGAATTTCATTTGTCTCCTCTTTGTTATCAATAAATACAAACACGCATCTAAGCAAAGTCAAACTCTTTCAACAAGCAGGGCGATACCCTGCCCCACTCCGATACACATCGTTGCCACCGCGTAGCGCCCGCCGCTCGCTTTGAGCTGGCGCGCCGCGGTGAGCACGATCCGCGCACCCGAGGCGCCGAGCGGATGGCCGAGTGCGATCGCGCCGCCGTTCGGGTTCACGTGCGACGCGTCGTCAGGCAGACCCGAGTTGGCGCGTCACCGCCAGCGCCTGCGCCGCGAACGCTTCGTTCAGTTCGATCACGTCGATGTCGGCAATCTTCAGCTTGTGACGCTCGAGCAGCTTTCTGCGTCGCCGGCGCCGGGCCGATTCCCATAATGCGCGGCGGCACGCCGGCCGTCGCGACCCCGCGCAGCCGCGCGATCGGATTCAATCCGTACTTGCCGACGGCTCGTTCGCTCGCGATCAGCACCGCGACCGCGCCGTCGTTGATGCCGGACGCATTGCCTGCTGTGACGCTGCCGTCGGGCTTGACCACGCCTTTCAATTTCGACGAGCGCATCGAGCGTGGTCTCGCGCGGATGTTCATCCTGGGTGACCACCGTATCGCCCTTCTTGCCGGGAATGTTGACAGCGACGATCTCGTCGTCGAAGAACCCGCGCGCGTGCGCCGCCGAATAGCGCTGCTGCGATCGCAGCGCGAATGCATCCTGATCGGCACGCGCGACGCCGAAATCACTGCGCGACGTTCTCCGCCGTTTCCGGCATCGAATCGATGCCGTATTGCGCCTTCATCTGCGAATTGACGAAGCGCCAGCCAAGCGTGGTGTCGAACACCGAGTTGCTGCGGGAAAATGCGGAATCCGCCTTTGGCATCACAAACGGCGCGCGCGACATTCCTTCGACACCGCCGGCAATCATTAGCTCGGCTTCACCGGCGCGAATCGCGCGGGCGCAAATGCCCACTGCGTCCATGCTGGATCCGCACAAGCGATTGATCGTTGCGGCGGGAACGTCGGTCGGTAGACCAGCAAGCAACACCGCCATCCGCGCGACGTTGCGATTGTCTTCGCCCGCCTGATTGGCGCACCCGTAGTACACGTCATCGACAGCATCCCAATCGACGCTCGTGTTGCGCGCCATCAACGCCTTCAGCGGCATCGCGGCGAGATCATCGACCCTGACGCTGGACAGAGCGCCGCCGTAGCGGCCGAAGGGGGTGCGCACGCCGTCGCACAGGAACACTTCGCTCATGCGGTCGCCCTGTTTGGCGCTGTCGCGCGGTCTGTGTGCGGGCGTTGCTTGCGACCATGCGTCGGCGCTCGCACGCGTGCAATGCCACCCAAAAACAGGTCGGCGACGACCGGCGCCATGTCGGCGTACGACAACGGACCGCGCTCCTTGAACCAGGTAAACGTCCAGTTGATCATGCCGAACAGCATCATCGTCAACGGCTTGATGAGGTCCGTGCGATCGCTCTGCGGCGCCAGCTTCTTAACCACATCGGCATACCCCAGCACGACCTTGCGCTCCTTCGCCAGCACGCGCGACCGATGCACGCGCTGCAGATACTTGACGTCCTGCACCAGCACGCGATGGCGCGCCGCCGAGTGTTCGTATTCGGCCATGAACAGCTCGATCAGGCGCCGCAAGTGCGCGGCCGGCGGCAACGACTCGGCACGCACCTGATCGATGATCGCTTGCAGCCGCTCGATATAGCTTTCGGCGATGTCGGCCAGCAGGTGCTCCTTGTCGCGGTAATAGTGATACATCAACGCCTTCGATACGCCGCACGTACGAGCGATATCGGCGATCGTCGCAGCAGCGTAACCCTTGTCCGCAAACTCACGCGCCGCTGCATCGCGGATCGCCGCGCGCTGTTTGTCGAATCCTGCCGCCTTCGTTCTCGCCATCGGTTATCTCGCGTCGTATGAAATGACGACGCGCTCGGTCAGCGGGTACGACTGGCACGTCAGCACAAAGCCTTCTGCGACTTCGTGCGGCTCGAGTGCGTAGTTCTTCGCCATCCGAACCTGTCCGTCGAGCACTTTGGCGCGGCAGGTACTGCACATGCCGCCCTTGCATGAAAAGGGCAGATCGATACCCGCCTCGCGGCCCGCATCGAGAATCGAATGCTGTCCCGGTATGAAATCCACTTCGCGCCGTATGCCGTCGACGATCAGCTCGATATGCGACTGTGCTGCTTCGGCGTCATCGATCGTTTGCGCCGTCTCGCTTGGAATGCCGAAACGCTCCACATGCACATGCTGCGAAGGCACTCCGGCGGCGATCAGCGCGACCTCGACTTCGTCGATCATCGTCAGCGGCCCGCAGATGAACGCCTCGTCGATCGTGTCGGGCGGAACCAGAGATTCGAGGAACTGATTGACCTTGGCCGCGTTGATCCGACCGTTAAACAAGTCGACCTCCTGTGCTTCGCGCGAAAAAACGTTGTACAGACGAAAGCGCGTCAGGTAGCGGTCCTTCAAATCCTCCAATGCCTCGTGAAACATCACCGATGACTGCCGCCGATTGCCATAGACCAGCGTGAAGCGCGACTTCGGTTCGCGCGCGAGCGTCGTGCGAATCAGCGACAACACCGGCGTAATCCCGCTGCCGGCGACAAACGCCGCGTAATGCTTGGTTTTCGCGGAATCGAGCGTTGTGAAGAACCGACCCTCGGGTGTCATGACATCGATCCGATCGCCTGCCTTCAGCGCCTCGTTGGCCCAGCGCGAAAACTTTCCGCCGCCGACCTTCTTGATCGCAACCCGAATCTCGCCGTCATCGACGCCCGAGCAGATCGAATACGAGCGGCGCAGCTCTTCACCGTCGAGCGTTGCGCGCAATCCAATGTGCTGTCCTTGCACAAATCGATACTCGGGCGCGAGCTCGGGCGGAAGGTCGAACTTCACGCTGATGCACTCGGGCGTCTCCGGCCGAACCTCAGCAATTCGCAGCGTGTGATACCTCGGTGTCATCACCAGTCGCAGTTCGGATAGGTGCGCTGCAGATACTGCATCTCGGCGAGCAAGGGTGTCAGGTGCTCGCCATGGATCCCTCTTTGCCGCGCGATAGAAAGAGGTTCGAGCTGGAATTTGCAACGTCGCGACGTCGAGCACAGGACGGATCGCGGACGACCATCGGCTTTCAAGCGTCGACCATGCCGGGCCGACGTCGGCACCGTCGATCGCCGAGACGCTGAAGAACTCCGCCGTGTAGGGCCACAGCGTGTCGAGTGCGCGTTGCATCCGCGCATGCGATTCGTCGGTGCCGTCACCCAGCCTGATCACCCAATCCGATGCGTGTTGCACGTGATACCGGGTTTCGGTCAGGCTCTTGTGCGCAATCTCGGACAGTTGCACTTCAGCAGACGCCTGAAGCGCTGGCCACAGCTCGCGCTGAAACGTGGTGAACAGAAAATTACGCATGATCGTGAAACCGTAGTCGCCGTTCGGCAGTTCGACGATCGTGACGTTGCGGAATTCGCTTTCGTTGCGCTCAAACGCCAACTGATCTTCGCTTCGTCCGTTGCCCTCGAGCGCACCGGCATACGCGTACAGCGAACGCGCCTGACCGATCAGGTCGAGCGCCACGTTGGTCAGCGCGATGTCCTCCTCGAGCACCGGGCCGTGACCGCACCACTCGGAGAGTCGATGGCCGAGAATCAACGAAGAATCGGCAATGCGCAGCACGTATTCAAGACGCGCGTCGCTTGCGACAGAAATCGACGCCGCCATCACATGTGATTGACTTCGTCCGGCAACGTATAGAACGTCGGATGCCGGTAGATCTTGTCTTCGGCGGGATCGAACATCTCCGGCTTCGCGTCCGGATCGCTCGCGACGATGTCATCGGCGCGCACGACCCAGACGCTGACGCCTTCCATGCGGCGCGTGAACACGTCGCGCGCATTCTTCAGCGCCATCGAAGGGTCGGCCGCGTGCACGCTGCCGCAATGCTTGTGATCCAGCCCGTTGCGGCTGCGGATAAATACTTCCCACAGAGGCCACTCTTTGCGATCCATTTCGATTCCTACGCTGCGACGCAATCGCGATGGCGCTTTTTCTGCGCGTGTGCCAGCGCTGCGTCGCGCACCCAGGCGCCGTCTTCCCATGCCCTGACGCGGTCGGCCAGGCGTTCTTCATTGCACTGACCCTTGCCGTTGACGACGTTCCAGAATTCGTTCCAGTCGATCGGACCGAAGGTCCAGTGACCCGTCGCGTCGTCGAACTTCAGATCGGGATCGGGCAGCGTTACGCCCAGCAGTTGCGCTTGCGGCACCGTCGCGTCGACGAACTTCTGCCGCAGCTCGTCGTTGCTGATGCGCTTGATGCCCCACTTCATCGAGTCGCCGCTGTTGGTCGATTCGCTGTCGTGCGGGCCGAACATCATCAGCGACGGCCACCACCAGCGGTTAACGGCATCCTGCACCATCGCACGCTGATCCTCCGAGCCCTTCATCAGCGTCAGCAGTAGGTCGTATCCCTGTCGCTGATGAAACGACTCTTCCTTGCAGACGCGAATCATCGCGCGCGCGTACGGCCCGTACGAGCAGCGTGTCAGTGGAATCTGATTCATGATCGCCGCGCCATCGACCAGCCAGCCGACGACGCCGATATCGGCCCACGTCTTCGTCGGGTAGTTGAAGATCGACGAATACTTGGCCTTGCCGGTGTGCAAAGCTTCGATCAACTCGTCGCGTGACACGCCGAGCGTTTCTGCGGCTGAATACAGATACATGCCGTGGCCGGCTTCATCCTGCACCTTGGCCAGCAGGATGCACTTGCGTTCGAGGGTCGGGGCGCGGGTGATCCAGCCGCCTTCGGGCAGCATGCCGACAATTTCCGAGTGCGCGTGCTGGCTGATCTGCCGGATCAGCGTCTTGCGATAGCGCTCGGGCATCCAGTCCTTCGGTTCGATGAAATCGCCGCGCGCGAGCTTGGCTTCGAATTCGGCCTCATATTGCTCATCGGTCTTAACCGGCGCTTCGTCGCGGTCGCCGGACGGAATGTCCATCGCCTGGGTGTACATGGTTACTCCTCAGTTACTTGTCCGAGCGCCGATCAACGATGCGCTTGGCTTTGCCCAGCGAGCGCTCGATCGCCATCGGCGTAGCGAGCTGCGCGCTCGCTGACAACCCAACATAGGCCTTGATTGCGTGCTCGAGCCTTTGCGCGGCGGCGCGCTGCGCATCCCGGCTGCCGCTCGCAAGTTGTGAGCCCCATCTCGACATGCACCGTCAATTCGTCGAGATTCGCAGGCCGCGTGACTTCGAGCGTGTAATGCGGTTCGAGTTCGGGCTGCTTCAAAATCAGCTCTTCGATCTGTGTCGGGAACAGATTGACGCCGCGAATGATCAGCATGTCGTCCGAGCGGCCGGTGATCTTCTCGATGCGCCGCATGCTGCGCGCGTGTCGGGCGGCAGCAGCCGCGTCAAATCGCGCGTGCGATAGCGAATCATCGGCAGCGCTTCCTTCGTCAACGACGTGAAGACCAGCTCGCCTTTTTCTCCCTCCGGCAACACTTCGCCGCTGTCTGGATCGATGATCTCCGGATAAAAATGGTCCTCCCAAACAGTGAGACCATCTTTCGTCTCGATGCATTCCTGCGCAACACCCGGGCCGATGATTTCGGACAGCCCGTAGATGTCGATCGCATCGAGCGACGTCTTGGTTTCGATCGCCTCGCGCATCGCCGCGGTCCACGGCTCGGCGCCGAAGATGCCGATCCGCAGCGAGCATGTCTTTGGATCAACGCCCTGCTTTTGCATTTCTTCGACGATCGCCAGCATGTACGACGGCGTCACCATGATGATCTTCGGCTTGAAGTCGACGATCAGTTGTACCTGGCGTTCGGTCATGCCGCCGGATACTGGAATCACCGTGCACCCGAGTTTTTCCGCGCCGTAGTGCGCCCCCAGGCCACCGGTGAAAAGACCGTAGCCGTACGCGACGTGAATGATGTCGCCGCGCCTGCCGCCGGCGGCGCGAATCGAGCGCGCCATCACGCTGGCCCAGGTGTCGATGTCCTTTGCGGTGTAACCCACCACCGTCGGCTTGCCTGTCGTTCCGCTCGACGCGTGAATACGCACGATTTTTTCCTGCGGCACGGCGAACATGCCAAACGGATAGGTCTCGCGCAGATCGTGCTTGGTGGTGAATGGAAACCGCGCCAGATCTGCGAGTGATTTCAGGTCTGCCGGGCGTACGCGTGCAGCGTCGAATTTGGCGCGATAGTGCGGCACGTTGTTGTAGGCATGCGCGAGCGACCAGCGCAGCCGCTCTAGCTGCAGCGCCTGCAGCTCACCGCGCGCGTTTGCGCCGATGCGCTCGATCGGCTCCAGATCGTCTGTAATCACAACTGCACCACCGCCTTGCCCTTGATCGTGTGCGAACGGCCCCGCATGACCACAACAGTCTTGCCGTGCTGGTTCGTGACTCTGACGTCATAGACGCCGGTGCGGCCGGTCAGAGCGACTTCATGACACTCCGCGCGCAGTACATCGCCTTCGTAGGCGGGCGCCAAAAAATCCACGACGATGCCCGACGCGACCGTCACTTCGTTATGACTGTTGCAAGCAAAAGCGAACGCCGAGTCCGCGAGAGTGGTAATGAGGCCGCCGTGGCATGTCATGTGGCCGTTCAACATGTCGGCCCGAATCGCCATCGACAACTTAGAAAAACCGGGACCGACTGCTTCGACTCGCATGCCAAGACTGCGCGACGCGGCGTCTTCACTGAACATGCGGTCGCGCACCGCTTCGGCGATCGCCTGTCCACTCTTCGGTTGTTTATCGTCCATTAACGACCCGTGAACTTTGCCGCGCGTTTTTCGATGAACGCGGATACGCCTTCACGATAGTCGGCGGATCGGCCCAGCTCACGCTGATAGTCGCGTTCAACGTCGAGCGCGCCTTCGAGCGGCAACAACATCGCCGCATCGATCGCCTGTCGAGTGCGTACGTAGCCGCGCGTCGGGCCGGCCGCCAGCTGCAGCGCCACGGCCTTCACCGTCGGCATCAACTGATCGTCCGCCACACAGCGCCAGATCAACCCCCACTCCTCCGCCTGTGCGGCGGACAGCTTCTCACCCAGCAGCGTCATCCCCATCGCTCGTGCCGGGCCCGATCGAGTCGCGGCAGCCACCAGGTGCCGCCGCAATCGGGTACCAGACCCAGCTTTGAAAACGATTGAATGAAACTTGCCGACTGCGCTGCGTACACCAGATCGCACGCAAGCGGAATGTTTGCGCCGGCGCCGGCGGCGACACCGTTGACCGCCGCGATCGTCGGCATCGGCAGCGCGCGCAGACGCTGCAGCAGCGGCTTGTAATAGTGTTCGATCGAGGCACCGAGATCGACTCCTTCAGCATCGGGCGCCACCGCGCGATCCGACAGATCCTGTCCGGCGCAAAAACCGCGCCCGGCTCCCGTCAACACGAAGCAGCGAATCGACCGATCTGCCGCTAATTGCGTCAAGCGCAGCCCGAACTTCGCCGTGCATCGCTACAGTGAAGCTGTTCAATCGATCGGGACGATGCAGTGTCAGCGTCGCAACACCGTCTGTCACGTCGACGCGAATCGATTCGTAAGTGTCGAAAGAAATACGCGCCATTCCCAATTAATTGACCGACCGTTCAATCAATAGTAGCTTCGACTTCCCGAAAAAAGCAAGTCACAATCACTCGTATGCATCCGCTATTCGAAAAACATCGCGCGACCCTGGATGGTGCGCTCGAGGCCATGCGTACGCGCGGCTTCTGGAGCGCGTACCCGGAGCAGCCCAGCCCCAAGATCTACGGCGAAGCCGCCAACGATGAAGGCAAGGCTGCTGCGCTAGGCCATGCCGGACGGCAGTTCGAACTCGATCAGCCGGGACGCATCGGCTGGCTCGCAAGCGAACATTCACCGTACGGCATTCCGCTCGAAGTCGAGTATCCGGTATGCGAGCCGCAGGCGTTGATCGACGCCGCGCTCGCCGCGATGCCGGCGTGGCAGAAGCTCGGCGTCGAAGGTCGTACCGGCATCTGCCTCGAAGCGCTCGCGAGATTGAACAAGGCGAGCTTCGAAATCGCTCATGCCGTGATGGTGACCACCGGGCAGGGTTGGATGATGGCGTTCCAGGCCGGCGGACCGCATGCGCAGGACCGCGGACTCGAAGCGGTCGCGTATGCGTACCGTGAAATGAGTTCCGTGCCGAGCGCTGCGCGCTGGGAAAAGCCGCAAGGCAAGAACCCGCCGCTGGTGATGGAAAAACGCTTCGAGATCGTCGGCCGCGGTGTCGCGCTGGTGATCGGCTGTGGCACGTTTCCCACCTGGAACACCTATCCTGGATTGTTCGCCGCATTGGTGACCGGCAATCCGGTGATCGTCAAACCTCATCCGAACGCAATTCTGCCGGCCGCGATCAGCGTGCGCATCGTGCGTGACGTGCTGGCCGAGAACGGCATCGATCCGAATCTGGTTTCACTTGCGGTCACCAGCGATCCGAAGGCCACGCAGGCGCTGGCGACGAATCCGTCGGTGCGCTCGATCGACTTTACCGGCAGCAATTCCTTTGGCCGCTGGCTGATCGACAACGCTCGACAGGCGCAGGTCTACGCCGAGCTGGCGGGTGTTAACAACGTCGTGATCGAATCGACCGACAATTACAAAGCGATGCTGAAGAACCTCGCGTTCACATTGAGCCTGTATTCGGGGCAGATGTGCACGACGACGCAAGACATTTTCGTTCCGGCCGGCGGCATCGATACCGACGAAGGACACAAGAGCTTTGACGACGTGGCGTCGGATCTCGGAAGAGCAGTCGAGAAGCTGCTTTCCGATGCCGCAGTCGCAACCGCGGTGCTTGGATCGATTCAATCGCCGGATACGTTAAAACGCATTGAAGATGCGCCGGCACTCGCGGACGTCGTGCTGGCATCGCGCAAACTGGACAATGCCGAATTCCCCGCCGCCAACGTACATACACCGCTGCTGATGAAGACCGATGCAGCCAACGAGTCGGTGTACACGCAAGAGCGTTTCGGTCCGATCAGCTTGATCGTCAAAGTGCCTGACGCGATGGCCGCGATTGCATTGTCCGAAAAAATCGTCAAGGAGCGCGGTGCACTGACGGTCGGGCTGTACTCGACCAAGCAGGAAGTGATCGATGCGATGACCGAAGCGACACTGCGTGCCGGTGTCGCGCTTTCGATCAACCTGCTGAGCAACGTCTACGTCAATCAGTCGGCTGCGTTTTCGGACTATCACGCCACCGGCGCCAATCCGGCGGCGAATGCGAGCTACACGGATAGTGCGTTCGTCGCGAACCGATTCAGAGTGATTCAGCGCCGCTGGCACGCGTGAGGTATTCGAGTGCCTTTCTACGAGATTAACGGCCTCGTGCCGGTCGTCGATCCGAGTGCATTCGTACATCCGACTGCGATCTTGACCGGCGACGTGATCGTCGGCCCGCGCTGCTATGTCGGACCGGCGGCCAGCCTGCGCGGCGATTTCGGCCGCATCGTGCTCGAAGCGGGCAGCAACGTGCAGGACTGTTGCGTGATGCATGGCTTCCCCAGCACCGACACCGTTGTCGAGGAAGATGGACATATCGGCCACGGCGCCGTGCTGCATGGCTGCGTGGTCAAGCGTAATGCGATGATCGGCATGAACGCGGTGGTGATGGATGAAGCGGTGATCGGTGAATCGGCAATCGTCGCCGCATGCGCATTCGTCAAAGCCGGAGAGAAGATTCCGGCGCGCTCGCTGGCTGTCGGAACGCCGGCCAAGGTGCTGCGCACGCTGAGCGACGATGAAATCGCGTGGAAAGTGAGCGGCACGAAGAGTTATCAGGATCTGACGGTGCGCAGCCTTCAGACACTGAAGGAGGTGGTTCCGCTAACCGCAGTCGAACCGAATCGGCAACGTATTGATATCGACGTCGAAGGCGTCGTTCCGCTGGTAACTCTGAAGAACGCCTAAATCGACTCGCGTGCCGCCGCGATGGCCTGCTGCAGCGTAGTGAGATCGCCGATCTGGTTCGCCAGCAGCAACACCAGCCGCGCGTTTAATGCAGCGCTCTGCTCGTCGGTCAGACCGACATGCGCATCGATCAGCGCCTGATAAAAGTCATCCGGCTGCTGAATATTCGTCTGGCTATCGAGCGTCATTGCATTCCCTGTGCACACTTCAATGCTAAGCGTACGTCGACGACGGAAGGCGCGCGCCAGCGCGCCGCGACGTGATGATCCGGACGCAGCAGGTAGACCGCGCCCGCATCGGCGTCGTACCGGCGCCTCGCTAGTCCTTCGATGTCTTCGAGCACGTGTGTGCCCTGCTTTCCTGCCGGTGCAATGCGAGACACGCGAAGGTCGCTTCCGAATTCGGATTGCAGCGCACCGGACGCACCGTCGTTGGTGTCGAAGATCAGAAGGTCGAAGCGTCCGCCCAACTGATCGAGCAGCGACACAGTGCGACCAGCAACCTGCACCGGGGCATCGACGGCGGGAGCGCCCGGCGCCACAGCGCACGCGAAAGAATCTCGATCGGCTGTTGACAGTGTATTTCCGCGATGCGCGGTAGGCGTCGACAAGCGGCCGCTGTTGACCAGCCGCCGCGCAAACGCGTGTCGTTGTGACAGCGCGAGCACGGCGTCGCGCATCTGTCGGCTCGCACTACTCTTTGGCGTAATGAAGTCGGTAGAGCGCGACGAATTCAGAATATTTTCGTTCGCCGCTTCGACCCTCTCATCGTCATAAGTTTGCAGGAGTTGCTCAGGCGACTCGTTGCGCACGACTCGCGCCAGCTTCCAGCACAAATTGTCGGCGTCCTGAATGCCGCTGTTGCCGCCACGCGCGCCGAAGGGTGACACTTGGTGCGCGGAATCGCCCACGAAGATGACGTGGTCGTGTACGAAGCGTTCGAGCCGTGCGCATTGAAACGTGTACACACTGACCCATTCGAGCTCGAAAGCGCGATCCGGGCCGAGCATTGCACGGATACGCGGAATGACATGCTCGGGCTTTTTTTCTTCATCGGGATCGCACTCCCAACCGAGCTGCAGATCAATGCGCCATATGTCATCGGCCTGTCTGTGCAGCAGCGCCGAGCCGCCTGAGTGAAACGGGGGATCGAACCAGAACCAGCGTTCGGTGGGAAAGTCGCCGTGCATCGATACGTCAGCAATCAAGAAACGATCGCGAAACACCTGGCCTTTCCAGGCGAGTCCCAGCATGTCGCGCACCGCGCTACGCGCGCCATCAGCCGCGATCACGTAGTCGGCTTCGATTGCGTAGCGGCCGTCGGGCGTTTCGACCTCCAACCGCGCACCGTCGGCACGTTGCTGGACATCGATTGCCTTGTTCTTCCATCGCACGGTGTGGCCGAGCGCGCGCAGCCGCTCGACCATGATTTCTTCCAACAGATATTGCTGCAGGTTGACGAACGCGGGTCTCTTATGGCCGGGCTCAGGTAACAGATCGAACTGATACGCGAGCTTCTCGCGAAAAAAAACCTTGCCGACTTTCCAGCTGACACCGCGATCGCATACCGCGTCGCCACAGCCGAGACGATCGAGAATCTCCAGCGTTCGCTTAGCCCAGCAGATCGCGCGTGAACCGGCGCTGACGGTGTTGTTGTCGTCGATGATGATGAAGTCGATGCCATGCTGCGCAAGATCGATCGCGCATGCCAGACCGACGGGGCCGGCGCCCACGATGGCAACCTGAGTACGCGCGACGCCGTTGGAGTGCAGCTCCCGAGGAGTGACGTACGGATAAACCGGCGGCACGTGCACGGCGCCGCTACCCCTCCAGCGACTCCCACATTTCCTTGTCCCGCTGCGCGGTCCAGATGCGTGGATGCTGATGGCCGGTCGCTTCGTCGTAAGCGCGGCTAACGTCAAAGGGTAAACAATGATCGAAGATCACCCAGTGGCCGAATTTCGGCTTTAGTGCATCGTAAGTTTCTTTGTAGACGCTGCGTAAATCGCGTCCGGCGCCGGCGCCGCGCTTTACCGACTCGAACATCGCAGTGACGAATGTTCGAGTGCCCTCGAGGCCCGCTTTCACCTGCGCCGGTGTTTGCAGCGCGGCACCGCGTCCCGGAACCAGTTTCTGCGGGCCGAGTGCGGCGACCGCATCGAGCGTCGCCGGCCAGTCGCTCAGGTATGCGTCGCCGGTGTACGGCGTGGCGTCGAATTCGACCAAGTCGCCTGAGAACAGAATCTTTTCCTGCGGCAGCCACACGACCGTGTCGCCCTTGGTGTGTCCGCGGCCGAGCTGCATGATTTCAACTTGCAGCTTGCCCAGCATCAACGTCAGTCGCTTTTCAAACACGATCGTCGGCCACGTCAACCCCGGAACCGACTCGACAGCGCGAAACAGCCGCGGAAAGCGCTCGATCTCGCTTCGCATATCGGCTTCGCCGCGCTCGACGATCAAGTCATAAGTGTCGCGGCTCGCAATGATGTGATCGGGCTTGTAGCCGGACGCGCCGAGCACGCGCACTGCGTGATAGTGCGTCAGCACGACGTACCGAATCGGCTTGTCGGTCACTTGGCGAATGTGCTGGATCACGTCCTGCGCCATCACCGGCGTCGCCTGTGCGTCGATCACCATCACCGCGTCATCGCCGATCACGATGCCGGTATTGGGATCGCCCTCTGCGGTGTACGCATACGCGTTATCGGACAGCTTGTCGAAGCTGATCAGTTTTTCTTCGACATCGGCGTGCGATGCAAACTTCTTTTCCACCACTTCTCCTCAGCAGCGTGCGCTGCGATCCAGTCGCCACGCCTGATACTTCAGCGCCAATACCGCGCCGGTAACGATAGCGGCCAGCGCGATGAACGAACCGATCGCCAGTGTCGATACACCCGACAGGCCCTGACCGATCGTGCAGCCGAGCGCGGTAACGCCCCCGAAACCCATCAGGGCCGCACCGACCAGATGATTGGCGGTGTCTTCGGTATCGCGGAACCCTTCCCAGCGAAACTGCCCGGCAACGAGTGCGTACGCGGCGGAACCGGTGATCATGCCCAGCACCGCGGCAATGCCGATCGTCACTACCTTGCTGGTGTCGCTGAAGAACATCAAATAGTCGATCGTGTAAGCCACCGGCGCAACGAACGATAGCGACTCCATGCGGCCCGAGTTGGTTCGCAAGAAAGCCTCCTGCAACGTGTTCGGATGCTCCTCAACATGACCGATGGTGCCGGATACCGCCCACGCAGCGACGATGATCGCGCCGATACCGAGTCCCGCAAGAAGATTGTCGAACGTGCGAAAGCTGCGGTCACGAAAGACAACGAAGAACAATCCCGCCGAGATCAATAACGCGAGACCCAATTGCAGCACCGACTTGGACAGCCCGAAACCAGCCAGTAGCGACGGCAAGTCCTGTGGCGTAGCGAGTCGTGCGCTGACCGGCTCGATGACGCCAACGCGAAACACGGCCAGCAATCCGCGCAGCGATATGTAGGCGACGATGCCAAGCACGACCAGCACGACCAGCGACTTCAGGCTGCCAGCGCCCGCACGCACCAGCGACTTCGAGCCGCAACCCCCAGTCAGCACCATGCCGAATCCGAACAGCAGTCCGCCGATCACATAGGCGAGCGGCGTGAAGCGCGGCGACGTGTAGAAGCTGTCGGCGGTGTCGATAACGCCGGTTGCAGCCAACAGATTGGTGCCGAGTATCGCGACGGCGATTGCCAGCAGCCACTGGCGCATGCGCGTCCAGTCGCCAAAGGTGACGACATCCGCGACGCTGCCCATCGTGCAAAAGTTCGTGCGCTGAGTGATCGCCCCGAACACGAACGCGAGTGCGAATACGCTCGCGACGACGGTGGTCGCCAATGCAACCAGATCGCCGTGCGACGTCATGGCGGCCGCCTGAGGACGAGCCTATTTGGGCATCGGTGCTCCGGTGGCGGTGTAGAGGTCCGCCAGCGGCACAACACGCCCATGCAACGGCAGAATTCGATCGACCGACAGCTTCAGGCGCTCGACGTTTTCGATCAGGTTCACATTGTTTGGATTCGGCTGCGCGGGCGGCGGAGTGTTCGGCGGGCTGGGCGTGAACGCGTCGGCCTCGATCAACAGCTTTTCCTTCGGCAGATACACCATCAAGAACGTATCCGAGTGAACGCTGTCACGGATCGGATAGATCTCCAGCACGCGCGTGCCATCGTTCATCACTAACTTGTCGGTCACGCCGACGACTTCGGCTTTCTTCCCCGACTTGGTAAGCCGGTCTGGATTGATCTTGTTCGGCGCCGCGAATGCGCCTTCGAAGTACGCCTTGTTCGCAGCGTGTGTGACAACAGTCGCGCCTTCAGCGACCGCGGCGCGCAACCCGCCCGAGTGATCAAAATGGCTATGCGAGTTGATCGCATAACGGATCGGCTTGCCAGGCGCGAGCTGCTTGATCTGCTCAATTACCGGAACGGTGCGCCCATCGAAGAGCGGCGCTTCCACCATCACGATGTGATCCTTCATTTCGATCGCGACACTGTTGTGCGATGCGCCGGCGACGAACCACACGCCGTCAGCGACTTTTTCCGTCGTCACCCGCTCAGAAGCGTCCCGCACGAGATCGGGTAGCTGAATCTCGGCCGGCGCGTTCGGCTGAACTTCCTTCACCGTGACGTCGAGTACAGGCGAACCGGATTGAGATTGCTGAATCCGCATCGGAAATTTCACGCCGGCGAAATCGCGATAGTCAGAGTAACTCGTCACGACCGCGTTTTCACCGAGCACCGCGTCGGGCGCGCGCGACTCGACGCGCTCGACCAGATAGTCGGCATTGAAGAATACGGTTGCGACGAACCGTCCCGGCTCGGTAAAGGAGACGGCTGCGGGAGACTTGCCCGGCTGAGCGACTGCGTTGTTCTTCATCGCCGCCTTGACGACGCCGTGCGGCGTGATCCACAACTGATGCACGCGATCAGCAACAAACCTCGGCCCCGGCACCGGCGCCGGACCCACTTGATTCCACGCGAATGCACCACTGACGAACTGGTCGGTACGCTGCTGTGCTACGTGAGGGTATCCGCCACCGCCGCGCGGTTCGCCGCGGCTCAGAGTGAATTCCTCGCGCATCGACGCGGTGTCGTAATTGATCGTGCGGATCTGGCTGTGAACGTTGATCTTCGGCCACGGCATGCCGGGTTTGAAAGCCTGGCCAAACGTATAGCCGGTGCCCTCGGCTGTATATCGAAGCGACTTCAAATTCGTCGCGCCCATCGCGTCGGACGCGCGTTTCAGGACGGCCGCAGCGTCCTGCGCAAAGGCGCTCTGATAGCCAAGGACAGCCGCTCCGGATGCAACAATCAATCTGGCAAAAAACGTACATTTTCTGAACATGTTCGTCTCCTGATGGATTGGCGCTATCGCGTCGCCGGTAGGCGCTCGCGCGCTACCTTTGCCGCTTCGCTCTCTGGATAGTCCTTGATCAAACGGCCGAGCGTGCGATTCGCCGATTTCTTGTCGCCGAGCTGCAACTGGCTTTCGGCGATCGACAACAACGCATCGGGCGCGCGTGTCGAGTCGCTGTACTTATCCACGAGGATTTGCTGCGCGGCGATCGCGGACTTGTATTCCTTCAGCGCGTAATGCGAGCTGCCGATCCAGTAGTGCGCCACCGGCACGTACGGCGACTGTGGATAGCGCGCGACAAATTGCTGAAAGCTCGCGAGCGCCCCTTTGAAATCCGATGCGCGAAACTGCGCGAGCGCGGCTTCGTACGCTCCCTGTTCGGGCCGCTCGACGGCAACCGGCCGACCATCGACGGTAACGTTGGACGGCTCCATCTTCTTGAGCCGTGCATCCAGATCGGCATACAAATCCTTGTTGCGCTTCTGCAGAGTCGCGACTTCGTTGGTCAATGCCTCGACTTGCCCGCGCAGCCGTGCGATTTCCTGTCGCAGGGTTTCGGTCTGATTCGCAAGCTCGAGCTGATTGCGTTGTGCAGCTTCGAGACGATCGATCCGCGCGGACAGGTCGGAGTCCCTCTGCTGCAGCTCCGCCAACTTCGCGCGCAGCTCCAAAATGGCCTTGCGCGCCTCGCTATCCGAGAAAATCTGCGCATGTGCCGGGAAAGCGAGCCAAAGCGCGAGCAATCCGACGATCAACTTCAAGTGCAACGCTCCCTGATCTGCAGCGACCGCAAAGCGGTCGCCGCTAGCCGTTGTACCAAGGTCGGGCGCCGGGCCGTCCGAAGCCCGACCTTCCACTGCTATCGATAATTCAAATCCGCCCGCCGATTCTGCGCCCACGCGTCTTCACTGGATCCCGTTGCCGCGCGGTTTTTCTTCGCCGAAGCTGACGGTCTCGACCTGCGTCTCGACAACGCCCAGCAACATCAAGCGCTGCTTGACTGCCTCGGCGCGTTTCTGTCCCAGCGCCAGGTTGTATTCACGCCCGCCGCGCTCATCCGTATGGCCTTCGACGGTGACGCGCCGCTGCTTATTGGTGCCAAGGTAGCTGCCGTGCGTCTGCACGATCGGCTGATACTCGCTCTTGACGACGAAGCTGTCGAAGTCGAAGAACACGCTGCGCTTCGACAGAGGATTGTTCGGATCGTTGAGAGGGTCGAGACCGCGTCCGGCTTGTGCATCGACCGGGGCGACAGCGCGCGGATCAGGGTCCGTCTTTGTCGCGGTGACCGGGGCGGCATCGACGATCGGCGCGGGCTTTTGCTCGTCGAGATTGACCGACGAACAACCGGCCAGCGCGAACATGAAGGCGGCGGCTAGCAGCGCGCTGCGTGAGAGTTGAGTAGTTGTCATGGTTTGCTCCTGTTCACTTGATGCACTTCACTTGATAAATGGGCCCCAGGTCGGCTCGCGAATGTCGCCGCTCGGACCCGACAGCCGCGTACGCACGCGGCCGTCTGTAGAGGCCGATGCGAGGATGCCGCGGCCGTTAACTTCAGTCGCATACAGCAATAATCGTCCGTTCGGCGCAAAACTCGGCGACTCATCGCTCGCCGTATCCGTCACCAGCACTTCCTGCCCGCTGGCAATATCCAGCACGTACACCTGCAGCCGTCCACCCCGTCGTCCGATGTAAGCGAGCTGTTTGCCGTCGGGACTTACCCGTGCGCTGATGTTGTAGTCGCCATTGAATGTCACGCGCTGTGCGCTGCCGCCTGATACTGGCATCCGGTAAATCTGCGGACCACCGCCGCGATCGGACGTGAAGTAGATCGAACTGCCGTCCGTACTGAATGCCGGCTCGGTGTCGATACCGGACGAAGTAGTGAGCCGCCGCACATTCGAACCATCCGCATTCATCAAAAAAACCTGCGAATTTCCCTCGCGCGTCAGCGTCACCGCCAGCGATCGACCATCCGGAGACCACGCCGGCGCGCTGTTTGAACCGCGAAAGTTTGCGACCGCGCGCCGTTCTCCGGTCGTAACCGAATGCACATAGACCACCGGCTTGCCCGATTCAAACGAAACGTAAGCAAGGCGTGTGCCGTCGGGCGACCACGCCGGCGAGATGATCGGCTCGCGCGAGCGCAGCGCCGCTTGCGAATTGAAGCCGTCGGCGTCTGCGATGTGCAGCTCCCACGATTTGGGCGAGGTCTGCACGACATACGCGATGCGCGTCGCAAACACGCCGCGCTCGCCGGTGATTTTCTCGTAGATGCGATCGGCGATGCGGTGCGCCGTCAGGCGCATGTCCGCGGCCGTGCTGACGTACGAAAGGCCGTCGAGCTGCGCCTGCTTGACCGTGTCGAGCAACCGGTAGCGCACATCGAAGCGACCGTCTGCCAGGCGCGCAATGCTGCCGACCACCAGCGCGTCGGCGCCGCGTCCCTTCCAATCCGCGAAGTTGACGCTCGCGTTTTCGGCGATCGGCTGAGTGCCGGCGTCGACGATCTTGAAGAGGCCGCTGCGCGTCAGGTCGGCGCGAATCACCGCATCGATTTCGGTTGGGACCTGCGCATCTCGCTGGAAATTGGCGATCGCGATCGGAAACTGCTGGCTTCCGACACCGGTGATCTGCACCTGAAGCTGTGCCAGCACCGACGTCGGCAGCGGAGCCAGGAAGACGGTTGCACACACAGCCCGCCTCGTGCGTGACGTGGGTGCGACAGAGAAGTTTGCTGGGGTCTTAGGCATCGAATCGAGTATAGAAGCGCAGATAACTGAACGCAGCGCAGTCAGATTAGGGTTAGCGCGTCTCGACAGGGTCGAACGACAGACGCACCGAACGCGGCATCGTTCCCTCTTTCGGCGGCGGAAACGGGTCGCAGCGACGAATCGCACGCTCGACTGCCTGATCGTAGGCAGCGAGGCCGCTCGCCTTGATCAATCGCGGAGCGCCGGTTTGCTCGCCGGTGGGCAATAGCATCACTTCAAATACAGCAACGTATTGTTGAGGCGCGATGGAGTCGGGAACATTGAAGATGATGTGCGGGCGGATGCAGCTCACTATCTGCGCTGTGTATTTGTCAGAGCGGCCACCGCCGGTGCCACCGGTCGCAGGAGCCGTGCCGGCCTGAGCCAGCAAGCGTTCGACCTGGGCCTTCTGGAGCGCCGCACTCTGCGCCGCCTCTTTCGCATCAGCCTTGGCTTCCTCTTCTTGGCGGCACCTTCTTTGGAGGATCGACCTTCTTCGGCTCTTCCTTTTTCGGTGGCAACTCTTTCTTCGGTTCGATTTTCGGAGGCGCCTTTTTTTCCTCGACGATTTCGGCCTTGCGGGGTGGCTCCGGCGGCGGCGGTTCGACCTTCACCGGCGCCGGCGGCGGGTGCTGGCGTCGGCAGCGCCGGCTGCTGCATCGCTGCCGGCGGCAAGCTCCACAGCTCGGCCGATACAGTGCCAACCGGTTCGCTCTTCCATCGCACGACAAACGCAATCGCGATAAACAGCAGCGTATGCGCGAGCAACGACAGCGCAAACGCAGGACCGCTGCCCTTTTCCGGCGCGTGCCAGCGATGGCGGCTTCGCTGCGGCACGCGTTGCGCTGCCATCTCGCCTGACTTCACTGCGCGAGCCGCACCGACAGGCCGACCCTTTCGATGCCGGCCTTTTGCAGGTCGCTCATCACGCCGACGACCGCGCGGTACTCGGTCTTCGAATCGGCTTCGATCACGACCGGCGTTTTCGGATCGCCTTTTTGGCGCTGCTGAACCGCGGCCAGCAATTGGCCCTTTTGAACGCCGGTCTCGATACCTCCGTCGAACACAGAAATCCGGCCATCGCTGCGCACCACGACGCGCACCGGAATCTCCTTCTGCTGGCCGGCCTTGGCCACGGTCGGCAACTCGACCACGCCAGGATTCACGAACGGCGCCGCCACCATCAAGATAACGACGAGCACCAGCATCACGTCGACGTACGGCACGACGTTGATGTCCGCCATCAAGCGACGGCGTTTGCCCGAGCGACGCACAACCAGTGCCATCAGCGCCTACTGTTTATGCCGCTGCAGGATGTTCAAAAACTCTTCCATGAAGCTCTCGAAACGATTTGCCAGTCGATCGATGTCGTTCGCAAACCGGTTGTAAGCAACCACTGCCGGTATCGCCGCAAACAAGCCGATCGCGGTAGCAACCAGCGCCTCGGCAATCCCCGGTGCGACGCTCGCCAGATTGGCCTGTTGCAGATTCGACAGACCGGTAAACGCGTGCATGATTCCCCAGACGGTGCCGAACAGCCCGATATACGGGCTGACCGAACCCACCGAAGCGAGAAAGTTGAGCCGCGCTTCGAGCGCATCCATTTCGCGCTGATAGGCAGCGCGCATCGCGCGGCGCGCGCCGTCGAGCATCGCCGGACGGTCATCGGAAGTCTGCGCGCGCGATCGCAGCTTCAAGTACTCACCCATACCGGCTTCGAAGATGCGCTCTTCGGCCCCTGACTTGCGGCGTGGATTCGATGCAATCTCGAACAGCCGCGACAGATCGGCACCGCCCCAGAACTGTTTCTCGAACTCGTTGGTCTCGCGCTTGGCGCGCTTGATCGAGAACTGCTTCTGAAA
The DNA here is from genome assembly GCA_963786295.1 of uncultured beta proteobacterium. Taxonomy (GTDB): domain Bacteria; phylum Pseudomonadota; class Gammaproteobacteria; order Burkholderiales; family Burkholderiaceae_F; genus JACCZX01. The sequence continues at coordinate 212,816 of CAWAYV010000006.1, read as the reverse complement.
AATCGCGGTCCACGATGCGATCGACAGGAAGGCAAGCAACAGCATCACCAGCTGCACGACCAGCGTGGCTTGCGTAATCAGCGAAAGAATCGAAAGGTCGGCGGTCGGTGTCATGCTTGGAGTTGAGGTAGTTGCTCGACCGCGGCGAGCAGTAGCGGCGGCAGCGGCGCGGGGGTGAGCGTGTTTGACTCGATGCAGCCGACCCGAACGCGCGCCGAGGCCAGCAATACAGCTCCGCGCCTCGCCGTTTGCTCGAACACCATCGACGCGCTCCCGACGCGCGCCACGCGCACGTCGAGCTCGATCACATCGTCGAGCCTTGCCGGCTGCTTGAAATCGCACTCGACGCGCGCGATCACAAACCGCAAGCCCAGCTCATCAGCCATTTTCTGCTGCTCGAAGCCCACCGAGCGCAACCATTCGGTGCGCGCCCGCTCGAAGAACTTGAGATAGTTGGCGTAGTAGACGATGCCGCAGGTGTCCGTGTCTTCGTAGTAAACGCGGATCGTCCAAGTAAAGGGTTTCGGCACGAGAAATCGAATGCATTGCGCGTGCGGCGCAGTATAGAGCGCGCAAGCGCTCGCTCAGCGAGCCAGCGCGAGGCTCTTTCGGGTTACCGCGATTACAATCGCGCGCGGTTTAAAGGGGATTGAGAATGCGGTTGCCCGTCTGGATTTTGATGGTGGCGCTCACTGCCACCGGTTGCGATCGCATTACCAACAGCCCGCACGCACTAGGCGCCGAGAAGACCAACACGCTTTTCAACGGTTTTCAGGAGCGCTCTCCAAAGTATCTTCGACCCGACGGCTTCGTACTCGGTCGACGAGACCCCGTACCTCTATTCGATCTTCGAGCCGCCGTATCGCTTCCACTATCTGAAGCGGCCGTACGAAGTGATGCCCCGGTCGGCAGAGGCGGTCGTGCTTCCGCGCTACTTCGACAAGGACGGCCGCGAGCTTCCCGCCGATGCCCCTGGCCCCGAGATCGCCGAGTCGGTGTACGACATCAAGATAAAAAAGGGGATCAAGTTCGCGCCGCATCCGGCCTTCGCGAAAGATGCGAGCGGCAAGTACGTCAATCACGCGCTGACCGAAGCCGAGATAGGCAACAAACGCACTCCGTTTGAGTTCGAGCATCAGGGAACGCGCGAACTGACCGCGCACGACTACGTCTACGCGATCCGCCGGCTCGCGACTACGCGCATCAAGTCGCCGTCATTTTCACCGCTGGCGGAGAAAATCATGGGGCTGAAGGAGTACGGCGAGCAGATCAGCCAGGTTGATCAGAAGCTGCGCAACGGCCGGCCGCTGACCGACCGCAGCCTGCCGTTTCTGGACTTTCGCGACCATTCATTCGCCGGCGCCGAGGCGCTCGACGATCACACGCTGCGCATCCGGCTGATCGGCAAGTACCCGCAGTTCAAATACTGGATGACACTCGGTTTCTTCGCACCCGTGCCGTGGGAAGCCGACAAGTTTTATTCGCAGCCGGGAATGGCCGCGAACAACCTGACAATGAATGACTGGCCGGTCGGCACTGGCCCGTACATGTTGACCGAATCACAGGTAAATCGCCGCCACGTACTGACGCGCAATCCAAACTTTCGTGGTGAGCCGTACCCATGCGAGGGCGAGAGCGCTGACCAGGCTGCCGGGCTGCTTGCGGATTGCGGCAAGTCGATGCCGTTCATTGATCGCGTCGTCTTCACGATCGAGAAGGAAAGGATTCCGCACAAGACGAAGTTCATGCAGGGCTACTACGACAACCCCGAGGTATCGCGCCACGACTGGCTGCTTGAGTATCGATTACGACGTCAAGAACTCGGAAGAGGTCGCGCGGCTGTTCAAAGAGCGCGGCATCCAGATGCCGCGCACGCTTGAAAGCTCCAACTGGTACCTCGGATTCAATTGGTGGGACCCGGTCGTCGGCAAGGGCAAGACTCCCGACGAGCAGATTCGCAACCGCAAGCTGCGCCAGGCGCTGTCGATCGCGATCGATTGGGAAGAGTTTGTCCGCGTTTTTGAAAGCAAGGCGGCCGGCGAGCCGGCGATGAGTGCGGTGCCGCCCGGGGTATTCGGCTTTCGCCGGAATGGAATCAACCCGACGGTGTACGACGTCGTCGACGGAAAGCCGAAGCGCAAGTCGATCGAAGCGGCGAAGAAGCTGCTGGCCGAGGCGGGCTACCCGGACGGGCGCGATGCCAAAACCGGCCAGCCGCTGGTGCTGAACTACGACTATCAGCGCGCGCTGACGCCCGAGTTAAAGGCCGAAGTCGAATGGATGGTCAAGCAGTTCGCGAAAATCGGCGTGCAGCTTGAGTTGCGTGCGACCGATTACAACCGCTTTCAGGACAAGGCCGACAAGGGCAGCCTGCAGATTTTCTGGTGGGGCTGGCAGGCCGATTATCCCGACGCCGAGAACTTCCTGTTTCTTTTGTACGGACCGAATTCTCAAGCCCTGACACAAGGCAACGGCAACAACACCGCGAACTATCAGAGCCCGGAGTTCGACAAGCTGTTTGAGGAAATGAAGTATCTCGACGACGGGCCGCGCAAGCAGCAGGTGATGGACCAAATGGTCGGCGATCACGCAGGAAGACGCACCATGGGCCTTCGGCTACAACCCGTACGCGGGCTCGGTGCATCATCAATGGCTCGGCAACGTGAAGCCCGCGCCGCTGGTAATGGACCGACTGATGTACATGAAGGTCGATCCCGGCCCTGCGTGCAGCCAAGATCGCCGAATGGAACAACCCGATCTGGTGGCCAGTCGTGCTGATCGCGCTGGCACTGATAGCGGCGGTCATCCCGGCATTCCGGACATGGAAGCGACGCGAGCGTGAGAACGCGGCGCGCGGTCTGGCGGCCAGCGGAGCTGAGTAGTGGCGAACTACATCGTGCGCCGCGCGCTGTATGCGGTGCTGATCCTGATCGGCGTGAACCTACTGACGTTCACGCTTTTTTTTGCCGTGAACTCGCCGGACAACATCGCACGGCTCAACATCGGAGGCAAACGCGTATCGACGGATGCGATCGAAAAGTGGAAAGCGGAGCGCGGCTACGACAAGCCGTTGTGGTTCAACCGCGACGCCGAAGGGGTCGAGAAGATCACAAAGACGATTTTCTACGATCGTTCGCTGCGGCTGTTCACGCTCGACTTCGGCACCAGCGATAGCGGACGCGAAATCCAGCATGAGATCGGCACGCGCCTGCTGGTAAGCCTGACGCTTGCCGGACCGATGCTGTTGCTGACAGTGCATAGTCGGCATTACGTTTTCGCTGCTGCTCGTGTTTTTTCGCGCGAGTTATCTCGACTTCTGGGGCACCGTACTGTGCGTCGTGATGATGTCGATCTCGAGTCTGTTCTACATCATCATGGCGCAGTGGTTCTTCGGCAAGATGCTGAAGCTGGTGCCGCTGTCGGGTTTTGTGCCCGGCCTTAGCTTGCTGAAGTTTCTTGCGCTACCGATCATCGTCGGCATCATCTTTCAGCTCGGCTCCGAGGCGCGACTTTTTCGCGCGATGCTGCTCGAGGAAGCGAACAAGGACTATGTGCGAACCGCACGCTCGAAGGGATTGTCCGAAGCGGTCGTGCTGTTCCGTCATGTTCTGCGCAATACCTGGCTGCCGGTGCTGACGCACGTCAGCGCGCTGTTGCCGTATGCGTTTCTCGGTTCGATCGTCTTCGAGTCATTCTTTGGAATTCCCGGCCTCGGCACCTATGTGATCGAAGCGATCGGCGGGCAGGATTTTGCGATCGTGCACGTGATGGTTTTCCTGGGGTCGCTGCTGTACATCCTCGCGTACCTGGCAACCGATATCGCGTACACGTTTGTCGATCCGAGAGTGCGGCTTGCCTAAGTTCGTTTTTCTGTGGACCGACTTCGTGCTGTGGCTCGTCGTCGCGGGCGTCGTCGTCTACATCTGGCGCATGCGACGCAATGCGCGCGCACGCGCCAACTGGTCGCACGTGCTGCGCGACGCACCGGCGATGTGCGCCGCCGTAGTGCTCGGCGTGTTCATCACCATCGCCCTGCTCGATTCGGTGCACTTTCGCCCTCGCCTGTCTGCAGTCGAGGGGGCCGCGGCCGATGCGCAGGTTGCGTATGGCACCCGCACGCTTTCGATCTTCGATGCATTGATGTCGCACGCGATCGAGTCACGCGAGAAAACGTATTCGACGCCGCTGGCGTATTGGTCGTTCCAGAAGGAAACGCAGGTCGTCGATGGCAAGGAAGTGCGCGGCAATCCGCGGCTAGCGTTCGGCGGCTCGCATTTGAAGGAGCCGGAACGCGAGTGGAAAGCCGACATTGCAGCACGCTCGTTTCAGGGCGCGTTGATCGGCATGCTCGTCGGCATTGCGATTGCGGTGGCAGCGGTCTCGTTACTCGGCCGGAGGCACGGAGGCCTGCGCAATTCCCTATCGCAGATCGCCCGCGGCAACACCGAAGTTCCATGGCGGCCGATGCTGATCACGGTGATCGTGGTGGCAATGATCATCGGCTGGCTGGCGGCACTGTGGCCGTACTACCACCCGTTCGGCACCGATCGCACCGGCAACGATGTGCTGTACCAGGCACTGAAAAGCATTCGCACCGCGGTCGTGATCGGCTCGCTGGCGACGATTGCCACGTTGCCACTGGCGATCGTGCTCGGCATCCTTGCCGGCTACTTCAAGGGCTGGGTCGACGACGGCATTCAGTACTTCTACACCGTGCTGTCGTCGATTCCGCCGATCCTGCTGGTGGCGGCGTTCGTATTGCTGATCAATGTCTACATCGATCAGCACGCCGACGTTTTCGAAACCGGCGTCGAGCGCGCCGAGTTTCGATTGTTCCTGCTGTGCCTGATTCTCGGCGTGACCGGCTGGGCGACGTTGTGCCGGCTGCTGCGCGCCGAAACGCTGAAAATTGCCGAGCTCGACTACGTGCAGGCAGCGCACGCGTTCGGCGTCAGCAAGTGGCGCGTGATGGCGCGGCATGTGTTGCCGAATGTGATGCACCTGGTGCTGATCGTTGCGGTGCTTGGACTTCTCGGCACTCGTGCTGTACGAAGCCGTACTTTCATACGTGGGAGTGGGAGTCGATCCGAACTCGTCGTCATTCGGCTCGATGATTAATCTCGCGCGCAGCGAGATGTCGCGTGATCCGGTTGTCTGGTGGAATCTGGCGACCGCGTTCACGTTCATGCTCGCGCTGGTGCTGGCCGCGAATCTCTTCGCGGACGCAGTGCGTGAAGCTTTCGATCCGCGCGCACGCGTGTTTCGGCCGCGACGGCTGTTGAAGGAAGCGGCGTGAGCGTTTCGCCGGGCCGCCCCAAGGAACGCAGCGTCCCCCTTGGGGGGACCGCGCGCAGCGCGAGGGGGCAACCTGGGAACGCGGCGCTTGCCGTCGAGGGTCTTGGCACCGTACTCGACACCGATGCCGGCCTGGTGCGTGCGGTCGATGCGTTGTCGCTGACGATCGAGCGTGGCGAAACTTTCGCGCTGGTCGGTGAGTCGGGTTGCGGCAAATCGATGACTGCGCTTTCGATTCTGCGGTTGCTGCCCGACAACGGTAGAGTCGACGCCGGCAGGGTCAACCTGGCCGGCATGGATGTCACTGCGTTACCCGAAGCGCGCATGCGCGACGTGCGTGGACGCCGCATCAGCATCATCTTTCAGGAGCCGGCCACGAGTTTGAATCCGGTGTTGCGCGTCGGCGCGCAGATCGTCGAAGTCATCGAGCGCCACACCGCGCTCAAAGGCGACGCAGCGCGTGCCAAGGCACTGCAATGGCTGCAGCGCGTCGGCCTGCCGGAAGCCGAGCGGCGCATCGACAGTTATCCGTTCGAGCTCTCGGGCGGCCAAAAGCAGCGCGTGATGATCGCGATCGCACTGGCGGCGGAGCCCGACGTGCTGATCGCCGACGAACCGACCACCGCGCTCGACGTCACGATCCAGAAGCAGATTCTCGAGCTGCTGGTCGAGCTGCAGAAGGCGCAAGGCATGGCGATGCTGCTGATCACGCACGATCTCGGCATCGTCAGCGAGGTGGCACATCGGATCGCACTGATGTACGCCGGCCAGATCGTCGAAGTCGCAGAGACGCAGGAGTTTTTCGCGCGGCCGCTGCATCCGTACGCGCAACTGTTGCTCGCGGCGTTGCCGAACACCGAAAAGCGCGCTGAACGGCTAGCAGCCATTCCGGGCAAGGTGCCGGCGCTCAATCAGCTGTTTACCGGCTGTCGCTTTGCCGATCGCTGCCCATGGGCGCATGCCGAGTGCGTCGCAGCGCCGCCGCCGCTGTTCGAACCGGTAGCCGAGCATCAGGTTCGGTGTGTTCTATATAGAGAGGGGGAAGCCGGCGCGATGCCCGCCTTGGCAGCAGCACTGCCCAGTCGCATCGATAGCGCCGAGTCGACTTACACGCCCGCGCCGGCTACAGCATCGGTTACACCGCTGCTGACTGTCCGCGACTACCGCGTGTACTTCCCGATTCGCCAGGGACTGCTTGAAGCGCACGATCGGCTACGTCAAGGCGGTCGACGGCATCTCGTTCGATCTCGCCGCCGGCCGCACGCTCGCGTTGGTCGGCGAATCGGGCTGCGGCAAGACGACGACCGGCAAGGCGTTGCTGCAACTGCTGCGCGACAGCGCGCGCATCGAAGGCGAGGCCAGGCTTGACGGCGAGCCGCTCGATCGCCTCGACGGCGACGAGCTGCATCAGGCACGGCGCAAGATGCAGATCATCTTTCAGGACCCGTTTTCATCGTTGAATCCGCGCATGCGCGTCTCGGAAATCCTGGAGGAAGGCATCGTCGCGCTGCGACCGACGGTCGATGCCGCGCAACGACGCGCTGAAGTCGCGGCGCTGCTGGAAAAGGTCGGCTTGCGCGCCGATGCGGTCGATCGTTACCCGCACGAGTTTTCCGGCGGCCAGCGGCAACGTCTTGCGATCGCGCGCGCGTTGGCGGTCGATCCGCGGCTGATTGTCTGCGACGAGCCGACCTCAGCGCTCGACGTATCGGTGCAGGCGCAGATATTGAATCTGCTGCGACAGCTGCAGAACGAACTCGGCGTCGCTTACCTGTTTATCACGCACAACTTCGGCGTGGTCGAATACCTGGCGCATCAGATCGCGGTGATGAAAGACGGCAAGATCGTCGAGGCAGGTACCGCTGATGAAGTCTTGAGGCGGCCGCGGCACGCCTACACACGAGCGCTTTTGTCTGCAGTACCGCGAGTACGTCGCGCCGCCTAGGGTTAGCCCGACGCTACGGCCTTGTTTCCGCACTGCAGCAGCACGTCGCTTTGCGCTGCTGTGTGTTCGATACAACACGGTAAGGCGTTGCTGCAACTGCTACGCGACAGCGCGCGCAGCGCACCGCACTTTGCACTGCACAAGCGTCGAAGGATCGCGCGGGTGCTGACCAGCGTCATCGCCTGTTGCGAACCGGTGTCAGTGAAAAGCAACACGAAAAGCAACACGTTATATATCGCCTTGAAGGTTTGTTGCCAAGCGACGACAGGCAACCCCACAATGCGCGTGCTCTCGAAATTGAATAGCGACGGCTTCCTCTCGATGTCGTCAGCACGTTCTTCGAGACTGTCCGAATGCATCAATTTTCCGGGGGGAAACCTTAATGTTTGAACTCAAACCAATGGCGCGCGGGATCGCGTTGGCGTTCAGCGGCTCGATCGCGTTTTCATTAATGACCGCGGCTAGCGCTCAAGCACCCGCTCAGCCCGCCCAGACGGGTCAGACGCTGGAACGCGCGGTTGTTACGGGTACGCGCATCGTCTCGGAGGGTGCCGAGTCGGCGTCGCCGATGCAGCAGATCACTACCAAGGCGATCGAGGAAACCGGCGCAATCAACATTCAGAACGTCCTCTAACAGAACCCTACGATCGGCACTCCGACCCTGACGCGTAGCAATTCGAACTTCCAGACCAGCGGCGCGGGGGTCTCTACCGTCAACCTGCGCAATCTCGGTGACGATCGAACGCTTGTGCTGGTCAATGGCAGGCGGTACGTATCCGGAGTCCCCACGGCATTTGCGGTGGACCTGAATACGATTCCGACGCAGTTCATCGATCGAATCGATATCCTGACCGGCGGCCAGTCGGCGCTCTACGGCTCGGATGCCGTCGCCGGCGTGGTCAACATCATCCTTAAGCGGGACTTCAGCGGACTCGCCGTCGATGCCCAATACGGCAAGAGCTTCGAGGGTGACGACGACCAGCGTTCAGCGTCGTTGACGTTCGGTACGACTGGGCAGCGTGGCTTCGTGATGGGTCACCTCGGCGCCAGCAAACAGGGAGCCGTGTACTCGCGTGACCGCGACTGGGTCAACACGGACCAAATCGACAGGGCCGTTGGTGTCACCGGTGACCCGAATGACATCTTCAACATTCAGCGGCCGTTCTTCTCGAGCTTTGCGCCGCAGGGTCGCGTGTTCTTTGGGGGCGGCAACCGAACATTCGACGCGGCGGGCAACTTGATCCCGTTCTCGACGAACGGCGCCGATGTTGATGGCGACGGTTTTCCGGATGGCGTTGGCGCGACGGGTTTCGATCGGAACAAGCTTCGCACCATCGCGGTGCCGACGGACCGGAACCTCTTTGCCGCCGTCGGCGAATACGAGTGGCGCACAGGCCATTCGGCGTACTTCGAGACCAACTACGCCCGGACGAAAACGGTCTCCGAGCTCGAGCCGTTCCCGCTCGATTCCGCGCAGCTCTTCCCGGGTACCGGCGGCATCATTCCGGCGCAGTTCATGGTCAACGGCGCGCTGGTGAACAACCCGATGATCCGGCCGGATATCCTCGCGCTGCTCACCGACCGGGATGGCGACGGCGCAGTGGACTACAACTTCACAAAGCGGCTTTCCGAAGTCGGCAACCGCGGCCAGGAAGCCGAGCGCGACACGTTCCGTATGATGACCGGCGTGAAGGGCGCCATCACCGGACCCTGGAACTACGACGCGTTCTGGAGCTATGGCGTGACGACCGAGTCGCAGGTGGGTGGGGGCCAGACCAACGTGCTGAACTTCCGCAACGCACTGGCAGCGATTCCGGACGGAGCCGGCGGCGTAACGTGCCTGGACCCGAATGCGGTTGCCGAGGGCTGCGTTCCGATCAACGTCTTTGGCTTCAACTCGATCAGCCCGGAGGCGGCGCAATACATCGCGGCGCCGACCACGTTTACCAGTGAAACGCGGCAGAACGTGGTCGGCGTGACGGTTACCGGCGAGGCTGCACAGCTGCCCGCCGGCCCGCTCGGCATCGCGGCGGGCATCGAGTACCGCAAGGAATTCTCGCGCTCCACGCACGACGCCTTGACCCAGGCCGGACTGAACGCTAACAACGCCATTCCGGAAACCAGCGGCGGCTTCGACGTGTGGGATTTCTTCCTCGAAGGTCGTTTCCCCATCGTGAAGGACAAAGAGTGGGCGAAAATGCTGGCAGCGACTGCGGCAGTTCGATTCGGCGATTATTCGACGGTGGGTAGCACGTTCAGCTACTCGCTCGGTCTGGAATGGGCGCTGAACAACGATCTCAGGTTCCGCGCGACAAACTCGCTGGCCACGCGGGCACCGAACATCGCCGAGCTGTTCTTGGCGCCGTCACAGGACTTTCCGACCGGCCTGAGCGATCCGTGCGATGGCGTCACGGCCGGCACCGGAGGTACGCTCGGCACGCGCTGCCTTGCCGCTCCGGGCGTTGCTTCGAACGTTGCAGCGAACGGCGCGTTCACGCTGAATCAGGCCGATGTCCAGGGCATCAGTGGGTTCGACCGCGGCAACCCGAATCTAAAGGAGGAGGAAGGCAAGTCGTGGACGCTGGGCCTCGTGTTCACACCACGCAACATCGACTGGCTGCGCAACACGGCGTTCACGATCGACTACTTCGACATCAAGATCGACGACGCGATCGTGTCAACGCCGCGCCAGTTCATCCTCGACCAGTGCTACACGGGTGACGCGTCGTTCTGCTCGTTCATCCAGCGTCGACCGACGGTCGAAGGCTCCAACAGTGCGGGATCGCTGGAATTCATCGACACATCAGTCTCGAACAGCGGCGGCCTGCGGGCCAGGGGCATCGACTTCACCGCGGCTTACTCTGATCGCGTGGGCCCGGGTCGGTTGGATGCGCGCTTCTCCTGGACGCACTACCTGGAGGGCTACGTCATCCCGTTGCCGGGCGCAGAAAGAGACTATTTTGTTGGCGAAGTCGCCGCCGTCGCCAATGAGAGCCCCGGCGACCAGCCGGAGAACAAATGGACGTTGTCGCTCGGCTACACGTGGGGTCCTTGGGGCGTGACGCTGCGTAACACGTTTATCGGCGAAATGGCGCTGGACGACCAGTTCCTGGCGGGTTTCGACCTGCCGCGCGGCGCGAAGAAGATCGATTCCGAGATCTACACCGACATCCAGGGCACGTACCAGGTGCACAAGAACTGGAGCGTGTACGCCGGGATCGACAACTTGTTCGGTACGGAGCAGTCCAAGCTCCTCTCCAGCCTGCCGGGTGGGATTACCGGGGTCGACATGGCCACGAGCCACGATCCGATCGGCCGCCGGTGGTACATCGGTATCCGCGGACGGCTGTAAACCACGCGCCGGGAAGTCTGTCTAAGCCGGAACCCTGCGGGGTTCCGGTTTTTTTTCGCCCGTCGGTTGAAGCGCGGAGTCAACGCGAGTAGCTTGTAGCCATCCGGGTGACTTGAGGAGCATTCATGAAAGTTGTCATCCCTTCTATTGCCGTCGTTGCCGTTCTCACGTCTTTATGCGCCGTTGGCCCCGCGGCAGCGGCGCCCGCCGACGCCAAGGTCGCGTTCAAAAAGGACGCGCAGTTCATCGAGGAAAGCACCGATCGTCTGATCCGCAAAGAGTCGGCCAAGCGACTCAAGAACGCCCTTGAAGACGAGCTGAAGTCGGCCGCGCCAAAATGCCTGAACGAGGGCCAGCTGCTCGAACTCGCACTCAGTGAAGTCAACTCGGCAGGCTGGATGGCATCGGCCGGCGCCAACACAACCCGGAGCGACGTGCGCGTCGTCAAGAACTCGTGGGTCATCGCGCTCACCTTCGACTTTCGGCTATTGGACGCCGACAAGAAAGTGGTCGATCGCGGATCGGTGAATCTCCGCGACTCGGGATTTGTGGGAAGCGATCCTGCTGACCGGATCGTGACCGCGTCCTATCCGAAGGAGCGCGCGTTGTTGACCGAATGGTTCAAGGCCCGGTATTGTGCAGCGGACAAATCGAAATCGAGTTGAGGCCGTTCGCGTTTGCGCTCCATAGTCTTTCGGTGAATAGAGAAACCGCGCGCTTCGGCTTGCTGGTGGTTTGGCTGATCGCGATGCCGGCGATCGCACAGGGCACTCTCGAGAGCTGTCGCAAGCTCAGCGACCCGGCGGCGAGGCTCGCCTGCTATGACGCACTCGCGCTGACGCCGCCGGCCGCGACCGCCGGCCCACGAACCAGCAGAACCGAGCCTTCCGAGACCCCGCGAGTTGGCGAATCGACGGTCGAGTCAACAGTGCCGAGCAACTTCTCAGGATGGGGCCCCAACGAGAAAATCGCGCTCGAAAACGGCCAGGTCTGGCAGGTCGTGGATGGATCGAGCTACGCAACGCGGCCTGGTAAACGCACAGCTTCAGTCCAACGCGGCGTGCTAGGTGCTTACTTTCTTGATATTGATGGCGTAGCACTTTCGCCCCGCGTACGCCGCATCAAGTAGGTTACCTCCAGCTTTGTGTTCCCAACGAGCGAGTCGCGCGGATGGCACCCCGGGCAGCGCAGGAGTAGTGTTGTGTTCGGTTCATTCTTATCACGAACGATGTCGGTTGGTCGATTGCCGACGGTGATCTCGAGGCTCGTTAGAGTCGCCGCGATTGCGTGCGCGCTGCTTGCCGCGGGATGCGCATCGTCACCGGGTCACCAGGGCCACGTTCCCGCGTTCCTGTTCGCGGATCAGCACTTCCGCGCCCCTTCCGAGCCGATCGCGGTCGACCGGATATTCGTTGTCAGCGAGTCGATGCGCGACTATCTGCGCACCGAATTCCGACCTGGGCTGATCGACCAGCAGACTGCGCTGGCGGAGGCGCTCTATCGAAGCGGCCAGCTGAAGCTCGAATACGAGTCGACCGTCACTCGCAACGCTGCTGAAGCGTTCGATGCGCGCGCCGGCAACTGCCTGTCGCTCGTGATCATGACGGCAGCCTTTGCCAAGGAGCTCGGGTTGCGCGTGCGGTATCAGAGTGCGGATTTGGAGGAGAACTGGACGCTGAAGGACGGCCTATTGCTGGGCAGCGGACATGTGAACATCACGCTTGGCCGACGCTTGGCCGACGTCAGCACCACACCTTTCGCGCATGAGCTGACAATCGATTTTCTGCCCAGCGAACAGATCGCGGGACTAAAAACACGAGAGATTCCGGAATCGCTCGTGGTCTCGATGTTCATGAACAATCGGGCGATCGAAGCTATGGTCGGCGGCCGCAACGACGATGCGTACGCATGGGCGCGCGGCTCCGTCGTGAACAGCCCCGATTTTGTGCAGGCTCAGAACACGCTCGGCCTTCTCTATTTGAGAAAGGGCCTGCTGTCCGAGGCATCGGCCGTGTTCGAACATATGCTGGCGGACGACGCGAGCCTTACTTTTGCGCTTGCGAATCTGTCTGAAGTCCGGACCCGACAGGGCCGCGTTTCGGAAGCCGAACGGCTGCGACAGCAGCTGGCTCGGCTCGAGTCGCGACCGCCGCTGCAGTATTACCAGCTTGGTCTGGCTGCAATGAAGCGCGAGGATTTCCGCTCGGCACGCGATTACTTCGCGCGCGAGTTAAAGCGGCCCGATACCCCAGCCGAAGTGCGTTTCTGGCTCGGCGTCGCGCTTTACCGGCTGGGCGATGTCGAGCAGGCGGCTGCCGAAGTAGCACGGGCCGCCGAACTGAGCGGAAATCGCAGGGACCATGACCTGTATGCGGCCAAGCTCGACTGGCTGCGCAGCCTCGTGAAGTGACCTGAGGCCGCACGCCGGCGGACACCAACCGATAAGGTCCAGCGCCGATTGGAAAAGTGCGACGCCGGCCATTTCGTTCGGCCTCGACTAGTGGAACCACTAGGTAACGGACTAGATCGGCATCCAAGACCAAAGCCCGCCGCAAGGCGGGCTTTTTTGACTTCGCAGCGAGCGAGCGGTTGCTAGACCCTCATCCACAGTCGCGCCAGATCGGCAGTACCGTCGGTGCCGCCGACCGACTTGAAGGCCTGCTGCGCCTTCGCTTTCTGGCCAGCTCGCAGATACGCAATTCCAAGATGCAGGTTCGCCTCGTCGACGCGCTTTAGCTTCCCCTTTGCGATCCCCTGCTGCATCAGCGCGATACCCTTCTCGTGCTGGCCCAGGCCGCTATAGGCAAAGCCGATAGTGACCAGATCGGATCCATCGGCGGCGGCCAACGCTTCGGCCTCGGCTTGTTTCAACTGATTCGGGGCGTCAGCAGCGCGCTCGCTGGCCAGCGCGAGCAGCCGCTTTTGACGCTCGGCTTCCGTACCCTTGCCGAGCAAGCCGGATGCGAACGCACTGTCCAATACCTGCTTTGCTTCGCCGGCCTGCTTCTGCTGCAACGCGAGTTGCGCCATTTCAACGACTTCATTCGGCGAATCGAGCGTCTTCGTTGCTGCACGCAGCCGATAAAGATCCAACGTCAAGCGGTTGGAGAAGCCGGGCTTCGACTCAAGCCGACGCAGTAGATCGACCCAGTACTCCTTCTTCGGGTAGTACGCGACCAAGCGTTCGATGCCCGCCACATACGCGGCGCGGTCACCCGTCTTTGATGCGATGTTGGCCAGCAACTGAAGGCGATCTTCAGGCGGTATCCGGCCGGCTTTCTCGGCCGCCTGCACGTCTTCCAGCGCTTCTCTGGACGCCGAGGCAAGGTCGCCGGCCTGGTAATAGGACGAAATCTGCAGACTGCGCATTGCGCCGTCAGACGGATTGGAGCGCAAAGCCTTACCCGCCCACTGAGCAGCTTCCCGATAGTCTTTTTCGCGGTAATACAGCGACGCCAGGCTGCCGGCGTATTGCGCCTGCTGCGACTCGGGTAAGCGGCCCGATGCCAGCAGCGCTTGAATCGCCTTGATCGCCTGACCATTGTCGCCCGCCGACAGTGCCGCCGACGCGCGCATCTGTTCTATCAAAAGCTTTTCGCTGGCGGTGAGGTTCGGCACGGCATCCGCTTCGCGCAGCTTCGCCAGCGCTTCGCTGTAACGCTTGCCCTTGATCAGATCTCGCGCTGCCTGCAACGGCCGCCCGACCTCACCGCGGACTGCTTCCTGCGCGGTGGCCGTCGACCATGTGATGCGCCCCTCCGGAGTTGTTTGCAGGCCAAGCGCGGCTACGACAGCGGCTGCCGCCAGCGACAGGCGAAACGATCTGATTGCGTGAGTATTCACATCGATTGTCATCGACAACGTCTCCTCAATGCGCAATATCAACGCACGAACTGTTCGTTGCCCACCAGACCGAGCTTGGTGACGCCGAGACGCTGCGCCGCTGCCATCACCATTGCCACGTCTCTGTATTCGGCCAGCTTGTTCGGCCGCAGATGCACTTCCGGCTGCACCGGCATGGCGGCGGCCGACACCAAACGCTCTTCAAGCGCCGCCTTGTTCGACAGGACTTCGCCGTTCCAGTAGATCGTGCCGTCGAAGTCGACGTCCACCGTAATCACCACCGGCTGCTCGAGCGGCGGCGGCGGAGTGCCGATCGGCATGTTCAGATTGACCGAGTGCAGCTGGATCGGAATCGTGATGATCAACATCACCAGCAGCACCAGCATCACGTCGATCAACGGCGTGGTGTTGATATCGATCATCACGTCTGGGTCCTTGTCTGGGCCGCCCGAACCGACATTCATTGCCATCGCTGAACTCCTAAGTCACGTACGAGGTGGCGGCTCGGTAACAAAACCGATCTTCTGAATACCGGCGCGCTGCGCCGCGAACACGACGCGTCCGACAAACTCGTAGCGGCCCGTCAGATCGCCCCGTATGTGCACCTCAGGCTGCGGCGTCAGCACGGCGATCTTCTTCAGTCGATTCACCAGCTCGTCGTTGTCCTTGATCAACTGCATACCCCAGTAAACGTCGCCATCCTTGGTCACCGCCAGCTCGATATTCTCCGGCTTGGTTTGGCGCGGAACGTTGGTCTCCTGCGGCAACTGCAGCGCAATCGATTGGGTGACGACCGGAATTGTGATCAGAAAGATGATCAACAACACCAGCATCACGTCGACCAACGGCGTCGTGTTGATCGTCGAGATTGCTTCGTCTTCTGCGCCTTCCGCCGCTCCGATACTCATTGCCATGGCTTGGTTCCTTGTTCCGTAGACCCGGAAAACACCTAGCGTGCCGGAGCCGCGGTTCTTAACTCAGGACGGCGGCCGAGAAGCACCGCGTGCAGGTCGGCGCCGAAAGTTCGCACCGCGTCCATCGCAACCTTGTTACGGCGAACCAGCCAGTTGTAGCCCATCACCGCGGGCACCGCGACGGCCAGGCCGATCGCGGTCATGATCAGCGCTTCACCGACGGGCCCGGCTACTTTGTCGATCGACGCCTGGCCCGCGATGCCGATCGCGGTCAGCGCGTGATAGATCCCCCACACCGTGCCGAACAGCCCTACGAACGGCGCCGTTGAGCCGACGGTTGCCAGAAATGCAAGGCCATCCTGCGTGCGGCTCTGCACCGTATCGACCGAGCGCTGCACCGACATGGTGACCCACGTATTCAGATCGATGTTTTCGGTCAGCGCCCCTTCGTGATGCTCGTTCGCGTCAAGCCCGGTTTCGGCGATGTAGCGATACGCGCTCTTCTTGTCCAGCCGCTTGGCACCTTCCTTCAACGAGGGGGCCTTCCAAAAGGCGTTGCGCACATCGCGCGCTTCGCGCATCAGCTTGTACTGCTCCCACAACTTGACGAACAGGATGTACCAGCTTCCCATCGACATGATCACGAGGATGATCAGCGTGCCCTTTGACACAAAATCGCCCTGTGCGCCATACCGCTTCGAGGCCATATGGGTTCTCGACCACTTCCTTCTCGACCGTTGCCTTCGGCGGCGCCGACGGAACCGGGATAACCGCCGCCGGTGGCGCCGATGGTGCAGCTTGCGAGTTGGCCGGCGGCACCAGTACCGGCGGCGCGGACTTGTGGATCCTGCTGCGCCATGGTGAGGCCGGGCGCTATCAGTCCTGCAACCACCAGGATCGCAGCCAGCACGGCCGCATGGCGACGGAAAAACCCAATCATCGAAAGTCTCCTTGTAGGAAGTTTTGCGTAGCCGGTCTAGCCTCGTGAGCCATGCCGGCCAGCTTATTAACTAAGTTTAAAGCTGATCGGCAACGTCAACTTGATGTCGTGCCCTTGGCCTTTGCAAACCAATTTGCTCTGAATCATCTGTATCGCGGGTTTGTTGAACACGCGATTTGTACTCGTCTTGATGACAATGTCTTTGATCTGCCCATTCGCTGCGAGAGTGAATTCGGCGAGCACTTCCCCTTGAATACCATCGGCGGCCGCTTCGCGCGGGTACGCGACCGAACTGAGCGCTTCGCGATAGTTAGGACACACAACAGCTGCAGTTTGCACCGGCGCCGGAGCGGGGGTGGGAGCCGGCGCAGCGATCACCGGGGCTTGCGGCGCAGGTGGCGCTTCTGGTGTGACCGCCGTAATGGTCGGCGCCGGTGTCGGCGGCGGCGCAATATTAACTTCGGGCGGCGGTATGAACGGTGGCGGCGGTGCCTGCACCTTCGGCGGCGGAGGGAGCAATTCGGGCGGCGGAGGCGGCTTCTTGATGACCTCTTCGATCACCTTGACCTCGATCGGACCTTTGACGACTTCAACTACCTTACGTGCAAGTCCGGTAATCAGCGCATAGATAATGATGATGTGAAACAGCACGACCGCGCTGATCCCGAGCAACTTGCGAGTCGGATCACGCTGTGTTTGAGAGAAGTCCACTTCAGTTCCCCCGGCCAACTGAGTTGCACCCGTCAATCGAATTGTCGGGCTTTGCAAAAGGCGGCGATTCTAGCCAGTTTGCGCTTTCAAAACTATGCAATGTTAGTGCCAAGCGCTGCGGCGTCGCAGCAGTGGCTGAGGGCTCCTCGGTCCAGTCTGTTAGAAAAGTCCCTCGGCGCTGCGCGTACCACGCGGCTCGACGATGCCGAAGTGCCGGTACGCCGTTACTGCGGCTACCCGTCCGCGCGGTGTTCGTTGCAGCAGCCCCTGCTGAATCAGATAGGGCTCGACGACATCCTCCAACGTATCGCGCTCCTCGCCGACTGCGGCCGCCAGATTATCAATACCGACCGGACCGCCCGCGAATTTTTCGATGACGGCGAGCAAGAGTTTTCGATCCATGATGTCCAGGCCCAGCCGATCGACCTCCAACATCGCGAGCGCCGCGTCCGCCACGGACTGCGAGATCTCCCCAGTTCCCTTGACCTCGGCATAGTCACGCACGCGCCGTAACAATCGATTGGCGATGCGCGGCGTGCCGCGCGATCGATGCGCGATTTCACGCGCTCCTTCGTCGGTCAGATTCGCTTTCAACAAGCGGGCCGAACGCCGCACGATCGCCGCCAGTTCCTCTGCCGAATAAAACTCGAGCCGAGCGACAATCCCGAAGCGATCACGTAGCGGATTGGTCAGCATGCCGGCGCGCGTTGTGGCGCCGACCAAAGTAAACGGCGGCAGATCGATCTTGATCGAGCGCGCCGACGGTCCTTCGCCGATCATGATGTCGATCTGAAAATCCTCGAGTGCCGGATAAAGAATTTCTTCAACGACCGCACTCAAACGATGAATCTCGTCAATGAACAACACATCGTTTCGCTCAAGATTCGTCAGAATTGCAGCAAGATCGCCCGGCCGCTCCAGTACCGGCCCCGAGGTGTGCCGAAGGTTGACACCCATCTCGCGCGCAATGATGTGAGCGAGCGTCGTCTTGCCGAGGCCCGGCGGGCCGAAGAGCAGCACATGATCGAGCGATTCGGCGCGGTTGCGCGCTGCTTCGATAAAAATGCCGAGCTGCTCGCGGACTTTCGGCTGCCCGACATACTCGACGAGCGACGTGGGACGCAGCGCGCGATCGATCGCCTCCTCATTCGGCGAGGTGGCTGCGGCAGCGACAATGCGATCGGCGTCAGTCATTTCGCAGATGGATCACTTGGCGAGGGACTTCAGCGCGAATCGAATGCCATCGGAGACTTCAGCATCTGCCGGCATTCCGCGCACTGCCGCGTTGGCTTCGCGCTCGTTATAGCCGAGAGCGAGTAAGGCACGGATGACGTCGGTCGCGGTGTCATTCGCCGCAGTCGTCTTCGCTGTGCCGAGATCTGCACCGAGCTTGCCCTTTAACTCCAGCAACAGACGCTCGGCCGTTTTCTTGCCGATACCCGGCACACGCGTCAAGCGTCCGCTTTCCTGCAACGTGATCGTTTGCGCAAGTTCGGAAACCGACAACCCGGAAAGCACCGACAGGGCTGTGCGGGCACCGACGCCGGAAATCTTGATCAACTCGCGAAACGCTGCGCGCTCACTATTGGTCGAAAATCCGTACAGCTGATGTGCATCCTCACGCACAATCAGGTGAGTCAGCAACGTGACGCGCTCCGAAATGGACGGCAGTTGATAGAACGTGCTCATCGGGACATCGATCTCGTAACCGACACCGTTGGCATCCACGAGAATCCCCGGCGGATTCTTTTCCAGCAACCGGCCTTCGATGCGGCCAATCATCGAAAGCTACTCGACGCCCTGCAGCCGCGCCGTCCACGCGCGGCGGCCATTTGCTGTCGAGCGCACACGAGGGGCAATGCTCGCCTTCGATCGCAATGCCATCAGCAAACTCGCTGAGTGCGCATGACAAATAGCGCATGCAAGCGCATCGGCTGCATCGCTGGTTGGTGCCCGATCGAGCGAAAGCAGTCGCTGCACCATGGTCTGCACCTGGCGTTTGTCGGCGCGACCGAACCCGACCACGGCTTGTTTGATTCGCAATGCAGCGTATTCATGAACGACAAGTCCCTCGGCGACCGCTGCGCAGATCGCCGCACCACGCGCCTGGCCAAGTAACAGCGTCGATTGCGGATTGACGTTGACGAAAACTTTTTCGATCGTGGCAACCTGCGGCTGCGTATCGCGAATCACCGCGCCCAACGATCGCAGAATCGTCCCCAGCCGTTGATGCAAATCGCCGGCCGGCACACGAATGACACCGGCGGCAATGAACGCAAGCCTGGAGCCATTCACCTCAACGACGCCATATCCTGTCCGATTCAGACCGGGGTCGATACCGAGGATGCGGATTGCGGAGAACGGCACAGCAGGATTGTGCCATTGGCAAAGACGATCGCAGCGCGCAGCGTTGACGTAGCTGCTAGCGCGCCAGCGTTTGGCGTAGCGCGCTGCCTGAGTCGTCGGGCACTTCGTGCCGACCCTGCGGTACTCGCCAGCGCGGGCCTGCAAACCGCTGCGCTCAAACGCAGGCCCTAAGCCCCGCTGCTCCGCTCCTCGGGCGACGACTCTAAGGCAGCCGCTACGCCAAACGCTGGCGCGGGGCATTCTCTGGGGGAAAAGAAAAACACCTCGCACGAGGCAATGTCGCGACAGCAGCGGCTGGCGCAGATGCGCCGCCTTTGAGTCGTCGCCCGAGGAGCGGAGCAACGCCGGGGCGTTGAGCAAAAAGCGCTTTAGCCCTTTTTTGCGCCGGCGTTGTGAGTACCGCAGTGGTCGGCACGAAGTGCCCGACGACGTAGGCGGCGCAGCTGCGTCAGCCGCTGCTGCACGATGCTCGACGAACTGTATCAGTGTCGAAAATGCCGCACGCCGGTAAAAACCATCGCAATGCCGCGCTCGTTGGCGGCTGCGATCACTTCGTCATCGCGCATGCTGCCTCCGGGTTGGATCACACATGATGCGCCGGCATCGACCACCACATCGAGCCCGTCACGGAATGGAAAAAACGCATCGGAAGCCACCGCAGACCCGGCGAGCGTAAGGCCGGCGGATTCTGCCTTGATTGACGCGATGCGAGCCGAATCCACACGCGACATCTGTCCTGCCCCGATGCCGAGCGTCATGCCGTCTTGTGCAAATACGATCGCGTTTGACTTGACGAACTTTGCAACTTTCCACGCGAACATCAGGTCGTTCACCTGCTGCGCGCTGGGCTTGCGCGCCGTGACGATCTTCAAATCCGATGGCTGCAGCGAATGAGCATCCGGGGTCTGCACCAAGAGGCCGCCGCCGACGCTTTTGAAGTCAAAGTCGTTGTGTGCATCGCCCGGGGGCACCGTCAGCAATCGCACGTTGGGCTTGGCATTGAACGTCGCGCGTGCCTCACCAGTGAACTCCTCTGCAATCACAACTTCGACGAATTGGCGTGAGATCGCCTGCGCTGCGCCTGCATCGACTGCTCGATTGAAAGCGATGACTCCACCGAAGGCCGACGTCGGATCGGTCTTGAATGCCTTTGAGTACGCTTCGCTGGCGTTAGAGCCGATTGCGACGCCGCACGGATTCGCATGCTTGACTATCACGCACGCCGTTTCAGTGAAAGAGCGAACGCACTCCCATGCAGCATCCGCGTCCGTGACGTTGTTATACGACAGCTCCTTGCCCTGCACCTGCGAAAAGCCGGCGAGAAGTCCGGCTCCGACACTTCGCTCTCGGTAAAACGCCGCGTGCTGATGCGGATTTTCGCCGTACCGCATTTGCTGCGCCTTGATCCACTGCCTGGAAAGCACGTCCGGAAAAGTGCCGCGGGTGCCGTGGTCGTCGAGTGACGTTAGGTAGTTGGTGATTGCACCGTCGTAGTTCGCGGTGTGCGCAAAAACCTTTTTCGCGAGCGCGAGCCGGGCTGCCGGATCAACCGCATTGGCGCGACGCAATTGATCGATCACTGCGCCGTAATCAGCCGGGTCGACGATGACGGTGACGCTCTGATGATTCTTGGCAGCGGCACGCAACATCGCTGGGCCGCCGATATCGATGTTTTCGATTGCCTCGTCGAACGAACAGTCCGCTCGAGCGACGGTTTGCTCGAATGGATATAAGTTGACGACCAACAATTCGATCGGATCGATCTGATGCTGCGCCAGTGTCTGCATGTGCTCGGCGTCGGACTGCCGCGCGAGCAAGCCGGCGTGGATGCGCGGATTCAGAGTCTTGACGCGACCATCGAGCATCTCGGGAAAACCGGTGTACTGCGCAACTTCGGTGACTTCAACACCGCTTGCAGCAAGCATCTTCGCGGTGCCGCCGGTCGAAAGAATTCGGAATCCGAGCGTGCTTAGCTGCTGGGCGAGGTCGACGACACCGGTCTTATCGGAGACGCTGATCAGCGCCCACCGGTTCGTCGAGTTTGAAGCCATTTCAGAAGCGTAGCGAGCGGCCCGAGGTTGGTGCGAGGAGCGCACACGTACAAGAGCTACGGCGAGCACCGGAGCGCCAAGATCGGGACGCGCAGTAGCTTCTGAGATGGCTTCTCATAACAAGCGATACTGCTGCAGCTTCTTGCGCAAAGTATTGCGATTGATTCCAAGCAACTCAGCGGCGACACATTGGTTGCCATCGGCCCTGGCCATCGCAAATTCCAGCAACGGGCGTTCCACCGCGTGAACCACCATCTCATACAGGGCATGCGGGCGGGAGCCGTCAAGATCAGTGAAATATTGATCCAGGCTGCGCAACACGCACTGTTCAAGCGTTTCTCCACTGCGCGCGCGGCTCATCCGCTCACTGGTGGGGTAGGCGAACCGCGTCGATGGAGTAGTTGAGCGGTTCGACCTTCTCGTTACCGTCGTCGCCCCTGCTGCCCTCACCTTCGCTATTGTTCTCGCCATCGATTTTTTCCTAATGCAGCGTCGGGCTATAGACCAGGCGCTCCGATCGCTCTCCGATTTCAGCAAAAAACTGATCGACCGCCTGCGCCTGGTCCGCGCAGCTGTCGATCGTGTTCATCCGTTCGCAAAACTGTCGACCACCAACCAGCGCTTTCGTGTACCAGATGATGTGTTTGCGCGCAGTGCGTGCCCCGGCGTCGCCGTAAAAGTGATAATGATCGTTTAGGTGATCGAGCAGCAACGACCGTACTTCTGCAACAAGTGGCGGCGGCAGATGCGAACCGGTCGCCAGGAAGTGTGTGACTTCGCGAAAAATCCAGGGTCGCCCTTGCGCAGCGCGCCCGATCATCACGGCATCGGCGCCGGTCTCAGTAAGAACGAAGCGCGCCTTTTCCGGACTATCAATATCGCCGTTGGCAACGACCGGGATTTTTACAGTCTGCTTAACCGCACGGATCGTTTCGTACTCCGCGCCCCCGATGTAGCCGCATGCACGAGTTCGGCCGTGCAACGCCAGTGCGGCGATGCCGCTCGCCTCCGCGAGGCGCGCGATCTCGACCGCATTTCGATTCGACAGATCCCAGCCGGTACGAAATTTCAATGTGACAGGTACCTGGACAGCCTTAACCACGGCTTCAAGAATGCGCGCCACCATTGCGACGTCTTTGAGCAACGCCGAACCGCAAGCAACGTTGCACACCTTCTTGGCTGGACAACCCATGTTGATATCGATAATCAGCGCGCCACGATCGACGTTGTAGCGCGCCGCTTCCGCCAGCATTCTCGGATCTGCTCCGGCGAGCTGTACGGCGACCGGAGCGTTTTCTCCATCGTGGTTCAGGCGGCGCGAGGTTTTCTCGCTGGCCCAGAGTTGCGGATTCGATGCGGCCATCTCGGACACGGCATAGCCTGCGCCCAGCGACTTGCACAGCCGCCTGTAAGGCCGATCGGTCACTCCAGCCATCGGCGCAACGAACACGTTGTTCGGCAGCTCGTACGGGCCAATGTTCATTGCGATGAAGGGCGAGCGAAGATGGGCAAATGCGGAGCGCGGATATTATCGAAGATGGGTCGTAACGTTGGCTGTGATCGGCGCGACGTCGCTAAAAGCGTACGCCGAACATCAGCAACCGTGCGAACTCGCGTCGCAAATTCGGCACAACCGCCAATGCGGTAAGCCCTATTGATCGCGCCAGCGCAATAGGCGCAAACCGCGTCGAGAAAAATCCCGGTGCCGTGCGTGTCAGCGCCACGATCGCGGCACGATCGGCGCGGCGCGATTGTGCGTAGGCGTGTAACGCCTGTATCGGATCGGCTCCGGCCGCGTAGCTTGCGCCGACCTGTTCTGCAAGGACGACGCCATCGCGCAGCCCGAGATTCAATCCCTGCCCCGCCACAGGGTGCAGCGTTTGAGCAGCGTTGCCCAGATACACAATCCGATGCTCGAACAGCTGATCCCGCGCTTGTTGATGCAACGGATATCGGCTTCGCGACTGCATTGATGTGACTCGCAGCTTCCGCTCGGCGAGTTGCGCGCCGAGCTCATCGATGAATTCGCCATCCGAAAGAGCACTGCGCCGCTCGGCCTGCGCACTACTCATGCACCAAACCAGGGCCACACGATGCGCATTCGAACCTGCGCGCACAGGTAACGGCAGCAGTGCCAACGGGCCCTCGCGCGTGAAACGCTCGCGAGCCTGGCCATGTTCAATGCCGTCGACTTCGAGATCAGCAATTAACGCTGCGTGCGATGTCGATCCGGTCGCACCCATTCCAAAGCCTTCAGCGCTGAGCGCCAAGGGCGCGCTGAACGATCCTTGAGGGTCGAGCTCGATTTCAACGCTCGATGGGGACTGGCGCACCAGAGAGACCTTCAATGGCCGGCGAACGGAAATCAGCCCGTTCGAATTCACAGCAGCAGCGAGCGTCGTGATCAAATCGCCGTAGCGAATCGTGGCACCGAGCATTTCGCCGCCCATGTCGGCTTGATCGATGACGGCGCGACCGAATTGGCCAACCGATGACACGATGACCGTGCGAATCGGCGCCAATGCATTGCCGGGCAACTCCACAAACGCAGCGAGCGTTTGCAAGGAACCAAGCGAAAGTGCGAGTAGGCGTCGATCTGCGCTCGCTTGTTCGACGCTACGTGCGTCGAATATGACGCTCGGCACGCGACGTCTGGCCAACAGCAAGGCGAGCGTGAGGCCGACTGGGCCGCCGCCGAGAATGGCAACAGGCGCCATGTTCGAACTGCTAGGCGACACTGTCATCGACGCTATTCGGGCACAGTGCGTGTAAGGGCGCGACTCAACTCGGCGTCCAGTTGTGCCAGATCGTCCGGGGTGCCCGCGTTGAACCAACGCCCTGCATATCGTTCCCCACTGACTCGTCCGAGGCGTGCAATGTCAAAGAGCCACGGAAACAACGGCGCTCGCTCCATGGCAACGCCGTTAAACAAACGCGGCGCGAAGACACCGATGTTTGCGTATGTCAGCCGTGGTATCGCATCCGGATCGATGCGGTAGCTCAACAGCTCTTTCACCAGCCCCATGTCTCCCTGCAAGCGATACGGTGGATTGTCGACCAGCACCAAATGGGCATCGCGCGCACCTTGCTGTAAGGATTCAACAGCAACAGCGAGGCTCTGGTACGGATAATCGGTCACGATATCGCCGCTGGTAACGATAAACGGTGCACTACCAAGCCAGGGTAAAGCCTTGACGATGCCACCCAGTGTTTCAAGCGCATCTTCCGAACTTTTACCTTCTCGTGAGTAGTGAAGCGCAACATCGTAACGTCGCCCATCGCCCAGCGCGGTTTCGAACTGATCCGGCAAATGCGCCGTGTTGATGACGATTTCGCGCACTCCGGCACCATGCAGCGCTTCGATCTGCCACTCGATCAACCGCTTGCCGCCCGCCAGCAGCAACGGCTTCGGTATTACGTTGGTCAGAGGCCGCATGCGATCGCCGCGTCCAGCCGCAAGGATCAACGCACGCATTGGCGCTGTCACACAATCTCCAGTTCGTCGAATAGGTGCGCCAGCGGTGCAAGCTCGTCGTAGCGTTGCGTCACCGCGCGCACGTAACCGCTAAAGCGCGGCGCATCATCAAGATAGTGCGGCTTGCCATCACGATACTTAATGCGCGCGAAAATGCCGAGCACCTTCAAATGTCGCTGCAAGCCCATCCATTCGAAGTCACGCCAGAACTCGGCGAAATCCGATCGCATCGGTAGATTTACACGATGCGCACGGTCAAAGTAGAGCCGTGTCCACTGCAGCACGCGCTCTTCGTCCCAGCTGATAAACGCGTCACGAAATAGCGACACGACGTCATAGGCTATCGGGCCCATTACCGCATCCTGAAAATCAAGTACGCCGGGGTTCGGCTGCGACACCATCAGATTGCGCGGCATGAAGTCGCGGTGAACGAACACGGCCGGCTGCGACCGGTTCGAAGCGACGACGCGCGTAAACACCTGCTCGAGTGCAGCGGCTTGCTTGCCCGTTAATTCACGCTGTAAGTGCCGCGCAATGAACCAATCGGGAAACAAGCTCAATTCGCGCCTCAACAGCGATTCGTCGTACGGAGGCAACAGCCCATCTCTGGTCGACAGCTGCCATCGAATCAGCGTGTCGATTGCATCCTCGAAGAGCTGCGATGCGTTGTCGTCGTTCAGTGCAGCCAAATACGTCGTGTCTCCGAGGTCCGTCAGCAGCAAAAAGCCCTGTGTCAGGTCGCTTGCCAGCACGTCGGGTACGTTGACACCCGCTTGTCTCATCAGCGACGCAATGCGAATAAACGGCTGCGAATCCTCCGAACGCGGGGGCGCGTCCATCGCGATCAAGCTGCCGTGCGCGCAATTGACTCGAAAGTAGCGGCGCGAGCTCGCATCAATCGATGCCGGCCGCAGCGAGGCCACATCCAGACCGTAGCGAGGCGCCAACGCTTTCAGCCACAGCGTCAGCGCCGCCAAGCGCCCATCTTCCGTCGCGGTGTCCGCTGCGGGAACAAATTGATTCATGCGATGGCTGCTAGGCGCATGTGCTGGAGTGCGAGTATCGATAAGCCAGTGCCTATAATCCGCTCGCACCGCTGGGCGCTTGCTGGCGAAGAAAAGAGCTTTGTAGATTCTAGGGCCTGTTCACCCTAATGCCGCGCTTGCAGGCGACCGCTGGGTCGCAGTTCCCTCACAAACAACGTCCGTTATTTTGCGCGGCGCTTTTGATTTCGTGCGGGCCGGTGCTCTCGCAAGGGACTGCGCAGACGGCTGAGTCTGCCCCACCGCAGCTGAAACTCGAGCGCCAGCTTGACGAAAATCGTTCCCGGACCCGCGATGGAGAGCCGACTTTCGCGCGCGCGCAAAGCATCGAGGGCAGCGTCGGTGAGCGGCTGATACTGCGAGGCGATGCCGAGATCCGTCGTGGCGGCGCGGTAATGCGTGGTGACACGATTACGTACACGCAGGCAACCGATATCGTCAACGTCGAGGGCCAGGCGCGTGTGTTTCGTGACGGTGCGGTATTCACCGGCCCGCGTCTTGACTTTCGCGTTGATGCGCAAACCGGCTCGATGCCCGACGCCACCTTTACGTACGCTCCGCGCCAGGGGCGGGGTGAAGCCTCGTTGATCGAGTTTCTCGGCAGTGAGCGAGCACGAATGGAGAATGCGCGCTTCACCACGTGCGGGCCCGGAGACAACGCATGGTGGGTGCAGGCAGAATCGATCGAGTTCGATGGACTCGACGAAACCGCCACCGCAACTTTTGCGACGCTTTTCTTCAAGGGTCTTCCGATTCTCGCATCTCCGATTCTGAGCTTTCCGACCAGCGACCGGCGCAAATCGGGTTTTCTCACGCCGAGCCTAGGTTTGAGCTCGAACCTCGGCACCGACATCAGGATGCCGTACTACTTCAACCTTGCGCCGAACTACGACTACACGTTGACGCCGCGCCTGATGACCAAACGCGGCGTGCTTTTTGAAAACGAGCTCCGCTACCTTGATCCGACGCAGCGTGCGCACGCTCGTCTATGACGTGATTGCGAAGGACCGGGAAACAGGCGACATACCAGAGATTTCACAGCCGTGCGGTACGAATACGCATCGCCGCGCGGATTTGCTGCCGGAATCAACTACAACCACGCCTCGGACAATCTTTATTTCGTCGACTTCGCCAGCACGATCGTCGACACATCACAGAAGGTGCTGCCGCAGGACGGCTACGTCGCGTACAACCAGCCGTATTGGAACGCCGCCGTTCGCGTAACGAAGAATCAAATCCTGCAGGATCCCGATCCGATCGCAACCGATCGCCAAGCCCTACGAGCGTGTGCCGCAGGTCACCGTCAACGGCTACATTGCAGATTGGAACGGCTTCGAAGCTGCCGCTGCCCTCGAGGGCACGCGATTCGAGAACCCGACGCATGCTACCGGCAATCGCTATATCGCCGATGTGCGCAGCCGCGTATCCGATTCTTGCGCCGGGCTGGTTCGTCGTGCCGCGTGCGCGTGTGTCGTCCACTGCTTACGACATCGATCCCGAATTTCACCCGCTTGACCCGACGGTCACCCGGACGCTGCCGATACTGAGTCTCGATACGGGTCTGATTTTCGAGCGCGACATCGGGTGGTTCGGCCGCGCCGCGCAGCAGACGCTTGAACCGCGATTGTTCTATGCGTATATCCCGTTTCGCAATCAGAACAATTTGCCGAACTTTGATAGTGCGCTAGCAGACCTCAACTACGCGCAACTCTTTACCGAGAATATTTTCTCGGGTTCGGATCGAATTTCGAACGCCAATCAACTGACAGCTGCGCTAACGACACGCATTCTGGACACTGAAACAGGTGCCGAACGACTGCGCGCAGCGATCGCGCAGCGCTATTACTTCACCGAACAGCTCGTCACATTGCCCGGCCAGACCCCTCGCTACGAATAAGTCGACCGACGTGCTGGCGACACTCAGCGCACAGCTCGGGCGATCCTGGGCGATCGATCTAGCGGCGCAGTACTCGGCCGAGGAAGACGAGTTCGTACAGGCCACTGCCGGTACGCGCTGGCAGCCGCGGCGCGCGTCGGTGCTGACCGCGTATTACCGATATCAGGCAAGTCCAAACGGGATCAGCCAGATCGACCTCTCGGGTCAATGGCCGCTGTCGAATCGCTGGTATGCGGTCGGGCGCATCAACTACTCGCTTGAGGACAAACGCTTTGTCGATACCGTGGCCGGCTTCGAATATCAGCAGGATTGCTGGCTGCTGCGCTTCGTCGTGCAAAAGTTTGCGACGACAGCGCAGCAGACGACGACCAACTTCTATTTGCAGCTGGAACTGAACGGTTTGACGAGTGTCGGATCAAGCGTAGCCAACCTTCTGCAGCGTAATATTCCCGGCTACAAGATGCTGAACCCAGTGCCGCGGGAGCCGGGGCGTTTCGATTACTACGAATAAGTGCGCAAATGAACAGAGCAATCACTTCTGTCTCAGTTAGTAAGCTTGTGCTTGTCGTCTCATCCGTGATCGCGACCAGTACGAGCTTTGGGCAAGGGCAAGCCGTACAGCCTGCCGGGCCCGCTTCTGCTGCGGCGGCGGCAGCAACGCCACGCCCCGCCCCGCGTCACGGTCGATAGATCGGATCGTCGCCGTCGTCAACGACGAAGTCGTCACCGCCAATGAGCTGCGCGCGCGCGCACGCATCGCGGAAGTGCAGCTGCGGCGCCAGAAGATTCAACCACCGTCGGCAGACGTTCTGGAACGCCAGGTGCTCGAGCGGATGATTGTCGATCGTGCGCAACTGCAGTTGGCGCGCGAAACCGGTGTCCGGGTCGACGACGCGACGGTCAACGCAGCTCTCGGGCGCATCGCGGAGTCCAACGGCATGACGGTGCAGGCGCTGCGGCAGCGGCTCGAAGCCGACGGCGTTTCGTTTACGCAGTTTCGCGATGACATCCGGCAGGACATCATCCTGAATCGGCTGCGCGAACGCGAGGTCGACTCTCGCGTCCAGATCTCCGACAGCGAGTTGGAAAATTTTGTCGCTGCGCAGGCGGGTGTGACAGCTGATTCGGAAGAAATCAACATTGCGCAAATTCTGTTGCGCGTGCCGGAAAACTCGGCGAGCGATCGCGTCGACGCAACCCGACAACGCGCCGACGAGCTGATCGCGCAGCTGAAAAGCGGCGCGGATTTCGCGCGCATTGCGGCCAGCTTTTCGAATGCGCCGGAAGCGCTGCAAGGTGGCGAGCTCGGTTGGCGCAACACGGACCGTCTGCCCACACTGTTCATCGATGCTACTAAGGGCTTAAAACCTGGGGACATCACATCAGTGATACGCAGCCCGAACGGTTTTCACATCCTGAAGGTGCTCGGGCGCCGCAGCGGCGTCGACAGCAAGCTCGCTGCGGGGCCGGTACAGCAAACGCACGCGCGACACATCCTGCTGCGCGTATCGGATCTGACGCCCGAGCCCGAAGTAAAACGCAGGCTCGACGAAATGAAGCAGCGCGTCGAAGCCGGACAGATCGAGTTCGGCACGCTGGCGCGCTTGCATTCGGTTGATCCGAGCGGTAGCCGGGGCGGCGATCTTGGCTGGCTCTACCCCGGAGACACGGTGCCCGAGTTCGAGAAGTCGATGAACGCACTGAAGATCAACGAGATAAGCGCTCCCGTGCAGTCGCCGTTCGGGTGGCACCTGATTCAGGTGCTCGAGCGCCGCACCGAGCAAGCCTCGTCCGAGCGCGCACGGCTGCAAGCGCGGCAGGCGCTGCGTGACCGCAAGGCCGACGAGGCGTATCAGGACTGGATGCGGACAACTGCGCGACAAGACGTATGTCGAGTATCGACTCGACGACCGGTCGTAAGTCGATCGACGCGCCTCGCATCGCGATCACGACCGGCGAGCCGGCAGGTATCGGTCCTGAGATATCGCTGGCGGCGCTCGATGTAATCAATGAGGCTACGAATAACGCATCCATCACGCTGATCGGTGACGAGGCGTTGCTCGCCGAGCGAGCGCGCGCAACCGGCGCAGCGTGGCCGCCCGCTGCAAACATCGAACACGTGCCGCTGCGCACCGCTGCCCTGGCCGGCCGGCGCGATTCGCGCAATGCGCATTACGTTCTGGCGACGCTCGATCGAGCGATCGACGGCGCCTTGGCCGGCGACTACGACGCAATAGTGACGGCGCCCGTGCAAAAGAGCGTCATCAACGACGCGCGCATTCCGTTTACCGGCCACACCGAATATCTGGCCGACCGCACAGCAACGCCGCGCGTAGTGATGATGCTGGTCGGCGATACTCCGCATGGTCCGCTGCGAGTCGCACTGGCGACGACGCACTTGCCGATTGCAGCGGTCGCGGGCGCGCTGAGCATCGACGGGATTGCGGCTGTGCTGAATATCCTGATCGCGGAATTGCAGTCGCGCTTTGGCATCGAGACGCCGAGCGTCGTGGTCACCGGATTGAATCCGCACGCGGGCGAAGGTGGACACATGGGACGCGAAGAAATCGACGTGATCGCGCCTGCGGTTTCGCGTCTTCGCAGCCAGGGCCATCACGTCGATGGCCCGCTACCGGCCGACACGGTATTCGTGCCTTCGCTCGTGCAACGCTACGACGCCGTGCTCGCGATGTTCCATGATCAAGGGTTGCCGGTGCTGAAGTACGCCACCTTCGGGCACGGTGTCAACGTCACACTCGGCTTGCCGTTCGTTCGTACTTCGGTAGATCACGGTACCGCGCTTGATCTGGCCGGTACCGGTCGTGCAGACGCCGGCAGCATGCGGGCAGCGCTGAAGCTCGCGATCGAATTGGCGCGTCGCACGTTGCGTGAGCGGCGCGCGGCATGAGCGATGAGCGCCGGGCCGCCCCAAGGTCATCGCGTGCCCCCTTGGGGGGCGGGCGCGTAGCGACCGGGGGCGAACTCATTCCGGCGGCCGAGGCGCATCGCGCACCGCATCGAGCACGCAAGCGCTTCGGCCAGAATTTCTTGCATGACCCGGCTGTCGTCGCACAGAATCGTCGATGCGATCGATCCGCGGCCCGGACAAGCCATCGTCGAAATCGGGCCCGGTCAGGCGGCGCTTACGAGCGCGCTGATCGAGCGCGCCGGGCACGTCCGGGCGATCGAGATCGATCGCGATCTTGCGGCCCGATTGCGCGAACGATTTTCCGCAGAGAAATTGACGTTGATCGAAGCCGACGCCCTGAAAGTCGACTGGAACGAAGTCGCGGCGGTTCCGCTGCGCATCGTCGGCAATCTGCCGTACAACATTTCAACGCCGTTGTTGTTTGCGTTGCTGCCCGTTGCCGAACGCGTGATCGATCAACACTTCATGCTGCAAAAGGAGGTCGTCGACCGCATGGTTGCTGCGCCGGGCAGCAAGACCTACGGACGGCTCTCGGTGATGCTGCAGTTTCGCTATCGACTGACAAAGCTTTTCGACGTGCCGCGCGGCGCGTTCAAGCCGGCGCCGCAGGTCACATCGAGCGTGGTGCGAATGCAGCCGCGCGCCGTCAGCGAGCTTCCCGAAGTTGACGCGCAGGCGTTCGCACGCGTCGTTGCCGCGGCATTCGGCCAGCGGCGCAAGACGCTGCGCAACGCCTTATCGGAATTGCTCGATGCCGATGAGATCGCGGCAAGCAATGTCGATCCGCAAGCGCGCGCCGAGACGCTGGGCGTGCAAAGTTTCGTCGGACTGGCACGGCGGCTAGCTGCGGCTAAAACGATATAGAGCCAATCTCGACGCGCTTGATCTGATCGCGCGCAGCTTCGAATCCGGGCAGTAGCCGAGCGACCTCGCTCCAGAAACGTGGACCGTGATTCAGCTCTCGAAGATGTGCCAACTCATGCGCGATCACGTAGTCAATGACCGGCACCGCGAAATGGACCAGACGCCAATTGAGTCGAATGCGACCATCGTGCGAACACGATCCCCATTGCGTGCGCGCCGACGACAACCGCCAACCAGCAAAGCGCGACTGCATCCGCTCGGAAAAGCGCTCGAGCCGTTCACCGATCACGCTGCGCGCTTGCGCCTGCAGCCACGCTTGCAGTGCCTGGCGCACGTCAGCCTCGCTCGCTTCCTCGGACAGCCTCAGGTGTATTTCATCGTCGGAGTGCGCCACAGCTGCACCTAATCGCAGCGTCCTTACCTTGCCGAGATACTGCACCGTCCCGCCATCGGCGAAGCGAATAGCGGACAGGCGCTGCTGCTCACACCAAGCACGCCATTCGATCTGCTTGGCAAGAATCCATCGCTGACTTTCGACGATCGCTGCCTCGATTTCCCGCATCGCGATCAGCGCGGCGCACGAACGGTCAATCCTCGCTCATTGATTTGAAACCCAATCGTGCGGCGGCGCACCCGGTGCAACCGGTACACGATGATTTGATCTGCCACTGCGATGCGGCGTTCGGTGCCGGGCAAGACATCGTGCGTCGTGAACGCTGCTTGCAGCGAATCGAACGTCAACTGCAGTTGCTGATTCGCGCTGGCCCGGGCATTCCGTAATCTGCGCTTCAAGCAGTCTCCGCCGCTGTACTTGCAACGCTTCTGGTGCTTGACGGCACATACGGCGCACTGTAGCGATGCGGTGCGAGTCTGCGCATCTCCGATTCAATCCACGTTTCGACCTGCGCAGCGACTTCCTCCGCGGTCTTACCGCTCGGATCAATCGCCGGGCCGATCGAGACGCTGACCGTGCCTGGCGTCTTGATGAATCTGCCCTTCGGCCAGTATTCGCCCGAGTCGACGGCAATTGGCACCGCCCATGCCCCGGTTCGCACTGCGAGCCTCGCGCCGCCAGTCTTGTAGCGCTTGATGGCGCCCGGCTTCGTGCGCGTTCCTTCGGGAAAGATGACGATCCACCACCCGCGCGCCAGCCGATCCTTGCCTTGTTCGACGACTTGCTCGAACGCATCCTGGCCCTTGCTGCGATCGATGCTGATCATCTGCGCCGAAGCGATGCCCCAACCGAAAAACGGCACCCAATTGAGTTCGCGCTTGTAGACAAATGTCAGATCGCGCGGCATCGCCGTGGGTAGCCAAAACGTTTCCCACGTCGATTGATGCTTCGGCAATACGATCGCCGGCCCGTCGGGCAGGTTGTGCCAGCCTTCGACCTTGTACTTGATTCCGCAAATGACGCGCGCGCCCCAGATCGCCATCGCGGTCCAGCACCGGCACAGCCAATAGCGCGTGTGCACCGGAAAGAGCCAGCCGGAGAGCACGACAAAAGCCCACGGCACGACGGTGACGAACAAGAATGCGAAGTACGCGAACGATCGCAGCCAAAGCATTGGGCGCTAAGTGCTGAGCTTGGAGATGTCGGCACTCGATTCATCGTCGTACGCACGCGCCGCGAGTAGGCCGAGCCGGTTCGCGCGCAGCTTGGCGTCGTCGACATTGACCATCACTTCGTCGAAGAAGCGGTCAACCGGAAGCTTTAGCGGCACCAGCGACTTGAGCATCGCCGAATAGTCACCCGAGGCGTAAAGCTGCTCCGCCCACGGCCGCACCGCACTGAACGCGTCTCCGAGCGAGCGCTCCGCTGGTTCGAACAACAGCGCGTTCTCGAACGATGACGGCACGCCGTCGGCTTTTTTTAGAATGTTGTCGATGCGCTTGTTCGCGGAAGCCAGACTTTCGGCTTCAGGCAATTTCATGAAAGCGCGCACCGCGGCGAATTGCTGCGGCATCTGATCGATGCGCGATCCGGCTCCCTGGCAATGACCGACTCGACCTCGTTGCGCGGTGTAGCCCTGTTCGCGCAACAAGCCGCGCAATCTTTCAAGTAGAAACAATTCGACATCGTCGTCGGGCTTCACCTATCACGCCCGGCGGAAAAGCAGAACGGCTGTTCTGCGTTAGCCAATCGATCAACGGAAGTGGCGAGGCTGCTTTTCCATCAGCATGCGCAAGATCCCGATCGCCTGCCGGCGCAACCCGAACGGATCCTTATCGCCGGTGGGTTTCTCGCCGACACCGAACAGCCCCACCAGTGTTTCGAGCTTGTCGGCGAGCGCAACACAGATGCCGATGATCGAATCCGGGAGTGCGTCGTCCGCAAAACGCGGGTAGTAGTGTTGGCGAATCGCTGCTGCTACCTCGGCGGATTCACCGTCGTGCAGCGCGTAATACTCGCCCATCACGCCTTGCAACTCCGGGAACTCGCCGACCATTAACGTACGCAGGTCGGCCTTGGCAAGGCGCGCCGAACGTCCGACGACGTCCGTATCGACACCGAGTTCGCTCGCAATGCCCAAGGCTATCGCGACGAGACGCTGCACGCGCTGCAACTGCGAGCCCAGCTTGCCGTGATAGACGACATTTGCCAGCCCCGCCACGCGGCTCTCGAGCGTTTGCTTGCGGTCCTGGTCGTAAAAAAACTTAGCATCGGCCAGTCGTGCCCGCACTACGCGCGCGTTGCCCGCGCGAATTGCGTCGCCGCCGTCGGTCGCGTCGATATTCGACACCAGCAAAAAGCGATTCGTGAGCTTCCCTGCACGATCTTTCAGCGCAAAATATCTTTGGTTCTGCTGCATCGTCAGCAGCAGACACTCGGGCGGCACCGACAGATACTCCGGCTCGAAGCTCGAGGCGTACACGACCGGCCACTCGACCAATGCGGTGACTTCGTCGAGCAGCTCGGCAGGCACGACCGGTTGCGCATCGTGCTTACCCGCCTCGGCGAGCAGCAGCGATTCGATTTTCGCGCGCCGCTCGTCGAACGACGCAATCACATACCCTTCTTCCAGCAACTGCTCGGCATACATATCGGCCGACAGCACTGTCAGCGTGCCTGGCGCGAGAAACCGGTGCCCTTGCGTCTTGGTTCCCGCCTGCAAGCCGAGTGCGTGCACAGGAACGACCGCATGGCCGTGCATCGCGATCAAATGGTGCGCGGGCCGCACGAATCTGGTCGTCGTCTCGCCGTCGGCTAGCTGGTAGCTCATCATCTTCGGAATCGGCAAAGCGGCAATCGTTTCTTCAATCACCGGCTGCAGCGCGGAGATCAGCAATTCGCCTGGCTTTTCTCCTTCGTAGATCAGTACTTCCTGCTTGCCATCGCTTTCGCGCTTCAGCCTCTTGACGTCAGCTTCGATGCCGAGAGCAGCGAGCTTCTTCTGCAATGCCGCCGTCGCCTTGCCTCGCGAGTCCAGACCGATCGCAACCGGCAAAAGCTTCTGGCGAAACGACGTGTCGGCCGACTTCTTGGCAACGTTCGTCAGGTGGACCGCGAGCCG
The DNA here is from genome assembly GCA_963786295.1 of uncultured beta proteobacterium. Classification (GTDB taxonomy): domain Bacteria; phylum Pseudomonadota; class Gammaproteobacteria; order Burkholderiales; family Burkholderiaceae_F; genus JACCZX01. The sequence goes on along the minus strand of CAWAYV010000006.1, from coordinate 177,675 downwards.
GCGCGGAGAGCCATAGGCCGTTACGACGCTTTGCTCAGACACGAAGCCACGCGCGCGCAGCCCGCTTTCAATTCCGGTCGCGAACGCACCGCATAGGGTCTTCAGCGCCTTCGGAGGTAGCTCCTCGGTTTGAATCTCGATGAGCAACGACGCCTTCACGCCGGCTCCTCGATTGAGGACTCGCGCACCATTGGAAAACCGAGGCGCTCGCGCGAATCGTAATAGCTCTTCGCGACCAAGCGTGACAGCGTTCTGATGCGGCCGATGTATCCGGCGCGCTCGGTCACGCTGATCGCGCCGCGTGCATCGAGCAGATTGAACACATGGCCGCACTTCAACACCATTTCGTAGGCCGGCAGTGCGAGCTCGGCGTCCATCAGCCGCTTCGCTTCGGCCTCGAACAGATTGAACTGCGCTAGTAACACCTGCGGCTCACTCGCTTCGAAGTTGTAGCGGCTCTGCTCGACCTCGTTCTGATGAAAGACGTCGCCGTATTTCAACTGCCTATCGATGCCACGATCGCGCCACGTCGTGTAAATCAAGTCAAAAACGTTGTCGACATTCTGCAGATACATCGCCAGCCGCTCGATGCCGTATGTGATCTCCCCGGTGATCGGCTTGCATTCGAGCCCGCCAACCTGCTGGAAGTAAGTGAACTGCGTGATCTCCATGCCGTTCATCCACACTTCCCACCCAAGCCCCCACGCGCCCAGTGTCGGGTTCTCCCAGTTGTCTTCGACGAAGCGGATATCGTTGACCAGCGGATCGATACCCAGCGCTACGAGCGAACCGAGATAGATATCGAGGATTTCGGTCGGCGACGGTTTGAGAACGACCTGATATTGATGATGCTGATGCAATCGATTCGGATTTTCGCCATAGCGCGCATCCTTTGGCCGCCGCGACGGCTGCACGTATGCCGCACGCCACGGTTCAGGACCGATCGCACGCAGAAACGTCGCTGGATGCGAGGTGCCGGCGCCGACTTCGAGGTCGAGCGGCTGCAGCAACGCGCAGCCTTGCTCGGCCCAGTACTCCTGCAGCCGCAAAATAACTTCTTGGAACGTCATCATTGCGCGACGATTGTACGGATCGCCCGGTCAACGATGCCTGCGTCTAAAGAAAAGCGCTGCCAGCAGGAGCAGCCCGGCCAACAGCAGCGCGGGCCAGTTTCCGTAGCGGATAAACGGCGTTGCTCCCTCGTAGCCTTGCACTTGGCCGTTCAGCGCGCCGGCCGTCAGATAAGGAAGCTGCGCTGCGACCTCGCCGCGCGCGTCGATGATCGCGGTCGCCCCGGTATTCGTCGCGCGCAACATCGGATGCTGAGTTTCGAGCACGCGCATGCGTGAGATTTGCAAATGCTGCGGCAGCGCGAGCGAATCGTTAAACCAGGCAAGGTTGGAGATGTTCAGCATCAGCGTCGGCGCTGGTCCGGATGTATGCCATGCATCGATGATCTCGGCGCCGAACAAATCCTCGTAGCAGATGTTGACGGCGACCTGCTGGCCAGCCAAAGCGAGCGGCTGCGCTGTCGCGCCACGCTGCTGATCGCCGATCGGCATCTTCATCAGATCGACAAACCAGCGAAATCCCGGCGGAATGAATTCACCGAACGGCACCAAGTGGCGCTTGCTATAGCTGCGCAAACGGGCATCTTCCGGTGCATAGCCCACAGCGCTGTTGAAATAGTGGCCAGGCGGCTCCTCAAGGAAAACACCGAAGATCACCGCCGTTTGATGGGTGCGCGCATAGTCGCGAAACGCCTGCAGATGCGACGGCGGCACGTGTTGCATCGGCACCGGATAAATCGATTCGGGCAGCGCTACTAGGTCGACGCGCGGGCCTTGCATCAGCTCCCAATGATCGGTGAACGCGCGCGCAATTCCGTTCGGCTCAAATTTCAGATTCTGCGGCACGTTCGCCTGTACCAACCGCACGCTGATCGATGCGCCTACCGGCTTCGTCCAAGACTGGGTTCGACCGAACCATCCACCGCCGACGACCAACACAAACACCGCCGCGATCCAACCGTAACGGCGCGCCCGATGTTCTTGCTTGTGCAGCGCTAACAAGCTCAAAGCTCCGGCGAGCAACGCCGCCGCCAGCGTGATGCCGTACATGCCGAGCGTCGGCGCCCATCCTGCCAACAGACCATCGGTGTGCGCATAACCGCTCGCGAGCCACGGAAAGCCGGTGAAGACCGAGCCGCGCAGCCATTCGGTGATCATCCATAACGCGGGCAGACCGAGAGCTAGCCGCGCGAACGTTTCCGAAAAAAGCCTGTGCGCCAAGCCGAGTGCCAGTGCCGGATAAACGGCGAGGTAGGCACAGAAGGCCGCCGTCGCGGCTGCCGCCAAGACCGCTGGCATCAGCCCATAGACGTGCATGCTGACGTACACCCATGAGACGCCGACACCGAACCAGCCCATCCCGAATGCGAAACCGAGCACGGCCGCGCTTCTCGCCGACGTCGCTCGCGTGCTGAGCGCGAAAAGCGCGGCTAATGCCAGCACCTGTAGCCACGGCAGATTCCACGGCGCAAACGAGCACGCGTGAATTGCCCCGGCGAGCAACGCGTAAAGCGGCCACAGGGGACGGGTATTCATGTCCAATCAGACCGCCGGAGGCGCAGCATGGTGGCTGCTCACGCCGCGTCGAGTCGGCGACTAAGCCGGATGCCGCTGCTCGTCGTTATCGGCAAACTCTTCGACCACCGTTTTCTTGGGCAGTCGGGTCACCAGGAAAAGATGCGGGCGGCGCGCGTCTGCGCGCATCACTTCAAAACGCAGGTCGTCGAGCTCGACCACATCGCCGCGCTTGGGCACATGGCCCAGCCGCTCGGTCAACAACCCGCCGATCGTGTCGAACGCCGAATCTGACAGTGCAGTGTCAAACTTGGCGTTGAATTGCCCGATTTCGGTCAGCGCGTTGACGCGATAGCGTCCTTCGCCTTCGGTGACGATCGCACCATCGCTTTCATCCAGGTCGTATTCGTCTTCAATCTCGCCGACGATCTGTTCGAGCACGTCTTCGATCGTGATCAGTCCTGCGATACCGCCATACTCGTCGACCACAATCGCCATATGGTGGCGACGGGCGCGAAAGTCGCGCAGCAGCACGTTCAGCGGCTTGCTCTCCGGAATGAAAACGGCCGGTCGCAAGCTCGCGCGCAAATCGAAATCAGCTTCGGTGTAATAGCGCAGCAGGTCTTTGGCCAACAAGATCCCGATGACCTGATCGCGGCTGCCTTCGATTACCGGGAAGCGCGAATGCGCGGTGCGGATAACAAACGGAATCCACGTTTGCGGTGTCTCGGCAATGTCGATGACGTCCATTTGCGACCGCGGAATCATCAAATCGCGCGCTCGCAGTTCAGAGACCTGCAGCACGCCTTCGATCATCGACAGCGCGTCCGCGTCGAGCAGGTCGCGGTCGTGAGCATCATGCAGCGCCTGCAGCAGCTCTTCCCGATTCCCGGGTTCGCGGAAAATGAATGCGCTTAAGCGTTCGAACAGGGACCTATGTTTGTGCGAGGTTAAGGGACGACTAGGCGGAGGTTCTGACATGCGGAGCGGAAGGCTATCGGCGCGCCGGCCGCCCTCCTGGCGGTTAAGACAAATTCAGAATACACGACCTTGATTTGACAATAACCAGACCGAACCCGATCAGTACGGCGTGCGCTTTCCGAGCGTTCTTCAGGATTTTCCGTTCACGCGCCTCGACAGCTCGCGCGGCAGTGACGCTGTCGTGGTGGTATCCGTGTGCGTGCAGCGTGGCGTGCACGATCAGATGCGCCAGATGGTCGTAAATCGGTTTGCGCCGCGCTGCCGGCTTCGCGCTTGACCACCGGCACGCAGATAACGATATCGGCGTGCACGACCGGTGCCACTGAATAGCCGAACGTCAGTACATCGGTCGCGTAGTCCTTTCTGCGATAGTCGCGATTCAACCGCCGGCCCTCGCGCGCTCCGACGAAGCGCAGCGTAAGTTGAGAGTCGCGCTCGATCGCAGCACGGATCCAGCGTACGAGTGTTGAACGCGCCGGCAAGTCCACAAACCTCGCCTGCCCCTGAATCGACAGCGTCAGCGCGGGCAAGAAAGATCCGCGCCGCCGTCCGATCAACTCGCGCGGCGGCGCGCGGTGTCTGCCACCAGCGCCGCTACCGGTCGCGCGGCCTCGGCCGCTTGGGCACGTTCTTCGGCGGCTTCATAGGCTTCGACGATGCGGCCCACCAGCGGATGCCGCACGACGTCGGCCGCCGTGAAGTACGTAAACGCGATGCCGCGCACCTCGGCTAACACGTGCTGCGCCTCGATCAGCCCGCTGGTCGTGCCGCGCGGCAAATCCATCTGCGTCACGTCGCCGGTCACCACCGCCTTCGAGCCAAAGCCGATACGTGTCAGCAACATCTTCATTTGCTCGCGCGTCGTGTTCTGCGCTTCATCGAGGATCACAAACGAGTGGTTCAGCGTGCGGCCGCGCATGTACGCGAGCGGTGCGATCTCGATCGTTTGCCGTTCCAGCAGCCGCTGCGTCTTGTCAAAGCCAAGCAGATCGAACAATGCGTCGTACAGCGGCCGCAGGTACGGGTCGACTTTCTGCGCGAGATCGCCCGGCAAGAACCCAAGGCGCTCGCCCGCCTCTACCGCGGGCCGGGTCAACACAATGCGTTTGACGACGTCGCGCTCCAATGCATCGACCGCGGCGGCGACCGCAAGATAGGTCTTTCCGGTGCCCGCGGGCCCGATACCGATCGTAATGTCGTGCGCCAGGATGGCTTCGATGTAGTCGCGTTGGCGTGGCGTACGGCCGCGTAGATCGGGGCGCCGCGTGTGCAGCTGCGGTAACGCCGAATCGTCGCCGGCATCACGCGGAGCGTCGCGCCGGCCGCGCAGTTCGACGAAATAGAGCTGAATGTCGTCGACCGAGATCGTGCGTTGCGTCTTGCGCGCGCGCTCGAGAAAAAAATCGAGCACCGCAATGGCCGCCTGCGCATTCTCGGAAGCGCCTTCGATGCGAAACTGATGGCCCCGCCGCGCGATCGAGACATCGAGCTCGGTCTCAATCTGTCGCAGATTGGCGTCGAGCGCGCCCGTTACATTCGACAGTTCGGCGTTGCTGGCGTCGGCAGCAAACCTTAAAACCTTCTTCGAAGCCGACGCCCGTTTTGCCAGATCACACTCCCATGCGGATCATCGGCGCTTTCAGCGCTTCAGTCAGCGTCTCAGACGCTTCGGCGTAGTGCGCACGCGTCTCGGCGCTCAAACCGGCCTTGTTCGAAGCGCTCGCGAGCCAGTCGCGCAACTGACGTGCGTCACGCCGCAACAGCGCGCGCGCATCAGCTGGGTAGCTGCCCGATGAACCGAGCAGTGCCGAAGTCAGCCGCCGCAGGTGCTCGCGCTGCAAATTGCGGCGCATCACGTCACTGTCGGCACCGATACGCGCTTCCTCCCAAATCGAGCGCTGCACCGTTCCATACAACTCGGAGAGCGTAAACGGTTCGGCGTTTTTCGCACGCTGACCGGCACCGCGCCCGCCGTTTTCGACGACGCGGCGCGCGACGACCGGGCTCATCAGTCGATTCAGCACATCGCGCTGCACGGTCAACACGCGCTCCGGCAAGATTCAGCTCGTACGGCGACCCGGCCGCGACATAGTTGCTCAGAAGTATTGAGAATCGCGTTCGAGCCGTTCGGTCACCAGCTTGCGCAGAAACTCCGGCGATACCTTGAAGCTGTCGCTGCGCAGCAGACCATCGGCAATCAGCGTCAATCGCTTCGCGCTGCTTGGCGGCGTCGATCGGCGTCACCGGCAAGCGTGAGGTGCCCGCATAGTCGTTGACCAGCTCGGAGCCACCGACGTACTTGGCCGCGGTGCCCATCGCGTAGCCCATCTGCGTAAAGCCGGTCAGGAAGCGGCGGCGCAGCACCGAATAGCTTTCACCGCTCGCACAGCTGCCGCTGCTCAAGACGCTGCCATAGTTCCTGCGACAGCTTCATGCGGCGCTTGAAAAACGCGAGCGGATCGCTGCCGAGGTCGCTCTGATTGACCATCGGATCAATCGCAACGCCGATATCCTCGTCGGTCGCAAACGCAAGCTGTGGGTCGCTGGCGCGCGCGGCGATTTTGGCCAGCTCTGCACCCTCCTGCTCGGCGCAAAACGGCTTGTAGGCGTACTCGATCGCCCAGTAGTCGTACGCGCCGAGAGTCGGCGTGAAGTACGCACCCTGCTTTTCACCCTTCAGCGCGATATTCACCGGCGTGTACTCCATCACGGAGCCGGTCAATCCGTTTTTCTCGGCATACGCCTTGTCGGCAATCTGCTGCTGGTTCACGGCGGTCGACGCGCGGAAGTTGTGGCGCAGCCCGAGCGTGTGGCCGACCTCGTGCATCGTCACATCTTTCAGGAAGTCGAATACCAGCTTGTCGGCTTCGGGGCTGTCGGGATCGAGCTCGCCGCGCGCCTCAAGCAGCGACATCGCAAATCCCATTTCGCGCGAAGCGTGTTCGATGTGATTGCAAAAGCGGCTGTGCGTGTGGCCGTCGGCACCGCTCGCGCGGCTTGAGCTCGCCCGACACCGCGTCATACATCGGCGTGTACGTCACCACGCCTTCGCTTTTCAGCGCGCGAATATTGCGCACCTGACTGGCATCCCAGCCGATGTCGGCGTCCAGAATTTCGCCGGTGCGCGGATCGACCTGCGAAGGGCCGATCGCGCCGAACGACGGCGTTGCGGTCGCCATCCAGCGCACGGATGAGTACTGCGTCTCGCCGAGGTCGTAGTCGGCGTCGTCCGGCTGCTGCTTGACGACGATCGCGTCCTTGAAGCCGATGCGCTCGAAGCCCTTGTTCCACTCGAGAATGCCCTTGCCGGATCGGCTCGCGATACTTTTCCGGAATCTCGTTGCCCAGATAGAACGTGATCGGCTTGACCGGCTCCGAAACATCGGCGTTCGGATCCTTCTTCTCCATCCGCCAGCGCTGCACGTACCAGCGCACCGGCAGGAACTTCGAGTCGTCGCTGAAGTTGACCTTCGCGGTGCCGAAGTGCCCGATGCGCGAATCGGCCAGTCGTGGCCGCATCGGATTTTCCGGCAGCTTGGTAAACGTGTACAGGAAGCCGAGGAACAGGCTGCGAGGGTCTTCCAGCACGATCGGCGGCGGATAGAACGGCGGCGGCGTCGCGCCAGGCGTTGGCGGCGGCGGCGCGGGAACGGGTATGCGCGGCTGCGCGTAATGCGCGGTAACGTCGAACACCGTTCGCTCGGCATTCGCCTTGGCCGACTGGATAAATGAATTGCGCGCGTCGAACGAAAACGAGTTGCGATATGCGCGCTCGATCACATACGACGCGCGCGGCATGTCGGTCATCAGCAGCGCGTTGGCATCGATCAGGATCGATTTGCGCTCCGGGTGCGGCGCGCTCGCGATCGGCGCTGATCCGAGCAGGCTGTCCGAAAAGCTGTTCTTGACCGAGCGCTCTTCCGGCGAACCTGGGCGCGCGATAAACGTCGTGTTCTTCGCCAGCAAGTGAACGTTGCCGGCCGCCTTGCGAAACTGCCCGACGTATTCGCCGCCAGTTGCGTACCACGAGCCCATCAGACCGGCGAAAAGTCCGCGCTCACCGATGCCGCGGTCATGTTGATCGACAAGAAAAACGGCTTGTCGAGCATCTCCGGTGCGATTTCGATCCAGGTGCGATCGTCCTTCTGCCAGATCGGAAGAAAGCCGGGAACTTGCTTCGCGTCCTTGATGACCTCGGCAAACGGCCGTGGCGCTCCTGCCGCCGGAGGCGTCGCGGCGGGAGCCGCAGCGGGCGCCGCCACGGGGCGGCCAATCGGCGCTGGAGTTGCCGTCGGCGCGGCGGGAGCGGTCGCCGACGGGGCAGGCGCTGTCGCTGCCGGCATCGCGGAAGCGGCAGTAGCAGCCGCTGCAGCGCTTTGCGAATCGCTGCTTACCAGCTGCGTTATGGCGCACGACGACAGCAGTATCGCCCCTAAAATCGCCACCAAACCAACGCTGAAGCGCGATACGCGCTGCGTCCGCTGAACGTCAATCATGCTTGTCTCCCCTGCAGTCCTGGCCCCGAGCGCGGCGCCATCGTCGGCCAGCGCACTCCCAAAAGCGGCGGTGATCGTAGCGCGCGACCTTGCTTCACTGAGTGTATTTCGTCGCCTCTAACGTCACTTCGTCGCACGCAATCAGAGCCGGTTCGTGCAGCTGAAGTTCCCCGCGCAACGAGTGCGGCAGTGCCTGCGTGATGCGCACGTCGAGCATTTCGCCGACCAGCTGCAGCGCCCGTGGCCCACTTGAAAAATTAACAATGCGATTGTTTTCTGTGCGTCCCATCAATTCGCCGGGATTTTCCTGTGACGCCTTCTTGGACGGCCCCTCGACCAGGATGCGCTGGATCGAACCGACCATTGCCGAACTGATTCGTTGGGCGTGGGCGTTAACCGCCGCCTGTAGGCGCGCTAGCCGCGCCAGCTTCGTTGCCGGCGCCGTTTCGTCCGGGAAATCCGCCGCCGGTGTGCCTGGCCGCTTGCTATAGACGAAGCTGAAGCTGGCATCGAATCCGATGTCGTCGATCAGACGCATCGTCTGTTCGAAATCGTTGTCGCTCTCACCCGGGAACCCGACGATGAAGTCCGACGACAGCGAAATGTCCGGCCGTACCTGCCGCAGCCGCCGCACGATCGATTTGTATTCGAGGACCGTGTAGCCGCGCTTCATCGCAGCCAGCACGCGATCACTGCCCGACTGCACCGGCAGATGCAGATGGTTAACCAGCTTCGGCAGACGCGCGTAAACGTCGATTAGCCGCTGCGTGAATTCCTTCGGATGCGAGGTCGTATAGCGAATGCGCTCAATGCCGGGAATTTCGGCGATGTATTCGAGCAGCGTTGCGAAATCGATCTCCGTATCGATAACATGAGCGCGGTACGCATTGACGTTCTGCCCAAGCAGCGTTACCTCCTTGACGCCTTGCCCGGCCAGGTCAGCGACTTCCGTCAGCACGTCGTCGAGCGGGCGCGACACTTCCTCGCCGCGCGTATACGGTACGACGCAAAAGCTGCAGTACTTGCTGCACCCCTCCATGATCGACACGAACGCGCTTGCACCGTCGACTCGCGGTGGCGGCAGATGATCGAACTTTTCTATCTCGGGAAACGAGATATCGACCTGCGGACGACCGCTTGCACGGCGCTGGCGAATCAAATCGGGTAAGCGGTGCAACGTCTGCGGGCCGAACACCAGATCGACGTACGGCGCGCGCTCGACGATCGCAGCGCCCTCCTGACTGGCAACGCAGCCGCCGACACCGATCAGCAGATTCGGATTGCGTTGTTTCAAGTGTTTGACGCGACCGAGATCAGAGAAGACTTTCTCTTGCGCCTTTTCCCGCACCGAGCACGTGTTGAACAGAATCACGTCGGCGTCTGCCGCGTCGTTGGTCGCAACGAGGCCGTCGGACGCATACAAGACGTCGGCCATCTTGGCCGAGTCATACTCGTTCATCTGACAGCCGAACGTACGGATGTAGAGCTTCTTGTTCGCGGTCACGGTTTATCCGAAGACAATGAGCCGCAGGCGAATGCGATGAGATTTACCTATCGGGCGGAAGCAGCCACACGTGTGTGATCAGTCCCGATGTGTCGACGCGATAGCGGACCTTGCTATTGGCCGGCACCTGATTAGGCGTGAGTGACGAATTATTGGCGCCGACGATGCGCGCACCGGGCGCCAGTCGTTGCGGCTTGCCGTCGATCACCACGGCGGGCAATTCCTGCGTTGTCATCACGCCGACCATCGAGCCGTCGGGCAGGCGATTGGTGGTCGACTCACATCCGAGCACCGAAAAGCCGATCAACAGAAAAGCGAGCTTTGCAAACGTGCGCATAAGAGTGTCTTGGTGGCGGATCAGGGACTCGAACCCCGGACACACGGATTATGATTCCGCTGCTCTAACCGGCTGAGCTAATCCGCCGAGGGCGCGCATTATGTCATGCGTCCGACCGCCACAATGCATGGAAGTGATGCACCGGCCCATGGCCCGAGCCGACCGAAAGTTGATCGGCGCGCCGCAGCGCTTCGGTCAGATATGCCTTCGCTTGGCGTGCCGCTTCCGGCACATCGCCGGTTTGCGGCAACAACGCCGCCAGCGCAGCCGACAATGTGCATCCGGTGCCGTGCGTATTCTTCGTTGCGATTCGCGGCGCGTTCAATTCGATCATGCGGTCACCGTCGGTCAGCAAGTCAAACGCGTCGTCGCCGGGCAGATGACCGCCCTTCAGGTAGACCCATCGTGCGCCGCTATGCGGCATTAATTCTCGCAGCCGCTCGGCCACGCGATACATCTCTTTAATGGTCTCGACGGGCCGCGCTTCAAGTAGCACTCCGGCTTCAGGCAGGTTCGGCGTGATGACCGTTGCCAGCGGCAGCAGTGTTTCGCGCAATGCACCGATCGCCGACTTTTCGAGCAGCGTGTCGCCACTCTTGGCGACCATCACGGGGTCGAGAACTCGATGCGGCGTAGCTTGTGCTGCAACGCGATCGGCGACCGCCTCGATCACTGCACGCCTGACCGATCATCCCGATCTTCAGCGCATCGATCCGGACATCGGCAAATAGCGTATCTATCTGTCGCGCGACAAACGAGGGATCGATCGCCAACACCGCGGTCACGCCCTGCGTATTTTGCGCGGTCAGCGCCGCCACCACCGCACATGCATACGCGCGCTGTGCGCTGATCGCCTTGACGTCGGCGACGATGCCGGCGCCGCCCGACGGATCGACACCGGCGATCGTCAACACGTTGCAAATCGCAGATTTCATCGGCGCGAGCTTGCCATATTCGTAGCTTGCCACACGGCCTTTGATGCGACGGACTGCATGGTGGGCAGAGTGAACTGCACGGCAAAGCCGTGTGCCGCTGATAAACTTTCGCGCTCGCTTCAGCGCCAGAAGAACCACCATGCATCCCCGGTTAGATATCGAAAAAGCGCGTTACAACATGGTTGAGCAACAGGTGCGGACCTGGGACGTGCTCGATCAGTCGGTGCTGGATCTGTTGTTCATCGTAAAGCGCGAACAGTTCGTTCCGCCCGCCTATCGCGCGCTTGCGTTTGCCGATATGGAAATCCCGCTGCGCATCGGCGATTGGGATAGCGGCGAACGGATGTGGGCGCCCAAAATGGAAGCACGCATCCTGCAGGAACTGGCGATCAGGTCGTACGAGCGCGTGATCGAGATTGGCACCGGCTCGGGCTATATGGCGGCGCTGCTCGCGCACAAGGCCGACGATGTGATCTCGGTCGAAATCGAGCCGCGATTGAAGGCGTTTGGTGAGTCCAATCTGCGGCGTGCCGGCGTGCACAACGTGGGAGTCAAATTGACGGATGGAAGCCGCGGCCTCGTCGACTACGCGCCATATGATGTGATCGTCGTCACCGGCTCGTTACCGATCGTTACTTCGTCGCTGACCGATCAGTTGAAAGTGGGCGGAAGATTGGCGGCGATCGTCGGTGAAGAGCCGGCGATGGTGGCGCAGATCATTACGCGCGTCACCGAAGACGGGTATGACACGTTGAACTTGTTTGAGACCCATGTGAAACCTTTGCGAAACGCACCGCGCCCGTCGGGTTTTAAGTTTTGATGAAGCCGCTGTCAGCGCCGGAATTGGCGGCGTGGCTGGCCGATGCCGACCGTGCAAAGCCGCTGTTGCTGGACGTGCGCGAACCGTGGGAGAACAACGTGTGCCGGATAGAGGGCTCGCAATTCGCCCCGATGCAAACGATTCCGCAGCATCTGAATGACTGGGAAAGCGAACGCGACATCGTGTGTATCTGTCACCTTGGCGGTCGCAGCATGCACGTCGCGATGTTTCTGGAGCGCCAGGGATTTTCGAGTGTTTTCAATCTGACCGGCGGCGTCGATGCCTGGGCGCGGCAGGTTGATCCGGCCATGCCGACCTACTAGTGGAATCGTGGATGAGAATAAGAGCAAGCGCAAGAAAACACCAGGCTCTGCAACAGATGGTTGCGGCGTTCACGAGCGCAGCTCTGCTGATAGCACCGCTCAGCAACGGCCAGGCGCAGCAGAGAGAGCAACCGACCGATTCACGCGCTGCAGCCGAGATCGGTAATTTAGGAGTACGTAACGATCTGCTGACGCTTTATCGCGAAGCCTTGGCCAACGATGCCGTGCTCGCCTCGGCGCGCGCATTGCAATTGGCGACGCAGGAGCAGGTGCCGCAGGCACGCGCGGCACTGCTACCGAGCCTGGGCGCCAGCGCACGCGTATGACTACAACCTCTACAGGTCGTCGAATTCCGATACCGGCAGCAGCATCGGCAGCAGCATCAGCAGCAACTACAGCGTCTATGGGGGAGGACTGGACCTCGTCGTGCCGGTCTATCGCCCGCAAAACTGGACCGCACTCGATCAGGCAAAGCTGACGGTATTGCAAAGCGAGGCACAACTGGCGCAATCGACACAGGACCTCGCGCTGCGCGTTGCCAACGCGTACTTCAACGTGCTGGCCGCGCGCGATCAGCTGATTGCACTGCTCGCGTCGAAGCAGGCGACCGGCGAGCAATTGCAGCAGGCTCGCCGCGAATTCGAAGTCGGCACCAAGACGATCATCGATACAAACGAGGCGCAGGCGCGGTTCGATCAGATCGTAGCGCAGGAGCAGGTCGCGCTCGGCGCTTTGCTGGTTCGCCGCAGCGAGCTGCAGGTGATCATTGCGCGCGAACCCGATACGTTGGCACCACTGCGAGAGCGGCCGAATCTGAACCCTCCGATGCCGCCGGACATCAACGCCTGGGTGCGTGCTGCGGAAACCGGTAGCTATGTCGGTGCAGATCGCACGCAGTGGGTACGAAATAGCTACGCGCGAAATCGAGCGGCAGCGTGACGCCTACAAGCCGACGGTCGATCTAGTCAGCGGCTACAACATCAACAAATTTAACGGCACGCAAAGCAGCGACTTGAATCCGCGCATCAACAGCGGCTCGGTCGGCGTGCTGTTAAACGTGCCGATTTACACCGGCGGGCTGATTCAAAGCCGGGTACGCGAGGCGCTCGCGCTGCAGGAACGCTCGAACGCCGACCTCGAATCGGCGCGCCGCAACGCCACCAATGCAGCGCGCGACGCCTATACCGGCGTCAATTTTGGATTGACGCAGGTCAGCGCGCTCGAATCGGCCGAAGTGTCCGCGCGCACGCAACTGGAATCGACACAGTTGGGCTACGAGGTCGGCGTGCGCATTCAGCTCGACGTGCTGAACGCGCAGACGCTACTGGTGCAGACGCAGCGCGATCTAAAACGGGCGCGCTACGACGTCTTGCTGGCAGGTTTGAGGTTGAAGGCCGCCGCGGGCACGCTGGGTGACGAAGACATCACGGCGGTCAACGCGCTGCTCGATCCGGCCGAACCGATCACCGTGCCAGAGCTTCCAGCCCTTAACATCCGGTCGCCGCAGCGCTCGAGTCCGCCCACGTTGACACCACCACCACCGCCTGCGCCAGCCACTCGTCCGCGTGGAACATCATCGACGCCCGGCGTTACCGACCCGGCGACTCAACCCCGGGTGGCGCCGAGCCGACCCAGCCAGCCGCCGGCGCAGCCTCGATAAACGGCGCGAGTCGCGCAAGCGTGCGTGCCGTCGCGCCGCGGTGCGCGCCGGTAAATTTCAGCGCCGCTTCGCTCATTTGCTGGCGCCGCGGGCGGTCGTTCGCAATCGACGTCATCGTCGCAACCGCCTCTGCCGCGCTGGCCACACGGACTGCAGCGCCCGCCTCGATCGCGTCGTGCGTCGCTTGTTCGAAGTTAAACGTGTGCGGCCCGACGACCACCGGAGTTCCCACCGCGCACGCCTCGATCAGATTCTGTCCACCGAGATTGAGCAGGCTGCCGCCGATGAACGCGACGTCGGCTGCCGCGTAGTACAGCGTCATCTCGCCCATCGAATCGCCGAGGAATATGTCGGATTTGTGATCCGCTTCGAAATTTGATCTGGAGCGCCGCACGAGAGCCAGGCCCCGCGCTTCGATCAGATCAGCGACTTCGTCAAAGCGCTGCGGATGGCGTGGCACGATCACGACCATTGCATCGAGACGTTCCGGTAACGCGTCCACGATCATTGCTTCTTCGCCTTCACGCGTGCTGGCGAAAACCCAAACCGGCCGCTCGCCGAGCGAGCGTCGCCACGCCTTTCCGCGGGCAATCTGAGCTTCATCGGGCGCAAAGTCGAATTTCATGTTGCCGGTTACTTCGACATTCGTTCGCTCCGACTTGCCGAATTCGATTGGCGTCGGCATCGGTTTGTGCCAGCGCCAATGAGAATCGCGCCGCGGTTTCACGCATCAACGCCGCATAGCGCCGCGACAATCGATAAGAGCGCTCGGACAAGCGCCCATTGACCAGCGCCATCGGTATGCGCTGTTCGGTGGCGATCGCGACGAGATTCGGCCACGCCTCGGTCTCGACACTGATGCCGATCACCGGCCGAAACGCGCGCAAAAAACGCCGCACCGCGTATGGCAGGTCGTACGGCAGATAGGTTTGCAGCACGCGGCCCGGCAAGCGCGCAGCGATGTCCGCGCCGGCCGCGCGACCCGTCGGCGTCATGTGAGTCAACAGGAAGCGATGGCGCGGAAAACGCGCCGCCAGTGCGTCGATTAACGGCTCAGCCGCGCGCGTTTCGCCGAGTGAGACGGCATGAATCCAAATTACCGGAAGCTTGCCGTCGTGCATGTAGCGTGCGAAGCCGAAGCGCTCAGCCCAATGCTGTCGATACTCGGGTTGCCGTCGCGAGCGCCAGAGCAGATAGAGCGCGGCGAACGGCATCGCAAGGAAAGCAACCGCCGTGTACGCCGCGCGCGCGGGTGTCATGGCTGACGATTCATCACGCGTGCCGCTGCATCGATTACCTCGCTGGCCGCCGGCGCTGCAATCGCGCTACCGACGCTGATAACGGCATTGCCGGCGTCCGCATCGCCGGTCAGCCCCACCAACGCCGGGTCGTAATCGCAAAAAATGCCGACCGTCGGCCGTCCGAGCGCCGCCGCCAGATGCGTTAAACCGGTATCGAGCCCGATGACGATCGATGCGGTTGCAAGTGCCGAAGCGATAGTAACGAGCGTAGCGGGCGGACTGACTTCGGCGCGCTGCATTCGAGCTGCGAGCAACTCGCTCCGCGATCGCTCTTCCGTCGATCCGCAGAACAGAACGCTTGCTATGCCTTGGTGCGCCAGCCAGCGTTCCACCGCAATCCAGCGTTCGTCGGGCCATAGCTTGCTTGCTCGGCTTGCGTTGACAAGCAACACGGCCATCGGCTCGCTATTGCTCGATCCCGGTTCAACGTTAAGCGCGATGCCAAAGCGCGGCGCGCCTGTGATCGCATAGCCGAGCGCGGCGGCGCCGAGCCGCCGGCAACGCTCAATGGCGTGCAGGTTGCGCGGTACTTCGAAGCGGCGTTGATAAAAGTGGGCGGCGATACCTTCGCGTGCCGTTGACGAATCGAAGCCAGTGACCGGCGCGCCGGTCCATCGCGCCAGCCAGGCGCTCTTCGCCAGCCCTTGCACGTCGAGCACAAGGTCATAGTGGGTGTCACGCAACGCACTCTTCGCGATGCGCACTTCGCGCCACACAGCCGGATCAAACGGGCGCCTGCGCCAGCGACGCAGCGCGACGCGATGCACGTCGCTGACGTGCCGGCTCATCGCCGGAATCGCCGCAAATGCTTCTTCGCACAACCAGTCCACCTGCGCAGCCGGAAGCGCATGCGCGATATCCACTGCCAAGGGCAGCGCATGCACGACGTCGCCCATCGAAGACGTCTTGACGATCAGGATACGCACAGGGCCGGATTGATCAGTTGCGATATCCGTTCGGATTCTGCTGCTGCCACCGCCAGCCGTCGGCGCACGCCTGTTCGATGCTTTGCTTCGCTTGCCAACCGAGCAGGCGCTGCGCCAGCGAGGGATCGGCCCAGCACGCGGCAATATCACCCGCGCGGCGTGGGCCGAACGCATAGGGAATCTTGCGGCCAGACGCACCTTCAAACGCCGCGATCATCTGCAGCACGCTAATCCCGCGGCCTGAGCCAAGATTGATCGCCGAGTACCCGCTGTGTGCGAACGCGTATTCGAGCGCATCGACGTGACCGCGCGCCAGATCCATCACGTGTAGATAGTCGCGCACGCCGGTGCCGTCGGATGTCGGCCAGTCATTGCCCCATACCGTGAGCTTGTCGAGCCTGCCAATCGCCACCTGCGTGATGAACGGAAAAAGATTGTTGGGTACGTCGTGAGGGTCTTCGCCGATGGAGCCGCTTTGATGCGCGCCGATCGGATTGAAATAACGCAGCGAGATTGCCGCGTGTTCCGCAGCGGCGTCGCACCAGTCGTGCAATATTTGTTCGACCATCGCCTTAGTGTGCCCGTACGGGTTGCTCGGCCGTACCGCAGCGTCTTCGGCAATCGGCAACTTGTCCGGCGCGCCGTAGACGGTAGCCGACGAACTGAATACAAGCCGTTGCACCTTTCGCTCTTGCATCGCGTCGAGCAGTGCGAGTGTGCCGCCGACGTTGTTGCCGTAATAGTCGACCGGCTGCGAAACCGATTCGCCGACCGCCTTGAGCGCGGCAAAGTGAATGACGCCGTCAATCGGCCGCTTGAACACACGCGACATCACCTCGCGATCGCGCACATCGCCGGTGACTGTCGTCACGCGCTTGCCGCCGATTTTCTCGACGCGCTTGATCGCTTCCGGCGAGCTGTTGCTGAAGTTGTCGAGACACACGACGTCATAGCCGCTACCGAGCAGCTCGACCATCGTATGCGTGCCGATGTAGCCCGCACCCCCGGTAACCAGCACGGTCCTCAAGATGTCATGCGAACGGCAAGCGCGCGTCCGGCTTTATCTTGAGTATCTGTACCCCAAAGTCGCGCTGGATGCGCTTGAGCGCCGCCATGTCGTCGCCTTCGAAGCGCATCACCACGACCGGCGTCGTGTTCGACGGCCGCGCCAAACCGAAACCATCTGCGTATTCGACTCGCACGCCGTCGATCGTGATGATCTCCTTCGCTCCGGCGAATTCGCCCTCCGTTCTCAAGCGTTCGACCAGCGAAAAATTCTCTCCGTCGGCGGTCTTCAGTTGAAGCTCGGGCGTGTTGATCGCCGCCGGCAAAGCATTCAACACCGCCGAAGGATCGGCGTGCCGTGCCAGAATCTCGAGCAGACGCGCACCCGCGTACAAGCCATCGTCGAAGCCCGGCCAACGATCGTTGAAAAACAGATGACCGCTCATCTCGCCGGCGAAAGGCGCGTTCGTCTCCTTCAACTTAGCCTTGATCAGTGAATGCCCAGTCTTCCACATCGTTGGCCGGCCGCCGTGCTGGCGAATCCACGGGGCGAGCAAGCGCGTGCACTTGACGTCGAAGATGATCTCGCCTCCGGGATAGTGCGCTAGCACATCCTGCGCAAACAACATGATCTGACGATCGGGATAAATGATCTGGCCGTCCTTGGTCACGACACCCAAGCGGTCACCATCCCCGTCGAACGCGAGGCCGATCTCTGCATCGGTGTCGCGCAGGCAGCGAATCAGATCCTGCGAGGTTTTCCGGATGCGCAGGATCGGGGTGATGATTGGGAAAAGTGCCGTCGACATCGCAGAACAGCTCGATGACTTCGCAGCCCAAGCGACGATAGAGCTCGGGGGCCACCGCACCGGCAACACCATTGCCGCAGTCGATCGCGATCTTCATCGGCCGGGCGAGCTTGACGTCAGCCGTGATCGCATTCAGATACGCCGGGATGACATCGACACCGCGGCTTTGCCCGCGCCGAGACGCAGAAACGATGCGACCCTGCTCCAGCCGCTGCCGCAACGCCTGAATGCCGTCGCCATACAGCGTCGCGCCGGCCATCATCATTTTCAGCCCGTTGTACTCGGGCGGGTTGTGGCTGCCGGTGATCGACACGCCGGAACCGGTTTTCAGATGATGCGTAGCAAAGTAAAGCACCGGCGTCGGCACCATGCCGACGTCGGTGACGTCGGTTCCGGTGCTCGTAATGCCATCGATCAATGCATCACGCAGCATCGGCCCTGAAAGTCGGCCATCGCGGCCGACGGCAATACACTGGACAGCACTTTCCAATGCAAGCGAGCCGAGTGCTGAACCGATAGCTTGCACCGCCGAGCGTGTGAGCGTGCGATCGACGATGCCGCGCACGTCGTAGGCTTTGAAAATCGAAGGATCGGGGAGTGTCAATTCGATGGTTTGCATTTTTCAACGACGATTCTAGCGGCCAGCGCACTGATAAGCTTGTGCGAATGGCGTGCATGCACTAGCGATCAGTACATACCAAGGAAATTAGAGAGTACGGATGCAGCTACTTCCAATTATCCTTTCCGGCGGATCCGGCACACGGCTGTGGCCGGTGTCGCGCGAGGCGATGCCAAAGCCGTTCATGAAAATCGCCGGCGGCAAAAGTCTGCTGCAGCTGACATGGGAACGCGCGTGTGCACTGCCCGGCGTTTCGCACGCTGCCGTGGTCACCAACATGGCGTACTCCTACAAGACCGCCGAAGAGCTGATGGACGAGACCGGCGCGAAGACAGATTTCGCTGCTGCTCGAGCCGGTGGGCCGCAATACCGCACCGGCGGTCGCGCTTGCAGCGTTATGGGCGCAGGCAAAGTTCGGAACCGATGTCGTGCTCCTCGTACTGGCGGCCGATCATTTGATCGACCAGCAAGCGGGTTTCAACGATGCCGTGGTCGATGCGGCCGCGCTGGCTCAGCGCGAAGGCCGCCTGGTTCTGTTCGGTATCGAACCCTCGGGGCCGGATACCGGCTACGGCTACATCGAGTGCGGCACACAGATCGCCGACTCGCGCGCTCACCAAGTCGCGCGCTTTGTCGAGAAGCCTTCGATCGATAAGGCAACGGAATATTTACGAGCCGGCAACTTCGTGTGGAACAGCGGCATGTTCTGCTTTACCGCCGCCGCAGTTTTGGCCGCACTCGAACAACACGCTCCACAGGTCCTGCAAGCGGCCCAACGCGTCGCGCAACGCAGTCCGATGAGCTCCAACGGCCAAGTGCTGTTCGACGCCGCAGCGTTCGGCGAGCTGCCGGACATCTCGATCGACTATGCGGTGATGGAAAAAGCCGCCAACGTTGCCGTGATTCCATGCGCGTTTGGCTGGAGCGATATCGGCAGTTGGAAGGCGGTAGCCGAAACGCGCGAGACGGACGAAGCGGGCAACAGCACCGAGGGCGACACGATCCTCGTCAACTCACGACGCACGTATTTGCGATCGGAAGATCGACTCGTGGCGGCGGTGGGCGTCGAAGACCTAGTGGTCATCGACACGCCCGACGCGGTGCTGGTGGCTCACAAGGATTCCAGCCAGCAAGTCAAAGACATTGTCGCCAAGCTAAAGCGGGACGGTCATATCACCGCAAAAGAGCATTTGACCGTGCAACGGCCCTGGGGCAAATACACCGTGCTACACGAAGCGCCGCAGTTCAAGGTCAAGCGAATCGAAGTAAATCCGGGAAAGAAGCTGTCGCTGCAACTGCACCACAAGCGTTCGGAACACTGGGTGGTCGTACAGGGCAGTGCGCGCCTGACAGTGGGCGAACAGATCGCCACCCTGGCGCCGAACGAATCAATTTACGTTCCGATGCAGGTCAAGCATCGGATCGAGAACGCAACTGATCAGCCGCTGGTCATGGTCGAAGTTCAGTGCGGGGACTATTTGGGCGAAGACGACATCGTTCGCTTTTCGGACGATTTCGGGCGCGCCTGAACGGTGGTTTGCTCGCCTATCGCAGCTGACTTAAGCACTCAGCAAGCGATTCGCGCCAATCCGGCACCGGCAGTTTCCACACGGTGCGCGCCTTTTCGGTGCTTAGCCGAGAGTTGGCCGGCCGTTGGGCTCGCGTCGGAAACTCGCTTGTCTTGATCGGGATTAGGTGAGGCACACGCACGCGCTGCCGGATTGCTTCATTCGCAAAGATCTCGGACGCGAAACCGAACCAGCTAGTGGCGCCGCCGTTAGCCAGGTGCACGATGTCGCCTTCGTCCACCCGCCGTCGCGCAGCGTCGCTCGAAATGAACTGTTCGATGATCTGAGCGGTGGCGGCTGCGATAAAGCCGGCAAAGGTCGGCGCGCCGACCTGGTCATCGACGACGCGCAGTTCTTCGCGTTCGGCCGCCAGGCGCAGCATCGTGGTCAGAAAATTGCGCCCGGTTTCGGCATAGACCCAGCTCGTGCGCAAGATCACATGCGCGCTGCCGGAGTCGCGGATTCGATTTTCACCGTCCAGCTTGGAGCGTCCGTAAGCCGATAGCGGCGCCGGTTGATCCCCTTCCACGTAAGGCGACTTCTTGGTTCCATCAAACACATAGTCGGTCGAGTAGTGAATCAATGGCACATGCAGCTCACGCGCAGCGGCGGCGAGCTCGCCAACACTGACGCCGTTGATCGTCAGCGCAACCTGCTCCTCGAGCTCGGCGCGTTCAACGTCGGTATATGCCGCGGCGTTCACGATCACGTCTGGCCGCAGCGTCGCTACTCGAGCGCGTATCTGCTCTGGCCGGGCGAGGTCAAATGACGATCGATCAGTTGCGATGACGTTGCCGATAGGCGCCAAGGCGGTCAGCAACGCCCGACCGACCTGGCCGCCGCTGCCGGTCAACAGGATTCGCATCGCGCTCCGGGTGAGTCAGTTGCGCGCGCCGGTGCCGGCATCCAGGATGCGTTCGTCCGCAATGCGCACCAGATAGCGTCCGTATTCGCTTTGTCCCATCGCGTGCGCAAGTGCGAGCAACGCGTCATGGTCTATGTAGCCCATGCGCCACGCGATCTCTTCGGGACATGACACCTTCAATCCCTGCCGTTTCTCGATCGTTGCGATAAACGTCGATGCGTCCAGCAACGAATCGTGAGTGCCGGTATCAAGCCACGCGATCCCACGCCCCATCACTTCAACTCTCAATTCACCCCACTGCAGATACTGCCGATTAAGGTCGGTGATTTCGAGCTCGCCACGGGCAGAAGGTTTTAGTTCTGAAGCAATCGACACGGCGCGTTGGTCGTAAAAATACAGACCTGTCACAGCGTAGTTCGAGCGCGGCTGCTTCGGTTTCTCCTGAAGCGTCTTAGCCTGGCCCGCACCGTCGAACTCGATCACACCATATCGCTCGGGATCGTTGACGTGATAAGCAAATACGGTTGCACCTGCCGTTTGCGCGCTCGCGCGCTGCAGGGCGATCGACAAGTCGTGGCCGTAAAAGATGTTGTCGCCGAGCACAAGCGCGGATTCACTTGCACCGATGAAATCTCTACCAATCAGAAATGCCTGGGCTAATCCATCGGGCGAGGGCTGGCTCGCGTAGCCAAGGTTCAAGCCCCAGCGCGCTCCGTCACCGAGCAGCTCTGCAAACCGGGGCGTGTCCGACGGGGTTGAAATGATCAAAATGTCCCGAATCCCCGCCAGCATCAGCGTGCACAGCGCGTAGTAGATCATCGGCTTGTCGTACACCGGCAGCAACTGCTTCGACAGAACGTGCGTTACCGGATACAGGCGCGTGCCCGAACCGCCTGCCAGTACGATGCCTTTTCTCGCCACGCGTATTGGTCAGCCTGCTACCGCGCGTTTCGCTCGCGGTGCGGGGAACTGTGAGCGCAGCCGGTCGATCATTTGCTCGATGCCCTGCTCGAGATCGATCTTCGGCTTCCAGCCGAGGCCGCGCATGCGCGAGCTGTCCATCAGCTTGCGCATCGTGCCGTCGGGCCGCGACGAGTCGAAGCGAAGACGCCCTTTGTATCCGACCTTGCGCGCGATCAGTTGCGCCAATTCGGCGATCGTAATGTCCTCACCGTAGCCGATGTTGATCAGCGGATAGTAGTGACTGCTCAGAAATTCATCGAACGTTGCCGTGTCGAGCGACAGCAGCATTACGCAGCCATCCGCCAGATCATCGCTGTGCAGGAACTCACGGCGTGGCTGCCCGGTACCCCAGACGACGACTTCATCATCGCCGTTCAGTGCGGCCTCAAGCGTCTTGCGCAACAACGCCGGAAGCACATGGCTCGTCTCGAGATCGAAGTTATCACCGGGGCCGTACATGTTGGTCGGCATCGCAGCCAGGAATCGCGTCCCGTACTGCAGGTTGTACGAGCGGCACATCTCGATGCCGGCGATCTTGGCGACCGCATACGCGCTGTTGGTCGGCTCGAGCTGACCTGTCAACAGGTAATCCTCGTGGATCGGCTGCGGGCACTCGCGCGGATAGATGCACGACGATCCCAGGAACAGCAAGCCGCTTGACTCCTGCGCGCCAAGATTCGTGCAGCACATTGGTCTGAATGGCCAGATTGGTATGAATGAAGGTGCCGGGAATGTGTGCTGTTCGCATGAATGCCGCCGACCTTTGCCGCCGCCACAATCACGAACTCGGGCCGCTCCTTCTCGAAAAATTCGCGCGTCGCGGCGTTGTCCTCGAGATCCAGCTCTGCGTGCGTGCGAAGCGCCAGATTCTCGAAGCCCAGCGCTCGCAGCCGGCGCACGATCGCTGAGCCCACCAAGCCACGATGGCCTGCAACAAAAATGCGGGAATTCGGGTTCATCTGCGATCGAGTCGGATGGGACATCCGTGAGTCAGTCGCGCTCCGGTATTCTCTCATGTTGACTCAAGAAACACGTAAACGATGGAGATCGCATCGACCGCGCTGCCCGATGTCCTGCTGATCAAGCCGAAAGTATGGAGCGATGCGCGCGGATTCTTTATGGAAGGATGGAACGAGAAAGTGTTCCGGGATGCGGGTCTCGACATCCACTTCTGCCAGGACAACCACTCGCGTTCGTCGCGTAACGTTTTGCGAGGTTTGCACTATCAGCTGAACCCGCCGCAAGGAAAGCTCGTGCGGTGCATTCGAGGCGCAATATTTGATGTTGCTGTCGATCTACGCCGAAGTGCAACGACGTTTCGACGGTGGGTCGGAGTCGAGCTTTCCGACACCAATCATCACTCGCTGTGGATCCCCCCCGGATTTGCTCACGGATTCTTCGTGTTAACTGACGACGCCGACGTCGTCTACAAGACCACTGCACCGTATGACGCCGAATCGGACCGCGCGATCGCATGGAGCGACCCTGAGCTTGCAATCAATTGGCCTCTGAACGGTGCTTCTCCACTTCTCTCGGCCAAAGATGCATGCGCCAAACGCGCCGACGAGGCGGAGTTTTTCGACTAGCACGATTACAAATGTTGTTCAGGGTTTCGATGTACAAGTTGCTGCCGCCGGTCATTAGCGTGCTGGCCTTGATCGCCGTGCTTTCAGTTGCGGATCTGGATGCGTTTAAGGGGTTGTCTGCGCGCGCCCAGTGGGACCGTTTGCCGCTGATAGCGCTCTTGATCCCGGCGATTGTCTTCGCAGTTGGATGGCGCTGGCACACGCTCCTGCACGAAAACTTGCCCGTTCGGCGATCGATCCTTATTGCTGCGCTCGGCCTCGGCGGCAATCAAGTGTTACCCCTTCGCGGCGGCGACGCGCTGCGGGTGCTGCTGTCGGCGCGCGGCCCACGCGCACCGTCGGTACACGCAGGGGTCTCCGCTCTGGCGATGGAAAAGCTGATCGATCTGGTGGCAGTCGCGGCGTTCGGACTCGCGGCCACTGCCCTGGCCGTCAGCGCCGCAGACGAATATTCTCAAGTGAACGTAGTGGCCATCGCCTTAGCGATACTCGGCGGCGCAGCCGTCGCGCTTCTCGCGGCACGATCCGGCCTGATGATCAAGGTCTTTCAGCGGTTTGCGCGGCTAATACGAATTCCGGTGCGTCCCTATCGGCACTTGCTGCGCCCGTTGCATCACTTGCGAGAATCGGTTACTGCCGGCCGGATGGCATGGCTGCTGGTAGAAACCGCCGTGATCTGGCTAATGCTCTACCTACCGGCGTACTGGGCGATCGCGCATCTGGTGGGCATTACGCTCGGCGTGGCGGACGTGATGACGCTGATGTTCGCCGGCGCATTGGGGATTGCGATTCCTGCCGCTCCCTCGGGCATCGGCACGTTTCACGCGGCAATCGTGTCTGCATTCGTGCTGCTCGGGAAGCCGGCATCCGAAGGACTCGTTCTCGCCGTCGCCATTCACGGAGTCTTCTTCATCGGGCTCTGTGCCGCGGGCGCTCTCGCCATGGCGATCGCATCCCGTAACCTCGGCCCGTTGAGAATTCGCAGGGAAAACGTTTGAAATCGTATTTCTATGGCTTGCTTGCTCGATACGTAAGCCTGTTCGCGCGACCCGAAGAGTCTCTAGCAAGTATCGACCCGCCGAGCAGAGATCTCGACCCGCACCTGCCACACAGCAGAACGATCGTCGGTCCATCGGACCAAGCCGTGCTTGACTATGACTTCATCCTGCTGAACGGTACGCTCCATTACGAGCGCGACATCCAGCAGTATCTGACGCGCCTGCGCGGCCAGATGAAGGACGGCGCGTGCCTGATCGTGATTTACTACAGCGCGCTGTGGCGACCGATTCTGCAGGCAGCAACGCGACTGGGACTTCGCACCAAGACACCCGAGTGGAACTGGCTCTCGCACAGCGACCTTGGGAACTTCATGCACCTCGCTGATTTCGAGGTGGTCAGGCGAGAGCCGAAGGTTCTGCTTCCGGTGTATGTACCGTTAGTCAGCGCCTTCCTGAATCGCTACATCGCGCCTCTGCCCATCTTCTCGGCGTTCGCGCTCGTCAACGTTCTGTTGGCGCGACCGAAGTTCCTGAGTGGAAGGGTACCGTCCGAAGCACCGTCGGTTTCGGTCGTCGTCCCTGCGCGCAACGAGGCCGGAAACATCGACGCTATCGTCGATCGAGTGCCGCAAATGGGCCCGCACGACGAACTGATCTTCGTCGAAGGCGGATCCAAGGACGACACCTGGCAGCGAATCTGCGAAGCGCAGGCTACCCGCGGTAACGGCAAGAACATTCAGGTCGCGCAGCAGAAAGGTAAGGGAAAAGGCGATGCGGTTCGAACCGGCTTCGCTCTGGCGCGCAACGAAGTTCTGATGATTCTGGATGCCGACCTGACAGTTCCGCCGGAGGATCTGCCGAAGTTCTACTCAGCGATCACAAGCAACAAGGGCGAGTTCATCAACGGTAGCCGGCTCGTTTACCCGATGGAAAAGCGGGCGATGCGATTTCTCAATCTAATCGCGAACAAGTTCTTCGCGGTTGCGTTTTCGTTCGTGCTGGGGCAGCGCTTCAAGGACACGCTATGCGGCACCAAGGTCATCTCGCGCGAGAACTATCAACGCCTGGCAAGGAACCGGTCGTACTTTGGTGAATTTGATCCGTTCGGCGACTTTGATCTGATTTTTGGCGCTGCCAGAATGGGACTGCGAATCGTCGAAGTGCCGATTACGTATCGCGAGAGAACCTATGGCGAAACGAACATCTCGCGCTGGCGCCACGGCACGCTGTTGATCGCGATGCTGGTGTTTGCCGCGCGCCGGCTGAAGTTCATCTGAATGAGCACCGCCGACGCGCGCGAGCGGCAACTCTCCCACCGCGAGGTCTGGGCATCGAAGCCGGTCCTGCGCGAAGTCTATGGTCACCTGTACCGGCGGATCGCTGCAGCATGCAGGCCAGGCCTGACGATCGAAGTCGGCGGTGGATCGGGAAACTTCAAGCAGTTCGCGCCCGACGTGCTTTCATTCGACATCGTGCACGAGCCCTGGCTTGATTTCGTAGCTGATGCTCAAGCAATGCCGCTGCGGGAGCAAAGTGCCGCGAATATCGTAATGCTCGATGTGCTGCATCACATCGAGTATCCGATCAGATTCTTTAAGGATGCGGCCCGCACGCTGCAGCCTGGTGGTCGGCTGATTTTTGTCGAGCCCGGCATCACACCGGTTAGCAACGTGGTCTACAAAGCGCTGCACGAAGAACCAGTCGACGCGACTGTCGATCCGTTGGTCGACGGCCGCCCCGATCCGAGCAAGGATCCGTACGTCGGTAACCAGGCGATACCCACGTTACTTGCGACTCGCCATGCCGCACAGTTATCCGAGCGGGTACCAGACCTCGAGCTGAAAAGCGCGAGGTGGCTCAGCATGTTGGCGTATCCGTTGTCGGGCGGTTTTAAGCAGTGGTCGCTGATCACGCCGGCCATCGCGCGCTCGGTGCTGCGTTTTGAAGACCGCATTGAAGCCACGCTGGGAGCGACGTGCGGGTTTCGCTTGATGGCGGTCTACGAGAAAAGCGCCGCCTGATCGGCGACAATTCGCCCTGCAATGACTATGGCGTTCGAATTTGGACCAGGCAATCGGCAATCTGTCGTACCCCGTCTACCTATGCCACTATCTGTTTGCCTGGCCAGCAGCCGTCGCGTTCGGTGCGTACGGTTCAGTCGTGGCGCTGATCGCTTCATGCGTGCTTTCATGGATCGCGATCCAGATCGTTGACAAGCCGGTCGAAGCGTGGCGGCAGCGGCGAGTAGCACGGGCGCGTGACCCAAAGCGTTTGGCGCCTATTTTGAGAAGAGCACAGGAACCCAAGCCACTTTAAGATAGCGACCGATTCGGTCCAGACAATCAGCATTCAATAGATGGTATGTGCGGCATCGCAGGTTTCATACACTTCGACGGGCGGCTAGACCGCGACACCGCCGTCGCGCGGCTCAATCGCATGGTCGACGTGATCCGCCATCGCGGCCCAGATGATCGCGGCGTATGGACGCGACGGCACGTGCGGTCTCGGCCACGCGCGACTTTCGATCATCGACTTATCGCCCGCCGGGTCATCAGCCAATGGCTACGCACGACGGTCGTTATTGGATCGTCTTCAACGGCGAGATTTATAACTTTCAGGAAATCCGGACCGAACTCGAAGCGCGCGGCGCGCAATTCCGCAGCCACAGCGACACCGAAGTCATCCTCGAGGGCTATCGCGTCTGGGGCGATGCGGTGATCGATCGGCTGCGCGGAATGTTCGCGTTCGCTTTGTGGGATTCGACGCTGCAGCGATTGCTGCTTGCACGCGATCGGCTAGGCAAGAAGCCCCTCTACTGGTGCCGAGTCGGTAACGCACTGATCTTCGGTTCGGAGCTAAAGGCGCTGGTTGCGTGGCCCGGTTTGGACCGCGCGCTCGACTATGCGGCGATTCATGAGTACCTGTCATATCAATACATTCCAGCGCCGCGCACGATTTTCCAAGCGGTCAGCAAATTGCCAGCGGCGCACAAGATCGTTGCGCAACGCGAAGTCGGCGGCTGGCGCGTCAGCCCCGCCGAGCGCTATTGGCGCCTGCCGATTCCGACCAGTAAGCCGACGGCTTCGTTCGATGCAGTTGAGAGACAGGAAGAGCTCGTCGAGCTGCTGAGGGAATCGGTCAAGCTGCGCATGATTTCCGACGTGCCACTCGGCGCGTTTCTATCTGGCGGAGTCGACTCGTCGGCTGTCGTCGCGATGATGGCGCAGCTGTCCCCACACCCAGTGAAGACGTTCTCGATCGGATTCCCGCAAGCGGAGTACGACGAAACGCGTTACGCGCGGATGGTCGCTGCACGTTACGGCACCGACCATCAGGAGCTGATTCTCGAACCTCATGCCGCCGAGGTGCTGCCCAAGCTGATCTGGCACTACAACGAGCCGTATGCCGACGCATCGATGATTCCGACGTACTACGTGTCGGAAATGACGCGCCGGCACGTGACGGTCGCGCTGAATGGTGATGGCGGTGACGAAGCATTCATCGGCTACCCGCGTTACGACACGGTGCGCAAGCTGGCCGAGTTGGATTACGTGCCCGCGCCGTGGGCCTCCAAAATTGCGCGCGCGCTGCGTTCATTGCCCCGGCGTGTTCGTCACAACCGATACAGCTCGCGACTCGAGTTGCTCGCCCAGCGGCTCAGCGAGCGCACGGTAAAGTGCAGCCAACGCTACGCCAATTCGATCGTTTCTTTTACGGACGCCCAGAAACGCGAAGCGTATGGCCCGGCCATGGAAGAGTTTCAGCAAGGGTCGGCGCTCGACCTGCTCGACAAGTACTTCGACGAAGCGCCGGATTTCGTGTCCGGCGCCAACTGGGCGGACACGCACACTTATCTTCCAGACGACCTGATGGTCAAGGTCGATATCGCGAGCATGGCGGTCAGCCTCGAGTCGCGCTCGCCGCTATTGGATCATCGTTTAATGGAATGGGCCTTCTCGCTGCCCGCGAGCGTCAAGACTCCCAGCGGCATTGCGAAGGGGCTATTCAAGAAGGCGATGGAACCGTACTTACCGCATGAGCTGCTGTATCGACCCAAGATGGGTTTCGGGTGCCCGATCGACCACTGGCTTCGGTCAGATCTGAAGGAGATAGCGCACGATGTGCTGCTATCGGATCGAGCCGCCGCGCGTGGCATCGTGAAGCGTGGCTACGTCGAGCGGATGCTCGAAGAACACCTTGCAGGCACGAACTTGCACCACACGCGGCTCTTTGGGCTGCTGAACCTCGAGCTCTGGTTCCGCATGTGGGCCGATCAATCAACCGAAGCTGCCCTTGAGAGACCATCGCACGCGCAGGCTCGCCCCGCTCTCGTGGCATAAGCCTAGATAGGCCTTGTTGTGTTCGTGGTTTCCGACTACATCGACTCCTCGCATCAACTGCTGCGATCTGCTGTCAGTCAGCGCCGACTGTTGAGCGCCCTGGCGCGCAGAGATCTTTCTGATGAATACGTCGAGCACAAACTGTCGTTGCTCTGGACGCTGATCCTGCCGATCTTCTCAGTTGTGGTTTACGTGTTCGTCTTCACTGAGATATTTCCGACTCGACTGCAAGCACCGGCGGGCCAGCCGACCGACGCAGTCGTTTTTCTGATGGCGGGCATCGTGCCCTGGATGGCACTGACGCAGACGATGGGCCGAGCAACCACTTGCATCGTCAACAACGCCAACATCGTTCGACAGATGGCGTTCCCGCTGGAACTGCTACCGCTGAAGACTCTGGCAAGCCCGATTGTCTTCTTCTTGGTCTCGCTGCTGGCGATGATCGCGTATGCGGGCTGGATCACCAAAGGCACAATTCTTACTGTCTATGCGTGGGGAATTCCCATACTGCTGCTGATATCGATCACGACTTTCGCGGGTCTCGCGCTGATGCTGGCAGCATTGCAGGTCTTCCTGCGCGATACGAAAGAGTTTGTCGGCATGTTCGTGTCGATCGGATTCTTCCTGCACCCGATTCTGTATCTGCCGAACGCGGTTCCCGAAGCAGTGCGAGGTTTTCTGTATGCCAGTCCAATTTCACAGCTGATCTTCTGCTGGCACGACATCCTGTTCTTTGGTGCGATCACGCGGCCCTCGGCGTGGTTTGCAGCGACTTTATTCGCTGCGCTTGTGTTCGTTATCGGAGCTCGCCTGTTCATGGGCTCAAAGCCTCATTTCGGCGATTTCGTATGAATGCCCCTACTCAGGAAAGGTTGCTGGCTACGCCAGCAGGCTGAGTCCGCGCCAGTCGCAATTTCAGTGCAGGAGGTGAGGAAGGCATACAGAACCTACGATCAGCCTCTGAGTTTCCTGGCCGAGGTCCTGACCGGCAAAAAGAAACACGCCGAAAAGGAAGTGTTGCGCGATATCTCCTTTGAGATCGGGCGTGGCGAAGTAGTCGGGATCGTCGGACGCAACGGCGCGGGCAAGAGCACGCTGCTGAAGATGATTGCGGGTACGCTGATTCCGACCGCCGGTCGCATCGATGTGAACGGTCGGGTGTCAGCCATATTGGAATTGGGGACCGGGTTCAACCATGCCTACAGCGGCCGCGACAACGTCATCATGTCCGGCCTGATGCGCGGGATGTCGGAAGCCGACGTGCGGCGAAAATTCGATGCGGTGGTGGCGTTCGCTGGCCTCGAGGACGTGATCGACCAGCCGTTTCACACCTACTCATCGGGCATGCAGGCGCGGCTCGCCTTCGCCGCGGCCGTTTCGGTCGACGCCGATGTCATCATCATCGATGAAGCGCTTGCGGCGGGCGATGTGCGTTTCACCGCACGCAGCCTTGGCCGCATTCGCGAGATCTGCAAGAGCGGAGTGACGGCGCTGTTCGTATCCCACCAGACCTATCATGTGATGCAGTTATGCACGCGCGCGATCTGGCTCGATGACGGGCGAATCCGTATGGACGGGCCGGCGCTGGAAGTGTGCAGAGCGTACGAGTACGAGATGCACGAAGCGGTTGCGAGGGATGAGGGGCGCTTGACGGTTGTACGTCTCTCAGCGGCTTCAGAGAAGCCGGCAGGGGCGGTTCAAGCGGAGCCGCCGCCATCTTTCATCACCGAAAGGGAAGCGAGCAGTGGCGCCGTGTCCGAGCCCTTCAGCACGGGCGCCTATCGCATGGCGCGAGTCCAGTTTCATGACGGGGCCGGAAACGAGACTACGAGATTTCGGTTCGGCGAACCATTTATCCTGCGGGTCGAGTATGAGTGCCTCCTCGATTCGGAGCCCGACGTATCGTGCGGCCTGGCGGTCGCGGTCACAAGCGCGCCGGAGCACGTAGCCGTGATGTACTTCAACACCAACTATCCGCACTCGGATGCCGAAATGCTCGAGTACGACCGGCAGCCGTTCCGGCAGTACCGCGGGCGGAAGGGGGTCATCGAGGCGAGGATTCCGTATCTTCAGCTCAAGCCCGGCCAGTATCTCTTGTCGCTGGGCTTGTTGCCGAACAGCAAGGACGTGCACCAGTTCTATGAATACAGGCACTTGATGTATCGGATCGATGTGCTGCCGAACGGCTACCCGGAACCAAGCGTTTTTTACCCGCAGGTTCATTGGAGCAATGGACCTCATTGAGAACTCGCCGCCGGTAACGCAGGCGAACTATGCAATCGCTACAGCAACTTTTAACCAGATCGCCACGAATGAGTTCCACGACGTCACTGGATAGCGCCGTTAGCTTTGTACGCCGTGTATCGCGCGGACTTGCGAGAAGGACTCGGAACGCAGTTCGATCGATCTATCCGACGCCCGCTAAACGAGACCTTCTCGACCGCGTTACCGCCTTGCAGAGTGATATCGTCAGCGCTGCAGAACATTCAGCGAAGCACGCGAGACGAATTGACTGGCCAGCTCAGCTTCTTCTCGCACGACATGACCCAGCAGGTCCACGCCTCGGTTGCAGAGCTTTCTGCCCGCCTCGACAGGCTGCAGTCCGAAGCCGTCGAGAGATCGAAATCGGTTAGTGCATCTCGACACCAGCCTGCATTCCCGCTTCAACGAGGTCTTGAATCTCCACTTTCCAGCAATTCTCGAGCAACTTCACGAAGCGTCCGCGTTTCAAATAAGAGTCGCGAAGCCGTCGCGCCGAGAAGCCAGAGCTGGCGGCATCAGCGAAGCCACGTACAGCCGGCGTCGATTCGTTCGACGCCGTACTCGCGAGAGCGCGAGACGATTTTCCGACGGTTTTCGCCGAATGGAAGGAGCGGCTCGATGAGCATCGCGAGGCGCTCTCGATCACCGAAGTGGGTAACGCAGCGAACGCCGCCGATGCTTACTCGCGGCTTTTCCGAGGCCTTCGTCGAGCATCATGCAGAAGGCGCGATTCTCGACGTTGGTTGTGGCCCATCGGGCCGACCCTTTTACCTAACTTCGTATCCATCGGAGCTCGTGGCCGGCATTGATCCGCTGGCCGCTCTGCAGCACCGGGACTTTGAAGTCGTACAAGGTATCTCGGAGTATCTGCCCTGGCCCGACCAGTCGTTTGCGACCGTCATCTCGGCGACATCTCTAGATCACTGCCTATCGCTCGACCGGTCCCTCGACGAAGTTACTCGACTGATGCAACCGCCAGGAAAGTTTCTGCTCTGGATCGGCTCAGTGCCGGGAGCACCTGAGTTTCGGCCGCTCGATCCTGACTTCGTACCGGCAGACCGCTTCCATCTTTTTCACTTCGACATCGCCTGGTTCGAGCCGATGCTCGAACAGCGTTTTCAGATAATCGATCGCGTAAAGCTGGATCGGGCTGGCTACTCGCACGTGTTCTATTGTCTCGGATTGCGAGCGGTCGAGTGAGTTGTCGTTAGCGGCGCGATATGAATTACGAATCGACACTGCAGCGCGCCCTGCAGAACGTCAACGGCGATCGGGTCGCGTTGGCGATGCCCTACGATCTGCCGCAGCGTGTTTGCCATGATTTGATTGAGCGCGAGCTCGTTCAGGCGCTCGTCGCCGACTCGGTCGAGTGTGCGCAACTCGACGCTTCGTGTGCCGGTTGGTGGATCGATCGCGAGCGCGACCAGATTCACTTACGCCAGGGAGTCGGTCCGACCGTTCTGATTGCCGGTGTCGAGGATTCGCGGCGCGTCGGACCGCGGTTGCTATTAGAGGCCCGGCTGAAGGGAGTGCGCAGGGTCGTGACAACCAATCGGGATGGCAATCTGCTCGAAGATCTACAGGTTGACGCCGCTCTGATCGAGCGACTCGACACAGGTGTCGCCGCTTCGCGACTGACCGGCCCAACTTTCGAAGACGCCTTCGAAGAAATGTACGAGTTGGTTGGCGATCAGCTGCGAGTGCCGCCCGGCAGCTTCGCAACAAATAAAGTGGCGATGTATGTCGGCAGTCTCGGGCCCGGAGGCGCGGAGCGGCAGTGCACCTATACCGCCGCGGGGATCGGCAAGTCGAGCGATTGGCATCCTTTGATAGTTTGCGATCATCTGGACCCGCCGTTGGATTTCTTCCGGCCGTATGTCGAGAGCAAGGGAATTCAAGTTGTGCAGGTCGACAACACACCAGCCGAACTGACGCAGCCGAAGATTGTCGAGATCCGCGACCTCTTTGCGACGAAGTACTCGGCGCTCAACTTTGCAAGCATCTTTGTTCAGATCATCCGCTACGCGAGCCTTTTGAGAACGCTTCGGCCATCCCTCATTCATTGCTGGATGGACTACTGCAACACGCTGGCCGGGACTGCAGCGGCACTTGTCGGGGTGCCCGCGATCGTGCTCAGCTGCCGTTCGCTGGCTCCAGACCACTTTCACATTTTTCAGCCCTATATGCGGCCCGGTTATCGCGCGCTGCTGAAGCGGCGGCAGGCAATGATCCTGAACAATAGTTACGCCGGAGCAGTCGACTACGCTCGATGGCTGAGCCTGCCTGCCGACGGCGTGCAGGTAATCCATAACGGATTCGACTTTCCTGAACCCGCCGTGCCACAGTCGCGGCTTGACGCGCGTGCGCGTTATGCAATCCCTGAGGGTGCGCTCGTCGTCGGCAGTGTTCTCCGCTTTTCGGAGGAGAAGCGCCCGCAGCTGCTGATCGACACGGCACGGCAACTGTATGCCGATGATCCTTCGTTGCGATTTCTGTTCTTCGGCGGCGGCGTGATGCTCGAGCAGATGCGCAGCTATGTTGCATCGCTGAACCTGCAAAGCGTGGTCCAATTGCCGGGGTATACCGAGGAGACTTGGAATGCGTTGGCCGCGATGGATGTATTCGTTCTGACCTCGAGGATGGAAGGTTTGCCTAACGTCCTGGTCGAGGCACAGGCGAGCGGGCTGCCGGTGGTCTGCGCCAAAGTCGGGGGCGCGTGCGAAGCCTTCGACGATGGTGTTACCGGTCTGGCGGTTGAAGACGCCAGTGCTTCCAGCCTGGCGGCTGCGGTACGCCGCATTCTGAAAAATGGTGACCTGCGAACAAAGATGTCGGCGCAGGCACTTGCATATGCGCGCAAGCAGTTCGGACTGCAGGCAATGATCGAGGCAACGCACAGCGCCTACACGTGCGCCGCGTTCAGAGGTTCGCACGCGCCCAGTGCGAGAGCCGGATGAGCGCCGCCGGCGAACAGCGGTTCGCGTTCGGCCGTAACTGGAGCCGGTTCGTGCGCAGAAATTTCACGCAGGAGCGATGCGATATCGCCAAGAAGCGCATCCTCGACTTTATCGGTCGCGAGTCGATGGAAGGTCTGGACTTCCTCGATATCGGCTGCGGCAGCGGCATGCATTCGCTTGCTGCCTGGCAGTCTGGAGCGCGGCGCGTGCACAGCTTCGACTACGATCCCGATTCGGTGGCCGCAACCAGGTTGATGTGGGAAGCTGCCGGCCGGCCGTCCAACTGGACGATCGAGCGTGGCGACGTACTGGACTCAAATTACATCGCATCGCTGGGCAAGTGGAACTTTGTTTACTCCTGGGGCGTGCTTCACCATACGGGGCACCTTTGGCAGGCGGTAGAGAATGCGCAATCCGCAGTCGCAGATGGCGGAATCTTCTACATTGCCCTGTATTCGTCGGACGCACCGTCGCAGGCTTCACCCGAGTTCTGGCTCGAAGTCAAACAGAAGTACAACCGATCCGGTTATTTCCAGCGGCAGCGAATGGTGTGGTGGTACGTCTGGAACTTCATGCTGGACAAGAAGCTCCGCAATGTGAATCAACTCGTCAAGCGCGCGATGCAGTACAAATTTCAGCGCGGAATGGATCTCTTCACCGATATTCGCGACTGGCTGGGCGGCTGGCCGATGGAGTTCGCCGGTGATCAGGAGACAGTCGACTTTCTGGAGCAGAGACACGGATTCGCGCTGGTCAATGTGGCAACCGGCCAGGCGTGTTCGGAGTTTCTCTTTCGCCGCTCGAAGAGTGACCAACGGGCTTTGGTGAAGGAATTCGTCGCTCGCCAACAAAGCGAACCGGTCACCGCGTAAGGCCGAATCAGCGAGCGCCTCAGCGTTCTCAACGAAGAACCAGTACGGGCCGTAAGGCTGCTTCCTGTTCCACTCGCGAACACGAAACTTCCAGACCTTCACGTCGGTCCGCTGCATGACCTCCGCCGGCACGATGTACTGAAAGTCACTGTGCGCTCCTTGTCTCGAGCCTGGGCGCCCAGATGAACCCAAACGGAGCCGTCGGCGCCTGCTGGGCTAAGTATTCCCTGATACATCTCAACGTTGCTCAGCTTGATGAGCTCGGCAAACCGCGAGAGATGAAGGGTTGGTATGTCGGTGCGCAGCGGCTGATCATCCGCAACCACCGTGACGCCGGTGACGCGCCTACCGGCAAGAACGACATGCTCGCTCGGCGTCGACGGTCATGCACGAGGCCGCGCCTCAAATCCGGCGCCGGCGACATGCTGTGCGCAAGCCATGGGATAACGAAGAACAGGATCACCGCGCGCATACCAGTGCCCGTCGCGCCGTAAATGGGCAGCCTGCTGCGTCGCGAGGGTAGGCGCCGCGACCACGGGCTGCGGTGAACCCGCTCGCGAGAAACATCCACAGCAGCGGATAGCCGACCATCATCACCCGCCGGCCATCATCGAAGTGAACGAAAGCCGCTGAAGCGATGACACCGGCCCAGATCAGCACCCAGAACGCAATCTCGCCCTTCTCTCGCCGGCGAACGAGCAACGAAAAGCAGTCCCGCGGCCGCAAAGCGCGAAAAACATGCCGCCGCAGCGTCGGAGAGTCGCTTGCCTCGCCATGAGTAGCCGCGCCACAGCGCGGCAGGCAGTTCCTGGGCAAATTGCCGAGACTGAGGATAGAGACGGCTCGACGATGACTTCCGGCTGTGCAGCGATGTTTTCCAGCGCCTTCTGATACATGAAGTCGGTCAACAGCTTTTCCGAAGTCAGATTCTTGACTTCGTCGTAACGCTCCAAACAACCGTTCCAGTCGGTACCGATTGAAAGGCCGCAGAGCGTGTAGGAGAAAGTTGCTTCCGGTGACGGTGCTGTCCCGCTCCGTATGCCCTGTTCACAAGCTGGCTCGCGCCAACGACCAGCGCGAAGACAGCCGCCGCGTAGGCAGCCGCCAAGAGACGCTGCCTTGCATTCTCGCCGAACCTCCAAACGAGCCACAGACCGAGTGCAGCGATGACAAACATTGCTCCGGGACGCATCGACAGCGCGACGGCAATCATTGCAAAGCCCAACAGGCCGTTCTTCAAGGATCCGTCGCGGAGCGACGCAATCAGGAACGGGATTGCAAGCAGTGCCCAAAACAGACCGAGTGGTTCGGTCAGGAATG
This sequence comes from uncultured beta proteobacterium, assembly GCA_963786295.1. Classification (GTDB taxonomy): domain Bacteria; phylum Pseudomonadota; class Gammaproteobacteria; order Burkholderiales; family Burkholderiaceae_F; genus JACCZX01. Next base: position 141,643 of record CAWAYV010000006.1, on the reverse strand, counting down.
TCGGGCAGGAACAATCGCACGGTCACATAGCTCAGCGCAAAGAACGCCAAGCCCGCATACACGCCGCGCCATAGACCGATTGCGCGAGCCGCCGACATACGCCGCACAGGCGAGCAGCGTCACCTGCAACAGGATTGCATTCGCATAGGCGAATCCCGCGGCGAACATCATCGTCGATCGAAACGCAGCCGCCAGCGGTCGGCGCAACGAAATGACATTCCACGACCCATCCTTGGCTTGATCGTGGGTTGCTGCGAAGTAGCCGTTGGCATCCGAAAACGGAATCAGACCCGCGATGCTCGCCCAGTTGAGATCGTCCGCTCTTGGAACGCCGGCCCAGATCGCGCTGACCGAAAAGACCGACAAGCACAATTGCCAGAAAGAACGCCCCATCGACGGAGAAATCGCCCGAGCAGGAGCTCGTCGCGCCGCTGCGCTGCTATGCCTCCGAAGGCGATAAGACTCAGCCATGAGGCCGCCGCACCCAGCATCGCCAGAACGATCAACAGCAAATGGAACAACGGTTCCCATTCCGCCGCCAGCGTCGCCAGCGGCGACGACTGAATCGGGGCCGCGGTGGGTAAAGCCGAGCCGGTCAACATCGCATAGATGATCGCGACCACGTAAATGGCAGCGGCGATCAGCAACAGATAACCGATCGCACGCATCAGCAGTAAGGGACTCGAGAACAGTTCGCGTAACGGCGCCACGCGGAATCGATACGATGCGCGAGACACGCCGGACCGTCGCCGCACGTAATCGACCACGCCCAAGCACCAGCGCTGCGTCTTTAGCGAGATGGTGAAGGCAACGAACGCGAGCGCGAAAACGAGGCAATCCCGCTATCGCACCATGACCGGCTTCAGCGAGAGCCGGGAACGGATTTCATAGCTCCGTTGATTCAGGCGGGGATCAGTCCCGTCCGACGTCGAAAACCACAGCTGCGGTGCCCCAGTGCAAAAAGCGCCCACCGCCAAGCTCGCGCACTGCGTCGTGAAGGGAATGGGCCGGCCCGAGCGGCCTGCCATCTTCGAACAAGTGCAGCCGGGATGCGTCGGGGTGTGACATCGAGTCGGAGCTCAGCGATAGAAGCGCATTCCGCGCAGGACGCGCACCGGTGCGATGTAGAGAAACCCGCCGTCGTGGCGAGCACGTCTGCACCGCAACCGGTGCGTTGATCGTCGGCGCGAACAGGGCCGCTGCGACGATCGCCGCGCAGAGGGCGAATCCGGCAGAAGCGATCGATTTGCGCCAATGAATCACTCTATCTGCAACAGGTCGCATGAGCGACGAGATGCTCGCCGCCAAGCCTGAGTGCGGCCCGGACGTTTCGCCAACGCTCATCGCGCGCTATCCAAAATCGAAGTGATCTGATGAGCCGGTCAGATCGCCGATCTTCATTTCGGCAGACGGCTGGCGTGTAAGGCACAGCGCCCTCGGCCGATCGTCCGCAAATTCGAGTGGAGCCCTGCTGAACGCTGCGACGACGGTCCCCAGATTCTGCGGATCGCGCCGGACTGCATACAGGATCTCGGTGCCCTTCACCGCAGTCGGAAATTCGCGACCCCACCACTCCTGCTTGAGGGTCGGATCGGATTCCATCGTACCTACCGGGCTGCCTAGCTCTTCATCGTCCAGTGGAAGCGAGCGGGCGCCGAAGCTGATTCGGATCGATTCGCGACCGGGCCGCGCGATGACTTCGAGCTGGTCCGCGGGACAGGACTTCGTCAATGCGATCGGCGTGAGGCGCCACGTTGACGAGACCCACGTTACGGGAAGACAGCGAGCGCTATCAGAGTCAACCCCATCACGCTTGCAAGCGCGACCGGCAACCGGTCTCGAGCAATCGGACTGGCAGCAGCCGCGCCTGAAGTAACGACGTCGTCCGCGTGACGCACGAGCAAGCCTGCGAACCACGCTATTGCGTAAGCGACGACGGCAATGCGCGCGGCGACAGATACTGCGAAAACCCGATGCCCACCACTGTCGTAAACAAACGGCGCACTCAAGAAATCACCGGCACAAAGTATCAGAAGCAGCGAGGCGGCTGGACGCCGGAAGTGAAGTGCGCATAGCCCTAGCCCGAAACAGAAGAGCCAGGTAGTAAGTGTGTTGTATTTCGCAAACGGGCCGAACGTGAACAGTGATTGCGCGAAGTGTTTCCCTGCGGCGATCAATGAACCGGCGAACACGGTCGGCTGCTGCACGATGTTGTCCAGTGCAGCCTGTTGAATCGCCTGAAACGCGATCGTTTCCGGCTTGCTGCCGAGAGTCTCGGCAAAATCGCGGTACGCCTGACTCCAGTCGCGAGACCCGGTCGACAAACCGTACAGCGATGCAGCGAAGTTGCCGCCGCTGTTGGCCGGATTTCCGCCGGTGGCTGCAACTATCGTGTACTGAAGCAAGGGGCCAGCCGCAAGCGCTGCCAAAGCAAACACCATTAACGCGACGCGCTTCCGCCGCGCCATCGATCGCGTTATCAGCCATACCCACAAGAGCAACAGCGGCAGCGAGAACATCGCACCCGCACGCATCGCCATGCCGACGCTGAACACGAGCAGGCCCAGCACCAGTGCGCCGGTAGAAATCTCCCGATCGCGCACGGCCAAGAGCAAGCAGTGCCAGCGCGATCAGTCCCGCAGGCAGGCCGAAGGCCTCGGTGACGAAGCTGCCGAGCGCTACTTCGCGTGCGAATGCCAGCACTGCCAGCGTTGTCAGGATCGCAGTAATCCACCCGAAGCTTCGCTGCAGCGCCAGCAACAGCACGCCAGCTGACAATCCGATCGCTGCTGCCTGTGCCAGCAGCGCGACACTCGGCCTCCATCCTGCAAGGCCGAGAACTGAACTCAATACTGATGGGTAGAGTATCCGGCGGGCGCACCAGTCGTTCAAGCTCGCCGATGCATCCTGCGGATCGATAGCGCCGATCCACACTGCGCAGTTGTAATAGCCGAGCGCGTCGCTGACCGGAAGAAAGCCCGCAATACCGAACTGCGTGCTCGCGCTCGCCCACCACATCATCAGAAGCTCTGCGACGGCGACCACTGTCGTCACGGCGAGCACCGCGAATGTTGCGAGCCAGCTGCGGGTGATATCGCGGGCTCGCGAAGCGATATCCGGACTCGGCCCAACGCGCAGCAATGCGATCGCGGTACTTCGCATCCGGTCCGGAAACGCGAGCCCGGAGCCGATCAGCACGGCGAGCGCCGTAACACACCAGGCAGCAAGCCGCGGCTTGATCGGTCGCTCAATCGAGTATGCGCGACCGTTGGTTCGAGGGTCGGAGCCATCCGAAGCGGAGAAGGCGACTACCGGGTGCACGTAGGCGAAGCGGCCTCCACCCTTTTCTGCCACTTCATCGAAGGTCTGGACTGGCCAGCCGATCGCTCGACCATCCTCCAGCAGCCGCATCGGCGACGGCAGCAGCACGAAGGCGTCACGCGACGCTCGCAGAATTCCGTAGCGGTCGTCGGGTAGATCGATGACATAGGCAACGCCTGCTTCGTAAGAAATCGAAGTCGGCGCAACCTCTTGGCGTCCGGCGCAAGCGTCCAAGCACCGATTGCCATCGCGATAGCGCCGATGACACCGCAGGCGCAGATGAGCCAGCCTGTCAATCGTACAGTCGACATACCGCGCCAAGGATCAAGTGAACACGTCGCTACGCTGCCGTCGCACCGACTGCCTTCATCGTGCTTTCGCTGCAGTCCGAATTCAGCACCGCCAGATACCGCTCGGCCATCACGCGGCGCGAGAACGAATTGCGAACGAATTCCGTGCCGCTGGCGCCAAGCTTCCTTCTCAACTCATGATTCTCAAGTAGCTGAGCGCAGCGCAGTGCGAAGCCTTCGCGGTCGTCTTGGCCCACGACATACCCCGTCTGACCGTCGATGATGCAATCGGAAACGGCTCCTACGTCCGAAGCAACAACCGGTATTCCGACCGCCTGCGCCTCCAGTACAACATTGGGCATTCCTTCAAGGCTGGAAGTCAGCAGCAACAGCGAAGAGATCGCCATCAACTCCGGCACGTCATCGCGCCGTCCCAAGAGTTGCACCGACGAGCCTATCTTCAACTCTTCGATTCGCCGGCGCACCGCCGACTCGAGCGGTCCCACACCGACAATGAGCGCGCGCACGCGGGGAACGCGTGCCAATACCGTGGCCACGGTCTCGACGAAGAGCGTCGGGCGCTTTTCTTCGCTGAGGCGAAAGACGCCGAGGATGACCGGAGTATCTGCTGCGAGACCGAGTTTTCGCCTCAGTTTCGCAGAAGCACTCGAAGCCCGCGCCGCCAATGACTTCACATCGATCGCATTGGGAACAATATGGATACGACTCGCGTCGATGCCTGCCCATTGTGCGTAGTCGGCGTTGGCCGTACGCGAGTTGCCCGTCAGTACCACGTTGGGCGCCTCCATTAGCAGCCGGTACCACGGCTGAAACCACTCCTTGGCAAAGTACGAGAAGCGGCTTGGGTTGTAGTTGCGGAATGACAGGACGATCTGCGGCACCTGCGCCAGTATTCCGGCCGCTGCGGCCACGAGGTTGCAGTAGTCGAGCTGCGCAAACACGACACGTGGCTTCACGCGAGCAAAAAGTTCGACAACGTCCCCCAGGTGCGAGCCGAAAGGGTTTTCGGTCGCGATCGTTGGCGCTCCAGAGGTGATTCGTTCAAGAGCCGCCCGTACGGCTGAGAGCATCTCGCTTTCACTCTGGTGCCGCTGTGGAACCTCGGTGAGTTTGACCGCTTCACCGGCGAGCAACGGTAAGTAGTGCCTGTTCTCACCCTCCAGCTTCGAGAGTGTGACGAACTCGACGTTGAATCCCATTTGCTTAAGTTCACCTGCGAGGTAGCACCACTGCCGCTCAGCCCCGCCAGGCGGCAGCGCATGCGTCAGCACCACAACGTTGTCGCCACGCCGCAGCGGCTCTCGATGCGTCACCCCCGCTTTGATCGCCGCCGTCTATCTCGTCCGCCAGCGGAGGCCTGTGCTCGTAGGCAACCGGCGCAATCGTCCGTCGACAAGAAAAGGAAGCCGGCGTTCAGTGTCCGAATTGCGCTTGACCATCCACATCGAACCTGGCCGCTGCCCGCGCGTCGATGAAAAGAACACTTGGCCCGATTTGATCAGGTAGCGGCCGTCGCCGCGCTGCCGGATCTCGGAGTGCGAAACTGGAACCGGAGGCAACTGCCGCGTGCCTTCGAATAGAGCGAAGTCATCGGTCAAGTCAGCGTGTTCTTCGGCCTCTTGCAATGGGCCGGCTATCCACATGCACGGTTGCTCGTGTTGCGCGTGCGCGAACATCGAGCGACCCGATGCCTGGCGAAACAGGTCGAGCAACTTGGCGTACCCGCGCCACTTCGTTCTCGAACGGCGCAACTCGATCGACACGACGCTGCCATCACTGCGATTCGGATGGAGGAACACAAGCCGGGCCAGCCCCTGTTCGCGAAGTCCTTCGAGCTCGGCCCACCCCGTGTCTTCGCGCACGGCATCACCTACGAGGGCTATCGTAGCGCCTCTTAAGGAGGCGGCGACTTCACCATCAGTGAGTCCCGTAGCCAGCGCCGTCCAGGGGGACGGTGTATCCAACATCCGTCGGCACTGGTTCGAGGTTGCTACGCGCGACCAGACTTCGGGACACGCGGCAATCAATTGCATCAGCTCGGAAGCGGACACCGGAATCGTGCTTGCCGTCGGTTCGCCCGCCTCCGTGGCCACGAAAACGCCTTCGGCGATCCGCCATAGTTGTACCGGTGGCGACACTAAAGTCCTTACACGACGTGCGAGATCAGTCGTTTCCAGTCAGCTAGATACCGCTGTATGTGAAAGACCTTAATCGCCTTGGCGCGGCTGGCAGCGCCGACGCGGCGGGTCACGTCCGAGTTGCGCACCAGGAAGTAGAGCTGCGATCTCAATTCATCCGCATCCTCGGCGTAGAAGCCGTCCACTCCATTTTCGATGAACCTGTCGACGTCGTGATTACGGGCGCTGACGGTCACCAGCCCGCACATCATCGGTTCTCCCCGCGCCCGCGGCATCGGCGACCGCAGCGTCGGATTGAAATAGACGGAATACCGGCGCAGTTCATTGACATAAGAGCGGAATTTGGCAAGCGCGTAGGCGTTACCCGCGTGGGGCGATTCAGGCTCGGGAACCTGCAGTGTTTCGGGGCGCAATTGGTCGTAGTGACCGTCGAAGACTTGTCGATAAAGAAAGTACCCGCGGTAATGTGGCCGCGAGAGTACCAGCGGCCCGAGCGGTGACAGGATGCCTCGCTCGTACGTTGCCGGCGGAAACTCTTCCGGATCGAATCCATGCCAGATGACGCTCGATCGGCGAAAACGCCATTCAGCCTGTGCCTGGTACGAGTTGCAGACGACGTGAATGTCGCCCAAGTAGTCGACCAGCCGCTGCCTTTCCGTTTCGATCGGCTGCATCAAATTCGCGCCCGTGTAAGCGGCGTTGTATTGCCCGTAGAACTGTGGCGTGCCATGGCAGATCGCAACCTTCGGCAAATCGAGCTGTTCACAGAACAGTTTGAATGCAGCGCCCCACCCCGCCCCGATCACGCCGTTGGTATTTTCGGGCGCGAGAACATTTTCATCGAAATGCAGGATCGCCAAGTCGTAATCGCGCGGGTCGATGTCGTCGATCGCAGCGAATCGCGCGTTTGTCGGCAACGGTCGTCGTCCGTAGTCCCAGTGATCGGACATGTCGCTTCCAGTGCCGGTGACCAGAGTGACGTCGATCGGCAGTTTCCAGAGTTCGTATTGATGTGAGACATGCCAGCGATACGTTAGGACGCGCGCGCGTCGCGCACCAGAACGTATCAAGACAGAGCTCGCGACCTGCTCGGAGCGTGACGCGTTGACCGAGCGGAAGCGCGCCCCCCGTGCGCCCTTTTCCGAGCGCATCGAATCTGCGCGAGTTGGACGCTCATGCAACGCACGCTCTAACAGCCAGAGCGATGCCTTGGTGAGCGTGCTTAGGAAGCCGTGTGCAGCGTAATAGCTACGTGTCGCGTGCAGCAGTTGCGTGGTGCGTGCCAGCACTTCAGTGCGGCGGGTGCGACGCGGCTGGCCCATATTGCCGCTCGATCCAGTTTCGATACTCACCACTTCGCACTTTCTGCACCCAATCCGAATGGTCCAGATACCAGCGCACCGTCTTGCGCAGGCCGGAGTCAAAACTCTCACGCGCGCGCCATCCAAGATCAGTTTCAATCTTCTGCGGATTGATCGCATATCGACGGTCATGCCCCGGCCGGTCGCGCACGAAGCTGATGCCGTCCGCGTACGACCCACTTGCACGTGGTTGCAGTTCATCGAGCAGGCGACAGACGGCCCGCACGACATCGATGTTCCTGATGCAGTTGCGCCCGCCGACGTGGTACACATGCCCGACCTGCCCTCGCTCGAGGACGGCACGGATCGCTGAGCAATGATCGGAAACGAACAACCAGTCACGCTCGTTCAAGCCATCCCCATAGACCGGCAGTGGCCGTTGCTCGAGCGCATTTAGAATCATCAACGGAATCAACTTCTCGGGAAACTGATACGGCCCGTAGTTATTGCTGCAACAAGTGGTGATGGTCGGAAGGGCATACGTGTGGTGGTAGGCACGTACCAGATGATCGGACGCCGCTTTGCTGGCCGAGTACGGACTATTCGGCGCGTAAGGGCTGTTTTCATCAAAGGCAGCATCATCCGCCTCGAGCGATCCGAATACCTCATCCGTCGACACGTGAATGAAGCGAAATGCCGCGCGCTCGGCTTCGCCTAGCCCCTGCCAGTACGAGCGGGTGGCCTCGAGCAGGGCGAAGGTCCCATTTACATTGGTGCGAACAAAGTCAGCTGGCCCCAGAATCGAGCGATCGACATGGCTCTCGGCAGCAAAATGCAGCAGCGCGCGCGGCCGATGCGTCCGCAGCAACGTTGCAATCGATTCACCATCGCAGATATCGACACGTACAAGATGTACTCGCCCATCCGGGGTAACGGGCGCGAGATTGTCGGCATTGCCGGCGTAGGTAAGCTTGTCGATGACGAGCGTCTTCTCATTCGTCTGACCGCACCAGTCGATCACGAAGTTGGAGCCGATGAAGCCTGCGCCACCAGTAACGAAGATCATCTTGTCTAAGCGTTAGGTAACGGCGCGCATTGTAGTGTTCTGTAGTGCCCCCAAAGCAGCGATCGCGCCGATCCGTACAATCCGCCGTCCCAACATGCAAGACGCCCAAATCGGATGCAAATATCGGTCATCGGCGCCGGCTATGTCGGCTTGGTAACGGCAGCGTGTCTGGCGGACGTCGGCAATGACGTGCTATGCATCGACGTCGATGCTGACAAGATCGAGCGGCTCGGGCGTTCGGAGATTCCGATTCACGAACCGGATCTTGATCGACTGGTCGAGCGCAATGCCGCTGCTGGCGGCTGCGATTCTCGACCAGCTACGACGATGTCGTATCGCATGCGACGCTGATCTTTATCGCGGTCGGCACGCCCTCGGACGAGGATGGCTCTGCCGACCTGTCGCATGTGATGTCATGTGGGCGCGAGCTGGGCCGGCGCATTACGCGCGACTCCCTGATCGTTGTCAAATCGACGGTACCGGTGGGAACCAACGATCAGGTGCGCGCTGCCATTCGTTCCGAGCTCGATAGCCGAGGCGCGGCGATATCGGTAACAACCGCGTCGAATCCCGAGTTTCTGAAAGAGGGATTCGCTGTCGAAGACTTCATGAAGCCCGATCGCATCATCGTCGGTGTTGACGATCCGCAGTCGGCCGAAACGATGCGGCAACTGTATGCACCGTTTAATCGCAACCGCGACCGCTTGATCGTGATGGATATCCGCTCGGCGGAGTTCACCAAGTACGCTGCCAACTGCATGCTCGCGGTGCGCATTTCCTTCATGAACGAAATGGCCAACCTAGCTGATCGCCTCGGCGTTGATATCGAGCACGTGCGGCACGGCATCGGCTCCGATCCGCGTATCGGCCCGCACTTCCTGTACGCCGGTGCCGGCTTCGGCGGTTCGTGCTTTCCGAAGGATCTGCGAGCGCTACGGCACACCGCCGCTGACCATGATGAGCCAGCCGCCATGCTGGCGGCGGCGATGCAGGTCAATGCGCGACAGCGGCAGATTCTGGCGGCTAAGATCAGCCACTTTTTCAGCGGCAAGTTGACAGGTCGGACAATTGCTCTGTGGGGCTTGGCGTTCAAAGCCAACACCGACGACATGCGTGAGGCTCCGAGTCTGGCGGTTATCGAAGCGCTAACGACGGGGGGCGCCAAGGTTCAGGCCTACGACCCGGTCGCCTCGCACAACGCGCGTGCCATCATCGGTAGCAACGGCAGACGTACGAGTGGCGTCGTCGGCAGAGGCGGCATTGCAAGGCGCCGACGTGCTGGCCGTGATTACCGAGTGGCTCGAGTTTCGTAGTCCGGACTTCGACCATCTCGCACGCACGTTAAAGGCCAAAGCGATTTTCGATGGCCGCAACTTGTACGACCCCGCCACAGTACGTGCTGCGGGCCTTCAATACTTCGGCATCGGGCGCGGCGCGCGATGAAGCACGGTGCAACGTTGGTCACCGGAGCCGCCGGCTTCATCGGCTCGTTCGTCGTGCAGCGGCTGCTTGCGCGCGGCGACTCCGTCGTTGGGCTGGACAACCTGAACGACTATTACGATCCGAATCTGAAGCGGGCACGACTTGGCGCGATTGCAGCAGCCAACCGGGGTTCGCGTTTGCCGAGGCCGATATCGTCGATGCGGCCGCGATCGAGCGCGTGTTTGCGCAACAACCGATCGACAAGGTCGTCCATCTGGCCGCCCAGGCCGGCGTGCGGCACTCGATCACGCATCCGCAGGACTACATCGACAGCAACTTGACCGGCTTCCTGAATATTCTGCAGGCGTACGTGCACGTCCGGTGCAGCACCTTGTGTACGCGTCCTCGTCAAGCGTCTATGGCGGCAACACGAGAGCTCCCATTTTCCGAAAGCGATCGCGTCGATCGGCCCGTCAGCCTGTACGCCGCCACCAAGCGCGCCAATGAGCTGATGGCGTATGTGTATTCACTGCAGTTTGGCGTGCCTGCCACCGGGTTACGATTCTTCACGGTCTACGGACCGTGGGGCCGGCCGGACATGGCGACCTTCAGGTTCACGCAGGCGATCGTTGCAGGCCAGCCGATCGATGTTTATAACCATGGCGACATGCGTCGCGACTTCACCTACATCGACGACATCGCCGAAGGCGTTGTGAGGGTGCTTGACCGCGTACCCGCCAAGGGCGCCGACGGCGTGCAACACCGCGTCTTACAACATCGGCAATCACCGCTCCGAGCCGTTGCTGCGGTTCATTCGAAGTTCTCTCCGACGCGCTGGGACGAAAAGCCGAGATGCGGTTCTTGCCGATGCAAATGGGCGACGTCAAGGAGACTTTCGCCGATATCTCCGAGCTTTCCCGCGAGTACGGGTGGGCGCCCGACGACCTCGATCGATGTAGGGCTGCCGCGCTTCGTACAATGGTACGAGGAGTATTACGGACAAATGGGCCGAAGTAGTGAGCGGACTGCCATAGGCGGAGAATCATGATGTTGCGTGACACGAGTTCGCGCGAGCAGGAGCTTCATCTGGTTCCGCTGAGCGGCATGGAGCTCGCGAAGCCGCAGCGGGAATCGATCGACGCCACCTGGGTCGCGCGCACCGGCCGTGCTGAATTCGAGGTGCTCGGACTCGAGCGATTCAAAGGCCAGTGGGTCCGAATGCGCTTCCGGCTTCAGGTAGATCAGCGATGAATGGAGTTGGCCGCGATTGTCCTTCGATCTCGGAACGAGTGACTTTGATGCCTGCGGTATTCCCCTTCCCAGTCCGACGCCGGCAACGCCCGAGGTCGAACTGGTCTTCAACGTCCCGCTCAATCTTCGCTCGGCGCGACTACGTCCGATCGCTCGTCCCGGAAGATTCGAACTAGGGCGAGCCACGATCAGAAGTGATCGGAAAGTCACACGCCGTTGGTCACATGCTGCGCACCATCGTGGCCGTCGACGGCGTAGGTCGAGCAGGCTCGATGCTGATAAACACCATTTTCCCGGACCATCGCACCGGAAGTCGCTGGCAGGCGCGGCATCGCATCGTTCAACGCTATCTGGATGTGCGATCGGGGGCGGACAGGACTTACGCGGACTGGATACGAGTGTTCGAGACTGACTCTGGTAGACCATGCACCGTACGCATTGGGGAACGTAGCCCGACTATCTCGGTCGTGCTTCCCGTGTACAACACCCACGAGCCATTTCTTCGTGCGGCGCTCGATTCGGTGCTTGAGCAGAGCTATCCACACTGGGAACTGTGCATCGCTGATGATTGTTCGACTGAACCGCATGTTCGAACCATTCTCAGCGAATACGCGGAGCGCGATGCGCGAATCCGCGTCATTTACCGAGAAAAGAACGGGCACATTTCGGAGGCGTCGAATTCGGCGCTTTCACTCGCGACGGGCGACTGGATCGCGTTGCTCGATCACGACGATCGTACTGCATCCACATGGCGCTGCATTTTGTCGCCGAGGCGATCGCCGTCAATCCCAGTGCTTCGCTGATCTACTCGGACGAAGACAAGATCGATCAGTACAACGAGCGATACAACCCCTACTTCAAGTGCGATTACAACTACGAGCTGCTCCTCGCGCACAACATGATTTCTCACCTCGGCGTCTATCGCCGAAGTTTGATTGACGAGATCGGTGGTTTCCGACACAGGATTCGAAGGCGCACAGGACTACGACCTTGCGCTGCGCGCGATCGAAAGAATCGGCAGCGATCAAGTGGTCCATCTGCCGCGTGTCTTGTATCACTGGCGAGCTCATCGCGACAGCACTGCCGCCACTGTAGAAGCCAAACCGTATGCGGCTGAGGCGGCACGTCGGGCCGTAGCCGAACACCTGCAGAGGCGCGGCGTCGAAGGAACTGTAGTTCCCGCACCCGAGGCGCCGAGCATGAATCGGGTCAAGTACTCTTTGCCGGCGGTCGCTCCTAAGGTGTCGATCGTCATTTGCACGCGCGATCGTGCCGACCTGCTTGCTTCGTGTGTCGACTCGCTCGTCGAACGCAGTACTTACCGAAACTATGAAGTGTTGATCGTCGACAACGGCAGCACGGAGGAAGCGACCTTTCGACTGTTTCGCAGGCTTCCGCCCGAACGCTTTCGAATACTGCGAGACGATTCAGCTTTCAACTTTTCGGCGTTGAATAACCGTGCGGTTCGGCTCGCCGAAGGTGAATACATTTGCCTGCTCAACAACGACATCGAAGTCCTGACGCAGATTGGATCGAGGAGATGCTGTCGTTTGCGATACAGCCAGGCGTCGGCGCTGTAGGAGCCCGCCTGTGGTATCCGGGTGGTGGATTGCAACACGCCGGAGTGATTCTCGGTTTGATCGGAATCGCGAGCCACGTCCACCGAAACCTGCGCCGCGGGGAACTCGGCTACTTTGCCCGCGCGGCGCTTGCATCAGTCATTCAGCGCCGTGACCGGGGCAGCCTTGATGATCAAGAAATCGACCTACCAGGAAGTGGGCGGTCTTGACGAGAAGCTACAGGTTCATGTTCAACGACATTGACTTCTGCCTGCGCGTGCGCGAGGCAGGCTATCGCAACGTGTGGACCCCGTACGCCGAAATGATCCATCACGAATCGGCCACGCGCGGTTATGACATAGCGCCGCATCAAAAGGCTCGCGCCGAGCAGGAGAGTCTGCTGATGAAGCAGCGTTGGGGAGACCTGCTGCGTCGGGATCCGGCGTACTCGCTGAATCTGTCGATAGAAACCGAAGACCTACGCCTGGCGTGGCCACCTCGCATAGAAGCCGTTCAGCATCGCGCTGCAGTCAGCCGAGTCGATGCCGTTGCGCTCGACGCGTAGTCACTTGCAATGAAGACCGCGATCGTGACCGGAATTTCCGGGCAGGACGGCGCCTATCTCGCGCAGCTCTTGCTGGAAAAGAGCTATCGCGTCTTCGGTACCTACCGCCGCACTAGTTCGGTCAACTTTTGGCGCATCGAAGAGCTCGGAATCCAACAGCATCCGCAGCTCGAGCTGGTCGAATACGATCTGACTGATCTGGGTGCGAGCATCAACCTGGTGCAGCGCGCGCAACCGTCAGAGGTTTACAACCTCGCTGCGCAGAGCTTCGTCGGTGTTTCCTTTGAGCAACCGGTGACCACGGCGCAGATCACCGCCGTCGGAGCGCTGCACCTGCTGGAAGCGATACGCATCGTGGACAGCGGCATACGCTTCTATCAGGCGTCGACATCGGAAATGTTCGGCAAGGTGCAGACGGTGCCGCAGACGGAAGACACTCCGTTTTATCCGCGTAGCCCGTACGCCGTCGCGAAACTGTATGCCCACTGGATGACGGTTAACTACCGCGAGTCCTACGGCATATTCGGTGCCAGCGGCCTGCTTTTCAATCATGAGTCACCGTTGCGGGGTCGCGAGTTCGTGACGCGCAAGATCACAGACGGGATTGCCAAGATCAAGCTGGGCAAGATCGACTGCCTGGAACTCGGCAATCTGGACGCCAAGCGCGATTGGGGATACGCGCTCGAGTACGTCGAGGGCATGTACCTGATGCTGCAGGCGGCGGAGCCGGAGACCTATGTACTGGCAACCGGAAGAACCGAAACTGTGCGTAATTTCGTCACGATGGCGTTTGAGGCGAGCGGCGTCGCATCGAGTGGCGCGGCCAAGGCGACCGATGAAACGGCGGTCGTTGCGGGCGGACGACACGTCGGTCGTCCGCATCAATCCACGGCTTTACCGTCCCGCGGAAGTCGACCTGCTGATCGGCGATGCAACCAAGGCGCGCAACCAGACTCGGCTGGGCGCCGAAGACATCGCTGGAGTCGTTGTGCCAAGATGATGGTCGAAGCGGATCTTCGTCGGAATGCAAGTGGCTTCTCGTTCTGATCGAGGCACGAGTGCTCGTCACTGGTCTCGACGGATTTACCGGCCTGCATCTTGGTCCGGTACTGCAGCAGCGTGGCTATGAAGTCATTCGCGCCGTGCAACCGGAATTCGACTTGCTGCGTCCGGACTCGATGATCGCGACGATCGAGAGCACGCAAGCCCGGACTTCGTAATCCATCTGGCCGGCATCAGCTTCGTCGCGCACGACGACGCCACTGCGATATACGCGGTAAATACCGTCGGCACGATCTTCCTTGCTCACCGCGCTCGAACGCATTGCGCCTCGCGCTTGCGGAAAGTGATACTGGCCAGCACGTCGCAGGTATATGGCAACTGCGAACGATGATCCGATCACCGAGCACACGCCGACGGCGCCGGTGAGTCACTACGCATGCAGCAAGCTAGCGATGGAACTGATGGCGCGTACCTGGTTCGATCGGCTGCCGATACTGATCACCCGCCCATTTAACTACATCGGCCGCGGCCAGGCGCAAGCATTTCTTGCTACCAAAGCTTGATCGATCACTTTCGGCGTCGAGCGCCGGTCATTCAACTGGGAAACATGGATGTCGAACGCGACTTTCTCGACGTGCGATCGGTCGCGGATGTTTACGTCCGGCTGCTCGAATCGCCGCTGCACTCTGAAGTGCTGAATATCGCTTCCGGCGTAGGACGGAGTCTGCGCGGCATCATCGATGACTTGACGCGCATTACCGGGCATCGCATCCGCCACCGAAGTCAATAGCGCGCTGGTACGCAATAACGAGGTGGCACGGCTGGTGGGTAGCAGCGAGCGCTTGCAGCAAGGTCAGTCGGCGCGCTTGTGCCACACAGAGTTCGAAGAGACGTTGCGATGGATGCTGGAATCCGCCACCTCGGCCCGCATAAGCATCAGGCTAGCCTCGTTAGTCTGAATCTATCTTGTGAGCCCGACGTGGCAGTAGCGGCGGCGGCGCCGTTCCTACCGGTGCGTCGTCATCGGCAAATGCGACATGCTCGGCGCCGGCTACCGCCGGCTCGAAGTGAATGCTCCAGTGAAAGCCACGAATGCTTGGCGGCGTAGCAGAGCAGATCCGCAGACCGGCGCTGCTTGCTTGCGCCGCTTAGCCACGAGCGATCAAATATCACAGCATTGGTCAGATCGCGCGGATTGATGAACAACGCGTTCTGAAAGTCTTGCATCATTGGAAACGACGACTTGTCGAACAGGAACCACGTGGTCGCGGCTTTACCGTTCGAACTAAGGACGCGCGCCATTTCGCGCAGGTAGAACACCGCACTTTCTTCAAGCACATGCGTAAACACGGAGACCGCCACGAGCAACGAAACCGTCTTGTCGGGAATCGGGAATCGAGAGTGCTTGAGCTTGCCGCGGGGATTTAGACCCGCATTGAACACATCCTGATGATGGAACTCGAAGCCAGAGTGGCGAGGCTGCAGGTTACGCCGGCACCATTGAACCATCCCCTTGTGCAAATCGACTCCGACATAGCGCCTGGGAGGGTCATGCTGCTGCAATAACTGGCGGGCTACACGGCCGCAACCGCATCCGAAGTCGAAGATAAATTCGTCGGACGATCCGTCGACGCCCGCAAACACGCGCGCCCCGGAGGGATTGTTGAAGGTGTGTTCCTCGTAGCTACCCACCAGCTTGCGCATTTCGAGCGGCGGAATTGGCAGCTCACCGGTTGCATGACGCCCGGGTTTTCGAGCGAACCAGAACATCGCGCACTTTCTATGTTTTCGCTGGCACCTACGATGGCGCTGGCACCGATGCAATAATAGCTTGGTCACCCCTCTGCACACGACATAACGCTGCACGTGGCCCATATCGATCGCAAGACTGTCGCGAACTGCAGGATCCTCGTCGTAGGGGATGTGATGCTCGACCGTTACTGGTTTGGCGATGTAGAGCGGATCTCACCTGAAGCGCCGGTGCCGGTAGTACGTGTACATCGCTCCGAAGAACGGCTGGGTGGCGCGGCCAACGTTGCTCGTAACGTTTCCGCGCTCGGCAGCAACGTCGGACTGCTCGCTGTTGTCGGCGATGATGAGCCAGGGCGCGTGATCGGCGGGTTGCTATCAGCATCCAGCATTGCCTCCCACCTAGGAATCGATAGCGACGTTGCCACCACCGTCAAGCTTCGCGTGATCGGCAGACAGCAACAGATGCTGCGTGCCGATTTCGAGAGTTATCCAAGTGGCGAGATCATGCTGAAGCAGCTGGGTGCGTTTGGCTCGCTTCTGCCGCAATATCAACTTGTCGTTCTGTCCGACTACGGAAAGGGCGGGCTGGCGCACATTGCCCGCATGATCGAAGCCTCGCGTGCCGCCGGCAAGCGGGTCCTCGTCGATCCAAAGGGCGACGATTACTCAAGCTATGCCGGCGCAACCATCCTGACACCGAACCGTGCCGAGCTGCGTGAAGTGGTTGGGCGGTGGAAGAGCGAAGCCGATCTGGAATCGCGCGCTCAGAAACTCAGACAAGACCTGCGACTGGAAGCCCTGCTGCTTACGCGCAGCGAAGAGGGAATGACGCTGTACACGGAGGATGGCGCATCGTCGATCGCCGCACAAGCGCGCGAGGTTTATGACGTCAGTGGAGCGGGCGACACAGTGATCGCAGCGCTCGCCACAATGTTGGCCGCAGGCGCTTCCATACGCGAAGCGGCGCTCGCAGCAAATCGAGCTGGCGGCATTGCTGTGGGCAAGTTTGGCTCGTCTACCGTGTCGTACGACGAGCTTTTCGGAACAGTGCATTAATGATCATCGTGACCGGCGCGGCCGGTTTTATTGGCGCCAACAACGTTAAGGCTCTGAATGCGCTTGGCGAACGCGACATCTTGGCTGTCGACAACCTCTCAAGCGCCGAAAAGTTTTCAAATCTTGCCGACTGCGATGTCGGAGACTATCTCGACAAGCGCGAGTTTCTGGACCTGATTCGGCGTCGCGCATTGCCCCGTGCCGATGTTGTATTTCACCAGGGCGCCTGTTCGGACACGATGCAAACCGACGGTCGTTACATGATGGAAAACAACTACCGTTTTTCGGTCGAGATGTTTGGCTGGTGTCAGGACACGAAAGCGCCGCTTGTGTATGCGTCTTCGGCAGCGGTGTACGGCCTTGGTCCCCGCTTCGTGGAGGAGCGCGCGTATGAGAGGCCGCTCAACATCTACGGTTATTCCAAGTTTTTGTTCGACGCTTTTGTGCGTCGACACCTGAATCAGCTTTCGGCACCGGTGACTGGTTTGCGCTATTTCAACGTGTACGGGCCGCGTGAATCGCACAAAGGACGCATGGCATCAGTCGCCTTTCACGCGTTTAACCAGTATCGCGAACACGGTCGGGTGAAACTGTTCGAAGCCAGCCACGGATACGCAAACGGAGAACAACAGCGTGACTTCATTTATGTAGACGACGTCGTAGCAGTCAACCTGCACTTCTCCGAACGGCCGGTCTCCGGTGTTTTCAACGTCGGCACCGGGCGGGCACAAACGTTTAACGATGTTGCGGTTGCGGTGATCAACGCTTTGCGTGCAGCCAAGGGCGATTCGGGCTTCGGTTTGCAAGAGCTGGTGCGCCAACACGCGATCGAATACATACCAGTACCGGAAGCGTTAAAGGCGAAGTACCAAGCTCATACGATGGCTGATCTGACCCAGCTGCGCGCGGCGGGCTGCAATATCTCGTTTCAGGCGGTCGAGCAAGGCACCGCGAGCTACGTCAGGTGGCTGCTGGCTCAACAACCGGTATGACTTTGCGCCGCGCCGCCTTTCTCGATCGCGACGGTGTCATCAATATCGATCGTGGCTATGTATACCGGCCAGAGGAATTCGAGTTCGTCGACGGCGTGTTCGAAGGAACATCGACACTGCAGCGGCTGGGTCTCGTGCTGGTCATCATCAGCAACCAATCGGGGATCGGACGTGGGCTTTATTCGGAAGCCGACCTTGACGTCCTTAACCGTTGGATGCTGCGCCAATTCGAACAACGCTCGATCCGTATCGAAGGCGTGTTTCATTGCCCGCACCATCCGACCGAAGCGATCGGGCACTATCGGCTCGAATGCGACTGTCGCAAGCCCGCTCCCGGCATGTTGTTACGCGCGGCGCGCGAACTGAATCTCGACTTGCAGCGCAGCGTGCTCTTCGGCGATCGCGCGTCTGATCTGCAAGCCGCAGCCAACGCCGGTGTGCCGCTTCGCTATCTGCTGGGAACCGACGGCTTAAGCCGCCCCGCGCCAGCCGAGCCGCCAGGGTTGTCGACGGCACAGTTCATCAATCTCAAGGAAGCGGCGGCCAGCCTTGAGGTCGCAGATGCAGTCAGTGCACTTGCAAGAGCGGAATGACATCGATCGATTTCGAGCGAAAAATCGTCGCCGAATCTCACCTCGCCGAGGCGATCAAGCAGCTTGCACGGCCGATCGTATTGACCAACGGCGTCTTTGACATCCTGCACAGAGGCCACGTCACCTATCTCGCGCAGGCACGCGCACTCGGCGCATCGTTGATCGTTGCGATTAACAGCGATGCATCGGTCAGGCTGCTCGGCAAGGCCGACGACCGGCCGGTCAATTCCGAGTCCGATCGAGCCGCGGTGATCGCTGCACTGCAGTCGGTCGATCTGGTAACGATCTTCGCGGCGCAAGTACCGCTGGCGACAATAGAGGCGGTCCGACCCGACATCTACGTAAAGGGCGGCGACTACTCAATCGATCGCATTCCCGAGGCGGAGCTTGCGCGGTCGTTGGGCGGGCGCGCGATTGCTATTCCTTTCATTCACGACCGATCCACTACGCGCCTGTTGCAACGCGTTCGCGGCGGCTGATTGCGCAGCGCAGATACAGGCGTGGACGTCGTAGCACCCGCACCTTCGCAGCCAAGTCTGCGCCGAAAGGCGCTCACCAGCTTCGCAAGCTTCGCGATTCCGGTGTTGATCGCGCTGATTGCGATGCCGATCTTGTACCGCGCTATGGGCGCGTCTGCTTTCGGCATCTTGTCGATCGCGCTGATTACGCCTACGTTCGCGATGAGCTTCGACTTTGGAATGTCGAATGCAGCAGTCCGCCGCATTGCCGACGATCTGCAGATTCAGAGTCCGACGCTGGGCGCGACCCTCGGCGGCTACTCGATCGCGCTCTCGACTATCGGACTGGTGCTCGGTGCCGTGCTCGCGCTCGCCGCGTCGACCCTGGCATCGCTATTGGGCTTCGAAAAGACCGTCGGCCAGGACGGAACGACACTGCTTCGCTTTTGTGCACTGTGGGCGACGATTACGTTGGTCCTTGCGCTGCCTGGAATCGTTTTGCGCGCTCAACAGCGTTTCGCGCTCATTACGGCCGTGCAGACGGCCACCACGATCGCACTCTGGCTTACGCTGCTGATGCTTGCAATCTATGATCGGCCCATCGTCGAAATGGTTGCAGCAGCTATCTTGCTCACCGCTTTGACTGGCTTTATCAGTGCATGGCTGGCGCGGTCGCAATTACCTGCCGGGCTACGCTTCAAGGCGGACTTTCGCGCAGTGCGCGCCGACGCGCGGTTTTCGTTCGGATTGTCGTTGCTTCAGCTATCGAACGTCCTGGCGTTTCAGCTGGATCGAGTCATCGTTTCAGCGCTCGCCTCTCCCGCTGCCGCAGGAACCTACGCATTGTGCGTCGGCCTCGCTAACAAGACGCTGTTCGGAATTGCTTCGCTGACCAGCTTCGCCTTCCCGGCAGTGGCGAGCCTGCGTGCTGAAGGACGCAACGCCGACGTGGCGTCACTGCTGCAGGTGTTGCAGCGCGTTGCCATTATCAGCATGGCGGCGATTCTGGTTCCGGCACTCTTTCTGTCCGCGCCGTTTCTTTCTCTCTGGCTCAGGACTGCATTGCAGCCCGGAACGATCGAATTGCTGCAACTGTTGTGGGTCGGGTACGCCATTGCCGCCATCGGTGCACCGGCAACGCACGTGATTACCGGCACCGGAACGTCTCGGCTCGCCGCGGTTTTCGCCTGGGTGACTGCGCTGACGTTGCTTGGAACCATGGCGCTGCTGGTCCCGTCATACGGGCTAATCGGAGCAGGTGTCGCCAATATGACCGCGATGTCCACCGCGCTGATTTTTCTTCTGCTAGTGCGCCGGCAATTGCGAGTGATCCAGACGCCAGGCCGGGCGCGCTTCTGGATGGGATTACTGGGCGGCATGACGGCGCAGGCACTCCTGTTAGTGTCCGCCGTGCCGTATGTGACGAATTGGGGAGCATTTGTGCTAGCAGGAACAGCCAGCCTGGCGATGTTCATCGCTATTCGCTGGATCACTCGGACGGTCACTGCTGAAGAACGACGTCTGATACATTCAATAGCCTCGCGGCTACGCATGCAGCACATGCGCCGAGGGCCGCACCAGCGATGAGCCCGATGGATATCGCCCGCCTTGCTGAACAACCTCCGCTGGTCACAGCTCTGCCGCCTCGTGCGCACGAGTCCGCGGTCAGTTCCGTCAAGCAGGAGCGCGTGCTGGAACTCGGCTGTGGATTCAACAAGAGGCCCGGCGCATTCGGAGTCGATATCATTGCCGGATCGCAAGCCGATTTGATCCATGACCTGAATGTTTACCCCTATCCATTCAGCGATAACAGTTGGGACCGGATCATCTGTTTCGACGTGCTTGAGCATGTCGAGAATTTTGTGAAGACCGTTGAAGAGATCTGGCGCATCGCCAGCCCCGGCGCAACGATCGAGATTTCTGGCCCTTTCATGAGCAGTGTTCATTTTTATACCGATCCAACGCACAAACGTGCTCTGACGTCTCGTTCGTTCGATTACTTCTGTCCCGATCGCCCGTTTTACCGTTACGGCTACACGAAGGCCGCTTTCGAACTCGTCGAGTGCGAATACGATCGTGGTGCGCTCGGGCATCGAACCGGCATCGCTCGATGGCTAACCGCGTGGGCCAATAAGCACAAAGACAAATATGAAGAGCGATACGCGTTCTTGTACCCGATGCTGCAAGTGGATTTCACGCTGCGTGCGATCAAGTAAGCGTCCCCTCGGTTAAGCGGTTTACCCAATGATTCACAAAGGCCGAACGCCGGTCTTCTTTTCGATCGTCTCGACCAACTACCTCGCTTACGCGAAGACTCTGTTCGCGTCGATACGCAGGTTCTATCCAGACTCCGAACTTGTCCTGTGCATCGTCGACGATCCGGCTGTTGCGCAGGAGGAGTTAGGTAGTCGTTGCCGGGTGTTGCCGGTGCGATCGCTCGCTTTGCCTCACGCCGAGCACTTCTTCTTCCGCTACGGTGTGATGGAATTGAACACTGCGGTAAAACCGTATGTGTTTCGGTGGATTTTCGAGCACATTCCTTCAGCAAAAGACGGGGTGATGTACATCGACCCCGACATCCAGTTTTTTCGGCCCCTAAGCGCGGTGGAAGAACTTTTCGAGCGCGGCGCACTCGCGGTGCTCACGCCTCACCTGACCGCGCCGCTGCACGACGACAAGACACCTTCCGAGCTGTCAATCATGCGCGCCGGCGTCTACAACTGCGGTTTTGTGGCGATCGCCGACCATCCGTTTCGCAAGCAGATGCTCGACTGGTGGGCGCGGCGGTTGGAGTTCGGCGCGTTTGTCGACCCCGAAGCGGGGCTGTTCACCGATCAGAAATGGATTGACCTGGCGCCGGGCTTGTTTCCTGACGTTCGGGTGCTGCGGCATTCGGGTTACAACGTCGCCTACTGGAACCTGTTGCACCGGCCGCTCGCTAAGGTCGGCGATCAATATACGGCCGGCGGTGAGCCGATCGCGTTCTTTCATTTCTCCGGAATCGATCCGCACGACCCGGTGGTTTTCTCGAAGCATCAGACCCGTTTCTCGGAAGCAGACCTCGGCGCGTTCGCGCCAGTATTTCGCGGCTACATCAATGAACTGCTTGCGAACGGTTACGACCGTTTCGCAAAGGCGCCGTATGCATTCGGCACCATGAAAAATGGCACCGCCATCGTGCCTGAGATGCGGCAAGTGTTTCGCCGCCGCTTTGATATCGGCACGCCGCATCCCGCGCGCGATCCGTTCGCGATCGACGCTGCCGCCTTCGATAAGCCGACCGATCAACTATCGAAGGCGGCTCCCCGAATCTCGATGCTGCTGCACGAAGTTTGGCGTCGCCGTGACCTGCTTCGCGATTCGTTCGACCTGTCGAACGAGGCGGGTCGCGAAGCGCTGTTGGCTTGGTTCGTGGCTGTTGGACAGCGCGTGGTCGGTGTTGGACAGAGCGCATATCGACGCTGCCAGACATGAATTGGAGAGCTTCCGGTCGTCCAGCGCCCTCGGTGCAACTGCCTGGCACCGGCGTCCGAGCGATTTCGAGTCGTTATACCGACGCGATGATAGGTGCGGCATCGCGTGTTGCGCTTCGAGCATTCGATTCGGTTCGCAGGAGTACGCGAATGCGCCGGCTCTACTATCGAATTCCGGCCTCGATGCAAGAACCCTTGCACAAAGCCGTATTGAGATCGGTCAGTCGGTTTTCGTTGTGGAGCTCGCTCAGCGTAACTGCGCCCGCCACAATCTCGAGTGACCGATCGCAATGCGGGCTTCAATTTGATCGGCTACTTTCGCGGGGAATTCAGCATTGGCGAGTGCGCTCGGGCCTTTGCCGCCGCCGCGCGCGAGCATGGACCGCCAACCGCGCTGCTCAACTTTGACGCGGGTGTCGCTGAACGAGTCGCCGATCGCAGCTTTGACCAGCACCTCTCGGCGCGACCGCACTACCAAGCCAACCTTTGTTTCGTGAATGCAGATCAGACTCCGATCTTGTTCGACACATTCGGTTCTTCCGTGCTGCGCGGCCACTACAACGTCGGCTACTGGTTCTGGGAGCTCGCACGTTTCCCTGAGGCCGCCTGGGCACGTTCTCTGGCGCTGGTCGACGAGATATGGGTGGCGAGTCGCCACGTGCACGACGCCGTAAAGGAAGCAGCAGTCGACAAGCCGGTGCGAATTGTTCCTTATCCGATACAGATCGTGTTGCCGCGACGCTTTGACCGCACAGAGTTTGGGCTTCCAGCTGAGCCGTTCATTTTTCTGTTCAGCTTCGATTTCTTTTCCTACGTCGATCGAAAAAACCCGGAAAGCGTGCTGCAGGCATTTCAGCGCGCGTTTCCATCTCGTTCGGACCGAAGTGTGAGTCTGGTTCTCAAGTCGATCGGCGCCGAGCGCGCACCCGAACGCTTTGCTGCATTACAGACTGCGTGTGCAAACGATCCTCGCATTGTTCTGATCGATGCCAATTTGCCGCGTGACGCGATGTGGGGCCTGCAATCCGTGTGCGATAGCTATGTATCGCTGCATCGCGCCGAAGGCCTGGGTTTGGGCCTTGCCGAGTCGATGTACTTGGGCAAGCCGGTGATCGGCACCGGGTATTCGGGCAATCTGCAGTTCATGAACGAGAGCAATAGCTGTCTGGTTAACTACCGCCTGGTTGACATTCCACCGGGCGCGTATCCACATGCGGATGGTCAACAGTGGGCGGAGCCCGATGTCGATCACGCCGCGCAATCGATGCAGAAAATTGCTCGTGATTCCGTTTTTCGCGAGCAAATTGCAACGCGCGGACAGGAGTTCGTCCGTAGCCAGATGAGTCCAGCGGCCGCCAGCCATGCGTTATCTAGCGAGTTACAGCGCATTCGCGAAATGCTGGCGTCCCGATAGACTGTGAAGGTAGCGTTCAACGCGTCTCAGCTGTTGTCGCCGCTAACCGGCATCGGCCAGTACACGCTGAATCTCGGTAGTGCGCTGCGCGCCTTAAATGAAGTCGATCTGGAATTTTTTTACGCCAATGCGTGGAGCCGAGACTTGAAGGCGACTCCCTCAAGACGCATGGAGTTTCTCAAGCCGCTGGTCAAACGATGGCTGCCGTTTCCGTATGAACTCAGCCGGGCGGTTCAGCAGCGCTATTTCACGCTTGGAATCAAACGATTTCGACCTGAGCTGTATCACGAGCCGAGCTTTCTACCCTTTCGCTTCGAGGGGCGGACTGTCATAACGGTGCACGATCTATCGTGGGTGAGGTTTCCTGATACTCACCCGGTGGCACGCGTTCGAATCATCAACAAGCTATTGCCGCTTGCCATCGAGCGAGCGACTCATATTCTGGTTGACTCCGAATTTGTGCGATCGGAGGTCATCGACCACTACGGAGTGCGGCCGTCCAAGGTGACGACAACGCCATTGGCTTCTCGCGATATTTTTTGGCCTCGAACGCCGGAGCAGCGTCGGGCGACGCTTGAACGCAACGGCGTGCGCGATGGATCGTACTTTCTGTGTGTCGGCACATTAGAGCCGCGCAAGAACGTCGAAATTGCCCTGCGTGCGCATGCGCTGTTACCAGAACCGCTGCGGCGTCGCTTCCCGCTGGTGCTGGTCGGAATGCATGGGTGGCTTACTTCGCGCCTTGAGCACGAAATGAAGTTGCCGGCGGTTCGCGGCGAACTTGTCACGCCGGGTTACGTCGCCGACGAAGACTTGGCCGATCTTTACTCCGGAGCCTGCGCGCTGCTCTATCCGTCGATCTATGAAGGTTTCGGGCTCCCTCCGCTGGAGGCGATGGCTTGTGGCGCGCCGGTCATCATGTCGAACGCGTCCTCATTGCCGGAGGTTGGCGGCCCTGCGGCGGTGCTGCACGATCCGCACAACGTCGACGCTTTAAGTCTCGCGATGCGTCGCTTGGTTGAAGATCCGCAGTTCAGGCGCGAACGCTCGGCGGCGTCGCTGCAACGAGCTGCGCAATTTTCATGGGATCGTTGCGCACGCGAAACGTTAACCGTTTACAAGAACACCCTGGCCGCTTGAAGATCCTTCACCTGGGCAAGTATGACGGCGATGTCGGCGGCATCGAGCGGTATTTGCGCACGTTGTTACGCGGCATGCCTTCCGAGATAGAGGTTGTCAATCTCGTTGCCCATGATCGCGGCTTTACAGATGAGCATCGACGCAATGGTTACAGCACGACTCGGGTGGCAAACTACGGATCGATCGCCAGTGTTGCGTTGGCCCCGACGATGCCGGCGGTCGCTCGCCGCTTGCATCGGCAATACGGATTCGACCTTGTTCATCTGCACTTTCCCGATCCGCTCGGACATTTGACAGCTTTGGCATTGCCGCGCAGTGTGCGGCGGGTGATTTCCTGGCACAGCGATATCGTCAAGCAACAGTGGGCGCTGTCGCTTTACTCGCCATTCTTGCAGTCATTTGTTCGTGACGCCGATGCGTTGATCGGCGCGACCCCACAGCATTTCTCGACGTCGTTGCAGATTCCGGTGGGCAAGCCGGGTCAGATTCGCGAAGTGATTCCATATGGCTTTGACCCAGCCGTGCTTGGCCCGTCTGATGAGTCGCGCCGCAAGTTGGATGAGCTGCTGACCGAGCGCGCAGGCCGACCAGTGATTTTCGCGCTGGGCCGCCACGTCTACTACAAGGGTTTCGATGTTCTCATTCGCGCCATGAAAGGCGTCGACGCCAGCCTATGGATCGGCGGACGCGGACCACTCACCGCTTCACTGACGCAGCTTGCGGTTGACCTCGCGCTGGCCGATAGAGTCAAATTCGTCGGCTTTATTCCTGACCATCTACTGAGCGCCTATTACGAAGCTTGTGATGTTTTTTGCATGCCGTCGGTCGCACGCTCGGAGCAATTCGGATTAGTGCAGCTTGAAGCGATGTATTGCCGTAAGCCCGTCGTTACGACGCGGCTCGGAACCGGCGTCGAGTTCGTCACGCTCGATGGCGAAACAGGACTACTGGTACCGCCCGGCGACGTGAATGCACTGGCGACCGCGTTGCGCTCGTTAATCGCTGACAGCGCGTTGCGCGCCCGCTTGGGAGCAGCCGGCAACCGACGCGTGAGCGAATTATTTTCGGTTGAGCAGATGGTGCAGAAAACGGTCGCTGTCTATCACCGCGTGCTGATGGGCCCGCGTCCACCGCCCCGCGCGGGATAATTCAGCATGTTCACTCACCTGCCACTCACCTATCTGGCGCAAGCCGTATTCGCCGCCTTCGTCACTGCATTGCTGATCCTGATGCTGCGGCGGCCGGCGGAACGCTGGCAATTGGTCGATGTACCTGGAGGGCGCAAGCGGCACGCGGCGCCGGTAGCGGTGACGGGGGGAGTAGCGATCACGTCAGCCATGCTGGTTGCGCTTGCTGCATCGTTTTCGGCATTCGGCCAATACGCAGCGTTCTTTGTCGGCGCCGTGATACTCGCGACGACAGGATTGCTGGACGATCTCGGCGAAGTATCAGCGGGCACGAAAATGCTGGTCCAGGTTTTCGTCGCCGTGCTGATGACGTCGGGCGGTGCCAATTTTCTGATCAACCTCGGAAACTTGTTTGCCACCGATCCGATCAACACGCGTCTGTGGGGCATTCCGCTGACGGTCTTTGCGACGGTCGCGGTCATCAACGCCATCAATATGTTCGATGGGCTGGATGGTTTGGCAGGCAGCCTCGCGCTTGTCATGCTGGCGTTCTTCGCGATGTTTGCGCTTGTCATCGGCGATCTCAACGCGGCGAAGATCATTATCGTGCTGGCCGGTGCAGTGGTCGGCTTTCTATTTTTCAATCTGCCGTGGCCTTTGCGTGGGCGAGCATCGCACCTTCATGGGCGACGCCGGCAGCATGGTGCTTGGCTTCGCTATCGCGTGGTTCTCGGTTTCGCTGACTCAGCAAAATATGAACAATGTTCCGACGCCAACGATGCTGTGGGTGTTAGGACTTCTCTTGATGGACGTCTTCACGGTGACTGTGAGGCGCCTGGCGCGGCGCCGCAGTCCGATGTCGCCAGACCGAGACCACATTCATCACATCCTGATGCGGCGCGGCTATTCACCGCGCGCGGTGTTGGCATTGTTGGTCGCAGCCAACGCTCTTATGGCCGCGGTCGGCACGGCTTTATGGCGGCTAGACGTTCCCGATTGGTGGATCTTTTGGTCGTTTCTCGCTGTGTGCGCGGTCTACTTCGCATTTTTTTTCATGCCGTTCAGACTGTATCGATTGCGTGCGCGCGCGATAGATGATGACGAACCAAATGGATCCGGCTAAACGGCGTAACCGGACTTTCTCGCGAAGTGCAGCGTCGCAGCAAGGAATCCCTCTTTCGACCCGCAGTCGAATCGCCGCCCTCGGTAGCGATACGCGAATGCCGCTTCGGAGGACAACATGCCTGCGATTGCATCGGTCAGCTGAATCTCGCCGCCGGCGCCGCGCGGAATTGATCGCAGGTGCTCGAATATCTTGGGTTCGAGCACGTAGCGACCGACCACCGCCAGCGTTGATGGCGCCT
Organism: uncultured beta proteobacterium; assembly: GCA_963786295.1. Taxonomy (GTDB): domain Bacteria; phylum Pseudomonadota; class Gammaproteobacteria; order Burkholderiales; family Burkholderiaceae_F; genus JACCZX01. The sequence continues at coordinate 114,338 of CAWAYV010000006.1, read as the reverse complement.
GATCAGGCTTCGGCTTCTCGACGATGTGCGACACCCGCGACGTGCGGCTGTCGATCGGTTCACTGCTGACGATTCCGTACTTTTCGGTTTCAGCGCTCGGCACGTCTTCTACCGCCAGAATGTTGCCGCCGCCGCGTGCGCTGCGTGCATCGACCAGCTGCCCGATCGCCGATTGCTCGGCGTCGATTAGATCATCGGCAAGAATGACGGCGAATGGCTCATCACCGACGACCGCTTCTGCGCACAGGACTGCATGCCCCAATCCGAGCGGTTCGGGTTGGCGGATGTAGACGTAGCTTTCCGTCTCCGGCGAAATATTTCGCACTACTTCGAGCAACTCGAACTTGCCTTTCGCCGCAAGCTCGGCTTCGAGCTCCGGCGCGCGATCAAAATGATCTGCAATCGAACGTTTGCTGCGTCCGGTGATGAATATCATCAGCGTGATGCCGGCAGCGGCGGCTTCCTCGACGGCGTACTGAATCAAAGGCTTGTCGACGATCGGTAACATCTCCTTCGGCATCGCCTTGGTGGCCGGCAGGAACCGCGTGCCGAGTCCTGCGACCGGAAAGACTGCCTTGCGGACGGGCTTCATTGTTGCTCCAGGAGTCTGTGGCACTGACATCAACGCCGCATGCTAACAAGGGCGATAGGATCACTAATGACCACTTATGTGATCGGCGATCTGCAAGGCTGCTTGTCGAGCTTCAAGCAGCTCGCCGCGCAGTTGCCGGCTGCAGATCGTTACATCTTCGTCGGCGACCTTGTCAATCGTGGCTTTGAATCGCTGGCAACGCTGCGTCATGTCAAGGCGCGCGTCGAACGCGGCGACGCCGTCACGTTACTCGGTAACCATGACTTGCATCTGCTTGCGACTGCGGCCGGAGTCAGGCCGCTGAAGGATGCAGACACTTTGCAGGACGTGCTCGACGCCCCCGATTGCGAAGAGTTGCTTGCATGGGTGCGCAGCCAGCCTCTGGCGCATTTTGAAGATGGCGTGCTGTTCGTTCACGCGGGTGTGCTGCCGCCGTGGACGGTCGAGCAAACGCTATCGCTGGCCGACGAAGTTCATCGATCGTTGGCGGCGGATGACGACAACGCATTTTTGCGCCAGATGTACGGCGATAAGCCACGCCGATGGAGCGACGATTTAACCGGAAACGATCGGCTGCGCTGTGTCGTCAACGCGCTGACGCGCCTCCGCGTGTTGTCTTCCGACGGAGCGATGAATCTGAAGCATAAGGACAGTGCGAGCAAAGCGCCGCGCGGCGACATGCCTTGGTTCGATCATCCGCAACGAGCCACGCGCGACACGCCGGTCGTGTTTGGCCATTGGTCGGCTGAAGGCCTCGTCGCCCGAGCCAACGTGATAGGGCTGGATACAGGTTGCGTTTGGGGCGGCAAGCTCACCGCGCTGCGACTGCACGACCGTGCGCTCTTTCAGCTTGATTGTCCGGTATCGCAATCCGCAGAGGAGTGATCGCGATCGCCAGTTGTCCGCTCTGTGATACGTAAGTGCTGTGCAATTGACGCCCGCGCTGCGCGTGCAATGGCGTGCCGGTTCGCCGCATCACTACTCAAAATAGGCGCTAGCACCGCGACCTCGATAACCAGTTGATCGGCCACCAGTACACGCGCCAGCGAAGTAAACAGCCCCATTTCACCGATGAACGCGGCCGCCGATGAGCGCTTGCCTCGTTCGGTGTATCGAATCGCGATCGGCCATATTGCAGCGTCGACATCGAGTGCAGGCGCAATCACGTTCGAGTGAAAAGGCAGCAGCTCACTGCCGTCGGTCGTTGTTCCCTCGGCGAACACGACAATCGTCTCGCCGAGTTTCAAGTGTTCGCGGACAGTCTTGTTCAGCGCCGCGACCGCATGACGCCGCCCGCGTTCGATGTATAGCGTGCCACCGCCCGACACTAAGGTGCCGAGCAACGGCCATTGACCGATCTCGGCCTTCGCGATAAAGCGGCTCGGAATCACTGCATTGATCGCGAAAATATCCATCCACGACACGTGATTGGCCAATGCGAGACGGCCTGTGGTCAGCGGATCGATGCCGTCTCGCTGCAAGCTGGGCGGAAGCGCGATGCCGCTTGATACAACGCGCGCGCCGCACAACGCAATCAGCACGCGTGACCACATTCGATTGATACGATTGCGCGCAATCTGCCCGGCGAAAGGGAAAATCACCAGCACGATCACAACGCCAAATAGCACGTGCGCTGAAACTACGACCGCGCGGAATGGCGCGAGCAGCCATTGCATCGTCTGGCAGCGCTACGACCGGACGTAGCGGATTTCGCCGCCAACGAGTGTGTAGCGAACACACCCTTCGAGCTCGTAGCCTGCAAACGGCGTGTTCTTACCGGCACTGACCAGGGTTTCCGCGCTGACTACCCAAGGAGCAGACGGATCGAAGACGACGACGTCTGCTTTTGCATCAACCGACAACCGACCTTTCGGCGACCCCTTGCTTAGTATTTCGGCCGGCCCGCTGGTGACTTTGGCGAGCGCTTGAGTCAAGGGAATATCGTTCTCGGTGGCCCACTTCAGCGTCAACGGAAGCAGCGTTTCGAGCGCGCTGGCACCGGGTTCGGCCTCACCGAATGGCAGCAGCTTGTCGTCCTCGCCAATCGGTGCATGATCAGAGCAGATGATGTCGATCGTGCCGTCGGCGAGCCCCGCAACTATCGCGTCGCGATCTCGCGTGCCGCGCAAAGGGGGATCCAGGCGGAAATTCGGATCGAAGTAGCCGATGTCGACGTCGATCAAATGCACATGATGGATGCCAACATCGGCGGTGACCGGCAGACCCTGTCGCTTGGCTTGCCGGACCAGATCAATTCCTTCGCTCGACGACAGGCGGCAGATATGAACCCGCGCACCGGTCGCGCGCTGCAATTCGAAGATCGTGTGCAGCGCGACGGTCTCGGCGACAACTGGCACTGAGGGCAATCCCAGCCGGCCGGCGACCGCGCCAGCACCCGCTACTCCTTGGCCGGCAAGCGTGTCTTCGACCGGGCGCAACCAAACCGGCAACTCGAAGGTCTTTGCATACCGCATTGCCTGCAGCAATACCGAATTGTCATGCGGCAGGCTGCGTGTCTGCATGAATGCGACGCATCCGGCGTCAGACAATGTCTTGATCTCGGCCAGCGCTTCGCCCTTCAGCTCTGCCGTCAGCGCGCCTAACGGATACGTTCGCGCACCCGCCGATTCGCGCGAACGTTGCCGCAACATCCGCACCAGGCCCGGCTCGTCAAGCGGAGGATTGGTGTCGGGTGGGCATACGACACTGGTTACACCGCCGGCCAGTGCCGCCCTCATCTCGATCTTCAACGCGCCCTCGTAGCCGGGTTCGCGCAAGCGCGCGCATAAATCGACCAGGCCCGGCGCAACGATCAAGCCCTTTGCATCGAGCGTGCGATCGATCTTGAAGCGCTCCGGCGCACGGCCTATCGCCGCGATCCGCCCGCCTTCGATATAGACGCCGGCCACGTCGTCAAAACGGGTAGCCGGATCGATTACGCGCCCGTTGACGATTGCGACGTTCATTGCATGCTGGCCGATGAGGACACGATCGATAACACCGCCATGCGTATCGCAATGCCGAACGTCACCTGCGGCAGGATCACGCTCGCCGCACCGTCGGCCACATGTGAGTCGATCTCGACGCCACGATTCATCGGTCCCGGATGCATCACGATCGCATCGGGTTTCGCCAACGCAAGCTTTTCAGCCGTCAGCCCATAGTTGGTGAAATACTCGGCCGCAGAAGGCAACAACGCGCCGCGCATGCGCTCGCTCTGCAGTCGCAACATGATGATCACGTCGGCACCGCGAATGCCTTCCTCGAACTTGGTGCACACGCGCACGCCCATCTGCTCGAGCCCGGCCGGCAGCAACGTCAGCGGGCCGACCGCCCGCACCTCAGGCACACCGAGCGTCGTCAGCGCATGGATGTCGGAACGCGCGACTCGCGAATGCAGGATATCGCCGACCACGGCGACAATCAGACTGCTGAAATCCTTCTTGTAGTGGCGGATTGTGTATGCATCGAGCAGACCTTGCGTCGGATGCTCGTGCCGACCATCTCCGGCGTTGATCACGTGAATATGCGGTGCGTGCGCACTCGTGTGACGTGCGATCAAATACGGTGCGCCGCTGGTTGCATGGCGCACGACGAACATGTCGGCCTGCATCGCCGTCAGGTTATTGATCGTATCGAGCAGCGATTCCCCTTTCACCGCGCTCGAACGCACGATGTCGAGGTTGAACACATCGGCCGACAATCGCCGTGCAGCAATTTCGAACGTGGTTCGCGTGCGCGTGCTGTTTTCAAAGAACAGATTGAAGACACTCTTGCCGCGCAGCAGCGGCACGTTTTTTACCTCGCGCTCGGCAATGTTGATGAAGCTGTCGGCGGTATTCAGAATGCGCTCGACCGCCGCGCGCGGAAGCCCTTCGATTGCGAGCAAATGATGTAACTCGCCTTCCTTGTTTAGCTGCGGATTGCTGCTTTTAATCGTCACCGCGCGTTTCCATGGTCAGATGCAGGCGATCGTCGTCGTCGCGTGTCAGCACGACGCTGACCGAGGCTGGCAGCTCGATCGTCGCGCCGACGATGCTCGCCGCAACGGGCAGTTCGCGGCCGCCACGGTCGATCAGCACTGCCAAGTCGATTTTTGCGGGCCGTCCGTAATCGAAAATTTCGTTCATCGCCGCGCGCACCGTGCGGCCGGTATTCAGCACATCGTCGACCAGCAGGACGTGGCTGCCGGCCACGTCGAACACGATTTGCGACGGTCGCACTGCAGACTTCAATCCGGACTGATCGAAGTCGTCGCGATAAAACGAGACGTCGAGAATCCCGACCGGCGCTTGTACGTTGAGCTCTCGCTTCAGCCGCTCGGCGAGCCAGACACCGCCCGTGTGCACGCCCACCAAGTTCAATGGTCTGTCAGCGTAGTGCTCACGCGCCCGGCGTGCGAGCTGCCGGTAAATCGCTTCGGCGTCGAGCTCAAGCATCGTTCGCACCGCCATCTAGCCATTGCTGAAGAATGACTGCCGCTGCGGCGGCATCGACGTCAGCCTCGTGCTCAACGACCGCAGAGCTGTAGCGCTCATCGATGCGTGCAACCGGCAGGCGATAACGGCCTTCGAGCTGACGCGCGAAGCGCTCGCACCGCGTGGTCATCGCATGCGGCGTGTCATCCGGGTGGCGCGGAATGCCGACGGCTAGCGCCACCGGCTGCCACTCATCGATCAACGCGCCCAATGACTCCCAACGAACCTCGCCGTCGCCGGTATCGATCGTCGTCAACGGCCGCGCGCGGCCGGTCAAGCGGCTGCCAATCGCCACGCCGATCCGCCGCGTGCCAAAGTCGAACCCCAGCACGACGCCGTCGATCATCAACCTTGGTGAGACAAAGGAGGAAGGGCGGATAAAGGAGCGGATGGTTGCATGACCGGTGAGGTCATGCATGACCTGCGTGCCCCGTCAGCTGCGAACTGTCGACCCCGAGCAGCCTAAGCGCAGCGTCGTACTTGTCGCCCGCCGGCACGTCGAAGATGATCTGCGGCGCCGCGTTCACCGTCAGCCAGGCGTTCTGCGCGATTTCGCTTTCCAGTTGGCCGGCGCCCCATCCCGAATATCCAAGCGTGACCAAAACTTTGTCGGGACCATTGCCTTCCGCGATCGCTTCGAGCACGTCCTTCGAAGTCGTCAGCGAAATCTCGTCGGAAATCGCCAGCGTCGAGCTGAAATTAGCGCTGGCACCATGCAACACGAAACCGCGCTCAATTTGCACGGGTCCGCCGAAATAAACGGGATCGTCTTTACGCGGCGCAATCTCAAGCTTCAAGTCGACGCGATCGAACAGTTTGCCGAGCGTCAAATCGGTCGGCCGGTTGATCACCAGACCGAGGGCGCCACGATCGCTGTGGTCGCACACATAGACGACCGAGCGCTCAAAGTTGGTATCCGCCATGGCGGGCATGGCGATGAGGAACTGGTGCTTCAGGTCCATCGGGCTATGGACCTTTGGTTCGCTCGACATGAGGCCGGATTGTAAACAGCAATCGCGGCGCGCGAGCGTTGGGCGTTGCGTCATCGCAGCGCGCAAGCGTTGGGCGGAGCTGCCCTGCCTGGGCGTCGGGCACTAAAGTGCCAACCACTGCGGTACTCGCAACGCCGGCGCGAAATAGGGCTAAAGCGCTATTTCGCTTAAAGACCCCGGCGTTGCTCCGTTCCTCGGGCGACGCCCCGAAGGCAGGTCATCTCCACCCAACGCTTGCGCGAGAGACAGTTTCACTTGATGTGGGAGAAGAGAAAAAGACATCTCGTATCGTGACGACGTCGCGACAGCAGCGGCTGGCGCAGATGCGCCGCCTTTGAGTCGTCGCCCGAGGAACGGAGCAGACGCCGGGCAGTCGGCGAAACTGTGCTTTAGCCCGGTTTCGCCGCGGCGGCTGTGAGTACCGCAGTGGTTGGCACTTTAGTGCCCGACGACGTAGGCGGTGCAGCTGCGTCAGCCGCTGCTGCGACCTGAGGACATCGCCGCGCCTCGACGTAGGCCGCGGAACCTAACTATCGCGACCGATGAACCGGTTCGCCCAGCGCAAGGCGCGGTCTTTTTGATTCGGCTGCTCGCCGGGCTGCTCGGCTTGGCGCGCGGTTGATTGCTGCTGAGCGCTCGGGCGTGGCGGTCCAACGACGTCGGATTCGAGCGCGCCGAAGTGCTGGCCGTTGGAATGGCCATCAGGACCGTCCTGGACGTCGCTCGCGCTTTTGTTACGCGCTCGCGGACCGAAGTCGATGCGCCAATGCGATTGGCTGGTCGACGCTTTCAGCATCGACGGAAAGTCGTCGCCGGGCACGGCGGGTGAGAACAAGAAGCCCTGCATCAACTGGCATCCCTGATCGAACAACCGCGTCATCTGGCCCTGCGTCTCGACACCTTCGGCGACGACGCGCAGCTTCAGGCTCTTGCTCATCGCGATGATCGCGGCGACGATCGCGGCGCTGTCCGTGCTCGTCTCAAGCTCGCGCACAAACGAGCGGTCGATCTTCAGCGTATCGATCGGCAGCCGCTTCAGGTAAGACAGCGACGAATAACCGGTGCCGAAATCATCGATCGAGATCGAGACGCCCAAATCTTTCAGCGACTGCAGCAGTGGCAACGTGGCGCTGAGGTTGTGCATCAACACCGTCTCCGTCAACTCGAGTTCGAGCAGGCGTGGATCAAGCTTGAAGCCATGCAACGCAGCCTGTACCGGCTCGATCAAGTTGGCGCGCTGAATGTGTCGGCCTGAGATATTGACCGACACTGGAATAGGCGGATGACCACCATCCGACCAGCGCACCATCTGCTCGCACACTTCGCGCACCGCCCACTCGGTAATCGGGACGATCAACCCGGATTCTTCGGCCACCGTAATGAATTCTGCCGGCGGCACCAGTTCGCCCCCGCGCTTCCAGCGCATCAGCGCTTCGGCGCCGACGATTTGCCCGCTGACCACGTTGACTTTCGGCTGGTAATAGAGCACCAGTTCCTGCCGCTCGAGCGCGCGATGCAGCGCAGTTTCGAGCCGCCAGCGTTCGGCCGTCGCTGTGTTCATCGCGCTCGAAAAGCGCAGCACGCCGTTACGCCCGCTGTCTTTGACCGCGTACATCGCAATGTCCGCCTTGCGCAGCAATGTGTCGACATCGCTGCCGTCGGCTGGATACGCAGCCAGACCGATTGACGCGGTAACGAACAGCTCGTGGCCCGAGAAGGTGAACGGCTTGCGCATCGTTTCGAGGATGCGCTGTGCGACCGCTTCGATAATGCTCGGCTCCGAAACATCGGTCAGCAGAATCGTGAACTCATCGCCGCCAAGGCGAGCGACACTGTTCGTGTTGCTCGGCACCGGCGCCGATTGCGAGCCTGCGGCCAGACTGCGCGTGGCCGACCCGATCGACGGCGGCCGCACGCCCTGCGAAGGGCCGGCGCGTTCTGCCGCCCGTGCGACCGTGTCGTTTTCGCGCACGCATTGATAAAGACGCTTGGCGACTTCACGCAACAGCTGATCGCCGACCTGATGGCCCAGCGTGTCATTGATCTGCTTGAAGCGATCCAGATCGATGAACAGCACGCCGACCGCGGTGCCGCTGGTGCGCGCCCGTTCGAGCGCCGAGGCGAACTGATCGCGAAAGAATCGCCGGTTCGGCAATCCGGTCAGGCTGTCATAGTTGGCAAGCTGCCGAATCTGGTCTTCGGCGTGCTTGCGCTCGGTAATGTCCTGGATGACGCCGTGCACCGCCACTGCGCGGCCGCCCTCGTCGCGATCGACCTCGGCTTCCATGTGCACGACCCGGATCTGGCCGTTGGGCCGTGCAATCCGGCACTCGAACTTCATCTGCCCGGTACTGGCGAGCGCTTCACGAAACAGCATCTCGATGCGCGCACGCTCATCCTCGACGACTCTCGACCAAACGAACCAATCGGCCAGCCCGTCGTCCTGGTGCGGCAGGCCGGCGATCGGAAAGCATTCTTCCGACAGCTTCACCCAACGCGCCGCGATGTTCCATTCCCAACTGCCGAGGCGCGCGATCCGTTGCGCCTTGGTCAGTTTGGCGCGGCTTTCGGCCAGTTCTTCGCGCATGCGCGAAGCGCGGATCATGTAGCGCAGCCGCTCGGATAGCAGCGTCCACTGTGACGTGCTCTTCACGAAAAAGTCGGTGGCACCCGCTTCGTAAGCTCGGGCGATTGAAGGCTCGTCGTCCAATCCGGTCAGCATTAGCACCGGGACATGCTCGCCTCCCGGCAGGCGTCGCAGCCGCTCGCACGTAGTGAAGCCATCGATTTCCGGCATCAGTGCGTCGAGCACCACCACGTCCGGCAGGTTGTCGGCAAACAGTTCGAGCGCGTGACCGCCGCCGTCGGCTTCGATCACACGCCATTGACGCTCCGCCAACGCCGACGCCGTCAACAGGCGTGCTACCGGGTCATCGTCGACCAGCAAAACCAGATCGGTGCGCGGCTCGTTGAGTACATCACCCTCGCCGTCGCGCCGATTCGCCATCGCGCCACCGCCCGCGTTTTCGTTTCGATCGTTCATGGCTCGATCCATTGCATGCTAGGCCGCGTTCTCGACGGTCAGCAGTGCCTGTAGCGCTTGCACCGCGCGCGCGTATTCGATGCGCACGGCGGGCCATTCATGTTCTGCATCCTGTGTATTTCCCTCGCGTGCCTGCACTTCGACCAGCGCGAAGCGCTCCGACAACGTGGTTGCGCCGACATTGGCGCTGGACGATTTGAGCGTGTGAACCGCATGCCGCACCATCACCGCGTCGCTGTGCGCCAGCGCAAGTTCGGCATCGGCCATCAGTTTCGTCGCGGTCGACGTATACGTTTCGATCAGTCGTTCGAGTAAACGCGCGGCGCCGCGCTGCTCCATCTCTCGAATGCGTTCGATCACGGACATGTCGAGCACCGGTTTTTCGCCTTCGCCGGCACCCGACGCCAGTGGCGTGGGAATTTGCACCGATGCGACTTGCTTACGCGTGCGTGACGCGGAGCGCAGATCGGTTTGTCGCGTCCAGCGCGCGAGCAACGCATCGATCTGCTGCTGTTTGAAAGGCTTTGGCAGATACTCATCGAAGCCTGCGGCGAAACAACGCTCCTGGTCGCCCGCCAACGCATTCGCGGTCAACGCGACGATGGGCGTGTCAAGCGCAGTTTCAAAGTCGGCCTGTGCCGCCGATCGGAAGCGCCGCACGGCTTCGAAGCCATCCATTTCCGGCATCTGACAGTCCATGAAGACGATGTCGAATGCCTGCGATCGCAGTGCATTCAGCGCTTCACGGCCGTTGTCAGCCAAGCGGATTTCGCAACCAAGGTCGCGCAACATCGCGCGTGCGACCTCCTGGTTGACCATGTTGTCTTCGGCCACCAGCACTTTGGCGCGATGCCCTTTGATCACAGCAGCCGAGCGCGCGACTGCCGGCGCATCGCGCGACAACGATTTGGCGAGCGCTTCCAGCAACTCGTGCTGGCGTACCGGCTTGGTCAAATACTGATCGACGCCGTTTTCATACGCCAGCTGCGCTTCGTTACTGCTCGCGAGCGATGTCAGCATTACCATTTTGATGGCCGCCAGGTGCGGGTCGCTACGCAGCGTCGCCGCCATCGTCAAGCCATCCATGATCGGCATCTTCATATCGATGACGGCAACATCGAACGGAGTATTGGCGCGCGCCGCGGCGCGCATGAGTTCCAGCGCGGTGGCGCCATGATCGGCGGTCGCAACATCCATCTCGACCGCCTTCAGCTGCATTTCGAGAATGCTGCGATTGGTTGGGTTGTCCTCGACGAGGATGACGCGGCGGCCCCGCAACTGCTGCAGATTCACCGGCGGCGCGACGGCGGCGGTGTCGCCGCTCGCCAGCGGAACGTCGAAACGGAAGGTCGAGCCCTCACCAAATTGACTTTCGACGCTGATCGAGCCTCCCATCAGCTCGACCAGTTGTTTGCTGATCGCGAGCCCAAGTCCGGTGCCTCCATAACGGCGCGACATCGACTGATCGGCCTGCATGAACACCGTGAAAAGCTTTTGCAGCGCTTCCGCGCGCATGCCGATACCGGTATCGCGCACCTCAAACTGGACGCGGTGGCGGCCGTCCTCCGCCCGTGCGGCGACCGTGACGACGATCTCGCCGGTCTCGGTGAATTTCAATGCGTTGCCGACCAAGTTGGTCAGTACCTGTCGGATGCGGGTCGGATCGCCCTTGGCAATCGTCGGCACTTCGGGCCCGATGCGCGAAGCGAGCTCGATGCGCTTTTGATGCGCCCGCGGCGCCAGCATCTCGAACACGTCTTCGACCATCGTGCGCAGATTGAAATCAACCGACTCGAGCTCGAATTTGCCAGCCTCGATCTTCGAGAAGTCCAGAATGTCATTGATGATTTCGAGCAGTGTTTCGCCCGAGCGATAGACCGCGTCGGCAAAGCGGCGCTGTTTGTCGTTAAGCGCAGTGCCAAGCAGCAGCTCGGTCATGCCTAGAACACCGTTCATCGGCGTGCGAATCTCATGACTCATGTTGGCCAGGAACTGCGACTTCGCGCGGCTCGCGGACTCCGCAATTTCCTTCGCGTCGCGCAATACGCGCTCGCTCTCCTTGGCGTCGGTGATGTTCTCGAGCATCGTCAGCCGGAACCGCTCTCCGCTGGCGTCGCAAAACCGCACGCTATGGCCGCGCACCCATACCACCGTGCCGTCGCCCTTCAGCATGCGCCGCTCGAACGTGAATTGCGCGCGCTCGGCCGAGCGGTCCATCTCGTTGCGCAGCGTGTACGCCGCGTCGATTTCGTCCGGATGGACAAACGTAATCGGATCCTTGCCGATCACTTGGTCGACCGTATAGCCGAGCATGCGCGTATGCGCCGCATTCGCACGTACGATCCGGTGATCGGACGACAGAATCGTCGACGGAACCGGAGATTCGTCGAACAATGCACGGAAATATTCAGCGCTTTCGCGCAACGTCGCTTCGGTGCGCTTGCGCTCGGTGATGTCCGGGCTGATCAGCGCGTACTGAAAGTAGCGGCCCTGATCGTCGCGCAGCGGCTGGCCTTCGACCTCAAGCACACGCTGCTCACCCGAGCGCGCATTCGCGACAAATTCGATCTTGCACGGTTCGCCGCGCACGACCGCTTCGGCCATCCGCCTGATTGCGCCTGAATCGGTGGCCGAACCGCGCATCAAGGTGTGCGCACGCCGGCCCCGCATCTCCTGCATGCCGATGCCGGAAAAACGCATCACCGCATCGTTGGCCCACTCGATGCGGCCGACTGTGTCCAGGATCAACACCATCTGCTCGGTACGCGACGCGACCATCGCAAGGCGGCTCGCTTCGACTTCGCGCTGGCGCAGCTCACGTTCGGCGCGCTGCCGCTCCGCGACTCGCGAAAGCTCGGCGCCGATCGCCTCGACCAGTTCGAGCCATGCATTGGTCGCCTCGACTCGATGATCGCTGTAAAACTCGATAAACGCAGCGACGTGACCATGTGCCATCACCGGAATCACAACGCCGGTTTGCAGCCCGGCCGCAAGCGCGACGTCAAGCCGATTCCAATCGGTCATGCGCGACAAATCGGACACCCAATTGGCCACGCCTGACAGATAAGCGCGACCAATCATGTGACTCGGCGATGGCACGATCGGAATGCCGTTGCTGGCATCGATGAACGCGCGAAAGCGTTCGGGCTCCGCGTAAACCACAACGAGCGCGGCGGCAGGCTGCGGTCTTGCGCAGTACTCCGGCAACAGCGCGACGCGCCCGAGCGGCCACTCGAGGTAGTTCCCTATTTCGTTCAGCGCGCGCTCCAACGTGCGCTCGACCGAATCCGACTCGTTGGCCGCAGCGGCCAGTCCGCGCAGCAGGCGCATCAACGCATACTGACGCTGCAACTCGAGACTGTCTTGCAGCTCGGTCATATGCGCTCGCGACAAGCGGTCCGAATGCGACAGCAGCGCGCTCGTCATTGCGTCGAAAGAGCCCACCAGAGAGTCGAGCTCGTCGCCTTTATGCTGCGTCGCTCGCCCTGCGTAACGCAGCGACAGTTCCTCGGCACGTTCCGTAAGCGCTTTGATCGGCCGAATCAAGTGCCGAGTCAGATAAATACCGGCAACGATGGTCGCCAGGATCGTGAACAAAACGACCGCGCCGAACGAGCGGCTCGAATCCGACAGCGTTTCGTACGCCATCGTGTTCGGTACTGTTACCGCCACTGCCATCGGCTCCGTGGTGATCGGTAACGGACGCAGCGATAAGTCTTCGCTGCCGTCCAACGCGATATGCGCCGTCGCACCGGTACGCACGCTCGGCCGCGCTTTCTGCACCCAGTAACGATCTTCCGGCGGCACACTCGCGACCAACACGCGATCCTGCGCCAGCAGTGCCACTTCGACACCCAGCCGATTCGCCAGGGCATCCAGATACTGTTCGCCGATCAGGCGCTCGATCACCACCGCACCGATGATCCGATTACCGTTGACAACCGGCGCTACGGCGCGGATCGAGAGGCCCTGCAGACGCTCGATGACCGTGATGCTTTCCTGACCGAGTAATGCGTCGGCCACGCCCGGAGGATTTTCCTCACTATCGAGGCGCATGATGCCGGCCTCACCGGTGCGCTCGATCAACCTGCCGCGCGCATCATGGACTTCGATCAGCCCGACCCCCGCATTGCGTCCTTCTTTTTGTGCCCATTCGCGAACCGCGCGCGCGGCGTCGACTTTTTGCGAGAGCGCCGCCACCAGATCGCCGCGCTCCGCAAGCGCGCGGGCGCTGCGCTCGACTGCCGCGTAGTCGGCAACAATCGTCGATTCGACCAGCCGCGCCGCACGCGCACCGCGCGTGTGCTGCTCGACGAGGAATTGCCGCTCGGTGCTCTGATGGTGAAAGTAATAGCTGATGCCCACCGTCCAGCCGGCCACCAGCACGAGCACGCCGATCAGCGGCCATGCAATCGAGCGAAAGCGCGATGGCGCCACCGGCAACGTATGCAGTGCATTCGCTTCCGCCGCGGACACATCGAGTGTGTGACCGTTGCGCGCGCTCGGATCGAAGCGCTGGCCCAGGCGGTTGGCCAGCCAGGAAAATCGCGGCAGCGTGAGGTCGAACGGCAATTGAAGTCCTGCTGGACGGGTGGGAGTTCCAACGCGCAGGCTAGTGCCGAACGGCCCTGCACACCCCCTCGAAAAAGGCGCCGTTAGAAGGGCATTTCGGGGACCGGTCGCGTGGCTTTATGCCGATCTCGCGTCCCATTGCCCGATGCTGCACAATCGCCGCGATGAGGAGGCACGAAAACAGTGACTTGCAGGCGTTGCAGCGCTGGCTTGGCGCCTTGGCCATCGCCAGCCTGCCGTCCGTCGCAACGGCCGGTGTAGCGGGTCGGCCCGATACGCGCGCAGCTACTGGCAGCGGTTTGCGTCGGCGCGCTGATCGTGCTGGTCGCGGTGGCAGTCGCGCAACGCCGCCGCAATCCGCCGACGACGACAACCGCATCGCCGGCGGAGACACGCAGCGCACAGCCCGTCGCCTCCGGCGCGACCGCAAGTCGGATCACTGAGTTGCAGACAACGCTCGACGCCCGCGAACGCGAGTTGGCGGATCGCACGCGCGAGCTCGCTGGGCGCTTGCGCGAACTCGACAATGCCGGACGCGAGCTCGACAGCCTTGCACACTCGGTATCGCACGATCTGCGCGCGCCGTTGCGTGTCGTCGACGGTTTCGCGACGATCGTGCTCGAAGACTATGGCGATCGCGGCAAGCCGCTCGACGATCTGGGTCGGGACCATTTACGCCGCATCGTTGCCGCCAGCCAGCGCATGAACTCGATGATCGATATGTTGCTGAACCTTTCGCGCATGACGAGCCGCGAATTAGCCAGTGAAAAAGTCGACTTATCCCAAATTGCACGCGAGCTTTCCGATGACCTGCGCGACGACATCCGTGCAAGAGAGCCGGCCCGGTCGATCGAGTTCGTCATCGCGCCCGGGCTGAGGGTCGATGGCGACCCGACGCTGTTGCGCCTGGTGCTGCAGAATTTGCTCGGTAATGCGGCGAAGTTCACCGCAAAGAGCCGCGACGCCCGAGTCGAAGTCGGGTGCAAGGAAGAAGGTGAGTCGACCGAGTTTTTCGTGCGCGACAACGGTGCCGGCTTCGATATGCGCTTCGCCGAAAAAATGTTCGGCATGTTTCAGCGATTGCACAGCGCGAACGAATTTCCCGGCACCGGCGTTGGCCTCGCAACCGTGCAGAAGATCATTCAGCGACACGGCGGGCGCGTATGGGCCGAAGCCATTCCAGCACCGGCCGAAGGTCACGGAGCTACGTTTTACTTCACGCTGTGGGAGAAGGGAACGTGATCGCGCCGAGCGCTGACGTCAGGCGTCGGCATTGTCGCAGCGCGCCAGCGTTTGGCGTAGCGGCGCTGCCTGAGTCGTCGGGCACTAAAGTGCCAACCCTGCGGTACTCGCGCCAGCGGCGGGCCTGCAAACTCGCTGCGCTCAAACAGCGCAGGTTCGCTTAACGACCCGGCTGGCGCTCCGCTCCTCGGGCGACGACTCCGAAGGCAGCGCCGCTACGCCAAACGCTTGCGCGAGAGACAGTTCTCTCGTTGGTGGGAAGAGAAAAAACATCTCGACATCGAGACACTGTCGCAACAGCAGCGGCTGGCGCAGATGCGCCGCCTTGGAGGCGTCGCCCGAGGAACGGAGCAGACGCCGGGTCGTCGGCGAAATCGTGCTTTAGCCCGGTTTCGCCGCGGCGGCTGCGAGTACCGCAGTGGTCGGCACTTTAGTGCCCGACGCCGTAGGCGGTGCAGCTGCGCCAGCCGCTGCTGCACGACGACATTCCGCGATAGCTCACCTACTGCAACTTCCAAACAGTCTCGCACTGCGTGCATCGCACCCTTAACCAATGCGGGCGCCCCGCTTCAGGCGGATCGTCAGAACTCGACGATTCCTGCAGCCACTACCTTGAACTTGCCCCACGATTTGCACTGCGGGCATGTAGCCGCTTCGCCAAAGTGCTCTGCTCGCGCGAGCAGCACGCCAAAGCGGCGCCATGCCACTACCAGCAGCATCCCGCCCGCCGCGGCAGTACTCAAGACGATGACGTAATTCATACCGCTCTCGGCGGTACTGAGCAACTCCATGCCGGATAGCAACAAAATAAGAGCCACGAATCCCAGCGCCAGGTAGGCGTGGCTTTCGATCAATTGCCGCTCATACCAACGCCGAAATCCATGCTGCTCGATGTAACGCGTGACCTGCATTCGACTGCACGATCAGCGCGGAATCGAATTCAGCCGGTTCGCCGCGTCGACCAAATGAGCAGCCAGCTCGCTGACTTGCTTGTCTTCGGTCTTCGCCTGCTCACGTAACTTTTCGAGCGCACGCTCGTAGTCAAGCCGCAAGCGCTCCATCAGAATACCGATCGCGATCAGCTCGTCACGGCCCACTTCACCCGAGGGTTTGCTCGGCGCTTTTTCATCGCTCGGTCGGCTCAACGCGGCGCGTACGGCCGGAACGATTTGCCGCACGTCCACCGGTTTGACCAGATAACCAAGCGCACCCATCTTCATCGCTTCATCGACGATGTCGCTGTCCCCAAACGCCGACAAAAACATGAAGCCTGTGTCTGTGTTCGCGGCCAGATACCGCGCGACGTCCATGCCGGATTTCCCCTGCATGCGCATATCGAGAATCGCGAGCTTCGGCTTGTGTTTTCGCGCAAGCAGGATCGCATCGTCGCCGTTATCAGTCTCGATGACCTCGAGGCCGGCCTGTTTGAGGCCGGCGACCAGCGTGGCCAGTACCAAGCGATCGTCATCGACGACCATGACCAGCGGTGGCGGGGTGTCATTCATTGGCGCAAGCTTAGTGCAGTGAGATCGTCTCTAAATGCTGTCTTCGCGAATCGCCGGTGGAAATAATTGCAGGCGGGTTGAAACGACTGCACCGGTGCGCTCCACGACTAGCCGCGCTCCGCGCCGCGGCAGCAGCGCTTTTACAAGGCCCAACCCGGATACGCTGGCTGAAATCTGCGCTAGATTGAAACCGTCTTTTAACGTGCCAGGATTCTCGATTGCCAGCTCCATGCCGTCCGGGCGTGTCGTGACCCTGACCATGATGCCATCTTGTCGTGTCGCGCGATGCTTGATGGCGTTCGTGCCGAGCTCGTTGATCACGAGTGCCAACGGCACCGCTTCGTTTTCGGGCAACCCAAAGCGCCATAAATCCGGCGGTGGTGGCTCGAATCGAACTTCGACGCCAAACATGTTCGACAGCGTCGAAAAAATCCCCTGAGCGACACCCAGTACCGGCAGAGTGCCGCTGGAGCGAATCTGCAATCCATGCACCTGCGCGATCGCGTGGATCTGCGTGGCCGCTTCGGAAAGGATATCGGCCACATCGGGCCGCGCGTCCGCGGTTTGCTGCAGCAATCCGGCCACGCCCTGCAAATTATTCTTGATACGGTGATGTACTTCGCGCACCAGAACGTCGCGCTGTTTGACGATCTGCTCCATTTTTTGCTGCTCCGCGCGCGTACGTTCGGTCACGTCGTCGGCAATTCCGAATACGCGAATCGCGCCGTCTTCCATGCGCACCGGAGACAGGCGCACGTTGACATTGCGCACGCCGCGGGTCGGATGATCGATCCGCGCGGTGAATTCCGAGCGCATCAGCCGGCGCATCCGCGCGACCAGCCGCGGCAACGTGCGGTTAACAGTCTGCACGTCCTCGAAGTGCACGTGCCGCATCACGCTGCGCGGGTTGTCGAGCAGCTCCGACACCGGCGCGCCGATTAACGTCGTGTACCTTGGGTTGACGTACAACGCGCTTGAAAAATCGCCGGTCATGATGAATACCAGCTGATCGATGTTTTCGGCAAACTGCCTGAACCTCGCTTCGGTTTCGCGCAGCGCGGTCTCGGCACGCACTTCTTCCGAGAGATCGTCGATGATCGACATCACGTAGCGCGCATTCGCGTCGCCCGCTGCCGCCGAGCGGCCTGGCTCGGATTCGAACAGCGGCACCACGCGCTGATTGATCGTTAGGCGCTTGCCATCGGCGCGCAACATCACGTCGCGCGGCCGGTCGACCTGTGTTCCGGTAGAAAGCGCCTTGCGATCGAGCTCGGCGTACAAGTCGGCAAACTGGCGTGCATAAATCTCGCCCCACGTGCGGCCGACGACTTGTTCACGCGTCAGCCCGGTCATCGTCTCGCCGGCGCGATTCAAGCTGACGAAGCGGCCGGTTTCGGCTTCGCGCACAGACACCAGCACGGGCAAGTTCTCAACGACCAGATCGAGGTAGTTGCGCACGCGTCGCAACTCTTCCTCCGATCGTCTTCGCGCATCGACATCGACCAGCGTCAAAATGACGCCACGATCGGGCGCAGACGGATCGATCGGCCGTCCATACCCGGCACACCAGAAAGTCGTTCCGTCGGCGCGCCGCATCAGCCGCTCGAATGACACTCCACCATCGGGTGCCTTTGCTTCGGCATCCGGTTCGGCGTCCGCGTCGACCTTCTCTTCCGGCTCGTCAGAATCGACGTCGGCAATGGGCAGCTCGCGGATATCCTCCCAATCGCTGGCCGTAGCAAAGAGCGAGGAGATCTGCAGCTCGTCCCAGTCGCGCGCGTCGTATCCAAACAACTGTTGAGTGGCCACGTTGGCTTTGACGATCAGATCGTTCGCCACGTACAGCACGGCCACCAGCGCGTTATCGAAAATCAACTGAAGCTCGGATAGCGTCGCGCGCAACTCGCGCTCCGAGCGCTTGCGCTCGTCGACGTTGACAAACGCAAAGATGTACCCCAACTCCGGACGCTCCGGATTGACGGCGCGTCCCTGGACTGCGACCCAGATCGGAGACCCCTTGCGACGGAACATGTGCAGTTCGAATTCGGTGGCGCCGGTGTCGTTGATGCGCTGATAGTGCTCGGACAAATTGGCCAGCAGCAAGTGATCGGTCGGATGCGAAAACAATTGCATCTGCGACACCAGCGCCCCAGGTTCGCACGCAAGCAAATCTTCCATCGCAGCGTTGGCACGCACTGGACGGCCGTCGCGCACGAACAGCAACCCGACGAGCGCGGTGTCGAAAATCAGCTGCTGCTGCGAAAGTGCGCTCTGCAGCTCTTCACCCTGCTCCTTCAACTCGAGCAGCGAACGCGACAGCGCTTCGCGCTGGCGCTTGCTCTCGGAAATGTTCTGAAACGTGTAAATCGCCTCACGGAGTACCTCGAGACCGGGCTCCTGCGCCTGGATCGGGCGCGCCTGGACCAGGCACCACACCGGCTCGCCGTCGGTTCGGAACAGCACGACTTCGCCGCTCGTCGTTTGATTCGAGCGCACGACCGGCATCCCGGATACCTCGTTCGGTGCGCGGTGATTGCGGTCAATACACAGGTCCCACAGCGGCATGCCGATGACTTCACCATCGCTGTAGCCAAACATCTCGGCGAATTCGCGATTAGCCAGCAGAATCTTGCCCGACATCGTCTGCGCCACGCCGACCGACATCGTTTCGAACAACGTCTGCTGATCGCGTAGTGCGACCTGCAACTGCTCTTCAAAAATCTTGCGGTCGGTAAAATTTTCGAGCACCAGCAGCGTGTGGCGCAGGCCGCGTTCCGATGCAATTGCGCGCATCGAAAGTTTGGTCCACACAACACGTCCGTCGCGATGCATGAAGCGCCGCTCCGCGGATTCGGACTCCACCGCACCGCGCTGCATTTCCGCGCGCGCCTGCTGCAGCATTGGCCGATCGTCTGGGTGAAGTAGCGTTTCCGGATCTTTTCCCAACAGCTCGTCGGCGTCGTAACCGAGCGTTTCGCCGGCGGCGCGGTTGATGCCGATCAGCCGAAACTCGCTATCGAGCAACAGCGCCGCCACTGGGCTTTCGTCGAACAGTGCGCGAAAACGCTCGGCGCTTTCGCTCAGATCGGACTCTGCCTGCTTGCGCGGGCTGACGTCGCGCGCGAGCAGCAATATGAACTCGCGTCCGTCATGTACGACTCGCTGCAACACCGTTTCGACCGCGAATTCTGTCCCAAAGCGCGTCTTGTAGCGCGTATCGGTCTGATGAGAGCCGCGCGTCTGCAGTTGTTCATACAGCGACGCAAAGCCGGTGCCGTTGTCGTCACCACCGGCAAGGTTGACATCAATTGCACTGAGCGACAGCCCTTTGAGCGAGTCGCGGTCGTACCCGAGTCGCTGCCGCGCGGCATCGTTGGCGTCGACGACGGCGCCTCGCTGGTCGATTTCGAACACCATTTCGCCGACCGACTCGAGTGCTTGCCGCAACGCCCCGAGCGAGTTCTGCGCAAAACGCTCGCGATCGATCGGTTCACACGTAACCAGCACACCGTCAAAACGGCCGTCGATCGCGAACACGGGTGCCAATTTGACCCGCACCCAGCCACGCTCAGCTCGAGGCAACTGGTATTCACGCTCAATCGGTGTGCGGTCGCCGCTCTCACTAATCCGCTTCAACTCGGCGATCAGATCCGGTAGTTGATTGAGCCCGTTGGCCTCGTTAACGGCACGCCCGAGCAGCGCATCGGCCGGCACATCGAACAACTCCTCCAGGCAGTTGTTCCACAGCCGGTAATTCATGTCACGGTCAAGCAGCGCGAGACCTATGTGCGCCGCCGTCAACAAGGTTTCGATGACTGTGTCCGCTGGTCGCGCGGCCAGGGCCGCGGCCGCATCGGCTGCCGTCAGAGTGCCGAAGTCCAGCGGGTTTGAACTGCTTTGAATGACGGCAATGCCGGGCGGTGTGCCTAATGCGTCATTCCCGCTGCCCGGCAATCCGAGCGCCAGCGCCCGCTCCTCGGAAACGACTTGAGGCGCAACAACGGCGGGCGTGCCCGCTGTGCGCGGAGCGAGCTTGGCGGAGCGCTGCGAAGTAGGCCGGTCAGCCACGCGAGGGTTCGGCAGTCAAGAGCTTAGGACGTCAGGTAAGAATAATGCACCCTCAGGAGCGCAATTGAACGTCGGTGATCTAAAGTTCGACGGCCAATTGCCGAACTTTCCTGGCGTGACCCTCTTGGCGCGCTCCAATCTGCCGGCACCCCCGTGCGCACAGACCCAACTCGCACGCGGAACTGGCCCCGAAAGCCGGATTCTGGCGCTGCGCGCGGCCATTGCCGAAGGACGCTATCGCATCGATCCGCAAGCGATCGCCGACAGGCTGATCGCGGCAATCGATCCGCACTTTCAACCCATTGGTAAACACTGATCGTTTCGACATGTATCCGCACTCCTCGCTGCCTCCGGGCGCCCCGGCCCGTTTGTTCTCCGATCTGATAAAGGCTCTGCACGACGAGAGCGAGGCGCTGATCGCGAATGATCCCGCGCGCTTGGCCGAGGCAAGCGGGCGCAAGGAACACTTGTTACGACTACTCGCGCCGCAGGCGAGCGCATTGCGGGCGATGCGGCAAGGCGGAACCGATGAGCTCGAACGCTTCGCGCGCGAGGCGGCGCAACTCCGAGCTTTGGCAAGTTAGCACTCTGCGCGGCAATCGAAGAGATCCATCCCCTGCGGTTGTACTTGCGTCACCCGCGCGGCCGCCCGAAGAGCGGCGCACTAACTAGTGTTCGCGGTTCTGGCGCGAACCGCGAATCCCGCGATCAGGCTCGCGGGACCACCAGCGGCTACGCCGCCGATGTCCGGCAACATGCCCGGCATGTCGCTCGTCGCGACGAGTGCACGTGCGACCCGCATGCGTCGCGTACACGAGGAGCGCTGTTCCATTACCAGTTTTTCAGGCGAGAACGCAGACGCGCAACTGCTTGGCTGTGCAGCTGGCATACGCGTGACTCGGTAATTCCCATCACGACGCCGATCTCACGTAGATTCAAGTCCTGCTCGTGATAAAGACTCATCAAAAGCTTTTCGCGCTCGGGCAGTTCGTCGATCGCATCGACCAGCGCATAGCGAAAGCGTTTGTCACGCAAGATTTCGCCGGGCTCCGGGCAGTCGTCTACCAAGTGCCGTTCTAGATAATCTTCATCGTCGACCTTGCCACCAAGATCGTCTAAGTGCACCAACTGCGCGCCGCGTGCGTCGTGCAGCATCTGTTGATACTGCGCAAGCGACATCTCGAGCTCGCCGGCGATTTCCGCTTCGTGCGGCGCACGGCTGAGCTTGCCTTCGAGCCGATGGATCGCATTCTCTATGTCGCGCTGACTCTTTCGCGCCGAGCGCGGTAGCCAGTCATTCGCGCGCAGTTCGTCGAGCATCGCGCCGCGAATGCGTTGCGCGGCATAGACCTCGAATTGCGTGCCCTGCGTCACTTCGAATCGAGACACGGCGTCCATCAAGCCCATCATGCCGGCCTGGATCATGTCATCCAACTCGACGTTGGCGGGTAGCCGCGCGATCATTTGATGCGCGAGGCGCCGAACCAGCGGCGCGTATTGCTTGACATAGTCGCTCTCGAGCAGGCGAACTGGGCCGTATTTGCTCCAGCTGATTGCCATCAAGCTGACCGTTGTTCAGCGCTTGATACAGCGCGTCATATAAGAATGCGTCGTTCTTCATATGCCCAAACTTTAGGGGGGCGTCCGTTCGTGCTATCCAGCAATAGGTGGGGAAAAAGCGAGACATCTGACGGCATTGAAGCGCGCTGCTGCGAACCGCGAACGTACGCATGGAGCCACAAGAAAATCGTGCCGAATCAACGGCTCCGGAACGTTTCTTGTCGACCGACGTTCAATAGCGTGCGCAACCGTCGCATCAAGAAAGGCAGGTGATCGTCGCCCATCCTGACTCTTCAGCGGCGTCGCGCTTCGCGGGGCGTTTTAAAGAAGTGCGCTTGCAGGTCGATCTTCGTCTGACCACGGCACAACGCTGCGATTGAAGGAAGTACCGATGACTCGCAACCAACTCGTCAGACAACTCGCGGAAATATCGACCCGGCCAATCAGCGCCATCGCGACTTCCGATTCTGCAGCGACCGAACCTGCATCGCTCAAGGACCTGTGGCAGCACCAACCGAGCTCTTCGTGTGGTTCGAAGACACCGCCGCACGGGCGCTCGAAGGCCGCCGCGGCATCGCCGGCTTGCCCGAATCGCTACTGCCGATCAGCCGCGACATGAAGCTCGTCGAACGCCGCTACGCCGAGAACCATCTGCATCTCTTAAGCGCCGTGCGAATCAGCTGCCGTCAGAACGCAGCCGAGTTGATCGCATCGCTTTATACGGCGGCGCTGTCGGTCGGCACAGTGGCCTGGATCGGCACCGGCAAGCAATACGCGCACACGTGGAACGATATGTACCCGGCTACAGTGGCGAAGTAGACGAAACGCCGGCATAAAAAAGGCGCCGCAAGGCGCCTTTTTTATGCCGGCTCGCTTCTATGCCGCCGCTGCGTCTGGTGGTGGCCCGTTGGAGCGAGCTGCGGCGTCGAGCTTGTTCATGTATCGCTGCAACATGCGTGCTGCCGATTCACTCAGATCGACAAACTCACACCCGCAGCGGCGCACACCATCGTTGGCCGCTTCCGCGTCGACGTAGCACACACGGAGCGTAACGGTAATCTGACCGACATCGGGGAGATCGAGATAGCAATTTTCTAGCGTGTAGTCGGCTGGTAAAGCAAATTGGACCGGATGCACGAACAGCGCCAGGCCGCCGACGCTTAAGTCGAGCACGCGTACCGATTCGTACTGTCCTTTTTTGCCAGGCGACGGCACCAGGCACGTAGCCGGCCGGATTGCGGGGGGCTGCCTACGGTGCGAGCTGCGTCGCTGCATGCGCAACAGCTGCTGCGGAAACCGCACTCGAAACGCAGGACGTCCGTGATGCTCGACCGCCTCAGCGGTGCCAACCGAAAACTGCAACTTGACGTTGTCCAGAAACGCGACGACCACCAGTTGCTTCGACGCGTATATCGACTTCTGCGCCACCGCATCGGAGGTGCGATCCAAGATCAATTCCTCAAAGCCCTCGTTCACGTCGAGTACGTTGCTGACCGTGAAGCCAGCTGCCTGGTCGTAGTACAGCGTGACCAACACCTGCTTGTCGCGCAACTGGCGCAAAAAGCTCGTGATCTCGCTGCGCGAATAAATCGCAAAGCGCTCGAGTTCCGGTGAATCGGGTTCCGGAAAAGGTGTCGTCAAACTCATGCGGATTCGCTGCTCCGGCCTGCACGCGGCGTCGAGATAAATGGGACGATGGGCTCCAGCCACGGCTCGGCATGCCCGCGAATTAGCGCGTCGTCGGCCAGAATCTGCCGCAGCAAATGCATGCGGCACTCGTCGTCAGTTGCGCTGAGTGATTCAGGACGCTCATCGGCGGCCTTCAAGATCGCGATCAGCGCGGCGCAGCGCTCTTCCTGGCGCGCGACCTCAATCCAATCGTCGGCGCGCGCGGCCTCGAGCATCGCGCAGCTCGCCTGTGCGATCGCTTCGTAATGCTGCAGCAGGCTGGAGCGCGTGGGCTCGCCTGCCGTCGTCGATGAGGCCGTCCTAGTCATCTCGGCCACCTCGCAAAAATCGTTCGGCATCGTGCCGTTCCCTGTCAGTGCTGATTAGATGCACAAGCTTGAGCACTGTACCGACGATGGGGTACATGCCATCGTCCGATTGGAGGGCCGTTCCACGCGCTTTTCGTCAAAAAAAAGCGCCGGTCATAGACCGGCGCGAAAGCGGGGAGGAAACCAAAATCCACATCAACCAACTTGGCGAGGCGCCCTTGCCATCTGTCCGTCCATCGACGTGCCGGCGGCGCGCGTGCCTCGCACAGTTCGTTAACGGCACCCGCGCGGCCGACTTGAATGGGCGTACGAGGCACGTGTAGGGAAAAGCCTTACAAACCGACGAGCGGCAGGCCGACATCGTTCGTAGCGACACGCTGATTCTTCAAATTGAGCCGCTTTCCCACAATGGCGTCACTTCGAAACGCATCCAGTCGAACCTGATCAAGCACCACCGAACCGCGAAACCAGGAGCAGCCTAAATGAGCACGATCGCCGCCAGCAACGAACAACTTCTGCAAGAGATCCGTGAAGCCAACCTAGCCTATCTAGTACTCGCGCAGCACATGATCCGCGCCGACAAGGCGCAGGCGCTGTACCGCCTGGGCGTTTCGGAAGAAGTCGCAACGATCATTGACCAGTTAAGCCCCGCACAATTGATGAAGATCGCGGGGTCGAATCAGTTGATCCTCCGATTTCGATTCGACGACGATATGGTCTGGAATCTCCTAACGAGCCACTCGAAGCCGAAGTCGAGCGCAACCGGTGCCGCAGTCGCCGGCCTGCACGCCAATATCGTGATGGCCGGGCAATTGGCCAACGTGACCGCGTAAATCCGAACCTTCGGCAGGGGAACCACCATGCGCATCAAAAGCATCGTTTCTGAAAGCAAGCAGATCCAGCGCGCGATTGCGCTGATCAAGCTCGGCGCGCGTCTGCAAGTGCTGGAGTCCGAAACCGATCTGTCGTATGAGCGCCTGCTGCGCCTGTACAAGGAAGTCCAGGGCGAATCACCGGCGCGCGGCATGCTGCCTTTTTCGACCGACTGGTTCATGACCTGGCAGCCGAACATTCATTCGTCGCTGTTCCTGAACATGTACGAGTATCTGGACAAGACCAGCGAGCTCGAAGAGATCGACGGCATCATCAAAGCGTACGAGTTGTATCTCGAGCAGATCCGCGCGCAAGGTCTGGAGCCGCTGCTATCGGTAACGCGCGCGTGGCGCCTGGTCAAGTTCGTCGACGCCGGAATGGTGACACTGACATCCTGCTGTAAGTGCAACGGCAAATTCGTCACCCACACGTTCGAGCTCACGAAGAACTATGTCTGCGGATTGTGTGAGCCTCCGGCGCGTGCCGGAAAAGGCAAGGCGCAGGTTCAAGGTGGTGCGCAGGAAATTCTGCACTAAGCAGGATTGCCTGGCAGAAAAAAGCCCGCTTCGTGCGGGCTTTTTGTTAGCTGCGCGATCGAGCGTGCTACACGCGCGCGTACAACGGGATTTCGAGTTCTCGCACCAATCCTGCGGTGACGTATGCATGTAGCGCGATCTTCTCGGCCGAGCTTAGCGCCACGAATGAGACTCCCAGCAGGCGCTCGCCGGTCTCATCGGGCTTGCGCACCGGGCGGGCACGAGCTTCGATCATCACGTCCTGCTCGGCGACGGCGAGTTGAAACACGACTTTGACTTCGTCGTAGAAAACGCTGAGGTCATCGTGCAGAGCGATCGCAGCGCCACCGGTGGACAGGTCGCTGATCGTTCCTTTGACAAAGCGTCCAGTAGCTTGCGCGCCGGGATAGACCATGCACGGCAGCTCGGTCTTGACACGGGGGGCGGCACGCAACTCCCGCTTCTCGACGTGCTGTTGCTGCGGCCATCCGATGTGGAAGTACTCAAACGGCTCACTACAGGTTTTAACCAGCGGTGCGATGAATTCGTAAGTGGATTCGCCGGAAAAGCTGCGGAATCGATACATCGCACCTTCCTTGACCGGCATCGAAGAGGCATCTTCGGGCGCAGTGACAACGATCGAGTGACCTTCATGCACGCCGATCAGCTTGACGGTGACGGCGTCGGCCAGCGTATCGCCATTGGCCCACATCCGGAGCACGCGCCAGCTTGCCAACTCGCGTACAGCCGGCCGTCGCGCACCTGGTATGGCAGATGTCGGTGTCGTCGCCTGCATCGGCGCTGATGACGGAACAGTCAGAGGGTCGACCAGCGTCGGCACCGTCATCGGAGACGACGTCGTCAACAGGCGTTGCAACGGACTCGGTCATGTTCATGGCTCAGGCGCGAACGTCGCGATTCAAAATAATGAGTCCCAAGTTTGCGGGAGATTTGGCACGTCGGGCCCGCCGAGAAAACGTCCGCTCGCCCGTTAATTCAGCGGCTAGGAAGCAATTCAAAGAAAAGGGGTCGGCGGCTCAAGTTAGGACCTGCATCGGCCGAAAGTCTGAACGTGGACCCAGGGAGGGAGCGCTGTCCTGATCCCCGCCGAGCAGCCTTCAGCCTTGGGCACCACACCACACAACGCCAATGCTTAGCTCATAAGCATTGGTAACAAGGCCGGCCGCACGGGCGGCTACACTGGCCAGATCAATCACTGTTGCGACAAATTCAATGAAGACCCTTTTGGCGGCGCTGATCGCTGGCGCTTTCGCTTTCGCGCACGGCCCGGCTGTCGCTCAGGACAAGAAGCCCGAGCCGACGAAGGAAGAAGTAAAGAAAGACGAGACAAAGAAACCCGAGACCAAGCAGACCGAGACAAAGACAACCGAAAAAGCGGAAGCGAAAAAGGACGAGGGCAAGAAAAAGGTCAAAAAGGGCGGCTGCTAGTTGGTGCTGCTCTTAAAAAAACGGCCGCATTAAGCGGCCGTTTTCAATTTGCGGCTACTGGTGTCCCAGAACCGGATGCGGCTGATACGGCGCCGCCAACGCAGTCATCTCCTGCGCACTCAGTGAAACATCGAGCGCTTGCACCGCCTGTTCAATCTGCCATGTCTTGCTGGCGCCGACGATCGGTGCACTGACACCAGGCTGATGCAGTAGCCACGCGTAGGCCAGCGTCGCATTCGAAACACTTCTTTGCTGTGCCAGCTTGCCCAGCTCCGCAGCAACAGCGTGATCGGCCTCCTGGTAGTAGTACTTCTGGGCAAAGTCATCGGTCTGTGCACGCAACGTAGCGCCACCGGTCTTATCCGCACTCACATCGCGCGCGCGATTGCCGGCCAGAAAACCACGCGCCAGCGGACTCCACGGCAGCAGACCGACGCCTTGGTCGCGGCAGAGCGGGATCATCTCGCGCTCTTCCTCGCGATACGCGAGGTTGTAGTGATTCTGCATTGATACGAATCGCGTCCAGCCGTGACGTTGCGCGACGCTCCTGCATTTTCGCGAACTGCCATGCCCACATACTCGATGCGCCGAGGTAACGCACCTTGCCCGCGCGCACGATGTCGTGCAACGCCTCCATCGTCTCCTCGATCGGCGTCGCATAATCGAAGCGATGAATCTGATATAGATCGATCGTGTCGATACCGAGCCTCTGCAAGCTTGCATCGACCGCCGCAAAGATGCGCTTTCGCGAGAGCCCGCTCATGTTTGGTCGGACAGTGGGCTTGGGCCCGGCTGCGTTACCCCCTTTAAATGCAATATCGACCGGATGGAAAACCTTGGTCGCGATCACGATCTCGTCGCGGGGCGCGAACTCTCGCAACAATCGGCCGGTGACCTGCTCGGAGACTCCGGCCGAGTACATGTCGGCCGTGTCGAACAGGTTGACGCCAAGCTCGACCGCACGTTGCACGATCGGCCGCGCAGAGTCCTCGTCGAGCACCCACGGCCGCCACTCGGGCGTACCGAACGTCATCATGCCCAGCGCGATGCGCGAGACTTTAAGGCCACTATGACCGAGGTTGACGTAATTCACCGATCGACGACCTAACCGAGTCCGAGCAAACGGCCGATGCGCGTAAGGTAGTCGGAGCCGGTCAGCGCACCGCTTTTCAAATCGCCGCTTAGCTCATCCAGCTTGCTACGCACACCGTGCAGGCTGACGTGCACTTCGTCGTGCGACGGCTCGGCTGCGCTGAGTGCCAAGCGCAATTGCTCGACCTCGGCGCGCAACGTATCGACACTTGCGCCGCCTGCTCGAGCCTTCGCCAAGTCGCGCTCGAGCTGATCGACGAGTTGTCCCACCTCGTCGAGATTCACAGTGCGCGCGGGAATCGGTGCGCTCATAGCTGCCTCCTGCATTCAGCTCGGGTAGTCCTAACCTTACACTCCCGCCCCATGCCTTTCCGCACCGGCGCTCGCCTGCTCGTCGATCAACTGCTGATTCAGGGCGTGAATCACGCCTTCACCGTGCCCGGTGAAAGTTTTCTGCCGGTGCTCGACGCGTTGTATGACTCGCGTGAGATGGTCAAACTGATCGTCAATCGGCATGAGTCCGGCGCCACGTTCATGGCCGAGGCATACGCGAAATTGACCGGCCAACCCGGGGTTGCGTTCGTGACCCGCGGACCAGGGGCGACCAACGCCGCGATCGGCGTTCACGTTGCACATCAAGACTCGTCGCCGCTGATCTTGTTCATCGGTCAGGTCGGCAACGATTTCGTCGAGCGCGAAGCGTTTCAGGAAATCGATTACCGCCGTATGTTCGGACAGATGACCAAGTGGGTCGCGCAGATCGATCGCGCCGATCGTGTGCCGGAGTTTGTAGCGCGTGCGTTTCAGGTAGCGACCAGCGGTCGCGCAGGCCCGGTCGTGCTGGCGCTGCCCGAGGACATGCAAACGGTAAAGGCCGATGTCGGCGACGCGTTATGCCATCAGCCGGTACTGGGCGCACCGAGCGACACGCAGATTGCGGCCCTGCGCCGTCTGCTGGGCCGCGCGCAGCGGCCCCTGGTGATTCTTGGTGGCTTCGGCTGGACACCAGCTGCGTGCGATAACTTCAAGCGCTTTGCCGAAGCGAACTACCTTCCAGTGGCGTGCGCGTTTCGTTACCAGGATCTGTTCGATAACCGCCATCCGAATTACATCGGCGACGTCGGCGTCGGCGTCAATCCGAAACTTGCACAGCGCATCAAGGATGCCGATCTGATCCTCGCGATCGGGCCGCGGTTGGGCGAGATGACGACTTCTGGCTATACGTTGCTCGACGCGCCGGTACCGGCGCAAACACTGATTCACGTTCACGCGGGCGCCGAAGAACTGGGCCGCGTATTTCAAGCGCAGTTAATGATCAACTCGGGCTTGCCGCAATTCGCATCGCGTCTGGCGATGATGGTGCCGGTCGAAGAGCCGCCATGGCGCGAGTCGGTCGCATCTGCGCGCGAAGAACTGGAGGCGTGGCAGCAGCGGCCGGCAGTTTACGCGCACGGCGATCCTCCACTCGATCTTTGGGAAGCGATGCAGATCTTGTCGCGCGCAATCCCGCCAGACGCGATCATCGCCAATGGCGCCGGCAACTTCGCAACTTGGGCGCATCGTTTCTGGCGCTACTCGGGACTTCGCACTCAAATCGCGCCCACGGCCGGCGCGATGGGCTACGGCGTGCCCGCCGCGATCGCGGCCAAGATTGCGGCGCCCGAGCGCACCGTGATCGCGCTGGCCGGCGATGGAGACTTCTTGATGACCGGCCAGGAGCTGGCAACCGCCGTGCAATACGGTGCCGCCGTGCTTGTGCTCGTATTCAACAACCAGATGTACGGCACGATTCGCATGCATCAGGAACGCGAGTTTCCGGGGCGTGAACATGGCACCGCACTCGTAAATCCTGACTTCGCGAAACTGGCGCAGGCGTATGGCGCCTTCGGCGCCACCGCAGCGACGACCGATCAGTTTGGGATTGCACTGTCGCAAGCGCTGGCGTTCATTCGAGAACGGCGGCTGCCAGCGCTGATCGAACTCACGATGGATCCTGAAATTATCACGCCGAATGCAACGCTATCGGCAATCCGCGCGACGGCCAGATTGCAGCGATGATCGTGCACCGGTGATAGCCGTTTATTTGGCGAGGCTTTTTTTCAAGAGTTCCGCGGTCAACTCATTCAAGCCGACGCTTTTCTTCACTGCTTGCTCCTGCAGCGCGCTTTACCAACTCTTGCGGTAGCTTGACCGCAAACGGAATGAGCCCGAGCGCACGATCGCGGTCGCGTTGCGCGCGTCGATCGGGCTCCGGTGCAATTGCGCGGCCGTAGGCATTACCGGCAGCACGCATCTGATTGGTGAGCTTGCTTCCCTGGCGCTTTTCGAGTTCGCCACGTTTCATGAATCCGTCTCCGCTTTGCAATCGCGCCGCATCTTAGCCGGACGGAATACCACTGGGTCCGAGTAGAAGTCCGGGTTCTCATTTTGCGCCCACCATCCCGGAATTCCGAGCACCGGCAATGGCATCAGATCGTGGGGCGCAAGACGCTCATCGAGACCAGCTGCCATGCACCGATCGATCTCATCCAACGACGAACCCGGCGCTAGCGCGATATGCAAAGCGTGCGCAGTGATGCCTTTATATGGACGCTGCAGCTTCTGCAGCAACGCATGCCCGAATGCAAATACGTTGACCTCGCCCGCCCAGGCCAAGCGCCGGCTTTGAAACAGACCCCACCAATCGTGACCGCGTAACGATTTGACGATGTCCGAACGTTCAGTCACCACCAGCACGGCATTTTCGTCAATCAACGTAGCGGCATCCCGCACCGGGCCCCGTACCGCGCGCACACCGTCACGTGCAATCGATCCCGACTGCAGCCGATTCAGTTGTGCCTTTGCGCTTGGAAAGCGGAGAAATATCAGCGCATTGAAGAGATCGTGCAGGTTGGCGCGCGTAGGCACGCGGCCGGTGCGTGCGATGTAAGTTTCGTAGGGTTCCTCGGTCGCGGCCGTCTGCTTCGCAAAACGTGATGCGCTGACCATTCGAATTGCAGACATTGGCGGCGGCGGCGAACCGGTTCAGGGATTTACGCCAATCACCGCTCGCGGCAACGGTGCGACCGAGACCCGCGACCGGCGTCAGCCATGGCGCGGACCAATCAACGCTCGCTAACTCTGCAACTTCCACTTCAGCATTTCACCGGCTCTTATAGGAACGATCGTCTTACCGGCAAAAGGAAACTCGGCCGGCAGCACCCATTCGGATCGCTTCAGCGTGATCGTCTGTGCATTTCGCGGCAGTCCATAAAAGTCCGGACCGTTGAAAGACGCGAACGCTTCAAACCGATCGAGTGCACCCGCTTCGTCGAAGGCTTCGACGTACATCTCGAGCGCGGCCGCCGCCGTGTAGCAACCGGCGCAACCGCAGATCGCCTCCTTGTCTCCCTTTGCATGCGGAGCGGAATCGGTACCGAGAAAGAATCGCGGGTTGCCGCTGGTGGCTGCCGCCAACAGTGCTTGTCGATGGGTCTCGCGCTTTAGTAAGGGCAAGCAATAATGGTGCGGACTCAAGCCTGGCTGGCCGTCGCTACGCAAGAAGATCGAATTGCGGCTGAACAGCAGGTGGTGCGCGGTGATGGTGGCGCCGAGTGGGCCATGCTCCTCGAACACGTAATTCACCGCTTCCTTCGTCGTAATGTGCTCGAACACGATTTTTAGCTCCGGGAAGTCGCGTCGCATCGGAATCAGCACTTCTTCGATAAACATGCGTTCTCGATCGAACACATCGATCTGCGGGCGCGTCACTTCTCCGTGAATCAGTAATGGCAGGCCGACTCGCTGCATCGCCTCGAGCGTGCGAGCGCAACGCTGCAGATTCGTGACGCCGGACTCGGCGTTGGTCGTGGCTCCGGCCGGGTAGAGCTTCACGGCGTGAACGATGCCGCTCTCGCGCGCACGATCGATTTCGTCCGGCGCCATGGCATCGGTCAGATAAAGCGTCATCAACGGCTCGAACGCCGCGCCGCTCGGCAGCGCGGCCAGAATGCGCCTCCGATAGGCCACGGCTTGCTCTGTCGTAGTGACCGGCGGCTTCAGATTCGGCATCACGATCGCGCGCGCAAACTGGCGTGCCGAGTGCGGCACAACGGAAGCCATCGCCGCACCGTCGCGCAAGTGCAGATGCCAGTCGTCGGGTCGCGCGATCGTCAACGAATCAGCGGTCATGGCGCGATTATCTCAGCCCGCATTGTTCGTATCGACTGGGCAGGCGGATAATCGCCGCATGAATTTTGATGACCTTGCGAAGCTGATCCCGAACGCGGCATGGCGCCTGCGCGAAGATGACGCCGATCCGCAGGAAACGCGCGAATGGCTCGAAGCGCTCGACGCGTTGATCGATACGGTCGGTCCTGAACGCGCGACGTTTGTGCTGAAACACCTGTTGCAGCACGCACGCACCCGCCGCGTCCCCTTGCCGCAAGTACTGAACACGCCCTATCTGAATTCGATATCGCTTGCGGATCAACCCCCATTTCCCGGCAACCTCGAGATCGAGTCGCGTTTGAGCGCGCTGGTGCGGTGGAACGCACTGGCGATGGTCGTGCGCGCCAACGCAGCGAGCGCCGAGCTCGGCGGCCATATCGCGAGCTATTCATCCGCCGCCGATCTGTTCGAAGTCGGCTTCAATCACTTCTTTCGCGCGAGTTCAAGCGAGTCGCGCGGCGACCTGGTTTACTTTCAACCGCACTCATCCCCCGGTGTCTATGCACGCGCATTTCTGGAAGGGCGGTTGAGCGCCGAACAACTCGATCACTATCGCCGCGAAACTCTCGGCGCAGGTCTGAGCTCGTATCCGCACCCTTGGTTGATGCCGACCTTCTGGCAGTTCCCGACGGGCTCGATGGGTATTGGCCCATTGTTCGCGATCTACAACGCGCGATTCCTGCGTTACCTGCAAGACCGGGCACTGCTCGATACAAGCGAGCGCAAGGTGTGGGCGTTTGTCGGCGATGGCGAAATGGACGAGCCCGAATCGCTCGCTGGACTGTCGATCGCTGCACGCGAAGGGCTCGATAACCTGATCTTCGTCGTCAACTGCAACCTGCAGCGACTCGACGGCCCGGTGCGCGGCAACGGTTCGATCATTCAGGAGCTTGAAGGGCTTTTCGCCGGCGCCGGTTGGAACGTGATCAAGCTTCTATGGGGCTCCGACTGGGATCCGCTGTTCGCGCGCGATACACAGATGCTTTTGCTGCGCGCGTTTCATGAAACGGTGGACGGTGAGTTTCAAACGCTGTCGGCGACCGATGGTCGGTTCAATCGAGAGCATTTTTTTAACAAGTATCCGGAGCTCGCGCAGCTGACATCGCATCTGTCTGACGAGGACATCGACCGACTACGACGCGGTGGCCACGATCCGATAAAAATCTACGCCGCATATCACGCGGCGGCCAACCACCGCGGCCAGCCAACGGTGATCCTGGCGAAGACAAAAAAAGGCTATGGCATGGGCACTGCCGGCCAGGGCCGCATGACCGGGCATCAACAGAAGAAGCTCGACACACAAGCGTTGCTCGAGTTTCGCGATCGTTTTGCGCTGCCGCTCAGCGACGCGCAGGCCGAACAGGTTGAATTCATCCGGCCGGCGCCCGACAGTCCCGAGATGAAGTATCTGCACGCGCGACGCCGCAAGCTCGGCGGATATTTGCCCGCACGCGATGCATCGTGTCCGGCACTCGCGACGCCCGACGCCATGGCATTCGGCCGCTTCGCGCTGGAAGCGAACGGCAAGGAAATGTCGACCACGATGGCATTCGTGCGCATGCTCTCGGCACTTCTGAAGGATCGCGAGCTGGGCGCGCGCATCGTGCCGATCATTGCCGACGAAGCACGCACGTTCGGAATGGCCGATCTGTTTCGCACCGTCGGCATCTACTCGCCGGTCGGGCAGCTGTACGAACCCGAAGACAGCGCACAGATCAGCTACTACAAGGAAGCCAAGAGCGGTCAGATTCTCGAGGAAGGCATCAATGAAGCGGGAGCGATTGCATCGTGGGTCGCGGCGGGTACCAGCTATTCGACCAGCGGCTTTGCGATGCTGCCGTTTTATATCTTCTACTCGATGTTCGGCTTTCAACGCGTCGGCGATTTGCTTTGGGCAGCGGCCGATTCGCGTACGCGCGGTTTTTTGCTCGGCGCGACCGCCGGCCGCACGACACTATCGGGCGAAGGATTACAACACCAGGACGGCACCAGCCAACTGATCGCGAGCACGATTCCGAACTGCCGTGCCTACGACCCGTGTTACGCGTACGAGTTGGCGCTGATCGTCGAAGAAGGAATGCGGACCATGCTGGCCGAACAGCGGGACACTTTTTACTACGTCACCGTGATGAACGAGAACTACGCGCATCCGTCGATCCCAGAACGTGTGCGCGAAGGCGTTTTGCGGGGCATGTACCGCATCAGGTCCACGACAGCCGCGAAGGTCAGACTGCTTGGAGCCGGCACGATTCTGAGGGAGACGCTGGCCGCGGCCGAATTGCTGCAAAACGACTTCGGTATCGATGCCGACGTGTACTCGGTGACGAGCTTCACCGAATTGCGGCGCGATGCCATGCAATGCGAGCGGGCCGCTCGAGTCGGCGCCAGCCGCAAGCCAGCGTGGATAGAACAGCAATTGCCCGCCGACGGAACACCGATCGTCGGTGCCAGCGATTACGTCGCTGCGGTGCCCGACCTGATTCGCCCGTGGGTTGCCGATCGCTACGTCACTCTCGGCACCGACGGCTTCGGCCGATCGGATACCCGCGCGGCACTACGCGAGTTTTTCGAGGTGGATCGGCGGTCGATTGCGCTGGCAGCACTGCACACGGTTGATTCAACGCTCGCGCGGGATGCAGCCCTCAGTTGGAACTTAGATCCCGCCTCTGCGCCGCCCTGGAGGCGATAAAACAATCAGACTGCCAACGTGAGGCTGCTCGATATCTATCGAATCAGGATTACCCGATAGTCGTTCACGTTGGTAAGTGTCGGTCCCGTGCGAATCAAGCTGCCCGCTGCGTGGAAAAAGCCGTACGAGTCGCGTTGATCGAGTGCTGCGCGTGCGGATACGCCAGCGATCGCCGCGTCCTCGATCGATCGTGGCGCGAGCCACGCGCCCGCGTTGTCCTCGCTACCGTCGATACCATCGGTGTCGCACGCAACCGCGTATACGTCGGGCATGCCTTCAAGTTCCACTGCCAACGACAGTAGGAACTCGGTGCATCGACCGCCCCGGCCTGTTGTGCCGGGTGGCAATGTCACTGTGCATTCACCCCCCGAAATCAAGGCGACAGGCGGCTTGAGCGGGTTGTTGTAAGCACGAATTTCACGCACCAGCGCGGCGTAGACCTTTGCGACTTCGCGTGCTTCACCCGTGACGGTGTCGCCGAGTAACACGGCATGGACGCCGGCCGAACGAAAAACGTCGGCAGCCGCCTCGAGCGAGCGATGCGCCGTTGCGATCACTCGGTTTTCGACTCGCTCGAACAGCGGATCGCCCGGCTTCGGTGTCTCGTCAACCTGACCACTTGCACCGCGCAGCAGCCAAGCCGACACATCATCGGGCGCCTCGACGTTCCAGCGCGCTAACACGCCAAGCGCGTCAGCGTAGGTGCTGGGATCCGGCGCACAGGGTCCGGACGCGATATCGGTCGGTGCGTCGCCGGTCACGTCTGAAATCATCAGGGCCAACACGCGCGCGCCACGCCTTGCAGCGTCTGCGCCTAGCCTACCGCCGGCGATCTGCGACAAGTGTTTGCGCACGATGTTCATCTCACCAATCGGTGCGCCGCTGGCGAGCAGCAAGCGAGTGACCGATTTCAGGCCGGACATCGACACTTGCGGGACTGGCAGGCTCAACAGACTAGAGCCACCGCCCGAGATCAGAGCCAACAACAAATCGTCGCGTTGCAGCCGAGAAACGAGTTGCATGATGTCGCGCGCCGCACTTTCGCCGGCATCGTCGGGTACCGGGTGCCCTGCTTCGACGACGCGAATGCGCTCGGTCGGTGCGCCGTGTGCGTAGCGCGTGATAACCACGCCTTCGAGCGCGACGTCGGGCCAGGCTCGCTCGACCGCTAGCGCCATGCTGGCGGCTGCCTTGCCTGCGCCCACCACAACCACACGGCCAGGTGGCCGCGGCGGCAAATGTGCCGGTACAACACGCAACGGATCCGCGGCCGCCACCGCAGCGTCGAAGCTTGCGCGCATCAAGTCGACCGGGTTCATCGCGAGAACGAAATGCCGAGCGTTAAGCGGCGACGATGGTCGTCCGCTTCGAACGCGAGAAGCGAAGCCGGCGTCATGACGTCCGGCTTCGCTCACTTCAACACTCGGAACATGTTGTGATGCGCGTCGGTGAATGTCGGCAGATGGGCGCGATCCTCGATCGGAGTGACCACGTAGCGAAGGCTATCGGCCTGCAACAACGCCTTGTCGCGTGTGACCAGAATCTGATCGGTCGGCGATAACCAGTACTCCGGCCCTGTTTTGAAGGGCGGGACGTCCGACACCAGAACCGCCTGCATTCCGACCTCACTTGCGAGCCGCTTCACGACCGGCATCAGATCGATATAGCGGTTGGTCGCCTGGAAAACGATGACACCGTTCGGCTTCACGTGTCGCACGTACAGTGCCATCGCTTCGCGGGTGATCAAATGCATCGGGATCGAATCGCCGGCGAACGCATCGATGGCCAGGACGTCGTAGGCCTGCGGTGCCGCGCGCTCGAGACTCAGGCGTCCATCACCGAGTACCACTTGAACCTTCGCCGCGCTGTCGCGCAGGAAAGTGAACTCGTCGCTCGCAATATCGATGACGCGCGGGCTGATCTCGTAGAAAGTGAACTCGTCGCCTGTACGCCCGTACGAAGCAAGCACTCCGGCGCCGAGCCCGATGATTCCAACCCGGCGAGGCTGCGGCTGCGACTTGTTCAGCGCCTCGAACAGACGGCCGTACCCCGACGAAGGTCCGAAGTAATCACTCGGCTGATTGCGAAAGTCGTCGCCCAGCAGCTGGCCGCCATGGACGATGCCGCCGTGAAGCATCGAGCGATACGGCGCCGGATCCGGCTGATCGCGCGTGCGAACCACGCCGTAAAAGTCGCGCTCCATCACACGTACGTTGCGCGAATACTCCTGCGCGCCCTGCACCGAAAAGAAGGCGGTCACGGTAAACACCGCCAGCCCGATAAGACGCCAGGCGCCCCGCAGGCGCAGTGACAGCGTCAGCGCGAGCAAGATCAACGCAATATTGACTTCGAAATACCCTGGCAACACCAGCGGCGCGATGATCGCAATCAGCACTGCGCCGATTGCGCCGCCGAGCGAAAGCATCAGATAAAAGCGCGTCAGCCAGCGCGGATCTGGCTTCATCAAGGCCAGTTCCCCGTGACAAAACATGCACGCGACAAACAATCCACCGAAAAAGACCGATGCAGCGGGCTTCAGCTCGAGCGAAGGAATCAGCCACGCCATTGTCGGCGCCAGCACCGAAAGCGCGGCGATGAACAACCCGCGCTGATACCAACGCGGGTGGTCGAACGTCAGGATGAAACTCCCCAGGTAAATCGATAGCGGAAGCACCCAGAGGAACGGCACGCTGGCGATGTTTTGCGTAATGTGATTAGTGACGGCAAGCAACATGATCGAGGCCATCGCAGCCAGCGCCAGCCAGGTCAATTGCGTCAGCCCACTCGGCGCTGGCGTCGCGATGGGAGTCGCGCTGGAAGCCCGACCGTAGCCGAACTCGCGCGCGTTCTTCAGCGAAGCCCATGCAGTTGCCGCGCACAGCAGCGCGAACGCGCCGTATGCAATCGACCATGCCCACCCCAGCTCGATCAGGCCAAACCACGGTTCCAATAGCACTGGGAACCCAAGCAGTGCCAGTAACGACGCAAAGTTCGACAGCGCAAACAATCGGTATGGCACGACGGCACTGAACCGACGCCAGTACCACGATTGCAGCAGCGGGGTCGTAGTTGACAGCAGAAAGTACGGCAAGCCGATAGTGACCGTCAGCAACAGCAGGATGCGGACGATCGGTTCTTCATCGCCGCGCGGCTTCCAATCGGTTGATGCAAGAATCGGCAGCGTTGCAAGCGACAGCACGAGCAAGCCGATATGCAGCAGGGTCTGCCGCCGCACGCCCAGACGAGTGGTCAAGTCGGCGTACGCATAGCCCGCGAGCAAAGTCGACTGAAAGAAGACGAGTGCTGTCGTCCAAACCGCGGACGAGCCGCCAAACCACGGAAGGATCTGCTTCGCGATAATCGGCTGAACCAGGAACAGCAGAAACGCGGACAGAAATATCGTGCCCGCATACGGCAGCACGACAAAGCGAGGATGGGCTTCGGGTGACGAGGCCGCTACGGACATGGAGGAACAGCTGCCGGGGTGTCTAAACGCCAATTATCTTCGATTACGTTTAGTGGCCTACAAGAGAGGACTCACCAGCCGCGTCAAATTCTGCGTCAACTCCTGAACGAACGGACGCTTGCGCCATTGATCGAGCGTGATCTGGTGCGAGCCGCGCATGTAGCCTTCTTCGATCGCGACCAACTGCCTGGCGATGTCTCGTTCAAAAAATAAGGCGATGACTTCCTCGTTCAGTTCGAACGAACGCATATCGAGATTGCACGAGCCGATCCACGCCATTTGTCCGTCGATCGACACGGACTTCGTATGTAGAAATGCCTCCGTATAAGCATGAATTCTCACGCCGGCGAGCAACAGTGACTCATAGTAGGAACGCTGAGCGTTGCCGACGAAAAACTGATCGATGTGATCGTCGACAATCAGATGCACCTCGGCGCCGCGATGGACCGCTGTTTCCAGCGCGTCCTGCAATGACTGGCTCGGGATGAAGTAAGGCGTCGTCACGACCACGCGCCGCGTGGCCGAATAGATCAGATTGACGACCATGCGCAGCGCACGCTGCGTCGACGACGACGGCCCGTTGGGCAGCACTTGCGCCGCCGTCTTTCCCGCCATCACTGGCAGCGGAAACGCCGCCTCGCCAATGAACTCGCCGCTTTCCACGAACCAATCGGAACCGAACACGGCCTGCAATTGCAGAGCCGACGGCCCTTTGATACGTACCATGAGTTCGCTGTAGTTGAGTCCTGGCTTGAAATCGGCGCTCACCATGTTCTGCGAGCCCGTGTAGCCGATTTCGCCGTCGATGACCACGATCTTGCGGTGATTGCGCAGATCAAAACGCGCGCTCTTGCGTCCGACTCTGACCGGCAGTGCCACGCGCGCGGCCACACCGAGCGCCCGCAATTTCGGCAGCAGCGTTCGGCGCGAAGGCCGCGAACCAAACGCATCGATCAGTACACGGCAAATCACCCCGCGCGCTACCGCGCGGCCAAGCGCGTCGATGACGATTGCGGTGCGTGCGTCGTCGCCAAAAATATAAAAGCACAGGTGCACATGGTGACGCGAGGCATCGATGTCCGCAGCGATACGGTTGATCGTGCCTTGGTAGTCGGTCAAAAGCTCGACCGCGTTGCCCCCCAGGTTATTGAGCATCCCCAAGTCAGT
This sequence comes from uncultured beta proteobacterium, assembly GCA_963786295.1. GTDB lineage: Bacteria > Pseudomonadota > Gammaproteobacteria > Burkholderiales > Burkholderiaceae_F > JACCZX01. The sequence continues at coordinate 74,829 of CAWAYV010000006.1, read as the reverse complement.
CGCCAGACGCACGCTGGGCTGATACTGGATATCGACCGCAGGTGCCGCAAGCTGCGGCAGGTCTTCCATGCGGCGTCGCACCGGTTCGATCAAATCGATGTACTGCCACCGACGCTGGATGCGCCAGCGCGGCAATCGCGGGCGGCCGATCAACACGTACAGCAGCAGCCCGACCCACGGCAGGAAAAAGATGAACAGCAGCCAACCCTTGGCAGCTTCCGGCGAGCGGCGAGTCGGAACGATCGGCAACATCATCAGCCGGATCGCCCAGTCGCTGACGATCAGCAGCGTAGTCCAAAAGCCGGTAGTTTCGATGCTGGGCATTAGGGTGATCAGTGATCAAGTGATCAGTGATCAGGTTGCAGGGCGAGAGACAGCTTACCGACTACGGATCACCGGTCACTTGCTAATTTCGTCGCCGACGCGATCGGTCGGCCAACGCAACTGGTCGCGCAACGCAAACGTCATCGGCAGGTCCATCCGTAGGTTGCCGGGCGGAATCGGCTGCTGAAACCATTTTTCGTAGAAGCGGCCGACGACACCGTCCAGCATCAATGCCGCCAAATGGCGATCAATGGTCTTCTTATATTCGACATCACCCTTGCGCAGGACGATCGCGATCGGCTCGAGCACCAGAAACGAACCAACGATCATCAGCTTTGATGGATCCTTGGACTTCGCACGCTGCGCGGCGAGCAGCACGTCGATCGTCGCAAACGCTTCCACTTCACCGCGCTCGACCGCTTCGCGCGCCTCGTCGTAACTCTTGTATTCGACCAGCACGGCACCCGGCAGCACGCCGCCTTCGATCCTCTGCTTCAGCAGCGGAACCGAGTTCGTGCCCGGCACAATTGAGATGCGACGACCGACCAGATCCTGGATGGCGCGAATTTTCGAATCGGAACGCACCAGAAAACGCGGTCCGGAAAATTGATACGGCATCGAGTAGTCGACCGTCTTGCGCCGCTGCGGATCGTTGATCGTCGTGCCGCACTCCATGTCGGCTTTGCCGCTATTGACGACGTCGAATCGCGTTTTCGCGCTGACCTCTACGAAAGCAATCCGCAGCGGCCGTTTCAGGTCCCGTTCCATCAGCCGCACGATCTCGCGACAGATGTCGATGCCGTACCCGATCGGTTGCTTACTCTCGTCCAGGTATGCGAATGGAATGGCATCCGGACGGTGCGCAATCGTGACCACGCCGGTGTCACGGATTTTCGCGAGCGATGGTGGAGGTTTGGGTCCGGTCGCTTCGGCCTGCTGCGCGACCGCAAACCCGTGGACCGAAACAATGAGCGCGACGAGCGCGCTACCAACAAGATGGATGCAACGCGTTGCGACGTTCATACGGGACGGCGGTGCAATACGCACCGGCAACAAAGAGATTTTCGAGTCTACGCGGTCGTTGCGCAAACTACGTCGCAAATTCGCGGCACTTTCGGCCCCACTCCTGGTACGCACGCGCGCTTGCGGCCACCGCTAGTGCTGCAGGATCTTGGACAGGAAAAGCTGCGCGCGCTCCGACCTCGGCCGCCCGAAAAAGTCGTCCTTCGACGCGTCCTCGACGATTTCACCCTTGTCCATGAAGATCACACGATTGGCCACCTTGCGTGCGAACCCCATCTCGTGTGTGACGACCATCATCGTCATGCCCTCTTTCGCCAGCTGCACCATGACGTCGAGGACTTCGTTGATCATCTCGGGATCGAGCGCGGACGTCGGCTCGTCGAACAGCATGCATATCGGATCCATCGACAGTGCACGCGCTATTGCGACCCGCTGCTGCTGGCCGCCCGACAGCTGGCCGGGAAACTTTGCCGCTTGCGTCGTCAAACCAACGCGGTCGAGCAGCTTCATGCCGCGCACGCTCGCTTCCTCCTTGTTGCGATTCAGCACCTTGATCTGGGCCAGCGTCAGGTTGTCGATGATCGTCAAGTGCGGAAAGAGCTCGAAGTGCTGAAACACCATGCCCACGCGCGCGCGCAGCTTCGGTAAATTGGTCTTTGGCGCGCCGACCGAAACGCCGTCGACAGTGATGACGCCTTTCTGAAACGGTTCGAGCGCATTGACGCACTTGATCAACGTCGACTTGCCGGAGCCAGACGGGCCGCAGACGACGATCACTTCGCCCTTTTCCACCGTCGTCGAGCAGTTGGTCAGCACTTGGAAAGTTCCGTACCACTTCGATACGTCCTTGCACTCGATCATCGCCATTGCTTTGATGGCTCCTTAGCGGATGACTGCAATTCTTTTCTGCAGCAGTTTGACCAGATACGACAGCGTGTAGCACAGAACGAAGTACACGACCGCCACGAACAAATACATCTCGACCAGCCGCGAATCGCGCTGTGCGATCTTCGACGCCGCGCCGACGAAGTCGGTCGCAGAGATCACATAGACCAACGACGTGTCCTGAAACAGGATGATCGTCTGCGTCAGCAACACCGGGATCATGTTGCGAAACGCCTGCGGCAGGATCACCAGCCGCATCGACTGCCCGTAAGTCAGACCCAGCGCGTACGCCGAGTACACCTGGCCGCGCGGAATCGACTGAATACCGGCGCGCATGATTTCGCAGAAATACGCGGCCTCGAACAAAATGAACGTGATGATCGCGGTGCGTTCGGCTCCGATCTGGATCGGCCGTTCAGACCCCGTGATTCCCTGCAGGATCTGCGGCATCAGGAAGAAGAACCAGAAGATCACCAGCACCAGCGGAATCGAGCGCATCAGGTTCACATAGCCTGCCGCGATGTTCGACAGAATCTTGTTCGAAGACAAGCGCGCCAGCGCGAGCAAGGTGCCGAAGAACAACCCGCCCACCACCGAGGTCGCGGTCAACTGCAGCGTGTACTTCATTCCGTACCACAGATACGGCAGTGCGTTGATGACGATCGAGAAATCGAGATTCATGGCTATTTCCCGCCGCTGATGTAGCCGGGCACCGCAACTCTTCGTTCGACGTACGCCATCACACGGTTGGCGGTCATCGCGACGGCGATGTAAATCACAGTTGCGGCGGCAAACGCCTCGAAGAAGTTGAATGTGTACTCGCCGATTTCACGCGAGCGGAACGTCAGCTCTGCGAGCCCGATGGTCAGCGCGATCGACGAGTTCTTGATCAGGTTCATCGTCTCGCTCGTCAGCGGCGGGATGATGATGCGAAACGCCATCGGCAGCAGCACAAAGCGGTACACCTGAACCTGCGTCAGGCCGACCGCCATACCGGCGTTGCGCTGGCCGCGCGACAGCGACTGGATGCCGGCGCGCACCTGCTCGGCAATCCGTGCCGAGGTAAACAGACCAAGGCACAGGACCGCAGCGAGGAACTGCGCGTAAATCGGCTCGGTCGAGACCATCCAGTTTTTCAGCGGCGGGATGAACTCGGGGATCACGTAGTACCAGAGGAACATCTGGACCAACAGCGGGATATTGCGAAACAGCTCGACCCAGGCGTTGCCCAGGCGCACCAGCCAGGGCTTGTCGGTCGTGCGAATCGTGCCGACGATTGAACCGATGACTAGCGCGATGATCCAGGCCAGCGCAGAGATGGCCAGCGTCCAGTAAAACCCGGCGAGAATCCACTCCCAGTAGGCGCCATCGCCGTCCGGCGTTTGCTGCAGGAACACGCCCCAGTTCATTTGTAGTTCATGTGACTGCCTCCGGCCCGAGGCGAAGCTTGCCGTAAAACGAAAAAGGCCGAAAGCACTGCTTTCGGCCTTTGCGTTCCCCGCGAAAGGGGCACCTAATACGACTTACTGCACGCCCTTGTCGTTCGGGCTCTTGAACGCTTCCTTGATGGCCGGCGTCTGCGGGAAGTTCATATTGATGTTGCGCGGCGGAATCGCACTCGTAAACCACTTTGCATAGATCTTGTCGATCTCACCCGACTTGTAGACGTTGCCAACGGCGCGATCGACCAGCGCCTTGAATTGCGGGTCCTCGCGGCGCAGCATCATGCTGTAGGGCTCGGTGCGCAGCGACTCGGACAGGATCATGTAGGCGCCGGGGTTCTGCTGATTCGCAATCTGGCCCGCCAGCAGGATGTCGTCCATGATGAATGCCTGGGCGCGATCGCTTGCCACCAGTTGCATCGACTCTGCATGGTCCTTCGCCTGCAGTTCCTTGAAGTCGATTCCCTTGGCTTTCTCGTAGCCGCGCAACAGCGGAATCGAAGTCGTGCCCGACGTCGAGGCCACCGTCTTGCCGTTCAGATCGGCAAACGTCTTGATACCCGAGTCCTTCTTGACCGCCGCCGATATGTTGACCACGAAGTAGGTCGGCCCAAAGGCCACCTGCTTTTGACGCTCGACCGAATTGGTAGTGGAGCCACACTCCAGGTCGATCGTGCCGTTTTGCAGCAACGGAATGCGGTTGGCCGAAGTGACCGGTTGATACGCCACCTTCAAATTCGGCATCTTCAATTCGGCTTTGACAGCATCAACCACTTTGGCGCACAGGTCCATCGCATAGCCGACTGGCTGCTGTTTATCGTCCAGATACGAAAACGGAATCGACGATTCGCGATGGCCGATGGTGATCGTGCCGGTATCCTTGATTTTCTTCAGCGTACCGGTGAGCTCCTGCGCGTTCGCGCTCAGGGCCATGGAACTCACCAAGCCCGCGCCTGTAACTGCCAGCAAAAAGCGGGAAATATTCATTCTGCTCATTTTCTATATATCTCCTCGGGGAATCGAAATCGAGTCTAGCAAAACGGTCCCGTTCGGAGGGCGTTGACGCAGCGCGGCGAGACGAGGGTTACTACCGGTCAGCTGCGCGGGTCAACCCCGATTTCATCGCCAACCTTGTCGGTCGGAAATCTCATCTCTGCGAGCTGGTACGCGTCCTCTATGCGCGCTTATGCCGCGGCTAGAGTTGCCTCACCTTTGGCTTGCTCCCTGCTCTGAATTTCCCACATCGACGCATAGGGGCCGCCGCGCGCCAACAATTCAGCGTGCGTACCGCGCTCAACAATACGTCCGTGATCCATTACCAGGATCTGATCGGCGTGCACGACGGTCGACAGTCTGTGCGCAATAACCAGGGTCGTGCGGCTTTCGGAGATGCTCTCGAGTTCCTGCTGGATCACACGCTCCGTTCGCGAGTCAAGCGCCGACGTCGCTTCATCGAAAACCAGTATGGCGGGATCCTTCAGCAGCGTCCGCGCGATTGCAACGCGCTGTTTTTCGCCGCCGGAAAGCTTCAGTCCGCGTTCGCCAACGCGCGTTTCGTACCCGTCCGGCAACGACTCGACGAAATCGTGGATATGCGCGGCACGTGCCGCCGCCACAACCTCTTCATGCCCTGCCCCTGGGCGTCCGTACGCAATGTTGTATTCGATCGTGTCGTTGAACAGCACGGTGTCTTGCGGAACGATGCCGATCGCCGCACGCAGTGTTTCCTGCTTCAGCGTTCGCACGTCCTGCCCGTCGATTAACACGCGCCCGGCGTCGACGTCGTAGAAGCGAAACAGCAACCGCGCCAACGTCGATTTGCCCGAGCCGGTCGCACCGACCACCGCGGTCGTCGACCCGCCGGCGATCACCAGATTCACGTCGTGCAGCACTTGCCGCCGCGCGTCGTATGAAAAATCGACATGATCGAAGCGCACCTCGGCCGAACGCACCGACAAGCGGGCGTGCATCCGGCGCATCCGCGATTTCGCGGTTCTGTTCGAGCAGCATGAACATGCGGTCCATGTCCGCCAGGCTTTGCTTGATCTCGCGATAGATCACGCCCAGAAAATTCATCGGGATGTACAGCTGAATCATGAAGGCGTTGACGAGCACCAGGTCGCCGATGCTCATCCGCCCTTCGACGACACCCAGCGCTGCGCGCCACAGAATCAGCGTCAACGCCACCGCGATCAGCGCCTGCTGACCCGCGTTCAGAACGTTCAGCGACTGCTGTGACAGCACCGCAGTGCGCTGAGAGTCCGCCAGTGTCTCGTCATAGCGGCGCGCTTCGTAGTTTTCGTTGCCAAAGTACTTGACCGTTTCAAAATTCAGCAGCGAATCCACGGCGCGCGAATGCGCCTTGCTCTCGAGCTCGTTCCAGCGGCGCCGGACGGCAGTGCGCCAGTTGGTCACCGACACCGTGAACGCGATGTAGATGGTCAAACTGGTGCCGACGATGGCGGCAAACCAGATTTCGTAATTCCATAGCAGATAGGCGAACACCAGCGTGATCTCGATCAGCGTCGGCAGGATCGAGTACAAAGTGAAGCTGATCAGCGAAGAAATTCCGCGAATACCCTGGTCGATCTCGCGCGTGACGGCGCCGGTGCGACGATCGAGGTGGTAGCGCAGCGACAGAGAATGCAGATGGCGAAACGTTTTCAGCGCCAATGTGCGCGTCGCCGCCTGCGTCACCTTGACGAAGAAAAACTCGCGCAGCTCGGTAAAGAGCGAAGTCGACAGCCGCAACACGCCGTAGGCGATGATCAACGCGAGCGGAACGACCAGAAGTCCGGCTGCCGCCTGCGTGCTCGGCATTGCGGGAGCCAGGCCATCGACGATGTCTTTCAGCAGGATCGGCACCGACACCGTCGCCAGCTTGGCGGCGACCAGGCAGCCCAGCGCAAACAGCACCCGACCCTTGTAGGCCCATAGATACGGCAACAGAGTCCTGAGCGTCTTCCAATCGTTGCGCTCAGCGCGCAACGACGGCAGTGATTCTCTTGGCGGCGACCAACGCATCGGTCAGCCGTTGATGTAAAAGGTTACGCTTTGCATCCGTCGATTATCTCAGTCCACACATGCCCGAATCCGACCAGCTCCCGACAGACCGCGTAGCGATGTTGCGCATGATGCCGATGCCGGCCGATGCCAATGTGCACGGCGACGTGTTCGGCGGCTGGATCATGTCGCACGTCGATGTGGCGGGCGCGATTCCGGCGGCGCGTCGCGCCGGCGGCCGCGTAGCGACCGTCGCCGTGACGTCGTTCGTTTTCAGGCAGGCGGTGTTCGTCGGCGATTTGGTCAGCTTCTACGCGGAAATCACGAAGGTCGGCACGACGTCGATCACGGTCGACGTCGAGGTCTACGTCGAGCGCAATCGTCTGCAGAAAGAAGTCGTCAAGGTGACGGAGGCAACGCTGGTGTACGTGGCTACCGACGAACAACGCAAGCCTCGAATGCTGCCAGTGCTATGAATCGCGCGGTGACGCGTCGCCGCGGCTAGGCAGCGATCGTCGCCGCAGCGGTGTTGCCGGCGATGTAGCCGCCGACGATGGCCGTCAACAGCCCATTGCCTTCCAGGTAGCCGCCCGCGGCATCGCCCGATACACCGCGCGCTGCGCCGCCGGCAGCAAGCAAATTGGGAAATGGCGATCCATTTTTGCGCAGCACACGCCCCGACGCATCGGTGGCCAATCCGCCTTCGGTGCCGAGCAACGCACAGGTCACCGGCACACCATAGTAGGGACCGAGCAGCATCTGCGTCGCGCGAAACTCACGGCCGAACTCGTCGGCAGCATCGTCGAACGCCAGCGCATTGACCAGTGCGATCGTCGCCTCGAGCCCTTCACGCTTCACGCCGAGCTGTTCCGCCAGATCGCGCAACATCGATTCGCGCTTGATGACCCCCGAGGTCACGGCAGTCGCGTAATTCGGCATCGTCAGCCCGATCTCGTGCACGCGCTCGTCGTAAATCATGAACGCCGTCGCGCCCGGCTGCGCGAGCACGAACAAGGCAGACTCCGAATACCCTTCGTGTTCATTCACGAAGCGCTCGCCATCCCGATTGACCTGCACCGCACCCTCTGTCATCAGCGACCACGGCAGCGGCAGCCGCTGCGACAAAATCACCGCTCCGTGTGCCAAGAATCCATCGATATCCGCGAGCTTGGCGCCGAGTGCAGTGCCCCAGGCAAGAGCGTCGCCCTGGCTGCCGTCGTGGCCCGCGAACGGCAAGCCGCGGACATCGGGCAGATACTTGGCCACCAGAGAACTATTTCCTGCAAAGCCGTTACACGCGAGTATCAACGTCGTGCAACCCACCGACTCGACACTGCCGTTGCGCTTGTAGCGAACGCCGATGATGCGCTGTGCTTCGTCGACTACGAGCTCGGTCACCTGCGCGCTCGGTTGCAGTCGCACGCCGTGAGTGCCGAGCGCCGAGTACAGGGATGACAGCAGCGTCGAGCCGCCGCGATCGGCCAACGCATGCATCCGCTGCAGCGAATGTCCCGGCGCAACGCCTTCTACCAGCTCGAACCGAATTCCGTGCTGCTTGGTCAGCCACTCGAGCACCTTCGCCGAAGCATCGGTCAATGCCTTGACCAGCGGTGCGTCAGCCGATCCGTTGGCCTTCGCCTGAATGTCATCGGCAAATCGTTGCGGCGAATCGGCAATGCCGCGCGCCTTTTGCTCTGCCGTGCCGGCCGCGGGCACCATGCCCGACGAACACGCGGTGGCACCACTCGGCGCAGCGTCGCGATCCAGCACCAGCACGTCCGCTCCTGCGCTGCGGGCTGCGAGCGCCGCGATAGAACCGGCGCCGCCGGCGCCGATCACGACAATCGGGACAGTGGTGCTGAAGCGTGCGCTCGAATCGACGACGATGCTCATTGATCAGGCGCTCGCCCGTTTGAGTTGCTGTTCAATCCAGTGCGCCGCGCTCAGCGCGCGAGCGTCCTTACCGGGGCGGCTGATGACCTGCACGCCGAGCGGCAGATCGAATCGGCTCCGACGCAACGCGCGCGGCACCGGCACATTGATTTGCGGCCCGCCCAAGTAGCTGCCATGCGCGATTGAATTGCGGATCACCGGTGCTACCCAGCCCATGCGGCGCTTCCCCGGCAGCGCTTGGCGTCACCACGACATCGGCTTGGCCGAACAATTCATCGATCGATGCTGCGCAGTCGCGACCGGTCTGCAGCGCGGCCAGATACGCGTTCGAGTCGATCGCTTGCCCCTCTTCGATCAGCGCAGCGAGCAGCGGCGACAGCTGAGCAGCGTCGATAGTCGAACTCTGCGGCCAGCGCACGGGCTGTTTCGAATACCTGCACGGTTCGCTGTGCATCAGCAAGCAGCGTGAATCTGACGGGCCAGTCAATCTTGTGGATCGCGGCACCGCCGTCGGCACATACGCGTACCACCGAATCGAGCGCCTCGAGCATCGTCGACGACAGCCGCGCGGCCCACGGGGTATCGGTCCACGCGATGACTGGCGGAGCGGCACGATCCACATCGCGCCAATCGGCGCGCAGCGCAATCGCCGCCGCCAGCAACGCCGCATCTTCGACCGAATTGGCAAAGCATCCGACCACGTCCAGCGTGTCGGACAGCGGCAAGACGCCAGAGCGCGGCACGAGGCCACGCGTCGGTACCACGCCTACCACGCCGCAAAATGACGCCGGCCGAATCACCGAGCCGGCTGTCTGCGTACCGAGCGCAAACGGCGCCATGTGCGAAGCGACGGCCGCGGCCGATCCGCTCGACGATCCGCCGGGCGTGTGTTCCAACCGGTGCGGATTGCGAGTCGCGCCCGGTGTGAAGTTGGCGAGTTCCGCCGTCACCGTCTTGCCAAGCACGTAACCGCCGGCCGCGTGCATCGCCGTGACACAAGCGGCGTCGGCGCTCGGCACATGGCGTGCGTAGATCGGCGAGCCGTATTCGGTCGTTATGCCCGCGGTGTCGATCACATCCTTCACCGCGACCGGCAGCCCAGCCAATGGACCGAATTTCGTACTACGGTCGAACCTCCGAGCAATACCTAACGCGCGCTTCGCGTCAATCCACGCGAACGCGCGCACGTCGCTTTCACGCTGCTCGATCGCATCGACAAATGAATGCGTCACCGCCTCGCAAGTCACTTCGCGAGACGCGATCATGCGCACGAGCTGCGTGGCGGACAGGCGGTTAAGCGGAGGTCGCATCGGGTGTTCCAACGGCTGCCGGCATGAGCCCGGAATCTAGCGCAAGCGTGAATGAGGCCTCGATGCCGCGGTCGCAAAAAAAGATGCCTGCAACCCGCATTCGGCTTGACGCGCCGGTAAAAGAGGCAAAGCGTGCCGCAAATCCGCGAATCGACTACAGAAAGAGGTCCGGCATCAACTCCCGGCTGCCGGTAACGACCGAATACTTGCCTAGATCGGTGACACCCGCTTCTTTCAACACTTCGTCGTCGATAAAGAAATTGCCGGTCGTTGTCTTGGCGTCGGCAAGCAGGATCTGATAGGCGGCGTCGGCCATGATCTCCGGCGTGCGGCAATGCTCGGGCTTGATGCCCGGGAATCATCTGCAGCGCGGCCGTTTGAATCACCGTGCGAGGCCATAACGCGTTCACCGCGATGCCATATTGCCGAAACTCTGCCGCGTGGCCGAGCACGCACATACTCATTCCGTACTTGGCCATCGTGTATGCAACGTGCGGCGCGAACCAGCGCGGGTTCATGTTCAGCGGCGGCGACAAGGTCAGGATGTGCGGGTTGCGCTTGCGCTCAGCCGATTGCTTCAGAGTACGGCAAGCACGCCTGCGTGCACAGAAACGTGCCGCGCACATTGACACCGAACATCAGATCGAAGCGCTTCATCGGCGTGGCTTCGGTCGGCGTCAGGTTGATTGCGCTGGCGTTGTTGATCAGGATATCGATGCCGCCAAACGTTTCGGCGGTTTTCCTGGCTGCGGCGACGACTTGCTGTTCGTCGCGAATGTCGCACGCTAGTCGCGAGCGCCTTGCCGCCCGCCGCCTCGATTTCCTCCGCCGCGCTGTAGATCGTGCCGGGCAGCTTCGGGTTCGGCTCGACCGTCTTGGCCGCGATAGCGACGTTCGCACCATCGACAGCGGCTCGCTTGACGATCGCCAACCCGATGCCGCGCGAGCCCCCGGAAATGAAAATCGTCTTGCCTGCCAGCGTCATTTTTTCGGCCATAGGATCATCTGCGAGCAACGGAACAATGCGATCGTCTTGCCAGCTGTCGGTATGCATAACCTTCACATCCCACACCTGCGTAGTGCGGCCCTGATGCTCGACGCTGGCCTCAGCGCGCAGCGTCCCGTTTACGGCGGTGGCGAGAAAATTGGATTTCAGTTCGATGGTCGTAAAGCTCGTGGCACCGTCGGGCAAATGAGCGATCGTTGCATAACCCGCCGCAGTGTCGGCCAGAGCAATGACCGCCGCCGCGTGCAAGTAACCATTCGGCGCCAGAAACTGCGGCTTGATGACGACTTCCATCGCAAGCCACCCTTCGTCTACGTCGACGACCTCCAGGCCAAACCAGCCCGGCAAGTTGTCGCCGGTGCGCCGATTTAGACTTTCAACAGTGACATCGGGGTGTAACGGCATTTTTATCGGTCCCGATCACAGATCAGGGAAATTTCGAAAAATCCGGCTTCCTGCGCTCGAAAAACGCCGTGAACGCTTCCTTTGCCTCTGCGCTCCGCACCATCTGCCCGAACGAATTGGCTTCGTCGGCAATGACCTTTTCGGTGACCGTTTTCCATCCCGAGCGCAACAAGCGTTTGGTCGCACGGACAGATGCAGGCGGCAACTGGTTGAAACGCTCCGCCTGCTTGATTGCAAAGTCAAGGACGTCGTCGCGCGGCAAGATCCGGTTGACGATTTTCATTTCCAGCGCTTCGGAAGCTGAGATCGGATCTGCCAGCAGCAGCTTTTCCACCGCCTTGTGGTAGCCCGCGTTGAGAGGTATCAACAGGCTCGATGCAAACTCGGGACATACGCCGAGCGAAACGAACGGCATCGAAAAAACGGAATTGTCGGCGCAATAGACCAGATCACAGTGCATCAACATCGTCGTGCCGATGCCGACCGCAGCGCCGCTGACCGCAGCGATCACCGGTTTCTCCGCGTAGCCAAGCGCCTGCATGAACTGAAACACCGGCGCGTTCATATCCGCCGGCGGATTCTTCATGAAGTCTTCGAGGTCGTTACCGGCAGTGAATATGTCCTTCTGACCGCAGATCAAGATCGCGCGGACGGAGGAGTCGTCGTGCGCTGCGGCCAATGCATCGGCCATTGATTGATACATCGCTGCGGTAATCGCGTTTTTCTTTTCCGGCCGCGCGATCTCAATGCGCGCGACACCGTTGACGGTGCTGCCCACTACGCTCATCGCGACTCGGTTACCGCTTTGCTCATTGACTCAGGCTGGCGCAACCTTGCGCGCGTAATCGCGCAGCGCCGCCGATGCCTGCGCGCGGATCTTGTTGCGAACAATCGGGGTCCAGCCGAGCAAGGAGCCCTTTGCCCCAAGCGCTTGCGAAGACCAGCGCCACAGACTGAACGTGTCTTCCTGCCGCACGATCTTGCCGGCGACCAGCTGCATCTCGGTCGTCACATGATTCTTCACCGGCCTTCCGGTGGCGGAGAAGGTGTATTGCGCAACCCAATTGACCTTTGCACGTGAAGGTCCGTCTTCGAGCACGTCGTACATCGATACCGAAGTCGTCTTCGGCGCGCGACAGCAGCATCTGCCACATCAACCGAGTCCCCTTCGCATTCAACAGCTGAAAAACAGGGTCGCTGAAGGTCGCGTGCTCGGCGTACAGCAATCCCATCGTGTAGTGGTCACGCACGGTGAAGGCTTCGTAAAAGCGCTGCGCGACACCCATGGCTACGCCACCTTACACACGTTCAAATATCCCGGCTGCGCCCATCCCGGTGCCGACGCACATCGTGACCATGCCGTATTTGAGGTTGTTTCGTCGCATCGCATGCACGACGGTAGCAGAGCGGATCGCACCGGTCGCGCCGAGCGGGTGGCCAAGCGCGATTGCGCCGCCCATCGGATTGACCTTGCTTGGGTCGAGTCCGAGATCGTTGACGACTGCGAGCGCCTGCGCGGCGAACGCTTCGTTCAATTCGATCCAGCCGACATCGTCCTGTGTAATGCCCGCCAACTCTAGCGCCACCGGAATCGCGTATTTCGGCCCGATGCCCATGATCTCCGGCGGCACGCCACGGATTGCAAAGCTGACGAAGCGAGCGAGCGGCGTCAAACTGAACTGTTTGACCGCGCGTTCCGAGGCAACGATTAGCGCGCCGGCGCCATCCGACGTTTGCGAGCTATTGCCCGCCGTAACGCTGCCCTTCGCGGCGAACACCGGCCGCAATTTGGCGAGCGCCTCAAGACTCGTGTCGGCACGCGGACCTTCATCCAGCTTGACGGATCGTGTCCGAACGTCGAGCTCTTCGGAGCCGAGACGTGGAAATTTTTCCACCACATCGATCGTCGTCATCTCGTCGGCAAAGTGGCCAGCCTTCTGCGCAGCAATCGCCTTCTGGTGCGAGTCGTAAGCAAACTGGTCCTGCGCCTCGCGCGTGACCTTCCACTGCGCGGCGACCTTTTCCGCGGTTAACCCCATTCCGTACGCAATGCCGACGTTCTCGTCCTTCTCGAAGATGCGCGCATTAAATGCGGGCTTGTTGCCGGTCATCGGCACCATGCTCATCGATTCGGTGCCGCCGGCGATCATCACGTCGGCTTCGCCGACGCGAATGCGGTCGGCTGCCATTGCAACGGCATTCAGTCCCGAGGAGCAAAAGCGATTGATCGTCACACCGCCAGTCGACGTGCGGCAAGCCGGCGAGCAACACCGCGATTCGAGCAACGTTCAATCCCTGTTCGGCTTCGGGCATTGCGCAACCGATGATCGCATCCTCGACCGCTTTCGGATCGAGGCTCGGCACCTGCGACATCACCGACCGGATCGCGGCCACCAGCAAATCGTCCGGGCGCGTATTGCGGAACATTCCCTTTGGCGCTCTGCCGATCGGCGTGCGTGTCGCGGCGACGATAAAGGCGTCTTGAACTTGTCGGACCATTTTCGAGCTCCTGATTCTTTTGCCGGGGGTTCCAAGGGGGCTGGCAAGCCCCTTTGCGTCTCGATAATCCGGCCAGAGCCGGTGCGGAACGCTAGTTCCGCATCGGCTTGCCGCCCTGCATCATCCCCATCATTCGCTCCTGTGACTTCGGATGATTGACGAGTTGCATGAAGAACTTGCGCTCGAGATCGAGCAGCCATTGTTCGTCGGCTTGTGCGGTCGATTCAACGTCGCCGCCGCACATCACTTCGGCGATGCCACTCGCCAGGAAAAAGTCATGCGGGCTGATAAAGCCGCCGTCTCGCATGTTGACGAGTTGCGCCTTGATCGTCGCCACTCCCGTGCGTCCGGCGACCGCAAACGACGCGGGTCGCAATGGTGGCCGATAGCCGGTTGCGTGCAATGCATATGCTTGGCCAATTGCGGTCCACAGCAGTTCATAGTTGTTGAACACGATCGTGTCGGTGCCGCGCAGATAGCCCATCTGCCTCGCTTCGAGCGCCGACTTCGAGACATTCGCCATCGCCGCGTTCAGGAACCAGTTCTTGATGAATGGAAACACATCGGCCATGCCAGCCGCCTGCGCAGCCTGCGCCCCGCGCAAAGCACCTTCTTTGAGTCCGCCCGCACCGGGGATCAAACCGACCCCGACTTCGACCAGGCCGATATAGCTTTCAAGCGACGCGACCGCTTTCGAACAGTGCAGGATTAGTTCGCAACCGCCACCGAGTGCCATGCCGCTGACCGCAGCGACAGTCGGTACCTGCGCGTACTTCAGCCGCATAAACGCGTCCTGCATTTTCTTCTCTTCAACGCCGATAGCCTTGGCTCCGCCCGACATGAACACCGGCATCAGCGCCTGCAGATCGGCGCCGACCGAAAACGGATCGTCGGGCGACCAGACGACCAGACCGCGATACTGCGACTCCGCCAGGTCAATCGCTTTCAGCAAACCGGCGACTACCCCCGGGCCGATCGCGTGCACCTTGGTCTTGATCGACAGCAGCAGTACTTCCGCGGCAAGACCGGAGTCGAGCGTCCACAGACGCACCGAGTCGTCTTCGAACACGGTCTTGCCGGCGCTCGCGGCCGAAGGTGCGCCTTCGCCCAGCAACGGTGCGCGAAAGATCTGCTTCGCATACACCGGAAGCGTCGAGCGCGGAACGAACTTCTTCTTTGACGGCGACCACGAGCCTTGAGGCGTATGCACTCCACCGGCGGTGACGACGGGACCTTCGAACACCCAGCGCGGCAGTGGTGCGTTCGATAGCGCTTCGCCCGCGTCGATATCGGCCTTCACCCATCCGGCCACCTGCTTCCAGCCGGCAGCCTGCCAAATTTCGAACGGCCCGGTCGACCAACCGAACCCCCAGCGCAGCGCGAAATCGACATCGCGCGCGGTGTCGGCGATCGCCTCAAGATGCACAGCGATGTAATGAAACGCATCGCGAAAGATCGCCCATAGAAACTTTGCCTGCGGATGATCGCTTTCGCGCAGCAGCTTCAGTCGCTCGGCCGGGTCTTTCTTCTTCAAGATACGGCCGACGAGCTCATCGGCTTTGCCGCTGCTTTCGACGTACTCGCCCTTCGCAGCGTCGAGCACCTTGATCGCCTTGCCGTCCTTGCGATAAAAGCCCGCGCCGGACTTCTGTCCGAGCGCGCCTTTATCAACCAACGCTCTTCAGCACCGGCGGTGTGGCGAAGTGCGCAGCGAACGGATCGATCGATGCCGGCAGCGTGTCCTGCATCGTCTTGATCACATGCGCCATCGTGTCGAGCCCGACCACGTCAGCGGTGCGGAACGTCGCGCTTTTCGCGCGCCCGAGGCGCACGCCGGTCAGATCGTCGACGACGTCAAACGACAGGCCGTATTTTTCCGCCTCCTTGATCGTCGCCAGCATGCCAAAGATGCCGACCCGGTTGGCGATGAAATTCGGCGTGTCCTTCGCGCGCACGACGCCCTTGCCAAGCGTCGAGGTCAGAAATGTTTCGAGGTCGTCGAGGATTTCCGCCCGCGTCGCCGGCGTTGGAATCAACTCGACCAGGTGCATGTAACGCGGCGGATTGAAAAAATGGACGCCACAGAACCGCGCCTTCAATCGCTGATCCATGCCTTCGGCAAGTTTTGCGATCGGCAGGCCCGACGTGTTGGACGCGAAGATCGCGTTGTCTGAAACGAACGGCGCCACTTTGCGGTACAGATCGTGTTTCCAATCCATCCGCTCGGCGATCGCTTCGATGATTACATCGCACCCGCGCAGCAGTTCCAGATTTTCTTCGTAGTTGGCTGGCTGGATGTAGATCGCATCGTCCTTGTTGCCCAGCGGTGCCGGGATTCAGCTTTTTCAGGTTCTCGATCGCGCGCAGCACGATGCCGTTTTTGTTCGGACCTTTGGCGTCGGGCAGGTCGAACAACACGACCGGCACTTTTGCGTTCACGCAATGCGCAGCGATCTGCGCGCCCATCACGCCAGCGCCCAGCACCGCCACTTTTCTCACTACAAAGTTATTCATGCTCGTCCTCGACCGCTAAAACGCTTCGGCAGGTAGTTCCATCAAATTCTTGACACCCGATCGCGCTGATCGAATACGAGCCGCCGTCTCGGGCAGCAGCCGCTCGAAGTAAAAGCGCGCGACCGTCAACTTGTTGCGATAAAACGGATCGACCGATCGCCATCGGCCTTGATGCGCGCCAGCGCAACCTTGGCCATCCGCGCCCAGAAATACGCGTACACCAGGTGTCCGACGATGCGCAAATAGTCGACCGCCGCACCGCCGGCTTCGTCCTGGTTGGCAAACGCCTTCATGCCGATTTCGGTCGTCAGCTTCGTCACCTTGTCGCCCAGGTCCGCCAGCGGCGTGACGAACTCGCTCATCTCGCTCGCGGTGCCGTTTTCCTCGATGAAATCGGTGATCAACTTGCCGAATGCTTTCAGCCGCGCGCCGTTGTCCATCAACACCTTGCGCCCGAGCAGATCGAGCGACTGGATCGTGTTGGTGCCTTCGTAAATCATGTTGATGCGCGCATCGCGCACGAATTGCTCCATGCCCCATTCGCGGACGTAGCCATGGCCACCGAGCACGCCAAGGCATTCGGACGCGCACTCAAAGCCGTTGTCGGTCATGAATGCTTTCACGATTGGCGTCATCAGCGCCATCATGTCGGCGGCGAATTTCCTCTGCTGCTCATCGGGATGATGAAACTGTAGGTCGGCCATTAGCGCGACCCAGTAGGCGAACGCACGGCCGCCCTCGGCGTACGCGCGCGCCGTCAGCAACATGCGGCGCACGTCGGCGTGCACGATGATCGGATCCGCGGGCTTGTCGGGCGCTTTCACGCCCGATAGCGAGCGGCCCTGAATACGTTCTTTCGCGTACGCCGCGGCGTTTTGATACGCCACCTCGTTCAACCCGAGACCTTGAACGCCGACGCCGAGCCGCGCGCCGTTCATCATCGTAAACATCGCGTTAAGGCCTTTGTTCGGCGCACCGATCAACCAGCCGGTCGCCTGATCCATGTTGATCTGGCAAGTCGCATTGCCGTGAATGCCCATCTTGTGTTCGATGCCGCCGCAGTACAAGCCGTTGCGCGCGCCGAGTTTCGCGTCCGCACCCGTGCCTTCCGGCAAGAACTTCGGCACGATAAACAGCGAAATGCCCTTCGTGCCTTGCGGTGCATCCGGCAATCGCGCGAGCACCAGGTGCACGATGTTCTCGGTCAGGTCGTGCTCGCCGGACGAGATGAAAATCTTTGCGCCGGTCAGGCGATAACTGCCATCGGCCTGCGGCTCGGCTCGCGTGCGCAACATGCCCAAGTCGGTACCGCAGTGCGGCTCGGTCAGGCACATTGTGCCGGCCCACTTTCCCGGACGTGAGCTTCGGCAGATAAAGATTCTTTTGCTCCTCGTTCCCGTGCAGCAGCAAGCACTCGGTGGCGCCGATCGTCAGCCCCGGATACATCGCCCACGCCTGATTGGTCGAATACTGCATCTCATAAAACGCGATCTGCAGCAGGTGCGGCAGTCCCTGGCCGCCGTATTCTGTTTCGCCCGCCAATCCGGGCCACCCCGCCGCGCAAAACGCGTCGTACGCTTCCTTGAAGCCGCGCGGGGTTTTCACCGATCGGGACGCGACGTCGTAGGTACAGCCTTCGGCATCGCCCGACTGATTGACCGGCAACAACAGTTCTTCGCAAAACTTGCCGGCCTCTTCGATCACCTGATTCAGCGTATCGGCATCGAGGTCTGCGTAGCGCGAAAGCGGCCGCAACATGTCGACAGCGCCGAGAACTTCGTGCATCACAAATTGCTGGTCGCGAAACGGGGCTTTGTAAATCGGCATTACTTCGCCGCTCGTGTACGCGACGCTTCGCGTCGCTGTGCACTCGCGACGTTTAGTTCAGCGGCGGCGCACGCGCGTCGATCAAGCGGCGCAGACCGCGACGCGCGCGCTTTGCGCTGTCGGCCGAACGCAGCAAGCGGGCGTCCTGATGCATTGCGAGCATCAGGCCGTAAATCTCAAACACCAGTTGGTGCGCATCGATGCGAGGCTTCAGATGGCCTTCGGATACCGCCTGCCGGATCGCCTTTATCAGCTCGCGCTTCCAGCCGGTGATGATCGCGACCATTTCGTCGCGTTGCGGACCGGGGACATCGTCGTACTCGACCGCGCCGGCAATCATGATGCATCCGCGCGTCATTTCGCGCGCCAAAAATGCGACCCAGCGCTGCAGAATCGCTTCAAGCCGCGGCAATCCGCGCGGCTTTTTAACCGCGGGCCGCAGCACTTCGTCGACAAAGCGTTGTACGTACGCCTTCAGTACCGCCAGCTGCAACTCTTCGCGCGAGCCGAAGTGCGCAAACACGCCGCTCTTGCTCATCTGCATCGAATCGGCCAGTGTGCCGATCGTCAGACCTTCGAGCCCATCGCGGCTGGCCGCCAAAAGTGCCGCCTCGACAATTGCCGCGCGCGTCAGGTCGCCCTTGCGGGGGGCGAGCGGAAAGGCAATAGAGCTGGCGGAATCTGACATCGGGGAGGGATAAAAATCGAACGGTCGTACTATTTCAGAGCCGGCGACGGCAGTCAACCCGGTGGCTAGAGGCGCCCAACTACTTACGATCGCTGTCCGGATCGAACCACTGCTTGATGTGATCGACGAACAACCGCACTTTCAGCGACAGGTGCCGGTGGCTCGGATAAACAGCCCAGATGTCGCCGCGCATTGCTTCGAAGCCTGGCAACACGCGCACCAGCCGGCCGTCGTTGAGCGCGCCTCCCACCAGAAAATCGGGCTCGCACACGATCCCCAGTCCCGGCAATCGCGGCCGCCGCGAGTGCGTCGCCGCTGTTCGCGTGCAGGCTGCCCGTCACACGCACGTCATGGTGCTGCCCGGACGAATCGGCAAAGCGCCAGCTGCGCGGCGCGCTTGCGTACGCGTACGTCAGCACGTTGTGCGCGGCCAGATCCGCGGGCACCGCCGGGCTGCCGCGCCGCTCCAGATAGGCCGGAGCCGCACAGGCGATCAGCTGCATCGATCCCAGGCGGCGCGCGACCAGCCGGTCGCTGCCCACCTGCCCGACACGGATCGCCAAGTCGAAGCCCTCGTCGATCAAATCGACCAGGCGATCGGACACGACGACGTCGAACTTCACGTCCGGATAGCGTTCCACGAAGGCGGCAATCGCGGGTGCAACGCGCTTTTCAGCCATGTTGTACGAACACGTCAGGCGCAAAGTGCCACGCGGTGCCACTGCCGCCTGTCCGACGATCGACTCCGCTTCGGCTAGGTCACTTAGCAACGCCACCGAGCGCTCGTAAAACGCCTGGCCGCTTTCGGTCAGCGAGAGTCTGCGCGTCGTGCGATTGAGCAGGCGAGCACCCAGATGCTGCTCGAGATCCGCGATCTGGCGCGACAGCGATGACGTCGACGTGCCGAGGCGCTCAGCGGCAGCGACAAAGCTGCCGCTCTCGACCACGCGCACGAACGATTGCATCGCAGACCAGCGATCCATTGGGCAATTCTCCCGTATTTCGGGATGAACATTTGCGCCGAGGCATCTTTGTCTCGATCGTGAGGACGTCTAGATTGCAGCCAGTCCAATCAACTCTATATGAGGCAATCGATGATCGACAGTCGCACAGCGCCCTACGCAGCTTTGACGTTACGAATAGCGCTCGGCGCAATGTTCATTGCGCATGCATTACTGAAAGTGTTTGTATTCACGCTACCTGGAACGGTGCAGTTCTTTGAATCGCTCGGTCTGCCCGGAATACTGGCGTACGTCACCTTCGCGCGCCGAGTTAGTCGGCGGAGCGATGCTGGTCCTTGGCATCGGAACGCGCTGGGTGGCTGCGCTGTTGATACCGGTGCTGCTGGGAGCCACATGGGTACACGCGTCCAACGGGTGGCTGTTTACCGCGCCTAAAGGCGGCTGGGAGTATCCGGCGTTCCTCACCGTTGCGGCCCTCGTACAGGTCTTGCTTGGCAACGGAGCGTATGCGCTGTCGTCGGTGTTCAATGCCAAACCCGTCGCGCGCCTGCGTGTCGCTTAAAAACTTTAGAGGACTGCAATGAAACTCTACTTTTCACCGGGCGCCTGCTCGCTCTCGCCTCACATCGTGCTGCGCGAGGCCGGCCTCGCGTTCACTCCGGTTAAGGTCAACCTGAAGGCGCATCAGTTCGACGGCGGTAGCGACTTCTACGCCGTCAATCCGAAAGGCTACGTTCCGGTGCTTGAGCTTGACGACGGCACGCGTCTGACTGAAGGTCCCGCGATCGTGCAATACATCGCCGACCAGGCGCCGGCCGCGAAGCTCGCGCCGGCGAACGGAACGTTCGCACGTTACCAACTGCAGGAGTGGCTCAACTTCATTTCAACCGAGCTGCACAAACAGTTTTCGCCGCTGTTCGATCCGAGTACGCTCGATGAAGTCAAGACCAAGCAGCGCGAGAAACTCGCCAAACGCTATGACTGGATCGCACAGCAACTCGGCGACAAGGACTACTTGACCGGATCGACTTTCACCGTGGCCGATGCCTATCTGTTTACCGTGACGAATTGGGCGAAATCGACCGGCGTCGATATGGCTCGCTGGCCAGTATTGCAAAGCTATATGAAGCGTGTCGCTGCACGACCTTCCGTGCAGGAAGCACTGAAGGCCGAAGGGCTGGTGAAGTAAGCGATGTTGCCGACCGTCTTCGTCTCGCATGGCTCGCCGATGCACGCGATCGATGCCGGGCGCGCCGGCGCCGTGTGGGCAGAACTGGGCCGCACGTTGCCGCGGCCATCGGCTGTCTTGATTGCATCGGCACACTGGGAAACCGAGTTGCCGATGCTTTCTACTGCGCGGCAGCCCGAGACGATTCACGACTTCGGTGGATTTCCGCCGGAGCTCTACAAGATCAGCTACCCGGCGCCGGGGGCGCCGGACGTCGCCGAACGCGCAATCCGGTTGCTGCAGTCGAGCGGCTTATCGGCCACGGCCAATGCGTGTCGCGGCCTCGACCACGGCGCATGGGTACCGCTGCGCCGCATGTTTCCAGATGCCGATGTTCCGGTGGTGCAGGTGTCGATTCAACCTTCGCTCGATGCCGCCCATCATTTGCGTCTCGGCGCGGCGTTGGCGCCGCTGACGCGTGAAGGCGTGCTGATCATCGGCTCCGGACACATCACGCACAACCTGCGTGACTGGATGGCGACGGTGCGCCAGCGCAATTCGAGGGCGGTGGCCGACGGCGCGGCGGATGATTACGTGACCGAGTTTCGCGAATGGATTGCTGATGCTTTGCGCCACCATGATCGCGCACGCCTGGTGCGCTGGCGCGAACTCGCGCCGCACGCCGCGCGCGCGCATCCGACGCCAGAACACTTCATGCCGCTGTTTGTCGCATTCGGCGCCGCTTCCGACGCTGACGGGCAGCCGCCGCGTGTCGAACGTCTTGACGCGGGCGTCGACAGTGGTGTGCTGGCGATG
Source organism: uncultured beta proteobacterium (assembly GCA_963786295.1). Classification (GTDB taxonomy): domain Bacteria; phylum Pseudomonadota; class Gammaproteobacteria; order Burkholderiales; family Burkholderiaceae_F; genus JACCZX01. The sequence goes on along the minus strand of CAWAYV010000006.1, from coordinate 53,064 downwards.
GACGCCTACGTGTTTTCGCCGCAGGCGCGCGCTATCAAGGATTCACAGCGCGGCGAATCACCGCTCAATGACCGTGTAGCCGCGCGCACGTAACAACTCGACCAACCCTTGCGGTCCAACCAAGTGCAGCGCACCGACTGCGAACACGTACGACTTGCCGCTCGGCCATCATCGTCTCGATCTTGCGCACCATCTGCGGATGGCGGCCCAGCAAAATCGTGTCGACGGTAAAGCGCGAGCCGACCGACGATTGCGCGCTCATTTCTGCGAGTAGGCGTTCGAGCGACGCGCGGTCCGCCGTCTCCCACGCCTGCACGATTCGATTCAATTCGCGCCGCGCGCTACGCGATTCAACCGCTTTCAGCGCCTCTTCCAGAAACGAGATCTGCGTCGCCCAAGGTGCCTTCTCGAACAGTTCGAACTGCTGCTCGATGCCTTCGAATTCCAAAATCGGCTTGCTATCGGTCTTGGCCACCCGCAGCAGATAAGCCTCGACCGACAGCGCCGGCACATAGCCCGCCTGCGCCGCCTCGAACAACGCCAGCACATTGGCCAGCATCCAAGGCTTCATGCGCATCATCGGCGCCAGATCGAGCTGATTGCGCGCCAACACGGATTCGATCCGTTGCCGCAGCTCCGGAGTCAATCGCGTTTCGAGTCCGGGTGTTCCTTCGGCGTAGAGCGCGTATTTCTGCGTGGCCGCGATCGCGCGTGCAGTATCCGAAATATCGGCCTCGAGCACGATGGCGTCGGCGCGCTGCACCTGCGTCAGCCGTGAAGCCGGCAACGGATAAAACTCGGGGCGCCCGACATGAATCGTGCCCAACAGCCACGCCACTTGCTTGCCTTTGCGCACTTCCCATAAGAACCCGCGCCGATCGCTCGTTTGCGCATCACTGTCGCCGACCCACGCCAATGGAAGCAGCGCAAAGCACAGAAATGCCGAGGTAAATCGCCTGATAAGTGAAGAATGAGACATGACGCAAACATTGTACGGTTGCCGTTGCTCGCGAGCGGAGGTCTGATTAGACTGCGCCGAACTCTAAAGGAGCGGGTATGCGCAACTGGTTGGTGGGAGCGTTACTTGGGTTTACGGCGCTATCGGCATCGGCACAGCAAACGCCGGAGCTCAAAGGCTATGCCGGCGGCGGCGCTGGTGTTTCGACGTATCAGGAATTTTGCGACGGCGTGCCGCCTGGCTTTGAATGCGACAAAGACGGCGTTGCATGGCGCCTACAAGCCGGCTACATTTTCAGGCCATGGATAGGCCTTGAGGGCTCATACATCAACTTTGGCGAGGCACAGCATGCCCGCCTTCCTGCTGACTCCTCCGCCTAACACGACACCGCTGCCCAGCAACTCGGACGCCCGCACACAGGCTTATGTACTTTCGGCGATCTTGCGCGCGCCTCTGGGACCTGTCGGGCTGTTTGCCAAGGTGGGTTACGGAGCGGTCACCGCCAAGCTGGCTGGCAGCGCTGCCGTGGTTAGACAACACCACAGGCGAGGTCACTTTTTTTAACGCGGAGGCGCGCGAAACAAAGGGCCAGTGGGTCTACGGCGTGGGAGCCACGTTCGACTTTACGCCTCAGTGGCACGTGCGCTTCGATTGGGACCGTACCGAGGCCCAGGACAACATCAACCCGAAGTACGACGTCGATGCATACACGCTCGGCATAGGCTATCGCTTCTAACCCTGCAGGCGTGACCCCGAACGGCCCTGCCACTGCAGGGCCGTTTTGTTTTCGATGAACTTCTCGATGAACGTCAGCGCGCTCTGCTTGCCGGTATCGGACCTGCGCGCTCCGCTTACGTCGGCGTGATGTCGACGGTTGTCGCACTGTTTGTCTCGTCGATCTTCGAAGCCTACGATTGGCGCTGGGCAACGGTATTCGGCATTGCGCTGGCGATACTTGGCAACGTGCTCGCACTGAACGTGAAGCCGGCAGTCCCGTCCACCAAACCTGTCGTATGAACGTCGGCACCACTCACTATCGCTCCATCTGGCCGATCGGCGACGACGCGGTCGGCATCATCGATCAGACCACGCTGCCGCATTCGTTCGCGACGCGCACGGTGACCGGCAGCGACGACATGATTGCCGCGATCAAGACAATGGCAGTGCGCGGCGCGCCACTGATCGGAGTAGCCGGCGCGTACGGACTGGCGCTGGCGATGCGCGACAACCCGAGCGACGCGCACCTTGCAGTCGCCTACCAGCGCCTGAGTGCGGCGCGCCCGACCGCGGTCAACCTGCGCTGGGCGCTGGACCGAGTACATGCCGTGCTGTCGCCGTTGCCGGCGGCGCAGCGACCACGCGCTGCGTGGCTCGAAGCAGCGCACATCGCCGACGAGGACGTTGAGCTAAATCGGTCGATCGGCCGCCATGCAGCTCGCTTGCTGCAAACGATGCACGCCAGCGTCAACCGCCGGGTGCAGGTGCTGACTCATTGCAACGCCGGCTGGCTGGCCACGGTCGACTACGGCACTGCACTGTCCGGCATCTATCAGGCACACGACGCCGGCGTGCCGCTGCACGTCTGGGTCGACGAAACGCGGCCGCGCAATCAGGGGTTGTTGACCGCGTGGGAACTGGCGGCGCACGGCGTGCCGCATACGTTGATCGTCGATAGCGCTGGCGGCCATCTAATGCAGCGGGGCGACGTCGACGTGGTGCTCGTCGGGGCCGACCGCGTCAGCGCACGTGGCGACGTGGCCAACAAGATCGGTACCTACTTAAAGGCGCTGGCGGCGCGCGACAACGGCCTGCCGTTTTACGCAGCGGTTCCATCGCCAACGATCGACTGGTCGCTGCATGACGGGGGACACGTCCCGATCGAGGAGCGCGCGGGCGACGAAGTAAGTCAGTTAACCGGCATCGGCGCCGACGGCGACGTTGCCAGCGTACGCATCGTCGATGAGGGCACCGAGGTGGCCAATCCTGCGTTCGACGTCACGCCGGCGCGATTGGTTACCGGCATCGTCACCGAGCGTGGTGTCGCGGCGCCTGCCGATCTGGCAGCGCTTTTCCCCGAGCATCGGCGCGCCGCATGATGGATATGCTCAACGGGTCGAGGCTCGAGGACAGCACCGAACTGCGCCGGGCTGTGATTGCCACCGCGCTTGCGATGAATACGGCCGGTATCAACGTCAACACGTCCGGCAACGTGTCGGCGCGCTGCGCCCGCGGCGAGCGCGCGGGTTTTGTAATCACGCCTTCGGCGCTTCCGTACGGCGAACTTGCCGAAGCAGACCTGGTATTCGTCGATAACGCGGAAGCGACGATTGGCACTCATCGGCCTTCATCTGAATGGCGATTTCATTTCGCCATTTATGCCGCGCGCGATGACGTCGGCGCAATCGTGCACACGCACTCACCGCACGCGACCGCGTTAGCCTGCCAACAACTGGACATCCCGTCGTTTCACTACATGGTCGCCGTGGCCGGCGGCAGCGATATTCGCTGTGCGCCTTATGCAACTTTCGGCACGCAGGAACTGGCCGACCATGCGCTGGCCGCACTTGAAGGTCGCCGCGCGTGCTTGCTCGCTCATCACGGTGTGATTGCCTGCGGCGCCGATCTGAAGCGCGCGTTCGCACTCGCGGTCGAAGTCGAAAACCTGGCCCGCACCTATATCGCGGTGCGTGCGCTCGGCCCGCCGAAGCTGCTCGCAGACGCTGAAATGATGCGTGTGCTCACACGGCTTGCGACCTATGGCCACCCGGCAAACGACTAATTCGGGCGCTACCGCCGTCCGTCCGTCGGGTTCAGACGTTTCGTCGGCACACGCATTGCCTATTCTGGGTATGTTCACCTTGCAACGGCCCGACAGAATGCCGGGTCGATTTGCCGGCAGGACCTGATGTCACCCCAAAGCTCGCCCTATCCCTCGTCGGGTGAAAGCGTTGGTCGCTTTCGCGGCTCGGTGCGCGCCACGCTGTGGCCAACCTGTTCGCTTACGGACACTCATCGCTGGTTCGACGAGCTATATCTATGGACTGAAGGCGGCAGCGCATCGACGACCGAGCGCGCAGGTATTCAGGTGCACGCGCTGCGCAATGCATTCGACTGGCTCGCCTATGACCTGATCGATCGCGTCGGCGTCACGGTGTCGTTCGGGACGATTGAGCGCTCGCTCGATCCGCTGACCGAGCTATTCGAAAAAAACCTTCTGCTTGCGCATCGGATGTTCGTGATGTTGCGCGGAGCGCCGCAGCGCTTGCGCTCGCGCTATCGGTTACGCGCGTTTGCCGACATGCTGCGTGGATGGCAGTTTCCGGTGGGTTATCGCATCTCTGCGCCGCGCGTAAGCATGGAGCTCACGGGCATCGACTTGGTGCAACCGATCTTTGCCAAGGTGCTGGCGACAACTTCCGCCCGCGCCGATGCGTGGAACGATCTCGCGCTCGAGGTTCGTGCGCTTTCGCTCGACACGAAGAGCACGATCGTCGGTGCACTGGAAACACGCCAACAACAACAATCCGCCAGCCGGGTCGGCTTCGAACTCGGTCAAGGGCGCGCGATTCGCATGCCATATCCGCCGCCAACGCTACCCACGCGAAGTTAGTACTCCCTAGTTCCGGTATTTAGCAGAGAATCGGCCACCCGTCGTCGTGGCACGATTCTCTTAATGGCAAGCAATACCTTCAGGTCCGAGCAACTCGGCAGCCACCAAGTCGAACTCGATCCCACCGTTGATTCGCTGAGTCGCTTCGGCTCGCGCGTGCGCGCGCTGGTGTGGCCGACGCGAACGCTGGTGGGATCGCAGCGCTGGTTCGATGAGCTCTATGTTTGGACTGCCGACTTCGAGCCCGATCGCTCGTTGCGCTCGCAGATTCAGCTGGCCGCGATGGAACACGCATTCTCGATGCTTGAGCACGAAAGGGTCGAGCGCGTGGCCGTCACCGTTTCATTCGGTTCGGTCGAAAGGTCGCTGGAAGCTTTTGCAAGCGTGTTGGAGGCGCATCGGTACACCGCGCATCGCCTTTCCGTTTTGCTGCGCGGAGCGATGGAGCGTTTGCGCTGGCCGTATCGCGTGCGCGAGTTCATCGATCTGCTGCGCTCGTATCAGATTGCAGTCGGCTACCGGTTTGCTGAGCCGCGCCCAAGCATGGAGATGTCGGCAATCGATTTCGTCGCGCCCGATTTTGCGAAGATGCTCGCGCCGATCAGCTCGCGTGAAGAAACGTGGCAGGAGATGTCGCGCGAAGTCAATGCGCTGGGGCTGACGCGCGAGACGTTCGTGCTGGCCGGCATCGAGCGCGAAGAGCAATTGAACCTGGCGCGCAACACCGGCTTCGTTCTGGGGCAGGGCCGCGCGCTGAAGAAGCCCTATTTCCCGCCGCGCGTGCTGAGGCCTCGTTAGGCAGTGCGTTACCAGCGCAGCCTGGCGATGTCGCTGTTGCTGTCTGAGCTTCGCACTTCATCGAGCACGATGCGCATCTTCAGGAAAAAGCCCTTGGCGCTATAGGCGGTGCCGGAGAAGTCCGGATCGTTGAACCCAAGCGGGTTGTAGCGCGCAGCGATCCATACGTTGTGCAGCAACCGCACACCGACTGAAGCGCCGGCACTGTAATCGACAGCGTCGGCATCCCACGAATGGCGTGCACCGATGTGCGAGGCGACGTTCCAGCCCGATGCAAACTCGTGCTGAATCTCCAGCGACAACAGATCCGTGTAACTGCTGCCACCAATGGCGTCGTTGCGCTCGATCAGCCTGCCGCCGTACTGCACGCTGAATTGCGGGCCTTCATCGGGCGCGTACACGGCGTTGAGCTTGTTGATCCATCGGCGCTCGCGCGCGTCGCCGATCAGATCGGCGCTAGTCAGGGTGACCGCTTCGAGCCGGTCAAATCCTGCCGAGCGCGCGGTCGACGGCAGAAACGCGTAGCTAAGACGACCGTCGAAGCGCTGATTGCACGCCTGAAACGCCGCCTGCAGCGGCTCATGCGCGGGCGGCGCTAGGATCGGCCTGGCCGCCACCGGGCCTGCATGCGCGTACAGCGGCACGGCGCCGAGCAGCCCTGCACACAACATCACTACAGTTCGCAACATCGATCTGCCTCTGCAAGTGAATGGCGCCGTGTTCACGTCGACGCGCGTATACATTTTTCCGTCGTAACGCTGGCACGTATTACTTGTTAAGAAGCGCATTTCCGTGGCGATTCGAGAACTTCGTCGCGCAACGATGTCAGCGTTTCGCCTCTGATGACGTACGAATTTCTCCTACATTCACCGCTCGTCGGGGCACGCATCTGCAATTTGTACCTGCAGCGATGAAGTGACCTTCGTCTGACAGGCATTTCGCCAGTTTTGAGTAGCGCCTTCTGGCTACATTGCGCCGGTTCAAGACGACACTTAAGGGAATCGGCAATGAGCAAATTCAATCGTGTTTTCGCCGCCGGCGTGTTACTCGCGGGTTTACCGATGGCTGCGATGGCGCAGCGTGCCGTCAACGTGAATGTCCAGGTGACGGTGCAGGGCAACTGCAGTGTCAGCGCACCGACGCAACGGCAAATTTCGGTTCCCAGTACGCCCACTAGCGTCGACTGCGATCACTGCCGAAGGCTCGTCACGCTGACCTGCAACCGCGGCGCAGCACCGCTAGTGGCGGTCAGCAACGGCGTGCAATCCTAGCGGCGGTGGCATGCGCCGGATGCGCAAGCGGCGGTCGCGAATTACGTCTCGTACGACATCCAGACAGCCGACGATCTGACCGGCGCCAACTACACACGTGCCCATTGGCACGGACGCTGTGGGCATGCGCTGACGCACGCTTGGACGCCAGCGCCGCCTTTCGCCGCGAGCGGTGGGCCCGCGCACCGTGAAGCTCTGTGCGTCCAAACGACGCTCGACGCAGAACACACCGGCTCGCGACCGTACTACCGACACGGTCGTGGTGTCGGTGTCGATCAGTTGCTCACAGCGACGACGCTATGAGCGCGCGGGGCGCTCTGTAGCGGCTGCTCACCTCTGATCCTGATGGCGCGACCGCTGTCGGCGGTCGCCGCCAGGTTTCGGCCTGTCGCCGCTCGGCCTGACGATCGCAGCCGAAGCGAACTGTCTGGTTCGGTTGTCGTCACCAACACCGGCACCGACGAGATCGTCATCCAGGCGCGGCCCTACGCCTGGACTCAATACGGCAAGGATGTTCGCGACGAGACACGCGCGACCTGATCATTAATCCGCCGATCTTCAAGCTGGCAGCCGGGCGAACAGCAGTTGGTCCGCGTGGCGCCTCGCGGCGCGCCGCCGCACGAAGTCGAACGCGCGTATCGCGCTAGTCTTCAGCGAGGTGCCGAGTGGTGACGCGACCGCGTCAGCACCGGGCTTCCGCATCACGGTCGCGATGGACATTCCGCTGTACGTCGAACCGGTGAATCGCGGCGCACGCCAGCGTCACGTGGCGGGTCGAACCGTCGGCGATCGCAGTCGGCTGATCGGTGAAAACAGCGGCGGACGGCATCTACGGCTGCGTGACGTACAGGTGCTGGACGGCGACGCAGCTCGTTCATACGCTCCCGCGCATCGTCGTACTGGCGAAGTCGTCGCTCGAGATCGAGCTGCCCGAGACGGCGAAGGGAGCGCTCGCGCTCCGTCTGATCGGCAAGACGATGACGATCAGCGCGTGTCGCGATCGACATTCCGGTCGCGCGCAGTAGCGCGATCGCCGCGGCCATTGCCGCCGCGTTGGCCTGCGGCGCTCCGCCCGCGGCGGCGCAGGACAACGTGCTCGCGCAACTTGTCCGCGCTTACTGCGGCGCGCCAGATTGCTGTGCTCGACGCGTTCGTCAACGGGCAGCCGCAGGGGCTGGCGTTTGCGCTCGTAGAACGCGGCGCCGTGATCGCGATCGACGCCGCAGCGCTGCGCGAGTGGCGCGTCAATGTCCCGAACGCAACACCACTGCAGTTCGAAGACCGGTCGTTCATCGCCATCGCCGACCTGCCTGGGGCGCATGCCAATCTGGAACAGAAATTCCAGCGGCTTATCCTGAATATTCCTCCGGCACTGCTTGCACGCGACGACATCTACTTCGGCGCCGGCAAGCTGCCATTGTCGCCTGCACCGCTCGCCGGCTTCTTGAACTACACGCTGTTTGGCTACTCGTCGTCGGCGGACAGCTATGGCTCGGGCTTCTTCGAGCTCGGCGCGAGTGCCGGCACGGGCTCGCTGATCGCCACCGCAGCCGCCAACAGCGCCGGACCCAGCAGCCAGACCACGGACCGCATCGTGCGCTTCGACACCGCATTTCGCCGCGACGATCGCGACGGCCTGCGCACGCTGCAGCTGGGCGACAGCTTCACGCAGGCCGGCGCCTGGGGTCGCAGCGTGCGCTTCGGCGGCATCCAGTATGGGACCAACTTTCTGCTGCAGCCAAATCTGATCACCTATCCGTTGCAGGCCTTTGCTGGCACCGCGGTAGTGCCTTCTACCGTCGACGTATTCGTCAACGGTGCGAGGATCGCGACACAGCCAGTGCAGCCGGGTCCGTTCACGCTGAACGATGTCCCTCTGGTGACCGGCGCCGGTGATGTGCAACTGGTGGTGCGCGATGCGTTTGGTCAGCAACAGGTCATCACGCAGCCCTTTTATGCCAGCCGCCGGCTGCTGCGCGGCGGGCTCGACGAATTCCAGATCGCTCTCGGTGCGACCCGCCAGAACTACGGTCTGGAAAGCTTCGACTATGGCAGCGCGATGGGGTCGGGCTACTGGCGGCGCGGCATCGACGATGGTCTGACCGTCGAAGGCCGCTTCGAGGCAGACGACACCGTGCGTGCGCTCGGCGCAACAGTGGATTGGTCGCCCGGCGTGGCAGGCATCGTGACCGCCGGCGCCGCTGTCAGCGATGGCCATGCAGGCAGCGGTCACTTGCTGCTTGGCGGCTATGAATATCAGGGGCGCCGCTTCAATTTCTCCGCGCGCTCGATCTGGGCCAGCCCGGAGTTCCGGTTGATCGGCGACGCGCTGTCACCGGTGCTGCAGCGGCAGTCGTATGTGTCTGCCGGAACCAATCTGGGGGCTTCCGGTTCGCTCGGTCTCGCATGGGCCGCCCAGCGCTACCGTGGACTGCCGGGCACTGACACCGTCGCGCTGACCTACTCCGTGACGCTACCGCGTGGAACATTCTTTAACGTTTCGGTGTCACGCGCCTACAGCGGATTGGGCAGCACCTCGGTGTTCGCAAGCCTGTCGGTGCCGCTCGACGGCCGCACGATGGTGTCCGTGGATGGCTCCGCGGATCGCAGCGGGCCGCAACGCAACTCCTACGCGGGCGCAACGGTTCAGCGCAGCTACCCAACCGACCAGGGGTTTGGCTACCGGTTGCGGGCGACGACGCAGGAACAGGTCGACGCCGGACTCGCCTACACCTGGCCCTATGGCCTGTACACGCTGGAAGCGTCTTCGTTTCAGGGAACGAGCGCGGTGCGGGCCTCCGCCAGCGGCGGGGTCGGCGCGATTGCCGGCACCGCGTTCGCCAGCCGCCTGATCACCGAAAGTTTCGGCGTCGTGAAGGTCGGCGATGTCGAAGGCGTGCGGGTGTTCCACGGCGGCAACCCGATCGGCCGCACCAACGAAGAAGGCCTGATCGTCTTGCCGCGGCTGAGTCCATACTCCGCCAACCGCATCACGATCGACGAGCGCGATCTGCCGATGGATGTGACGATCAGGCACCGCGACCTGCAGGTCGTGCCGAGCTACCGCGCCGGCACCCTGGCCGACTACGAAGCGCGCCGCCGGATCGGCGCCGTGCTCGCAGTCCGCCTTGCTGACGGCTCGCCGTTGCCGGCGGGTATCACGGTTCGGTCGCATGACGTCGTGCAAAGTTTCGTGGCGGGCCACAACGGCGAAATCTTCGTACCGGACCTGCCGCCATCGGCGCGCTACACCGCGCAGCTGGCAAACGGGCGCTGCAGTTTCATCGCCGGCTATACCGCGCCGCCCAAAGAGGCGATTCCGACGCTCGGCCCGTTCGTGTGTACGGAGGTCAAATGATCGCCGCGCGGGTATTTCAGGGTCTGCTCGCCGCTGCTCTGTTCGTTGCAACGCTGCCTGCCAACGCGGCCGTCAGCTGCTCGGTCTCGACCACCGGCGCGATGAACTTCATGACCTATGACCCGCTTTCGGCGGCGAATGCCACGGTGACCGTGACGCTGAACTGTCAGAACAACCCGCCCCCCGGAAACTCGACGGTCACCTGGTCGATGCAGCTGTCAAACGGTTCGTCGGGCATCTGGTAGGTGCACCGGACGCACGATGCGGCGTCAGTCGGCGCTCGACGCGACCATCGGATACAACGTCTATCAGAACGCGACGACCATCGTGTGGGGAAACGCCGGATGTGGAACATTCCCCTCCGGCTCATTTGGTCTCAACGGCAACGGTTCGTTTGCGGTTACGCAGACGATGAGCGGCGTCATGCCTTCAGGGCAGTTCGTTCCGGCTGGCAATTACGCGGAAACTTTGCAGCTCACGATCAGTTTCTGACGCGCACGCTCAGCGCGCCGCGGCGTTTTCTACGACGCCTTCGATCACCGCAACCGACTTCCCCGGTTTTCCCACATCAAGCAATAGGTATCGGCAGACTTGGCGCGGAACCGTCCTGTGCGTGCCGCGACCGCGGCTTTCTTGACGGGGTAGAACACACGAACCGCGTCTCGATCGACGGCAACGCGCGTTGGACCCGAAGTGACTTCGCCCGCAGCGAGACCAGCGTGTTCGCCAACATCGCGCTGAGTTAGCGGCTCGCGCGCAATCTCGCCCTGTTGGTGGGCTGTTCTAAGCAGCGTTGAGAAGCAAGTTAGCTGCGGAATTCAGAGGCAGCGCACGGGTGGCAAATCGGCGTTGCAACAGCAGCACGTCAGCCTTTTTCTGCTGCGGATGTAAGCGCTTTTTTTACATTGGCCGCTGATGTGTCGCACATCGACCGTTGGTCCGCGTACAAGCAAAGTGCCCTAGTCAGGGCACTCTTTTCGCGCTTAAGAAAAAAGAAAGCGGGGCTCGGACTAGCGCGTGCGCCGCGCTGAAGCGACAACGGCGGGCCTTCTACTTCCACGGCATCTGCATCGTCGAAAGTTTCAGCAACCGACGTTCAACGTCGTACACGCGATCCGGCTCGATGCTGGCGAACCACGCCTGCGCCGCCTTCTTCAGTCGCGCCGATCTCGTCAAATGCGGCAACACCGTCTTCGCAACCGAGGCGTCGTTTAGCAAGCCGAGCACGTCCTGCAACTCGGACAACGCATCGATGTAACGCGTAGTCGCCTGCTTCGGCAACGCAATGGCGAACAAGTCGAGCGCGTAGCGCAAGCGCTTCGCAAGGATTCGTACCTGGTGCCGCCGCGCCGCTGTCAGCGCCGCGAAAAAGCGTGCCGCTTCAAATAGCTTCTTTGACGCGCGCTGCAGCGCTGGCGCCGCCGCATCCGCGAGCAATTCGGCAGCGGCCGGCACCGGCGTCATGCACCAGCGCTCGCCGCTTAACACGAGAGCCGCATAGCGCGGCGATCGCGCAGCCTTCCGAATTTCCTGTCGCGCCTGGCCGCGCCGTTGATTCGCTTTCGCGACCAGGGATTTCATCGCCTGCACACCGATGCCTTCAGCGAGCGACGGCAGCGTTTCGTCGGCGATCACATCCCAGTCGCGCGCTTCGCCCAGCGTGCGCGCAAACCATTGCAGCTCGTCGGCGAGTGATTGCGGCACATCACGGTGCTCGCGATCAAAAAGCCGGATCGCGGACCGCACTCGGCGTAAGGCAACGCGCGACTGATGCACGTATTCAGGATCGTCGTAGCGCAGCAGCATTTCGATGTTCGCGGTCAGCACCGCAAGGCCGTGCGCGACCACTCTCCTCAACGCGCCCGCCGTGGTCGCTTTGGGTGTCACGTTCTCGACAAATGCTTTGGCTGAAGCCTTGACCGCCGTCGCGGGACGTTGCGCCGTAAGTTGATAGCCGCGCTCGGCTTTGCTGCGCGCCACCGGCGTTAACGCCGGCGCCTGTTTATCACCGACGCTGAGCAGCTCGAGTGCCAAATCAAGCAATGCCGCCGGCTCGCCGCGCTTCAGTTCCAGTTCCACTTCGCAGATCGGTTCGCGCAGCGCTGCGCGCTCGCCCTTGGCGCTGATCTCACCGATATCGAGCGCGACTTCGATCGTGGCATCGGCGCGCTCGATGATCCACTGCGTGCGTCGAACCCGAGTGCGAAACACCGGTTGCAATACGGCTTTGACCTTCTGTCGCGCTAGCAGATCGGGCAGCGGTGATTCCGACAGCCGCGCCAAGTCAAGCCGCCCCTGGCCGCGCAGCACTCGCGCCGGCGTTTCCCATTCACCTCGGCGGCTGACTGCGCCGCTACCCTTGCCTTCGGCCTTCAGCGTCTGCAGCCAGCGTCTGCCGATCTGCCGCACACGCAACGCCATTTGGTGGCGCTGCAGCAATCGGTCGGCGGTATCGAAGTAAACATTGTCGATATCCACCTCTGTACACACGGCTTTCGACAACGCCGGGCTCCGCCTGAACCAACCAATGTGCTTCGGCGCGAGCTGAAGTTTCAGTTCCGTCTCTGTCGGTTGGACGCGCGCCATCGGTGCAAATGCGGCTTGAGCATCGTATGCGAACATGGGCCGCACACTGCGGCCGCTGCCGCTAGGTTGAGCTGCGCTCGGCCAGCGCCTTCAGGTTCTTAAGGCCCGTTTCGAAGTCCGGTCCCACGAGCCGATCCATGGCCTGCGCAAAGTAGCGATTAATCGGGTTGGTGCCGACGTCGCCCTGGTTGGTCCATGTCACACGCGTGCCCTGGCCGGAGGGCTCCAGCTTCATCTCGCCGGCAGACCGCATACCGAAGTCGGGAAAGTACAGTGCGTAGTCGACACGCTGATTCGGCACCGCCGCAGTAAAGGTCATCTCCCCTTTGCCCTCCGACGCGCTTTCCCACGTCCATTTGGCGCCGCTGCCAGCCGGCGGCCCGCTGTAGGCGATTTTCATCGCCGGATCGCGTGCGTTCCATGCCGACCACTTTTTCCATTCGCGCGGATCGGCAATCAGCGGGTAAATTTTATCCGGCGCTGCCGAGACGTCGATCGAGCGCTGTACTTTGAACGTTGACGGCAGAATCAGTCCAATGCCAAGTAGCAGCACGACGATTGCTACTAACGTAAGCGCAATCCGCTTAAACCATCGCATGGCCTGGTCCTCCGTCGTAAGATTGAGGAGCCTAGCGCCACGCAAGGAGTTTGTGTGATGAGTCCCTCCAAGACCTTGTTGTTCGCCGCCGCGGTGTCGCTGCTGTCGGCATGTGCCACCCCACAATCGCTAGCACCGGGCACGACGTTGGATGAAGCGCGCGCCAAGCTCGGCAAACCGACCGGCAGCTATCCGCTCGCGGGCGGCGGCACGCGGCTGCAGTATTCCAATCAGCCGTTCGACCAGTCCGTGTGGAACGCCGACTTTGACGCGCAGGGGCGGCTGGCCCGGTTGAACAGATGATGACCGATGCCGCGTTTGCGCGTGTGCAGCCCGGCAAGTACACACGAAACGACGTGCTGCGAGACTTCGGGCAACCCGCCGAAACTTTCGAGTACAAACTAGTCGATGAAAGCGCATGGATGTACCGCTATTTCACGTACGGCGGATTCAAGGCGGCGATGTTTGTCTATTTCGATCCCGCCGGCGTCGTCAAGCGGACCGAGACCGGGCTGGACCCGTGGGCGATCCGAGACGGCGGTCGTAACAACTAGCGTTTTTGCCGTATAGCCCGTAAGGCGCCCGTGGCACAATTCGTGCCGCGATGCTGTACGGGTCTGATATCACCGCCAAGATTCTGGTCATTGATTCCCACGGGCAGCCGGTTCGCTGGGCATTGATGCAGCGCGCCGCGCGTTATTACGCGGCGGGCAAAGTCGTTACCGAGCTCGGCGAAAATCTATTCGGAATGGTCGGCGGCGTGCAGGAGGCGACCGGCGCGCGCTCCGAATTCGTCACCAGTTCGATCGTGATGATTCGCGGCCGGCATCGCATCCCGTTTGGCCATGCACACGTCGGCCTTACCAAGCACCGGCTGTTCGTGCGCGATCGCCAGATTTGCGCGTATTGCGCAAATCGCTTTGCAGAAACCGATCTGACGGTCGAACACATCGTGCCGGTGTCGCGTGGCGGCCGCCACGAATGGACCAACGTCGTCACCGCGTGCCGCTCGTGCAACACGCGCAAGGGCAATCGTCGCCCGGAAGAAGCGAACATGCCGCTCAGTTACGTGCCGTACGCGGTATGCCGTAACGAGGGTTTCATTCTGAGCAACCGCCGCATCCTGGCCGATCAGATGACGTTTCTGCAGGCGTCGTTGCCGCGGCATTCCCGCTGGGCGCAGTAACCAATCGCCCAGCCGCATTGTCGAATTGTCTACTCGCGGCCTACTGATCATTCCATTCAAGCTTTAGGACCGCAGCACCTATCGTTGTCCAGCGGACCGGCAGTCGGTCCTATGGAGAATGAAATGACTTCGCAATGGCAGGTCGAGATCGATGACGCAGGGCGGCAGACGGAAACGTCGCGCGGCTTTCCGGCGCGCATCGCAGCCGCGATCGCTCATTCTCGTTGCCTTGACGTTTGTCGATGCGACGCCGCGGATGGCGCTCGATGCCGAATTCACCGAGCAGCCGCGCACCGAGCAACGCGCGCCATCGGCTTGCGGCGCGGAAGCGGTGGCTCGCGCACAACGTGAGGTCAATCGCAGCCGGCAGCCAAGCCCCAGCGCGTTCTCATAGACCGGGCGGGTACGCACAAAAAAAAGGCCACACGGTGGCCTTTTTTGTGCCGGGAAACTAGCGCGCTTATCTCAAGTGCTTGCTGACGTACTTGGTCAGTTCGAACATCGACGCCTGCGCCTTGCCGAACAGCGCGCGCAGCTTGTCGTCCGCGTTGATCATGCGGCGGTTGGCCTTGTCCTGCAGGTTGTTCCTCTTGATGTATTTCCAGATCTGGCTCGTAACTTCGGTGCGCGGCATCGGGCTCGAG
The DNA here is from genome assembly GCA_963786295.1 of uncultured beta proteobacterium. Classification (GTDB taxonomy): domain Bacteria; phylum Pseudomonadota; class Gammaproteobacteria; order Burkholderiales; family Burkholderiaceae_F; genus JACCZX01. Next base: position 38,055 of record CAWAYV010000006.1, on the reverse strand, counting down.
CCGATGATCGCTGCCAACGGGCCTGTCGGCATCATCGGCTTCATGAATGCAGCGTTCGGTTTACGTGCAGTTTTCTTTTTCGCAGCTTTTTTGGCCGTTCTCTTCACGGCTTTCTTGGTCGTCTTCTTCGCAGCTTTTTTCGCCGGTGACTTCTTGGCTGATTTCTTGCCTGATTTCTTTCCGGCTTTCTTTGCCTTCTTCATTGCCATGCTTTTCTCCTTATCGGGTTAGGTCACAGCGACAGGGTTCTCGAGTGAAAAACGGCAGAGAGCGCTCTCGTTGCGTGACGCGATCCTAAGCGAATCAGAGTGAAATACAAGAGGAAAAGCCAATTTTCAGAGGAGAATTGCATGTCGGCAACGCGTTTCTCCCTCTGAAGCGTTCTGAATGACGTGTCTATCGCGCACGAAAGCTATACAAGAAATAGGCGTTGCGCCGCCTAGGACACAACATCTGGTATGCCATTTCGCCAGTCGGGCTGCCGCCGCCGGCTCCAAATCGGCGCTCGTGCGCTCGATGCCCGCTCCCAGTTCTCGGTTACAGGGTGGCGTGCGAAAAAGAAACGCCGCCCGCAGGCGGCGCTTCGTCGGTTGCGATGTCTCTATGGCTTGATGTTCAGGATCGCCATCGCTTTGGCAAGTGTGTCGACCGACTCCTGATGTTTGCCGGCCTTATGCAAAGTCTCGCCCTCGGCGCGGTACTTCTTGACGTCCGCCATTTGCGCCTCCGTCAATTTTGGATTCTTCGCCATCGCATCGTCGATCTTTTTCATGTCGGCCGGGCAATGGAATGCGAATGCGGCGCTCGCGAACAGTATCAGTGCTGCCGCGACAGGAACGTGAAGCTTCATCGAATGCCTCCCTTATCAGTGGTCGCCGCTGCTGGCGACGCCGGAAGTCTAACCCCGGCTCGCAGACCGCGCCGTCGGGCCACGACTGCAATATCGCTTCTGTCATTTACCGCTCACGCAAGAAGCGCGGTTAACCAGTGTCGCTGCGCGTAGCTACCAGGGTCAGCACTCGCACCAGTTGATACGCGACCCAACTCATCGCTTGGCGCAAACGACTGCGCCGCGCGCAGGCGTCCGCATCAACTACGGTCGAATCATTGGCGATCGCGGCCTCGAGTGCCTGCTGCAAGTCACGCGCAAAGGTGTCGTCATAAACCGCCACGTTTGCTTCGCGCGCCAACGCAAGACTATATGGATCGATGTTGCTGGAGCCTACCGTCGCCCATTTTTGATCGACCACCGCCACCTTGGCGTGCAAATAGCTTGGCGTATAGACGTAAATCTGTATTCCCCACTTGACCAAGTCGCCATAAAGCGCCTCCTGCGCGTAATGCTGCAGTCGATACTCGACGCGTCCCTGCAGCAGCAGCCGGACCCGCACGCCCCGCTCGGCCATATCGCGCAGCGCGTCGCGAAACTTCTTGCCCGGAAGAAAGTACGCATTCGCAATCAGCACATCGTGCCTCGCATGCGCGAACGCGTCCAAATACGCTAGCTCGATCGTCCGGCGATTGCGCAGGTTATCGCGCAACAGCAGCGCGGCGCGGACGCCGGTTTGCACGGGCTGCGGCTCAACATAGTGCGGCCGCGATGATGGCCTGCGTCTCAATTGCAGCACCGACACGGTCCACCAAAGCCTCGTCACGGTGAAAGCGATCGCGGCCACCAGCGGGCCTTCGCACGCGACCGCAAAATCGAAGCGCGGACCCAGATCGGCGCGCACCGGCTTCGGATCAGGATGGTGGTAATCGTCGATGATGTTGATGCCGCCGACGAACGCCAGCCGGTCATCGAACACCGATACTTTGCGGTGCAGCCGGCGCAGCAGCCGCCGGTCCAGCCGCCACCAGCGCGTGCGCCGGAACACGATGACCTTCGCGCCTTGCGGCCTGAGCCGCTTAATCAACAGGTCGGCCGTCGTCTTGCGAGCCGAACCCGTCGATAAGAACATGTACCGCAACGCCACGGCGCGCGGCCGCCGCCAGCGCACCGCAGACTTTTTCGCCGATGTTGTCGAGCTCAAAAGTGTAGGTTTCGATGTAGATCGATTGCGTGGCGCTGTCGATCGCGGCCAGCAGGCGCGGGAAGTATTGCTCGCCGTTTTTTAACAATTCGATGCGATTGCCGCTATAGACAAGCGGCCTGGTTCCCGCCGAAAGTTTCCGGAAAGCGTGTCGCGCACGCCGCACAACGGGCGGCGGCTCGCGCAACGCTTCGTCGTTCATATCGATAGAACGCTCACGCTACTTCCATGTCTGCGATCAGCGGCATGTGATCGGAACGCTGTGCCCATTCGACGCCCTTCGGCACGCGCACGTCGTTGACTTTGAAGCCGCGCACATAAATGCGATCGAGCTGCAGCCACGGCATCATGCTCGGATACGTGCGCGCCACGTGCGAGCGCGGCAGCTCGCGCCACGGCACGAGCCGGTCGCGCAGGCGCGGCTTCGACTGACGACGATTGAATTCGGATGCGGCTTCAAATACATCAAGCTCGCTATGCAGCACGTCGTCGACGCCACGTTGCCAATCGTTGAAATCGCCGGCGATGATCAGTGGCGCTCCCTTCGGCACCTCCGACTTGACGAATTCGATCAGAAACTCGGCCTGCCGCACCCGGCTGCGCTTGATCAGCCCGAAGTGAGTGTTGATCAGATGAACGTCGAGCGCGCCTTTGCTGGTTTCGAAATGCGACACCGCGTGCAGCAGCCCGCGCTTTTCGAGAGCGTGATCCGAGATGTCGTGATTCAGATGGCGCCCGATCGCGTGGCGCGAGACGATCGCATTGCCGTGATGACCATGGGGATACACGGCGTTCATCCCGTACGCGCGGTGCAGGTAGTTGCCCGTGCATAAGAAATCGAGCTGCGTGCCCGGCGGATAGCCGTTGCGCTGAGACATCCGGTCGTTTTTTTCCTGCACTTCCTGCAGGAACACGATGTCGGCGTCCATCGAATGCAGTGCGAGCTTCACGTCGTGAATGCGCACTCGCTTGCGCAGGCCGCCGGTTACGCCCTTGTGAATGTTGTACGTTGCGACTCGAATCTTCATGGATGGTTGGGTGGGCAAAGGCCAGTTATACGCATGCACATTTTGTCAGCGGCGGACTTCAAAGTAAGCGTCGAAAAGCTGGGGATCGTCGAAATGGCGTCGGCCGACGAACGCCGTCGCATGATGGCCCCATTGGCGCATCTGCCCAGCCGATTCGATGCCCATCGGCCAGTAAAACCATCGCTCGGCGCGCTCGCTGCCCGCAATGAAACCATCCTGGCCGTAGGCGCTGCGCGTACCTCCACCACGGCGCGCCAACGTGGTTAGCGTTCGCTCGTCCTCGAGCCGGTAAACCACGGCAGTCGCTGATTGCGCCTCGGAAGTCATCAACACACGCTGCAGATAATGCGTCCCCGACTCGACTCGCAGCACAACTCGCTCGCCAGAGCGCGCGGCGGGTACGGATTGCGGAACGAAAAGAGTTTCATCGAGGGTTACAGGCAATTCGCGCGCCACCACCTTTTCGGTCGGGAAAAACAGGTGATAACAGCCGCAGGCGTGGATGCTGTCGTACACCAGCGGGTCGCCGCGAGCGTCCACCGTCACGCGCCAAACGACGCCGTCGAGCCTGCCCGCCAGCAGATCGAATGTGCTGCCGGGCGAGCGCGGGCGCTCGCTGAACCAGAATGTGTAGACCAGCTGCGGATGAATCAAGCCCCCGAGCAACGTATACGTGAGGCGCGTGTACACGACGGGTGCAGCGGCATCGACGATCACTTGATCCTCTGCATCGAGCTTCAGCGCACCGATCCGGTCGAATTCGCCCGCGACGTCGATTTCCAGCACCGGGGCATGCCTGGCGAAGAGCGCCGCCGCTTCCGCCGCAGAGAACACGGGAACGCCGAGCGGATCGACGTTTGACGCAGGCACGGGTCCTGAAATGCCTTGCGGCGGACCATAGCGCTGCAGCCGGCCATGCATCGGTAGCACTTCGATCGGCGTCGCGAACGCCGAGCGCGTGTCATCCTGCCACCGCGCGATACCCGCCGCAAACGGCAAACGGGTCAGCGGATATATACCGAGCGCGCGCATGCCAATGTTGTAGTCATCGGGCACCGTCGCCGAAGCGTGCAGCTCTTTGATGGCCGCGGCATCGGCCGCATCCAGCAAGCTACGACAACGCGGCAAGTCGTCGACGCTCAACGCGGCGTTGGTCAACTCCGTGGCGCGCGCTGTTTCGTCGAGCTGCTGTAACCGGGCGCGCCACACCTGCTCTTGCGCCGGGCCCTTCACCCTCTGCGCCAGCGCCACGCTGAAGCGGTCGACGCGCAGATAGGGAAATCCGTCGACACGATGCGCTTCCGCATCGCGTACGCCGAGCGTATCGACGCGGCGATCGATATCGGCAAACAGTCTCGCGCAATAGCCGACATCGTCTTCGCGCTGCAGGTTCTGCGCCATCGGCGGTGATGCGTACGGATCGACACTCGCGCAGCCAACCAACGCGAACAGCACGATTCCAATCAGCACCGCGCGGTTCACTTCTGCCCGCATCGAAACTCGAATCATTGAACCTTCTCGATCGATGCGCGTCCCGCTTGCCTACGCACCATCTCTCGCACCATCGCCTCGAACTGCAAGGCGCATGGTCTTCGTCACCATCGCGGTGCCGAACAAGTCACCGAGGATCGGCGGTAGGGGCTCGGCTAGTTCGAAGCGCGATTCGTATTCCAGTCGTATGCCGGCGCGCCGTTCAAGCGTAATGACCGTCAGGTCGTAGCGACCCGAAAACGAGCGCAATGTCTGCGTCGCGCCATCGACTTCGCCGGGCTCGGAGCGCGCGACGATGCGCTCGTACGGCTGCTGCACGACGCCGAGGCGCACCCGTACCGGAATATCGAAAAAGAAAAGCGGAAACTGTCCGATGTGCTCGACGGTCAGGCGCGTACCACTGCGCGCGATCACTCTGGAGCGTTCGACGTTCGGCAGAAAGTCGGGCATATGCTCATAGTCGGTGAGCGTGTCCCACGCGATGCGCGGATCAACGGCGACGCTCGCACGAGCCCTGACGTAGAACGTGTCGCCGTCACGCTCCACCGCCACGCTCGGCAACGGCTGCGCGGCGCTGATGGAGTGCGAAGCCAGCAAGCCGGCTAGCGAAACGCTAAGCGCTGCGACTCGCTTCCAACTGTCCCAGCCGTCGAATGCTCTCGGCGTTCGTCCACGAAAAACACGCATCCGCGGCGTCGCGCCAGGGGAGCCATCGGTATCGGAGGTGTTCGAGCGGATTGAGTTGAGGCTCGAAGCGGTGCGGCCAGCAGAGTCCAAAGACATGCTCCGTATTATGCGTAACGCCGCTCGCATAGCGATGACGCCACTGCTCATAGATCGCGAAACTATGGCTAACGTTCCAATCGTCGAGCTGGTCAGCAGACACCCTAAGCCCTGTCTCTTCGGCAAGCTCACGCACACATACGGTGCGCAGCGGCTCATCGAGCGCTGCCTTACTGCCGGTGACTGACTGCCAGAACCCGGGCTGATCGGCGCGCTCGATGATGAGCGCATCGAGTGCCGGTGTGTAGATGACCACCAGCACCGATTCAGGAATCTTCATCCGATCCTGTGCGCGCTTGACGCCACTCTCGGTTCGACCGTCTTCGCTTCGCTGCGCACTCTGATGTGCAGCTCGCGCAGCTGTTTCTCGTCGACCTCGCTCGGTGCCTGCGTCAGCAAGTCCTGCGCGCGTTGCGTCTTAGGAAACGCTATCACATCGCGGATCGACTCAGCGCCAGCCATCATCGCCACGAGCCGGTCGAGTCCGAACGCGATTCCGCCGTGCGGTGGAGCGCCGTATTGCAGGGCATCCAGCAGAAACCCGAATTTGGCGCCCGCTTCTTCCGCGCTGATTTTCAGCGCGCGAAACACCTTGCTTTGCACGTCTTCACTGTGGATACGAATCGATCCGCCGCCGATTTCCCAACCGTTGAGCACCATGTCGTACGCCTTGGCCATCGCCTGCGCCGGATCGGTCGCGAGATGATCTTCGTGCCCGTCCTTCGGACTGGTAAACGGATGATGCGCGGCGACGTACCGCTGCGCTTCCTCGTCGAACTCGAACATCGGGAAGTCGACGACCCATAGCGGCTGCCAACCTTCCTGCGACAACCCGCGCTGCACGGCCGAACTCGCTGTGGCCGATCTTGGCGCGCAACGCACCCAGTGCGTCATAGACGATCTTCGCGCGATCGGCACCGAAAAAAATCAAGTCGCCGTCCTTCGCCCCAGTGCGCTCGATGATTGTCGCTAACGCCGCATCGTGCAGGTTCTTGATGATCGGGCTTTGCAGCCCTGCCCGCCCCTGCGCCGCTTGATTGACCTTGATGTACGCAAGGCCCTTGGCGCCGTAAATCTTGACGAAGTCCGTATAACCGTCGATCTCGGAGCGCGGCAGCTCACCTCCGCCCGGAATGCGCAACGCGAAGACCTTGCCATCCTTCATCTCGGTTGCCGCTTTGAACACCTTGAACTCGACGTCGCGCATCACGTCGGTCAGTTCCGTCAGCTGCAGGCTGATCCGCAGATCGGGCTTATCCGATCCATAAAGCCGCATCGCATCGGCATGTGTCATCACCGGGAACGGCCGAGGCAGCTTGACCGCCAGCACTTCGTCGAACACGACGCGGATCATCTGCTCCATCATCTCGCGGATCTCCGCTTCGTCAGAAACGACGTCTCGATGTCGATCTGCGTGAACTCGGGCTGGCGGTCCGCGCGCAAATCCTCGTCGCGAAAACACTTGACGATCTGGTAGTAGCGATCGAAGCCCGCGACCATCAGCAACTGTTTGAAGAGCTGCGGCGACTGTGGAAGCGCGAAGAATGCGCCAGGATGCACGCGCGACGGCACGAGGTAGTCGCGCGCACCTTCGGGCGTACTCCGCGTCAGCATCGGCGTTTCGATGTCGATGAAGCCGGCGGCGTCCAAGTACTTGCGCACCGCCATCGTGACGCGATACCGCAGCATCATGTTTTTCTGCATCGCCGGCCGGCGCAGATCGAGCACGCGATGCGTAAGCCGTGTCGTTTCGGACAAGTTGTCGTCATCGAGTTGAAACGGGATCGGCACCGATGGGTTCAGGATCGTCAGCTTCTGGCACAGCACTTCGATCTCGCCCGAGACGAGCGCCGTGTTGGTTGTCCCTTCCGGACGGCGACGTACGGTGCCGATGATCTCCAAGCAGTATTCGCTGCGCACTTTCTCAGCCGCCGCAAATACATCGGCCCGATCGGGATCGCACACGACCTGCACCAGGCCTTCGCGATCTCTCAGGTCGATGAAAATGACGCCGCCATGGTCGCGCCGTCGATGCACCCAGCCGAACAAAGTAACCGTCTGGCCGATGAACTTGGCGTCGACCAAGCCCGCGTATTCGGTTCGCATAAATGCTCCGTTGGTAGTTCAGGGGCGCCGGCCTGCTTTGCAGTCCGGCAACTTAGAGTTAATGGTTTGAGCGTGGAGCGTGCGGGGCGGCACGCGGGTCGAACGGTCGCCAGCCGTCCGACCCTAGCGGTTTCGATTCGACGTGACGGCCAGCGAGCAACAGATTCTTGTCGTCATGGCCCGCAGCTTAATCAAGATGGCTGATTGTCTCAACCGGCTTCGCTGGCCCCGTCGCGGTCAACGCCGAGCGCTGCGCGCGCCCGTTCACGCGCGGCGGAACCACGCCGAGCGAGATGTGGAATTTCAGCGCGTCGTCCACACTGATGTCGACCTCGCGCACATCGTCCGGACGCACCACCAGCACGTAGCCGGACGTCGGATTCGGCGCCGTCGGTACGTAAACCGTGATTGCGTCTGCAGTGGTGGCGGCCGCGATCGTCGCACCGGGTGAGCCGACGACGAAGCCGAGGGTCCACTGCCCGCGCTGCGGAAACTCGATCATCACGACCTTGCGAAACGATTGGCCGCGTGTCGCGAGCAGCGTGTCCGAGATCTGTTTCACGCTCGAATAGATCGAGCGCACGATCGGAATCCGGTTCAGCAGACCGTGCCACCAACGCACCAGCCGTTCGCCGATGATATTGGCGGCGAGCACGCCGGTCGCCAGCACGACCAGCAGCGACAACAGCAGTCCGAAGCCCGGGAATATGAAACGGCAATAGCGCATCGGGCCGCCAGCTCGGTGGCAGCAACAGCAGCGTCTGGTCCATCGTGCTGACGATCAGATCGAGCAGCCAGAAGGTGATCGCCAGCGGAATCCAGACCAGCAAACCCGCGATCAAATATCTCTTGAACATGCAGGGCGGCCGTCAGCTCGTCCCCGAAGAGCCGGTCTTCGGCGGTGTCGGTGCCGGAGGAGACTTGCTTGCGGGTTCGGATTTAGATTCGGTCTTCGCTTCCGTTTTGGCTGCACCCTTCGAGTCTGCGGCCCCATCGGTCTTCGTATCGGCTCTTCGGCTTCTCGGTTTTCGAATCCGCCGCCTGATCGGTTTTCGCCTTTTCGTCCGGCTTGCCCGCGTCCTTCTTCTTTCCCGAGCCGCCGTCGCGAAAATCGGTGACGTACCAACCGCGCGCCCTTCAAGTGAAATCCGGCCGCGGTGATTTGCTTGACGAGCGCGGGCTTGCCGCAGTTGGGGCACTCGGTCAACGGCGGGTCCGACACCTTCCGGATCACGTCCAGCTCGTGGCTGCACTCCGCGCATTTGTATGCGTAAATCGGCATTGCACTCTCTGACAAACACAAACGCGCGATTGTAGGGGAGACGGCCGGCGAGACAGTTGATGTTTCCTGGCGGGGTTCTAGACTTGGGCGCCTTACTTTGGTGCGGCAAGGCGGGAAATGCCTCCCGCCCTTTCAACGACGATATCCAAGTCTTCAAGAGAGGAGTGACTAATGCGCATACAGACAATTGGGCTCGGACTGACGATACTTGTCGCGGTGAGCTGCGGCTTGGCAGCGCGATTGCGCAGACCAACATCGAGAAGCTCAAGCAGATGAAAGTGGCCAGCGCGGATCTGAATATTCCGCCCGTACCGCAGACCGGGCCAAACGCGGACGCCATCCGCCAGAATCTCGAACGCATCAAGCTGCCGCCTGGATTCAAGATTGCGCTGTATGCGATCGTGCCAGACGCGCGGCACATGGCGGTTGCCCCGTCCACCAACATGTTGTTCGTTGGAACGCGTAAGACCACGGTGTGGGCCGTGACGAATCGCAACAGCGGCGACGTTGCAACCGAGGTGAAGCAATTTGCGCCTTCGCTCAAGTTTTCGGTGCCCAATGGCGTGTGCTGGACTAAGGACGGCTTCTTGATCGTTGCCGAGCACAACCGCATTCTTAACTTTCCCGCCGCTGAATTCTTCTACGAAGGGCCGGACGTCGCCGTGATCGAAGTGGCGCCACAGGGCAAGCTGATTCCGGTGGAAGAGGAGTCCTATAACCACGGTGCGCGCACCTGCCGCGTCGGCAAGGACGGCATGTTGTATGTCACGCTGGGCCAGCCGCACAACGTGCAGCCGCGCGACAAACTCAAGCTGTACGACCAAACCGGCATCGGCGGCATCGTGCGCATGAACCCGTTTGACGGCAGCAAGCGCGAGGTTTATGCGCGCGGCATCCGCAACTCGGTGGGTCTCGAGTTCAATCCGAAGAACAACGAACTCTGGTTTACCGACAACCAGACCGACGGCATGGGCGACGACATCCCCGCCGGTGAATTGAATCGCGCCACCAAGCCCGGCCAGTTTTTCGGCTACCCGTGGATTCAGGGCAAGACACGGATCACGGAACACGGCTACGACAAGGACCCGTTGCCTGCAAACATTACGAATCCCGAGGTGTACATGGACGCGCACGCCGCCGATCTGGGGCTGACGTTCTATACAGGCAAAAAATTTCCTGCCAAATATCACGGCGGCATCTTCTCGGCCCAGCATGGCTCGTGGAATCGCACGACGCCGATTGGCGCACGCATCATGTTCACGTCGCTGAAGGCCGACGGCTCGGCCGACAAGACGGAGGTCTTTGCCGATGGCTGGCTAGACCCTGAAACCAAACAGTATCGCGGCCGCCCGGTAGATGTGGCCAATCTGCCAGACGGCTCGCTGCTGGTCAGCGACGATTTTGCCGGCGCCCTGTACCGCATCACTTATGTGGGCGATGCAGCTTCGAAGCCCAAGTAGTGGACCGAGTCACTGGGGAAACCGAACAGCGGGCGCGCGAGTACGTTCGCGAGCCCGCTACTTGATAGCCCGACGGCTTCCAGTTCCTGATCATCCTGCCAGTGCTTCCGCAGCATCACGCGCAGCTTTGCGATATTGGCTATTGCTCGGCGTCGCCGGTTGCGCTTTGAGTCACGCAGCGAACGTGCACGCGCAGAGCGCCGTGGCTGCAGGGAAAGTCAAGGCACAGGCGTGTATCACCTGCCATGGACCATTGGGCCTGAGTCAATTGCCTAATGCTCCGCATCTGGCGGGGCAGCCCGAGATTTACGTCGCCGAGCAGCTCAAAGCCTATCGTTCTGGCAAACGCGGCAATGAGGTGATGAACGTCATCGCCAAACCCCTGACCGACGAAGACATCAGTCAGCTCGCGGCGTGGTACGCATCACTGGTGCTCGAGGTCAAACCACCATAATCGTCACGCGTCGCGAAGCGAGAACAAGACCGCGCGACGGACTCGGCCAGTACGATTCAGACTGGCCACTGAACGAGAAACGAAGATGGCAAGCAAAAACAAACGGCTGACGTCCGCTAATCACGACCTGAGCGATCCGTTAAAGACGGTGCAAAGTTCCGCGTCGGGGAAGGTCAAGGTGGCGGTCACCGACATCGACGGCGTGTTGCGCGGCAAATACCTGCACAAGGACAAATTTCTGTCGGCCGCCGACGGCGGTTTCGGATTTTGCAACGTCGTGTTCGGGTGGGACATGACCGACAGCGTATACGACAACACGCACGTGATCGGTTGGCAGCACGGCTTTCCCGACGCCATGGTGCAGCTCGACATGGCCACCGGACGCAACGTGCCGTGGGACAACGATGTGCCGTTTTTTCTCGGCGATTTCATCAACGCCGATGGGTCGCCATTCCCGATCTGCCCCCGGCAACTGCTGAAGAAGGTGATCAAGCGCGCGGAGAAGCTCGGCGTGCAGCCGATGTGCGGCCTCGAATTCGAGTGGTTCAACTTTGCCGAAACGCCGCATAGCTGGGCTGCGAAAAAGGGCGTCGATCCGACGCCGCTGACGCCCGGCATGTTCGGCTATTCGCTGCTGCGCTCGAACGCGAATCGCGAATATTTCAATGCACTGATGGATCAGCTGTTGCTGTTTCGCGTGCCGATCGAAGGATTGCATACCGAAACGGGGCCCGGCGTGTACGAAGCTGCGATTCAGTTTTCGGACGCTCTCGAATGCGCCGATCGCGGCGTGCTGTTCAAGAGCGGTGCCAAGGAAATCGGCGCGAGCTACGGCATCACTCCGAGCTTCATGGCCAAATGGAGCGCGCAGTATCCCGGCTGCAGTGGCCACCTGCATCAGTCGCTGACCGATGGAAAGAAGAATTTGTTCTTCGATGCCAAGGGCAAGTCCGGCATGAGCAAACTGTTCGAAAGCTTTCTCGCCGGCCAGATCGCCGTGTTAATGGAATTTGCGCCGATGTTCTGGCCCACAGTGAACAGCTACAAGCGGTTGGTCGACGGTTTCTGGGCGCCGGTCAAACCCACGTGGGCGGTCGATAACCGAACCGCAAGCTTCCGCGTCATTCTCGGTTCGCCGAAGAGCACGCGGCTTGAAACACGCTGTCCCGGCTCGGACATCAATCCGTATCTGGCGGTCGCCGCCCTGCTCGCCGCAGGCTTGCATGGCATAGAGAAGAAAATGAAACTGACCGCGGCCGCCGATCACCGGCACCAATCAAGGCGCCGAAAACATCCCGCGCGCGCCGCGCTCGCTGAAGGAAACCACAGAGATCTTTCGCCGCAGCGACACCGCGCGCGACTGGTTCGGCGATATCTTCGTCGATCATTTCGCCGCGACGCGCGATTGGGAATGGCGGCAGTGGCAGGACGCCGTGACCGATTGGGAGTTGAAGCGGTACTTCGAGGTGATTTAGTCGCATGATCGATCCGCTCCGCATCAGTGCCACATACCGGCTGCGCGTGCCCGCTCACGACGCGGCCCATCGCGCACAGCAGCTCGCGCTCGAGCAAAGCATCGAGATGCTCGCCACTTCGGTCACCGACCCGCACGTGCTCGACACGATGGTCGCGCGTGTGGACGATGTGACGGCGAATGGCGACGGCACCCATACGGCGCGCCTGGCGCTGAGCGCTGAAACGGTGGGCGATGATGCAGGCCAATTGATGAACATGCTGTTCGGCAACTGTTCGCTGCAGCCCGACGTCGAGCTGATCGATGTCGACGTGCCGGCCGCGCTCGCGCGTGTGTGGGGCGGGCCGAATCAAGGAATTGCAGGATTGCGCCGGCACACCGGTTCGTTCGAGCGCCCGCTGACCTGCACCGCACTGAAACCGATCGGTTCGACGCTTGGAGACGCTGGCGCGCATGTGTAGCGTTTTCGCGCGCGCCGGCATCGACGTTATCAAAGACGATCACGGGTGGGCCAATCAACGCAGTGCGCCCTTTGCCGAGCGCGTGCGCACATGTCAGCAAGCGGTAGCCAAAGAAAACGCCGGCCGCAGCCGCGGTCGCACGCTATACGCACCGAGTCTGTACGGCCACCGCGACGAGATGCGCACGCAGATCGACCTGGCGCGCCGCGAGGGCGTGCGATTGGTATTGATCGCGCCGATGGTGTGCGGCGTCGCCACATTGGTTTCGCTGAAACGCGAGTTCGGCGACATGATGTTCATCGCCCACCCGTCGCTGGGCGGCCTTCGTATCGCGCCGCAGGCGTTGTTCGGGAAACTGTTTCGCCTTTTCGGTGCCGACGCGATGATCTTTCCGAATTACGGTGGCAGGTTTTCGTACCCGCGCGAGGTGTGCCACGCGATTGCCAGGCACAACACGCAGGCGTGGCACGAGCTGCACCCGACCTTGCCTACACCTGCCGGGGGCATGAGCGTCGAACGCGCGGGAGAAATCGTCCGCGAATACGGACGGGATTCGATGTTGCTGATCGGAGGCGCGCTGCTGGCGGAGCACGAACAATTGGCCGCGCGCAGCACCGAGTTCGTTAACGCCGTAGCCGCAGCGGCGGAAGCGGTGACCGCATGAGCGCGATCCGCCGACTTCTGATCGATGCTTCCGGCGACTTCGGCTGGCAGGACGTCGATCGCCTTCAGTACAAGGCCCAGGGCAGTGCGCCGTTCAAGGACATCACTCGGCAAGTCCTGTTCTCCCAACCGGACCACGCGTGCGAGCTGCGTTATTTCGAGATTGCGCCCGGCGGCTATTCGACGCTCGAGCAGCATCAGCACACTCACGCCGTGCTGATCCTGCGCGGCCGCGGTACGGTGCGCATCGGTACCGACGTGCAGCCGATTGCCGAACACGACCTTGTGACCGTCGATCCTCTGACGTGGCACCAATTTCACGCCGCGTCCGACAGTGCGCTCGGCTTCCTGTGTCTGGTCAGCAAGGAGCGCGACAAGCCTAGGCTGCCGACGGATGAGCAGATCAACGAGTTCAAGCGCTAGTGCGGATCATGCGGCGGCTTGCATGGAGTTGATGTGAAAAGATCGGCGAGCGGTCCAAGTCTGTCAGCTTCATCGTGTTCGCCGTTAATGGCGTAGCGCTCCCGACTTCGGCGAGCGCCGACACCGTCTACAAGGCGGTCGGGCCCGACGGCGAAATCACTTACACCGATAAACCGCCGGCCGATCGCACGCGCGCCAACACGCTCGAGTTTCGTAACCTGCCGTCGAGCCCGCTACCAGCCGAAGTGCTGCGCTTTCGTGAGCAACTCGAGAAGAGCGCGCAAGGACGGATCAACGCTGCGCGGGCGCCGCGCGCCGGCGATGTGGCGCTGTTCACGGCGAGTTGGTGCGGACACTGCAAACGCGCGAAGGCGCATCTAGCAGCGGCGCAGATCAGCTACACCGAATACGACATTGAGAACGTCGACGGCATGCGCGCGTTCATCGGCGCAGGTGGCAGCGGTGGCGTACCGTTGCTTGTTGTCGGGGACAGACGTGTTCAGGGCTATTCGACGGCGGCTTACGATCGATTGGCCCCCAGCCTGCGGCCGCGTTAAGTCGACATGGCTACGACATCGGATTCGCCGGCGGCGGCGGATCCGGCGGCAACGGAATGAACTCGTCGTGATCGAGGTCCGGTAGTTTCATGCGACCGGCGCGCCAGTCGGCCTTGGCCTGTTCGATTCTCTCCTTCGACGACGAAACGAAGTTCCATTCGATGTAGCGCTCGCCGAGAGGTTCGCCGCCGAGGATCATCAAGGTCGCGACCGAGTTTGCGCGAACACTTGCGGCGCTACGTGGCGCAAATACCAGCATCTGCCCGCCGGTGAAGTCCCGCCCGTCCACCGCGACGCTACCGGACACGACAAACGCGGCGCGCTCGGCATACTCGTCCGGCAACGACATCGTTGCGCCTTGCGCAAGCTTCGTATGCGCGTAAAACATCGGCGAATGCGTTAGGGCGCCGGCTCGAACACCGCCAATTTCGCCGGCGATCAGGCGCATCCAGGCGCCAGCCTGCTCATGCGTCGGCAACGCGCTGCCGGAATAGTTGGCGAACTGAGGAGCCGTCTCTTCGTCTTCGCGCGGCAGCGCGACCCACGCTTGAATGCCGTGCATCGTCCCGCCTTCGGCGCGCGCTTTTTCGAAACGCTCGGAGTGCGTAATGCCGCGCCCAGCGACCATCCAGTTGACTTCGCCGGGACGGATCGCCTGCTCGGAGCCGACGCTGTCGCGATGCATGATCTCGCCTTCGAACAAGTACGTGACGGTCGACAGCCCGATATGCGGGTGCGGCCGCACGTCCACCGTGCGCGGAATGCCGCGCGGGAATTCCGCCGGCCCGAAGTGATCGAAAAAAATAAAGGGCCCGACCATGTGGTGCTTCGCGAATGGCAGCACGCGCCCTACTTCGAATCCGCCGAGATCGCGGCGGCGTTGCTCGATCACCAGCTGCAGCGTCATAGCTACCCGTTCGTTTACCCTGTCGCCCCTAACTTGCTTCGCTTGCACCAACTATGCCTGACGCGCCGTTGCACATCGTTCTAAATGGCGTGATTACACCTTGCTTCAGATTTTGGCTACGACATCGGATTCGCCGGCGGCGGCGGATCCGGCGGCAACGGAATGAACTCGTCGTGATCGAGGTCCGGTAGTTTCATGCGACCGGCGCGCCAGTCGGCTTTGGCCTGTTCGATTCTCTCCTTCGACGACGAAACGAAGTTCCATTCGATGTAGCGCTCGCCGAGAGGTTCGCCGCCGAGGATCATCAAGGTAGCGACCGAGTTTGCGCGAACACTTGCGGCGCTACGTGGCGCAAATACCAGCATCTGCCCGCCGGTGAAGTCCCGCCCGTCCACGGCGACGCTACCGGACACGACAAACGCGGCGCGCTCGGCATACTCGTCCGGCAACGACATCGTTGCACCTTGCGCAAGCTTCGTATGCGCGTAAAACATCGGCGAATGCGTTAGGGCGCCGGCTCGAACACCGCCAATTTCGCCGGCGATCAGGCGCATCCAGGCGCCAGCCTGCTCATGTGTCGGCAACGCGCTGCCGGAATAGTTGGCGAACTGAGGAGCCGTCTCTTCGTCTTCGCGCGGCAGCGCAACCCACGCTTGAATGCCATGCATCGTCCCGCCTTCGGCGCGCGCTTTTTCGAAACGCTCGGAGTGGGTGATGCCGCGCCCGGCGACCATCCAGTTAACTTCGCCGGGATGGATCGCCTGCTCGGAGCCGACGCTGTCGCGATGCATGATCTCGCCTTCGAACAAGTACGTGACGGTGGACAGCCCGATATGCGGATGTGGCCGCACGTCCACCGTGCGCGGAATTCCGCGCGGGAATTCCGCCGGCCCGAAATGATCGAAAAAAATAAAGGGCCCGACCATCTGGCGCTTGGCGAATGGCAGCACCCGCCCCACTTCGAATCCGCCGAGATCGCGGCGGCGTTGTTCAATCACCAGTTGCAGCGTCATGGCTACCCGTTCGTTTACTCTGTCGGCCCTAACTTGCTTCGCTTGCACCAACTATGCCTGACGGGCCTTTGCACATCGTTCCCAAAGGGGCGTGATGACGACCTTGCTTCAGATTTCCGACGCGCACTTTGGGACCGAGCAGCCGCCGGTCGTGCAAGCGCTGCTGCAACTCGCCCGCGATCAAGCGCCCGACCTGGTGGTGATGTCCGGCGACATTACGCAGCGTGCGCGCCGCAGTCAGTTCAAGGCTGCGCGCGCATTTATCGACCAGCTGAAGCCCGCGGCGCTACTGACAATCCCCGGAAATCACGACATTCCCTTATTCAATCTAGCTCTGCGCGCCTTCGCGCCGTACTCGAACTACTCGCGGGCATTTGGCAAGAATCTGGAACCGCTATTCGAATCGGCGAATCTGCTCGTAATCGGCGTCAACACGACGCGGCCCTATAAGCATGTAGACGGCGAGTTGTCGCCGCAGCAGATCGAACGTGTGGCCGATCGACTGCGGCGCGCCGCACCCTCGCAATTACGCATCATCGTCGTGCATCAACCGGTATTGGCAATTCGCGAGAGCGATGCAGATAATCTTCTCGATGGTCATCGACAAGCCATTCCGGCGTGGGCCGCCGCCGGTGGCGACATCATCATGGGCGGGCACATTCATCTGCCTTACGTGCGATCGCTGCAAACCACGTTCGACGCCTTGCCACGCGATATTTGGACCGTACAGGCGGGCACAGCAGTCTCTTCGCGCCTACGCGAAGGCATTACCAACTCGGTGAACCTGATCCGTTGCGACGGAGCCCAGTCGCCACGCCAATGCATGGTCGAACGCTGGGACTACATCGCGATGTCGAGCCGATTCGAGCGCCACACGAGCCAGGAGTTGACGTTCGACGGTTCCACCGCCTAGCGTGCTCTTCCCCGCATCTACCCGATGCCTCGCGCCATCAGAACAGCAAACAGAATGATGAAGACGACTCCTGCCAACTCCCAGTGAATGACTGCGCGAATAGCGCGCAACCTTTGCGGACTCACATTCGGAGCTTGCTGCTGCCTTACAGCCCCGCGCCACGAAAGAAACTGGATCGTCGGGTAGGCCGATAGCAGCGCTACCAGAACGAAGAGTGAAAACTTCGCAATGAAAGAGGTGTTATGAAAGTAATACGAAGCGCCCTTCTCGAAATAAAAAACGCGCAGAAGCCCGACGACAAGAATGACGGTCGCCGAGATAGCCAGGGCAAGATCGGCAACCAAAATTTTCCGCGCGCTCTTGGCGCTCAGTTCGTCTCTGATCAAGACGAACTCGACGACCAAGGCCGCGACCAGCGCGAACGCCGCGATGTGATGAAGGAAGGCGAATAGCGAGTTCATCGTGCAACCCCAAGATGCAAGCTGCTGCAAGCCAAGGCGCTGCGAATACGCGCTAAGCCTACAGCGTCCGTGAAGTCGGTGTCCTCGGTGTGATCTTCGCCGTCGGTGCAGGCCGGCGCCACACACTCGCCAACCACGGCTGCTGCTCGCGCGGTAATCCCGCGGGCCGATAATAGTGTTCCAGCTCGACGAAGCCGGCATCAGTCATGAACCGTCGCCAGCTGGTGAGGTCGTGATAGACGCCGTAGCGCCCGCGATTCCAGCCTTCCTCATTGGCACCACGCGGGTTGGAGCTGAACAGCACACCACCCGGCTTCAGCGTCGCATGCAACTGCCGCAGCACGCGCAGCAATTGCTTAGATGGCACATGAAACAGGGCGGCATTTGCGAACACGCCATCGAACCGCGCATCCGGAAGATTGAGCTCGAGAAAATCCTGTTGCCAAACTTCGCATCCCGTATCGGCGCGTGCCATCTCAACAAACCGCTCGGCACCTTCCAGTCCGATCGGATCGTGGCCGAGCGCGGCAAGCGCCTTCAGGTCGCGCCCCGGCCCACAGCCAAAATCAAGAATCGTGAATGGAGGCTCGGCTTCGATATGACGCAGCAGCGCGTCGATGTTCTGACTCACATCGTGGGTGCTCGTACCATCGCGAAAATCTTCAGCGCGCTGGTTGTAGTGCTCCAGCGTCAGCGCAGTGATTTTTTCGAAATCGACCGGACTCGATTTCGTCGGACTGATATCGGCCATGACAGGTGCTTAGTTTTGGCTCTCAGCGCATTCGAGAGTAGGCCAACTTGCCCGCAAAGGGCAATGCGCACTGACGTCGGCGCGCAGTAACATCCGACGCTGCTCGACTCGACACTTGATCAGCGTGGCCGAACAGACTCCCGTCACGTTTCTTTTCACGGATATTGAAGGCAGCACCCGGCTTTGGGAGCAAGAACCCGAGCGGATGCGGCCGGTGATGGCGCGCCACGATGCCGTCTCCAAGAGCGCAGTAGAACGTCACCACGGAACGATCGTCAAGATGACCGGCGATGGCGTGCACGCCGCATTTGACCAGCCCGCTCGATGCGTTGATCGCCACTCTGGAGATCCAGCAACAGCTTTCGACGGCGGATGCCGCAGATGGTCTGCCGTTGCCGCTGCGTTGCGGTCTGCATGCGGGAATCGACGAACGACGCGACGGCGACTTCTATGGCCGCGCGGTCAATCGCGCCGCACGCATCATGAGCGCGGCTCACGGTGGTCAGATGCTGTTGTCGAAGGCGGTCGCCGAACAGGTCAGCGGGGCTCTGCCCGAAGGCGTATCGCTGCGCGACCTCGGCACTGTTCGGCTGCGCGACCTATCCAGTCCGGAGCACATCTATCCAAGTGCTGCACCCGCAACTGCGCGCCGACTTTCCTGCGCTGCGCTCGCTGGAAGGCACGCCGAACAACCTGACGCAGCAGCTCAACTCGTTCATCGGCCGCGAACGCGAGCTTGCCGAGATCAAGGAAATGCTCGCGTCGAACCGGCTGGTGACACTGCTCGGCATGGGCGGCATCGGCAAATCACGACTGTCGATGCAACTGGCCGCCGAAGTGCTGGACGACTTTCCCGATGGTGTGTGGTTTGTCGAGTTGGCGGCGCTGACGGATCCGAGCTCGGTTCCGCAGGCGGTGGCGTCGGTGCTCGGCGTCAAGGAAGAAGCCGGGCGTCCGGTCATCGATGCGCTGACGAAGTACGTGCGCGATCTGCAAGCTGCTGATCATTCTCGACAACTGCGAACAGGTCATTCACGGCTGCGCTGATCTGGCTAAGCGGCTGCTGCAAGCGGGACCGAGAGTAAAGGTGCTGACATCGAGCCGCGACTATCTGCAGGTCGCCGGAGAAACGACTTATCACGTGCCGACGCTGTCGGTGCCGAAGAAGCAAGTCCCGCTCGAAGCTCTGGCGCAGCACGAAGCGGTGCGACTGTTCGTCGATCGCGCCGCGGCCTCGATGCGTGGCTTTGGCCTGACCGAGCAGAACGCCGCCGCTGTGGCGGATATTTGTTATTGCCTGGACGGTATTCCGCTGGCGATCGAGCTCGCGGCAGCGCGCGTACGAGCCTTATCGGTACAAACGATCGCCGCGCGCTTGAGTGATCGCTTCCGCCTGCTGGTCACCGGCGACCAGACTGTTTTGCCGCGTCAGCGCACATTGCGCGCGCTGATTGATTGGAGCTACGACCTGCTGACAGAGCACGAGCGCACGCTGTTCCAGCGGCTCTCGGTCTTCGCGGGTGGCTGGACGCTCGAAGCGGCCGAGGCGGTGTGCGCTGATGACGACTTGCGCGCAAGACGACGTGCTGGATCTGCTGACGCATCTGGTAGAGAAGTCGCTAGTGGTGATGCGAGATCGGCGGAGAGCGCTATCGGATGCTGGACACGGTTCGGCATTACGCGCAGGAGAAGTTGGCTGAATCCGGCGATGAGAGTCGCAGTGCGAGCGCAGGCATCTCGACTTCTACTTGGCGCTTGCGGAGAAGGCGCGGCCTCGAATTCGGCGGCCCGAACAGGGAGCTTGGCTGGCTCGGCTCGACCTGAGCGTGAGAACTTGCTGTCGGCGCACGCCTGGATGCGACCAGCATAGCAGACGGCGCAGATCGGCTTGCGACTGACTTCATGCGTTGAAGCCCTATTGGATTAATCGCGGTCTGTTGGCGCTGGGGCATCAAGTCACCGTCGAAGCGCTGGACGCGTCGCGGTGCGCAGAGACGAGACTACGCTCGTAGCCGAGGACTGTTCGATGCGGGCCAACTGTGCTGCTTCATGGGTCGCTACGCAGAAGCGCGAGCGTATCTGGAGGAGAGCCTTTCGATCGCGCGAGAAATCGATGACACGACGCGGATCGCCGCGGCTCTTCAGCCGCTTGGTATGGCATGCACTGGGCGTGGGCGATGCTGTCGCAGCGCGGCACTATTTGGAGGAGGCAGTCACACTGGCGCGGCAGCTGGGAAACAAACGGAGCTAGTCGCCGCCCTGAACGCGCTCGCACAGCTGCACCGCATGGAAGGCCGGCTTGAGTAAGCGCAGAACCGCTCTACGAAGAGGTGCTGGCGCTAACGCGCGAACTAGGCGATCGAAGAGTACATCGCCATCGCGCTTCTTAATCTTGGCGATGGTGTCGATCGGCACGAGCGGCGATAGAGCGCGTGCCGACGATGCTTGCTCGAGGTGTTGACAATTGCAGAAGAGATCGGCTCCAAGCCGGCTGGGCAGAGCGCGCTTGAGGTCTGCGGCCGGGCTCTGCGCGGCGAGCGAGCATTGGGAACGCGGCGCACGATTCTTCGGCGCAGCCGAGGCGCAAGCCGAACGAACCGGCTTACGGCGCGACGCCGTCGACGAGGCATTTCTTGACGCCGCTGATCGCCGCAGCGCAGGAAGGCACTGCGGCGAGCATGCGTTCGCCGCAGCTGAAGACAGAGGCCGAGCGTTGCCGTATGACGATGCAGCGTTTACTGAAGCTGACGTGCATGGCTAAACGGATCCGCGCTGAGCGACTCATTCGTTCACCATCGACGGATCCGCGTCCGAGCAGCTTCTGTCGTCCCTCCTGCACATCGAATCGTGTATTTGTACTTCCGGGCTTTGTGTGCGCGGCTTCAAGCTGCACTGAAAACTCTCAGCGCCGTCCTTGCACCTGGGCCGCACTTCGATTTCGACCCTGTCTGGCTCCTGTCATCGACCGTCTGATGCCATTCGCTCGGCAAAGCGGATCACTCTCGACAGTCTCCTTTGGCAACTGCCAGCGTGATCGATCGACGATTCCGCTGATCCTTGCAGTAAAACACAGTAGCTCTCTGAGTGTAACGACGATGCATCGACCTCGCCTACCGACGAGTGAACCTGCGGCGTACGGCGATCTGAAGCGAGGTCAACTCACTTCTGAATAGATCGAGCAGCCGGACAGCGCTAAGGCGCAGAACGACGTCGCGCAAGTAGTCGCTTCTTCATTTTCTTCTCCCTGGTCAACACTCCCGCGCAGCATATTAGCGCTGCGAACGCGCAACACCATGGAATATTCACGCGCATGACCGAGTGTGGCCGCGGCCACTGAGCGTTGGCTCGCGGCCACTGCGACGACATTGGCGTTCGCTCAAGCGTCGACGTGCACGGAGATTTCGTTTGAAATGTAGATGTTGTTGCTTGCGCGAATATTCACACGCCAAAATCCTTGACCAGGGTCAGTTGCGTTTCTTATATTTCGTTCCCCGGCGCTAAAGCCGGTTAGTGGAGGTCTTGAGATGTTCAACCTGGGCAGTAATCAACCAACGTCATCGCGAATGAAGTTCGCGGCGACGGGCGTTGGGCGCTCGATGTCGGCAATCGGCATCGGCACGTCCGGCGTTGGGGGACAGCTGTTCGGTGTGTCCGTGCTGACGATGGGTTCGATCGGAGGTCCTGGGATGTAGCTGGACTCCACTCCCAACGGAAGCCCGGATCGCGTTGAACGCCTCCGGGCTTTTTGTTTGTGCAGTCTTAACCCAATGGAGATCGTCATGAGGCACTGGGATCGATGTAGTAGGACAGGTGACTTCTTTTACGCTGTAATGGTGATAGCCGCCTTCGTGGTCATGCGGTTCAGCTTCTTGGCCGACGTGGTCGTGTACGCGGGCAGCTTCAGCAATGCGGAGCAAGCAGCTGACGCTTCTCACGACGATGCGGGCTGGAAAGACCGCAAAGTAGTGGTTGCAGCGGGAGAGAAGAAGTGAGCGGCGCTATTACGCGCCAGCGGATGTGTGACTCACACGGTCGCATGTCACTGGCCGAGCCGCTTCGTATCAGAAGTTTGTTTCAAAAAGAACCCGCTTCTCATTGAGAAGCGGGTTTCTTCACGCGCGGATCTTCACCAGATCCTTCAGCACGCGATCGCTAAGGCGCTGCACTGCCGACGCGGCGATACCTGCCGGGAGACTGACCGGTGATTCGGCGAAACGCTTTTGAAAATACCGCATCGGAGTTGTAGCCGACGCTTTCAGCCAGCTTTGACAGACTAATGCGCTCGCTGCGCATTCGATTCGCTGCTCGCGTAATACGCCAGCGCGTCAAATAAGCCATTGGCGCTTCGCCGACCAGTTCCTTAAACCGCACCGCAAGCGCGGTGCGTGAGGTGCCGATCTCCTGCGCGAGTGTTTCCAGCGTCCATGGTTCTGCATAACGGTCATGCAGCAACGTCAGCGCCTTGCCCACGCGCGCATCGCTGAGTCCGCGCAGCCAGCTTGTGACGCATTCGTGCTGTGCGGCGTAAGCACGCACGGCCTGTATGAACAGCACGTCAGCCATGCGCCGCAATACCGTCTGCGATCCTTGATGGCGGTGCGCGATCTCGGCATGAATGAATCGCAATGTCGGCTCGAGCCATTCCTGCACGTAGGGATCATCGCGGCGAAGGTGAATGATCGGAGGCAACACATCAAACATCGGGTTCGCTTTTAACGCTGCGAACGAGAAAAAACCGCCGGTGATGCATAGCGCCGGACCGGGACCGTCGATGCGTATAAAGCCTGACTCGTTCTTCGGATGCAGCCGCATCCAGTCATCGAGCGCAACGATCGGCGCGTCCTTGGCTCCGCGCATCACATGCGGCGCTCCGCTTGGAAGCAGAACGAAGTCGCCTTCGCTCAACTCGTACGTTTTGCGACCGAGGACCAAGTTACAGCGTCCGGCAGTGATCGCGTAGAACGGAGAGCGACCCGGCCGTGCGATCGAGATCGCGCACGGAGACAGCGATTCGAGAACGAAGTACACGGTGGCTTCGAGGCGGATCTGCTCCATCACATCGGTCAACAGGTCATAAGGCGGCGCTGGCGACGCTTTCAAAGCAGCACGGCCTCGTCGTTGCGACGTTCGTTCATTTCGACTGTAATTCGGTCCTGAACGATTCGACAAATATTTGGAAGAAATCGGTCTGTTCATTCCATAGAGGATAGCGCACTGTGCGCCTCATCGCTGCGTCAATTCCGATTGCAGCGACTAACTGAGAGGAGTTGAATCATGCGTTATCGAATCATTACTGCAGGCATGTTGGCATTGATGGCACTTGGCGCGAGCGCTCAAACTGTCGATAAACGACCTTCGCTGGAGCCAGCCCATAGTCCATTCACGTACGAAGTATTGGGTGCAACACCATCATTACAACTTGGGAAGCGCAAGGCGTCGGACAGCGAGACTAAGCTCGCGGCTGCGCGCGAGAGCAAAAGCAAAAGCACGACTGGCGCGTCGAGTCCTCGTGACGAGTCCGCGACAGTCGAAAGTGCCCTACGTTCGCAACGCGATACGAAGCAGTGAGAGGCTCACTGATGAGCCTTAACACCCGCAACGACTCCTCGCCGCCAGATACAGCGGCGGACGAGGAGATTGCGAAACTTTCTTTCTAAACTACGCGCGGATCTTCACCAGATCCTTCAGCACGCTGTCGAGACCACCGTACACGCTGATCTTGTCGATCTTCTCGGTGACCTTTTCCAGCGTTTCCAGCTCCTTCATTCGCAGCGCAATCGGGTTGTCTTCCATCACCGCCGACGTACGGGACGGGCGCGCGCACCAGGCAGCACTCACGAGGCTGGCCCGCTGACGGCAGCTTGCCGAGAGAATTAGGTGGATCCGTCAAGGACGGATCAAAGAGATACGAACTGAACGGCCTTAACCGTTTACAACGGTCAGTCTGGGCGTCGCCGGCGCATCGAACGAATCGTTCGATGACATCGCCAGCTCGCTCATTGCACGCTTACGGCGTTGTTCGTTTGCGTGTGGATCGAATCCGAAGCGCTTCCACGTTGCCGCGATGTTCGTGGCCGCCGCAGGCGTATACCTGAAGCGGGGATCCAATATCCGAGTCGCTCTTAAGCCGTCATATGTCTGCGTCATCGCAATGCCCTTACAGTCGATTGGATGCCATAGTGAAGAACGCTCGCAACGCACTTATTTCCGATGACCGCGAGAATTCTTACGTTTGAAACGAAGCAGGCTGCAAGGTAAAACGACTTTAGGGTCGGCGCCGCTGACTGTTCTGGTCGGGCGCTGCTAAATATTCACACTTAGAGTTAACCCTTGATGCACATGATCTGCTTCAGCGTGTGCACGACTTCGACCAGATCGGCCTGCGCGGCCATCACCGCGTCGATGTCCTTGTACGCGCCCGGGATTTCGTCGAGCACGCCCGCGTCCTTGCGGCATTCGACGCCTTCGGTCTGCTTGCGCAGATCGTCGAGCGTGAACTGACGCTTGGCCGCGTTGCGCGACAGGCGACGCCCTGCCCCGTGCGAGCACGAGTGATACGCGTCTGCGTTGCCCTTACCGCGCACGATGAACGAACGCGCACCCATGCTGCCCGGAATGATGCCGAGCTCACCGGCGCGTGCCGACACCGCACCCTTGCGCGTGATCCACACCTGCTCGCCGAAGTGTTCCTCGAGCGAGCTGTAGTTGTGGTGGCAGTTGACTGCGTGCTCGCTCGTGCCGATCTCGCGCCCGAACTCCTCACGCAACGACTTCAGCACCGCGTGCAGCATCAGGTTGCGGTTGTGCGCCGCATAGTCCTGTGACCAGCGCAGCCCTTCGACATACTCGTCGAACTCCGGCGAGCCTTCGTCGAGCCACGCCAGATCGCGATCCGGCAGATGGCGGTGGTGCTTGACGGCCATCTCGCGCGCCATGCCGATCGCGGTTTCGCCGATCGTCTTGCCGACGTTGCGCGAACCCGAGTGCAGCATGATCCATACGGCGTCCGATTCGTCGAGGCAGAGCTCGACGAAGTGGTTGCCGCCGCCGAGCGTGCCGACCTGATTCCAGACGCGCTTGTGATCGAACTTGCCGACGCGATCCATGATGCGCAGGCGCTGGTACCGGTCGTACAGGTCGTCGCCCTTGCGCTTCAACGCAATGCCGAACAGGCCATCGCTGTGCGTGCTGACCGGCTTGTCGTGCGCGGAAAATCCGACGGGAACGCGCGCTTCGATCGCCGAACGAATCTTGCCGAGAGAATCCGGCAAATCGTTCGCAGTCAACACTGTGCGCACTGCGCACATACCGCAGCCGATGTCGACGCCGACGGCCGCCGGAATGATCGCGCCGCGGGTCGGAATCACCGAACCCACCGTCGCGCCCTTCCCGAGATGCACGTCCGGCATGATCGCGACGTGTCCCGCGACGATCGGCAGCGATGCGATGTTCTTCACCTGCGCGACCGCCTCGTATTCGACCTCCACGCCGTTCGTCCAGGCGCGGACGTTGTTCAATGCGTTGAGATCCATGATGTTCTCCATCGGTAAGTATGCAATGCGGTGGTGCTCGCTGCTAGGTTTCGATCCAGCGGCCTCCTGCTTGTAAGGCAGGCGCTCTCCCAACTGAGCTAAGCGAGCAAACTGGCGGCGCATAGCGGTATTGATCCGCTCTCCTCCGGTCGACAGCCGGGTACGCATCCGTCTACGTCAATGCGCCGTGTTTGGTGCATCCCTGTGGTATCGAGCCACACCCTCCGGTGCTTCAAACCGGCGCTGCCACCTGGTCAGCTTGGGATGCAAATGTGCGAAGGAAAATCTGGCAGCGGCGGTAGGAGTCGAACCTACGAATGCCTGGTTCAGAGCCAGGTGCCTTAGGCCACTTGGCGACGCCGCGTCATTTGGCAAACCGCACGGGGATCGAACCCGTCTGACCAGATTGAAAGTCTGGGGACCTCACCAGAAGTCAAGCGGTTCATCGTGGCGGAAGCGGGGTCGAGTCGAACGCCCAAGGCCGCGTTGCCGCAGCTCACGCCGCTTTCAAGGCGGGCACCGTCGCCAATCGGTTTGCGCTTCCATAACTCGTAGATAGTCGAACGCCGCCAACGGCGGCGTTCGCTTCGGTGCGCGGCGCCCGATCAGGTCGCGATACTTATCCGCTGCCTATCAAACTAAGCGATGTGAGCCTGATCCAACTTTTGATGCTCCGCGGCTTTATTCAGTCGCCACCACGTGAGCAGCTTTTCAAAGTTGCCATCAAACTTCTCTCGTCTCAGTTCGTCGGTGACGGCACCACATAGAGCTGCCTGGCTAACGTCGACCATGCCCTTGGTTGCGGCGTGATCGCACATCCAGAACGTCTTTTCGAGCTCGGCCCACTTGCCGGTACCGACGCGCGTTTCTACCGTCGATTGCTCGACTCGTAATTCCTCAGCCAAACCGCTACCGCCGCTACAGGCCAGCATCGTTGCAACTGCTAGCGCGGATGCGGCTCTAGGGAAAGTAACGCCTAGTTGTTTCCATCCTGCTTTGTGCATGACCGGCTCCTCTGTATTCGTGTGGAGTGACCGCATGCATCGTGATTGCACGATCGAACCGTTACAACCGGAAAATTCCACACGCGAAAGACGGAAAAGAAGTGGCCGGAATATGGAGTGGTTGCAGGCCTCGGGATCGAACCGAGCGAGTGCGGCTTATGAAACCGCCGAGGACGCCAGCCCTCACGCCTGCAATGTTTGGTGGAGAACCCGGGTAACGCTCCCGGCTTGCGATGCTTGCAAGGCAATGCTGCGCTCTTGCGCGATCCCCGCGAAATTTGGTCCCCAACCTGCGATTCGAACGCAGAAGCCGCTGTTTCTGAGACAGCGAGGTATCCCGAGATTCCCGTCAGTTGGGGGTGAAACTATGGGGCGATCGCCCGGTTTCGATCCGGGACCAGCGCGTTCACAGCGCGCGATGCAGACCACTACACCACAATCGCCATCGTTGTTGGTCAGGGTGGCTGGACACGATCCAGCGGCCTCCGGCTTCCGACGCCGGCACTCTTCCAGCTGAGCTACACCCTACTACTACACTGCATGTTGGTTGCCGCACTTGGAATCTCACCAAGGACCTATCGCTTATCGGGCGATCGCTCTGGATGCTGAGCTATACGGCAGTGTCGAAGCCCTGCAGCCGTCGCATGCGACGCCGGACCGCTGCTTCGCAGACTGGCCTCGCCTGCGAAACCGGAATGCGCCGTCCGTGGCGTTTTCATCCCGGGAGGAAAATCGTTGCGCCCCCGGCTGCTGCGCAGCCGCCCCAACCACTATCAAGCGCATTAACAGTGCGCTGCCTTGCCGTGTCGGCCATCGCGGAATGTTGTTGCGCCCCCGCTGCTACGCAGCCGCCCCCCGCGGGGGCACGCGATGAGCTTGGGGCGGCCCGGCGCTCATCGCTTGATCTGAAACTGGTTGACCCGCTTGGACTTGAACCAAGACCTGACGGTTTAAGAGACCGCTGCGCTGCCATTACGCCACGGGTCAATGCTGGCAAGGGCGGAGGAAGTTGCATCCCCATCATCGGTTTTGGAGACCGAGGCTCTGCTGTTGAACTACGCCCTTATGAAGCAGTGGAGCGGGTCGCGAGAATCGAACTCGCGTCATCGGTTTGGAAGACCGCAGCCTCGCCATTCGGCCAGACCCGCATCGAATTTGGTCGGCGCTCTTGGACTCGCACCAAGGAGGTCGCATGGACGACGGTTTTACGGACCGCTGCAATCGCTACTCTGCCAAACGCCGAATTATTGGAACCTCGTTGACGAATCGAACGCCATTTATCGCGGTTCGTAGCCGCAACGCCGGGTCCACCGGACGAGGTGTTGAAAAATGTTGGCGCCCTTCCCACGGAATCCAACCTGGTCTTCTCTCGCTTACAAGGCGAGCGCCGTCGCATCTGGCTCGAAGGGCGCATTCGTCAGCAGCCTGCGATTCTTTGCAAGCGGCTGACGAATGTCAGCCTCGCCACCGGCGACATGCATGCGCGTACGCATACCTGCCACCGGTGGCCAGTCTGTTGTTGCTATCCAGTTGTTAAAGAACTCCGGACACGGCGCCGTTGCGCCGGCCGCTTGAACAAACAAAAAGGCCCGGATGCTTGCGCGATCCGGGCCCTGGGCCACTCAACGGAGGCGGCGCTTACGCGCTAGCACCTCCGCCCGGATCGAACGTGTTCGTATCTAGATTCATTGGCTGCTTATGCTCGAGCGCATCACGCCCGCTTTCCAAAAGGAAAGCGAACGCAGGCACGCCGCGGCTAAGCGGCCGTGGTGAGCCGATGTGATACTGGAGCGACTTGAGTTCATTTCCAATCGCTCGTGTTGCGTTCGAATTCAGCGATTTCAAAACCGGATCGGATGATAAATGGCTATTTATCAAAGTCAAGACCGTCGGTCGGTTAACGCTTTCGCCTTGTCGCTTTCGCGTCACGGCCGTTGCCCAAATTCTTCGCCAACTCGCCTTCGAGCAGCTCGAGCATCCGGTTCTTGACCGTATTTGGGTTCATCCGATAGCAGGTCAACAGCATCTGCACCAGAAACCGTTCGTCAGGCGTAGAAGCCATAAGTTCCGGCCGCCGCGGTGGGTCGTGATGTTCGGCATCGAGCCAGCCGAGCGGCTTCCCACACAGGACTTCGAACTGGCGCGCTAGTGTCTCACCGATCTGTCGATTACGGCTCTTAAGCTGGCTCCAGTAGGAAGCGGAGATTCTCAGCTGCTCGGAGAACCGCGCATCGAGCCCTTTCAGATCGTCACCGGCAGGACCAACCACCGTTTCGTTCTTGAATGCATCGAACAGCGAAAGCGTGTTAGCAAGACGGATATCAGCAAGATCAGGCACAGCGCGATGATAAACGCCAATTGCTCTGACCGAGCTCGGACCGGTCGCTGGCCTAAGATCGCACGCTAGTAATTGCCGCAATGTTCGAGGTAATGCGATGCATCAAGTTACTCAGGTAACCGCAACCGAATTCGACAGGCCCGAGTTTCTGGCGGCGCTAAACGATTTCTCGCGTGTCTTCCTTGCGGAAGGCGACTCGTGGTTCAGTTTCGGTTCGACAAAATTCCGCAACATTCTTTCCACACTGACGTTGCCAGATCCGGCGTGCGTATTGAATATCGCCGAGCCCGGCGACAAGTTGCACCGGATGAACAAGACAACTGCTAATCCTGAGTTCTTTTTCAACCTTCGAAACAAGGGCGGTCGTCGCTGGAGTGCGATTCTCCTGTCGGGGGGAGGTAACGATTTAATTGATGCTGTTTGGAACAAACAGGCACAGCGCTCGGAGATACTGGTTCAGCCGAGCGCACCCGGAAGCATTGACCAAACCAACTTGAGATCTGTGATCAACGAGGACGCCCTCGACGCGCTGTTCAACTTCATTAAGGTGAACGTAGCGCAGATAGTTGCCGAAGGACGCGATGGTGCGGACAGTAACAGTAAGGATGTGCCGCTGTTCATGCACACCTATGCGTTGGCTCAGCCGCGCAATGCTCCGGTTCGTCACTTTGGACAGGGCCCATGGCTTTTCCCTGCCTGTGTTTGGCTGGGAATCGATTCGGCGTTATGGCTCGACCTGAGCCGGCTGTTGTCTCGGGAACTTGCCGCCTGCCTGAAGTCCATCGAACTGCCTAATTTCCACGTTGTTGATACGTTCACATTGACGACCACGCTCATACCGGCTGCTCCGGGAACCACTGGGAATTCGAACGACTGGGATAACGAAATTCATCCGAATCGCCGCGGCTATCAAAAACTCGCTGATACTTGGGCGGCTGAATTGTCAAGAATATTGCCCTGAGCGGCGAGAACACACCGCACTGCCGCATGGCACGGCACCGCATGCGAGACTAAATAATGCGCAATCGCCAAATTTTGAGTCAACTGTCCGCACTCGTCGCCTGTGCGTTCTTGGTCGCTCCGTGCTGCGCCAAAACGCTGCGCTTCGCCAGCGCGTTCGATCCCAATTCGCTCGATCCGCATTCGCTCGCGCTGCTGTATCAGTCACGGGTCGTCACGCAAATTTACGAAGGGCTGGTCAATCGCGATCAGGACTTCAAACTCGAGCCGTCGCTGGCGGTGTCATGGGAAGCAACCGCGCCGACGACGTGGCGTTTCAAGCTGCGGCCTAATGTGAAGTTTCATGACGGCGCGTCGTTCACCGCGGACGATGCCGTGTTTTCGATCGAGCGTGCACTGGCCAAGACTTCGCAACGCGCCAGCCAACTGCGCGGCGTAACAAGCGTGCGTAAGGTCGATCCGCTGACGATCGACGTGCAGCTCTCCGCACCCGACGCGGTGCTGCCGGAAAAGCTTTGGCTGATCGCGATGATGAGCAAGCCGTGGGCGGAAAAGCACGGCGTCACGCTGCCGCAGGACTACAACGGCAAGCAGGAAACCTACGCGGTGCGCAATGCGAATGGCACCGGACCGTTCGTGCTGAAGACGTACGAGCAGGATCGGCGGCTCGTGTTGACCGCGAATCCGAATTGGTGGGGTAAGAGCGGTAAGGGCATCGGCAATCTGACCGAAGCCGTTTACACGGTCATTCAGGCTGACGCCACACGCCTCGCGGCGCTGGCATCGAAAGAGGTCGATTTCGTCGTCGATCCACCGTTTCAGGACGTAGCTCGGGTCAAACGCGACAAATCATTGAAGTCGGTGGAGACCACCGACATCGGCACGCAGTACTTGGGCTTTGACCAGTCACGCGGCGAACTGCAGTACTCCGATATCAAGGGCCGCAATCCGTTCAAGGACATTCGCGTGCGGCGCGCCGTGTATCACGCGATCGATATCGACACGATCATTGCGAAGGTGCTGCGCGGACAGGCAACTCCGACCGGGTCGCACGTTTCGCCATTGGTCGACGGCTATCTGCCCGAACTCGACAAGCGCCTGCGTTACGACCCGACTGCTGCGCGCGCGTTGCTGAAAGAAGCCGGCTATGCAGACGGCTTCGAAGTGGCGCTCGATTGCGTCAACGTCACGTTCCGCGCGGCCGTGTGCCAGGCAATCAGTGCGATGCTGGCGCAAGTTGGAATCCGCGTTTCGTTTCAGCCGACACCGAGTTCAATTTTCTTTCCGAAGCTGACGCAAGCTACAGCGAGTTTTTTCGAATTCGGTTGGTCGCCTGGCACTGATCCGTGGGTAATGTTGAACAACGTCATCCGCACGTACGACGGCGCAGGTAGCGGCGCGTTCAACGGTGGCCGCTACGCAAACCCGAAGCTCGACGCGCTGATTGACGCGATTCGCGTTGAGCCTGACATTGCCAAGCGGCGCGCGCTGACCGGCGACGCGCTGCACATCATGCACACCGATCTACCGCTCGTGCCGCTGTATCGACGCAAGCTGACGTGGGTGATGCGCCCGAACATCGATGTAGTGCAATGGCCGAACGATGTGCTTGAATTGCGGTGGGTGCGAATCAATTAGGCGGCGCATCGATGACGATCTCCCGATTTTCTTTTCCTACCGACATCCAGTTCGGACCGGGCGCCAGCAAGCTCGTCGGCGATCATTTGCGCGAACGCGGTTTCACGCGACCGATCGTCGTCACTGACAGAGGGCTCGCCACACTGCCGGTGCTGAAGAACTTTGTCGCCAATCTCGGAGCCGGATTGAATGTGCATCTGTTTGCAGGAGTGCACGGCAATCCAACCGCGTCGCAGGCGATGCAGGGCCGTGACGCGTTCCGCGCGCAACAAGCCGACTGCGTGATCGGCATCGGTGGTGGAGCCGCGCTCGACGTCGCCAAAGTGGTGGCACTGATGGCGGTGCACGATGGCGACGTCATCGAGTATGCGTGGGACCACGCGCATGTGCGGCCGATCACGAACGAGTTGCCCTACATCGTCGCGGTGCCGACGACCAGCGGCACGGGTTCCGAGGTCGGGCGCTCAAGCGTCGTCAGCGACGACACGAGTCATATCAAACAGGTAATCTTCTCGCCAAAGCTGCTGGCCAAAGCGGTCTTTGCCGATCCGGAGTTGACGATCGACTTGCCACCCGCCGTGACCGCGGCGACCGGCATGGATGCGCTGACGCACAACATCGAGTCGTACTTGTCGCCCGCGTTTCACCCGTTGTGTGACGGCATAGCACTCGAAGGGGTGCGGATCGCCGCGCGCGCGCTGCCCACCGCGGTCAAGGACGGCCGCAATCTCGCGGCGCGCGCCGACATGATGATGGCGTCGATGATGGGCGCGATCGCGTTTCAGAAAGATCTCGGTGCAGTGCACTCGTGCGCGCACGCACTCGGCGCCGTGTGCGATCTGCATCATGGGCTGGCCAACGCGCTGATGCTCGAGCCGGTAATGCGTTTCAATCTCGACATCGCGCACGCCAAGTTTGCCGAGCTTGCGCACGTCGTTGGCGCCGGCGGCGCCGAGGACTTTGTTCCGTGGCTGATGCGGTTGAAGCGTGAGATAGGCATCGCGCCGTCGTTATCTGCGGTCGGCGTGCAGCGAACACAGATACCGGCGTTGGTCAACATTGCGGAAAAAGATATCTGCCATCAGACCAATCCGCGCCCTTGCACGCGCGATGATTTCACGCGGTTCTTCGAGCAGGCGATGTGAGGAAACGTCCGCGAATCGGGATTTCGGTGTGCTTCTTTCACGCCGACGCAAAGCGTCCGATTTTCACCGGCAAGACGCTGCAGTATGTCGAGCAGTCAATCGTGCACTGGGTGCAATCGGCGGGCGCGCTCGCGCTGGTGATTCCTTCGCCGGAGGGGCCGACGAAGCGAGGCGACGTAACACTGCACGACTACGCGTCGATGCTCGACGGACTCGTACTACACGGCGGCTCGGACGTCTGGCCAGGCAGCTACGGCGAAGAGCCAATAAAGCCCGAATGGAGCGGTGATCGCGTGCGCGACGAGTATGAGATTGCTCTGTTGCGCGCGTTTATCGATGCGGGCAAACCGGTACTCGGCGTTTGCCGCGGGCTGCAGGTCATCAACGTCGCTTTCGGCGGCACGTTGTACCAGGACATCACGATGCAACAACCGGGAAGCCTGACGCATCGCGATGCCGATCTCTACGACCAGAATTTCCACGAGATCGAGTTCGTGTCTGATACACGCCTGGCCAGACTTTATCCAGGAGTTAAACGCGCGCGCGTCAACAGCGTTCATCACCAGGGTGTCAAGAAGCTTGCCGATGGTTTCACTGTCGAAGCCACGTCGCCTGACGATGGAATGATCGAAGCGATGCGCTGGACCGGTCGCTCCTACGTAAACGCCGTGCAATGGCACCCCGAATTTCATGACTGGAAGAGCAGCAACACGCTATCCGGCGACCCCATCCTGGATGATTTCTTGAGCGCTACCAAGGAACGTCGATGAGCGAGCATTCGACATGCTAATCATTCGAAATCCGGCGACCGGCGCAACGATTGCCGAGTTACAGCAGGACGACGCGCAGTCCATCTCTGCGAAATACTTGGCGGCGCGCGCCGCACAGCCTGCTTGGGCCGCACAGCCGTTGCCAAATCGCATCGATGTATTGCGGCGCTTCCGCGACGCGTTGACAAGCGACGTCGAACGACTGGCTGCCGTCCTCACGTCGGAAACCGGGAAACCGATTCGTCAATCGAGAAACGAGATCAAGGGCTCGACCGGGCGGATCGACTTTTTTCTCGAATCGACCGAGGGGACGATCGCAACACGTGCCGTGCATACCGCGGCCAGCATGCGCGAACAGATTTCACACGAGCCGCTGGGGGTCGTCGCCAATATTTCCGCGTGGAACTATCCGTACTTTGTCGGTGGGAACGTGTTCGTGCCGGCGCTGCTGACAGGTAACGCCGTGCTTTACAAGCCGTCGGAGTTTGCGACCTTGACCGGCATCGAGATCGGCAAACTGTTGCATCGATCCGGTGTTCCGCAGCACATATTCGCTGTACTCGTAGGAGGCGGAGCGATCGGATCGGAGTTGATCAAACAACCGATCGACGGCGTATTTTTTACCGGTTCGTATGCGACCGGGCAGCGCATCGCGCGCGAAGTCGGACCGCGCATGCTGAAGCTGCAGCTCGAGCTCGGTGGCAAGGATCCGATCTACGTTCGCGAAGATGTTGACGTGGCCACCGCTGCAGCGTCGCTGGCCGACGGCGCGATGTACAACACCGGGCAAAGCTGCTGCTCAGTCGAGCGTATCTATGTGCATCAAACGATCTACGAGGATTTCGTCAGCGCGTTCGTCAAAGAAGTTGCGGGCTTCAAGCGCGGCGATCCGACCGCCGACGACACCTACATCGGTCCGCTGACGCGCGCGCCGCAGATCGACGTGCTCGAACGGCAAGTGGCCGACGCCGTCGCCAAGGGTGCGAAGCTGCTCCTCGGCGGAACTCGCCTGCCGCCGCCTGGCCAATGGTTTGCCCATCGATGACGATCTCCCGATTTTCTTTTCCTACCGACATCCAGTTCGGAGCCGGGCGCCAGCAAGCTCGTCGGCGATCATTTGCGCGAACGCGGTTTCACGCGACCGATCGTCGTCACTGACAGAGGGCTCGCCACACTGCCGGTGCTGAAGAACTTTGTCGCCAATCTCGGAGCCGGATTGAATGTGCATCTGTTTGCAGGCGTGCACGGCAATCCCACCGCGTCGCAGGCGATGCAGGGCCGTGACGCGTTCCGCGCGCAACAAGCCGACTGCGTGATCGGCATCGGTGGTGGAGCCGCGCTCGACGTCGCCAAAGTGGTGGCACTGATGGCGGTGCACGATGGCGACGTCATCGAGTATGCGTGGGACCACGCGCATGTGCGGCCGATCACGAACGAGTTGCCCTACATCGTCGCGGTGCCGACGACCAGCGGCACGGGTTCCGAGGTCGGGCGCTCAAGCGTCGTCAGCGACGACACGAGTCATATCAAACAAGTAATCTTCTCGCCAAAGCTGCTGGCCAAAGCGGTCTTTGCCGATCCGGAGTTGACGATCGACTTGCCACCCGCCGTGACCGCGGCGACCGGCATGGATGCGCTGACGCACAACATCGAGTCGTACTTGTCGCCCGCGTTTCACCCGTTGTGTGACGGCATAGCACTCGAAGGGGTGCGGATCGCCGCGCGCGCGCTGCCCACCGCGGTCAAGGACGGCCGCAATCTTGCGGCGCGCGCCGACATGATGATGGCGTCGATGATGGGCGCGATCGCGTTTCAGAAAGATCTCGGTGCAGTGCACTCGTGCGCGCATGCACTCGGCGCCGTGTGCGATCTGCATCATGGGCTGGCCAACGCGCTGATGCTCGAGCCGGTAATGCGTTTCAATCTCGACATCGCGCACGCCAAGTTTGCCGAGCTTGCGCACGTCGTTGGCGCCGGCGGCGCCGAGGACTTTGTTCCGTGGCTGATGCGGTTGAAGCGTGAGATAGGCATCGCGCCGTCGTTATCTGCGGTCGGCGTGCAGCGAACACAGATACCGGCGTTGGTCGACATTGCGGAAAAAGATATCTGCCATCAGACCAATCCACGCCCTTGCACGCGCGATGATTTCACGCGGTTCTTCGAGCAGGCGATGTGAGGAAACGTCCGCGAATCGGGATTTCGGTGTGCTTCTTTCACGCCGACGCAAAGCGTCCGATTTTCACCGGCAAGACGCTGCAGTATGTCGAGCAGTCAATCGTGCACTGGGTGCAATCGGCGGGCGCGCTCGCGCTGGTGATTCCTTCGCCTGAGGGGCCGACGAAGCGAGGCGACGTAACACTGCACGACTACGCGTCGATGCTCGACGGACTCGTACTACACGGCGGCTCGGACGTCTGGCCAGGCAGCTACGGCGAAGAGCCAATAAAGCCCGAATGGAGCGGTGATCGCGTGCGCGACGAGTATGAGATTGCTCTGTTGCGCGCGTTTATCGATGCGGGCAAACCGGTACTCGGCGTTTGCCGCGGGCTGCAGGTCATCAACGTCGCTTTCGGCGGCACGTTGTACCAGGACATCACGATGCAACAACCGGGAAGCCTGACGCATCGCGATGCCGATCTCTACGACCAGAATTTCCACGAGATCGAGTTCGTGTCTGATACACGCCTGGCCAGACTTTATCCAGGAGTTAAACGCGCGCGCGTCAACAGCGTTCATCACCAGGGTGTCAAGAAGCTTGCCGATGGTTTCACTATCGAAGCCACGTCGCCTGACGATGGAATGATCGAAGCGATGCGCTGGACCGGTCGCTCCTACGCCTCTAAATCACGCCGTGCAATGGCACCCCGAATTTCATGACTGGAAGAGCAGCAACACGCTATCCGGCGACCCCATCCTGGATGATTTCTTGAGCGCTACCAAGGAACGTCGATGAGCGAGCATTCGACATGCTAATCATTCGAAATCCGGCGACCGGCGCAACGATTGCCGAGTTACAGCAGGACGACGCGCAGTCCGTCTCTGCGAAATACTTGGCGGCGCGCGCCGCACAGCCTGCTTGGGCCGCACAGCCGTTGCCAAATCGCATCGATGTATTGCGGCGCTTCCGCGACGCGTTGACAAGCGACGTCGAACGACTGGCTGCCGTCCTCACGTCGGAAACCGGGAAACCGATTCGTCAATCGAGAAACGAGATCAAGGGCTCGACCGGGCGGATCGACTTTTTTCTCGAATCGACCGAGGGGGCGATCGCAACACGTGCCGTGCATACCGCGGCCAGCATGCGCGAACAGATTTCACACGAGCCGCTGGGCGTCGTCGCCAATATTTCCGCGTGGAACTATCCGTACTTTGTCGGTGGGAACGTGTTCGTGCCGGCGCTGCTGACAGGTAACGCCGTGCTTTACAAGCCGTCGGAGTTTGCGACCTTGACCGGCATCGAGATCGGCAAACTGTTGCATCGATCCGGTGTTCCGCAGCACATATTCGCTGTACTCGTAGGAGGCGGAGCGATCGGATCGGAGTTGATCAAACAACCGATCGACGGCGTATTTTTTACCGGCTCGTATGCGACCGGGCAGCGCATCGCGCGCGAAGTCGGACCGCGCATGCTGAAGCTGCAGCTCGAGCTCGGCGGCAAGGATCCGATCTACGTTCGCGAAGATGTCGACGTGGCCACCGCTGCAGCGTCGCTGGCCGACGGCGCGATGTACAACACCGGGCAAAGCTGCTGCTCAGTCGAGCGTATCTATGTGCATCAAACGATCTACGAGGATTTCGTCAACACGTTCGTCAAAGAAGTTGCGGGCTTCAAGCGCGGCGATCCGACCGCCGACGACACCTACATTGGTCCGCTGACGCGCGCGCCGCAGATCGACGTGCTCGAACGGCAAGTGGCCGACGCCGTCGCCAAGGGTGCGAAGCTGCTCCTCGGCGGAACTCGCCTGCCGCCGCCTGGCCAATGGTTTGCGCCGACTGTGCTAACCAACGTCGATCACTCAATGGAGGTGATGCGCGAGGAAAGCTTCGGCCCGATTATTGGCATTCAGAAGGTTGCGAACGATGATGAAGCAGTGCGCCTGATGAACGACACCGAATACGGCTTGACGGCGGGCGTCTACACCCAGGATCAACAGCAAGCGAACCAGATACTTTCGCAATTGCGTGCGGGCTCGGTGTATTGGAACTGCTGCGACAGGGTCAGCCCCCGATTGCCGTGGAGCGGCGTCGGCCATTCCGGAGTGGGGTTGACGCTGTCTACCTACGGAATCGAGACATTCACGCGACCCAAAGCGTGGCACCTAAAGAGCGCGTAACCCACCGCCAGTCAAGCGCGGAAACGTGCTTTCAACCGTCTCGAGAAAAGTGCGCTCCTCGCGCAGGATCAGCC
>CAWAYV010000005.1:0-17952 GCA_963786295.1 uncultured beta proteobacterium | reverse complement strand
GTCGGCATCGAGCACGACCATGTAGCGGTACTTCGCGCCCCAGCGCCGGCAAAAATCGTCGATGTTGCCGCTCTTGCGTTTTACGCGCCGGCGGCGATGCCGGTAAAACAGTCGAGACTCGGCGTCAAGGTCTTCGCGTAACGCGTTCCACGCATCGAGCTCGGCCACGCAGACATCGGGGTTGCCGGTGTCGGATAGAACGTAGAAATCGAAGTGATCGAGCGCATGGGCGCGCGCGACCGACTCATAGGTCGCGCGCAAGCCGGCAAATACGCGACGCACGTCTTCATTGCAAATCGGCATCACGATCGCGGTGCGCGCCGCCGCGGGCAACACAGCGTCGGCAGACACGGCGGAACGAGAGATCAAGTGCCGATCGCCGCCTCGCAGCAGCACGAAAAATCCCATCACCGCCGTCCAGAAGCCCGCCGCAAGCCAGCAGGTCAACAAGGCAAACAAGACGAGCAATCCGCTCTCGCCCCAAGCGATGGCCGTATCGACGGTTTCATTGGCGGTGACGACCTTCGGTAGCAGCCCAGACAGGACATACGTTGCATACAGCGACGGCCCCAGCGACAGCGACAGCAGCACAAAGCGCCGGCGACGCCCGGCGCCGCGTGCCGGCCCGTCGACATCGGTAAGCCGCAGCTCGAGCCCGAACAGCCGGCGCAGCATCCAGGACAGCGGACCGACACGCCCCCAGCGGCGCGGCGCCATTGGCGTGCGCAGGATCGGAGGAGCCGCAGCGGGCACCGCCGGTCCCGGCTTGCATTCGCGCGCGACAAGCGCCGCTACTGCTGCAGCGGAATGATGTAGTTCCATGTCTCGCTCAAGACTTCCTTGTCGTTGCGCAAAAGTGCGCGCACTTCGGTGGGTTTTTCCTTGTCCTGCCTGCGCAGCTCGACGACCATGCGCCAGCCGCCGGTGACGTCG
This sequence comes from uncultured beta proteobacterium, assembly GCA_963786295.1. Taxonomy (GTDB): domain Bacteria; phylum Pseudomonadota; class Gammaproteobacteria; order Burkholderiales; family Burkholderiaceae_F; genus JACCZX01. The sequence goes on along the minus strand of CAWAYV010000005.1, from coordinate 17,019 downwards.
TTGCGATAAACGACGAGGTCGGTGCTCTGTCCGTTCGCGATCCCAACGTCAGCCTGCACCGGTGCGTTGACCGGCAATTTGCGCAGTGCCGGGCCGTCAAAGTCGACCGTGAGCTTTAACGTGTCATTCGACGCAGGGTTTCGGTGATACCCATGTCCGCGGCGCGTCTGCACGACCCAGCCGTTAGGCGGGCGTCGATCCGTGTCTTTCATCCATAGCATGCGATACGAGAGATCAAGCGGCGTGCCCGGCGGCGGCACCGCATTCGGAACCCAATACGCGACGATGTTGTCGTTAGCCTCGTTGGGTGTGGGAATCTGCACCAATTCGACTCGGCCGGCGCCCCACTTTGTGACAGGCTCGACCCACACGCTGGGCCGCGATTCGTAGCGCGCTTCCAGGTCTTCATAGCGATCGAACTGCCGATCACGCTGCATCAGCCCGAAACCGCGCGGGTCGGTCAGTGCGAACGAAGTTACCAACAGGCGCCGTGGATTGACCAGCGGCCGCCAGATCCATTCACCGTTGTTTGCGTGGATGGAGAGTCCATCGGAATCGTGCACTTCGGGACGAAAGTCCTCGCTCGGCGCGCGCTGGTTCTCGCCGAAGAAGAACATCGACGTCAGCGGTGCAACCGCCAGCTTTGCCACCGGCTCGCGTAAGTACAGCCGTGCTTGCACATCCGTGACCGTCGCGACGCCGGGACGGATCACGAAACGATAGGCACCAGTCACACGCCGCGAATCAAGCAGCGCGTGGATAACGAGTTCCTTCGCGCCAGCGGCCGGCCGTTCAATCCAGAATTGCTCGAAACGCGGAAATTCCTCGCCGCCGCGCTCGGCGGTGTCGATCGCGAGGCCACGCGCGGACGCCCCATAGCGCTGGCCTTGTCCGAGCGCGCGAAAGTAGCTGGCACCGAGGAAGGAGACCAACTCGTCTTTGTAGGCGGGCTTGCCCGGCGCGAGATTGAGCGGGTAGTGAACCCGAAAGCCGGCGAAGCCGACTCTTGCGAACTGCGAGCGATCGAGCTTGTTCTTGCCGTAATCGAATGCTGCCGTCTCGAACGCGATCTCGTTCACGTCCTTGCCGACCACTTCGTAGATGCGAACCGGCTGATCGAAGTAGCCGCCCAGATGAAAGAACTGAATCTCGAACGGCAAGTTGTGCTCACGCCAGAGCGACCGTGCTGGATTGAATCGAATGTCACGTGTCTGGTCGTACGTCAGGTCCTTCAGAGCCTTCGGCAGTGGAGGCGCCTGCTTGACGTACGGTCGATTCGCCAGCTCGCGCGCACGACGATCGACGTCGGTGAAGCCGAAAGCGTTTGCAGCCGGTGCCGTCGCAGCGATCAGCAGAGCAAGGGCCGCAAGCCAAGTAGCCTTAATCATTGGAATAATTGCGCGCCGAACGGCGTGGTGAAGCGCAAAGCAAGGCGGATGCCTGCTTAGCTTAATAGACGACGGACGTGCAGGGGGTGAACGATGCGACTTGTTCGATTGGCCAGCGGCGATAACGTGCCCGCGCTCGGGCTCGGCACCTGGCGCATGGGTGAGGCGAGGCGCACGCGCGCAGCCGACATCGCGGCTGTCAAGACGGCGCTTGCGATCGGTTACCGGCTGATCGATACCGCCGAAATGTATGGCGACGGCGGCGCTGAAGAGGTGGTGGGCGCCGCGATTCAGGAAGCCTTGCAAGCCGGGAATGTCTCGCGCCGAGAGTTGACGATCGTCTCAAAGGTTCTGCCGAGCAACGCCAGGTCACGCTGACGTGCTGCGCGCCTGCGAACGCAGTCTGCAACGCTTGCAACTCGACGTGATCGACCTCTATCTACTGCATTGGCGCGGCTCGGTGCCGTTGAAGGAGACCGTCGCTGCATTCGAGCAGCTGCGCAATGAAGGACGTATCCGTCACTGGGGCGTTAGCAACTTCGACACGGCCGACATGCAGCAACTGTGGTCGCTTCCGGCCGGCGCCAAACTGCGTCGCCAATCAGGTGTACTACTCCGCCAGCGAACGCGGCGTTGAATTCGACCTGCTGCCATGGCAGCGCGACCATGGCGTGGTGACGATGGCGTACTCGCCAATCGATCAGGGCGCGTTGGCGCGCGACACGACGTTCGCGGCGATCGGCCGGCGCCACGGCGTCAGCGCATCGAGTGTCGCGCTGGCGTGGGTGCTGCGGCACCCGGACGTGATCGCGATTCCGATGTCGGCCAGCGAGCCGCATCTGCGCGAAAACTTTGCGGCAGCAAACCTTGAATTGACCGCCGATGACCTGGCGCAAATCGACGCACAATTTCCGCCGCCAAAGCGCAAGCGCCGGCTTGCAACGACCTAGCGTCTAATCCAGCGTCAGACCACGCTGCTTGATCAGCGCGTGCCAGCGCGCGGTCTCGCTCTTGATGTAAGCCGCCATTTGCTCGGCGTTGCCGGGGATCGGCTCGAGCCCGAATTCCTGCAGCTTGCGCGTGACCTCCGGGTTGGCGATCGCGCGATTCAACTCCGCCGTCAGCTTCGACGTGATTTCGCGCGGCGTCGCGGCCGGCACCACCATTCCCTGCCACGCGTACACCTCGGTATCACGAATGCCCTGCTCTTCGAGCGTTGGCACATTGGGCAGCGCGGGCAGGCGCTGGCGACTCAACACTCCCAGCGGCACCAGCTTGCCCGCGCGTATGTGCGGCAGGCCCACAGCGGTATCGATCACCATCACCGGCAACTGATTGCCCAGCACGTCCTGCACCGCCGGCGCCGCGCCGCGATACGGAATGTGCACGATGAACGCGCCGGTGCGGTCCTTGATCAACTCCATCGCCAGATGATGCGGACTGCCGGCACCGACTGATGCGTACGAAAGCTTGCCCGGTTCTTTTTTGGCGGCATCGACCAGATCTCGCATCGTCTTGAAGCCTGTCGCAGGGTTCGCAACGACGATCAATGGAAAGCGCGCCATCAGCCCGATCGGCGCGAAGTCTTTCGCCGGGTCATACGGCACCTTTTTGTACAGGGCAGTGTTGAAAACGAACGTACCGTTGTCGCCGCTTAGCAGCGTGTAACCATCAGCGGTCGAGCGCGCCACCGCTTCGGCACCGATCATCGTCGCCGCGCCCGGCCGATTCTCGATCACCAGCGGCTGACCCAACTGCTTTTCCATCTGCGCACCGACGGTTCGCGCCAGAAAGTCCGAACCGCCGCCGGCCGGATAGGGCACGATCCAACGCACCGGCTTGGCCGGATAGGCTTGCGCAAAGATGGCGCTCGACGGTGCAAGCGTGACGGCGGCGGCAGTCGCGAGTAAGCGGCGGCGCGTGGTGTGCGATATCCGATGCGTCATCGAGTGTCTCCGGCGGGCGAACGCAAATATACTTCCGATGCGTGGATCGACTCCTTCGCGCAGACAGTCGTCGTACCCAGCGTTCAGCAATGGTTTACCGGTCGCCCACTGCGATCTGTGGCGCACTTCTGGCAGTCGTAGCGCTGCTATCGCTGCCATCGCCTGCGCTGGCAGACGAGACGCTTTGGTCGCTGCTGAAAAAGGGTGGTCAGGTCGTGCTGATGCGACACGCGGTGACGACTCCGGGAGTCGGCGATCCGCCCGGCTTTCGTCTGGATGACTGCAGCACGCAGCGCAACTTGACCGATGACGGCCGGCGTGACGCACAGCGGGTCGGCGCTGAGTTTCGTGCGCGCGGTGTCGTGGTGGAGCGCGTGCTGTCGAGCCCGTGGTGCCGCTGCGTTGAAACGGCCAATCTCGCGTTCGGCAAGGCGGAGATTTCGACCGCGCTCAGCAACTTGTTTACTCATCCGGAAAATCGCGACCGGCAAGTGCGCGAAATGCGGGAGCTGATCAGCGTGCCGCAGGTCGGAAACCGCGTGTTCGTCTCGCACGGAGCAACGATCTCGGCGCTGACCGGCGTTTCGCTCGATACCGCCGAAATGCTGGTCGTCACTCCACAAGGCGGCGGCCGATTTGTCGTCAACGGCCGGTTGTCTGTGCGGGCGCAGTAGCTAGGTGCCTGCTGACGGCTGCAACCGCGGATAAACTTGAGGGTCGTGTGGTCATCACCACATGCGACTTTGTAAACAACTCCAGATGCAAACCCCCGTCCTCGAACTGTTTCATCCCGCCGTGCAGGCGTGGTTCGCCTCGGCATTCGCGGCGCCCACGGGCGCGCAGGCAGACGCTTGGCCGGCGATCAAGGCGGGGCAGCACGCGCTGGTCGCCGCGCCGACCGGATCGGGCAAAACGTTGGCCGCTTTTCTGGCGGCGATCGATACGTTGGTGTGCGAAGGCATCGAACACGGATTGACGGATGAAACCCACGTTGTCTACGTCTCTCCACTGAAAGCGCTATCGAACGATATTCAGAAGAACCTCGAAGTCCCGATCGCCGGAATCCGCGCCGAACTTGAGCGGCTCGGCTTGCCCGACATCGACATTCGCACGATGGTGCGCACCGGAGATACGCCGCAGGCCGATCGCGCGAGCATGCGGCGGCGGCCGCCGCACATCGTCGTCACGACGCCCGAATCGCTGTACATCCTGCTGACCAGCAAGTCGGGTCGCAAGATGCTGGCGACGACGCGCACGGTGATCGTCGATGAGATTCACGCGCTGGCGCCGAACAAGCGCGGCGCGCATCTGGCGTTGTCGCTCGAACGGCTGCAGGCGCTTGCAGGACGAGATCTCGTCCGTATTGGCTTGTCAGCCACGCAGAAGCCGATCAGTGAAATCGCAAAATTTCTGGTCGGCGACGGCGCACGCTGCACGATCGTCGACACCGGCCACGTGCGCCGGCGCGATCTTGCGATCGAGCTGCCGTCGGCTCCGCTCGAAGCGGTGATGTCCGGTGACGTATGGCAGCAGGTGTACGACCGGCTCGCCGAGTTGGTGCGCGAGCATCGGACAACGTTGATCTTCGTCAATACGCGCCGCCTTGCCGAGCGCGCCGCGCGGCATCTGTCCGAACGGCTGGGCGATGAGAACGTCACCGCGCATCACGGCAGCCTCTCACGTGATAAGCGGTTGGATGCCGAGCAGCGACTGAAGCGCGGTGAACTGCGCGCATTGGTCGCGACTGCGTCGCTCGAGCTGGGAATCGATATCGGCGATGTCGATCTGGTGTGCCAGATCGGCTCGACGCGTTCGATCGCAGCGTTCCTGCAGCGCGTCGGCCGCGCCGGTCACGCGGTCGGCGGCGTATCGAAGGGCCGGCTCTTTCCGCTGTCGCGCGACGAACTGTGCGACTGCGCCGCGCTGCTGGACTCGACGCGGCGCGGCGAGCTGGACAACATCTCCGTGCCTGCGAAGCCGCTCGACGTTCTGGCGCAGCAGATCGTGGCCGAAGTCGGGTCGCAGGAATGGCGCGAGGATGACCTCTTCACGCTCTATCAGCGCGCCTATCCGTTCCGTGATCTCACGCGTGATGAGTTCAACGAAATCGTGCTGATGCTGGCCGAAGGTTTTCATACGCAGCGCGGGCGGCGCAGCGCACATCTGCATCGCGATGCGGTCAATGGCGTTTTGCGCGGGCGGCGCGGCGCAGCGCTGTCGGCAGTGACGTCAGGCGGAACGATTCCTGATACCGCCGACTACACGGTGGTGCTGGAACCGCAGTCGCAAGTCGTCGGCACCGTGAACGAAGATTTTGCGGTGGAGTCCCTGGCGGGCGATGTGTTCCAGCTCGGCAACACGTCATACCGGATCATCCGCGTCGAGCGCGGCACCGTGCGCGTTGAGGATGCAAAAGGACAACCACCCACGATTCCATTCTGGCTCGGCGAAGCGCCGGCGCGCACCGACGAGTTTTCGCAGTCGTTGTCCAGGTTGCGCGACACGATTGCAGAGCGGCTCGACATCGGCGGGCGCGACGCCGCGATCGCCTGGCTTACCGATGAAGTCGGCATCGCGCTGGCAGCGGCCGAGCAGATCGTCGATTACCTTGCAGCAGCCAAGGCGGCGTTGGGCAGTCTGCCAACCATTCGCACCGTCGCTCTCGAACGATTCTTCGACGAGTCGGGCGGCATGCAGCTGATCGTGCATGCGCCGTTCGGCAGCCGGATCAATCGCGCGTGGGGCCTGGCGCTGCGCAAGCGCTTCTGTCGCAAATTCGATTTCGAGCTGCAGGCGGCGGCGACCGAGGATGCGATCGTGTTATCGCTTTCGAGCAGCCACAGTTTTCCGCTCGAAGACGTGGCGCGCTATCTGTCTGCAAAGACCGTGCGGCCGTTGCTGATACAGGCGCTGCTGGACGCGCCGATGTTCGGCACGCGCTGGCGTTGGAACGCCGTGGTGGCGCTCGCGTTGCTGCGCTTTCGCGGCGGCCATAAAGTCGCACCGCAGCTGCAACGCATGGCGTCCGAAGATTTGCTTGCAGCCATATTCCCCGATCAGGTGGCGTGCGGCGAGAACATCGTCGGCGACCGCGAAATACCCGATCACCCTCTGGTGCGACAGACGATCGACGATTGCCTGCACGAAGCGATGGACATCGACGGCCTCGAGCGTGTGCTGCGCGCAATGGAGCGTGGCGACATCAAGGTGATCGCGCGCGATCTGACCGAGCCTTCGCCGCTCGCGCTCGAAATCCTTTCCGCGCGGCCGTATGCCTACCTTGACGATGCACCGCTGGAAGAGCGCCGCACGCAGGCGGTGATGGCGCGCCGCTGGATCGATGCCGAAACCGCCGCCGATCTCGGCAAGCTCGACGCCGATGCGATCCGCAGAGTGCGCGAGGAAGTATGGCCCGAGCCGCGGGGCGCCGACGAATTGCACGATGCGCTGATGAGCTTGGGTTTCTTGAGCGAAGCGGAGATCAGTGCGCAGCCTGAGTGGGCGGCACTGATCGCGGAGCTTGTGGCTGCGAAGCGTGCGACTTCAATTGCGCAAGGGGGACACGCTGCTTTCGTTGCTGCGGAGCGCTTGCCCGAATTCGACGCGCTGTTTCCTTTGGCTCAGCGAACGCCGGTCATTGAAGCGCCGATTCAGTATCAGAGAGCGTGGACGCGTGACGACGCGCTCGTCGAAATTCTGCGCGATCGCCTGCAGGGTCTGGGGCCCGTAACCGTCACCGCACTCGCCGCACCGCTCGGCCTGGCCGCTGGCGAAGTCGAAACCACATTGGTACGACTCGAAGCCGAAGGCTCGGTGATGCGTGGACAGTTCAGTCCCGACACCAAGGAGACCGAATGGTGCGAGCGGCGGCTGCTTGCGCGCATCCACCGGTACACCGTGAATCGGCTGCGCCGGGAAATCGAGCCGGTCGAAGCGCGCGACTTCGTGCGCTTTCTGTTCGAATGGCAGCGAGTCGCACCGGAAGCGCGAGTCGAAGGTGCGGATGCGGTAGCCAACATCGTGTCGCAACTCGAAGGTTTCGAGGCACCCGCCGCCGCCTGGGAGACCGAGATCCTTCCCGCACGCGTCAACGAATACGATCCGGCCTGGCTGGACGAGCTGAGCCGCTCCGGCAGAGTCGTGTGGACGCGTATCGCACCGCTAAGCACGAAGACTAACGGCGCCAACGGCGAACGCGCGCCGAGTCCTGTGCGCACGACACCGATTGCGCTTGCGTCGCGGCGCAACCTGGCCATCTGGGCCGCGCTTGCCCCGGACGGCAACGGCGTGACGCTGACGTCGAACGCGCAGCAGGTCGTCGAGTTCATCACGGTGCACGGCGCTTCGTTTTTCGAAGAAATCGTCGAAGGCACGACACTGTTGCGCACGCAAGTCGAGCAAGCACTCGCCGAGCTTGTTGCGCAGGGGCTGATCAATGCCGATAGCTTCGGTGGGTTGCGAGCATTGCTCGTGCCGTCCGATCGACGCCGGACGTTCGATGGGCACAAGCGTCTGCGCCGCACGGCGTTGTTCGGCATCGAAGACGCCGGTCGCTGGGCGCTGGTGCGAAAACGGCGTGCTCCGGAAGGGGCAGACATCGTCGAGCACGTCGCTCGCACCCTGCTACGCCGCTACGGCGTGGTGTTCTGGCGGTTGATCGCACGCGAGGCTCAGTGGCTGCCGCCATGGCGCGATCTGCTGCGTTGTTATCGACGGCTCGAAGCGCGCGGCGAAATTCGCGGCGGGCGTTTCGTCGCAGGTACGTCGGGCGAACAATTTGCCGCACCCGAAGCGATCGGGCTGTTGCGCGATATCCGGCGGCGCGAGCCGTCCGGTGCGTTGGTCAGCCTGAGCGGCGCCGATCCGCTGAACCTGGTGGGCATTCTCAGTCCGGGCTCGCGGCTACCCGCGTTGACCGGCAACCGCGTGCTCTATCGCGACGGCGTGCCGATTGCCTTGCAGGTGGCCGGCGAAGCGCGCTTTCTCGAGCAGCTCGCGCCCGAAGCGGAATGGGCGGCACGCAACGCACTGCTACGCCGGCAGGTGCCGGCAACGCTCAAGTTTCTCGCGTAGCGCCTGCCGCGATTTTGGGGTCGCCGCGCTCGAGCGAAGCGCGATCCCACTTGCCCAGCATCGCCGCTGCTTCGTACGTGGTCTGCAGGAATTCGAGCAGCGTTGCGTCGGGCGATTTCGCCTGTCGCACTGCGTCGTACGGCAAAATGAATTCGTGCAGATCGTTGCTGTAAAACGCGGCGTCAGGCTGCACGCGGGTCTGTGCAAAACCCGGCCGGCTCCGGATACGCGTACGAGTAAAACGCCGGGTACGCGATCGCGCCGCCACCGGGCCAGAAGCCGCAGCTGCTGACTTCGTGCGAATACGCTTCGCGAGTCACCCAGTCGGGCATATGCGGAATGCCACCGGGATGCATCGGCGCGCGCCGCCCCGAGAATCGTGTGACCGCCAGGTCGGGCGCACCCCAGAAGAAATGCACCGGGCTGACCTTGCCTATGAATCGAGCACGAAATATCTTGAAGACGCGATCGGCTTGCACCAGCGCACGCCAGAATCGATTGACAAACTCGGCGTCGTAGGCTCGGTGCTCTTCATCTTGATCGAAGCGGATCGGATGTTCGATTTCATTCGGAAACGGATGAATGCTCAGCCGAACGTCGAGCTCTTTTAACTCTTTCATCAGCCGCGCATAAAACGTCGCGACCGACATCGGCTCGAGTGCAAATCCCACGTCACGGCCGTCGCTCGTTTGAATCGCCAGCCGATGATCGATGAAATCGAAGTCGATCTGTAGGGCCCGCGTGCCGATGGCGATCGGTGAAGTCGTCAATCCTCTCGCCGTCACATACAGGGTGACGTGCCATGAATGATTAACCCAAGGGCTCGCTGCCAGCCGCACCTTGCCGACGATTTGCAGCCACAAGTGCAGCGTCTGGTAGGTGTCGCTCCAAGCAGCAAGCGGCAACTCGGGCCACTGAAGCTGGCTGTCGCGCACATGAGCGCTCACCATGCCTACGTCCCTGTACGAAGTGTCCTTACGAACTACCGGCCGCGCCGGCTTGCGACGCGCGACCTCGACGAATCCCGCGTCGTCGTACATTGACTTTGCACCGAACCACATCGCATCGTCGGCCGGACTTCGTCGCCTTATCGACCGGATACGCCTCGACAAGAGTCGACCCCGTTGGTTCGCGCCCACGTGAGCGCGCCCTTTAGCAGTGCGGCCGCGACGCCTTGATGCCGCACCTTCGGATCGACAACAAAACAGACGATCGACCACACGGGCTTGTCGTCGACTGGCTTCATCACGGGCGAGCGAGCGAGCCGTGCGTATTCATCACGCGGACCGAGTGAGACCCAGCCGACGGGTTGTCCATCGCGATAGCCGAGCAGTCCGGGAACGACGCCGCGATCGACCAGCTTCTTCAGCGAACGCTTGCGCGCCTCGCGCAAGCTGAGATTCTTCGGGACGACCGCCTTGCCGCTTTCGCGATAGAAGATGCACCAGCAGCCGCGCGCGACTGAACAGCCCGGGCGCTCGAACAGCGTTACCAGATCGTCCCAGCGTTGCGGTGTCAGCGGTTGAATGTTCAGTTTCAAGCGCGCGGCGCCTTGCTTGCCACGGATCGTAGATCGACTTTACAGATCCCGCAGGAGCCTGAGCAATCCATACGGGAGACGCCTTCATATTAGAGGTGCACAGCGGCGCGAGATCCGGGGGAATCCTTACCGCTGTGCACGCCCACCACTAGCGCGAGGAACGCGCAACGCCAGCCACCGAATTTTGCGGCGTAGTAGCTTGCGCAGCCGGAGCGGCCTTTGCCTTCGGCTCGTCTCCTTCAAAGCGCACGTAGTCGGACATCTGCAGGCCGTAGATCTTTTGCGTACGCCATATGTATTGCCGAAGCGATGATGGGCTCTCGGCTGCCTTGGCACAAGCGGTGGCATCGACGCGCGTGAGATGCCGCTGATCACACTTGAATTCCGCCCGCGCGGTGTGCGAAATCGCGACTGCGAGTAAGCCGAAGCAAGTCAGGGCAAGGCGGGAACGAGACGGGTATTTCATTGAAACCTCCGGGTGATGAGACTGCATGAGGCGCGGTTCGGCTAGCGGCCGCGCTTCGCGAAGTGCTGCGCCTTCAGGCATGCCGACAGCACGTGAGAACGTCGATGTGTTTCGAGGCGAGCGCGCGAGTCAGGCCAGGCCGCCGCTGGCGGCCATCGGTGCCAGCACCATCAATGCGAACGTGCTGGTCGACGCCAACGCGGCGAGCGTCATCAGAACGAGGCGTTGCTTCAGTGAATTGCGGTCCATGGCGTTCTCCTTGGGGTGATGGTTGTCGAGGAACGCATCGTCCGTCCGTAACACCATTAAGGTCTTTGGGCTGCGCCTTAATCGGCCTTAATCGTTATGAATTGCCCCTGTTACGCGGCCCACGACCGTTAAGCTTCAGCCTTCAACACGAGTTGCTTGACTGAGCTCCTGCATGGAAACCGCACCTCGGAGTTTCGCTTCGGCGCCGCGCGACTCGACGTCGCGCGGCGCCAATTGCAGATTGACGAGAAGCCCGCCAAGCTCGGCGCGCGCGCCTTTGACGTGCTGCTGGCGCTGGTCGAGCGGCGCGACCGTGCGGTGGATAAGAACGAGCTGTTCGAACTCGTCTGGCCCGGTGTGGTGGTCGAAGAGAACAACCTGCAGGTCCACATCTCGACGCTGCGCAAGCTGCTCGGGCCGCAGACGATCGCGACGATCCCCGGGCGCGGCTATCGCTTTACGGCAAGCCTGACTACACCGCCCGATGACGCGCGCTTCACCGATTTCCACAGTGCACACTGAGATCCCGGTGCACTCGGATCACGCTGTACGGTCGCACCGACGACCTCGCAGCGGTCAGCGACTTGCTGCAGAGGCATGCGCTCGTCTCGATCGTCGGCGCCGGGGGCATCGGTAAGACACGGCTTGGCGCAAGCGCTCGCCGTCGCGCAGCGCGAGCACTTCGCCGGCGGCATCTGGTGGGTCGAGCTTTCGCAGCTGAGCGACGGCGCAGCGGTCCCGACTGCAATCGCCCAGGCGCTCGGTATCCGCGGCGGTGATGATCGGCCCGTCATGCAAACCGTCGTCGCACTGCTGCGCCACGGACATTCTCTGGTGATCCTGGACAACTGCGAGCACGTGCTGGACGCGGCCGCCGACTGTGTGCGCACTTCTGTTGACCGGTGCACCCGATTCGCGCGTTCTGGTAACCAGCCAGGAGCCGCTGCGCCTGCCCGCAGAGCAGGTCTACCGGCTCGGCGGGCTGCGCGAGCGACGCCAATACCGGAACGCCGGCAGCCGTTGCGCTGTTCGTCGCCCGCGCTCAAGCGGCCGATCCACGGCTGCAACCGACCAGCTCGCAGTTCATGACGATCGCCGACATCTGTCGGCGGCTTGACGGCATGCCGTTGGCGATCGAGCTGGCCGCAGCGCGTGTCCGATTACTCGGCGTCGACGGAGTGCGTGCGCGAATCGACGAGCGTTTCAATATTTTGACCGGCGGCACTCGTTCAGTACTCCGCCGTCATCAGACGCTGCGCGCCACGCTGGAATGGAGCCACCAGCTGCTTTCAGCGGAAGAGCGAACGGTGTTTCGACGGCTCGGCGTATTCGTGGGCGGCCTCTCCCTGGAATTGGCGCAGGCGGTTACTGCCGACGAACACCTGGACGAGTGGACCGTACTGGATCTGCTCGGTCATCTAGTCGACAAGTCGCTGGTGGTCGCCGACGGCGGCGAAGTGCCGCGCTACCGGCTGTTGGAGACAACGCGCGCGTTCGCGCTCGAGCAACTCGCCGGCGCCGGTGAAACAGCGCAACTATTGCGCAGACACGCCGAAGCTCTCCTTGCGTTTGCGCGGCACGTCGAGGGCGGGTATTGGAGGTGGAACACCGAAGAACAGAAGCGCCAAGACGCCGAATTGGACAACCTGCGCGCCGCCCTGGATTGGGCCACCACCTCCGCCGAAACGCGCGAACTCGCGTGCGCGCTGTTCGCCAACAGCCGGCGGTTCTGGTTGAATCATGAGTTGATGAACGAAGGCATCGCCTGGGGCAAGCGCCTGTCGCCGCTGCCCGAAGGACTAAACGTTGAAGTGGAGGCACGATTTAACCTGGCGCTCGCACACCTCGGTTACCAGGCTGGCCCCCGCGAGTGTTTCGTTGCGGCCTTGCGAGCCACCGAGTTGTTCCGCCGCTTGGGCGACACGTTCAGACTAATCGATTGTCTGATATGGACGGCGATGGTTGGCGCGCTGCGCGGCGATTCGCAACATAGGGCGGCCGCGATTGCCGAAGCCGACGCGTTGATCGATGAAGATGCACCGTTTCGCCAACGGGCGGCGCTGGCGCTCGCGCATGGGCGGCATTTTGCGTACCTGGGCGACTATGAAAAGGCACTCGCCGGAGCCGAACGTCAGGCCGCAATCTATCGCGAAGCGGGTCAGCAACTTGGCGAGCAAATGGCACTGTCGACCGCTGCATGGGTCAGTTGCGCGCTCGGTCGCATCGACGACGCGATACCGGTTTTGCAGCACGCGATCGTTACGTTGCGCCGGATCAAAGCGCCGTACGGTATCGGCGGTTCGCAACAGTTCCTCGCTTTCGCGTACGCGCTGCGTGGCGATCGAGAATCGGCGCTTGCCATGGGCAGAGACGTGATTCAGTACCTGCAACGCACGCAGATGGTGGTCTCGCTAGTACCGTATATGGCGCTGCTTCACGCGCAGCAACCGGGATCGGAGGCCGACGCCGCATTGCTAATTGGATTCTTCGACAGCGAGCTCAAGCGAACTGGACGCCTCGTATTTCCGTTCACCACGGACGTGCGCGCCCGGGTCATGGCGCTTGTGAATGCCGTGCTCGGAGACGCGCAGACGCAGGCGCATGCCGCAGCGGGCGCTCGGTTAACCGAAGAGCAGGCCATCGGGCTCATGTTCGGTGCGAGCAACAACTAGCCGTGCGCCCACGCCCTGCGCGGTGATCGCGACGAAGCGCTCGCGAACGGCCAGGCGGCTATCCCGCACCTTCAGCGCAAGCAAAACGTCAGCTGGTTGCTGCAGTACATCGCGCTCGTCCACTCCCGGCATGGCACCGAGGACTGAGCGGCCAGCCTCGTGGGTTACGTCGACCGCGATTTCGCTCGCGCGGGGCGAATCCTTTACCCGATGCAAACGCGTATCCGCGACGAGACTCTGACGCGCGCACAGGCCGCACTCGGAGCAGGCGAGGTCGACCGTAGAACGGCTTCCGGCGCCAAGTTGACCGAAGAGCAGGCCATCGCACTGGCATTCGCATCGCGATAACGCAAAGAGGAAATGACCGTGGCACCGGTATCCTTAGCCGGCATGGGCCACCCCAGCACGAAGCAAGCAATGACTACGGAATTTTCGCATGCACTTCCGCGCTGGAGCGTCGGCGTTCCGATCGCAGCCGTCGTCGCGCTGGCAATCGTCTGGAACCGCCCGCTCGGATCGGCGCTGATCGTCGTGGTCGCGCTGACGCTGATCGCAGCGGTGCTGGCTGCCGTGCATCACGCCGAAGTGGTCGCACTGCGCGTCGGCGAACCGTACGGAACGCTGATCCTTGCGGTGGCGGTCACCATCATAGAGGTCGGGCTGATTGTGTCGGTGATGCTTGCGGGCGGCCCGACGGCGACCGTCGTCGCGCGTGACGCGGTGTATGCGGCGGTGATGATTACGTCCACCGGCATCGTCGGCATGTGCCTGCTGGTTGGCGGATTGCGTCATCGCGAGCTCGACTATCGCGTTGAGGGGACCAGCCCCGCGCTGGCGGTGCTGGCGGCCTTGGCGGTACTGACACTCGTCGTGCCGGCGTACACGACTACCACGCCGGGTCCGTCGTTTTCGACATTGCAACTGGCGTTCGCGGGTGTGATGTCGCTGGTGCTGTACTGCGTTTTCGTGTTCGTGCAAACCGTGCGGCATCGCGACTATTTCTTACCGGCCGATGTTGGCGACCAAGCCAGTCACGCGGCGCCGCCGCCGCTGAAGATCGCGCTCGCGAGCTTCGGATTGCTCGCGGTCAGTCTGATTGCCGTCGTCGGCCTCGCAAAATCGCTTGCGCCGTCGATTGAAGCGGGTGTTGCCGCCGCATCGGCGCCGCTGGCTGTCGTCGGCATTGCGATCGCGATGCTGGTACTGCTGCCCGAAACTGCCGCGGCAGTACGCGCCGCGGCCCGCAACCGATTGCAAACCAGCCTGAACCTGGGCATCGGATCGGCGATCGCGTGCATCGGCTTAACCATTCCCGTCGTCGCCGTCGTATCGATGATGATCGGCATGCCGCTGGAGCTTGGCATTGCACCGAAGGAAACGGTGTTGCTGGTGCTGACGTTTCTTGTTGCGGTGCTGACTTTGAGCAGTGGTCGCGCAACCATCATCCAGGGCGCGGTGCACCTGGTGCTATTCACCGCGTTTATTTTTCTTGCGTTTTTCCCGTGACCTGCAGGAGCTGCGGCAGATAATTCACGCGCGGCACATTGTCGTGTTGCATCAGCTGCAGATGGCCGAACGAAAACGGCGTCACGTGCAGCAGATCGCAGACATGACTACCGATGCGCGCGAGCCAATGCGGAATTGCGAGCGTCAGCGCCGGTCGTGCATTTGCGCCGCACTGCTCGCTGCGCAGGCGCGCCACATAGGCGCGAATCGTCATTTCCGTCGCTCCGCCGAGTTCGATCTCGCGCATAGGCAGATCGTCGATTTCGCACAGCACGGATAGTGCGACTCCGAGATCATCAACATCAAGCGGCGCGACATGTCCGCGCGCACGGGCGGGAATGAAGTGAACCGGCCAGCGCGCAACCCTCCGAAACCAGCGGGAACCGTAGCCGTCGAGGCCGTCCAGTAACGACGGCCGCACGATCACGCAATCGATTGACCGCGCGAGCAACGCAGCTTCGCCGTGGCGCTTAGACGTCAGAAAGCCGCTTGTCACGCGCTCGTCGAGCCCGAGCGCGGAGACGTGCACCAAGCGCCGGACACCGGTTAGGCCGCATGCATCCGCGAGTGCGGCGGGTGCGAGGTGATGCACCTTCTCGTACGTTTCAGCACCGCGCTGCCGCAGGATGCCAACGCAGTTCACGACGACATCGATCTCGGCCAGTAGCGGCCGCCATGCATCGGCGGTCAATAGCTTTTCGAATCGCACCGTGCGGCGTTCGCATCGATGCGCTTGCACTGGAAGACGGCGCGCAGCACGTTCCGGATATCGACTACCGACAATGACTTCGTGCCGACGATCCAGTAGCGCGGCCACCGCGTGGCGTCCGACAAAACCCGCGCCGCCCAGCACCAGGACGCGCATGCCGGCGTCAATCGATCTTCAACGGGCGCACGATCGGCTCATCACGGAGCCACGCCTGCAGGCATTCGGTGACTCCGCGCGCAAATGCTTCGAACACTGGCTGCGACACGAAGCCGATATGCGGAGTCAGCACGACATTCGGCAGTGAACGCAACGGATGGCCGGGTGCCAACGGCTCCTCGTCGTACACGTCGAGTGCCGCCATCGCTGGCGTACCCGCGCGCAATGCCTGCAACAACGACGGCATATCGATCAGCGCCGAGCGCGACGTGTTGACCAGAATGGCATCCTCGCGCATCCGCGCGAGCCGCTCGGCGTTTAAGAGTCGCCGCGTTTGATCGGTCGGCACCAGGTGGAGGCTCACGACTTTCGACATAGAAAGCAGTTGTTCGAGCGACACGGCCGTCGCGCCTTTGTCGGCTGCGCGCTCGGGCGTCATGCGCGGGCTCCACGCGATGACGTCCATGCCGAACGCACTGGCGACGTGAGCCACCCGGCCACCGATCTCGCCTAATCCGATCAAGCCAATTCGTTCGCCGGCGAGAACGCTCGGCAGCGGTCGATCGTCGCGCCAACCACCGGCACGCATCACCGCGAACTTCGCTTCGAGTCGCTTGCTCGCCGCAAGAATCAGCGCCCACGTCAACTCACACGTGCTTTCCTTCGATGGTCCCCAGGCCGTGTGGCTGATAGGAATGCCGCGCGCGGCCAAGGCTGCTGTGTCCAAGGCGGTGTTGCGCGCGCCGGTAAAGATCACATAGCGCAGCTTCGGCAGGCGCTCGATGAGCTCGGCGCGAAAAGGTGTCCGGTCTCGCACCAACACGATCGCGTCGGCGTCAGTTAGCGCAGCATGCAGCGCGTCGCCGCGCAGCGGATCGTGGGTCATTTCCACGTCGGCGCAACGATCGATCTCAGACCAGTCCGCCAGCTGTCGCAGCGACCGCTCATAGTCATCAAGCACGACGATGCGCGGTCGCTTGGAAGCGCTCACCACCGCCCTGGCTTCAAGGCCGCGCGATCGCGGTCAGCGCGCGCACGTCGGCCGCGTCGCCGATGCTCCACGCCGCGGCGATCAGCGCTTTCGTCTTGGCGGCACCGATGACGGGTGCGCTCAGCTCCGTAAACTTTGCTTCCAGTTGCGCATCGGTCATCGGACGCTGCAATGAACCGATCGCGTGCTCGACGAAGATTTGTTCGCGTCGGCCGCCAGTCAGTATCGCGGTCACATCGACGGATGCCTCATCGATGTTGGGATCGACCGTCGCGACTATCTTGCGCCGTAGCTCACTGACGTCAGTACGATTGACGACCGTG
>CAWAYV010000004.1:0-61328 GCA_963786295.1 uncultured beta proteobacterium | reverse complement strand
ACGGCGGCCGTTTGATTTCAATCCTCGAAGCAATGGATATCATTCCACGGCGAGTATGTTGCGGCGGTGCGCAACCAGACCGGCGAACAGGGAATACGACTTGCATGCACCGGTGCGATAACAAGTGAGGAGACTGCGGTGACAAACTCAGCAGCTAGCGGCAACTCAAAGATGGTCACAGGCCTGTTCAGAGACAGCGAAAGTGTCGAGCGCGCGTACGAGGTGGTCTCAGAGCGCGGCTATGGTACAGCGGACATCAACGTCGTCATGTCTGATGACACTCGCAAACGCTACTTCTCGGACGATCGTCAAATCAATACAGAACTGGGCCGCAAAGTAGAAGAGGGTGGCGAACTTGGCGGTCCCACCGGGGGAAGAATCGGCATGGCCATCCCGGCCATTATCGCTGTAGGCGTCGTGGCGCTTCCCGGGCTGGGCTTCATTCTGGCGGGGCCGTTAGCTGTGGCACTGGCAGCTGCCGGCGCCGCGGGTCTTGCAGTCGGACTCGTTGGAGCGCTTAGCGACTGGGGAATCCCGGAAGAGCGTGCAAAGCAGTATGAAACCGGCATTCACGACGGCGGCATCTTGATGGGAGTGAGACCGCGCTCCGATGCAGACGCCCAGTATTTCGTGCAGCAATGGAAGGCTATTGGCGCACAGCACATACATTCATAGACGCGCTCTGTCTACGACTAAATGCTGGTGAGGCTCTTGCGATCTTCGGGACTGCACAAGACCCGCCGGAATTTCTCAGCACTCTTGGCGAGCTTGAGTACCTTCGATACCATGCCGTCGTTATACTGTTCAATCAACCGGCTTCGTCGACATGGCTATAGCAATCGTATTGATTCTGCTGATCGCCGGCTCCGTTCTGTTCCACTTCCTGAGCCCGTGGTACTTCACGCCGATTGCGTCCAATTGGGGCACGATCGACGACACGATCACGATCACATTCTGGGTGACAGGGTTTGTCTTCGTCACCGTCAATTTGTTTATGGCTTATTGCGTGATCCGCTACCGTCAGCGGAAGGGAAGCCGAGCGAAGTACGAACCCGAGAACAAGAAGCTGGAATGGTGGCTGACCGCATTCACCGCCGTGGGCGTCGCTGCCATGCTGGCCCCGGGCTTGTTTGTGTGGGCGAATTTCATCAACGTCCCCGAAGAGGCGGCGGCGTTTGAGGTTGTCGGCCAGCAGTGGCACTGGCGCTATCGCTTCCCCGGCAAGGACGGCAAGCTGGGGATCGTCGACGCGCGTTACATCAGCAACGAGAATCCGTTTGGCTTGAACCCGGATGATCCGAACGGACAGGATGACGTGCTGGTATCGAGCCCGGATGTGCATTTGCCCGTCAACAAACCGGTCAAGGCGCTGCTCCGCTCTATAGACGTTCTGCACAACTTCACGGTGCCGCAGTTTCGGGCCAAGATGGATCTTGTACCAGGCCTGGTCACCTATTTCTGGGTAACCCCTTCCCGCACCGGCGAATTCGACGTGCTGTGCAACGAATTGTGTGGCGTCGGGCATTACGCGATGCGTGGCAAAGTGATAGTCGAAGAAGAGCGCGCATTTCAGACGTGGCTAAGCCGCCATCCGACGTTTGCGGAAACTAAAGCGCAAGCTGCCGGCGATGCTGTCGCCGGCAAGCCGCTCTATGGAACTGTGTGCTGCCTGTCATGGGGCGCAGGCGGAGGGCAACGTTGCGCTGAATGCGCCGAAATTGAGCGGGCAAGGAGACTGGTATCTGCAACGGCAATTGAAACATTTCAAAAATGGTGCTCGGGGCACAAACGACAAGGATGTGTTCGGCAAGATGATGGCGCCGATGGCGGCGACCCTGGCTGATGACGCCGCCATCGCCAATGTCAGCGCCTATATCAAGACGCTGCCCGATAATCCTGCCCCTGCGACGGTGAAGGGGGATGCGCATAACGGTCAACAGCGTTATGTAACCTGTGGTGCGTGTCACGGTTCCGATGGGCGCGGCATACAGGCAACGAATGCCCCTGCGCTGAAGGGTATCAGTGACTGGTATCTGGTCACTCAGTTGAAAAATTTCAAACAGGGAATTCGCGGTGCTCATCCGCAGGATCCGTACGGGCCTCAGATGGCATTAGTGTCTGAAACGCTTCATGACGACCAGGCGATCAATGACCTCGTTACCTATATCAATACCCTCCGCTGAGCAGCGCGCCGGCGCCAGCGAATCGAGCATCTAGCGAAGAGGAATATCTATGGCTTATGTCGCACACGACGAAACAGCTTTTGCTCCACCCGCAGAAGTCGAAGAGGTAGAGCTTTATCACCCGAAGACGTTTCATCGGGAAGTACATCTGGAGTCAGGACGCCAAGGTCATCGCGATCCAGTACGCAGTCACCGCGATCGGGATCGGATTGGTGGCGTTGGTGATGTCGTGGTTAATGCGGCTGCAGCTGGGGTTCCCCGACCGCTTCGCCTTTATCGACCCCAGCAACTACCTTCAATTTGTCACGCTGCACGGCATGATCATGGTGATCTACCTGCTGACGGCGCTATTCCTGGGTGGGTTTGGCAACTACCTGATTCCGCTGATGGTGGGCGCGCGTGACATGGTGTTCCCTTATGTGAACATGGTCAGTTACTGGGTCTACCTGTTCGCCGTGTTGCTGCTGGTGGCGAGCTTCTTCGTCCCCGGCGGCGCCACCGGCGCAGGCTGGACTCTGTACCCGCCGCAGGCGATTCTCGAGGGGACTCCGGGAGCGAACCTGGGCATCATTTTGATGCTCGTTTCCCTGGCGTTCTTCATCATCGGATTCACGATGGGCGGTTTGAACTACGTGGTGACGGTGTTGCAGGCGCGCACGCGAGGGATGACGCTGATGCGGATGCCTCTGACGATATGGGGCATTTTCATGGCGACCATCCTGGCGCTGTTGGCCTTTCCGGCCCTGTTCGTCAGCGCCATCATGATGATCCTGGACCTGACGCTGGGCACGAGTTTCTTTATGCCCGCTATCGTCTCAAGGGGGCAAGCATTAGCTCACAGCGGCGGCAGCCCGCTGATGTTTCAACACCTGTTCTGGTTCTTCGGCCATCCCGAGGTGTACATCGTCGCGCTCCCGGCCTTCGGCATCGTCTCCGATCTGCTCAGTGTCCACGCGAGAAAAAACATCTTCGGCTACCGGATGATGGTGTGGGCCATTCTGGCGATCGGCGGACTCAGTTTCATCGTGTGGGCGCACCATATGTACGTCAGCGGAATGAACCCGTACTTCGGCTTCTTTTTCGCCACCACTACGCTGATCATCGCGATTCCCACCGCCATCAAGGTCTACAACTGGGTGCTGACGCTGTGGCACGGCAACATCCACCTTACCGTCCCGATGCTGTTTGCGATCGGGTTCATCTTCGCGTTCATCCACGGCGGTTTGACCGGCTTGTTCCTCGGCAACGTGACCGTCAGCGTGCCGCTGTCGGACACGATGTTCGTCGTTGCGCACTTCCATATGGTGATGGCCGTGGCGCCGATCATGGTGGTGTTCGGGGCGATCTATCACTGGTACCCGAAGATCACCGGGCGGATGCTCGACGATAGGTTGGGCAAGATTCACTTCTGGGCCACCTTCCTCGGGACGTATGCCATCTACCTTCCGATGCATTACCTGGGCTTCTTGGGTGTGCCGCGCCGGTACTACTCGATCGGAGGCACGGACTTTATCCCCGAATCGGCGCATTCCTTGAACGTAGGTATCACACTGGCCGCGTTGATCGTGGGCGCGTTCCAGTTTGTGTTCTTGTACAACCTGATCTGGAGTTACTTCAAAGGCAAGCCATCGGGTCCCAACCCCTGGCGCGCCACCACGTTGGAGTGGCAAACCCCCGACACGCCCCCGAAGCATGGCAACTTTGGCGCGAAGCTGCCGGTCGTTTATCGCTGGGCCTACGACTACAGCGTGCCAGGCGCCGCTGAGGACTTCATCCCGCAGAACCAGCCGCCCGCCAAGAAAGCCGCGGCGGCCTAGGAGACGCGGTCGTGACAGTCACATTGATACTCATGGCTGTGATCATGGCCATCATTGTGTGGTGGCTGTGGCGGCAATCAATAAATGTCAAGCCTTGGGTAGAGCAGCAGCATTCGATCGAGACGACTCACAGCGAAGGCTCGCTATCCCTGCCTGCGGTGAAAGTTGGTCTCGGGGTGTTTCTTGCGGTTGCCACATCCCTGTTTGCGTTGTTTATCAGCGCCTACTTTATGCGCAAAACGGGGGCAGATTGGTCCACCCTAACTGCTCCGAAGGTGCTGTGGTTGAACACCGCCCTGCTGATCCTGAGCAGTGTCGCGATGCAATGGACGCGGGGGGCGGCGCAACGGGGACAGACTGACAAGGTGAAAACCGGCCTGATGGCTGCCGGTGTTTTCAGCTTCTCTTTTCTTGCCGGACAACTTTTGGCGTGGCAACAACTGAACGCCGCAGGTTACTTTCTGACAAGCAATCCGGCCAATGCCTTCTTTTACCTGCTCACCGCGCTGCACGCGGTGCACCTGTTGGGCGGACTGTGGGTTTGGGGCACGACCACCGCCAAGTTGGCGCGCGGCGCCAAGGTTGGCGCGATACGCTTGAGTGTGGAGCTGTGCACGGTGTATTGGCACTACCTGCTGCTGGTTTGGCTGGTTCTGTTTTATCTACTGTTGTCGACCTAACGGGGAACACATATGACGCAACCTGCGCTGACGAGTGCGGGCGAAGCTCTCCCGCTGCCTGACGGCTTGCAGGGCATCGTCGCCGACTGGTCCTCGGACCAGAGGGCGTTCAAGAAGGTCCCATGGGGCAAAGCCATGATGTGGATCTTCCTTGTCAGCGACACGTTCATCTTCAGCGCGTTTCTGATCTCGTACATGAACGTGCGGATGTCCACCACGGAGCCTTGGCCCAACCCCAGCGAGGTCTTCGCGTTGACGCTCTTTGGCAAGAACATCCCGCTGATCCTGATCGCGATCATGACCTTCATCCTGATCAGCAGCAGCGGGACGATGGCGATGGCCGTCAAGTTCGGTTATGAGAAAAATAAGAAGATGACCTTCATCCTGTTGTTGATCACTGCGGCATTGGGTGCCTCATTCGTCGGAATGCAGGCGTTCGAGTGGACCAAGCTGATCGTCGAGGAGGGGGTGCGTCCGTGGGGTAACCCGATGGGCGCGGCGCAGTTCGGCTCGGCCTTCTTCATGATCACGGGATTCCACGGCACGCACGTGTCGATCGGCGTGATATTCCTGATCATCGTGGCCATCAAGGTCTGGCGGGGAGACCTGGATCGCCAGACGCCCGGTTTTTTGACTGGCAGGAAGGGGAACTACGAGATCGTCGAAACCATGGGCCTGTATTGGCACTTCGTCGATCTGGTGTGGGTATTCATCTTCGCGCTTTTCTATCTTTGGTAGGGGAAATCGTGGCACATACAGAGGGGCACCAGCATCCGGTCGGGACCACCGCGGCACACGTAGAGGGGCAACAGCATCCGATCGGCATCTATCTGAAGATCTGGGCATTGCTGTTTGTTCTCAGCGCCGCGTCATACCTCGTTGATTATTTCCACGTTCAGAGCTACCTCAGATGGTTCCTGATCATCACGTTCATGCTGATGAAGGCAGGGCTGATCGTTGCCGTCTTCATGCACATGATGTGGGAACGGCTGGCCCTTATATATGCCATTCTGTTGCCGCCGTTGTTGTTGATGTTTCTGCTGGGAATAGGCGCGCTGGAAGGGGACTACACCTTTTTCACGCGTGAAACATTTTTCGGGCCGGGACCGCCGGCGCCGGTCGGACACTAGTCGGTGGCGCCAGGTTACGAATGGCGAATCATTACCCCTTTTTGCTGTAAGCGCGATAAGCCAATGCGGTGCGGATGACCCTGTTCCTGCCAGCTCCACTTGCGGGTGAGACTTCAGCACTTCCTCCAATATCGGTTCCTGCTGCGGCTCGAGATCCATAAAGAAGATATGTTTGCCGTCGCGCAGGGCTTGTTCGAAACGGGCGAAGTCGTGATTGGGTTCTTGGATTCCACGCAACCCACCCTCCCACGTGCAAAAGCCAAGCATCACGACAGCGAGGAAAATGAAAGGCATCCAGCCGACTGCGGATTCCGTCCAACCGGCAAAGTAAGCGATGGCCAGTACCAGCACGAACGCGCACAAGCCCGACCACGGCGCCTCGTATCGTTGAGTGGACGATATCGTTCTTCATGAATGACTGGACCTCGTGCAGATGATGGTGATGCTCCACTTCCGCATCGGCGCGGCTGAGCACGTGGATCTGCGAAGAGGAAACGCCGGCGGCTTCCAGTTGCTCTTCAAAAACTTCCAGGTCGTCCAGGCTGTCGCTGATGAAATAATGCCTTAGCATCTTCATACGTATCTCCACCCGGTTTGTTTGGGGATCGGACTCGGATTCAGGGGGCCATTGTAGCCAGCTAGCTTCATTCTTCCTTGTCGATTCTCGGCCGTTACCTGTATCCCTTACCTGCAGCAACGCGTTGCTGGTTGCTGATCGTGATCCTGCATCGAGTGTCGCGCAAGTCGCTAAACTTCAAGCTTGCTTCACGGGATTCTGCATGACAGCCAATACGACCAGTGAGCTTCGTAACGCAACCGAACGTGGCGCTGCGCATCTGCTCGCGCAATACTGGGCGCTGACGAAACCGCGTGTGACGCAACTCGCGATTTTCTGTGCGGTGATCGGAATGTTTCTGTCGACGCCCGAATTACCCCCCTGGCGTCTGGTCCTGATTGCGACGATTGGTATCTGGCTGCTGGCGGGTGCCGCGTTTGCCGTTAACTCGCTGATCGAAAAGCACATCGACGGAAAAATGGCGCGTACGCGTATGCGGCCGTTGCCGCGAGGAGAACTGTCTGCGCTACAGGCCATCGTGTTTTCCGGACTGATTGGCGGCATCGGCATGTGGTTGCTGTACACCTTCGTGAATCCGCTGACGATGTGGCTGACGTTTGCAACCTTCCTTGGCTATGCGGTGGTCTACACCGTGTTGCTGAAGCCAAACACGCCGCAGAATATTGTCATCGGTGGCATGAGCGGCGCAATGCCGCCGGTTCTCGGCTGGGCGGCGATGACCAATAGCGCACCGGCCGAGGCGTGGTTGCTCGCATTGATCATTTTCGTCTGGACGCCGCCGCACTTTTGGTCCCTTGCGCTGTACCGGCTTGATGACTATCGCAAGGCAGGGTTGCCGATGCTGCCGATCACGCACGGTGTGGTGTTAACGCGGCTGCACATTCTGATGTACACCTTGGTCTTGGTCGCAGTTACCACGCTGCCGTTCGTGATTCGAATGGCGGGCGTGCTGTACCTGGTGGCGGCGCTTACGCTCGGCGCGATTTTTGTCGGCTACGCGTGGAAGCTGTATCGAAGCTACAGCGACAAATTGGCGCGTGCGACGTTCAGCTATTCGATCGTCTATCTGGCAGCGCTGTTTGCTGCATTGCTGATAGACAAATTTGCATGATCGCTCGTTGGCTGGGATAGCGCTACCAGCGCACCTCCAGCTGCAATCCCCAGGTCACGCCTCTGAGGCGCCCGCTGTCGGGGTGTGGCCACGCGACGCGGCTTCCAGGAGAAATGGTGGTGGCCAGCGGCCCTGTCAGCGAACCTGATAGCCGTGTTGCCCCCATTGGCACCAATGACACTTGTGTTTCCACGCCAAAGAGTCGATCGGTCAATTCATTGGCCGCGCCCAGAGGGTCGGTGAGGACCAGCAAGAACTTGTCCATACCGTCGGGTCCACCTGGCTTGGCTTTGATGGACTCGCGCAGGGGCGAGAAGACGAATTCCCCGAGCAGCGAGCCAATCACCGGCGTGATCCACAGGTCCTGATAGGACGGCTGCTCGAAGAAGGCCTCCAATCCATACTCGTACAGAGTCGAGAGCAAAGCTGAGTAACCGAACGATTGCCAGCGGCTCAAGCCGCGCTCTCGACCGCGTATGTAGTACGCCGCGCCCCAGTAGGGATGCGTTATCCAGTTCAGATACGCATCATCCGTGTCCCGGTGGGGGTTGCTTACGTTATCCCACCATTTGCTAAATCCCGCACTGCTCTTGTCCCAGTTGGTTTCCGATTCGGGCAGGGCATACAGCACAGCGGCGACCGCAAACTGATAACCCAGGAAGTACAACGTGTCCCGTCTGAGGCCTTTCCAGTCCGGAGTGATGGCCGGCCGCTCGGACGTGGCCTCGGGGGTCTCGCCGGCCGCGCCATCGACCTGGTGCGCCTCGATCTCGTTCCTCGGCTCGACAACGGCGCCACAGGCCGGTCTCGCGAGCCAAGTCGATAAGGCAAGAGCTGCAAACGCCGCAAGGGTAATAGGGCCGCGTGACATTCAGAAGCCGTACCAGGCGAGATTCAACGCAAGTGTCCCTGGCTGCGCGGCAGTCCACCCGTTCGGCGACATGAAGCACGCGCAGTGTTCTTCATCTCGAGGCAGTGTGCGGTTTTCGTGTGCGATGTTCGCTCCTGAGACCTAATGACGGCGGCGGCGCCGCGCTGGCAACAAGCTAGCGACGCGTTAAAAAGGCGCTATCCTAATCGGGCGTCGGTTCGTAGGTGGATCGTCGCGCAAGATCGCGAATTGGTTCATCGCCAACTCCAATCTGTTCGCTGCATTCCTGATAGACAAGTTTGCATGATCGCTCGTTGGCTGGTAGTGACATTGCTTTTGGCGGGCTGCGGCGGGGGCGGGGCGCAGAAGTTCAACGGTGTCGACATTACCGGCGCCAACTACGCGCGCGACTTTGCGCTGACCGATCACACCGGCGCCAAGCGTACGTTGGCCGATTATCGCGGCAAGGTCGTCGCGATTTTCTTCGGCTTTACGCAGTGCCCCGACGTGTGCCCGACCACCTTAAACGACCTGGCGCAGGTCAAGAAGCGGTTGGGCAAGGATGGAGAGCGACTGCAAGTGATTTTCATCACTGTTGATCCCGAGCGCGACTCACAAGCCGTGCTCGAGCGCTATGTGCCTGCCTTCGATCCGAGTTTTGTCGCGCTATACGGCTCCGCCGAGCAAACGGCCGCTACAGCAAAAGAATTCAAGGTGTTCTATCAGAAGGTCGCGGGAAAGACGGCCACGTCGTATTCGATCGATCACACCGCCGGCACTTATGTCATCGACCGCGAAGGCCGGGTGCGGTTGTTCGTAAAGCATGGCGAAGGCGTCGAGCCGCTCGTTGCCGATCTGAAGCGGCTGTTGAGCTAATCGAATGGCTCGATTGTGCCGCTGGCTGCGGAGATGCGTGTCCGACTCGAAATAACCTGGCCGCTTAAGTCAGAGTGAATATCGAAGGCGTCCGCAACTGTGGGGGTGATGCCGAGTTCAAATCCAAGAAACACACTCGCGTCGGCGCCTTGATAGTCGGTCGCGGCGTAGGTGCTGCAGCCGGGCGCCAGAACGCCGTGTATTTCAAACGGATCAAACACCACGAGTGTCCCGAGACCGGCGGCGATTCGCACGGCTGCGCGCGGAAATACGAGTTCGATTGGCGGTCCGGCGATGCACCAAACGCCAAAAAGCCGCCCTTCGTAATGCGCGTCGTTATGAAAGAACGCGCCGCGGCAGTAATACCACTCGAAATCGGCCTGCAACGCTGGCCCGAGCGGCGCGCCGAGAGCTGCTGCGAGCTGCGCATGCACGGCAGGCGCCTGCCAGGTGCCAGTTGCGTGCACCTTGCCGACGGCACTGTCGCTGCCTCCGATATCTTGCGCATCAGCAAGCAGTGCTGCATCTGGGGTGCACTCGCCGAAAGCGATTGCTTTTGCGATCGAACGCGCAACGCCTGCGGCGCTCAGGCCAACCGCAACCGGTGCCGCGTGCGAGATCCATTGCATCGCCACTTATAGACGATCCAAAAAAAGCCCCGGGAGTGCCGGGGCTTGAGTGTCCGCCTCATCGGAGGAGAGGGGGAAGAACAGAGGCGGACCTTGCTTCAACCAACCAACCAGAAGCCACGGTTCGCGGAGAGTTAGTACGTGTTATGCGTACTCCACCAAAGCGCTCCGCATCTTCTGCAAGGCTTTGGCCTCAATCTGCCGAATTCGTTCCGCCGATACTCCGAATTCCTGAGCCAGGTCATGCAGCGTCGATGTGCCGACCTTGCCGTCCTGGTCTTCGTTCAACCAACGCGCTTCAACGATGCGGCGACTGCGGGGATCGAGCTCCTGAAGGGCGTCGCGTACACCGTCACTCTGCAGCACGTCGTATTCACGACGCTGCAGCACTTGCGTCGGCTCCGAATCGGCGTCGGCCAGGTACGCGATCGGCGCGAATTCCTCCTCGCCGTCATCGGTGCGGCCTTCAAGTGCAACATCGCCGCCGGACAACCGGGTTTCCATCTCCGAGACCTCTTCGCGCTTGACGTTGAGCTCGCGCGCGATTTCGCCGACTTGATCCTGCGACATCGTGCCAAGACCCTGCTTCATGCTGCGCAGGTTAAAAAACAGCTTGCGCTGCGCCTTCGTGGTCGCCACCTTGACCAGCCGCCAGTTTTTCAGCACGTACTCATGAATCTCGGCCTTGATCCAGTGCAGTGCGAACGACACGAGCCTGACGCCGCGTTCGGGATCAAATCGCTTGACCGCTTTCATCAATCCTATGTTGCCTTCCTGGATCAGGTCGGCATGCGCCAGGCCGTAACCGAGATAATTGCGTGCGACCGCGACCACCAGGCGCAGGTGCGACATCACCAGCCGACCGGCTGAATCCAGGTCATCGTTATCGCGGAACTCACGCGCCAAACGGAGCTCTTCTTCCGGTGTCAACATCGGCACCCGGTTCACCGCTTGGATGTACGCGTCAATGCTGCCCAAACTTCCGGGGCTGAGCGCAAACGCTTGCGCACCCACCGGGACCAGGGCGTTTCCGACTGACTTGCTGTTTCTTGCCACAAATTTCTCCAGTTCGATTGAGCTTAGCACTCGTGTCTATTGAGTGCTAAGTCTTAGAGGAAGCAGCCCGGCGAGAGTTCAATCCCGACTGTACGAGTCGGGATTGCTCGGTTCGAAGTAAGTAAGTGCACGCTTACTGCGTTATCACGGCAAGCGCGGCGTTCAGCTGTGCGACTTGCTACGGGGTCATCGAACTGTCATCGTGACTCACTATGGTCAGCCGTCACCATCGTCAGTCCTCCAAACGTAGGCGCGCGCAGCGAGCGATTCCGTTGACTGCTTCGGCGGACTTGTACTTGAACCGGGAGCTGTCGCTGCTTGCGTTTAACGAACGCGTGTTGGCGATGGCGGCGCGCACGTCGGTGCCGCTGGCGGAGCGGTTGCGTTACGTTTGCATCGTGTCGTCCAACCTCGATGAGTTCTTTGAGGTCCGCGTTTCCGATTTGACCGAGGGCGTTGCAACCGGCCCGTCCGCGCATGTGTACGCGACTGTGCTCGAGCGTGCGCACCGGCTGGTGGCTCAGCAATACGAGCTTTATAACGACACGATCATGCCGGCGCTGGCAAAGCAGGACATCGTGATCATCAATCACGCGCAGCGCACTGCCGAACAGCGCGCCTGGCTGCGCGACTACGTGCAGCGCGAAGTCAAGCCGCTGCTGGCGCCGATTGGCCTCGACCCTTCGCACCCGTTTCCACAGGTGCTGAACAAGTCGCTGAACTTCATCATGCAACTGGAAGGCAAGGATGCATTTGGACGGCCCTCTGCGATTGCAATCCTTAAAGTGCCGCGCGTTTTGCCGCGGGTGATCCCACTGCCGGCCAAATTGGCGCCGGGAAAGCAGGCATTCGTGCTGCTGACGTCGGCGATACGCGCCCACCTTCAAGACCTGTTTCCGGGGCGCGTGATCAGCGGCTTTTCGCAATTTCGTGTCACACGCGACTCGGATCTGACCGTCGACGAACGAGAGGTTCACAACCTGCGCCAAGCGATGCGCATGGAGCTCACGCAACGGCATTTTGGCAATGCCGTGCGGCTCGAGATCTTGCGCACGTGCCCTCTGCCGTTACAGCAGCTACTGCAGGAACAGTTTCAGATTCCGAGCGCGGCGGTGTTTCAGGTCGATGGGCCGGTTAACTTGGTCCGCCTCAATCAACTGGTCGACCTGTTGAGTCAGCCGAAGCTGCGCTGGCCGCGATTTGCGCCCGCTTGGCCGCGGAAGGTGGCGCAGAGCTCCGACATGTTCGAAGCGATGAAGCAGGGCGACATACTGTTACACCATCCGTTTGAAAGCTTCGAGCCGGTGATCGAATTTTTGCGGCAGGCCGCGGTCGATGCGCGTGTCGCTGCAATTCGAATGACGCTTTATCGCACTGGCATCAGCTCGGTGATGGTCGACATTCTCGAGGAGGCGGCGCGGCGCGGCAAGGAAGTCACCGCGATCGTCGAGCTTAAGGCGCGGTTTGACGAAGAGGCCAACATCAATCTCGCCGAACGATTGGAAGCGGTCGGCGCACAAGTCGTCTACGGCGTGCTCGGGCTGAAGACGCACGGCAAGATGACGTTGGTGCTGCGACGCGAGGAGGTGCGCGGCCGCCCGACGCTGGTGCGCTATGCGCATCTGGGTACCGGCAACTATCACGCTGCGACTACCAAGCTTTATACGGACTTTGGCATGCTGACCGTGAACGCGGAGATTTGCAGCGACATGGAAAAGGCGTTCCTGCACATGACCAGCCTCACCAAAGTCGAACGGTTAAAGCATCTGTGGATGGCGCCGTTCACATTGCACCGGAACTTGTTGCGCGCATTGGCCAATGAAGTGAAGATCGCCACGAGCGGCAAGCAGGCGCGGGTGATTGCGAAGATGAACGCGCTGACGGACGAGGCCACGATTGCCGCGCTCTACGGCGCGTCACAAGCCGGTGTCAAGATCGACTTGATCGTGCGTGGCGCCTGCGCGCTGCGACCGGGCGTCAAGGGGTTGTCGGACAACATTCGCGTGCGCTCAATCGTTGGGCGCTTCCTGGAGCATCACCGCATCTACTACTTTCGTAACGGCGGCGCGCCGAAAGTCTATTTGTCGAGCGCCGACTGGATGGGGCGAAACCTGTTTCGCCGCATCGAGATCGCGTGGCCGGTGCTGGATCCGAAGTTACGCAAGCGTGTCGTCGAAGAAGGACTGACTCCGTATCTTGAGGACACGCACGACGCCTGGAACCTGCAGGCCGACGGCGAGTACCGAGCGCCGAAAATCGCTACCAATGGTCGATCTGCCCAGCGCGAACTGCTGATGGCGCTGGCAGCTAGCGTGGGAGAAGCATAAATGGAACTCATTCTGTGGCGTCATGCCGAGGCTGAGCCGGGTGAGCCCGACCTCGGCCGCAAGTTGACCGCGAAGGGCGAAAAGCAGGCGCGTCGAGTGGCCGAATGGCTGCAAACGCGCTTGCCGCAGACCGCAAAAATTTATGTCAGTCCTGCACGGCGGGCGCAGCAGACCGCGCAAGCGCTTGCGGAGATTTCACATCACAAGCTGCGTACGCTCGATGACCTTGCGCCGGGTGCGACGGCGGCCGAGGTGCTCGCTGCCGCCGATTGGCCGAGGTCGAAGGCGGCCATCGTGATCGTCGGGCATCAACCGACGCTCGGTCTGGTTGCGAGTGAATTGCTAAGCGGTCAGGCGCTCGACTGGTCGCTAAAGAAGGGCGGGCTGTGGTGGCTCAGCCAACGCGAGAACAACGGCGGTGAAAAAACGGTATTGCGGGCGGTGATCAATCCGGATTTGGTGTAGACACCGCTACAACGGACGCAGCGCGAAGGCGACGCCCACCCGCTCCCAGTGCGTCGCTTCTTCTTCCAGCAGATACTGAGTCAGCGGATGCCGCGTTAGCCAATCGCTTGCGAGCCCCAGCTCGATTGTTTTCCCGAATTTGACTGACCAGTTGGGCAACTCCACTGCGCGCCGCGCATGTGCCAGTACGACGGCCAATCGCAGCGACAAAATGCTGGCGGCGCCCTCGTGATCTTCGAGCGCTTGATACACCTTTTTCAAGTTGCCCCGCTGCGCGAGAACCAGGGTCGCGACGCGTTCCTGGTCCGATGTCGAAAAGCCAGCAATGTCGCTGTGCTGAATCAGATACGCCGAGTGCTTGTGGTAATCGTTGTGCGAAATCGCAAACCCGACCTCGTGCAGCAGAGCGGCCCAGCGCAGCCGGTTCGCCATCTCGTCGCTCGCCGCCGTGTTGAGGGCAGAATGAAACTGAGCAGCGAGCGTGCTGACGCGTTGCGCCTGCGCGCGGTCGACGCTAAAGCGCCCCTGCATGCGCACCACGGTCGAGTCGCGCAGATCTTTGCGCTCACGCCGGCCGAGCAGATCGTAGAGAACGCCGACACGCAATGCCCCACGTGCCGGCCGCATTTCGTCGATCCCGAGCGACTCGAATACCGCGGATAACACTGCAACGCCGCCGGCCAGCACCTCTGCCCGATCGGGCTTCATGCCGGCCAGTCGGATGCGCTTGATCTCGCCAGCGTCGAGCAACGCGTACCGCAATGTGAGCAAGCCCTGCGGTGTGATCGTGCCGTCGGTCCAGCCTTGAGTGCGCAAGATGTCGGACACGGCGCCGATCGTGCCACTCGATCCAAATGCTTCGTCCCAGTGTCCGCGCGCGAACACCGATACCGCCTCTTCGAGTTCGGCCGCGGCCGCGACTTGCGCCTTTTTCAAGCTCGACCGATCGATGCGCCCATCCTTGAAGAAGCGCAACGACGTGTTAACGCAGCCGACCTTGAAAGACTCGGCGCTTTCCGCTTCAAAGCCCTTGCCGACGATCACTTCGGTCGATGCACCGCCGATGTCGACGACCAGACGGCGTGCAGTCGATGGCGGCAAGGTGTGCATGCAGCCCTCGAACACCAGCCGCGCTTCTTCGCGGCCTGAGATCACTTCGATCGGAAAGCCGAGTGCGTGTTGCGCCTCCAGCAAGAACTCATCGAGATTGCGCGCCTGCCGCAATGATTGCGTGCCGACCGCGCGTACGTGTTCGTTCTTCATGCCGCGCAGTCGCTCGTTCATGCGCGCCAGCGTTTCAACCGCGATATCGATCGACTTCTTGCTGAGTTTGTTGCTTTCGTCGAGCCCGCCGGCAAGCCGCACGGTTTCTTTCCAATAACCGTGCCGCGCGATATGGTCGCCGTCGACTTTTCCGATCTCAAGCCGAAAGCTGTTCGAGCCCAGATCGACCGCTGCCAGCAGCATCAAACTCCCACCAGTGCATTAGCGAAATCGCGCGCAACGAACGGCTGCAGGTCGTCGACGGCTTCGCCGACACCGATGAAAAGGATCGGCAACGGTCGCCCGCGTCTCGCCTCGACGATCGCAGCAAGGACGCCGCCCTTGGCGGTTCCGTCGAGCTTGGTGATGATCAGACCGGTCAATCCAACCGCATCGTCGAACGCCTGTACTTGCGCCAGCGCATTTTGCCCGTTCGTGCCGTCGATGATCAGAATGACTTGATGCGGTGCGCCCGGCATCGCTTTTTCCTGCGCGCGCTTGATCCTTTTCAATTCTTGCATCAAGTGTTGCTGCGTCGGCAAGCGCCCGGCAGTGTCGGCGATCAGCACATCGACGCCGCGCGCCTTGGCCGCCGACACCGCATCGAATACGACCGCGGCCGGATCGCCGCCGCTTTGCGCAATCACTTCGACATCGTTGCGTGCACCCCAGATCGCCAGCTGCTCGCGCGCCGCGGCGCGGAACGTGTCACCCGCCGCCAGCAACACCGACTTGCGCTGGTTTGCGAGCCATTTAGCGAGTTTGCCGATCGATGTCGTTTTGCCCGCACCATTGACACCGGCGACCATCATTACAAGTGGGCGCGCTATCGAAAAATCAATACGGCCTTCAGCCGGGGCGAGCAGCGACGTGAGCTCGTCACTCAATGCGCGCCGCACTTCGTCCTGTGTCAGTAATCCGTGTAGCTTGACGCGCATTTTCAGAGCATCGATTAGGTGCGCGGCGGTCGCAACACCGACGTCGGCGCCGATCAACGCGAGCTCAAGCTCCTCCAAGAATTCTTCATCGACAACGCCGCCGGAAAACAGTCCGACGATGTTGACGCGCGTCTTGGTAAGGCCGGTTTTTAGTCGCGACAGCCAGCCGTTCTTCGAACCTGCGGAAGGCCCCGGACTTATCATCGAGCGATGGCTAACAAACGGTCGAAAGGCGAGGGGTCGGCACGAGAGACAATAGAGCGACCGTCGACAGGCAGTGTAACAAAGCATCGCGATGGAGTTGCGCCGGCGGGCGTAAGACGCGCAGCGCGAGATTTTGCGGGCGCACCTAACCGCGTTCGCATCATCGGCGGTCTATGGAAGCGAACACCGCTGCCGGTAACCGACATAGCGGGCTTACGACCGACGCCTGACCGCGTGCGCGAAACGCTGTTCAACTGGATCGAGCACTTTGTTCCTGCGCTTGAAGCGGTGCGCGCGCTGGACTTCTTTGCCGGCACTGGCGCACTCGGTTTTGAAATCGCATCGCGCGGCGCTCAGCGAGTTACGTTGATCGAGAACAACCGGCGACTAACTGATCAACTGACACAGACGAAGCGCAAACTCGCCGCCGAACAGGTCGATATCGTCGCAGCAGATGCGCTCACCACGGCTGCGCGCTGGCCCGACGCTTCGTTTGAAGTCATTTTCATAGATCCACCATTTGATGCGGCTCTGCTGACGCCAGCTTTGGCAACGGCCGCGCGACTAATTACACCCGATGGGCTGATCTACGTCGAAAGCGGTGCGCCGATCGACGAGTCACTACTGGCACGACACGGCCTGCAAATTGCGCGGGTAGGTCGCGCGGGGCGCGTGCACTTTCATTTGCTGCGCCCTCGATCTGCATGAATAATCGCCGGCCAGCCTCAGTTGGCGGGAGACCATGATGGTGATCGCGGTGTATCCGGGAACGTTTGATCCGCTGACGCGCGGCCATGAAGACCTGGTGCGACGTGCGGCTGGGCTGTTTACCAAATTAGTCGTAGGCGTTGCCGACAGCCGGGCCAAGAAACCGTTCTTTGATTTGAACGAACGCATCGCGATCGCGCGCGAAGTGCTGTCTCATTATCCGAACGTCGAAGTGAGCGGTTTTCGCGGATTGTTGAAAGACTTTGTTCGTGAGCAGAACGCACGAGTCGTGGTGCGTGGCTTGCGCGCCGTTTCGGACTTCGAATACGAGTTCCAGATGGCCGGTATGAACCGCTATCTGTTGCCCGATGTCGAGACGATGTTCCTGACACCGTCGGACCAGTATCAGTTCATCTCCGGCAGCATCGTGCGCGAGATCGCATTAATGGGCGGCGATGTCAGCAAGTTCGTGTTTCCTTCGGTCGAGCGGTGGCTGAAAGCAAAAATGGCGCAGATGGGCGCAACGCCTTCCGATGCTGCCTAGTGGCCATTAGCGTGAGCACGACAGTGCGCGACGAGCGCATCGACGCGCTACGCGGCTTTGCACTGTTCGGCATTCTGCTGGTCAACATTCAGTCGTTTCTGTACGGCGCGACGAACCCGATCGGCTATATCGCGCCGGATGCGGGGATGCTGGATCGTATGACGCTCTTCGCAACGGCGGCATTCGTCAACGTCAAGTTCATGCCGCTGTTTGCGATGCTCTTTGGCGCGAGCTTTTCGCTCTTGTACGCGAAGCTCAAAACGATGACGTCCGAGCCACGCAAGATCTATCGGCGGCGCATGCTTTTCTTGTTCGTCTTTGGCGTGCTGCACGGAGTTTTCTTCTATTTCGGCGACATAACTCAGATGTACGCCATCGCGGGCTTGGTGCTGCTGCTGTACGTCGATCGCGATGTCGCCGGTATCGGACGCGCAGCGCGCAACTGGTGGATTGGAGCGGCAGTCTTTACCGCAGTGCCCTTCGCTTTGATCGAATCCGCGCTCATCCTGCCGCCGCGTTATGTCGCCGACGTGAAGCGCAACATCGAAGTGTTCAGCTATGGCAGCTACTTCGAGCAGCTGCCGGTTCGCGTCGGCGAGTTCGGCGACCTGATCATCGGCAATTTCCTCGGGCTTCCGCTCACCGTCGCGCTGATGTTGACCGGCATGCTCGCGCAACGTGCGGGGTGGTTACAGCAACGCGACGCGCGCGCCTGGCGGACCGCCTCGACGTTGGGTTTGCTGATTGGATTGCCGGCCTCGCTGTTGTACGGCTACTGGATGCTGTCGGATATCGAAGCGTACGGTCTCGCGGCTACGTCACAGGGAGCCACCGTGCCAATGATGTTGAGTATTGCTTTGTCCTTTCTTTACGCGTCTGTGTTTTTGCGAAAGGCACCGCCTGGCTTGGTTGCTTTGCTTGCTCCCGCTGGCCGGATGCCGCTGACGAACTATTTGTTGCAATCGATCGCGATGGGCGCACTGCTCTCCGGCTGGGGATTGGCGCTGGGGCCACGCCTTAGCTACTGGCAAACGGCATTCGTAGCCATGTTGATCGTGATGGGTCAGATTTTATTGAGCCGGTTGTGGCTTGGCCCGATGAAGATGAGGCAGGGGCCATTGGAGGCGCTGTGGCGCGCATGGACCTATCGCGGCCTATCGACCCAACAGACCCCTAGAACCGCAAGCTGACGTCGACTGCGTCGCCGGCCGAGAGTCGCGTGCCGGTGCCCGATTCGACGATCGCGTTGACGCCGAACGTCAGTCCGCCGGCGCGAGCGTCGTTGCGAAAGGTCGCCAACGTATCGCCTGGCTCGAAACCTGCGTCGCCGGTCGTCGGATCGACGTTAGGTACCGTACACCGCACGCACGGTTTCACGACCCGCAGCCTGGCTTCGCCGATCGTCATGTGATCGATGTAATCCTCGTCGAAGCTTTCGATGCCCTCCAGCACGATGTTCGGCCGGAAGCGCTCGATCGTGATCCTGGGTTGCCCTTTCGCGGCCAGGCGAACATTCAGATCTGCAAGCGATGCGGCCGAGCAGACGAGCAGCGCAAACGCATCGGCGAATTTGTACGGCGCTACTAGCGCGCCCGTGTACTTGTGTTTAGAAATTCGCCTGGCCTCCGGATCGAAGCGCATCAGGCGACAGTGCACTCCGAGAAATTGCGAGAACCATGCGTCAGCGAGCTCTCCCTGCGTGACCGCGGCAACCTCGTCGTCCCACACGCGCACCTTGAGCACATCGCCTTCCGATTCGAAAGGCACGTCGAGCTGCAGCATGCCGGGAGCTCTCAGCCGCAGCGATTCGCCGGTCAGGCGCGTCTCGATCAGCGCCATTTTCGGCAGTTCGCGCTGACTTCGAAATTCGCCGTGATCGTCGACCACCACCCACTCACGATCGCCAATGCCGTCGACCTCGAGTCCCGTCGGCGCGAGCGTCGCAGTCGGCATACTGAAGCCGCGGCATCCTTTGATCGGATACAACCACAGCGCGTCGATACGGGCGTTCAAGTAGCCTCCCCTACACGTTGAAGCGGAAGTGCATTACGTCGCCGTCGCGCACGACGTAGTCTTTGCCTTCCAATCGCATCTTTCCGGCATCCTTGGCGCCCGTCTCGCCCTTGCATCTCACATAGTCGTCGAATGCAATCGTTTCGGCGCGGATGAAACCCTTTTCAAAATCGGTGTGGATCACGCCCGCAGCCTGCGGCGCGGTCGAACCTGTGGTCACCGTCCACGCACGCACCTCTTTCGGTCCGGCAGTGAAGTAGGTCAGCAGGCCGAGCAGTGCGTAGCCTGCGCGAATCACTCGATTCAATCCGGGCTCGTGCATGCCCATGTCGGTCAAGAAAATCGCCATGTCGTCTGCGGCGAGATCGGCAATCTCCGCTTCGATTTTTGCGCAGACGGCAACCACCGGTGCGCCTTCCTCTGCGGCATGCGCGCGCACCTGATCGAGTAGTGGATTGTTCTCAAACCCATGTTCCTCGACGTTGGCGACGTACATCGTCGGCTTCGCGGTCAACAGGAACAGTGGACGAATGATCGCGCGCTCCTCCGGATACAGATCGACGCTGCGTACCGGTTGCGCCTGATTCAGTGCCGGCATTACTTTCTCCAGCACATCGACCAGCCGCTTCGCTTCCTTTCCTTCGACACTGAGGCCGCCCGACTTGGCGACCTTGCTGTACTTCGCAAGCTGTTTGTCGACTGTGGCCAAGTCGGCCAGCGCGAGCTCGGTGTTGATGACCTCGATGTCGGATATCGGATCGATCCGGCCTGAGACGTGTACGACGTTTGGATCTTCGAAGCAGCGCACGATGTGTGCGATCGCGTCGCACTCGCGAATGTTGGCGAGGAACTGATTGCCGAGGCCTTCGCCTTTGCTTGCGCCTGCCACAAGACCAGCGATATCAACGAATTCAACAGCCGCGGGGATGACCTTGTCGGGCTTCGCAATCGCAGCGAGTGCGTGCAATCGAGGATCGGGTACTTCCACAATGCCGATATTCGGCTCGATCGTGCAGAACGGATAATTCTCGGCGGCGATGCCGGCCTTGGTCAGCGCATTGAATAGCGTCGACTTGCCTACATTCGGGAGTCCGACGATGCCGCATTTAACAGCCATCAGTTACTTTGGAGTTGCGAAAGTGCGATTATCGCAACCCTTATGACGGTCTCCCTGAAAGAAGTTACGCGCGGAACCGTGCGCGCAGTGTGCAAGCTCGATGCGGGCGACGGTGCAACGCAGGTTGCTCCCAACGCGGTGTCGATCGCCGAGGCGTCGTTTTACGACGAGGCGTGGTTCCGCGCGATCTATGACGATGATGTCTTGGTAGGGTTTGTGATGCTGTACGACCCGACGCTTGCGCAGGATCCTGAAGAGCCTGACTTCTTCCTGTGGCGACTGATGATCGACAAGGCTCATCAGCGCAAAGGCCTGGGTCATGTGGCGGTCAACCTATTGATCGACTACGTACGCACGCGCCCCGGCGCGAAGAAGCTCTTGGTTTCGCATATGAGCAAGGCCGATGCGCTGGCACGCTTCTACGGCTCGTTTGGCTTCGTCCATACCGGGCGGGAAGAGGACGGCGAGAAGGTGATGGCGCTGGAGCTTTGATGCATTCGCCTGGTTTCACGACAGGCGAGTTCGTTGCGCAGCCAGCGCAGCGAGAGGATATAGCCGAGCTGCAGGCATTCGCGGAGTCGAATCCGGAATACTGGCTACTGACGCACGGACATCCTCCGCCCTCGGACGAGGCGGCCCAGAACTTTGAATGGAGTCCACCGTCGGACATGGGCTACAGCGAACATTTTTGGTTTGTCGTGCGTCACGGTTCGACTCGCGAGATCCTCGCGGAGGTCACCGTCGCCACAGACTTGCTGGCTGCAGGTGTTTATCACTTGGGGTACTTCATGACGGCAACGCGAATACACGGAACCGGCTTCGCGCACCGCCTGTATGAAGCGTACGAGCGATGGGCGATCGACCGCGGAGCGCGCTGGTTAAGGCTGGGCGTTGTCGAAGCAAACCAACGTGCCAGAGCCTTTTGGCGGCGCTCCGGCTATGTTGAGGTGCGGCGACAGGACAACTATGTGATGGGTGATCTGAGCCACGTGTTGATCACCATGGTGAAGCCGACGCGCGACGAAACGCTGCGCGACTATCTTCGAGGCAGTTCCGCGGGACCGCAACACATAAGGTTAACGCGTATGCAGCCTCAGCATCGCCGCTTCGAACTTGCCGTCTACCAGCAAATCGACAATCGCTTCGCCGCGTTCGAGTGCTTGATCGATCGCCGGTTGCTCATCCTTGCGCGGCGGGTGCAATACGAAGTCGGCGACGTCCTGCTCGAGTTGTAGCGTGCGTGGATGGCCGATGCCGATGCGCAGGCGCCAGAATTCTGGGGTCGATAGACGCGCCTGTGTGTCTTTCAAACCGTTGTGACCTGCGGTACCGCCACCCAGCTTCAGCTTGATCGCGCCGGGTTGCAGGTCGAGTTCGTCGTGAGCGACCAGGATTTGCGTCGGCAGAATCTTGTAGTAGAGCGCCAGCGCAACGACCGCCTGCCCCGATCGATTGACGTAGGTGTTCGGCTTAAGCAGCCACAATTCGCTGCCCGCCACACGTGCGCGCGCGACTTCGCCATGAAACTTGCGCTCGCTTGAAAAACGCGCGCCGAGTTGACGCGCAACCGCGTCGACGTACCAGAAGCCGGCGTTGTGGCGTGTCGCTTCGTACTCTGCGCCGGTGTTCCCAAGTCCGACGACCAGTCGGATGCGGTTGGCGTGTTCAGATGTGTCTTGCATCGAAAAAAAGCCCGCTGCCGAAGATCGGCAGCGGGCTGGATTGTGCCAGTGCGATTAATTCTTCTTCTTTGCTGTTCTTATTTTTTCTTGTCTTTGTCTCCTTTGTCACCCTTGCCGCCTTTCCCGCCTTTGTCAGCCTTGCCTGCGGGCGCAGCTTCCTCCGCTGTGGGCGCTTTTTGTGCTGTGGCCGGAACTTCTACCGCAGCGATCGGCGTTACCGCCACTTCCTCTTCTACAACTTCTTCGCCACGTACGGTCACCGCAACGAGGACCGGATTTTCCTTGCCCTTTAATACTGGAGATACGCCGGCCGGCAGTTTCAGATCACGCACGCGTACGGTGTCGGTGACCGTCAGCTCGGTCAAATCGACTGCGATGTACTCCGGCAGATCTTTGGGCAGGCACGCGATTGCCACCTCGGACATCACGTGGCTTATCAGGGCGCCCTCCGTCTTTGACGCCGGCGAACTCTCTTGCCCCGAGAAGTGCAGCGGAACGCGCATATGAAGCTTCTGATCTTCGGCTACGCGTTGAAAATCGATATGTAGCACCTGTGCCTTGTAAGGATGCATCTGAAATGCGCGCAGCAACACGCGCTCACTGGCGCCATCGAGCTCCATATCGAGAATCGATGCGTGAAATCTCTCCTTGCGTAGCGCGTGGAACAGCGGGTTATGGTCGACTACGATCGCCTGCGCTTCGCCCTTGCCGCCGTACAACACGCCGGGCACTTTTCCCGCGTGACGCAGACGGCGGCTCGCACCCGTTCCCTGCGTGTCTCGTTTACTTGCTACTACTTTCATTTTGACTCCCAGTTATGCAGCAGACCGCGACCAGTCATCACTGCGCTTACTCTCTCATTTACTCAATAAACAGACTGCTTACCGAGTCTTCGCGCGCAATGCGCGAAATCGTTTCGCCCAGCAGTGCCGCGCACGACAGCTGCCGGATCTTCGAACATGCCACCGCCGCCGGCGCCAGCGGAATCGTATCGGTCACGACCAGTTCGTCGAGCACCGAGTTCGAAATGCGCTCGACTGCCTTGCCCGACAGCACCGGGTGCGTCGCATACGCCATCACGTGTAGTGCGCCGGCGTCGCGCAACGCCTGCGCCGCTTGGCACAGCGTATTCGCGGTGTCGACCATGTCGTCCATGATGACGCAATTGCGGCCTCTGACCTCGCCGATGATGTTCATCACTTCGGCGACGTTTGCGCGCGGGCGTCGCTTGTCAATGATCGCCAGATCGGCTTCCGCTGTCTTGGCGATCGCCCTGGCGCGCACTACACCGCCGATATCGGGCGATACGACGACCAGGTTCTCGAAATTGTGCTTCCACAGATCACCCAGCAAAATCGGCGCGGCGTAAATGTTGTCGACCGGAATATCAAAAAACCCCTGAATCTGATCGGCGTGCAGATCCATGACGAGGACCCGGTTGATGCCGACGACTTGCAACATGTTCGCGATGACCTTGGCGCTAATCGCAACTCTTGCGCTGCGCGGCCGCCGGTCCTGGCGGGCATATCCAAAGTATGGAATTGCCGCGGTGATGCGGCCCGCCGAAGCGCGCTTCAGCGCATCGGCCATGATCAGCAATTCCATCAGGTTGTCGTTGGTCGGCACACACGTCGACTGCAGCACGAACACGTCTTTGCCGCGAACGTTCTCGAATAGCTCGACCATCACCTCGCCGTCGGAAAAGCGCGACACCTGCGCTTTTCCCAGACGAATGTTCAGCTGCTGCGCGACCGCGCTCGCCAGGCGCGGATTTGCGTTGCCCGTGAACACCATCAGGTTGTCGGGAACCATCTGCATAGTCGCGCGCCTTATCGGCTCACCGGAAACTTGGCTGGGGAGGAAGGATTCGAACCCTCGAATGGCGGAATCAAAATCCGCTGCCTTAACCAGCTTGGCGACTCCCCAAAAACTAGAAACTGCTTACTGCTAGTGACTCTTACCACACCGCCAGCGGGTGCTCGACCAATTTCTGCACCACCCATGTGCACCAGCCCGACGGCATATCGGCGACCGCTAATTCTGCCTGCTCTCTCGAACGAGCCGTTATGAACACGGCAGAGCCGGAACCTGTCATCCGCGCCGCGCCAAAACGTTCGAGACGTTTGATCGCTTCATCGATGATGGGATAGCGGCGCCGTGCGACGGGTTCGAGATCGTTGACCAGTGACGACGGAAGGTCGAGGTTGCCGGCGGCGTCGGCGGCCACCGCGGAAAAGTCGGCTATTTTCGTGACTTTGGAATTTCGTGTCAAACCAGCGTCACTGAAGATCTCTCGCGTGGAAACGGGCACTTGCGGCCAAACGATCGCGAACCATGTCGCAGGCAGTTCGATCGTCGTCAGACGCTCGCCGATACCTTCGGCAAATGCATGATGGCCGTGCAAGAAAAATGGGACGTCGGCGCCAAGCTGAAGTCCGATTGCGCTCAATTTGGTGCGCGGAAGGTTCAGATCCCATAGTCGATTAAGCGCTATCAACGTCGTTGCCGCGTCGGATGAGCCACCGCCCAGGCCACTGCCCGCCGGGATCCGCTTGGTAACGCTGATCGTTGCGCCGAGCGATGTCCCGGAAGCTTGCCGCAGCGCGTGCGCTGCGCGCACCGCAAGATCGTCTTCGACGCGACCGATCAAATCGCCGTCTCTTACGATCGCGCCATCGGTTCGTCGCTCGAAGTCGAGCCAGTCGGCCAGCTCGGTCAGCACGTACGCGGTTTGCAATTCGTGATAGCCGTCGTGTCGACGGCCGGTCACGTGGAGGAACAAATTCAGCTTGGCGGGGGCGGGCAGCGCAAGCAGTAAATGCATCGCTGCATTTTATGGCGCTATGTTCGCGGCGGAATGGTCCACAGATAAATTCGGCTGCGCCCGACCTCGCGCGTTGTCTGCGGCGCCCAGTCGCCCATGTGGAAGTCATGCGAGACGAGTCTCGTCCCCGGCTTCAGCTCTTTTAGCAATCGCGGCCGCAGCTTCAAGTTAACGCTCGGCAGCAAGTACATGGTGACGACACTCGCGCCGCTGAAATCGAATTCGAACACATCGCCGACTTCAAAGCGCGTCAGCTCTGTCACGCCGGCGCGGACGGCATTGGCTTTCGCTTCTTTGACTCGCTCCGGATTCAGATCGACACCGACGCCGCGGCAGCCGAAACGCGATGCGGCGCGCACGACAATGCGGCCGTCGCCGCAGCCGAGGTCATACACGATGTCTGACTTGACGACCTTCGCCAGGTCGAGCATCGCGTCGACTACCTGTACGGGCGTCGGCACATAAGGCACATCGAGCGGGCGCGCGATCTCGTCCTGCGCTTGTGCGCGAGCGGAGCCGATCAGGCCAGCCGGCAGCGCATAGGTGAGTGCCAGCGCAGCGGAGCTGTGCAAAAGTTCACGACGGGTTCTCATCCGTGACCTCCCTGAATTTTCACTAACCGCCTGGTTCATCAACAATCAGACGCAAGACTACCGAAGGTGTGTTTGCGGCAGCCGGGCGCTCGAGCACCAGGCGACGCGGCCGCGCGGTTGCTTCGGAGTACTCCGGCAGCCGAATCGTCCAGCCGTCCTGTTCGAGCAACACTACACGTCCGCCTTCCCGCTCAACGCGCGCAACGCGAGTCGGCACCGGACGGCCCTCGATCCAATCGACCAGTCCGGAAACCGGCAGCGGCCAGCCGAGCAGTTGCTGAGTCAACGTATCAGCATCCGCTCCGCGCACTTCCTGCATTTGCGCGCCGGTCGCACGTGCGCCGCCCGGCTCGATCTCGACACGGGCAACCGTGGTGCCCAGCGGCGATGCCAGTTCGACAATCTGCTGCGGCCCCCGAATCTCGA
This sequence comes from uncultured beta proteobacterium, assembly GCA_963786295.1. Taxonomy (GTDB): domain Bacteria; phylum Pseudomonadota; class Gammaproteobacteria; order Burkholderiales; family Burkholderiaceae_F; genus JACCZX01. Next base: position 35,294 of record CAWAYV010000004.1, on the reverse strand, counting down.
GATTGAAGCGCCCGGAGACGTTTTCGCGCTGCTCTCCGAGGGCGGTGGTGACCGCGAAGCGTCCGCTGTAGGCACGATCGGGGGGCGCCAGGATCGGCGTGGCGCACGCTGTTAGCAGCGTCACCAACCAGAATGACACAGCGAGCGCACGTGCTGGTGCGCCCCGAATCCATCGCATCGCCTACAGACCGATTTTCAGCCGCGTCACGGTCGACTTCAGCAATGTGTTGCTCGGCTCTTTCGCCCGAACTTCGCGCAGCAGCTTGCGCGCGTCTTCCTGTTCGCCGCTGGTCCACAACACTTCGGCCAGATGCACGGCAACCTCGGCATCGGGCCGTGCAGCGTACGCGCGCTGCAGGTGCTCGCGCGCCAGTTTTAGATCGCCGAGACGGAAATGAACCCACCCAAGTGAATCGAGGATGAAAGCATCGTCCGGTGCCAGCGCGTGCGCTTTTTCGATCAGCTGCAGCGCCTCCGGCAAACGTAGATTGCGATCGGCAAGGCTGTAGCCGAGAGCGTTATAAGCGTGTGCGTAATCGGGTTTTAGCTCGATGATGCGGCGCAGTTGCTTTTCCATTACTGCGACTTGATTGAGCCGCTCGGCCGCCATCGCGGTGTCGTACAGCAGTGGCACGCTATCCGGCGCGCTGGCCAGCGCCTGCGAGAGCAATTTGTACGATTCGTCATACCGCTTGGCATCGCGCAACAGCTGCGCCTCGGCCAAGATCAACTGCGTCCTCTCGTCGGCCGACTGCACGCTGACCGTGCGCAGCAGCTTGCGCGCATCGTCGAGCCGCTGCATTTTCGACAGCACGAACGCCTCACGCACCCGCGCGGTCAAGAACTCCTCACCGCCATCGATCTTGCGCAGCCACTCGAGCGCAGTCGGAAACTGTTTGTCGTCCTCCGCGATCTGCGCGAGATACAGATAAGCGGGCTCAACGGGTCTTGTGCCGGCGCGCTCGTCGTCCATTTGCGCGATAAGCTCTAGATAACGTTGCAAGTACGTGCGTGCATCCGCTGGCAGTTTGCCTTGCATCGAAAGCAGCGCCATCGAATAGACGAGGTCGGGATTTTTCGGATCGGCCTGCAGCAGGGATTGAAATTCCGAACGCGCCGCATCGAACTTGCCATCCGCGATCAACAGTCGCGCGTAGGCAAGCCGGGTATCGGCCACCGTCGGATGGCGCGCCACAAAGTCTTGTAACAGCGCGAGCGCTGCCGGCCGATCGCTCGCCTGCAGATACTGTGCCGCCGTCAATGCGGCGCGCGCTGAATCCGGCGCGATCGCGTATGCGGCCCGCGCTTCCTGCACCGCGCGGGCGCTTAGGCCGGCTGCTTGCGCGGCATTGGCAAGCACCAGCTTCACGTCGGCCGATTGCGAATACGGCTGCGCCAGGCGCTCGATCAAATTGAACGCACCCGCGCGATCCTGCGTGCGAGCGAGCGCGCGTTGTATGCGTGCTAACTCTTCCCCTGGATTGGCGGCGGCCTGTAACTGAGCTTTGAACAGTGTGTAGGCATCGTCAAAACGGCCGGCGCCGGTGTAAAGCATCGCCAGCGTTTGCGACGCCTCGGTGGAGTTCGGTGCAAGCTCGTGCCATAACTGCGCTGCTTCGAGTCCTTGCGCCATGGCGCGCGCTTGCAGGGCCAGCTCCGCAGCGCGCCGGGCCAAACGTGGATCGCGCGTTTCGCGCGCCAGTTTCATATAAACGGCGAACGCCGAGCCGAGCTCGCCGCGCTGCACGGCCACTTCGGCCGCCATTAGCTGATACATCAGCGCGCTCGACAACTGCACGTTCGGAATTGCGTCACCGGCTCCGGTGTTCGCCTCCGCCGCTCCTTCCGACCGTGCAGTATTCGGCAGCGCTGTTCCGTCCTCGGCGACCGCCGTCGGCGGCGCAGCGGCGGGGCTCGCATCAACCCTCGCTTGCTGCGGCGCGCTTGCACAGCCGAATAACGCGAAGGCGGTCAATGCCAAAAACAGCGGACGAGTCATGGTTGGATCCTGGCGTGTGCGTGCCGCTCGAGTGGGGCGCACTGACACCGCGATGCGTGGCACATTAACAGAATGATTGTGACGCCGTTAACCCGAGAAAAGTGCCCGAACTGCCCGAAGTCGAAGTGACGCGGCGCGCGCTGGCGCCGTATGTCGAACAACAGACGGTCGAATCGGTGATCGTGCGTGAGCCGCGCTTGCGCTGGCCGGTACCGGCTGGGCTGCCTGCGTTGCTCGCAGGCCGCACCGTTGAGCGGCTGCGCCGGCGCGGAAAGTATCTGCTGTGGGAATTTTTACACGGCACGCTGATTTCGCACCTTGGCATGTCGGGCGCATGGCGCGCATGGCCGCGACGGCGCACGGTTCCGCCGCCGGGACCGCACGATCATGTGGACGTCTTGTTCGATGCGACGTGCGTACGGCTGACCGACCCGCGCCGCTTTGGCGCGCTGCTCTGGCACGACGCGCGCGAGGGTGAGGTCGCAACGCATCTACTGCTCGCGGGCCTCGGCATCGAGCCGTTTGATCCGCGCTTCGACGGCGAGTGGCTGTATCGACACACGCGATCCCGGACGGCCTCGATCAAGCAAGTATTGCTTGCTGGCGATGTGGTGGTCGGTGTCGGCAACATCTACGCCTCCGAAAGTTTGTTCCGTGCGCGCATCAATCCCAAGCGGTCGGCGCGCCGAATTGGGCTTTTGCGCTACACAGCATTGGCGGCAGCGGTGCGCGAAGTGCTGATCGAAGCGATCGCCGTCGGCGGCAGCACGTTGCGCGACTTTGTCGGCGCCGATGGCGCAGATGGCTACTTCATGCTCGACGCGCGCGTGTATGACCGCGCCGGCGAGCCATGCCGCGTGTGCGCGACGCCAATCGTCCGAGTCCTGCAGGGACAGCGCGCCACCTACTATTGTCGTGTCTGCCAGAAGCGGTAGCGGAAGGCACGATCGCCCGAACTCACACCGCAACCGGGCGTAGCTTGTCCGTTTGGGTGACTGTGCGCGAGGGTGAGTGCATGCTATAGATTCGGCCTCGAGCGCACGCCGCGCAGTCGACAGAATGATCCCACTAGCCACCAGCTTTGAGCAGTACGGAAACTGGCGTGATTCGCTGGCGGCGGCGATCACGCAATTGCGCCAATGGCTGGAGCAAACGCAGACGCTTGATGCCGAAGCGGGTCGCCGCATCGATGTCGCGCTCGATCGATTGGCGCAAGACAAGCTCGTGATCGCGTTCGTCGCCGAATTTTCGCGCGGCAAATCCGAGCTGATCAACGCGATTTTCTTTGCCGATTACGGCAAGCGCATTCTGCCGTCGTCGGCCGGCCGCACCACGATGTGCCCGACCGAACTGCTGTACGACGACACGCTGCCGCCCTGCATCCGCGCGCTGCCGATTGAAACGCGCGGGCGCCACGGCTCGACGTCCGACTTTAAGCGGCTCGGCGCCGAATGGCAGGTGTTCCCGCTCGACACCACGTCGGCCGACGGCATGCTCGAAGCCTTCAAGATCGTGGCCGAGACGACGCGCGTGCCGATCGCCGAAGCGAAAAGCTACGGACTCTACGATGCCGATGATCCCGATCAATCAGTGACCGTCGACAAGAACGGCCAGATCCAGATTTCAAAGTGGCGTCACGCGGTCATCAATTTTCCGCATCCGCTGTTAAAGCATGGCCTGGTAATTCTCGATACGCCGGGGTTGAATGCGATCGGCACCGAGCCTGAGTTGACGCTCTCCCTGCTGCCGAATGCACACGCGGTGCTGTTCGTGTTGGCGGCCGATACGGGCGTCACGAAGAGCGATCTCGATGTCTGGCGGCACGTCGTTGGCGACGCCGGGCATCGCAACCACATCGCGGTGCTGAACAAGATCGATGGCCTATGGGACGCTCTGAAAACGCCCGGTGAGATGGAGATGGAGGTGCGGCGCCAGGTGTCGGCAGTGGCCGCGATTTTGGAACTCGAGCCGATGCGCGTGTTCCCGGTCTCGGCGCAAAAGGGCCTGGTCGCGAAAGTCCAGCGCGACGAGAAGCTGTTGCAGGCGAGTCGCTTGCCGCTGTTGGAAGAGGCATTGATCGAGCTGCTGGTCCCGGCCAAGCAGAAAATCGTCCGTGATCAAACGGTGTCCGGGGTCGAACGCGTGGCCTCGGAAATACGGCAGACGCTGAACGCGCGTGAGCGCAACGTCATCGAGCAGCTATATGAATTGCGTTCACTGCAGGGCAAGAATCAGAGCTCGATCGAGCGCATGACAAAGCGTGCGTTGGCTGAGCAGCGCGAATTCGAAGAGGTCGTGCGCCGGATCGTCGCAGCACGGCTGGTGCACTCAAAGCTGGCGGAGCAATTGTTTGCCGGCATCCGGGTCGCGGCTTTGCGCGAACAGGTGATCGCGACGCGCGACCGCATGAAGAAGAGCAAGCTGTCGCCGCAATTGTCATTGGCGGTAAAGGACTATTTCGCCGCGTTGCGCGATATGCTTCGAACCGCAAACAGCAGAATGCTTGAAATTGAGCAGATGGTGCTCGGTGTACAGCGCCGCTTTGCCGAAGACCTCGGATGGAGCCTGTCACCGCCGATGTCGTTCTCGCTCGATACCTACATTGCCGACCTCGAGCGCGCTGAGCATGCATACAAGTCGCAGTTCGGCGCGCTGGCGGTACTGACGACCGAAAAGTGGCGGCTGATGGAGCGCTTCTTCGACACCGTCGTTTCGAAATCGCGAGAGATTTTCTCCACCGCCGAACGCGACACCGAAGCATGGGTCAAATCGCTGCTGCCAGCGATTGAAACGCAGGTGCGCGAGCAGCGCAGCCAGCTCAGAAAACGAGCCGAATCGGTGTCAAAAATTCGCGATGCCCAAGGGTCGCTCGATGAGCGCATTGCCGAGCTGGAAGAGGCGCTGGAAGATGCGCAGAGCAAGCTTGGGACACTAAAACGGCTGACGGACCGAATCCACGACGTCGGCGCGCGCGCGCAAGTTGAGGAAGTCATCGACGAAGAAGCGCTGGCTGCTTAGCAGCCGCCGCAAAGCTACTGCGCGCCCCGATCTTGCGTCTGCGGTGCTCGCCGTAACTCTCGTACGTGTGCGCTCCTCGACGCAACCTCGGGGCTGCTCGCTACGTTTTGCATCGGCTGCTTAGGTAAGCTTCGTAAAACTACTGCGCGGGCCAATCTCGCGTCTGCGGTGCTCAACGTGCGTCATGCACGCCTCCGCTCCTCGACGCGACCTTGGCGCGCTCGCTACGTTTTCCGAAGCTTCCTTTCCTTCGAGCGAGCACTGTGGCCGATTTCGCCGAACGCATCATTGCGTGGCAGAAAGTGTATGGCCGCCACGACTTACCGTGGCAGCGCACGCGCGATCCTTACTGCATCTGGTTGTCGGAAATCATGCTGCAGCAGACGCAGGTGGCGACGGTCATTCCGTACTACGAGCGTTTCGTGCGCCGATTTGCCGATGTGCGCGCGTTGGCGTCGGCGCCGATCGAATCGGTCATGGCATGTTGGGCCGGACTAGGTTACTACTCGCGCGCGCGCAATTTGCACCGATGCGCGCAACAGATCGCCGATAGCCACGGCGGAGAGTTTCCGCGCAGCGTCGAGCGTCTCGCACAACTGCCGGGTGTTGGCCGCTCGACCGCGGCGGCGATCACCGCGCTTGCTTTCGGCGAGCGTGCCGCGATCCTCGATGGCAACGTCAAGCGCGTGTTGGCGCGGCATTTCGGCATCGAAGGCTATCCGGGCAGCCCCAAGGTTGAGCGAGAGTTTTGGCAATGCGCCGAGCGCTTGCTGCCCAAGGACGAAATTGAAGCCTATACGCAGGGGCTGATGGACCTTGGCGCGACCCTATGCAAACGCGCTCGTCCTGTGTGCGCGGCCTGCCCGGTCAATGACACCTGTATCGCGCGGCGTGAGCAGGCGATCGATAAGCTGCCGACATCGCGCCCGATCAAGCCACGACCCGTCAAATCAGCGGTGGTGTTGGCGATCCAGGAGGCAAGCGGCGCGATCTTGCTGGAACCACGCCCTCCTGCAGGTATCTGGGGTGGCCTTTTAAGCCTGCCCGAGTTTGATGCGGACGCCACGGACGAGGTGCTCGTTGCGGCAGTCAAGGCGCGCTACGGATTGCGAATCAACCTTCGAGAAATGCTTGGCGACATACGACACGAGTTCACGCACTACACGTACGCCATGCGGCCACGTCTCGCGTACGTGATTGACTCGTCCGCAGTTGCAGACTCGTCCTTGCGTGCCGTTGCGGCGCAAGAGCTCGAAACTGCACCGCTTCCGTCGCCGATACGCCGGCTGTTGCTGCGACTTGCGCTGCCGCTACTGGCATAGGCAGCGCCTACTTCAGAACCGAATGCTGCTTCAGATACGTGTGAACAATTTCGAGCCGAGTAGCGGCGTCGGTCAGCTCCATTAACTTCTGTTTTGCTTTCAGCGGCACCGGCAGCACCTCGCAGAGCCGGTTCGATACCCACGCCGACGACTCCAACTGATACGGCTCCTCGAATGGCAGTTGTGCCAGCACTGGGCTGGTGTCGGCTGCTTCGCCGGTGCGCCGTTTTTCCGCTAACTGAGCGCTCATGTCCTCGATGATGCGGGTCAACAAGTCGACGCATGGCCGATGCTCGTCCGGAATCGGTTGATCCTCGTCGGCTTCGATCAGATCGATTTCACCGACCAGCAGGCCGTTCGGCTGCGACTCGCTGGCGAGCAAACGAAAACGGTCGCCGCCGACAGTGCGAATCTGCAGCAGCCCTAACTGTTGCATGTCCCACGCCGTGATGCGCGCGAGGCAACCGACGTCGGCAGTCGTCAGCACCGTGTCCGTGCTCGGGCTCTTGCCGTCTGCCGTCAAGCAAACGCCGAACGATGTCTCGTCGCGCATGCAATCGCGCACCATGTCCATGTAACGCGCCTCGAACACGCGCAGCGGCAACACACCCTGCGGGAACAGCACCACGGACAGCGGGAACAGCGCAACGCGCGTGAGTGTTTCAGACGTCATGCGCCTCAGTCATCCGCGTGCTTGATCGGCTCGATGCCTCGATGCCTTACCAGCACCGATTCACGGCGCATGAAGCGGCGGGCAAGCTCTTCAACGATGTACACCGATCGATGCCGCCCGCCGGTGCAGCCGATCGCGACTGTCACATAGTGCCGGTTTTCTGCCACGTAACTCGGCAGCCATTTTTCGATAAACGCCGCAATGTCGTTGATCATTTCCTGGACTTGAGGAGCCGCCAACAAGAAGGCGACGACCGCTTCGTCGCGGCCGGTCAGCGGTCGCAGTTCAGGGTCGTAGTGAGGGTTGGGCAAATTCCGTACGTCGAAGACGAGATCGGCCGCGACCGGGATCCCGTCCTTAAACGCGAACGATTCGAACGACAGAGTCAGATTGGCGCGCGGCGAATCGACGAACTGACGCACCCAGTGCCGCAGCAGATTCGGATGCAATGCACTGGTATCGATCGCATGCCCGATTTCTGCCAGCGGCTCGAGCAACGCGCGCTCGAGCGAGATTGCCTCGGTGACCGTGCTGGCTCCGCCGCGTTCGAGCTCGCGCAACGCCATCGGATGGCGCCGGCGTGTTTCCGAAAAGCGTTGCACCAAGGCAGCGTCCGACGCGGTCAGAAACAGAACGCGAACGTCGTGACTCGATGTGCGCAACGTCGAAACCATCATCGGCACATCGGCTAGCGTCGCTTCGCTGCGCGCGTCCACCGATACGGCGACATCGTGATGGCCGGTGCGATCCAGGTACGAGGCAAGCTCCAGCAAGAATTGCGGCGGCAGGTTGTCGACACAGTAATAGCCGGCGTCTTCGAGCACGCGAATCGCCACCGACTTGCCGGAGCCCGATAGTCCGGTGACGAGAACGATGCGCATGCGTCAGGCGCTCAATGGATGGACGAAGGGGTGATTGTTGCATGCGGTTCTGGCGCGTCCGCGCAAAAAAAGGGCGCCAGAGCGCCCTCAATTTCGTTGCGATGTGTTCAACCGGACAGGCAACTCGACATCGTCACAATCCGCTGCCTTCGTCGCTCATTTGCTGCTGCTGTCGCTGCAAAAAGTCACGCATCGTATCGATACCGCGCAACTGCAGGATCGTGTTGCGCACTGCGGCTTCGGTGAGCACCGCGAGATTGCGCCCCGATGCCACCGGGATCAGAACCTTGCGGATCGGCAATCCCAGCACCTCTTCGGATTGGCCTTCCAGCGGCAGCCGCTCGAACGTATCGGCGCCGCCGTAGCGGTGCAGTTCGACGATCAAGCGCAACTTCATCTTCCGCCGCACGGCGGTTTCGCCGAAGATCGCCTTGATATCGAGCAAGCCCAAGCCGCGAACTTCAAGCAGATTCGCAAGCAGGCGCGGGCAGCGACCCTCGATCGCATCGGGCGCGACTTTCGAAAAATCGACCACGTCGTCTGCCACCAGACCGTGACCGCGGCTGATCAGTTCGAGACCGAGCTCGCTTTTGCCGACGCTCGATTCGCCGGAGATCAACACGCCCATGCCGAGGACGTCCATGAACACGCCGTGCATCGTGCAGTGCCGCGCCAGTAGCTTCGAAAAGTAAATGCGCAGCACTTCGATGACGGTGGCTGCTGGAAGAGGCGAGCGCAACATCGGCAGGCCGGCACTCTCGGCCGTGCTGTGCAATGCATCGGGCGCCGTCAAATTTTCGGCGATGATCAATCCGATCGGTCCGCCCACGTGGAGCTCACGCGCGTAGTGCTGCCATCGCGCCGGCTCCATTTCGCTGTAGTAGCGCACCTCGGCGTGGCCTAGCACATGCAGGCGCGCCGGATGAATCGGATTTAGAAAGCCTACAAGATCAGGGCTCGCCAGATTTGCGGTCACCGGCGTGATTAACGGTTTATCCGCGGCCGACCGGCCGGCAAGCCATTCAAGCTGCAGCGCTTCGCGGTTGTCTTCGAACAGCGACTGAAAGTTAGGCATGCCGCGAGGCTACGCCGGTTGGAAGGTCTACAAAACTACTGCGCAGGCCAATCTCGCGTCTGCGGTGCTCAACGTAGCCTTCGTACGCCTCCGCTGCTCGACGCGACCTTGGCCTGCTCGCTAAGTTTTTCAGAGCTTCCTGCAGATAGTTACGCGGCGGGACGAATCGGTTCCCAGCTGGTCAGCGCCACGTGCACCGCGTGCGCATCAGTCGCGGACAGCAGACTTTCGCGAAACGGTTTGTCCGACAGCATCTGGGTCAGCTCCGACAGGATGTCCAGATGTTGTTGCGACGCCTGTTCCGGCACGAGCAGGAAAATCATCAGCGACACCGGCTGACCGTCGGGTGCATCAAATTGAATAGGTGCTGCCACCCTGACGAATGCCGCAATCGACTCTTTGAGTCCCTTGATGCGGCCGTGCGGAATCGCAACGCCTTGACCCAGGCCGGTCGATCCAAGCCGTTCGCGCGCAAACAAGCTGTCGAATACTTTCGAATGGGCAACGCCCTGATTATTTTCAAACAGCAGTCCGGCTTGCTCGAATGCGCGTTTCTTGCTAGAGGCGGGCAGGTCGATCAATACGTTGGAGGACGGCAAAATGCGAGAAATTAGGTTCATTGAGGGAGCACGAGGGCCTTGCTGAACACCCACAGTAGGGAGTTCAGGCGGACGCGATCAGGTGGGAAGAAACCAGATCAACTTCCTTTTTGAGTTCGCTTAACTGGATGACCAGCGCGTAGTTCGGCGCAAGAAAGGGGCGGGATCATACACCTGAAGAGCGCCGACAACGCCGGCTAATTGCACCGTACCGCGTCGCGTCTCCCTACTGCGACTGCTGGCTGGACGGCTGATGCTTCAGCGGATCGCCGTGGTGGTCCTTGAGCCGGTTCTTGTGACGGATCACCTGCCGGTCGAGCTTATCGACCAGCGTATCGATCGCGGCATACATGTCGTCCTCAACCGATTCCACGTGAATGTTGTTGCCGCGCACGCGTAGCGTGATCTCGGCGCGTTGGCGCAGCTTTTCGCAGGTCAGCTGCACCGTTGCGTCAATCACCTGATCAAAATGACGTTCGATTCGGCTTAACTTGCCTGTGACGTGGTCGCGCAGCGCCGGGGAAACTTCGATGTGATTTCCGTGGATCGTAAGGTTCATGCAATTCCTTTCAATCAATCGGTAAGTTCAAACTACAGCGACTTCCGCAGCGCCACTGATGGGATCTTCATCGCCTCGCGGTACTTGGCCACGGTGCGGCGAGCAACCACGATGCCTTGCTCGCCCAGCAGCTCGGCAAGCTTGCTGTCGGAAAGTGGACTGCGGGGGTCTTCGGCTCCTATCAGTTGCTTGATCAGTGCGCGAATCGCAGTCGACGAAGCTGCGCCGCCGGTCTCGGTCGCAACATGGCTCCCGAAAAAATACTTCAGCTCGAAGATGCCGAACGGCGTCGCCATGTACTTGTGCGCGGTAACGCGCGAAATCGTCGACTCGTGCAGTTCCACGGTGTCGGCGATCTCGCGAAGTACCAGGGGTCGCATCGCGATCGCGCCGTGCGTAAAGAAATTGTGTTGGCGATCCACGATGGCCTGCGCAACTCTGAGTATCGTTTCGAAGCGCTGCTGAATATTTCGTATCAACCATCGCGCTTCCTGCACGCGCATCGTCCATTTGCCGCGCTCGCCGGGATCCGCGCCCTGTTTGGCTCTGTCTTTTTTGAGCACGTCGGCAAACGATTGGTTCACCCGCAAACGGGGCATGACGTCTGGATTAAGCACTGCCGTCCAGCGATTTTTTACTTTCCGTACAAATACGTCGGCCACGATGTAATCGGCTCGATTGTCGGCAAACGCCGTACCAGGGCGCGGATTTAACGTGCGAATCAGCCGGTGTGCCGCCCGCAACTCCTCGTCGCTGCAATTGAGCAGCCTACGCAGCTTCGAGAATTCATGCGCTGCCAGCAACGGCAGATGCTCCTGCACGATCCGGCATGCCAACGCAAAGACGGGCGGCGAAATTTTTGCCGCGTGCTCGGTGTCCGAGTGCTGCAGCGATTGGAGTTGCAGTAGCAGGCATTCGGCGGCGTCGCGCGCGCCAACGCCGGTCGGATCCAGACTTTGCAGCAAGCGCAGCGCGGTGAGGAGTTCTTCCGGCTCGACCGCCGCTTCCGGCGGGCACATCGTGAGCAGCTCGTCGAGTGTGGGATGCAAATATCCATCATCATCGAGCGCTTCGACCAGCAATTCCACCAGTGCGCGATCGCGCTGCGAAGCCTGGCACGCGATCTGTGCCCGCAAGTGTTCGCGTAGCGACAGCGTTGTACCCACCCAGTTAGTGGGACTCGTGTCGTCTTCATCGGTAGCATCGCTGTTGCCGCGCCACTCGATCAGCGAGCCCCCGTCCATTGGGGAGTCAGGTAATTCCGTCGGCTCTGCCGGAGCCGGTGCATCCTGTCCATTCAATGGTTCGGCTGCGGCTTCGGACAGCGGCACATCAGCCGCGATCGAACCGTCGGGCTTGACTCGCATTGCAAGCGCCTGCGGGTCGTCGTCGCGCTCGAGCAGCGGGTTGTCCGCCAGTGCTTGATCGATCTCCTGGTTCAGTTCTAGCGTAGACAGCTGCAGCAATCGGATCGACTGCTGCAACTGCGGTGTCAGCGCCAAGTGCTGAGAGAGTCTAAGTTGAAGACTCGGTTTCATTCGTTCGCGCCGGTGTGCATCGTCGAGAAAGACGCGGTCATGTGATTCACCCGTTCATCGTGATGCATCACATCCGAAAGTGTTCACCCAAATAGACCCGTCGAACGGTTTCGTTGCCGACGATCTCTTCCGGCCGCCCGGCGGCCAGGACGACGCCTTCGTTGATGATGTACGCGTGATCGCAAATGCCAAGTGTTTCGCGCACATTGTGGTCGGTCATCAGCACACCGATACCACGCTCTTTCAGGAAACGGACGATGCGCTGGATTTCGAGCACCGCGATCGGGTCGACGCCGGCGAACGGCTCGTCGAGCAGGATAAACCGTGGCCGTGACGCCAGGGCGCGCGCAATCTCGACACGCCGCCGTTCGCCGCCCGATAGCGACAGCGCGGTGTTGGTTCGCAAATGCGCAATCTGCAGATCGTCGAGCAGCGCATCGAGCCGTTCGGCGATCTCGGCTCTGCGTATTGGTCGTTTGTCTGCATCGACCTGCAACTCCAGCACTGCGCGCACGTTCTCCTCGACCGTGAGCTTGCGAAACACCGAAGCCTCCTGCGGCAGATACGACAGCCCCATACGCGCGCGCCGATGAATCGGTAAATGCGCGATCGAATGGCCATTGAGTGCGATTTGGCCGTCGTCGAGCGGTAGCAGGCCGACCACCATGTAAAAGCAGGTGGTCTTTCCCGCTCCGTTCGGTCCGAGCAGACCGACCACTGCGCCGCTTTCCACCGTCAGCGATACGTCCTTGACGACGGTGCGGCTGCCGTACCGCTTCTGCAAATTCTCGACTACGAGCGTGTTGTGCTCGATCGCCGGTGCCCGCACTACGCTGTCCTCAACCAGATCGGCGTCCATGCGCTTTTTTTCGCCGCTTGCTATTCGCGGCGCGGGCTCGCAAGATCCTTGGCGGGCGTCAAACTCGCCTTCGATCCTGTTTTCGACGCGTCGATCGGTGTCTCAGTGCGCGGTGCGATAGTGCCGCGCACGCGCCCATCGGGATTGTTGGGATCCGCCGAAGGCTTGCCGCCAGTTACGAAGTATTTGGCGTTGCGCTGATCGTAGGTGATTGCATCGCCGCGCAGCTCGTCGCGCTGAACCTCGTTTTCGAGCAGGCGAACGCGCGCGCGCGTGGTCAGCTTGACGGTATCTTCCTTCTCGTCGTATTCAATGCGCTCGGCATACCCTTCGACGAATTCTTCGAGTCCGGGTTTGCTGCTGTCGCGCCGCTGGCGAAACGAGGCCAGCTTGCCAGGTGCCGCGACAATGACTCCGTACTGGTAGCCCTCTGGATCCTTGCGCACTTGTACGCGCTCTCCAACTGCTCGCATCGTGCCCTTGTTCAAGACGACGTTGCCCACCAGCACGCAGACCTGTTTCAAGTCGTCGCATTCACCGGTATCGGCTTCGTAGTTCAGCGGCTTCGTGCGATCTGCTTTTTCGGCCAATGCAGGTACTGCCGTGAGTGCGAATACCGCCGTTGCAAGCCAAAGTTTCATCGAGCGGCCTCACCGGGGGCAGTGGAGGCGATCGTGCCGCGTACCCGTGAACGGAACTTAACAAGACGCTGCACATTGTCATAGTCCATCCCGATAGAACGTACTACCGAGTCGCCGTGCTCGATTTCAACTTCGGCGTCACTCGAGTAGCGATCGAGATCCGGAATCGCCGTCAGCTGCTGTGTTCGCAATTGCATCGGCGGTGCTCCGTCTTTGCCAGGCGCGCGGGTGATAACGACGTCACCGGACAAGAGAACGCGCTCGCCGCCGCCTTCGACGTTGGCGCTTTTCGCACGCGCTTCCAGCAGGGGCTGACCGGGTCGCAGGCTTATCAGCCGCGGTTGCGACAGCTCGGAGTGATCGTCCGCAGCGAAGTGCATCACCTCCCCCGCGTGCAGCCGGTTGGTCGCGCGCCCGGTTTCATCGAATTGCGTCATCGTCACGCCGTGGGCGACAAAGTCCGGACCTTCGCGCGATACCGGTGCGGCGATTTTCTTGAATCGTGTCGTCTGCGAGTACCAGTAGCTGACGCCCGCGAGCGAAGCAAGCAGAACGATGGCGATGAAGGCTGTGATGCGGTCTTTCATCCGTGCACCATCGAATCTGCGTCGATGCCTTTCGCACCCAAGACGAATTCCGCGAGCGCTCGCACGGCGCCGCGTCCTCCAGGAAGCGGCGTGATCCAGTGCGCAGCCGCCTTCGCCGCGTCGCAGCCGTCGGCGACCGTCGCGGCAAAACCCGCGGTACGCATCGCGGGCAGGTCGGGCAGATCGTCGCCCAGGTAACCGCTGTTATCGCTGGCGACAGCTGCCTCGGCGAGCAGCGTTGCAAACGCACTCGCTTTATCGGAGCGGCCTTGCATCACGCGCGAGATACCCAGCTCGCGCGCTCTTGCTGTCACGATGTCGGAGCTTCGTGCCGACAGCAAAGCGACCTCGACGCCGTTTCTGATCAGCATCTTGATGCCGTGTCCATCGCGCACATCGAAAACCTTCATCGCCTCGCCCTGTGGGCCGTAGTAAAGCCGTCCATCGGTCAGCACTCCATCCACATCGAGCACCATTAAACGCACGCGCGCGGCACGCTGTTCAGCAGTCAACGGGCTCATAGGTATCTAGATGACTTTCGCCGCCAAAAGATCAGGCATGCTCAGTGCACCGACCAGCTGGCCGGCGTGATCCACCGCGAGGAGCACATTCTTGCGCCGCTGATCCATTAGCTGCGCCGCTTCCGCCGCCAGCACGTCCGGCGAGACCGTCAGCGGGTCGCGCGTCATCACGCCGGAGACTTCGACGTCGCGTACGTCGCCGACGCGCTCGAGCAGACGCCGCAAATCGCCGTCGGTAAAAATGCCGGCCAGCATTCCGCGCTTATCAACGACGGCTGTCACTCCGATCTGTTTGCGCGTGATCTCGTGCAGCGCATCCATCACGCTGGCGTCGATGCCGACAATTGGAATCTGTCCATCGGTTCGCATCACGTCGCGCACGTAGGTCAACAGCTTGCGGCCCAGCGCACCGCCCGGATGAGCACGCGCAAAGTCCTCCGGGCCGAACCCGCGCGCGTCGAGACACGCGATCGCCAGCGCGTCACCCATCGCCAGCATGGCAATGGTCGATGACGTTGGCGCAAGATTGAGCGGGCAAGCCTCTTTTTCGACGCGCACATCAATGTGCACATCGGCCAGCTTCGCCAGTGCAGACGAAGAGTTGCCGGTGATCGCGACCAGCGGCGTTCCCTGGCGCTTGGCAATCGGCAGCATCGTCAGCAGTTCATCGCCCTCGCCCGAGTAAGACAGCGCCACCAAGACATCGTCGCGTGTAATCATTCCAAGGTCGCCGTGCGCCGCTTCGGCGGCGTGCACGAACATCGACGGTGTTCCGGTCGAGGCCAAGGTGGCGGCGATCTTGCGCGCGATGTGTCCGCTCTTGCCGACGCCGCTGACGACGACTCGGCCTGCGCATGCAAGCAACAGATCGACTGCTTTGGAAAAAGCGCCGTCGATGCGGTCCGTCAATGCGGCAACCGCCTGCGCTTCGATCTGCAACACCTCACGCGCAAGCGCGAGTGCGCCGGGAGTCGCAACAAGGCTGGGAGAGGTCACGGACATTGAATTTATGAGGGCCAGCGATAATACACCGCAACTTTTTTCTGGCACGGGTTTTGCTCTGCGCGCGCCTTCTTACCAATGAGGCGTGCCATCGGCGTCTGATCAACTGATGACATCGGGTCTTGAGTTCGCGCTGTTCCTGCTCTCCTGCGTGGTCGCGGGAGTGGTCGCGTTTCGCCTGCTGCACCTGCCGCCGCTTCTCGCGTATCTGACCGTTGGCATTCTGGTCGGCCCGCATGCGCTCGCGCTGCTGCCCGATAGCGCGGATGCCCGCTACTTGGCCGAATTCGGCATCGTGTTCCTGATGTTCTCGATCGGCCTCGAGTTTTCGCTGGCCAAGCTAAAAGCGATGCGGCGCATCGTGCTCGGCCTGGGAGCTGCGCAGGTCATCCTGACGGTGCTCGTGACGCTCGCTGCAGGCTGGTTGATTGGCCGCTACTTCAACGTCGGGCTCGCGGGTGCTTTTGCGCTTGGCGGCGCCTTGGCGATGTCGTCGACGGCGATCGTAATGAAGATACTGGCCGAGCGCATGCAGCTCGACACCGAGCACGGCAAACGTATCGTCGGCGTGCTGCTGTTTCAGGATCTTGCGGTCGTTCCCTTCCTCGTTATTGTGCCGGCGCTCGACGCAGAAGCGGGCATGTTGGCGCAGACAATCGCGATCGCGCTGGTGAAGGCAGCTGTGCTACTCACGTTGTTGCTGGTCGGTGGCCAACGCGTGATGCGCTGGTGGCTTCATACGGTCGCGCGCAGAAAATCGCAGGAGCTTTTTACTCTCAATCTTCTATTCGTGACGCTGGCGCTGGCGTGGATGACCGAAAAGGCCGGACTGTCGCTGGCACTCGGTGCGTTCGTCGCCGGCATGCTGATCTCCGAAACGGAATTCAAGCACCGCGTCGAAGAAGATATCAAACCGTTTCGCGATGTGCTGCTCGGCTTGTTCTTCGTGACGATCGGCATGCTGCTGAATGTGCACGTCGTGATCGACCACTTCGGCTGGGTCGTCCTGGCCTTCGTCGTTCCGGTCGCGTTCAAGTTCAGTCTGATCGTCGCCCTGGCGCGTGCTTTTGGTGCGACCGCTGGTACAGCGATCCGGACTGCTCTGGCGCTGGCGACTGCGGGCGAATTCGGTTTCGTATTGCTTAGCCAGGCGGGCGGGCTCGGGATGCTCGATGACGTTGGTGCTGCAGATCGTGCTGGCGGCGATGCTGCTGTCGATGATGGCAGCGCCGCTGTTGCTGCAATATTCCGACCGCATCGTGTTGCGGCTCGTGTCGTCCGAGTGGCTGATCAAGTCGCTCGAGATCGCCAGCATCGCGCAGCGCGCGATCGCGATCGACAAACACGTCGTGATCTGCGGTTTCGGGCGCAGCGGACAGCACTTGGCCAAAATGCTCGAGCAGGAGGGCATCGCATTCGTCGCGCTCGAGCTCGATCCCGACCTGGTGCGCGAAGCCGGCGCTGCCGGCGAGTCGGTCGTCTATGGTGATGCGGGGCGGCGCGAAGCGCTGGTTGCGGCCGGCATCTCGCGCGCATCAGCGCTGGTGATTACGTATACCGATACGCAGTCGGCATTAAAAGTTTTGCATCACGCGCACGAGTTGAATCCGAACCTGCCCGTCATCGTGCGTACTTACGACGATCATGATCTGGAGCAGCTCACGCGCGCCGGCGCAACCGAGGTCGTGCCGGAAATTCTCGAAGGCAGCCTGATGCTCGGCTCGCATGCGCTGGTGCTGCTCGGCGTTCCGCTGTCGCGCGTCGTCAAGCGCGTGCGCGAAGCGCGCGATCAACGCTATCGGCTTTTGCGCGGACATTTTCACAGCATCGGCGACGACGAGGACGCAATCGATGACGACGAGCACGAACGTCTGCATTCGGTACCGATCGACGCGGGTGCGGCGGCGGTCGGCGAATCGCTACGAGATCTCGACTTGGCAACGATCGGAGCTGAAGTCACGTCGGTGCGGCGGCGTGGGATTCGCGGCGCCGATCCGAGCCCGGATATGAGGCTGCAGGCCGGCGATATCGTCGTGCTGCGCGGCGTGCCCGATGCGCTTGAACTGGCGGAGCAACGGCTGCTGCAAAAATACAGGCCCTAGCTCGCAAGGGAACCTTTGTTCGCGCTGAGCGCAATAGCCGGTAGATGAGCAACTCGAGGAGCTCCGTGGCCTTCGACCCGTCCGGTTGCGCCGCGCCTGCGTTTACGCCGCAGGTGTGCGAGGTCAGCGTGACTGACGAGATCGACGAAGCGCGCGAGCTGCGGTCGGCCTTGTCCGGCGACGAGTCTGCGTTTACCGCGCTGTATCGCCGGCACCAGGCGGCCGTTTATCGATTTGCGTGGCTTCTCACCGGCTCTGCGGCACACGCCGCCGACATCACGCAGGATGTGTTCGTCGAGCTGCTGAGCACTTCGAGCGGATACGACGCAGCGCGTGGGTCGCTGGCCGCGTATTTGTGCGGCATTGCACGCTTTCGGGCGTATCGCGCCATCGATACGCGCATGCAAACAGTTGACGACTTCGATGCGCTGGTGGAAGCGCGCGCCGAGCATGACGCGCCGGCGCTGCCGTCCGATCGATTGGAGCGAAGCCGCGCGCTGCAAACGCTGTACGACGCGATCCGCAAGTTGCCGCCGATTTTTCGCGATGTGCTGATCCTGGTCGAGCTGCAGCAGATGTCGTACGCCGACACTGCGGCCGTTGCGGGCATCGAGTTGGGAACGGTGCGTTCGCGGCTTTCGCGCGCCAAGGCGAAGCTGGCGCAGTCGCTGAACAGTCAGGTTGAATAAGCGGGGCGAAACGATGGAACACGGAAGCAGGCTTGACGATTGGCTGGCAGCAGCGCGCTCTGAACTCGCGGAGTGCGGCGAGCCCGACTTGCTGGCCGAACAACAGTTGCTTGCGCGAGTTCGTGAAACGAGGGCGCTGCAATCGGTGGCGGCGACACGCGTCGGCACACTGCCGCGCCGCGACCACCGCACTGGATTTTGGCGCCGACCATTCAGCTGGCGCGCGGCGGCGCTTGCCGGTGCGGCGATGCTCGCGATCGCGATAAGTGCCCTGGTGCTGGCGCCGAATCAGCCGCAGAGCGATGCGACCGTGCGCACGCCGTTTCTTGCGCTGGTGGCGTCAGAAGCTATTGCGGCGGAGCCTTCAGCAGTGATTGTTTCTTCGCAAGTGTCGGGCGCCGCGCTGTCCGACTACGGATTGCCGGTCGATCCGGCGCGGGTTGATCAGCCGATCCGAGCGGAGTTCTTGTTGTCGCCGACCGGACTCATCCTGGCCGTGCGTTTTGCCGAATGAAAGGAATGTGATGTCGAGAATGACCTTCGGAGCTTGCTTGTTGGTGGCTTCGGTCACTGTAGCGGCGCAGACGTCGGCACCGCCGGCGCCTCCCGTTCCACCGACGCCGCCCGTTGCACCGGTGCCGCCGGCGTTTCCGTTCGGTGCCGGCGACGACATGATGAGGTTCGTGTCGTCCGAGCTCGGAGCGCGCAGTGTGATCAAGGGCGCGCCTTACTCAGCCACCGCGGTCAACGAAACGCGCCAGGTGTTGAATGACGGCAATCGCATCGAGCGCAGTTCGTCGATCAAGCTTTATCGCGACAGCCAAGGACGCACGCGCCAGGAGCAGGCAAACGGTGCGGTATTCATCAACGACGTTGTTGCAGGCAAGGGTTACGTGCTGAACACGCAGCGGCAAAGCGCGCGCGAGCTCAGGATTTCACCTCGAGTGCACATCCCGCCGGTGCCTCCGGTGCCACCAGTGCCGCCGGCCGGAGCGGCGCCACCGCCACCTCAGCCGCCGAAGCCGCACTCGCAAATGAGTGCGGATGAAGCGCGCTCATGGGCAGACGACATGCGGCGCTGGGCGCGTGAGCTTACCGAACGGATGCGGGGCGAGCGCGATGAGGGCCACAGTGAGCGCATCAGGGAGCACAAGATAATCCTCGCCGACGCCGCTGCAGGAGGGCAGTCGCACATCGCCGCCGATCACATCGAAGTGATCCGTCGGGAAGGCGAACATGCAGCGTTTCATTCGCTGCCGTCGACGGCGATGATGCCGCCACCCGGACCGGGGACCACGACACGGCTTGGTAGCCGCGACTTTGACGGTGTGCGCGCCGACGGCAAGAAAACGACGTGGACCATTCCAGCGGGGCGTATCGGTAACCAGCTGCCGATCGAGATCGTGTCTGAGCGCTGGCACTCGCCCGACTTGAACGTCGTTGTTTTCACGCGCCATGCTGACCCGCGCTCGGGTGAGCGAATTTACCGCCTGGAGAACATCAAGCGCGAGGAGCCGAACGCCGAGCTGTTCAAGGTGCCGGCCGATTACGCGCTAAAGGCGGCACCGACTCCGCGCGATACGGATCGTAAGTAGGCCGGGCGCCTGGCAGCCGTTCAGCGTGCGACGGCTACGCGCTCCTTCGGTCGCTGACGCGCAAGCACCGGTGCGAGATACTGCCCGGTATAGCTCTGTTTGCTGGCGGCCACCGCTTCCGGAGCTCCGCTGGCGATGACCTCGCCGCCGCCGTCGCCCCCTTCGGGGCCGAGATCGATCACCCAGTCGGCCGTCTTGATCACATCGAGGTTGTGCTCGATAACGATCACCGTGTTGCCGGTATCACGCAGCTGGTGCAGCACCTTCAGCAACAACGCGATGTCGTGAAAGTGCAGTCCGGTGGTCGGCTCGTCGAGGATGTAAAGCGTGCGGCCTGTGTCGCGCTTCGATAACTCCAGCGACAGTTTCACCCGCTGCGCTTCACCGCCCGATAGCGTCACCGCGCTTTGGCCGAGCTTGATGTAGCCGAGCCCGACGTCGAGCAGTGTCTGCAGCTTGCGCGCGATGCTCGGCACCGCGTTGAAGAACTCGAATGCGTCTTCGACCGTTAGGTCGAGCACGTCGGCGATGCTCTTGCCCTTGTAGTGCACTTCGAGCGTTTCGCGGTTGTAGCGCTTGCCGTGGCAGATGTCGCACGGCACGTACACATCGGGCAGAAAATGCATTTCGACCTTGATGACGCCGTCACCCTGGCACGTTTCGCAGCGCCCACCCTTGACGTTGAAGGAAAAGCGGCCGGCTTCGTAGCCGCGCTCGCGCGCCGTCGGCGTTTCTGCAAATAACTCGCGAATCGGCGTGAACAGCCCCGTGTAGGTGGCCGGGTTTGAGCGCGGCGTGCGGCCGATCGCGCTCTGATCGACGCTGATGACCTTGTCGAAATTTTCCAACCCCTCTATCGATTCATACGGTGCCGGCTCGGCCGAGGAACCGTACAAATGGCGCGCGACCGCGGCATACAACGTGTCATTGATCAGCGTCGACTTGCCGGAGCCCGAGACGCCGGTCACGCACGTCAGCAGCCCGACCGGAATTTCGAGCGTCACGTCCTTCAGGTTGTTGCCATTCGCGCCGCTGACTTTCAGCCACGTCGTAAACGGCGGCGTGCGGTCGTTCGGTATCTCGATCTGCCGCCGGCCGGACAGATACTGGCCAGTCAACGAGTTCGGATCGTCAAGCACTTCGTCAAGTTGGCCCTGCGCAATGACTTCGCCACCGTGCACGCCCGCACCGAGCCCCATGTCGACCACGTAGTCGGCGGCGCGAATTGCATCTTCATCGTGTTCGACGACGATCACCGTGTTGCCGAAGTCGCGCAAGTGCTTCAGCGTGTCGATCAAGCGGCCGTTATCGCGCTGGTGCAGGCCGATCGATGGCTCATCGAGCACATACATCACACCCGTGAGGCCGGAGCCGATTTGCGACGCCAGGCGGATGCGTTGCGACTCGCCGCCCGACAGCGTCTCGGCCGAGCGGTCGAGCGATAAATAGTCGAGTCCGACGTTGACCAGAAAACGCAACCGCGAACCGATTTCCTTGACGATCTTGCTGGCGATTTCTTTCTTCGATCCGACAAAATCGAGCCGCTCGAAGTACTCAAATGCTTCGCGCAACGGCGCTGCCGCGATCTGGTAAATGGCGCGCCGATTGGCACCCTCGCCGATGAACACATAGCGCGCCTCGCGCCGCAGCCGCGTTCCTTCGCACACCGGGCACGCGCGGCGGCTGCGCAGTTTGCCAAGCTCCTCGCGCACGACCGGTGAATCGGTTTCGCGGAAGCGCCTTTGCAGATTTGGAATGACGCCCTCGAACGGATGCCGCCGCACGATCTTGCGGCCGCGCTCATTGGTGTACGCAAACGCGATTTCGGTTTCGCCCGAACCATTGAGGACGACGTCCTGCGCGGCCTGCGGCAGCTCGCCGAACGGCTTATCGATGTCGAACGCGTAATGCTGCGCGAGCGTGGCCAGCATTTGGAAGTAATACTGGTTGCGCGCGTCCCATCCCTTGATCGCACCGCTCGCGAGCGACAGCTCGGGGTGCGCAACGACGCGGCTCTCGTCGAAGTAGTCGACCTGGCCGATGCCGTCACACGCTTCGCACGCACCCATTGGATTGTTGAACGAAAACAATCTCGGTTCGAGCTCGGACAACGAGTAGTCGCACTCGGGGCACGCGAAACGGCTTGAAAAGAGCATCTCGCGCCCATTGTCCAAATCGAGCAGCAACGCGCGTCCGTCGGCCAGACGTAGCGCGGTTTCGAACGATTCGGCGAGCCTCTGCTTCGCGTCGGCGCGTACCTTCAGGCGATCGACCACGACATCGAGCGAATGCTTTTCGGCCTTCTTAAGCGGCGGCAGAGCGTCGGCCTCGACGATCGCGCCATCGATGCGAAAGCGCACGAACCCCTGCGTCTGCATGTCGTCGAAAAATTCGGCGAACTCGCCTTTGCGCTCGCGGATCACCGGTGCCAGCACCATCACTCGTGTGTCCGCGGGCAAGCGCAGCGTCGTATCGACCATCTGCGACACGCTTTGCGATTGCAACGGTAATTTGTGAATCGGGCAGTATGGGGTGCCGACGCGTGCGTACAGCAGCCGCAGATAGTCGTGGATTTCGGTGACCGTGCCGACGGTCGAGCGCGGATTATGAGACGTCGAGCGCTGCTCGATCGAAATCGCCGGAGAAAGGCCCTCGATCAGATCGACATCGGGCTTTTCCATCAGCTGCAAAAACTGGCGTGCGTAGGCGGAGAGCGATTCGACGTAGCGGCGCTGGCCTTCAGCGTACAGCGTGTCGAACGCGAGCGAAGATTTGCCCGAGCCCGACAGCCCCGTGATCACGATCAGCCGGTGCCGCGGCAGATCGAGATCGATATTTTTTAGGTTGTGCGTGCGTGCGCCCCGTACTCTTATTTCTCCCGTACGGATCTCGCCGCTAGTGCGGACTGCGCTCATCGGCTAGTTAAGTCGTGCGGATGGTGCGAACAAAATGGGTAACTTGTTACTATAACTACAAACGCGCGCGCGGCCTCGTATGTCGCCTGATCCGCTCAGCGGCACCGCTCAAGTCCTCCCCAATCCGTCATGGCCGATCTAGTTGCTTCGCGGATGACCGCGCTAGAAATCCGGGCCAGCGTTTCGCTGGCCTCGATATTCGCGCTGCGATTACTTGGCTTGTTCTTGATCCTGCCGGTGTTCGCGGTCTACGCGCAGTCGATACCGGGCGGAACCGATCCCACCCTGGTGGGGCTCGCGCTAGGTATCTACGGCCTCACGCAAGGCTTGCTGCAGATCCCTTACGGCGCGGCCAGCGATCGTTGGGGGCGCAAGCCCGTGATCGCAACCGGCCTTGTCGTGTTTGCCGCCGGCAGCTTCATCGCTGCCCTCGCGACCGACATCGTGTGGACGATTATCGGCCGAGCGATTCAGGGTGCAGGCGCGATTTCCGCGGCAGTCACCGCGCTGATTGCCGATAGCACGCGTGACGAGCATCGAACCAAGGCAATGGCGTTGGTCGGCGCGTCGGTCGCACTGACATTCGCCAGCTCGCTGGTGCTGGCGCCGATGCTGTATCCATTGATTGGAGTCCGCGGTCTTTTTGCGATGACCGGAGTGCTCGTCGTTGCGGCCATCGGCGTGCTGCTCTGGGTCGTGCCAGCCACGCCGCGTGCACCCGCCAAATTGAAGGGCGAAGATAAGTTCACTCGTGCAGCCCTACTGGACCGCCAGTTGTTGCGCCTCAATGCCGGTATTTTTGTGTTGCACATGGTGCTGATGGCGATGTTTGTTGTCCTGCCGGTGCTGCTGGTTCAAGGTGGATTGCCACTTCCTGAACACTGGAAGATCTACTTCCCGGTCGTGATGCTGTCGTTTGCACTGATGGCTAAGCCGTTGATCGTGGCCGAGCGTCGCGGCTTGATGCGGCCGCTTTTCATCGGCTCGATCGTGCTGGTGCTGGCGGCGCAACTCGGATTCTTGCTGCGCGTCGATTCGGTCCTTTGGATGGCGCTATGGCTGCTGATCTTTTTTACCGGGTTCAATATTCTGGAAGCGAGTTTGCCGTCGTTGGTGTCGCGCATTGCTCCGGCATCAGCCAAGGGGCTCGCATTGGGCATCTACAATACGGCGCAGGCATTGGGCCTGTTTGTCGGCGGCGCACTCGGTGGCGCCATCGTCGCGCGATGGGGTTCCGAAGCGGTGTTCGTGTTTGCCGCGATCGTGACAGCGGCTTGGTGGTTGATCGCGCTCGGGATGCGCGAAGTTCCTGTCACGGCTAGCAGCGAGCCGTTGCCGATCTAATGCGGCGGGAAGTGGGAAGAAGAAAATTGTGGTCGAGAGAACTGCGAGGAGGCAGTGATGGCATCCGTTAACAAGGTAATACTGATCGGAAACCTGGGTCGTGATCCCGAAACGCGCTATACCGCGGACGGCGCGGCAGTCACGAACATCACCATCGCGACGTCTGATCGCTGGAAGGACAAGGCCACCGGTGAAATGAAAGAAGCGACCGAGTGGCACAAAGTCGCCTTTTTCGGCCGTCTCGCCGAGATCGCTGGTGAGTATCTGAAGAAGGGCCGGCCTGTTTATGTCGAAGGCAAGTTGCGCACTCGAAAGTGGCAGGACAAGGACGGGCAGGATCGTTACACGACCGAGGTGATTGCAGACAACATGCAAATGCTCGGTTCGCGTGAAGGTATGGGCGGAGGCGCCAGCAGCGACTTTGACGGCGGCGAAGATACTCGCGCACCGGCACGCTCGAGCGCAGCGTCGAGTGGCACTAGAACCGCTGGCAAGCCCGCGCCTAGTGTTGCCGAGATGGATGACGATATTCCGTTTTAAGCCCAGCTTGAGTTATCCAACAGCGCAATCGGACGCACCGAAGTCCACCGTCTACATCGTTGAAGACGATGCAGATACGTGTGAGATGCTTGCCGCGCTCTTGAGATCGAGTGGATTCGGCGTGCACTGCTTTACCAGCGCGGAAGATTTCTTGCGGCACGGCGCCGGCGCACGGCCCGCGTGTGCACTCGTCGATTTGCATTTACCCGGGATGAGCGGGCTGCAGTTGCACGCAAAGCTGCATGGCGACTCTCCACAGCTGCCGGTAATCGTCATCACCGGGCACGGCGACGTCACTACCGCACGGGCCGCGCTATTGGCAGGCGCGCGCGACTTTCTGGAGAAGCCGGTGCAACCGCAAGAGTTGCTCGAGGCGGTCGGGGCTGCGCTGGCGAGCGACAAGCAGGCGATCGAACGCGTCCGTGAAAGCGCCCAGATGGCCGAGCTGGTCGCACGCTTGACTCCACGCGAGCATGAGGTGTTTCGGCGAATCACCGATGGTCTGCATAACCGCGAAATCGCACTCGAATTGGGAATCAGCCCGCGTACTGTCGAGGTTCATCGCGCACGGCTGATGGAAAAGTTGAATGCACGACGGCTTGCCGACCTGTTTCGCCTTCGAATTGCGACGGACTCTACCGCCTAGGATCGAATCGACCGTAGTGATATTCGCCGCGCCGGCCAAGGTCTGATCGAGGCGCGCCGCAGCCATGGACATTAGTTTTCTTCCCGAGTGGCCTCTCACATGGCCCACGGCTGTGGCGGTGGCGGTGCTCGCCTTGTTCGCTGCTGCGGCAGGTGAGGTCGCGGCGCGCTGGTTGCGCCTACCGCGCCTGCTTGGCTACCTCGCGGCGGGCGCGCTGTTCGGCGCCGGTGGCTACGTGCTGCAGTTGCTGAAGATCGAAGAGCTGCCGATCCGCACAATGCAATTCTCGATGAACTTCGCAGCTGCCGTGATTTTGTTCGATGTCGGGCAGCGCGTGTCGTTCGGTTGGGTTCGGCGTAACCCTGCACTGTTGGTTGCGAGCCTGTTGGAGAGCGGTTTGACGTTCATCGCCGTGTATCTCGTGATGCAGGTGCTCGATATCGCACCGCTGGCGGCGGCGCTGATCGCGGCGATCAGCATGTCGACATCGCCGGCCGTGGTCCTCGCCATCACGCAGGAGCTTCGCGCGCAGGGTCAGGTCACCGAGCGCACGTTGCTGCTAACGGCGCTGAATTCGATCTATGCGGTGGTGCTGTCGACGTTGCTGCTTGCCTGGGCGCGTGTCCAGACGCGTGGCGTGCTGGACGACTATTTACTGCATCCGGCGTACCTGATTGCGGGCTCGCTGGCGCTGGCTGCGATTGGTGCGCGCGTGTTCTTGTGGGTCGTCGGGTTTGTCCGCCGTGACCGCGCGGCGCAACTGATGGTGATGCTGGCGGTCGTTTGGATCGTGTTCGCCAGCGCGGTCGCATTGAAGTTGTCGGCGCTACTGGCGCTGCTCGCGTGCGGCGCGTTCGTTCGCACGTTTGACCAGCAGCGCTTGTTGGCCAGGACCGATATCGGGCTGGCGTCCGGCGTTGCGCTCGCACTGTTTTTCGCGCTGTCGGCGGCAGTTGTGGACGGCAAGGTGCTGTTTGCCGCGTGGCTGCCGGCGCTAGCATTGGTGCTTGTGCGCGCTGTTTGTAAGATCGGTGCGGTCAGCGCGCTGGCTCCTTCAACCGGAATTACATGGCGCAAGGGAATGTTCACCGGCATCGGGCTGTTACCGATGTCGGCGCTGGCGCTGATGCTGACTCAGGAAGTGTCGCAACTTAATCCGCAGCTCGGCGCGCAGACCAACGCCGTGCTGCTGCTGAGTGTCGTGATCCTGCAGGTGGCCGGCGCGCTAGCGCTGATGTTCGCGCTGCGCGCGAGCGGCGAGGCGCGAGCCGATGGAACGGGAAGATGACAACCACACCGTCGACGATTACGAAAACAATCAACACAGGAAGCCGAGAACGCGGGCCGCTGGAATTTACCGCGTCGAATTTGCTGACCGTCGGCGTCGAGCTCGAGCTGCAACTGATCGATCGTAGAACCGGTGACCTGACGCGCGGCGCATCGGACTTGATCGCGCTGGTGTCGAAGAAGCCATTTCCCGGCGAGGTCAAGCCGGAGATCACCGAGAGCATGCTTGAGATCAGCACTTCGGTGCACCGTTCGTTTAAGCCGCTGGTCGCGGAGCTCATTGCGATGCGCGACACGCTCGTGGCAGGGGCTGATCGGCTCGATATCGAAGTTGCCGGCGGCGGGGCGCATCCGTTCCAGCGCTGGTACGACCGGCAGATCTACGATCGGCCTCGCTTCCGGCATGTGGCAGGCTTGTACGGCTATCTGGCAAAGCAGTTCACGGTCTTTGGGCAGCACGTGCATATCGGCTGCGAGAACGGGACGCAGGCGCTGTGGCTGCTGCATCAACTTTCTTCTTATATTCCACAGTTCATCGCGCTGGCCGCGGCGAGCCCGTACTTTCAGGGGGTCGACACGGCGTACGACTGCTCGCGCTTGAACAGCGTTTATGCGTTTCCGCTATCGGGCCGCGCACCGTTCGTGACCGACTGGCCAGCGTTCGAGCGTTTTTTCGGCAAGCTGAAAGCGCTCGGGGTGGTCGAGAGCATGAAGGATTTTTACTGGGACGTGCGGCCAAAGCCCGAGTTCGGAACGATTGAGGTGCGCGTGTGCGATACGCCGTTGACGGTCGAGCGTGCCGCCGTGCTGGCGGCGTACGTGCAGGCGATTTGCCGCATGCTGCTCGAGCGTCCTGTCGCGCCCGAGAGTGAAGAAATCTATCTGACGTACAACTACAACCGCTTTCAGGCATGCCGCTTCGGTCTCGAAGGGCAGGTGATCAACAGCGCGACCGGCGCCAGCCGTCCGCTGCACCAGGAAGTGTTGGCCACTGTCGATGCGTGCCGCCCGTTCGCGCGCGAACTCGAATCTATCGATGCAATGGACGAGATTGAGCGCTGGGTGCGCACAGGCGGCAACGATGCGCGCTGGCAGCGCGAAACGTATCAGCGACGGCATTCGATGGCCGAACTGCTGCTGGAATCGGCGGATCGATGGCGGGGCAAGCCCGCGCGCGCCGAAGTGTTGCCTATTGCAGCGGCGCCTAGTTAACCGAAAGCAGCGACAGCACAATCGGGTGCAGCGCCCCGGCACTCGCGATCAACGATAGCTCCGCGAGCGGATCGCCACCGCTCCATGAACTGACGACTCCACCGGCGCCTTCAACGACCGGAACAATCGCGGCAACGTCGTAGTACTCGAGCTTTGGGTCAAGCATCAAATCGGCGGCGCCGGTGGCTAGCGCGAAATACCCGAAGCAATCGCCCCAGGTGCGATACATCTTCGCGCGTTTGACGATCTTCTCAATGCGCGCACCATGCGACGCCGGCTGCTCATTCGACGTCCAGTGCGACGTGGCAAGCACGGTTGCATCTTCGAGCTGTT
The DNA here is from genome assembly GCA_963786295.1 of uncultured beta proteobacterium. Classification (GTDB taxonomy): domain Bacteria; phylum Pseudomonadota; class Gammaproteobacteria; order Burkholderiales; family Burkholderiaceae_F; genus JACCZX01. Next base: position 7,357 of record CAWAYV010000004.1, on the reverse strand, counting down.
CGCAGCGCCGGACCTGAACGCGCCGCGACGAACCGTCGCTTGCATACAGCGTGGTGCCGTGCAGATGTCCGATCAGTGCTACGCCGGCAGCGGGATGTCCGATCACGCCCAGCACCGGCCGATAAGTGTCGTGCTCCCAACGCTCCAACGCGATCAAGGTGCCGAACAGGAAGCAATTCGTGATGAACGCGCGCGTTCCATCGATCGGATCTAGCACCCAGCGATAGTGTCGACCGTCCTTGACACCGTGCTCTTCGCCGACGATCGCATGCTCGGGATAGCGCTGTTCGATCAGGCGGCGCATCGCAGCCTCGGCATTGCGATCGGCCAGTGTGACGGGGCTTGCGTCGCTTTTTGTCGAGACTGTGGCGCCACTTAGGAACAGAGGGCGAATCGTTGCGAACGCGGTCGCAATCAGTTCGTGCACGAACGGCACGAACTCGCGCTGCTCTGCCGCCGACAGCAAAGCGCTGTAGCGCTCATTGCGCCACTCAGTCACGCGCTCTTGGGCTTGAATAGGTTTTCACAGACCGCGCGATCGGCGCTGTCGGCCGAAGCCGGTGTGCACATCGGCGTTATCTTCGCATTCAGGCGCGCAAGCACCGCGTCGTGACTGCCGTTCTTGTTCCATGCCACGAGCCGTCCGCTCATGCGTTCGAGCGTGCGCTTGCTGCGGCCCGAAAATGCGCCGGGCTCGGTTCGCAATTCGCCGATTACGCTCGCCGCCGCTTTCTCGATCTGGGCTTCGTCCTGCGGCGCGAGGTCGATCAGATAGCGCACATACGAGCCGCCCCATTCGAGCCGCGTGGCCGGGCCGACCGAAGTTTCATACCCCTGCCGCGCCCAGTCGATGGCTGCGGTATTGCCCGCCGGCGTATTGCGCTTCTTCGCGTTCGATGCGAGCACCAGCATGTAGTAATACGGCGAGTGTGAGCGCTTCAGCTCGCGGATGATCAACGCGTCGGACTCGTCGAGCAGCCCCGCCCGCGCGAGCATCGAACCGGCGCTGTAGATGACCGACTGCCGCTCGTTGAGGTCGGTCGTTTCGCGATCGGCGCGCGCCGCTTGTGCGCGCACTTCTTCAAGCAGAGGTGCAGGCAATGCACCGTCTTTGTTGTCGAGCCGCGCAAGTGCCACCTTGCCGCTGGTGGCCCAGATGCGGCCGGCCTGGCTCAATGTCTGATCCTTCGCGAGTCGATCGAGCGCGTCGCTCCAGGTGTTGATTAGATCTGCGCGCTCCGCAGACTTCGGCGCAGTGATCGCACCGACGATATCGTCGCCGTTGAACGCGAGCTGATCATAGTGTTCGCGCACCAGCTCGGGCCGCGCCAGCACGCTCTTGACGCTGGCAAGTGCATCGGCCTTGTCGATCGACGGCTTCGCTTCGTCCTTCGCGGTGGCCACCGCACCGAGCGCCTGCAGCACTAGCCGCGATGAAGCCTCACGCTGTGCAGGTGGGCAACTGCGTGCCAGCTTCAGCAGAGTCGCGGGCACGTCCTTTTCGGGAACGAGCTGCTCATCGTCGGTTCCCCATGAGTAGTACGCGAGCAGTCGCCAGTTCTCGGCGGAAAGCGGCTTGCCAGCGAGTGCTGTATCGAGCAACTGGCGCGCTGAAGCGCCACCGGCAAGTCCGTATTCGAGCAGCTGCATGTACTTCGCGGGTTCGACCGACCCTTCGAGCCGAGTAACTTCGTTGCCGTCGGCGGTCAGCAGCAGCATCGTCGGGTAACCGCTGACGTTGAACCGCTTGCTCAGCGCCTGACCGCTCGGCGTGTCTCCATCGACATACACCGGCACGAACGACCGCGACTTCGCGATGAACTCATCGCGCGTGAAGATGGTCGACTTGACGTGATTGCACGGCGGGCACCACGCGGCAGTCCAGAACAGGAAGACGGGCTTTTTGTCCGACTTGGCGGTCGCGAATGCAGAGTCGATGTCGGCCGTTGTCTTGGTGCTCACCCATGCGATCGACGCCGGCTTTGCCGCAGCAACATTGGCAGCCTTCGGTGCTGGCTCGGGCGATTTCGTGCAAGCAGCGGCGACGAAGGCGCAAGCAATCGCAAGTGCCAGGATCGTTCTCATCGGCATTCCTTTAACTCGCATCGGGAGGCGATGCGAGACGCGCAGTTTATCGCCGTAGCGCGATCCGTTCCGCCAGCGCCAGATAATGACCAAGCGGTGGAGTGTCGGCATTTCCGACCTTCGCCGCGTCGTCCCAAATACGCACGCTGACGGCGCCTTGTGCATGCGGCTGCGAGATGAAACGCTGCGCTTCGGCGTCGGTAAAAATGCCGCCCTGCAGCTCGAGGCTGCGCTTCGAATCCGCGGACAGATTCGCCCAATACTGAGCGCCGTTGATCGTGCCATCGCCGCGGGCGCACAGATATCGCTTCGCGTCGACATGCAATCGGATCGGCTGCAACACAGCGTCGTCAAACAGTCCGCGCAAGAACGGCAAAGCGACATACTCGTGTCGATCATCAATGCCACGCAGCGTCGGCGTTTCGCCCTGGTCGTTGACCATGTGGCCGAGGTCGTGCAGCAACGCGGCGACGATCAGTGCAGCATCGGCGCCGCTCTCTTCCGCCAGCTGTGCCGACTGCAATGCATGCTGCAGTTGAGTGACCGGCTCGCCTGCGTACATGCGGTCGCCCTTGGCCGCGAACAGCGGCTCGATGTCGTCGAAGCTAAGGGCCATTACCGCACCTCGTTCGTGGCCGGCCCCTTCGTGTTGAACAAACTGGGCTGCGCGCCCATCACACGGGTCTTCGCCAGTAGGCCAGCCGATTCCAGAATGGGGTACGACACTGAGCAGATCAATGAATTGATCCGTTTGAAGTCCGACAGCAGATCCAGATGCAGGGAGCTGGTTTCGACCGACTGCTGCTTGTTTTCGAACAGTCGGTGCAGATGACGGTCGGCATAGCTCAGTTCGAGCTCACGGAACGTGACTTTCTCCGCGATCAGCTGTTGCGCCGATTTCAGATCACCGTTCAGGAACACCGCGACCGCCAACTGCAGATTCGATGTCAGCCGTGCGTGCAGATCGCTAATCTCGCTCATGCCCGCGCCTGAAAACGACAGCTTGTGCTGGATTTTCCGTTGCGCAATGTCGAGCAGCAGGCGCTCGACAATGTCGCCAATGTGTTCAAGATTGATCGTGAATTGAATGATCTCGGTCCAGCGCCGCGCCTCGTTCGCTTCCAGCGCTTCGCGGCTGACCTGCGCCAGGTAGCGCTTGATCGCCGAGTAGATACGATCGATTTCATCATCCTTGCGCCGCAGCGCTTCGACCAGCGACAGGTCGTTGGTCTTCAGCACCGTCAACAAGCCGGTCAACACTTCGTGAACCGTGTCAGCCAGGCGGATCGCTTCGCGCGCCGCGTTGCCGAGCGCGAGCGCCGGAGTGTCGAGCGCGACCGGATCCAGGTACTTCGGCTGGCCCACCGCATCGCGTCGGTCGTGGAGCCGGCAGCCAGCGTTCCGTAATAGAGGCAAAGCGCTCGGTGAATCGGATAAACGCAATCGCCAGCACGATGTTGAACAGCAGATGAAATTGCACAACCAGTTGTTGCGGATCGTCCTGCAGCTTTATCAAATAAGGCGTGACCAACGGTAGCGCCATCACAGCGGCCGCAACGCCCGCCGCCTTGAACAGGAAATTCCCGAGCGGTACGCGGCGCGCGATGGCGTCCGCCTTCCACGTCGTCAGCAAGGCGAGCAACCCGCCGCCGAGATTGGCGCCGAGCACGATCGGCAGTGCGACTTCGATCGGAACCACATGAGTAGCCGACAGCGTGGCGACCAACAGCACGACCGCGAGGCTCGAATACGAAACGACGACCAGCAGCGCGCCGATCAGCACGTCGAGCAGCAAGTCGCCGGAGAGCTGCGCGAATAGCACACGGACGCCGGCGGCTTGCGTCAACGGCGCAGTGGCTGCCGTCACCATCTGCAATGCCAGGATCATCACACCGAGTCCCAGCACGATCTTGCCGATCTGCCCCGCACGCTCGTTTTTCTTCGACAGGTAAACGACGACGCCCGAAACGATCAACAACGGCGCGAGCCACGCCAGGTTCAGCGAAAAGAACTGCACCATCAGTGCAGTGCCGACATCGGCGCCTAGCATCACGGCCAACGCCGCCGAAGTCGTGATCATTCCCTGCGAGACGAACGACGAGACGAGCAGCGCGGTGGCGGTCGAGCTCTGCAGCAGTCCGGTGACTCCGACTCCCGCAACAAAGCTGGTGCCGCGATTACCGACGCTACGCCGCAGCACCTGTCGCAGGCTTGTGCCGTACACGCGCAGCACGCCGGACCGCACGATATGCGTGCCCCACACGAGCAGTGCAATAGCGGCCAACAGGTTCAATAACGTCTGCATCGAGAGCTACCAGGGCAGGGAATACGTTTTGGTGTTGGTGAAGCTCTTCATCGCTTCGAGAACACCTTCCTTGTATCCCAATCCCGAGTCCTTGATTCCCCCGAAAGGCGTCAGTTCCAACCGGTATCCCGGCACTTCGCGCACGTTCACGGTGCCGACCTGCAGCTCCGAAACGAAGCGCGTGATGTAGTCGAGCCGGTTGGTGCACACCGCAGACGACAGGCCGTAGGCGGTCGAGTTGCTGATGGCGATCGCGTCGTCGATCGTGTCAAAGCGCATCACCGGCGACACCGGGCCGAACGTTTCCTGCTTGACCAGCGTCATGTCAGGCTTTACATGGTCCACCACGGTGGGCGAGTACAGCGCCCCGGTGCGCTTGTTGCCGGCGAGAAGCTTCGCGCCTTGCGCGACTGCTTCGCTCACTCTTTGTTCGAACTGTTTGGCGGCCGGCTCGTCGATCACGGTGCCCATGTCGGTTGACGGATCGAGCGGGTCGCCGTACTTCACCGCCTTCGTCCTTTCAAGCAGCAGTGCGACGAAGCGGTCTGCCACCTTTTGCTGCACCAGCATCCGCTTGACTGCCGTGCAGCGCTGGCCCGAGTTCTTGTACGAGCCGCTAGCCGCAAGCGTCGCCGCTTCTTCGAGATCGGCGTCTTCCATCACGATGATCGGATCGTTGCCGCCGAGCTCCAGCACCTGCCGCTTGTAGACCGCCTTCGCAGCAATCGCCTTGCCGACCGCTACGCCGCCGGTAAAAGTCACCAGATCGACCTGCGGATTCGTCAACAACTCGTCGGCAATTTCGCGCGGATCGCCGGTGACGACCGACAGCATCGGAGGTGGCAAGCCAGCCTCGTACAGAATGTCTGCCAACACATAAGCAGCGAGCGGTGTCTTTTCGCTTGGCTTGAGCACCACTCGATTGTTGGTCGCGATCGCGGGGGCGACCTTATGTATGACCTGGTTCAGCGGATGGTTGAATGGCGTGATCGCGGTGATCACGCCAAGCAGCGGCTCGCGCATCGTGTAGACCTTGCGTCTGCGTCCGTGCGGGGTGACGTCACACGAGAAAACCTGGCCGTCGTCCACCAGCGCTTGATTTGCTGAAAACAGCAACACGTCGCTGGCACGGCCCACTTCGTACAACGTGTCTTTTAAGCACAGGCCGGATTCGAGCGTGATCAAGCGCGCGATTTCGTCACGGCGCTGGGCGATGATCTCGCCCGCTTTCATCAGGATGCGATAACGGTCGTGCCGCGTCAGCGAGCTGCGAAACTTTGCGCCGAGGTCGATCGCACGACGCACTTCTGCTACCGACGCACTCGGCACGACCGCGACCACTTCACCTGTATACGGGTACCGGACTTCGAAGTGACGATCGCCTGCGACTTTCTCGCCGGCGATGCGCAGTGATTCGGTTCGAACCGGAGCGCGCAGTGAGTCAATGAGTGCGTTCATTGCGCGTAGCTATTGGGCATAATTCAGAGCGAGATCGAAAGCGTCGAAATTGCGCCAGCGGCGATTCTGCATCGAGCCCTTCAATGCGCCGATTGATGATCAGCGGCACGCGCTGCTCCGAGATTCCGCCGTGCGAGCGCAGCGGCAATTCGAGCTGCGACAAGTCGTGCCGGCTGCGGCTGGTGCCGAGCACGAAGCTGCGCTCGGATACGACGACGATGTCGCCGATGCGATCGGGCGGCAGCTCGAAGCGCTGCGCCGCTTCGGCACGCGGCAACACCAATTCGATTCCGATCAGCGCACGCAGCTGATCAATCACACCGCCGACGACATCGGCCGGCAGGTAGATCGTGGCAAACGACCCAAGCGCGCCGTGATGCACGACGTACGGATCGGTAATCGGCAGGATCACGCGCGAGCGCTCGCGACCGAGCCACTCGTCAAGCTGATCCTGCAGATAGATCACGTTGGGACTCGCATCGAGCCGAGTCTTGGCGTTCATCCCGTGATCCGCCGTGACCACGAACACCGCGCCGAGCGCGTCGAGCTCGCCCAAATAGCGATCGAACATCGCATAAAAGCGATTCGCATGTTCATCGCCCGGCGCGTGCTTATGCTGGACATAGTCGGTGGTCGACAGGTACAGCAGGTCGGGGCGCTGCGTCTTGATCAACTTCACACCGGCGGCGAATACGAACTCCGATAGCTCGGCGCTGTAGACATCGGGTACCGGCATGCCTACCAGCGGGACGACGTCATCGATGCCGTTTTCCTGCTGTGTCGCCTGGTCGGCCTTTTCCGCAGAAAAACAGATGCCGCGCAGCTTGTGACCCAACAGCCGGCGCAATTTGTCCTTCGCGGTGACCACGGCGACCGATTGCCCGGTGTCGGCCACCGCTGCCAGAATCGTCGGCGCGCGCAGCCACTTTGGATCGTTCATCATGACTTCGGCGTTGGCTTCGACGTCGAACAACGTGTTGCCGCAAATACCGTGCACCGAAGGCGGCGCGCCGGTCACGATCGACAGGTTATTGGGATTGGTAAAACTGGGCACAACGCAGTCGGCAAGCAGCGCCGTTCCCTCGGATAACACTCGCTTCAGATGCGGCATGCGGCCGCCGGCCACTGCCTGCGCGATGTAGTCGGGCTCGCATCCGTCGACACAAATGACAACCGTCGGCTGCGCAGGCAGCGCATAGCGGCGGCCGTTGACTTCTACAGCGCTACCGTTGATCCTCATTGGCTCACCTTCGTGCCTTTCGGCCGGATCGCGCACGCGATGCTTTCGCACGCTGCGGTGGTTTCGCCGCGCTTCCGTGCAGTGCGCGTTGCTTGCTTTCGATCACATGGTCGTACATCGCGCCTCCGGCGTGCTCGGCGTCGCCCGATGCGATCGCTTTCAAAATCGCCCGATGCTCGGCTGCGGAATGCGGCAGGGCGGCTTCGTCGCGCAGATTGCGGCGCCGGTACAGCGCGAGTTCCTTGACCAGCTTGCGATACACGCCAGCC
>CAWAYV010000003.1:0-250466 GCA_963786295.1 uncultured beta proteobacterium | reverse complement strand
TGGGGTGAGAGGTGGGCTTTCTTGCCTCTTGCGGGTCATCCCCCTCTCCGTCTCGGCCCTTCGACAAGCTCAGGACCTCGCCACCGTGCCGGGGCGAGCCACGGGTCTCGCCCGTCCTTCGGACCCCACTTCGTAGGGGCGAGGAACCCAAGTCCTGCAGGGTTCGCGCTGCCCCTCATCCGGCTGCCGCCACCTTCTCCCCGTATAGTGACGGGGAGAAGGGAGAAGCTTCACCGCCTCACTCCCGCGCCCAGGAGCAGTAGTGCTTGCTCACCTCGGCGAGGAAGCCGAGCATTTTGGCGTCGTCGTCGACCGCGGCCTGGCTGATGCCGCCGTGGCAGACGCCGTCGCCGTCGGCCTCGATGCGGAAATGGCAGCGGCCGCCCGGCGAATAGCGGCACAAGCTTTGGGACGCGCCATGGCTGCCGCCGGAGCGCTAGCTGTCGATGCTGCGAGCTCCATTAGTCCCGTCCGGAGTCGCTCGATCGAAAAGCCGGTGCGGTAAACAATCAGCTACCCGGCGCCGATCATCCGTAACGGCGACGGCGGGTGCGAGCTCGAAGCACGCCGGGGCATGCCGAAGTTGCCGAGCGGCCAGAAACATCCTGCAAGAAATATCAAAAGATCAGATGCCTCGTACAAGCCCTGAATCATGAGCCGTGATCAAATGCGACACACGGAAAACGATCGCCAGCATGCCTCATCGCAGCACCACCATCGATTAGCTTTGTCGATCAGCAGGTTCAAAGAGATACACAATGAATGTTCGCTCTCTAATCATAAAAGCCGTTTCAGGCATCCGTGATTTCGTCTCCCCGCGGTACCGCCCGGATCTCTACTACATGCGGGGGCCCGGACCGGCCACCGTACGGCGCGAGGTCTTGGTTCAATCGCGGCAAGTGCTTCCGAGACGGCGTGGAGAACAGCGGTAGCGCGCACGCTCCACGTCGACACGGGAGCCAGGACATCAGGAGAAGCAGGTTCCATCAAGTCGGGAGCAAATCGATGAGTACCCCGCTGGCCATGATCATCATCGTCCTGGCGATCCTCACAATCGAGGTTGCCGTCAACATTCCTGATTGGACGCTTATGAAGGTGTCTTTACTTTCGACCTCAGCACAGACGCATGTAGCGAGCGGACAGTGGCTTCGCGGCAGACCTGGCTTTGTCGAGCTGCTTGAGCAAACGACGCGTCCGCTCTGCGAAAGCGATGCTTACGTCCTCGCTGCCGGGGCGGATTTCGAACTGGAACCGAACTTGGCGCTCGGCTTGCACACTCTACTGGCGACGCACGTGTATCCGGCTGGCGAGCGCGCCGCCTCCGTTGTCGCGCTACCGCCCATGCATTGACCTGATCCAGAAGATCCCCAAGCATCTGTGAACCCGCCACCGTCCGAACGCCGCAAGCACGTTCCGCTCGCGGCAGATCGGTACAAGAGAGATGTGCTTAGGCAGGGTATCGCATTGCATGGTCGTCAGATCGGCCAGCGCGACCCCCAGCTAGTCATGAGGTGATGAGCGATGTTGGCCGAGACAGATACCCGCGACAATCCTGCCGTCGGCGATAGTTCCCGAACCAGGCGGCCCCGGATTGTGGTCATAGGCGCCGGCTTTGCAGGAATTGCCGCGGTGCGGGCCCTCAAGAGATCCGATGCGGAAGTGATCCTGATCGATCGTCGCAATCATCATATCTTCCACCCGATTCTCTACCAGGTGGCGACGGCAGTGCTTGCACCCGCCGAGATCGCAGCGCCGATCCGCCAGCTTGAGGCGAAGCAGGCCAATCTGGACGTAATGCTTGCCGACGTCGTCGACCTCGATCTGACGCATCGCACGGTTGATGCCGTCTGTCCCGGGATTGGCACCCGTAAGGTGCGTTTCGATTTCCTGGTGGTCGCTACAGGCACACGTCTGAGCTATTTCGGCCACGACGAATTCGCAGCCTATGCACCGGGGCTCAAGAATCTCGCCGACGCCGAGACGATTCGAACGAAGATCCTGAGCGCGTTCGAAATGGCCGAGGCGACCGACGATGAGAACGAGCGTGCCCGCCAAATGAATTTTGTGCTCGTCGGTGCCGGACCTACCGGTGTCGAACTCGCGGCATCGATTGCCGACATGGTGAGTATTACGCTGCGTGGGAATTTCAGGCAGATCGATCCGGCGACCAGCACGATCACCTTGATCGAGGGAGGTGATCGGGTTCTTCCGAGCTTTGCTCCGTCGCTGTCGAGAAAGGCCGCCAAACGCCTTGCGAAGCTCGGCGTGAAGGTAGTGACCGGCGTCAAGGTCGAGCGCGTTGACGCACAAGGTGTGATCGCAGGAGGCGAAAGGATTCCAAGCGCGACTGTGTTGTGGACGGCAGGCGTGGCAGCGTCGCCGATCGTCCAGCTGCTTGGCGTCAACACGGACCGGGCGGGCAGGGCATTGGTCGAGCCTTTCCTCAATTTGCCGGGTAAGCCAAACATATTCGTGGTCGGCGACGCCGCGTCCATACAGCAGGACGGGCGACCCGTACCCGGGGTTGCGCAGGCGGCCATCCAGCAAGGGCGCTATGTTGGGCGCCGGATCTCCGATCAAATCAGGGGGCGCGAACCAAAGCGCGCGTTTCGATACCGAGACTTGGGCAACATGGCGGTCGTAGGCAAGAACTTCGCCATCCTGGAGTCCGGTCGTCTGAGAACGAGTGGCTTCCTCACCTGGTGTATATGGGTTCTCGTTCACCTGATGGCTCTGCCCCAACTTCAGAACCGTTGGAGGGTTCAATCGCAATGGCTATGGTCGTATCTGACCGGCCAGCGCAGCTCGCGGCTGATTTCTGAAGCGCCACGACCCACAAATGCCGCGGTCACGACCAAACAAACTACAGCGACGTGATCCGTCTGGTGCGCGAAAGGAAAACTTCCTCGTCAGGGGGCGGTGATTTCTTCGGCGAAGCGCTGAGGCGGCTGCAACGCTGCCGCCTCGCACGAGCGGGGCAGTGACCAGGAAGCCGGCGAGCGTGAGAAGGCGTTCGCCCGAGCAGCGCAACAGCGCCACCGGTTCTTTCGAAATCAACCTCAGAATGGATAGCGCGAACCAAGCTCACGTTTCGAGCCTGAAACGTGGCGTTTGCCGGCAAGCACGCTGCCATCCGTGAGGGCCAGCCATCTAACCGATGTGCCACCCATCTAACCGATGTGATTGTCAGAATTTACGGCACCTTGCCTCGCGACCTGGCTGCTTAGAGCGCGGACGCCATCGGCCGACGTGGCGATGTTATCGGGATGTTGCCCTCATCCTCGCTGCCAAACCGTGACCGCCGGGCGCTGCAAAGTCACTGGGTCAATCTGATTTCTGATCCCGTTCGTGGGCCGCAATTCACGTCACTCCACGTACGAACCCACGCCGGAGGCGCGCAAGATCGGGCACAGGCGTCCTACTCGCCGCAGAGTTCTCCAAGAAGAAAGCGCCGGCTGAAGCCATATTCCTACTCACACTTCATTCCGAGAGATCGGGACAATCGAGCAGGAGAACGAGGAATGGCAATCGCAATCAAGGAAGACAAGAAGGTGAAGCCTTTGCCGGCGCCGAACAGCGACTTCTACCAGCTCGTCGATGTCCTGACCCCCGACGAATTGGCGGTGGTCAAGAGGGTGCGGGCCTACATGGAGACGCAAGGTCCAGCCAATTATCAACAAATACTGGTCCGACGACGCGTTTCCTTTCGAGCTGCTGCCTTCGTTCAAGGAGCTGGGAATCGGCGGCCTTGGGTACGAGGGCTACGGCTGCGCCGGCGGAAGCCAGAAGCAGTTCGGCTTCGTCGCAATGGAATTGGCACGCGTCGACGCTTCGTTCTGCACCTTCTTCGGTGTGCACAGCGGCCTCGCCATGGGCTCGATCTATCTCGACGGCTCGGAGGAGCAGAAACAGAAATGGCTGCCACCGATGGCGCGTTGGGAAAAGATCGGCTGCTTCGGCCTCACCGAGCCACTGGTCGGTTCGGGCACGAGCGGAGGGCTGACCACGACCGCCAAGCGCGACGGCGACACCTGGGTGCTCAATGGGCAGAAGCGCTGGATCGGCAACGCGACGTGGTGCGACGTTTCGATCATCTGGGCGCGCGACCTCGCCGACAATCAGGTGAAGGGCTTCATCGTCGAGAACAAGACGACGCCCGGATTCAGCGTCGAGAAGATCGAGCACAAGATCGCGCTCAAGGTCGTTCAGAACGGCGTCATAACGCTGAAGGACGTCCGCGTGCCGGAAGCGAACCGCCTGCAGGGCGGCAACTCGTTCCGCGATACCGCGCGCGTGCTGCGGATGACGCGGTACATGGTCGGCTGGGCGTCGACCGGCGTCCAGATGGGCGCGTTCGAGGCAACGCTGAAATACACGCAGGAGCGTCTGCAGTTCGGCAAGCCGATCGCTTCGTTCCAGATGGTGCAGGATCTCCTCGCCAAGATGCTCGCCAACGTGACCGCGTGCCAGTGCATGATGGTCCGCCTGGCGCAGATGGATGACGAAGGCAAGCTTGCCGACCACCACGCGTCACTGGCGAAAGCGTTCTGCACGGCGAAGTCACGCGAGACGGTTGCATGGGGCCGCGAGCTGCTGGGCGGCAACGGCATCGACGCCGACTACAATGTCGCGCGCTTCTTCACGGACGCCGAAGCGCTCTATTCATACGAAGGCACCTATCAGATGCAGAATCTGATCGTAGGCAAAGCCATCACCGGGCTTGGTGCATTCGTGTGAGCAAAGGCGAGCCAGGGGTTGCTCCTCCCACCCTGGCTCGCCCCTTTCCCAAACAGGAGATTCATCATGGCTTCGGAAACAGCGGGCCTGGCGCTCGCAAACGTCCTCTATGCGAAGAAGGGCAGTATTGCCTACGTCACGGTCAATCGCCCAAAGGTCCTCAACGCCCTGAATACGCCGACGTGGTCGGACCTGAGAAAGGCCTTCGAGGACGCCCGGGACGATGCTGCGATACGAGGCGTCATTCTGACAGGCGCCGGCGACAAGGCATTCATTGCAGGCGCGGACATCAGCGAGCTCGCGCAGGTGGCAGCGTTCGGTGCTGAACAGTCCAGTCGCTTCGGGCAGCAGGTCCTGGATCTCATCGAGAATCTCGGCAAGCCGGTGATTGCAGCTGTGAACGGCTTCGCGCTCGGCGGCGGCTGTGAGACGGCGATGGCCTGCACCATCAGGATCGCGGTGGAAGCGGCGAAGTTCGGCCAGCCAGAAGTCGCATTGGGGCTGGTGCCCGGTGGTGGCGGAACGCAGCGACTGCCGCGGCTCGTCGGGAAGGGTCGCGCCCTTCAGCTCATCCTCTCCGGCGAGATGATCACAGCGCAGGAGGCTTATCGCATCGGCCTGGTCAACGAGATCGTTCCGGCCGCCGAGCTGATCACACGCGCCGAGGCAATCCTACAGAAGATCGCCTCCAACGCTCCGATTGCCGTCAAGTTCGCGCTCGAGGCGGCAAACAAGGGGATGGAGACCAGCCAAAGCGAAGGCCTGCTGCTCGAGGCCTCCTACTTCGGGCTCTGCGCCGCAACCGAGGACAAGAAGGAGGGTACGACCGCCTTCCTCGAGAAGCGCGCGCCACAATTCCACGGACGGTGAAGAAAACCCGGCGCACACGGCAATTCAGAAAGGACAACCCATGGCAAGCGACAACATTTTCTCGGGATTGAAGGTGGTGGACCTGGCGAGCTTCATCGCTGGTCCGGGCGCTGCGGTGATCCTCTCCGACTTCGGCGCCGATGTGATCAAGGTCGAGCCGCCGACCGGCGACACCTGGCGCATTGGGTACAAGATCCCGCCGCAGCCTCGCGCCAAGGACAATTATCCCTGGCACCTCAACAATCGGAACAAGCGCGGATTGGCGCTCGATCTGAAATCGCCCGAAGCGAGCAAAGTTCTGCGGCGGCTGGTCGAGTGGGCCGACGTCCTGATCGTCAACACGCCGCATCCGGCTCGCGAAAAACTGAAGCTCGGCTATGACGATGTCGCGCCGTGGAATCCGCGCCTGATCTATGCGGACGTTACCGGCTATGGCGACAACGGGCCAGACGCACAGCTTCCGGGATTCGACATCACGGCCTATTGGGCGCGAAGCGGCCTGCTGTCCCTGACGCGAGATGCGGGTGCCCCGCCGACACTGCCCGTCGCAGGCAGCGGCGACCATGCGACGGCGGTCAGCCTCTATTCGGCAATCGTGACCGCGCTCTACCGGCGCGAGCGCACCGGAAAGGGTTCGTACGTCACGACCTCGCTGCTCGCTGCCGGCGTCTGGGCCTCTGCTGTCGCGGCTCAGGCGGCGCTTGCCGACGCCACATTCTACCCGCTGCACGATCGGGCGAACCCGCCGAACGCGACCTTCAACGTCTATCGGGCGGCTGATGACACATGGTTTGTGATCGTGCTGACGCCCGACAAGTGGCCGGCTCTGGCCAATGGAATAGGCCGTCCGGATCTCTTGACGGATGCCCGGTTTGCCGACCCTGCAAAGCAGGCCGCGAATTCAGCGCAGCTCACCGCGATCCTGGATCAGACCTTTGCCTCGCAGCCGATGGCGCATTGGCGCGAAGTCTTCGAGCAGGCCCATCTCACCTTTGGCGTGGTGCAGGCACCCAGCGAAGTGATCAAGGACCCGCAGCTCAGGGCGAACGACATCGTCGTGCCGCTCGATGGCGCCGGCGGGAACCTCAAGTTCACGATCAGCAGCCCCCTCCAGGTGCATGACGTAGCCAAGGTTCCGGCCCGACGCGCGCCCGAGCTCGGCGAACACAGCGCGGAGATCCTCGCGCAGCTCGGCTTCAACGCCAAGGAGATCGATGGGCTTCAGGCCAGCGGGACCGTTCCGAAAGCACGAGACCGCGCCGCATAGAGCGAGGTGCCGCAGCCACTCGAACCTTGCCGAGCAATTGCAGACGGAGATTGAAGACGATGGATGACATAGTTACCGAACGTTCCGAAGGCGTACTTCGCGTTGAATTGAATCGGCCGGCAAAGAAGAACGCGATGACTTCGAGCATGTACACGAAGCTCGCGGATGTCTTCAATGACGCGGCCAAGGACGAGCGCATACGTGTCGTGCTTTGGCACGGCGCAGGAGATGCCTTCAGCGCCGGCAACGATATAAAGGACTTTCTGGAGAATCCTCCGGGCCCAGGAGAATCCCCTCAGGCTCGACTCATGAATGCGCTGGTCGATTTCGACAAGCCGCTGATTGCAGCTGTGCGAGGCGCCGCGATCGGCGGCGGAACCACCATGCTGTTGCATTGCGACTTCGTCTACGCCGGCGAAAGCACCAAGTTCCAGATGCCTTTCATCAACCTCGCTGTGGTGCCGGAATTTGGATCGAGCTGCCTGGTTCCGCTTACAATCGGGCACATTCGCGCGGCTGAACTGATTCTACTGGGATTGCCGTTCGGCGCCAGGCGCGCTGCGGAGTTGGGATTGGTCACGCAGGTCGTGTCCGATCAGAACCTTCTGCAGGTGGCAACCGAAACAGCGCGGAATCTGGCCGCGAAGCCGGCTGGCGCGCTGCAAGCTTCCAAGCGACTTCTGAAGCGTTCGTTTCGCGAACAGATCAAGGCGGCAATGAAGGCCGAGAACGAAGCATTCAGCGTGCAAGTTCGTTCCGAAGAGGCGAAGGAAGCGCTGACGGCCTTTCTGGAAAAGCGTCCACCTGACTTCACCAGAACCAGGAAACCTGTAGCGGCCGAGTAGAGCCGTTACCGCCGAACAGATGTGCAGGGTGCCGCAGGAACACTTCGGCATCGAGGCCCGAGCCGTGAAAGGAAAGAACTATGACTGACGCTTTCGCAACGAAGTCGAAACCAAAACCGGTCAGCAAGGACGCGGTTGGCCGACTGTTTGTACTCGAGGCGAGTGGTGGTCGCATTCACTCGATGAATTCGGACGGCTCCAGCCAGAAGGTCATCGTCACCGGCTGTCATACTCCCGATGGCATCGTGGTCGATGTCGAGGCCGGCCATATCTACTGGACCAACATGGGGGTGCCCAACCTCAACGACGGCACCATCGAACGCGCCGACCTCGATGGCAGCAATCGCAAGGTCATCGTCCCTCAGGGCGTCACGCACACGCCAAAGCAGCTTCACCTGGAGAAGCGGAGCGGCAAGCTCTACTGGTGCGACCGCGAGGGCATGCGGGTGATGCGCGCAGATCTCGACGGCACGAACGTCGAGACGCTGGTTCAGACGGGCGAGGGCGAGGACGATAGTCGCGACGCAACGAAGTGGTGCGTCGGAATCACGGTCGATCCCAAGCGTGGGCAAATTTACTGGACGCAGAAGGGTCCCGATAATTCCGGCCTCGGCCGCATCTTCCGCGCGGGCATAGACATTCCCAAAGGCGAGGACGCCGCCGATCGAACGGACATCGAAGTCTGGTTCGACGACCTGCCTGAACCGATCGACCTCGAGCTCGATCTCGAAAGCCGCGTCCTCTACTGGACGGATCGCGGCAACCCGCCGAGCGGCAACACGGTCAACCGGGCCTCGATCGATGGGCCGGTCAGAAACGGACGCGCACCGGAGATCGTCGTACGCGATCTGATGGAAGGCATCGGCATCGCGCTCGACGTTCCCGGCAATCGGATGTTCTTCACCGACCTCGGCGGCTCGGTTTATGTCGCACAGCTCGATGGCTCCGGGAACCGGGCGTTTCTCTACGCCCAAGGTAACCTCACCGGCATTGCCTACGCCGAAATCACTTCAAAGGAGAATTGACCATGGCTGGTAACAAACCGATCTCTCAAGTCGCCATTATCGGTACGGGCGTCATCGGCGCGAGCTGGGCGGCGCTCTTCCTGGCAAAGGGCCTCGATGTCGTGGCGACAGATATCGCCCCCAATGCGGAAGCCTCGTTGAGACGCTTTATCGACGCGGCCTGGCCTGCGCTCGAAAGGCTGGGGCTCACCCCCGGCGCCTCTCCAATGCGGCTGGTCTTTACGGCGGACTTGGCAGAGGCCGTCAAGGGAGCCGATCTCGTCCAGGAGAACGGACCGGAGCGGATCGACTTCAAAAAGAAACTGTACGGTCAGCTCGACGAACTGCTGCCGTCCGATGTGATCATTGCCTCGAGCTCGTCCGGCCTGACGATGAGCGAGATCCAGTCCGGTGCCCCGTCTCACCCGGAGCGATGCGTCATCGCGCATCCGTTCAATCCGCCGCACTTGATCCCATTGGTCGAGATCGTCGGCGGCGCGAAGACCTCCGAGGAGACGATCCGGCGCGCGTCTCAATTTTATACTGCTCTGGGCAAGAAAACCGTCCGCCTTCACAAGGAAGTGCCCGGGCATGTTGCCAATCGGCTGCAAGCTGCCCTGGCGCGGGAGGTGTATCATCTGGTGGGCGAGGGCGTCGTCAGCGTCGCCGACGTCGACACTGCGCTCAGCTGGGGACCGGGACTGCGGTGGGGCATCATGGGCCAGGTCCTCCTCAACCATCTCGGTGGCGGCCAAGGCGGCATGGAGCATTTCCTGCAGCAATTCACCGGCCCGATGACCGCCTGGTGGAAGGTCCTGGGCTCGCCGCAACTGACCCCCGAGCTCCAGCAAAAGCTGATCGCAGGCGTCCATGCCGAGGTGGGCTCGCGCTCGATCGACGACTTGGCGGCAGAGCGGGACGAGGTCCTGCTTGGGCTTCTGGAATTGCGCAACAAGGCGGCTGAAGAAGTTGCGCAGTCGAGAAAAAGCGATCGCGTCGCCTAGAGGCGAGGCGCGCACCAAAGTAAAGGCCCGACCATAGATGACTCGCCGTCATCAAACGCCACTTGGCCGGCGTGCTCGCCATTGAGCGCTAACGCGCGACATATCTTGAGGACGCCGCCATGACCGGAAGACCCATACAAGTCACCAAGTCCGCATATCAGTATCCGCTGCTCATAAAGCAGCTGTGGCATACACCCCTCCTGCATGCGCCCGATCAGGAGATCGTATATCGCGACATGAGGCGCTTCACTTACCGGCAGTTGCGCGAGCGCATCGGACGGCTCGCGTCCAGCCTCGACAGGCTTGGTGTCCGCGCCGGCGACACCGTCGGCGTGCTCGACTGGGACAGCAATCAATTCCTGGAGGCCTACTTTGCAGTTCCAATGATGGGGGCTGTCTTGCAGACGGTGAACGTCCGTCTGTCGCCGGAACAGATCGCATATACGATCAATCACGCGGGCTCGTCGGTGCTTCTTGTCAACGACGACTTCGTCCCAGTTCTGGAAGGTATCAAGCAGCAACTGCCTAAGGTGAAGACGCTGATCCTGATGTCGGATCGAGCGGTGCCCCAAACAGGCGGGCTTTCATTCGCAGGCGAATATGAGGACCTACTGCTCGGCGCTTCGCCCGACTACAGTTTCCCGGACTTCGACGAGAACACCCTTGCCACCACATTTTATACGACCGGGACAACAGGTTCGCCGAAAGGTGTCTACTTCAGCCATCGACAACTGGTTCTCCACTCGCTCGCCGAAATGGCTTTCGTGGGCGCCGCCGCGAAACAAGGCCGGTTTTGTCGCGACGACGTCTATATGCCGATCACCCCGATGTTTCACGTGCACGCCTGGGGGTTTCCGTGGACGGCGACGCTTTCTGGCGTCAAGCAAGTGTATCCGGGTCGCTACGATCCCGCTTTTCTCGTCAAGCTGATCAAAACCGAAGGCGTAACCTTCACGCATGGCGTGCCGACGATCCTGCAAATGCTGCTTGGCGCGGCCACGGCGGCAAACACCGATCTCGCCGGCTTGAAGATGGTGATCGGAGGTTCGGAACTACCGAAGGCGCTTGCCAAACAGGCGCTTGCGCTGGGCGTCGACGTCTATGCCGGCTACGGGATGTCGGAGAGCGCACCGCTGCTTTGTCTAGCGCAGGTGAAATCCGCGGACCTCACAGGCGATCCTGAGAAAGAGATCGATATCCGAACCAAAGCCGGGATGCCTGCACCACTGGTCGATATCCGTTTGGTCGACTCGGACCGGAGCGAACTACCTCATGACGGAAAAACTCCTGGCGAAATCGTCGTGCGTGCGCCGTGGCTCACGCAGGGATATGTCGACAACGCCGAAGCGTCCGAACAGCTGTGGGCTGGCGGCTATCTGCACACCGGCGACATCGGCGTCATTGAGCCGAGCGGCTACCTTCGTATCGTCGACCGAATCAAGGACGTCATCAAGACCGGCGGCGAATGGGTGTCATCGCTCCAGATCGAAGACCTTATTTCGCAGTGCAAGGGCGTGTTGGAAGCCGCTGTCATCGGCGTCAAGGACGACAAATGGGGCGAGCGACCGCTGGCGCTCGTCATCAGGGACGCCCAGACCGGCGACGATCTCAGCGACACGCAGATAAAGGCGCATCTGAAAGCCTTCGCCGATGCCGGAGTGATTTCGAAATACGGAATCCCGGACAAGATCCTGTTTGTTGATGCGCTCCCCAAGACAAGCGTCGGGAAGTTCGACAAGAAGGAGCTCAGAGAGAAATACGGCCAACGCTAGCTCATTTACAATCGCGCCTAGCGGGTGAGGTTCGCCTTCCCTGGCTGCGGCAGAAATAGACAAGCCGAGGCATGGCCATCAAATCAATCGGCGGCTGGTCTGGATAGAGCTCACTCAGGCGACGCGCCTCGCTCCCTCTCATGGAAGGGGCGGCTCAAGCAGCAAATCGCGATTGGAAATGAGGATACCGTTTCACATCTGGGCGTATGCCCTGCGGATATGGCTGGCGGCGGTGATCGCGCTCTATGCAGCGTTCTGGCTGCAACTGGGAGGCGCATCGTCCGCGGCGGTCACAGTGGCGATTCTGGCGCAGCCAACTCGCGGCGCTGCGCTATCGAAAGCAGCGAACAGGCTAGCGGCGACCTTCATCGGCGCGACAATGTCAATCGTCATTGCCGGTCTCTTTCCCGGCGAACGGATCGGCCTGCTGCTATCCTTTATTTGCTGGATATGCATCTGCGTCTTCGCCGCGAGCTACCTGCGCGGCTATCGCGCCTACGCCGCGGTTTTGTCCGGGTACACTGTGGCGATCATTACCGTCGCCAACATCGATACCCCGCAAAACGTGTTCGACACCATGACAGATCGTGTGGCGGCGATAACGATCGGCATTCTTTGCGTGACCATGATCAACGACCTCTTCGGTTCGCCGTCGGTATGGCTAGGATTGGATCGCAAGATCGGCGACATTTGGCGCGACGTCCGTGAGTATGCGCGCGGAGTGTTGAGCAAAGGGCAGGAGGATCCCGAAAAGGCCGGCGATCTGTTGTCTGAGATAGCGGGGTTGAGGGAAGACGTCGATGTCGTCGGTCACGACATGGCGGACGGGCGCTATCGGGCGGCAGGCGCACGCAGCGCGATGCTGGCGCTCGTTGAGATGGTTTACCTGCTTCGTCGGCTAAGCCTGTCCAAGTGTGACGACCCTGTAGCCATCTCGGTCAGAGCCCAGTGTTTGGCCGCACTCGAGGACGAGGGATGGGAGGCTTCGACGCTGCTATCAAGGCTGCGCGAGTCGGAACTGTCGCGTCAAAATATCGTCGTGGGTGCGGTTGGGCAGGTTCAGCAGGCGATTCGTTTTGTCGAATCGAAGGGCCTGTTCGACGATGGCATGTGGTCTTTGCGGGAAGGGCGTCCGCCAGCTCGCGACGTGCGGCTGCCTGACACCAAGGAATTCTTCTTCGCCCTGAGAAACGCGTTTCGCATTGGTGTTGCTCTGTCAGCCGGCGCGATATTTCTTGTACTGGCGGGATGGCCGGCCTCGGTTGCAGCCCTGAGTCGTAACAGCGATCTTGTGTGCGCTCAGCACCACAGTGCCGAACCCGTCGAAATTCGCGATAGCAGCCATCGTAGCGTTCCCCCTCGCAGCCACAAGTGCCGGTATTGTGCAGTTCTACGTTCTGACGGAATCGCAAGACTTCGTTCGACTCGCCGTCGCAATAGCTCCGGTCCTGATCTTCGGCTGTTTGCTGAGCGTGCGGCCACAGATCGCCGGGATCGGTGCGATCATGAACGTTCAATTCCTGGTCCTGCTCGCACCATCCAATCCCCAGGCTTACAACCCGCAGAGCTTCTTCTCCCTATGCATCTTCGTGGCGTTCGCGCTCTGCCTGGTCTTCTTGGCAACGCGGTTGGTCTGGCCGGTGTCCGACCTCGACAAGCAACACGCAGTTATCAGGGCGACAAAACGGACTTTGGCGTCATCTCTATCCGGCAACCAGGATAGCTCGCCCGCGCTGGGTTTCGCGTTAGCCGCTCGGGTCGCAGATTATGTCGGCTCGGCTGTCCCAGGGCGAGGATCCCGGCCGCACGTGCTTAGGGCTCTCCTCGCGACCAACGACCTGTCGCTTGCTGCGGCGTCGGCTCACCTTCATCTGGAGCAGACCTCGGACGACCCGGCAATCCGCTCAAGGATCGGCGTGTTGCAGCGCGTCCTGCGATCCGGAAGCAGCCGGCGGCTCTACGCGGCGGCGCGGTCAATTCTTCGGCACGCGCCCGCCAGGCAAGCCGCGTCTCATGAGCCGCTCATCGCCGCAGCCGCGGATCTCTGGGCGGCGGGATTGGTGCTGGAAGGTGAGCGGCGCCTGATACGACATTTTTGCGACGAGAACTTTGCCAGCTAGGAGCCAGTTCGTCGTGATGAGGAGAAGACGATCCGCAACCAATGTCCTGCGATATCTCGCGACGGGCGTGCTCGTCGTTGCGGCGCTGGTTGCCGCAAGAGATGGGTGGACGTTTTATGTGACGTCGCCATGGACGCGCGACGGCACGGTGCGCGTGCAGGTCGCAAACGTCGCGCCGCAGGTTTCGGGACAGATCGTCGAGGTGCGGACCTACGACAACCAGCGTGTCCATAAGGGAGACGTGCTTTACGTCATCGACAAGTTTGATTTTCAGGTGGCGCTGGATACCGCGAAGGCGGCTGTCCTAAGCACTGAGGCAAACCTCGAGGTCAAGAGGGCCCAAGCTGCTCGCCGCGAGACTCTGTCCACGTCGTTCACTTCGATCGAGGAGAAGCAGACGTTCGACGGTTCAGCCAAGATGGCCGCGGCGGACTATGCGAGCGCCAAGGCCTCGCTCTCCCAAGCTGAGATCAATCTGCAAAGAACCGAGGTACGCTCACCCGTCGACGGCTACGTAACAAACCTCCTGATGCGCGTGGGCGATTTCGCTCAGACCGGCTCTTCGAATGTGTCGGTGATCGATGAACACTCGTACTGGATCGATGCCTATTTTGAGGAAACCAAATTCGCCAGGATACATGTCGGTGACCCGGTCGAAGCGAAACTGCTAGGCTACGATACCCCGATCAAGGGCACGGTCGAGAGCATTACGGGCGGCATCAGCGCCTCGAACGCCGCAAGCAGCACACAAGGCTTGCCTAACGTGGACCCTATATTCACCTGGGTTCGTCTCGCTCAGCGAATTCCAGTGCGCATCAAGATCGAACAAGTGCCGCCGGGGGTGCCGCTGATTGCAGGGATGACCTCTAGCGTGTCCGTTGTCGCCGGGAGGGAAGGCTCAGCATCGACGCTGGAAGCAGGAAACTCCACCCTCTGGGTCAGCCGCCTGATGGAGCTCCTATGAGGGCACCGACGGATATCGACCTCGGCGGCGTATTGGTCGACCCCTTCGTGCGGTATCTTTTCCTCGCCTTAGCTCATCCTGATCGCCGTTCGATTTGCCGTCGGCCGCCTGGGGCTGAGGTCGATGTTCGCCAATCCTCCGCTTGCCGAAGTGGCGATCTACGTCTGCATTCTCGTTTCCCTCATGGTGTTTTGGAACTGAGCGGCGGCCGGAACGCCGTCTCGAAGCGCGGTCTTCTTCCGCACAGCCGAGTCCTTCAGATGACCCAAATCTGCTGGTCACTGCGTCGCGCTGCGTAGTATGCGCCGCCGTCCGACGCAGTGGCGCTCGTTGAGCAAGAGGACGCCCTTCGATCGATCACTGACGGGCTGGTCTGCGCTAAACCTTGGTATTATTGACGTCGCGGCATGGTAGTGAGTAATTGCCCATGTGCTAGGCAAGTGCTCGCGCCATGCACTCGATCGACGCAGACGCCGGCTTTCCACGTTGCCAGACATATCGTCCATGTTCTGAAGGGGACTGCACTTTGTCGAACGAGACCAAACCGAGCATTGTCTTTTGGGATGGCATCGGGAAAGAGCCGAAAGGACATGGTCCGTCTCTGGCGCAGGGGGTAAGATGATGGCGCCACCTTTGCCGAGGCGTCAGCGATCCTCTGCGGCATGGCGTCTCCGACAAAGGCAGGTCCGAATCTGTGAGGCCGGCCATGGAGCGACCTGTGTCGAAGGACGGTGAAGGAGCCGAGGAAGCACTTTTCAGCGGTGAGCAAGAGCTTCGCCAGTTGGTGGAGACGATTCCAACGCTCGTGTGGAGAGCCGCGCCCGACGGCAATATCGAGTACGTCAACAGGCGTGTGCTCGAATATTTTGGCGCACCGCTTGGCGAAATCGTTGGCTGGGGATGGGCGGAAAGAGTCCACCCGGAGGACGTCGCCTTCAAGGTGAGGAGCTGGCTCAATAAGTCTCGAAACTGAAAATCCTCACGATGTCGTCTGCAGATTTCGCGGAGCGGACGGCCAATATCGCTGGTTCAATGTACGCGGAGAACCACTGCGGGCCAGTGACGGCACGGTGCTCCGCTGGTACGGCGTCCTGATCGACATCGATGACCAAAGAAAGGCGGAGGAGGCCCTACGAGAAAGCGAATACAAGCTCCGTCAAATCATCGAAACGGTACCAAGCCTTGTCTGGTCATTGGCGCCCGACGGCGAAGCCGACCCATCTCAATCAGCGCATGTTGGACTATTTCGGCATGCGATTTGAGGATTTCAGGCATGGTGGTTGGGAGGCGTTCGTACACCCGGACGACCTTCCAGAAACCGCAAAGGCCTTCTTCCACGCAATTCAGAGCCGGAACTTCATACCAGGCTGTGCTTCGTCTGCGTCGGGCGGACGGTGAGTTTCGTTGGCACCATTCGCGTGGTGAGCCTCTGCGCGATCAACAGGGACGCATTGTCCAGTGGTACGGCCTGTCTGTCGACATCGATGAAGCCAAGAAGGCCGAAGACCGGCTACGCCGCAGCGAAGCCTATCTGGCGGAAGCACAGAGGCTGAGTCACAGTGGTGTGGCGGCCTACAACGAGACGAAGATTCTCTATGGGTCGGAGGAGATTTACCGCATCTGGGGGATTGATCCGGCGCAGGGTGTTCCGAGCCTCGAAGCCGTGATCCAACGGGTCCACCCGGACGACCGCGACCGGCTGAACGCAGAGGTTCAGCGCGCGGTGGGCGAGAAAAGAGACTACTCGATCGGGTACAGAATCGTACTGCCCGATGGAACAGCCAACACCTCGAAGCATCGGCCGGCCTGCGTTCTCGAAGCGGGGACTTATCGAGATTGTCCTCACAGATCGATGTCACGGAGCGCAAGAGAGCGACGACCGGCTACGCCGCAGCGAAGCCTATTGGCCGAAGCGCAGGGCTGAGCCACAGCGGTGCGTCGGCCTTCAACGAGTCGACGATTCTCTATTGGTCGGAGGAGACTTACCGCATCTGGGGGTTTGATCCGGCACTGGGTATTCCGAGCCTTGAAGCCGTGTTCCAACGGATTCACCCCGACGACCGGGACCGGGTGCGTGCAGAGGTTCAGCGCGCGTTCGGCGAGAAAAGAGGCTACTCGATCGGGTACAGAATCGTACTGCCCGATGGAACGGTCAAACACCTCGAAATCGATCGCCAACCTGTGTTCTCCGCAAGCGGGGAACTTGTCGAGATTGTCGCTACACAGAT
The DNA here is from genome assembly GCA_963786295.1 of uncultured beta proteobacterium. Lineage (GTDB taxonomy): Bacteria > Pseudomonadota > Gammaproteobacteria > Burkholderiales > Burkholderiaceae_F > JACCZX01. The sequence continues at coordinate 233,655 of CAWAYV010000003.1, read as the reverse complement.
CGACGTGACGGAACGCAAGCGCGCCGAGGAGGCCCTGCGGGAAAGCGAATACAAGCTCCGTCAAATCTTCGAAACGGTACCAGGCCTCCTCTGGTCAACGGACCCCGCCGGCGAACCGACCCAACTCAATCAGCGCATGTTGGACTATACCGGCATGCGATTTGAGGACTTCAAGCATGGCGGTTGGGAGGCCTTCCTGCACCCCGACGACTTTCCAGAAACTGCAAAGGCTTTCCATCACGCAATTCAGACCGGAACTTCGTACCAGGCTGTGCACCGTCTCCGTCGGGCGGACGGCGAGTGTCGTTGGCACCATACTCGTGGTGAGCCTCTGCGCGACCGACAGGGACGCATTGTCCAGTGGTACGGCCTGTCTGTCGACATCGATGAAGGCAAGAGAGCCGAAGACCTGCTACGCCGCAGCGAAGCCTATCTGGCCGAAGCACAGAGGCTGAGCCACACCGGTTCCGCGGCCTACAACGAGACAACGATTCTCTATTGGTCGGAGGAGACTTATCGAATTTTGGGGTTTGATCCGCGTAAGGGCCTCCCGAGCCGCGAAGCTGTGTTGCAAAGGATCCACCCGGACGACCGAGAACGGGTGCGCGAGGAGGTTCGGCGAGCGGTGCGGCGAGAAGAGAGACTATAAGCTCGAGTACAGAATCGTACTGCCCGCTGGAACGATCAAATATATCGAAATGACCGCTCATCCCAAGTTCTCCGCAAGCGGAGAACTTGTCGAGGTTGTCAGCTACACTGATCGACGTGACGGAACGCAAGCGCGCCGAGGAAGCCCTGCGGGAAAGCGAATACAAGCTCCGTCAAGTCATGGACACGGTACCGGGCCTCACCTGGTCAACGGGCCAGCCTGGGTTCATGGCACAGGTGCAAGCCATTCTAAATGTGCTTCCGGCGTATATTTGGTACGCGCCTCCGTCCGGCAGCCTCACCTTCGTGAATAAACGACAAGCGGATTTCCTTGGTGTTCCGAAAGATCATCCCCTGCGTTTCGGCATCGACACTGGCGCACCGTGGGACGTCCATATCCCGTTTTTGCATCCGGACGACCAAGAAGAAGGACGCAAGTTGCTGGTCAAACAGTCTGCGCACGGGCGAGGGCTATGAGCATAATTATCGAGTCCGAACCGCTCAAGGAGACTACCGCTGGTTCCACACTCGCACCGAACCGCTCCGGGCGAGCGATGGAACCCTGCTGCTGTGGGTTGGGGCGACTCTGGATATTGAAGAGCTCAAGCGCGCCGAGGAAGGATTGCGGGAGAGCGAGGCGAAGTTCCGCGACTACGCCGAAAGTGCCTCCGATTGGTTTTGGGAAATCGGTCCGGACTACAAGTTCACGCTGCTGACCGAGAATGCGTTTGGTTCGGACTCGGCTGATCGAATCGGCACCGAGTGCTGGGCTCACGCTCTCGATCTTGAAACGGAGCCGGAGAAATGGCGGCAGATCCAGGCAACTCTCGATTCACGCAAGCCGTTCCGTGACTTCGTATATCGCTCCGCTCGCAGTAATGGCCCTCCCATGTATGTGAAGGCCACCGGCAAGCCAGTGTTTGACGCCAACGGAGAATTCCGTGGCTATCGAGGTACCGGTACAGATGTGACAGCAATCATGCGCGCGCAGGAGGCGCTGCGTGAAAGCGAACGAAGTGCACGTTCAGCACTTGACGGGATAGCCGGTCTCATTACGGTCATGACTCGAACGGTGAACTCGAAACCGTCAATCGCCAATGTCTTGGAGTATTTTGGCCGATCGCTGGAAGAGCTAAAGAACTGGGAAACAAGCGATACGGTGCATCCTGAAGACCTTCCCCGTATTCTTGAACTTTATAAGAGAGCGATGGCCTCCGGGATTCCCTTCAACTACGAACTACGCCTGCGGCGCTTCGACGGCGAATATCGGTGGTTTGACAACCGCGGCGTCCCAATTCGCGATGACTCCGGGCGCATCGTGCGCTGGTACGTTCTGCTGACGGACATCGAGGATCGCATACGAGCGCTGGCGCGATTGGAGCAGATGCAATCGGATTTCGCCCACATAAACCGCGTGAGCGTAATGGGAGAACTGACCGCCTCGCTGTCCCACGAAATCACGCAACCAATCGCCAGCGCCCGCAACAACGCCCGTGCGGCGCTGAATTTCCTACACAAGCAACCCCCGGACCTGGACGAAGTCAGGGAAGCGCTTCACTCTATCGTGGGCGATGCCGATCGAGCCGGAGATATCATCGACCGCATCCGTGACCAGATCAAGAAAGCGCCTCCGCGAAAGTCGCGTTTTGATCTCAATGAGGCGATCAACGAGGTGATTGTATTGGCGCGAAGCGCAGTCACCAAGAATGGAGTCTCGGTCCAAACTCGCCTTACAGAGGGGTTAGCTCCCGTCCAGGGGGATCGTGTTCAACTGCAACAAGTCGTGCTGAACCTGATCCTGAACGCGGTCGAAGCCATGAGCACGGTCGAGGCGGGGCCACGGGAGTTGTTGATCAGCACCGAGCAAACCCGGACCGGTGGCGTTCTCGTGTCCGTGCGCGATTCCGGGCCGGGCATTGATCCGGACCATCTCGATCGCGTTTTCCAGGCTTTCTACACCACGAAGTCGAGCGGAGTGGGGATGGGACTGTCGATCTGCCGGTCGATCATCGATGCCCACGGGGGCCGGCTGTGGGCAGACGTGAATGCATCACGTGGGGCCGTACTTCGGTTCTCCTTGCCCGGCGCAGGCAAGGAACTCACGAATTCTCGTCGCTCGGCTCACCTGACTGGAGAGCCGCACGAAGACACCGTATCAGATGCTGCTCATCAAACGGCTTACGAAGGTAACAAACGACCCCATCGTTCAGGGCGCGGGCGTGGTCAACGTCGTCGGGGTAGGCAGTAACGAGGATCGTCGGAATCGCGTAACCCGCCTCGATGAGGTGTTCATAGAGCTCGAGCCCGGTCATCGCCGGCATATGGACGTCAGCGATCAGGCAGGCGGTTTCGGCGAGACGAGGCGATGCGAGGAAATCGGCTGCCGACGGGAAGGCCGCGACGTCGTAGCCGAGCGATCTCATGAGCCTCCTCATGGATTCGCGAAAGAACTGATCGTCCTCGACGACCGAGACCAACGACGCTGTCGGCATACGTGCTCCGGTGTGCGCACGAGTTGCGACGCGGGCGCGCCGACAACGCCACCGCACCCGCATGCGAATGGGTTAGCCTGCGCCCAAGAGTGATGCTGGAGCAATACCAGTGTCCGTAAACTTTGGCTTATGCCAGGACGCGAATTCCGCAGCTGCGCGGCAGGATGCCACCAAGCGGATGGTAGAGCGCATAAACTTTCGTTTACGCCCGCGCGCATCCCTGACGGAGAATGAGACTGTTCACGTCCATCGGTCGGGACTAAGCTTGCAGCAGAGGAGCCACGCGAACCTTGCAAACCGAGACAAAGGCTCATTTGCCTGCCCTTTGATCGTGAGCAGCAGCAATGTCGGACGCGAACGCTACCGTCTTGGTCATCGACGATGATCCAGCCCTGCGAACCTCGATCGAGCGTCTGTTGCGATCGCTCGACCTGGATGCTCGGCTGTTTGCGTCCATCTCCGAGTTTCTCGAGTCGGACCCGCCGAATGGTCCCACTTGCCTGGTGCTCGACGTCAGATTGCCGGGACGAAGCGGCCTTGATCTTCAACGTCGAGCTCGCCATGGCGAACCGGGAGATCCCAATCATCTTCATCACAGGCCATGGCGATATTCCCATGTCGGTGCAGGCGATGAAGGGCGGTGCCATTGAGTTCCTGACCAAGCCGTTCCGCGATCAGGAACTCCTCGACGCCATTCAGCTCGGCCTCTCTCGCGATCGTGCTCGGCGGGAGAATGAAGAGGCTCTGGTCGCTCTCAGGGAGCGCTTCGCGTCGCTGAGCCCCAGGGAGCGCGAGATCATGATTCAGGTCGCGCGCGGTCACCTCAGCAAACAGATTGCCTTCGATATCGGCATCGCCGAAGCCACGGTGAAGGTGCACCGCAGCCGTCTGATGCGAAAGATGAAGGCCCATTCGCTTCTCGCGCTCAGCCGAATGGCGGAAAAGCTGCAACTGGCACCCGAGGAGCCGCAACACCGCTGAGCCGAAGCCGCACTAGCAGTGGTGGTTCTACTGGCATTCGATCTGCCGTCCTTCGCGTGTAATCCAAAGTTCAGTGCAGTGAACCATGACGCTATTCCGCGCCACCTGCGTGCAATAGATCGCGGCATTCCAAATCATCAAATTGCACATCACCACGGCCGACACCGTGTTTTGTTTCTCTTTGAGAGCCGGCACATGAAATTCGTCCCGGCTGGCACGGGATGTTTGTGAGGTTTCGATATGGAAAGGCCATACAGCGAGGCTGCAGATGTTTCGTCTCCAACCGATCTCGAGTTTGGTTCCCTGGCAAACAGCCTCGCGCTGCTTCTTGAAGCAGCCAAAAGCGAGCTCGAGCATGATCAGGAGGCGGCAAAGACATCGCTGGCCACCGCGTCATCCATCCTCCAGTCGGAGATCGAGCGCCGTTCAGGCGCTAAAGGCTCCAGAACGGGTGGACTGGCGGGTTGGCAGATAGCGCGTGTCCGATCTTTCATCGACAGTAACCTGCACCGGACCATTCACGCGAGTGACCTCAGTGCCGTCGCGCGGCGAAGCACGGCGCACTTCTCACGCTCGTTCAAACAAGCGTTCGGAGAACCGCCGCACGCCTACATCGTGAGGAGGCGGCTCGAGGAAGCCTGTCACCTGATGCTGACCAGCTCAGCTTCGCTGGCCGAAATCGCTCTGAGCGTCGGGTTCTCTGACCAGGCACATTTGTGCAAACTTTTCAGGAAAGCCTTTGGCCAAAGCCCATCTGAACTGGCGGCGCGAACGCGAGACCCTGTGGCGCCGGTGACCTCCATGCACGCTGCGCCAGTAGCGCGGCCCAAATCGGAAAAGCGTGTACCGTAACCGGCGCAGCGCCGTAGGCGGAGTTAGGTGAAGGGTGTCTTCGCCGAACTATCGCAGCAATCCGATACAAGTCCTCGCAGTCCCAACCAAGATCAGCCATCAGGGAAGCCACATGTTGAGACCCTGAAACGGTCTCACCAGGTGTTGGACGCCATGAGCAAGCAGGTAGCAGACATCATCGTTGAAACGCTGCAGAGCGCAGGCGTCGAACATTGTTACGGCATCGTGGGTGACACGCTCAATCTGATCGCGCGTTCGCTCGAGCGAAGCAAGATCGAGTGGGTGTCGGTGAGACACGAGGAGGCCGGCGCTTTCGCCGCACAGGCCGAAGCACAACTGACGGGTCACTTGACGGCCGTCGCCGGAAGTTGCGGCCCTGGGAGCCTGCATTTCATCAACGGGATTTTTGAAGCAAACCGAAACCGCGCGCCCGTCATTCTCATTGCAAGCCAGATCATTCGCGATGAGTTGGGCTTCGATTTCATTCAGGAAGTCGATTTCAAGCAGATCTACAAAAGCTGCAGCGTCTTCTGCGACATGATCTATACGCCGGAGCAGGCTCGCCGCAAAACCGTCATCGCCTGTCAGACCGCCTTGTCGAAGCGCGGTGTTGCCGTTCTCATCGTGCCGGCGGACGTTTCCGCCTCAACGGTGCACGATGACATCCCTTACGCAGTTCACGTTTCAGAGCCCGTTGTTCGACCGAGCGATGGTGATCTCGACGAGATCGCAGAGATGCTCAACAAGGGCGGGAACATTGCCATCTATGGCGGATCCGGCTGCCAGGGGGCGCATCAGGAAATCCTGGCCGTTGCCGAGAAGCTGAAGGCCCCGATCGCTCATACCTCGCGCGGGAAAGACTTCCTCGAGTTCGACAATCCCTACAACATCGGCATGACCGGGATGCTCGGCAATGAGGCCGGCTATCACGCCTTGCTCGACTGCGACACGCTGCTGCTTCTGGGGGCCGACTTTGCCTGGCGGCAGTTCTATCCCGGCAAGGCAAGGATTGTGCAGGTCGATATCGACCCGACGCATCTCGGGCGACGGCATCCGATCACCAAAGGTGTTGTCGGTGATGTCAAAGCAACCCTGGAAGCGTTGCTGCCGAAGCTGGTCGAGCGCACCGACGCCTCCTTCCGTGACCAATACGTGCGGCGCTACGCCAAAGCCAGGCAATCGGAAAAGGCAAAGGCTGTCGCGGGTCACGACGGGAGTATTCCTGGAACCTATCTGACCGAAGTGATCAACCGCCATGCAGCGAAGGACGCGGTATTCTCTGCGGACGATGGCACTCCGGCCGCCTGGCTTGTTCGCTACATCGAAACCAATGGTCAGCGGCGCACGTTTGCCAGTCTCCTGCACGGAACGATGGCTGGCGGCATGCCGTCGGCCCTTGGGTTGCAGAAGTCTCAGCCAGGCCGCCAGGTCATCTGTCTCGCCGGTGATGGCGGGCTCTCAATGCTTTTCGGTGACCTGATGACCGTGGTCCAGGAGCAATTGCCGATCAAGATTGCAGTGTATGACAATGGCAAGCTTGGCTTCGTGGAGATCGAGCAGAGGGCCGAGGGGATGCTCGATACGTTCACGAGGCTGAAAAACCCGAATTTCGGCGAAGTTGCACGAGCTTTGGGTCTCTGGGGCCAAACGGTTTCCAAGGCCGACGAGCTTGAAGCGGCGTCAAAGACTGGCTTGCCCGAGCCGGGGCCCGCACTGCTGCACGTGCACGTCAGTCCGATGGAGCTCGTCATGCCGCCGTTCATGGCCGTCGAACCGGCAATCGGCATGGCGCTCTATTCAACTCGTGCCGTTTTGCACGGTCGCGGCGGCGATGTCTGGGAAATGGTGAGGGAAAACTTCCTTTGACCTGGCATCGTCTTGTCGGACGGGCAACAAATGCGGCTCTGTGGCTGTAGGCGATGATGTCGCCAGCCCAGCGGCTTACGGAACTGGGCGTAGAGCTTCGCGTCGGTTTTTCCACTCAGATCGTCATCGCGCTGAACCGCATGAGCGCGGCGGAGAGCCATTCCCGAGACTGCTGAGGTAGATGCGTTTGTCTCGCCGACGAACGCACTTCTCTGACGGCCAAAGCAGAAGTGCCAGTGCAACCCATTCTTTGAGCACGATCGGCCCCGGTTCAGCAGCACCGTACAAGCATAATTCCCCTGGAATATGCAACTTCGAGGAATGGACGCCGACCATGATGACCATACCACAACGGCCTCTATTCGAATGAACTCGGAGCAGCATGATGAGCGTCAAGACCATTGCTGACCAGTTTAGCCAGACGCAGGAAGAGGCTGGCGTATTGCACACGCGTGCATCCGATTTCTTCATGCTCATGAAACCACGCGTGATGGTGCTTGCTGTCTTCACCGCGCTCGTTGGATTGATCATTGCGCCAGGTGACCTGCATCCATTCCACGCGTTCGTCGCGGTTCTCGCGATTGCTGCGGGGGCGGGTGCCGCCGGCGTGCTCAATATGTGGTACGACGCCGATATTGACGCGGTCATGGCTCGTACCGCGATGCGGCCAATCCCCCGCGGCAAGGTCTCGCCGGTCGAAGCGCTCGTATTCGGGATCGTTCTTGCGGTAGGAGCAATCGCGGTACTTGCTCTGGCGACCAACGTCGCAGCGGCCGCGCTGCTCGCGGTCGCAATCCTCTTCTACGTCATTGTGTACACGGCGTGGCTCAAGCGGCTGACACCCCAGAATATCGTGATCGGCGGCGCCGCCGGCGCGCTGCCGCCGGTCATCGGATGGGCTGCGGCGACCGGCGAAATCGGGCTTGAGCCGCTTGTTCTGTTCCTCATCATCTTCCTCTGGACGCCGCCCCATTTCTGGGCGCTGGCGCTCAACCGCACTGACGAATATGCGCGTGCCGGCGTACCCATGCTGCCGGTCGTTGCAGGACGGGCCGCGACGACGCGGCAGATTCTGATCTATGGCTCTCTTTTGGCCCCGGCTTCGCGTGCTGCCCTGGGCGTTCGGGTTTGCGGGTCCGATCTATGGCGCGATCGCCGCACTCTGCGGGGCGGTTCTCGTTGTGCTCGCGTTCCAGGTCAACAGAAGCGGCGAGGCCGATCGGCGTGCTGCCAAACGCCTGTTCGTGTTCTCCATCTTCTACTTGTTTGTGTTGTTCGCGGCACTTCTCGTTGATCACGCCGGCGATCCCCTGAGCATCACGCTCTCCTCACGCGGCGCCGGGCCTGTGCATTCCGCAGTGCTGCCGCACGCCGTCTGAACCGCCCGCAATTCCATCAACGTCAAGGCAGATGAGGTCTGATATGCGGTATGGGCTACTTGCCGTTGGCTTGATCGGCGCCGCAACACTCGCCGGCTGTTCGGAAGGTGTGCTCAGCCCGCAAGGGCCTATCGCCTCCGCCGAGCGGCAGATTCTGTTCAACTCGCTCGGCATCATGCTGGCGATCGTGATCCCGACGATCATCGCCACGCTCGGCGTCGCCTTTTGGTTTCGTTCGTCGAACTGGCGCGCCCGCTACATGCCCGATTTCGAATATTCGGGCCGTCTCGAGATGCTCGTCTGGTCGATCCCTGCCATGACGGTGCTCCTGGTTGGTGGCGTTGCCTGGGTCGGCTCGCATGACCTTGATCCGCGCAAGCCGATTGCCTCCGCGGTCAAGCCTGTCAGGGTTCAGGTCGTCTCGCTCGACTGGAAATGGCTGTTCATCTACCCCGACCAGGGCATCGCGAGCGTCAATCAACTGACCATACCGGTCGGCGCGCCGGTCAGCTTCGAGCTGACCTCCTCCGGCGTCATGAACAGCTTCTTCGTGCCGCAGCTCGGCAGCCAGATCTACACCATGGCGGGAATGGTGACCCGCCTTCACCTCCAGGCCGATCATCCCGGCAACATACCGGGGGCTGTCGGCCCATGTACAGCGGCAATGGTTTCGCCGACATGCGGTTTGCCGTTGATGCGGTGCCGGCCGCAGCCTTCTCGCAGTGGGTGAACGCAACTCGCGACGCTGGTCCGGTGCTCGACGCGCAAGCCTATGCCGATCTGGCCAGGCCAAGCGAAGCGGTTGCGCCTTTCACGTATCGAGACGTCGCTCCCGACCTGTTCAACCACATCCTGAGCTTCGCAGCGCAGCCGAATGATCCCTCGCGGCTCGCATATCAGGCGTCACAGAGGACAGAGAAATGAACCTGCTTGGTAAGCTCAGCTGGAGTTCGATCCCGTTCGACCAGCCGATCATCATGGGCACGGGGGCCTTCATGGTCCTGGCCATAGTCTCCATCCTGTCGTGGGTCACGCTGAAAGGATATGTCCCCTATCTGTGGCGCGAATGGATCACGTCCGTCGACCACAAGCGTATCGGCGTCATGTACTTCCTGCTGGCGCTGGTCATGCTGCTGCGCGGATTCGCCGATGCGATCATGATGCGGGCGCAACAGGCGGTCGCCGCCGGCGGCGCTCAGGGGTACCTGCCGCCAGAGCATTTCGATCAGATCTTCTCGGCACACGGCACGATCATGATCTTCTTCGTGGCGATGCCGTTTGTGATCGGGCTGATGAACTTCATCCTGCCGCTGCAGCTTGGCGTCCGCGATGTCGCCTTCCCGACGCTGAACTCGGTGAGCTTCTGGCTGACGGCCTCGGGCGTCCTGCTGATCAACGTCTCCCTCGTTATCGGCGAGTTCGCCAAGACAGGGTGGATCGCCTATCCGCCGCTCAGCGAGCTGCAATTCTCGCCTGGTGTCGGCGTCGACTACTATCTTTGGTCACTGCAGATCTCCGGCGTCGGCACGCTGCTGACTGGAATCAATTTCGTCACCACCATCCTGAAATTGCGAGCACCGGGAATGGGCTACATGCGCATGCCCGTCTTCTGCTGGACCTCGCTCGCGGCCAACCTGCTCATTGTCGCGGCCTTTCCGGTTCTGACCGCCACTTTGGCGATGCTGCTGCTCGACCGGTATCTCGGCTTTCATTTCTTCACGGTCGACGGCAGGGCAACGCGATGATGTACGTGAACCTGTTCTGGGTCTGGGGTCACCCCGAGGTCTACATCCTGATCCTGCCGGCGTTCGGCGTGTTTTCGGAGGTCGTCGCGACCTTCTCCGGCAAGCCGCTGTTTGGCTATCGCTCGATGGTGGCCGCGACGATGGCGATTTGCGTCCTCTCCTTCCTCGTCTGGCTGCACCACTTCTTCACGATGGGCGCCAGCGCCGACGTCAACGGCTTCTTCGGCGTCATGACGATGATCATCGCCGTGCCGACGGGCGTGAAAGTCTTCAACTGGCTGTTCACCATGTACGGCGGACGCGTCCGCTTTACGGTGCCGATCCTCTGGTCGATCGGATTCATGGTGACGTTCGTCATCGGCGGCATGACCGGCGTGCTGATGGCCGTGCCTCCCGCAGATTTCCAGCTGCACAACAGCCTGTTCCTGATCGCCCATTTCCACAACGTCATCATTGGCGGCGTCGTGTTCGGCGTGATGGCCGGCTACAATTACTGGTTCCCCAAGGCATTCGGCTTCAAGCTCGACGAGCGCTGGGGCAGGCGGTCGTTCTGGTGCTGGCTGATCGGCTTCTACGTCGCCTTCATGCCGCTCTACGTGCTCGGCCTGATGGGCATGACCCGGCGCATGCAGCACTACGACAATGTGGCTTGGCAGCCATGGCTGGTCGTGGCGGCGATCGGTGCCGCTCATCATTCTGGGCGGGATTGTCTGCCAGATCGTGCAGCTGGTTGTCTCGATCCGCGACCGCGAGCTGCTTCGCGTTACCGGCGATCCCTGGAACGGCCGCACGCTGGAATGGTCCACGGCGTCGCCGCCGCCGGCCTGGAACTTTGCCGTCCTGCCGCAGGTCGCCGAGCGCGACACCTATCTGGGTCAGGAAGCAACGCGCCGGCGGACAACAGGCTCAAGCGCAACAGGCGCGCCAGTACGAGCCGATCGAAATGCCGAGGAACAGCGCAGTCGGGTTCGTCAACGCCTTCTTTGCGGTCGTCGCCGGTTTCGCACTGATCTGGCACATCTGGTGGATGGCCGCGCTGGGCCTGATCGGCACCTTTGTGACGATCCTCATCTTCGCCTTTCGCGATGAAGACGAGACCGAAGTGCCGGCTGCGCTGGTTGCCCAATTCGATCGGACTCATCCGACGGAGGTCGCGATATGAACGTCACCGTTGCCATTGACGATGTCGCTCGCGAAGCACTGCCGAGTGCGAGCGAAGCCGGTCCAGCCCCAAAGCGCGTTGTCGTTGCTTACGGCTTCTGGATCTTCCTGCTGAGCGACATCGTGATGTTCTCGGCGCTCTTTGCCGGCTACGCAGTCCTGCGGCATGCCACCGCGGGCGGACCGACCGGCGCCGAGCTGTTCAATCAGGGCAGGGTCGCCATCGAAACCGCTTGTCTTCTGGCGTCGAGCTACACCTGCGGGCTGATGGCGTTGGCGATCAATTCGCGACGCCGCCTCGGCACGTATGTCGGTGCTTTGCTCACATTCGCGCTCGGAGCCGCGTTCCTCGCTCTCGAGATCCGCGAATTCGCCGACATGATCGCACATGGCGCGAGCCCCCAACGCAGCGCATTTCTCTCGGCGTTCTTCGCTCTCGTCGGCTGTCACGGAGTGCACGTCGCCGCCGGGCTGATCTGGCTGGTGGTGATGATGGCGCAGGTCGCATTGAAAGGGTTTCGCGCCCCCGTACAGCGCCGGCTGCAGTGCTTTTCGCTCTTCTGGCACGCGCTCGACATCATTTGGGTCGGGCTGTTCACCGTCGTCTACCTGATGGGAGTCGCACCATGACAACAACAAGCTACCATCGCGCCCCCGGCGACCTGTCGATTGCGACCGACAAGCAAGAGACAATCTCCTCCGGCGTGCTCGTCTACACGATCGGGCTGCTTCTCGCGGTGATCCTCACGGCCATATCGTTCTGGGTGGCCAACACATCACTGCTCTGGGCATCCGGAATTCCCCTCGGCCTGGCCGTCCTCGCGATCGCCCAGATGGGCGTTCATCTGGTGTTCTTCCTGCACATCACGACCGGGCCGGACAACACCAACAACGTGCTGGCGCTCGCGTTTGGCGTGCTCATCGTCCTGCTGGTGATGGCGGGTTCCCTGGTGATCATGGCCGATCTCAATGACGGGATGATGCCGCCGCAGGAGCTGATGGATCTGCATATGCAACACTGAGCAGCGTGGCGGTCGTCTATCTGATGGGAGTCGCCCCATGACCGCAACAAGTTACCATCGCGCCCCCGGCGACCGGTCGATAGTGACCGACCAGGAACAGCCAATCTCCTCCGGCGTGCTCGTCTACACGATCGGGCTGCTTCTGGCGGTGATCCTCACGGCCACATCGTTCTGGGTGGCTAACACATCACTGCTCTGGGCATCCGGAATTCCCCTCGGTCTAGCCGTCCTCGCGATCGCCCAGATGGGTGTTCACCTGGTGTTCTTCCTGCACATCACGACCGGGCCGGACAATACCAACAACGTGCTGGCGCTCGCGTTTGGCGTGCTCATCGTCCTGCTGGTGATGGCGGGATCGTTGGTCATCATGACCGATCTTAATGACGGGATGATGCCGCCAGAGGAACTGATGAACCTGCAAATGCAACACTGAGTAACGTGGCACGCAAAAGGAAGCCATCACGGTGTGAAGATCTGGACATCCGAAGCACGCAAGTTTTCCTAAGATTCAGTCGAATAGATCAGCGTCGGCGCAATTGAGCAGTGCTTCGCCATTGCGCGGCGACATCGCCCTCGGTCGTCAAAATGGCGGTTCTGGAAAAGAGGCTCGGACCGTGACGCTGCGCTAACCGCGCATTCAAAGACCAGCTATAACGAGCTGCGGCAAGTCCGTTGTGTCAAACGGACCAATCGGGAGGAATCGATGTCCAACAGCGTCTACAAGATTATCGAACTGGTCGGCACGAGCACCAAATCCTGGGACGACGCCGCACGTGCCGCCGTGGAACGCGCGTCGAGTAGCTTGCGTGACCTGCGCATCGCCGAAGTAGTGAAACTCGATCTCCAGATCAAGGACGGGAAGGTCGAGGCCTACCGCGCCAAGGTCAGCGTATCTTTCAAGTATGAAGACAAAGCGTAGCGAGACCCACGCCCTCGCGGCCCAGCGCCAAGCAGCAACATGGCCAAAAGGATGCTAGCCCGTAGGCGTGCCGGCCGGCGGGCCAGGCGTTGACCTGGCCCTGCCGTCAAGGCGCCCGAGGCCGTCGAGTACGGCAAAGGCGGTGTTTTTAGGTTCAGGTGCCCAATGATCAAGATCAAGAAGAAGACGTTTTCTGGTACGAGCAAAGTGTTCAGAGGTGAGCTTGGTCCAGCCATCCGTGGCGTCGCCCAATACCAGGCAGCGGCGAAGCTCGACACCGCCCCCGTTACCGCGCTCGCCAATTCCGCCGGCGGCACTGCCAACGGCACCATCAACGCCATCGGCAACGTCACGCCGGCCGTTCTCGGCACCACCGACTGCCACCAGAAGGCCGGCTTCGAAACCGCGCTTGTCACCGTCAAGGACGCCGCCGGTCGAGTTGTGTCAATGCCGGGAACGCGGGAACCACGCGCGGATGGCGTTGAGCTTGGCGACAATCTCGCTGATGGCGCAACTGCTGACGGCACCGTTGGTGCGATCGGTGTGGTGCTTACTGGCGTCGGCACGTCGCTCGCTTCTGCCGCGGGCAGCGGCCATAGCAGCCCGAACAGTCCGCCTAACCCTTCCAGCGCGCAGCGTACGCACGTCCAGCGGCGAGGCCCGATCCAGCCCGATCCAGAGGCGGCAGTGTACTTCCAGTTTCCCAGCGTGCATCCATACCCTCAGACGTACCCTGTGATCTGACCTGACCGCGAGAAACGCCCGTTCGCTCCCCTGCGGGATTGCCAAGGCCATCGTGGACCATGCGCCGCCTGACGTAGAGATTGTCGAGGACGACGAAGAGTAGCTCGCCCGCATCGGGGCAAAGCGGCTCCGCTGCAATCAATTGCAAATTTGCGATCAATGAAGACCAAAAGGGGGCTTGAACCATGATTTGCCAGCAGATGATTGCCCAGGCGACCGTGGGTGGACGATCCCGTCCAGCTCGAAGAGATCGAGGAAATGATGCGCGACGAGGCCGGCGGCACGCTCGACCATCTTGGCCCGACCGAGTTCAGCCAGCTTGCCCGCGACCTGCGGCAGGTGAACGACGCGATTCGAGGCTTGTGATGGTCGCAAATCCGAAGAAGACAGGGCGCTCGGCCCTGCCATGGTGGCCGAAGCCTCGCCGCATTCGGCAGGTGGAGAGATACCTGTGGCTGAGCGAGCAGGGCTGGAAAGCCTATCAGGCCGAGAAGCGGGCGACCGCGACCGTGATCCTGCTGCACAAGGGCAAGCGCTACGCCCCGCTCTACCCGGACGGCTCGTTCGATCCGCCGGTGGAGCTCAAAGGCAAGGTGCGGATCGACTGGACGAGGGCCGCAGAGGGCCGCTGAGCTCCGGTAGCTGACCGGCGAAAAAATCCCGAGAGAGCAGCTACGTCCCGATGCACTATGCCGTGGCGGCGGCGCCGTGGGCCCCATCGCTTTGACGCAGATCAAGGCCGAAGTGCACTTGGGCGACTAGAATTACCCGTCATTCGATGGTGCGTCACATGAGTTCCACTCCCCTGTTTCCGGCAATATTGCGGGCCATTACGTTCCACGCAGAGGGGGCCTCCGATCTGCACGGGAGAACCCCGACATCTGTGCCGTCCGCCGGTTCGCGCTCCACGCCGTCGACGCAACTGGGCTCGCACAAGCGATGATTCTTCGGATCCAGACGTTGCTGCTGCCGATCCAGACGCTGGTCCTGGCCGCGCACTGGCCATTGGTCCAGAGATGATGGCGGCCGACGACGAACGGCGCTTCCCGGTTCTCGCGAGCTTGCAAGGCTACCGGCCCGACTGGCTCCAGAGCGACATCTCCGCAGGGCTGGCGATCGCCGCGGTGGGGTTGCCGAGCGCCATCGCCTATCCAGCGATCGCCGGCCTGCCGCCGGAGACGGGCTTCTACGCCAGCATCGCGCCGCTCGTGGCCTATGCGGTCTTCGGCCCGTCGCGGCAGCTGATCGTCGGACCGGACGCGGCGACGATGACGGTGCTGGCGGCGGTGCTCGCGACGATCTACGCGACGCCAGGGGTGACGGCCGACCGCGTCGCGGTGGCCGCGCTGCTGGCGCTCGTCGTCGGGGTGTTCTGCCTCATCGCCCGCGCGCTGCGGCTGGGGGTACTCGCGACCCTCCTGTCTCGGCCGATCCTGACCGGCTTCCTCGCCGGCATCTCGCTCTCTATCATGATTGGCCAGATCGGCCGGCTCACCGGCGTGAAGATCGAAGCGGAGGGGCTGATCGGGCCGCTACTCGAGATCGTCGACAAGGCCGATCTGATCCACTGGCCCTCGCTCGCGCTCGGTGCGGCGATGTTCCTCGTCCTCCAGGCAGTCCGGATCCGCAAGCTGCCGGTCCCCGGGCCAGTGATCGTCGTGGTGCTCGCGGTCGCGCTGTCGGCGCTCTTCGACTTCGAGGCGCGCGGGATCGCCGTGGTCGGCGACGTTCCGAGCGGCCTGCCGCAGTTCGCCCTGCCGGCCTATTCCGGCGTGCCCGTCGACACCATCCTGCTCGGCGCCGCCTCGATCCTCCTCGTCAGCTTCGGCTCGGGCATCGTGACGGCCCGCAGCTTCGCGGCTCGCGGCGGCTACGAGGTCGACCCGAACCGCGAGCTGACCGGCTTCGGCGCGGCCAACGTCGCGGCCGGGTTCTTCGGCGCCTTCCCGGTCACGGCGTCCGACTCGCGCACCGCGGTGAATATGACCGTGGGCGGCCGCACCCAGGTCGCCTCGATCGTCGCCGCCGCAGCCCTCGTCGCGACGCTTCTCTTTCTCGGGCCAGCTCTGCGGATCCTTCCGATCCCGGCGCTCGGCGCCATCCTGGTGGCGGCGGCGCTCAGCCTGATCGACGTCGAGGCGCTGGGCGAGATCAGGCGCATCAGCCGCATCGAGTTCCTGTTCGCGATCATCGCGCTGATGGGACCGCTCAGCCTAGGCGTGCTGCAGGGGATCGTCATCGCGGTCGGGGCAACCCTCGTCTACCTCCTCTACAAGGCGGCGCATCCCCGCGACGCGCTGCTCGGCCGCATTCCGGGCCGCGACGGCTTCTACAAGCTGCATCGCTCGCCAGAGGCCCGACCCGAGCCCGGCCTCGCAGTCTGCATCGTTCAGGGCAACCTGCTGTTCTTCGACACCGACTACGTCAAGGCGCGGCTGCGCACCATCGCGTCCGAACTCCCGCCCGGCACCGAGTGGTTCGTGCTGGACGCGAGCGCGATCGCCCAGGTCGACAGCACTGCCGCCGCGATGCTCGCGGGGATCGCCGACGAGTTCGCCGCGCGTGGCATCACCCTCGGCCTCGCCGAGGTCCACAGCGAAGCGCTCCGGCTGCTCGAACGCGCCGGCGTGATCGACCGGATCGGCACCACGATGGTCTTCGACGACCTCGACGATGCGCTGCACGCCTTCAGGGCGCGTCGCAGAGAACCGTCATAGAGCCATCGTCGAGATAGGGAGGAGACTTTGGCCAAGAAGCACAAGAACGACAAGCACCTGGACGACGTGGCGGCCGACTCCGCCGAGGCGAAGAAAGCGCGCAACAAGGCCTACGAAAAGGAGATCGCCCGCCTGCAGGTCGAGATCGCATACCTGCAATCCTGGGTACAGGCCTCGGGCGCGCGGATCGTCATCATCTTCGAAGGCCGCGACGCCGCCGGCAAGGGCGGCGTCATCAAGCGGCTCGTCGAGCGGGTCAGCCCGCGGGTGTTCCGCGTGGTGGCGCTGCCGGCACCGAGCGACCGCGAGAAGAGCCAGATGTACTTCCAGCGCTACATGGCGCAGCTCCCGGCGGCGGGCGAGGTCGTGATCTTCGACCGCTCCTGGTACAATCGCACCGGTGTGGAGCGGGTGATGGGCTTCACCTCTGAGGACCAAGTCAAGCGCTTCCTGCAGGTGGTTCCGCATCTTGAGGGGCTGATCATCGAGAGCGGCGTCATTCTCCTGAAATACTTCCTCGACGTCAGCGAGAAGGAGCAGGAGCGGCGTTTCCGCCAGCGGATCGACGACCCCGTCCGCCAGTGGAAGCTGAGCCCGATGGACCTCCAGAGCTATCGTCGCTGGTGGGACTACACCAAGGCCTACGACGAGATGATCCGCGCGACCGACTCGCCACACGCGCCCTGGTGGATCGTGGACTCCAACGACAAGAAGTCGGCGCGCATCAACTGCATTACCCACCTTCTGAAGTCGATCCCCTACGAGCGGGTGAAATTCGACGAGCCGAAGCTCGGCAAAAGGCAGAAGCGTCCTGACGACTACATCGCGGACACCACAGCCCGAAACACTGTGCCAAGTGTGTTCTGAATGGGCTTGCTTCAGAGATACACAGCGGCAGGGCCGCTAAGATGTCTCGTATGACAGTTGTCTTATAGTATATTAGTAATATGTGTGTTGGATACGCTCGGACTTCGACCGTAGAAGAAGACGCTTGGGCCTGGAGGCGCAGAAACGCGGCCTCCAGGCCGATGCAGAGAAGCTGTTTTGTAAGGTCTCATCTGTAGACAACACGAGACCTGCGTGAATCGGCGCTTTAGTTCCTTCGGTGAGGGCGACACCTTGATATTGTCTAAACTCGATCGGCTGGCGCGCTCAACGACACACCTCCTAGCCATCGTCGAAAAGCTGGAGACGAGGGAGGTCGGGCGCTTGAAGCGGGGTGGAATATTCGCTCGACCAACGCCATCACGCCCGTCGGCTCGTTTTCACGGCAGAGGGCGATGATTTGGTCGGCCCTATCTGCAAACACCGGCAGGTTCACTTAATGGTGCAATGCAAAAAAGGCGCAACGAGTGGCGAGAATTGATTTGGCACGAAGAGCAGAGATCGGGCGTGAGAAGCGGGCGAGGACGCGAGCGCAGATCGTGGAAGCCGGAGCGGCGCTCCTTGCGGAGCGCCCGCCCGGGGCGCTCACGGTGGATGCCGTCGTCGAGACCGCAGGCGTCGGAAAGGGGACGTTCTACTATCACTTCCAGAGTATCGATGAGTTGGCCGCCGCGGTCGGTGCCAAGCTCGGTGAAAGCTTTGACGAGTTACTGACGCCCGTCAGGCTCGAAATTCGGGACCCAATTGAACGACTGTCGTTCGCGATCACGAAATTCCTGGAAAGAGCGAGTTCTGACGCCGACTGGGCGCGCCTCGTGGTTCAGAGCTCGCAATCCCCCGCCGAGTTCGGGCAGGGGGTCCGTGAGAATTTCAAGGCGGATATAGCGGAAGCGATCGTCGAGGACCGCGTGAGCATGCGGGACGTGGAGCTGGCAGCCGACATCGTGATGGGCATATGGCTGCAGGTGGCGCGAGGCATTCTCAAGCGAGGCGCCCGACCCGAATTGACACGGCAGGCCGTTGAGGCGGTGCTTCGAGCTCTCGGCCTGCGCCATCATTGACGACCATGTCGGCGGGATTGAAAAGGATGGGATTGATCCCGTCGCGCCGTCGCTGGGGTTTCTCAGTTCTACAGGTTTGGCGCGTCCGATCTTAGGGGCGCCTCCTCCTTCGGACGTCTTCACGCTTGAATATGGCGCTTTGCATAACTTGGCGCAGGTTGAATTCCGCAACTTGCCTTCAGGAGGCGGCGGGCGTATTTTCGATATTGCATAAGAATAAACTTGGCGTTGCGGAGGCCCCGCCAGGGGAGTTTCTGCTTGCGATTCGGTTAAATTGCGTTGTCCGCTTCCAATAAGTATTATCGCTGTATGGTTTTTCGTTTTGGTGGTGCTAATGCCCGCGAGAGACATACCTGGTTTGACTGGAAATATACTTCAGATGATTTTCTCGCGCCGTTTCGAGGGGGCAGCGGGATATTTTCTTGCGACCGCGTTGGTCGCAATTGTCTTTGCGGTACGGCTGGCTCTGCAACCGGTACTCTTCAACCAGGCGGCGTTCATTCTATTCGCCCCAGCGATCCTGGCGGCGTCGATCGCCGGCGGCATCGGTCCAGGTGTGATGGCGGTGGTGCTTTCCATCGCGGGCGCACTTTTCACGATCGGCCTTGGCCAGGCCACCTGGCTGCAAACTATAATCTTCCTGCTCGTTGGACTGACTATCGCCTGGATGGGAGAGATGCTTCATCATGCCCGTCGCGCGATGGACAGGACCGAGGGCGAGCTCCGGGCACGCGAGGTACATCTCCGCTCGATCCTCGACACCGTTCCTGACGCCATGGTCGTGATCGACAGGCACGGAATCATCTCCTCCTTCAGCGCCGCTGCCGTGCGCCAATTCGGATATTCCGAAGAGCAGGCGATCGGCAGCAACGTCCACATGTTGATGCCCGAGCCCTATCATCGGGAGCATGACGGTTACCTTCGTCGCTATCTCACGACCCGTGAGAAGCGCATCATTGGGGTGGATCGTGTCGTCGTCGGACGAAGGAAGGATGGGTCTACCTTTCCTATGAAGCTCACTGTCGGCGAAGTTAAGTCCGCGAAAGGTATCTTCTTCACCGGTTTTATCCGGGACCTGACGGAGCGCGAGCAGTCCGACGCGCGGCTGCAGGAAGTCCAAGGGGAACTGGCGCGGCTCGCCCGTCTGAACGAGCTTGGCGAAATGGCCTCGACTCTGGCCCACGAACTGAACCAGCCGCTTTCTGCTATTGCCAACTACTCGCAGGGCTGCGTGCGTTTCCTGAGCGAACTGGACGAATTGGCAGCCGGGCGTATCCGAGAGGCCCTGGAGGAGACCGTGAGGCAGTCGCTTCGGGCCGGCGGCATCATCCGTCACCTACGCGAATTCGTTACCCACGGTGTCACCGATAGGACGCCGGAGGACGTTCGCGACCTGATCGAGGAAGCCGGCGGGCTGGCGCTTGTCGGCTCGCGCGAGATGGGCGTGAGGTCTGTGTTCGAGCTTTCAGCCGACGCCGGCGTGGTGCTGGTTGACCGCGTGCAGATACAACAGGTGTTGATGAACCTGATGCGCAATGCCCTGGAGGCTATGCGCGGCAGCGAGCGGCGCGAGTTAATTGTGCGCGCGTCGCGTGACGACGATAGAGAGAGTGTGATGATCGAAGTCTCCGACACCGGTCCGGGCATCCCGGACGAGATCACTGACAGGCTGTTCCAGCCTTTCGTCACCAGCAAGGCAAACGGCATGGGAATCGGTCTTTCGATCTCCAAGCGCATCGTGGAGGCGCATGGAGGCGAGATATCAGTAGCGCGAAATGACGCAGGGGGCGCCACCTTCCGTTTCACGCTGCCAACCGCTGGAGAAGTGCAGGCCCATGCAGATTGACGATTATGTCGTGCACGTTGTCGATGACGAGGAGCCGGTCCGCAAGTCGCTTGCTTTCCTGCTGACCATGTCGGGTTTCACCGTGCGCATGCACAATTCAGCCACCAGCTTCCTCAACGCCGCTCCGAGCCTTGGCAGGGCCTGTCTCGTCACGGATCTGAGAATGCCGGACATGAGCGGAGTGGAGTTGTTGGCGAGAGTGAAAGATGCGGGCGCAATGGTCCCTGCAATTGTCATCACCGGTCATGGCGACGTGCCGATGGCGGTTGCCGCAATGAAGGCTGGCGCTGTGGATTTCATTGAGAAGCCCTTCGAGGATAGTGTCTTGATCGACGCGATCCAGCGGGCCGCACAGCTGCTGGATCGAGCGCCTGATGATACCCTTCATGTGCCGGCGTTTCAGGCGCGGCTCGAACAACTGTCAGAGCGCGAGCGCCAAGTTTTCATCGCTGTGGTAGCCGGGTTGCCAAACAAAACGATCGCCTATGATCTGGATATCAGCCCCCGGACGGTCGAGGTTCACCGAGCAAACGTCATGTCTAAGATGCAGGCGAGAAGTCTCCCCGAACTGGTCCGCATGGCACTCGTACTGAATCTTGACGGCAGAAATCTGTAGTGCGCCTGCCTGCGCCAGAACGCCCAGCGCTTCGGAATGCGGCTTTGCCTGCCGCTCGATCCAGCAACGCCAGATCACCCTTTTTGATTTACCGCAATGCGATGTTTTTCCGCATGTGAAAGATGAATTGGTCGATCAAATCCGAAGAGAAGGCGAGACCTCGGCGTGGTCACGCAAAGCATCGTCCTTGTTGTTGCGCCGGACAGAGCGTTTCGACGTTCGCTGGAGTTTGCATTGGAAAGTGCCCGATACGTAACAAGCGGGTACTCAAATATTGCGGCCGCGCTCGCCTCCCGGACAGCGGCGGAAGCCGCTTGTGTGGTTATCGACGATCATGCCATCGCCAATTGGAGTGTAGCTATCAAACAGTTCCTGCGATTTGCCGGGCCGGTGGTCCTGATCATCGAGCGCTTCAACTCGATTCCGGTCTTGCCACGCGTCACGCTCGTCATGAAACCTTTTCTCGGCGAGCCGCTCATAGACGCCGTCCGCAAAGCGATCGCCGACGCCGCGTGACGTTACGTACATTCCCTTACGGACCTAACCGAATTTCGACCCGCCCCAAGATACGCGATTGTTCGTCTCATCAAGAGGGGAGACGAGTATGCCCGTCCTGGAAGCATTCCGAGATCATTTCCGTCCCCACAACGCCCTGTTGGTCCATGATGGGCGCTACACACAGCCCAACGCGCATGTATACATGCCACGGTTCGTCTCGGAGGGATATATCTCAGGCCAGTCGGTGGCCTAAGGTTGAGTTCGGCGCGGTTAATCTTTCGCTTGCTGGCTGACGGTCGCCGCCAGATCTCCGCATTTCATTTGGCTGGTGAGGTCTTCGGCTTCGAGGCTGATAACGTCCACCATTTCTTCGCCGAGGCCATTTGCGCTACCGGAATTCAAACCCTGCGCCCTTCCCCCGAGCGTGATTTAGCCGGAGAGTTGTCGGGACGATTTCGCTCAACACTGCTTGGTCGCAATCAAAAGATTTGGCCGCTGATCAGATCAGCGTTGGTTTTTTTCAAAGGAAATGGGTTCCGCTAGATATCAACGAGGTGGCGCTCATAGCGCCTTGGAGCGAAGAGATGGCCGAAACAAAATCATCCAAGCCAAACGATGAAGTCCCTAACACGCAAGAACTGCGAATGCGGATGCTCGAGCGCGAAATGGCCGAGATAAAGAAAGACGAAGAACTCAGGAGACGAAAACTCAAAGAGCATGAGGACTTCGTCAACAACTTTCTCACCAAAGATGTGACCGACGACGAGCGCGCCACAATCCTGCGGCTCGTGCGAATTGCGGCAGAGAACGGCAAGACGGAAGCGCTGGTGTATAGTTTCCCCTCCGATCTCTGCTCGGATGGGGGCCGTGCCATCAACAGCGCGCAACCCGATTGGCCCGACACGCTGCAGGGAAAGGCGCGTGAGCTTTATGAGCGCTACATCGAGGTAGCAAGGCCGAAAGGATATCGGCTCAAGGCAATGATCATTAATTTTCCCGGGGGCATCCCGGGGGACGTGGGCTTCTACCTCGACTGGGAAATAGGTCTCGGTCGGGTCGACGTCCGTCGGCCGTCGCCACGGCGGCACTTCCTCGTCAGCCATTCGCGACAGCGGGCTTCTCGGAGCATCGTGATGGTAGCGAGCTGCTCGTCCACCAGCCGTCTCCTTTGGAGGCCGCCGGTCCAGCTTGATTCCGCCATCGAAGGACAACGCAACTGGATTGGTGACGATCGCTTCCTCGAACACGCCGTGCGTCGACGGATACGTCACCATTAACGCCGCCAGATCGCTCGCGTGCTGTTGCGCCTTCGCTCGCAAGTCGTCGACGTCGACGTTGCCGTTGCGATCAGTTTTCACTGCGACCACGCTCATGCCGCATAGCTGCGCCGATGCCGGATTGGTGCCGTGCGCGCTCTCTGGAATCAAACAGACGTTGCGATGGCCCTCGCCGCGCGCACGGTGATACGCGCGAATCGCCAGCAAGCCCGCATATTCGCCTTGGGCGCCAGAGTTGGGTTGCAGACTGACCGCGTCGTAGCCGGTGCACTCGACGAGCATCTTTTCGAGCTCGGTAATCAGTTGCCGGTAACCGGCTGTCTGCTCTGCGGGAGCGAGCGGATGAATGTTCGCAAACTCAGGCCACGTGACCGGAATCATTTCGCTGGTGGCGTTCAACTTCATCGTGCACGAGCCGAGCGGAATCATCGTGCGATCGAGCGCCAGATCCTTGTCGGCCAGCGTGCGCATGTAGCGCAACATCTCGTGCTCGCTGTGATGCGCGTTGAACACAGGATGTGTCAGAAATGGAGTCGTGCGGCGCAGCGCGGCGGGAATCGCAGCTTCCGCCGTGCTATCGATCTCGCTGTCGAGCGCATCGATTTCGCCGGCAACCCCCAACAGCTCCCATAGCGCCACGACGTCGGCGCGCGTGGCCGTTTCATCGAGCGAGATGCCGACCATCTGCGGTGCGCGCGCGCCAAAGTCGCGCAAATTGATGCGTGCCGCACGCGCCGCCGCGTGAATCGCACGCGCGTCCACACCGCTAACAGCGATCGTGTCGAAGTAACTGCCACTGACGTTCAGCCCCGCGCGCTTCAAACCTTCGGCGAGGATGGCGGTCAGCCGATGCACGCGGCGCGCGATACGCGTCAAACCTTCCGGTCCGTGATAAACGGCGTACATGCTGGCCATCACTGCCAGCAGCACTTGCGCGGTGCAAATATTCGATGTCGCCTTTTCGCGGCGAATATGCTGTTCGCGCGTCTGCAAAGTCAGCCGGTAGGCGGGCTGGCCTTGCGAATCGATCGACACTCCGACCAACCGTCCCGGCATCGAGCGCTTGAACGCGTCCTTGCAGGCAAGAAATCCGGCGTGCGGGCCACCAAAACCGAACGGCACACCAAAACGCTGCGAATTGCCGACGACGATGTCGGCGTCCCACGTCCCCGGCGCTTCGAGCAGTGTCAGCGCGAGCAGATCGCTTGCGACGCAAAACAATGCGCCGTTGCCATGCGCCTGACGAACCAGCGCGCGCATGTCGTGAACCAATCCGGTGGTCGATGGATACTGTGCCAGCACACCGAAATAGTCATCGCCCTTCATCAACTCCGGCACGAACCCGACCTTAACCGCGATGCCGAGCGGCTCAGCACGCGTCTTGACCACCTCGATCGTTTGCGGATGGCAATCGCCGGCGACCAGAAGCACGTTGCTCTTATTCTTGGAGCTGCGTTTCGCTAGCGTCATCGCTTCGGCGGCGGCGGTCGCTTCGTCGAGTAACGACGAGTTCGCGATCTCCATACCGGTCAGATCCGACACCATCGTCTGAAAGTTGATCAGCGCTTCGAGGCGTCCCTGTGCAATTTCCGCTTGATACGGCGTGTACGCGGTGTACCAGGCGGGATTTTCGAGAACGTTGCGCAAGATCACCTTCGGCGTATGTGTGCCGTAGTAGCCCTGCCCGATAAAGCTGCGATACACCTCGTTCTTGCCCGCGATCCCGCGAATCTTCGCCAGCGCCTCTTCCTCGTTGATCGCAGTGGGCAGTGCAAGCGGCGCATCAAGCTTGATCGTCGACGGCACGATCGCATCGACCAGCGCATCGAGCGATGACGCGCCGACGATCGCAAGCATCTCGGCGATCTCGGCGTCGTTCGGGCCAATATGCCGCGCGTGAAAATCGTTATGAGCTTCGAGTTCGGACAGCGTGGACATGGCTTCTTGTTTGGCGTTAATCAAGCAATGGGGAACACGGCGACGCTATTTCGAATTGTCGACATTGGCGCGGTACTTTTCGGCGTTCAGCAAACCATCGATCGGCGCCGCGGTCTTCATCTTGAAAATCCAGGCGTCGTACGGACCCGAGTTCAGTTTCTGCGGCTCGGCTTCGAGCGCGTCATTGAATGCAACCACTTCGCCGTCCACCGGCGCGTAGATGTCGGACGCCGCCTTGACCGATTCAACGACACCGGCCGTTTCACCGGCCTTCAGCGTCTGGCCGACTTTGACGTCGCCGACGAACACGAGGTCGCCCAGCATGTCCTGCGCGGCGTCGGTGATGCCGACCCATATCAGGCCATCATCGCCCTGCTTCACCCATTCGTGGGTTGACGTGTACTTCAGTTGCTCCGGAAACTGCATGCGTGACTCCCTGTAATCGATCGGTTAAATCAGAGCTTTGCCGTTGCGCACGAAAGGCATCTTGACAACCTGCGCACTGAGCAGCTTGCCGCGCACGTCGACTTGAACCGTGTCGCCCACCTTGACGTCGCGCGGCACGCGAGCCATTGCGATCGACGTCTGCAGCGTCGGCGAGAACGTTCCGCTGGTGACCTCGCCTTCACCCGCAGCAGTGACGACCTTTTGATGCGAACGCAGGACGCCGCGGTCGAGCAGCTTCAATCCGACCAATGCCATGCGCGCGCCATCGCGCTCCAGCGCGCCGCGTCCGATAAAGTCGCGCGCCGCTTTCAGATCGACGGTCCACGCGAGCCCGGCATCGAGCGGCGAGACGACTTCATCCATGTCGTTGCCGTACAGATTCATTCCGGCTTCCAGCCGCAACGTGTCACGCGCGCCAAGCCCGGCTTCCGCGACGCCGACGGCTTTGAGCTCGCTCCAAAGCTGCGCCGCACTCTGCGCGGGCAAAATGATTTCGAATCCGTCTTCGCCGGTGTAGCCGGTGCGCGCAACGAACAGATCACCGGCTTCGGCCGCGAAAAATGCGCCGAGCTTCTCGGTGGCGTCGCGCGTCGACGGTCGTGCCTGCCAGAACTTCGCGCGCGCGTTCGGGCCTTGCACTGCGATGATCGCGAGATCCGCGCGCGCTGTGATCCGCACGCTGAAGCGGCGCTCCACGGCGACCTGCCGCATCCACGCAATGTCCTTGTCCGCGGTCGATGCGTTGACGACGACACGGAACCAATCCTCGCGCATGAAGTACACGATCAGATCGTCGATCACGCCGCCCGATTCGTTCAGCATGCATGTGTACAGCGCTTTGCCGGGCTGCGTCAGCTTGTCGACGTTGTTGGCAATCAGAGCGCGCAGGAAGGGTCGCGTATCGGCGCCTTCGAGATCGACCGGACGCATATGCGAAACATCGAACATGCCGGCGTCGCGCCGCACCGCGTGATGCTCCTCGATCTGCGAGCCGTAGTTGAGCGGCATTTCCCAGCCGCCGAAATCGACCAGCTTCGCGCCGGCGGCGGCGTGAGTGTCGTACAGCGGTGTTCGTTTAAGCGGCATGCAACTCCGGCGCAAAGAGTCACGAGCCGACGACCTGTCGGTTCGCGCCCCTCTGTCCTTTTGCCTGAGAGTTCGCAAGTCACCGTACGAAACAGTGGCTCGCTGCACCTTCGGCGCCGCCGGTCCGGTTTAATCGGCCACGGTCTCTCCAGAGTCGCGCGCGCGATGCGGTTCTTGCACCTGAGCGATTACGGGCGTTGCGCCTTCGGCGGTGATCCGACACTGAATCGAATCACGCTCTCCCGCGTCGCGCTATCAGCGAACGCGAAGGATACCCCAGCGGCAGGCGCGAGTTGCGCGGAAGCCGCCCTTATGCATCGAAGCCGGCGTCCGAGCGAACGCCGGCGTTCTGCGATCCCGATAGCGACCGAACGAAATGGCGCGCCAGCTCGGGTTGCGACGCGTCGGCGCATACGGCCGCGGAATAAACAGTTGAGAGCTCGAACTCACGCGGCAGAGGCCCAACAAGCTGCACGCCTTCCGCGGATTTGATTTCGGTGATCTGCGTGCAACCGATCGGTCGTGACGCGTCGCTCTGCGCCATCGCGTGCATCGCTGTCGCGCCGTTCGGGTGGGGACGCAAACGCGGTGACAGTTCGTCATAAATTTCCAGCTGCTTCAGCACGCGCACGAAGTGAATACCCGCCGTCGCACGCTGAGGGTCGGGCAGGAAAATGTCCGTGGCGTTACGCAGACTTCGTTCGAGTGCTTGCCGATCGGAAATGTCCGGCGGGGGATCGTCGGACCGCACGCCGATCCCCGTGCGCACATGACCCAGTGCGGCTCCCGAATTCGCGACGACGTGCCCGCTCGCTGTCAACTGATCGATCATCGATTCGGTCAGGATCAACACATCGCATCGATCGCCGGCAAGAAGCTTTTCACGGATGGCGCCGACCGCGCCGAACGTCGTGCGCAATGTCACGTCTTCGTCGGCCAGTAGCCTTGGCGCCAGCGCAGCAACCAGGCCTTGTGCTGCACCGGCACTCAAGACGTAGAGCTCCCCGGCTGCACCGGCAGTCATTGATCGGCTTTGGCTCCCGAGATCTTCACGATGCGGTCCCATTTGGCAATGTCGCTGGTCATGAAGCGCGCAAACTCCTCCGGCGTCATCGTCATCGCCACTGCGCCCTGCTTGGCCCACGCGTCACGCACATCGGGCCGGCTCGTGATCTTCGTGATCTCCGCATTCAGACGATTGACGATATCGCGCGGCGTGTTCTTCGGCGCCATGATGCCCAGCCAGATCACCGCGTCATAGCCCGGCACTCCCGCTTCGGCCACCGTCGGAACCTCGGGCAACACGGCCGATCGCTTGTCGCCGGTGGTGCCGAACGCCTTGACCTTTCCGCTGCGAACGTGATCGGTCATCGTCGGCACCGCGTCGAACATCATCTGCACCTGCCCGCCCAGCGTGTCGGTGCGCGCCCCGGCGCTTCCCTTGTAGGGCACGTGCACGATGTCGACGCCGGCCATCGCCTTGAACAATTCGCCCGCCATGTGATACGGCGTGCCGTTGCCGGACGATGCGTAGTTCAGTCCTTTCGGCTTCGACTTCGCAAGCTGCAGCAGCTCGGCCAGATTGTTGGCCGGCACCGATGGATGGACGACCAGAACCAGATCCGAATAGTTGATTGGCGCCACCGGCACGAAGTCGCGCATCAACTGGTACGGCTTGTTGGGTATCAGCGATTCGTTGACGGTGTGCGTGTTCGACATCATCAACAGCGTGTAGCCATCGGCCGGGCTCTTCGCGACAGCATCGGTACCAATGATCGAACCCGCTCCCGGACGATTGTCGACGATGAACGACTGCCCCAACGCATCCTGCAGGCGCTGGCCAATGAAGCGCGCGTAAATGTCTGCCGGGCCACCGGGCGAGAACGGCACGATGATGCGCACCGGCTTGGACGGATATTCCTGCGCATGCGCGGCGATACAAAACACCGCCAGCCACGCGCTCAATAACGCTTTTGACATCGGATTCATCATGCAGGCCCCCACGATTGGCTATCAGTCACCATCATGGTATCGCCTGCACGCGTGCCCTGCACGAGCCCTTACGGCCCGAGCAGGGTTCGGCGTCAACCTACAGTACGTCGACGACTTGCAGAGGCCCTTGCGAGTCGAGAATCTTTGGCATGTCAAAGCGTCCGCAGAAACGCGACGAGGTCAGCTTTCTCTTCTGCCGTCAAGTCCATGCCGAAGCGCGTGTCGTAAAAGTCGACGGCTTCGTTCAAGTCCTTCGCAAACCCGTTGTGGAAATACGGCGCACGCCCGGCCAGTCCGCGCAAAATCGGGCCCTTGAAGCGCGCGATGTCGTTCCACTTGCCGGTGATCAATGCTCGTCCCGGGTCGGTGGTCTGCACGGTCTGGCCGCTCGTCTTGTTGCGCAGCGTGTAGAGCGGCATGTCGGGTGTGCGCCGCGACGCATCGGCCAGGCCGATGTCGAGCGGTAGCGGGACCGAGTGGTTTCCTACGTTCGGCGCGTTATGACACGTGGTGCAGGTGCCGGGGATCGTCGCAATGTTCAGATCGTCGTTGAGCCCTTTCACATCGCGAATCTGGATCGGCTTGGAGTTGAACAGTGCTTGCCCGCGCGCAATGGCGCGCCGTGCCGCCGCCACCCGTTCGCGCTGCTGTGGGTCCGCAAAACTCGCGTCCTGTCCCGGATCCGTCCACGCGTTGTACGCCGTCATTACGCCGTCGGCGTGAACGGCACACGCGTTCGGTAATCTCCGTCCAGCGTGTCGTTGATGCCGAAATAAAAGGTTTCGCCTGACAGCGCGACTGGACCGCCGCGCACGCCTTGCGCCGTCAGATGCCCGGCACGCCGGTCGAACACTTGCGCAGTAAACAGCCCCATCTGGAAATCGATGATGCCCTTGCGCTGTTCCTCTGTGAGCGGCTGCGTCGCTTCTGCGTGCGTGACAGTGGCGGCATTGGATTGACTGTGCAGACTAAAGTGCAGCGACGCAAAGCACGTGGTCGTGCCGAACGTGCAATCGAGCGACTTCGCATCCTTGAACGTCTCGCGCCCGTCCCACATCACGGTGCTTAGAAATTCAATGTTCGCGGTGGGTAGCGGCCGCCGAAACAATGACAACTCCTTCGCGCTGGCAAAGCCGTACGGATCGTCGGCCGCGACCAGCTCGAATTCCGCGCCGGCAGGAATGCCGATGCCGACCCGGATCAGCCCCTTGTTCAACAGCATGCTGTAGGCGCTGCGACGCGCTTCGACACTCGAAACGTCTGAAAGCGGCGAGTTCGATCCATCGACCAGGCGGAAAATCGGATCGGTGCCTTCTGTTTTCTCGAAGCGCGCCTGTACGCCGCTCGGCGTGATGGTCCAGCCCTCTCCCTGAATGTGGCAACTCGAGCAGCTGCGACCATTTATGCCGAGGCTCTGAAAAAACGGACCGGTGCGATCAACCACGCCGACCTTGCTGAAGGTAGCTGCAATTCCGCTGTCATTTAACGTCGGGACCATGTTCGGCAGGGCCGCATGACCGCCGGTCGGCGCGAATGCCGTGTCCGCGAACGTTGCGGCCGCTGCCTCCAGTGCAGGATCGCTGAGCTCCGTGGCGGCCGGCGCTGCCACTGCTGCGGGTTGATCATCGGAAGATCCTCCGCAGGCAGTGAGTACAAGGATGCTTGAAATTATTCCGACCGTTGATTTGACGCAGTTGCTTCTCATTGCAGCCCCTCCGAGTGATGAAGTCAGCCTCGGACCTGTCGTTGCTACAACCGGCCCTTGCTATCTCAGAGATCGAAAAGGCGTATGGGAAAGGCGACAACTGACCGCGTGAATATTCGGCAACTGCTTAGTAGAAAAACCACGAGAGCAGGTGGTGCTGAACGCTTCCGCACGCACCTACCGGAGAATCAAGCGGGTCCAGTCGCGTCGCAGTAACCCGCGTCGCCCCCCGCTTGCTGCTGAAAGTGCGGAAATTCAACTGCCGGATCGAAACGCTTAACCGTGGTGCGTGACGGCTTCAAGGCGGTCAAGCGCGGGATCCAGCGTTTGTGGGTGGGTGACTTCCTTGCTGGGCTCAGCGGCGCGCGCATCGAGGCTGGCCTTGTTTCCGCACGCGGCAAGCAGAAGTGTCAACACCGTTATGGCCACTGCGGCAGAGCGCACCTGGACTGATTGACTGTTCATAGCGACCTCCTAGGCTGAGCTATTTGGGTAAGCGGAGCCTTGCTGCACCGCCCTTACCTGGGAGATCGCAAACCATCGGGAAAAAGCGACATCAACCCCGCGAAAAAAGCAGGCTGAATTCAGCGCGCCATCGCAGCAAACTGCGGAGCGACTCCGGGGTGCGCGGAGAGGACGCCGCGCGCTGCCTTCAGCAGCTGCTCCGCCTCAGCGTAATCGCCGGCTGCGCGGCGGGCCTTTGCCAGGTAGATCAGCGCCTCGGCCACGTGCGGACTTTGAGGGTCGAGGACACGTTGCCGCACGCTGAGCGCGCGTCGGAAAAAGACCGTTGCGCCAGCCGCATCCGCCTGCTCGAGTCGTAGGCGGCCGTCAATGACGTCGAGTCGCGCGAGTTCTCGACTAGCGGCGTCGCCGAGGCCAAGTCGCTCGATGCCCGTTCGAACCTGCTGCGACGCCGATCGAGCCACGTCGAGATCGCCGTTACTCAGATGCACTTCCGCACTGAGGAGCCGATCCAGCAGTTGGAAACGATCACGTGGCGGTTCGAGAAGGTCGTCCACGCCCGCTTTTCTCAGCCATTCGACGGCTTCCGATGCGCGGTTTGCGCGCAGCGCGAGGCGTGCGCGCCCGACCTGGTTTCGCGTTGCGAGTTCCCGGCCGGCCTGTGGGTCATGGCGGGCGATGATGGCGCTCGACTTCGTCCAGGCGGGCGGCGGCCAACGCGAAATCGCCGCTCTCAGTCGACGCTCGAGCGGCCATTTGAAGTCCCTGCGCAAAATTGAGGTCGTTGGCACCACTCGCCCTGTTTAGCGCGATCGCGCGTGCAAGCATCCGCCCGCCTTCTTCCGGCAATCCGTGATCGACCAGCGCTATCCCCAACCCCGACAGCATTATTGAATTCAGAAAGGTCTCGTCCTCGCCCTTCGTGCGTCGAACCGTTTCGACGGCCTGTCGCAGCAAGGGAATTGCTTTGTGTGCCTGTCCGTACCTTTCGAGGAACATGCCGTAGAGGTAAAGGTTCTTCAGCGTAGACGTCGTGGTCCGGGCCGTAGATCCGCTCGGCGGTTTCGACTGCTTCGCGGAAGTTGCGATCCGCATCGGCGATCTTGAGTCTCTGTCCCTGCACCTGGGCCAGGTTCATTTGCACGAGGGGCAGCAGCTGATAATTCCGGCCGACCGGCAACGTCTGTGCGATCGCCAGGCTGGCTTGATAGCCCCGCTCGGCCGCCTCGTCGTTGCCCGTCCGGTACTCAGCTTCCGCTTCGACCGAGAGTGCCTCGGCGCGCCTGGCTGGAACGTTGTGGCGTTCGAACAGCGCGGCGGCCTGCCTCGCATAACCGGCGCTGCGCTGCCAGTCCCGAAACTGGAGCGTTCCAGCGCGTTGCAGATGCAGCTCGGCGCGCGACAACGATTCGGAGTCGGCGCGCGCGTCAAGGATGCGCTGCGCTTCATCGAGAACCGCGTCGCGCTCGTTGCTTGCGGCCGACTCCTCCATCGCGGCGGCGAGTTCGACCAGTGCATCGGCGATCCGCGTGTCACCTGCTCCATGCAGCGTGCGCAGGATCGCAACGCGTTGACGATGCAGAGCGACCGCTGCGTCATGAAGGGCGAATTCGGTCATCAGGCTGCCGAGCGTGCGTAGCACCTCGACCTTGGCCTCGGGCGCGTCGTCGAGCGACGATTCAATGCGCTTCGCCCCAGTCAGGAGCAGTTCTCGCGCGGTCGTGCTCTGCGCCTTTTGCGGGTCCGGCTGGCGGAAGGTGCTCGCAAGAAACACGTCGGTCAGGAAGGTCTGCACTGCGGCGGCGCGCGTAGCCTGCAACTGAGCCTGACGCGCCTGTTCCGTGCGCGTAGCGCTGCCTGCCGCCGCGCAATCTCCGCGCTGCCCGGCGAGTGCCACAGCGATTGCCGCCGCGGCGCTGAGCCCGAGCTTGTGCCGGCGGACGAACTTCGACACCCGATAACGCTGCGCTGTCCGGACAGGCGATTACGGGGCGGCCACTGAGCTGTCGTTCGATGTCGTCAGCAAAAGCGGCAGCAGTTTGATACCGCTCGGCGGGGGATTTCTTCAGCGCCTTGGCGAGGATGTTGTCGAGGTCACCGCGCAGCGCGCGCGCCAGTTTGTGCGGCGTGGTCGCACGTGCAGTCGCAATGACTGCAAGGTCGGTGTCCTTGACGCGAGTGGTCGCGTCGGATGGCCGAGTCGGCTCGGCTTCCACCACGGCGCGCAGCCGATCGACTTGCGTGGCGGCCGGCTGGGCGGTCGGATGGCGGCCGGTCAGCAACAGATACAACAGCACGCCGAGCGCGTACACATCGGTGGCCGTGGTCACATCGCCCTGCGTGATCTGCTCAGGGGCAGCGAAGTCAGGCGTGAACGCGCGCCCCGCCAGCTGCGTCAGCTCCGTCGGTGAGGCCGCGCCCGTCTGATCTTCGATCAGCTTGCCAATGCCGAAGTCGAGCAGTCTTACCTCACCATTCGGTGTGATCAGAATATTCGACGGCTTTAAATCACGGTGCAGAATCAGGTTGCTGTGCGCGTGCGCGACGGCGGCCAGCACTTCGAGAAACAAGCGCAACCGCGCTTCGATGCCCAGTGAGCGCTGGTCGCACCACACATCGATCGGCACGCCGTCGATGTATTCGAGCACCAGATACGGCTGGCTGCCCGCCGCCACGCCGGCATCCAGCAGGCGCGCGATGTTCGGATGCGACAGGCGCGCCAGCATGTTGCCTTCGCGCGAGAAGCGCTCGACGCCGCCGTGCCCGAGCAGAGCCAGGTTCAGGAACTTGACCGCGACGCTCGCCTGATACCGGCCGTCGCTGCGCTCGGCGCGCCAGACCGAACCCATGCCGCCCTGGCCGATCGGCTCGCGCAGCGTGTAGGCGCCAATCGTCTGCCCAGCCAGCGACGGCTCGTGCGCCAATGTGAAACCTGTATCGCCTTCCAAAAATGCGTCGCGCTCGACCGCCGTGCGCTGCCGCAGCAGCGCTTCCAGATGATTCGCCAGACGCTTCATTCGCGCGCCGGATCTGCGCCAGCCGTTGCGCTCGCACTTCAGCTTCCGCTTCAAGCAACTCGTCCAGCAGCGGATTCAGCTCCTGCCACTGCGTCGCACTGATCTC
Source organism: uncultured beta proteobacterium (assembly GCA_963786295.1). Lineage (GTDB taxonomy): Bacteria > Pseudomonadota > Gammaproteobacteria > Burkholderiales > Burkholderiaceae_F > JACCZX01. Next base: position 200,190 of record CAWAYV010000003.1, on the reverse strand, counting down.
GGCCATCAAAGCCTCAGTCGTCGTGCAAAGTATGCCGTAGAAATAAGCGGGCTTTGTTCCAGTCGCGCTGAACGGTCCGCTCGGACACACGGCGCATCGCTGCGATGTCGCTAAACGAAAAGCCGCAAAAAAACTTCAGATCTACGAGCTCTGCGAGCGGTGCGTCGATGCGCGCAAGCTCGTTCAGTGCGTCGTCGAGTGGTCCCAGTTCACTCATTTCCGGCACTGATTCCGCGATCTCAGTGTTAAGCGCGGTTAAGTGAAACTCGCCACCGCGCTTGACCGCGCGTCGCTCGCGAACGTGGTCGATGATCAGTCCGCGCATCGCGCGCGCGGTGTACGCAAAGAAACGCGCTTGGTCCGGAAAACCGGGGTCGCGTCCTGCAATGTCCAGATAGGCTTCGTGCAACAGCGTCGTCGCGCCAAGCGTCGAGCCGAACGCGTAGCGATGCAGCTGCTGCTTGGCCATTCGATGCAGCTCGGAATACAGGGTCGCAAACAGCTCCTCCGCCGCGCGCGAATCGCCGCTGTCAGCGGCGCGTATCGCGTCCGCGACCCGCGCGTGCAGCGCGGTATCGGTCGGCTGATCCGGATCCATCAGTTCCACGTACTCGTTTCGCGCGACGATAAGTGCGCCTGCGCCGTCGCGCTACCGAAAATTCTGCAGATTTCGGCGCGTCGGGGGAATACCGTCCGTTATGCGTCGGCGCGATCTTCCTGCAGCATCGAACGCAGCGACTCGAACTCGACAGGTTTCATCAAATATCGGTCAAATCCAGCGTCTTCGGCACGACGGCGATCTTCCGCTTGACCATAACCGGTGACGGCGATCAACAGTGCGTTGTCTACTTCCGGCAACGCACGTAGCCGGCGCGCCAACTCGTAGCCGTCGATATCCGGCAGACCGATATCCAGCAACATCACGCTCGGGCGCTCGCTGCCGGCGATTGCAATCGCAGCAGCCCCGTCGTGCGCTCTGATGACCGAATGGCCGTCGAGCTCGAGCATCATCGCCAGCGACTCGGCCGCATCGACGTTGTCATCGACCACCATAATTCTATGTGCGCTGCGTGTTGGCATTTGTATGCAATCCGGTTGTATGTGCGTTGTGCGCTACGCAGTCGAGAAAATACGCGCCTGCGTCGTCTTTCGCGAGTCCGTGAATATCCGTACCGAATCCCGGAAAGCGCGCGTTTAGATCGCGCGCGAACTGCAGGTAGCGAACGATCGTCGCATTGATGCGCTCGCCTGGAATCAGCAGCGGAATACCGGGTGGATACGGCGTCAGCAGCACCGCGGTCACACGGCCTTCGAGCTCGTCGATCGGCACTCGATCGATCGCACTGTGCGCCATCTGCGCGTATGCATCGGTGGGTTTCATTACCGGCTCCATTTCCGACAGATACATATCGGTCGTCAAGCGAGCGATGTCGCTTGTGCGATAGATCTGATGCACCGCGTCGCACAGTTGCCGCAAACCCATTTTCTCGTACTGCGGAAACACTTTAAGAAACTCCGGCATCACGCGCCATAGGGGCTGATTCTTGTCGTAATCATCCTTGAACTGCTGCAGCTCGGTGACCATCGTGTTCCAGCGGCCCTTGGTAATGCCGATCGTGAACATGATGAAAAACGAGTACAGCCCGGTTTTCTCGACGATGATGCCGTGCTCGGCCAAGTACCTGGTGACGACGGCTGCAGGAATTCCCGGGTCGACGAACGATCCGTCGAGATTCAGCCCTGGCGTTATCACGGTGGCCTTGATCGGGTCGAGCATATTGAACCCGGGCGCCAAATTACCGAAACCGTGCCAGTCGTCGCCGGACTTCAGAATCCAATCGTCACGCGTGCCGATACCTTCCTCCGGCAAATGCTTGGGCCCCCACACCTTGAACCACCACGAGTCCCCGTATTCGTGATCGACCTTGCGCATCGCACGCCGAAAGTCCAGCGCCTCGGCAATTGACTCCTCGACCAATGCCGTGCCGCCCGGCGGCTCCATCATCGCCGCGGCGACGTCGCACGAAGCGATGATCGCGTACTGCGGCGACGTGGACGTGTGCATCAAGAATGCCTCGTTGAACATGAAGCGATCCAGGCTCTCGTTGTCCGAGTTGCGAATCAAAATCTGCGATGCTTGCGACAGACCGGCCAGCATCTTGTGCGTCGATTGCGTCGAAAAAATCATTGAGTCTTTGTTGCGTCTGACGCGGCGCCTCAATCCCCGACAGCACTCACGCCGCCGATCGCGTGCATGTCGCGATAGAAGTCATGAAATGCAGCGTGCGGCAACCAAGCTTCGTCGAAGTGCAATGTATCGATCTTGCCGTCGAGCTGTTCGTTGATCGTCTCGACGTTGTACAGAATGCCGTCGTAGGTGCTCTGCGTCAGCGTCAAAACGCGCGGCTTATCTCGCCCGTTGCCACTCTTGCCGTTTTGCAGCAAAGGATGGCGTGCAATTTTTTTCGCAATCGATTTCCACTTGAATTCTTCGAGCGGAATCGGCCCGATGATCCCGTAATGATTGCGCGTCGGCGTCAGAAACAGCGGGATCGCGCCGGTCATCGTGATCGCGTGCAGCACCGACTTGTGGCAATTGCGATCGACCACGACCACATCGTTCGGCGCGACGACGTAGTGCCAGACGATCTTGTTCGAGGTGGACGTGCCGTTGGTGACGAAGAACAGATGATCGGCGCCGAAAATGCGCGCGGCGTTGCGCTCGCTTGCAGCCACCGGGCCGGTGTGGTCGAGTAATTGCCCGAGTTCGTCGACCGAGTTGCAAACGTCGGCGCGCAGCATGTTCTCGCCGAAGAACTGATGGAACATGCGGCCGACCGGGCTTTTCAGAAACGCGACGCCACCCGAGTGGCCGGGGCAGTGCCACGAATACGAGCCATCCTGAGCGTAGTGCGTCAGCGCGCGGAAAAACGGCGGTGCGAGCGCGTCCAGATAGACACGCGCTTCGCGAATGATGTAGCGCGCAACGAATTCCGGCGTGTCTTCGAACATGTGTATGAAGCCATGCAGTTCACGCAGCAGATCGTTCGGCATGTAGTGCGTGGTGCGCGTCTCGCCGTACAAAAAGATCGGGATGTCGGCGTTGCGTCGTCGGATCTCTCGCACGAACGCCGCCAGCTTCGCGATCGTCTCCTCGTTGGCATTGCCTTCGGCGAGCTCCTCATCGTCAACCGACAAAATGAACGCCGAGGCGTGGCTTTGCTGCTGCGCAAAGCTCGACACATCGCTGAACGAGGTGACACCGAGAATTTCGACGCCTTCGGCCTCGATCGCCTTTGCAAGGGCGCGAATGCCCAGCCCACTGGCGTTTTCAGAACGGAAGTCCTCGTCAATGATGACGATCGGAAAGCGAAATCGCATGAGCTGGAAGCGGGAGTGCTGGAGGCGGGGGACCGCGGATTATCCGCGCAGGCTTGATTCAACAGCAAGCGGCGCAATTTTGGGCACTGTATCTGCGGCTGTTACAGGGTGTTACAGCGCGTCGAGTCCTATGGCGTTACCGTGCGTCAACAGGGCGAACCTTTGCACGTTAGGTTACTCACACGGACATTGGTCGGAGATCCTATGCAACGCTTGCTGAAGCTGTTCGCCGCACTACTGATTGCCGGATGCGCAACCGCGTCCGCGCAATCGCAATCGAACGACAGCCCTCCGCTGATCGCAGGCCGCGTATCGCTGGCCGAAGGTGACTTTCAGATTTGGCGCGCCGAAGAAGATGCGGACGGTGAGTGGGATCTGGCGCAGATCAACGACGTGGTCACGGTTGGCACCGGCTTGTATACCGGCTCCGATGGCCGCGCCGAATTCAGAGTCGGCCCCAACACGTATCGACTGTCCGCCGGCAGCCGCGGTGGTTTCAATCAACTCGATTACGGCCATGCCGTATTCAATCTCGAAAACGGTTCGCTGAACGTTGCGCTCGCGCAGCCGCAGCAAGGGGAAGTCTCTTCAGTCACGGTCGATGGGATTCGTATCGACCTTGCCGCGCCCGGCCGTTATCGAATCGATGCCGCAGGCAGCGGCGGCCAGGCACGTGTGACCGTGTTCAGCGGCCAGGGCAACGTACTCACCGGAGGCAACGGAATCAATGTGGCGAGCGGGCAGGCTTTGATTCTGGGGCCGGGGTTATCGAGCATCAATTACGAGCAGGCAGCAGCGACATCGTTCGATCAGTGGGCACTCGCGCGCGACGAGCGCTATCGCAACGTGCAATCGGCACGCTATGTGTCGCCGAACATGACGGGCTACGAAGAGCTCGACTCTTACGGCGACTGGGTTCCGGATGCGACGTACGGCAACGTATGGTATCCGCGCGCTGTGCCAGTAGGTTGGGCCCCGTATCGCTACGGACAATGGCGCTGGGTCCGGCCGTGGGGTTGGACTTGGGTCGACCAGTCGCCGTGGGGTTACGCGCCGTTTCACTACGGGCGTTGGGTCACGATTGGCAATCGTTGGTGCTGGTGGCCGGGCGGCTATTACGCAAGGCCGGTGTGGGCGCCTGCCCTGGTCGGATTCGTCGGCGGCAGCAACCTGAGCGTCTCAGTCGGGTTCGGCGGCCCCGTGGTCGGCTGGTATCCGCTCGCGCCGTGGCATCGCTATCGCCCGCACTACCGGCATAACAACACGTATGTGACGATCATCAACCAGACGATCATCAACAACCCGCCGCGCGGTGTGCCGCCGCATCGCAATCATGAAGGCGCGACGATGGTGCCGGGGCCGCGCTTTCGCGATCCGGTGATGAAGGTTGCATTGCCGGTCAGAACCAATGTGGCCGAGTTGCAAACGACGGCGCCGCCACCGAGGAACATTGCGCCGGTTCGCAAGGTCGCGGAAGACGGCATGGTCCGCAGGCCGAACCAGGTACAACCCTCTCCGCAACCGTCAGCGCCTGCATCTGCATCAATAGGTCGTACCCTGCCGACGCCGTCAATGACGACAGCGCCAACGCCGAAAGTACCGACGCCGACGCGCGTGACGACGCCGATGGCGGCCGAGCCGATTCCGAATCGCGGCGTAACACCACAGCCGCCGTTGCCGGGCAACGATCCGACGCCGCTGGCGCAACCGCCGAAATTCAATCGCGTTCCGCCGACTTCGATACAGACGCCGCCACTGCCGCCGAAAGCTGCCGCACCGGAAATGGCGCGTCCGCAGCCGCGCGCACGCTCGCCGCAGGAACTATTGCCACAGGCCGAACAAAACCAGCGCAATGCGGCAGAACCCCCACGTTTCCCACCCGGTGCGCCACCCACGATCAAGCAGCCAAAGGCACCGCCGGTGGCGCGCGCCGCACCGCCCGCACCGCAGCCGGCTGAACGCGCCTCACCGCCGATCGCACGGTCTGCGCCGCCCGCACGCGCACCGCAGCCGACTGAGCGCGCCGCGCCGCCCCGCAGCCACCTGAGCGCGCCGCGCCGCCGATCGCACGGTCCGCGCCGCCTGCACGCGCACCGCAGCCGACTGAGCGCGCCGCGCCGCCCGCCCCCGCACCACAGCCGACTGAGCGCGCGGAGGCACCGCGCGGCAAAGAGCAGGTCGTGCGTGAAGTATCGCGATCGAAGCAGATGGTGCAGTAGCGTCCGGCGGCTGGAGGCTGCCGACGGCCGCCTTCAAGTCTTCGGCAGCGTCACTCCGACTTGGCCTTGGTACTTGCCGCCGCGATCCTTGTACGAAGTCTCACAGACTTCATCCGCCTCGATGAAGATCACCTGCGCGCATCCCTCGTGCGCGTAGATCTTCGCCGGCAGCGGTGTCGTGTTTGAGAACTCTAGCGTTACGTGCCCTTCCCACTCCGGCTCCAACGGCGTTACGTTGACAATAATTCCGCAGCGTGCGTACGTCGATTTTCCCAAGCAGATCGTCAACACGTTGCGCGGAATGCGAAAGTATTCGACGGTGCGCGCAAGCGCGAACGAATTCGGCGGGACGATGCAAACATCGCTCTTCAGGTCCACGAACGAATTGGGGTCGAACGCCTTTGGATCGACGATCGTGCTGTTGATGTTGGTGAAGATCTTGAATTCATCGGCGCAGCGAATGTCGTAGCCGTAACTCGACGTGCCGTAGCTGACAATGCGCTCGCCGTTCACGTGGCGAATCTGCCCCGCCTCGAACGGCTCGATCATGCCTTGCGCGGCCATGCGGCGAATCCATTTATCGCTTTTGATGCTCATTGGGGACAGAGGTGCGGGAGTAAGCGCGCGATTCTACGGATCATTCGCTCGATACACTGCGCGCATGGATGATCAATGGATTCCTGCTCGCGTCGGTGACGCGGTCACGGACGTTGACACTCCGGCGCTGATTCTCGATCTCGACCGTTTTGAAGGAAATTTGGCGCGCCTGATGAGCGCGGTACAGGGACGCGGAATACGCGTACGCCCGCACGCCAAGAGCCATAAGTGTGTCGAGATCGCGCGTCGGCAAATGGCGGCCGGTGCGATCGGCATTTGCTGCCAGAAGACCTCCGAAGCCGAACCGTTCCTGGCGGGCGGTATCAGCGACGTGCTGATCAGCAACGAAGTGGTGGGCGATCGCAAGACGTTGCAGCTGGCCCGCCTGGCAGCGAGTTATCCCGACGCGAGGCTCGGCGTCTGCGTAGACGATCCGCGCGCAGTAGCGCAACTCGCACGCGCATGTGAACAAGCGCGCACGCAGCTCGATGTCTACATCGAACTCGATGTCGGCCATAACCGTGCCGGCGTAACGGACATCGGCGCGGTCGTTGCGCTTGGACACGCGATCGCCTCTCAGGCGAGCCTTGTGCTGCGCGGGCTACACGCCTACTTCGGCAACGCACAGCACTTGCGCAGCATCGCGGAGCGGCGACAAGCGATCGCTGCAGCGACAGCAACGGCTCAGGCTGCACAGCGTGCGTTGATCGCTGCCGGTTTGCGATGCGACGTCATCACGGGCGCGGGCACCGGCACCTTTATGCTCGAAGCGGCCAGCGGCGTGTACACCGAGATTCAGCCCGGCTCGTACGTGATGATGGATATCGACTACGCGAAGAATGAGCAGGAACTCGCCTGGCCCGCGTTTGAACAATCGCTGATGATCCTGACGACAGTAATGAGCCGCCGCAAGGACGCGCAGCACGATCGCGCGACGCTGGACGCCGGCTTGAAGAGCTTTTCAACCGACTCCGGCCCCGCGCTGCCCGCCTTTGCCGGATGGCAGGTGCGCGGTGTGTCCGATGAACACACCGTTTTGGAGCGCAACGGCGCCGGGCCGGACCTATTGCTGGGCGACAAGGCGCTCTTGATTCCAGGTCACATCGATCCGACCGTCAACCTGCACGATTGGATCGTCGCAGTACGAGGCGACCGCGTTGAAGCCGTGTGGCCAATCGAAGCGCGCGGAGCTATCTTCTAGTGCATCGCTCGCCGACACCTCGCTGAGGAGACACAACAATGCCGTTCGTTCGTCGCATCGCGCTCGCGCTTGCAGTCGCAGCGTTCGCCGTCAACCCCAGCGTCGCTCAAACCTGGCCTAACAAGCCGATCCGCCTGATCGCCGTATTTCCGCCCGGCGGTTCGGTCGATCAAGTCGCGCGCATTCTTGCGCAGCCGCTGTCGAAGCAGCTTGGCCAGAGCGTGGTCGTCGAAAACATCGGCGGTGCATCGGGATCGATCGGCACCAACGCAGTGGCCAAGGCGGCGCCGGACGGCTACACGTTCGGAGTCGTATTCGATACGCACGGCACCAATGCGAGTCTGATTCCGAACATTGCGTATGACACGCTGAAAGATCTTGAGTATGTGACGCTGATCGGCACATCGCCGATGGCGCTGGTAGCGTCGGCAAAATCGCCGTACTCGAAGATGGCCGACGTGACTGCGGACGCACGCACGATCAAGGGAATTACGATCGGATCGATCGGCACCGGCAGTCTCGGGCATCTCGCGATGATTCAGGCGGGTCAGCAAGCGGGCTGGGCGTGGACGCACGTGCCGTTTCGCGGCGGCGGGCCGTTGATGAACGACACGGTGGCCGGCCACGTGCCGCTTGGCATCGGCACCGTGTTTCTGGTGTTGCCGCACGTGAAGGCTGGCACTGTCAGACCGATGGCGGTAACAGGCGCGACGCGCCATTCCAGTTTGCCCGATACGCCGACGCTCGCCGAAGCCGGTGTCAAGAATTTTGAGGCGCTCGCTTATTGGGGCGTGATCGCTCCTGCAAAAACGCCGCCGGATCTGGTCAACCGGATGAATGCGGAAGTGCAAAAAGCGTTGAAAGATCCTGCAGTCGCAGAGCGACTGGCAGCGCAGGGCATGACGGTTACCGGTCAGGGACCAGCGGAGTTCAAATCGTTCATGCAGAAAGAACTCGAGCGCTGGTCGAAGATCGTCAAGCAGAATCGAATCACCGCCGGGAACTGAGCGCCTCCGTTTCCGGCGTGACCTGCAGCGCAACCAGGAAGCGGGCGACCATGTTGTAGGCCGCCGTCACGGCAACGAGCTCGACGACCTCGGTCGGTGACATGCGCTGCTTTAACGCATCAAAGATCGAATCCGGAATCTGCACGTTACGCGTGCTCGCGATTGCAAATCGGATCACGTTGCGCTGTAGCTCGTTGAATTGATCGCTTGTCGATGCTGCGTCCGGATCGTCGAGCGCTGCCAGTTGCGCATCGGTTGCCCCGGCCTTTTTTAGCTCGGGCGCGTGGTGATGAAACTCGTAGTCAGCGCCGGTCAGTCGCGCGACCACGCAAATCGCAAGTTCGCGCACAAACGGAGACAACGAAATCTCCTGCCTCAGCGCTCGCAGATACACGTTCCACCCGCGTGCGAGCGGCTCCGACCACAGCAACATGCGGTCAAGCTCAAGAAGCGCGCCACCGCGCCGCGCCTCGATCGCTGCCACGAGCTCGGCATCGCGCGAGGCGAGCGCCGGTGTCCAGGGTTCGATCCGCATCGTGTCTCCCGTTAGTATAACTATTCTCTGAGTGACTCGGCGATATAGCGCGTGACCTTCGGCGGCTCGGCGCCAATATGAAACGCATGGCGCCGCTCGCGCAGATCGGCGTCGGCTGCCGTAAACCGATCGAATCGCCGCAGATGATCGGCCCACGATTCGTCCAGGTAATACTCGATGTAGTGGCCGGGTTCGCTCGTGTCGTGAAACAGCCCCCACGACAGCGCGCCTAACTGCAGCCGATTCGCGCGGCTTTCGCGCATCAGCGCGGCGAACTCCGCCGCGCGCGCCGGATCGATCCGATAGTCGACCGTCACCATCACTGGTCCCATTTGATGCTCGACCGGGAATGCGGGCACCGGCTCTTTCAGAATGCGCGCCGGTGTTAGGTCCCGCTCTTCTGCGGGTGTTGTGTGCAAGTGCCCCGCCAATAGCAACAGCGCGATTCCGGTCGCCGCCGCCGCCACGAACGTCCACGGCACGTCCAATCAAGCTCGCGACCTGCCCCCACACCGCGGCGCTGGCCGACGTGGCTGCCATCATCGTCATCATGTAGATCGACATGCCTCGCGCGCGTACCCAGTCCGGAAGCGACAGCTGCGAGGCCACCGTCAGCGTATTGACCACCGCTAACCAAGCGGCGCCGGCCAGCATCATCGCCGGCATCGCGCTCCACACATTGGGTGCGAAGCCGGCCGCCACCATCGCGAACGCTTGCAGCAGCGTGCCGTCGCGCAGCAACCGATCGCGCGTGATCAGTACGCGCAAGCGTGGCAAAAACACGGCGGTGGCGATTGCGCCGAACCCCAGCGACGCCAGCAACCACGTATAGACCCAGGCGCCGCCATCGGGCATGCGCTTCGCAACCAGCGGCAGCAAAGCCAGCAATGCGGTCGACTGCAGGAAAAAGATTGCAATGCGCAGCAGCACCGCACGCATCATCGGCGACTGCGCGACATACTGAAATCCCACGCGCATCGCACCGAGGAACCGCTCGCCGGGCAACACGCTTGCCTTCGGCTCCAAGCGCCAGCGCATGATGACGAAACCGGCGGCCAGCGAGAGGGCCGCATTCAACAGATACACGTAGCCGGTGCCCAGACTCGCGATCAATGCGCCGGCGATAACCGGTCCGACGATGCGCGAAGTGTTCATCGCGATGCCGTTCAGCGCGATCGCCGTCGCCAGCTCCCGACGCGGCACGAGCTCCGGCACGATCGCCGCATAAACCGGCCAGCGCATCGCGAGTCCAATGCCGTTGCCGAACGTCAACGCGAGCAGCAGCGGCGCCGTCATTAAATCGGCGGCAAGCACAGCGCAAAGAATCAATGCATTCGCGGCAACCCAGAATTGCGTGAACATGAACCAGCGACGCCGATTCAGAATGTCGGCCAGCGCGCCACTCGGCAGCCCGAACAACACGACCGGCAACACCGACGCCGATTGCACCAGCGCGATCATTACCGGCGACGTCGTCAAGGTCGTCATCAGCCACGCCGAGGCGACCTCGTTCATCCACATGCAGATGTTCGCGGTCAGCCACGTGCCCCACAGCAGCCGAAATACCGGCCGGCGCAAAGGATCCCAGGCCGACGGCAGGACTTCGGTCGAGGCAGGTTCTTGTTCGACGGGGGGCTTCATGCGTGTCGATTGTATTGACGCCGCAGAACTCACCTTTGGACGAACCGCGCAAGGCATCGTAGCCTGCGACCTTTATGCCTCGTCTTCACAAGGACAATCCGCATGAAACGCTCAGAAGCGATCAGCCACGCCGAGCAGCACTTTGATTCGGGCGAGTTCAAGCGAACGCTGGCGCGGCGTATCGCGGTACCCACCGAAAGCCAGAACAACGAACGCGGACAGGCGCTGATCGACTATCTCGATACCGAGATGCGCCCCGCCTTCGAGGCCATGGGCTTCGACTGTCAAACGCTGACCGATCCAAAGGCGCGCGCACCGTTCCTGTTTGCGCAACGCTTCGAAGGCGCGAACCTGCCCACCGTATTCGGCTATGGCCATGGTGATGTGATTCGGGGCCTCGAGCCGGAATGGAAAGACGGTTTGTCGCCATGGCAGCTCACCGAGTCGAATGGCCGCTGGTACGGCCGCGGTATTGCCGACAACAAGGGCCAGCACTCGGTCAATATGAGTGCGTTGCGTTCGGTGATCGAGACTCGCGGCCGGCTCGGCTTCAACGCGAAATACCTGATCGAAATGGGCGAAGAAACCGGATCGCTCGGACTGCGCGACATCTGCAGCAGCCACAAAGAGCTTTTCAAAGCTGATCTGCTGGTGGCCTCGGACGGCCCACGGCTGCGCCCCGAGCGGCCGACTATTTTTTTGGGTTCGCGTGGCAACGCGAACTTCGATTTGACGATCGAAGCGCGCAAAGGCGGTCATCACTCCGGCAACTGGGGTGGACTGATCAGCAACCCCGGTATTCAGCTGGCGCACGCGATCTCCAGCATCGTGTCATCCACCGGCCAGATTCACATCCGTGAGTGGGTGCCGCGCGAGCTGCCGGATTCGGTACGTCGTGTGTTGGCCGACTGCGAGGTCGACGGCGGAGTCGACGGGCCGGAAATAGAACCGTGGTGGGGCGAGCCCGGCCTGTCGCCGGCCGAACGTGTGTTTGGCTGGTGTTCGTTCGAAGTGCTTGCCTTCAAGACCGGTAACCCGGACACGCCGGTCAACGCGATTCCGCCGCGTGCGTGGGCGCGATGCCAGCTTCGCTCCGTGGTCGGCATCGACGAGAACGATATCCTGCCGGCGCTACGCCGCCATCTCGACCGCCAGGGATTTCCGATGGTGCAGATCGCGGCCACACGCGAAGAAATGTTTCATGCCACGCGCCTCGACCCGGACGATCCGTGGGTGCAATGGGCGGCGGCGTCGATTGCGCAAACGAGCGGAAAGAAACCCGCGGTGCTGCCCAACCTGGGCGGATCGCTGCCCAACGATATCTTCACCGACGTGTTGGGGCTGCGCACCGTATGGGTGCCGCACTCGTATGCAGGGTGCTCGCAGCACGCACCGAATGAACATCTGCCGCCCGAGCTCCTGCGCGACGGGCTGCGCATCATGGCCGGCCTCTATTGGGATCTCGGTGCCGGCGAAACGCCGTTAGCGATGACCGCGCGCTCGCCTTTGTAGGCAAGCGCTGTGATCAGCTGATCGAGTGATTCGAGGTTATGCACCGGAAGGAACGCGTCCACATGCGGCAATAGCGCTACGACACCCGCCGCCTTGGGCTCGAAGCCCGAATAACGTAGCAGCGGATTCAGCCATAGGAGCCGCCGGCACGATTTCGACAGTCGCTCGGCTTCGCGGCTCGAGCAGATCAGTGTCGCCGTGTTCGAGGCCGTCGGTGATCAGCAACACCGTCGGTGAGGTCGACAAGACGCGCCGCGCCCAGCGCAAATTGAATTCGTGAAGCGCGCGTGCGATACGCGTGCCGCCCGACCAGTCATCGACCGCGTTGACGACCGCTGCAAGCGCCTCGTCGGGATCGCGCGCGGCGAGCTGCCGCGTGATGTGCGTCAGTCGTGTGCCGAATACGAAGGTGTGCACGCGGAGGTTGGCAGCCGCGCGCCCGCTGACCAGCGCGTGCATGAAGTGCAGGAACATGCGTGAGTAGCGGCTCATTGAGCCCGAGATATCGACCAGCACAACCAACGGCTCGGGTCGCATGCGCCGCTGCCGCCACGTCGGCATGACCGTTTCGCCGCCTTGACGTGCCGCGGTTCGCAACATTGCCCGCACGTCGAGCTGACGACCGCGCGCCGCCGGCACCGTGCGACGCGTTTCGCGCAGCGCACTCAACGCGGGGAGCCGATCGAGCATGCGCTGCGCCGCGGCCCACTCCTCGGCGGTCATCGTGTCGAAATCCACCTTGCGTAGCTGCTCGCGATCGCTCCACGAGAAAGCGGCATCGATCTCGATGCGATTTTCAGACAACTGTAGCGGCGCAGTCGATGGCCCCAACAGTGCGGCGGCGAGACGACGGTTCTGCGGCAACTCGGGTACTGAAACACGCTGCTTCATCTGCGGCATCAGCATCTGCATGATGCGGCCGAGAAAGTCGGGGTCACGCCAGAAAATGTGAAATGCCTGATCGAACAGCGTGCGATGTTCGCCGCGACTGAGAAAGCACGCCGCCAGGATCGCGTGCAAATCCGCGCGCGATCCGATGCCGGCCGTACGCAAGCCGTCGAATGCCAGCAGCACGCGGTCGGTTCCGATCGGCAGGCCGGCGTTGCGCAGAACGCGCGCAAAGTGCATGACGTTTTCTGCCAAGCGACCCGGTAGTGGGTCGAGTTCAGCCCCTGGCAACATCGATGCTCACGCCGACCCTTGCACAAGCGCCTCGTTGCGCACGCGCTCGACCAATTGCGCGGCTTCGCTGCCCTGCATCTTCGCGATGTCGTCCTGATATTTGAGCAACACACCGAGGGTGTTGTTGACCGTCTCGGGTTCGAGCACGGTGGCATCCAGAGCGAGCAGCGCACGAGACCACTCGATCGTCTCGGCGACTCCGGGCAGTTTGTAGAGCTCGATGCGGCGCAATTCCTGCACAAACGCAACGATCTGGCGCGACAGCATCTGCTGTGCGTCGGGTACGCGCCGGCGCAGAATTTCGAGCTCACGCGCAGCCGACGGATAGCCGACCCAGTGATACAAACAACGCCGCTTGACCGCGTCGTGCACTTCACGTGTGCGGTTGGACGTGATCACTACGATCGGCGGTTGCTCGGCCTTGACTGTCTTCCATTCTGGGATCGTGATCTGGAAATCGGCGAGCACTTCGAGCAGATAGGCTTCGAACGGTTCGTCGGCGCGGTCGATCTCATCGATCAGCAAGACCGGCGGCGTTGCTCGCGGCCGAAGCGATGCAAGCAGCGGGCGTTCGATCAGAAAACGCTCGGTAAAAAGTCCTTGCGCAATGCGCTCGCGCGCTTCACCTGTGGCCTCGGCTAAGCGAATCTCCAACATCTGCTGCGCGTAATTCCACTCGTACGCGGCGCCATGGATATCGAGCCCCTCATAGCATTGCAGGCGGATCAACTCCGCACCGAGCGCGATTGCCAGCACCTTCGCGATTTCGGTCTTGCCGGTACCCGGTTCGCCTTCGAGAAACAGCGGACGCTGCAGCTTGAGCGCGAGAAATACGGCAGTGGCGAGCGGCCGATCGGCGACGTAATTATGGTCGGTCAGCAGCTTCGCGGTGGTGTCGATCGACGCAGGAAAGGCGGTCATGACCGAACCATAACCGATCACCCACGCGCCAGAATCAGAAACTAAGGACCACCGACTTCAATCCTGCGCCCAAGCACGGCGAGCACCGCGGCGTAGAAGCGCTTGGTGGCTTCAAGGTCGCGTGCGATCAGACTCACGTGATCGATCAGCCGGCCGCGGTGCAGTTGTTGTGCCTCCATGTCTAATCGTTAGAGTACGAATCACGCGCCAGCGGCTTTGTCATCAGCGCGGCGCTGACTGCTCGCTTTGCCAGCACTGGGATTAGATGCGCGCGGTACTCCGCGCTGCCGTGCAGGTCGCTGCTCAGCCCCGTCGTTGGGATTGACACGCCATCGCAGCTCTCAGCCACGAACTTCGCGTTGAGTTTGTCTTCGAGCGCCTTGACGCGGAATGCGCACGGCCCCGCGCCGGTCACTGCGACGCGCACTCCGTTCGCAGTCTTGGCAACGCACACTCCGACCAGCGCAAAGCGCGAAGCCGGTTGCCTGAACTTGATGTAGGCCGCCTTCTCCGGCACCGGAAAACGCACCGCGGTGATGATTTCGCCGGGCGCCAAGGCGGTTTCGTAAAGGCCTTTGAAAAACTCATCGGCAGCGATCGTGCGGCGATCGGTCTGCACCGTCGCACCCAGCCCAGTACCGCCAGCCGGATAGCACGCGGCCGGATCGCTGTTCGCGAGCGAACCGCCGATCGTTCCGCGATTGCGCACCTGCTTATCGCCGATACCGGCCGCCAGCTGCGCGAGGGCCGGTATCCGTTTGCGCACGTCGGGTGATGCGGCAGACCGCTTCGTGCGTGGTCATGCTGCCGATCACGATGTCGTCTCCATCTACGCGTATGCCGCGCAACTCGGCAATTCCCGCGAGATCGATCCAGCCGGTGGGTGCGAGCAACCCGAGCCGCACGGCAGGCAAAAGCGTCTGGCCACCGGCCAGCATGTGATCGTCGCTGTGCGTGCCGGCTAGTTTCACTGCCTCGGCGACCGAGGATGGACGGTGATAGTGCATCGCTTGTTCCATCGCGCCCCCTAGTGTTTTGTCGCCGAGCGGATCGTCTTCCACACCGTATGCGGCGTGGCCGGCATCGGCACGTCGTTGATACCCAAGTGCGCGAGCGCGTCGGTGACTGCGTTGATCACTGCGGCCGGCGAGCCGATCGCGCCGGCCTCGCCACAGCCCTTCACCCCGAGCGGATTGTGCGTGCACGGCGTGCCCTTCACCGTCTCAACGATAAAGCTCGGCAGATCGTCGGCGCGCGGCATCGTGTAGTCCATATAAGAGCCGGTCACGAGCTGCCCGTCTTCGTTGTAGATGCCGTGTTCGAACAGCGCCTGGCCGATGCCCTGCGCCAGCCCGCCATGCACCTGGCCTTCGACGATCATCGGGTTGATCACATTGCCGAAGTCATCGCAGGCAGTGAAGCGATCGAGGCGCACAACGCCGGTGTCCGGATCGATCTCTACCTCGCACACATACGAGCCGGCCGGATACGTGAAGTTGGTCGGGTCATAGAACGCGTTCTCGTTCAAACCCGGTTCGAGCTTGTCGAGCGGATAGTTGTGCGGCACATAGGCGGCAAGTGAGACCTCGGCGAATGCCTTCTTGCGGTCGGTGCCAACGACACCGAACGCTCCGTTGGCAAACTCGATGTCGGCCTCGCTGGCTTCCAGCAGGTGCGCCGCAATCTTCTTGCCCTTCGCGATCACCTTGTCGAGCGCCTTGACGATCGCGGTGCCGCCGACTGCGATAGAGCGCGAGCCATAAGTGCCCATGCCGAACAGCACCTTGCCGGTATCACCGTGCTGAATGTCGACGTCGTCGATCGCAATGCCGAGCTTGTCGGCGACCACTTGCGCAAATGTCGTCTCGTGGCCCTGACCGTGCGAATGCGAGCCGGTGAAGACTGTCACCTTGCCGGTCGGATGCACGCGCACTTCGCCCGCTTCGAACAGGCCCGCGCGTGCGCCGAGCGCGCCGGCGATGTTCGATGGCGCGAGCCCGCACGCCTCGATGTAGCAGGCGTATCCAAGGCCGCGCAACAGGCCGCGCTTGCTGCTGTCGGCCTTGCGCGCGGCGAAACCCTTGACGTCGGCAAGTTCGATCGCGCGTTTCAGCGTCGCCTCGTAGTCGCCGACGTCGTACGTCAGTCCAACCGGCGATGCATACGGAAATGAGTGAATGAAGTTGCGGCGGCGCAGTTCGGCCGGGTCGATCTTCATCTCGCGCGCCGCGGTTTCGACGAGGCGCTCGACGACGTAGGCCGCCTCGGGCCGGCCGGCACCACGATACGCATCGACCGGCGCGGTGTTGGTGAAGACGGCCTGCACCTCGCAATAGATCGCCGGTGTTGTGTACTGGCCGGCGAGCAGCGTCGCATAAAGAATGGTTGGAATACACGACGCAAAGGTCGACAGGTACGCGCCCATGTTCGCCGTCGTGTGCACGCGCAGCGCAAGGAACTTGCCGTCCTTGTCGAGCGCGAGCTCGGCGCTGGTCACATGGTCGCGGCCGTGCGCATCGGAAAGAAACGCTTCGCTGCGCTCGGCCGTCCATTTGATTGGCCGGCCGACGTGCTTGCTGGCCCACACCAGCGCCGTTTCTTCGGCGTACAAATAAATCTTCGAGCCGAAACCGCCACCGACATCGGGCGAGACGACGCGCACTTTGTGCTCGGGCAAACCGAGCACGAATGCCGTCATCAGCAGCCGCTCGACATGCGGGTTCTGGTTGGAAACATACAGCGTGTACGAGTCGTCGCCGCGCGAGTACGCAGCGTTGGCCGCGCGTGGTTCGATCGCGTTCGGGATCAGGCGATTGTTGGTGAACTGAAGTTTGGTCACATGCGCCGCCTTCGCGAACGCGGCGTCGGTCGCTGTCTTGTCTCCGCACCCCCACGTGAAGCAAACATTGTCGGGCGCAATGTCGTGCACAGCCGTCTTGGACTTGGCGGCCGTCGCGGTGTCAGCCACCGCCGGCAGCACGTCGTAGTCGACGTCGATCAGATTCGCGGCGTCTTTCGCCTGTGCCAACGTTTCAGCAACGACAAGCGCCACGTGGTCACCGACATAGCAGACCTTGTTCTCCGCCAGCACCGCGTGCTTCGGCTCCTTCATCGGCGTGCCGTCGATATTGTTAATTTGCCAGCCACACGGCAGCCCGCCGACGCTCGCCATGTCCTTGCCGGTAAACACGCCGAGCACACCCGGCGCACTCTTCGCGGCCGTGATGTCGATCGAGCGCAGGCGCGCGTGCGCGTGCGGGCTGCGCAAAAAGTAACCGACACTTTGATGCGGCAGCGTGATGTCGTCGGTGTACTGGCCGGCACCTGTCAGGAACCGGTAGTCCTCTTTTCTCTCGACGGATTGGCCGATGAAACCGGCTCGGTCATTCATCGCGGCCTCCTATTGCATCGCTGCCGCGCCCTGCGCGACAGCCTTGACGATGTTGTGATAGCCGGTGCAGCGGCAGACGTTGCCTTCGAGCCCTTCGCGGATCTCGCGCTCGGTCGCGTGTGGATGGTGCTGCACCAGATCGATCGCGCTCATCACCATGCCGGGGGTGCAAAAGCCGCATTGCAATCCATGACAGGCTTTGAACGCCGCCTGCATTGGGTGCAGTCCGTCGGCCGGCGTAATGCCTTCGATCGTCGTCACCTCTGCACCCATTAATTGCGCTGCAAGCACGTTGCAACTCTTGATCGCACGACCGCCGACATGCACGGTGCAGGCGCCGCACTGCGCGGTGTCACAGCCAACGTGAGTACCGGTCAGCTGCAGATGCTCACGCAGAAATGTGACAAGCAACGTGGATGGATCGACGTCGGCGGTCACAGGCTTGCCGTTGACGCGCATGGAAAGTGAAATGCTCATCGTGTCTCCTGAGTGTTTTTTTCGCGCGAGCGGGTCAGATTACGCGCGTGAACTGCGGCAATGCAAGCCGCCGAGGCGACGCCACCAAGGCAGCACCTCTAAACTGCGCCGGATGGACAGCGTCGACCTGCAAGTATTGAAAAAAGCAGACGAATGGCTACGGGCCGGGCACTCCGCAGTGCTTGGCACGGTGATTCGAACCTGGGGGTCGGCGCCGCGCCCGGTGGGCTCCTTGGCTGCCGTGCGCGGCGATGGGCTGATCATCGGATCGGTCTCCGGCGGCTGCATCGAAGACGACTTGGTCGACCGGATTCGAAGCAAGGCGCTCGCTGCGCGACGGCCGCAGCGCGTGCAGTACGGCGTGACCGCCGATGAAGCGTTTCGCTTCGGCCTGCCTTGTGGCGGCACGATCGAGCTGGTGCTGGAACCTCTGTCCGCCGCATCGAAGATCGGCGATCTGCTGGCACGAGTCGTCGCCGGACGGCATACGCGCCGCACGCTAGATCTTGCGAGCGGCGGGGTCGAGCTCGAGGAGGGTGATGGCACCGACGTGCTCGACTGCGATGATGACCGGCTGGTGACCGCGTACGGACCGCGTTGGAGACTGCTGGTCATCGGCGCCGGGCAGCTGACGCACTACGTCGCACAGATGGCGCTGGCCTGCGACTACCAGGTGCTGATCTGCGATCCGCGCAGCGAGTATGCCGACAGCTGGTCCGTGCCCGGCACCGAGCTCGTACGCACGATGCCGGATGACACGGTGGTCGAAATCAGGCCCGATAAGCACACGGCGATCGTCGCGCTGACGCATGATCCCAAGCTCGATGACATGGCGCTGATCGAGGCGCTGAAATCCGCTGCGTTTTACGTCGGAGCGATCGGCTCGCTGCGCAACCAGGCGCAGCGCAAGGAACGATTGAAGGAGTTCGGCGTTACCGATGCGCAGCTAAATAGGCTGCACGGGCCGGTCGGTGTCAAGAACGGCGGACGCACGCCGCCGGAGATCGCCTCGTCGATCATTACCGAGATGACGGCGGCGAAGTACGGCTATGTGATTCCGTCACCGCTGCGTGCTACCTAATAAGTCATCGACGCCGCGTTAAGAATTCCCAGCGCGATCGCCACCGCGCCCGCAAATATTCCACTGGACACCTGCCCTTCTCGCACGTTTCGGCCGATCGCCGGAACCATCAGTCGCACACCAGCAAACGCGACCAATTGCACGAACAGCGCGACCGCAGACCACAGCAGCATGTCGAGCAGCGACACGCTATTGACGACCACACTGGCCAGCGGCAGCGCGAAGCCGATGATGACGCCGCCGAGGCTCGCCGCCGCAGCCGCGTTGCCTTCGCGAATCAACTTTATTTCCGGATACGGCGTGATCAATATGTAAAGCGCGAGACATATCGTCAGCAACAACAGCGAGACACCGAAGAACGCCGCAAAGTAAGGCAGTCCGGCCAGTGTTTCGAACGCCGTGTTTCTCATTGCGTCTCTCCTCTAACTCCGCTCACTCATTACTCAAAATAGTGCGGCACAAAGCGGCTCGTGTTGCGCGTGATCGGCGACGTGTCTTCGCGCACGCCGATGCCGGCCGGCTTGTCGCCTACGATCCACGAGCCGATCACTGCATGGTCGTGCTCGAACTTGGGCAACGATGCAACCGCCTGATAAACGAAACCTTCAGCGCCATAGTCGCCTTCGGTTGTTTGCACGGTCGCACCATCGACCAGTGACACGTTGGCGCCTTCTCGCGCGAGCTTTGGCTTTTTCACGTAACGCGAACCCAGCGGCGCCGGTTCGTAATACGTGGGAAGCAAATTCGGATGATCTGGATACAACTCCCAAAGCACGACCAGAATCGCCTTGTTCGAAAGCAGCATCTTCCATGCCGGTTCTATTACCTGCATCGTGCTTGCGAGCAGCGCCGGACCGAAGTCTTCGCGTACCAGCCACTCCCACGGATAGAGTTTGACCAGCGTCTCGATCGGCAGATTGAATTCGTCGACGAACTTGGAGCCGTTCCATCCGATACGCTCGACCGGCAACGAAAAGGTTTGCCATCCTGCCTGCATCGCGGTGTCACGCAGATAGTCGAGATTGCCCCAGTCTTCCTGACTGTCGGCCACCGCGGTGAAATGCAAGCGTGATGCACTCGATCGCGTGCGCAGAGTCTGCCAGGCAGCAATCAGTTTCTCGTGCAGGGAATTGAATTGATCGGCACCCGGCCGCACCGCCTGCAGCCACTGCCATTGCGCGACACTGGCTTCAAGACAAGCGGTGGGAGTGTCGGCGTTGTATTCGAGCAGCTTCGGCGCCGATGTGCCGTCATAAGACAAATCCATCCGGCCGAACAGCGTGAACCCTGCGGGCTGATCGCTGCGATAAGCGTTCCAACTCTGCTCGATGACCGGCACCCACTCTTGCGGAATCGCAAACTCGTCGTAGCGCCGGCTGCCGACCACCTGCTGCGCGGCATTCAGCGCCATCTCGTGTAACTCGGCGGTCGCACTCTCCAGTCGATCGACCTCCGACTCGGACAGCACGTAGCAGCGCGATTCGTCCCAATACGTGCCATCGATCGAGTGGTATTGAAAGCCGATCGATTCCATTTCACTTTGCCATCCGGATCGAGGCGCCAGAAGTTCGCGCCGCATCAGCCGCCGGACGTGTAGGACCGCGACGAAGATCCAAAACCACCGCGCGAAGTCGGCAAGGTCGAAGAGCCGATCGCACGGCCCTGGCGCGCGGGATCGACGAAGTTCGGATTACCGCGTCGCCGCGCATCGTTCAGCGCATTGTTCCGTGCGCCAAGCGCATACGCCGGGCCCCAAAACAAAAACCCGCCCGGATAACCGGAGCTCTGCACGCGCTCGCAGCTCTCCGGCCGGCCCCAGTCCGCGGCGCAATCCTCCAGCGATG
The DNA here is from genome assembly GCA_963786295.1 of uncultured beta proteobacterium. GTDB lineage: Bacteria > Pseudomonadota > Gammaproteobacteria > Burkholderiales > Burkholderiaceae_F > JACCZX01. The sequence goes on along the minus strand of CAWAYV010000003.1, from coordinate 179,201 downwards.
CATAGTGATCGCGCGCGGCGGGCGCCGATTGCTGGCTGCAGCCGGCCAGGGTGACGGTGCCGATCAATACCAGCGTGATTTGAGTCGAAGAGCGCCGGCGACCCATGGCAACTTACCGCCGTGAGCGTCTCACGTATGGGAGACCTTGATAGTCGGCATCTTCAGCGACATATCCTTTGCCTTTTCGGCAATGCGCACTGCCACCTTGCGCGCGATTTCTTTGTAAGCCTGCGCGATTGCGCTGTCGGGTTCCGCGATGACCGTCGGCCGGCCCGAATCGGTCTGCTCGCGAATGCGAATGTCGAGCGGCAGGCTGCCGAGAAAGTCGACGCCGTATTCGCTCGCCATTTTCTGGCCGCCTTCCGAACCGAAAATATGCTCGGCATGGCCGCAATTGCTGCAAACGTGCACTGCCATGTTTTCCACGATGCCGAGAACCGGTACGCTGACCTTCTCGAACATCTTCAATCCTTTTTTGGCATCCATTAACGCGATGTCCTGCGGCGTAGTCACGATGACCACGCCGGTCACCGGCACTTGCTGCGCCAGAGTCAGCTGTATGTCGCCGGTGCCCGGCGGCATATCGACGACCAGATAGTCCAGATCGCGCCAATTCGTCTGCGTCAGCAACTGCTGCAGCGCTTGCGTGACCATCGGCCCACGCCACACCATCGGCTGATCGGCATCGATCAACAAGCCGATCGAGCTCATCTGCAAGCCATGGTTTTCCATCGGCTCGAGCGTGCGATTGTCGACCGTGGTCGGGCGGCCGCTGATGCCGAGCATCGTCGGTTGGCTCGGGCCATAGATATCCGCGTCAAGCACGCCGACTTGCGCGCCTTCGGCGGCCAGCGCCAACGCGAGGTTGGCGGCGACGGTGCTTTTTCCGACGCCCCCTTTTCCGGAGGCCACCGCAACGATGTTCTTGATGTTGGGCATCACCTTGAGCCCGCGCTGCACCGTGTGCGCGACGATCTTCATCGTCACGTTGGCGCTGACGTTGGCGGCACCGGCCGCCTTGAGCGCATCGATCACCGCGCGGCGGATCGGTTCGATCTGGCTAGCCGCTGGATAACCGAGCTCGACATCGACGCTGACATCGTCCCCGTCGACGCGGACATTGCGCGCCGAGCGCGACGACATCAGATCCTTGCCGGTGTTGGGATCGACGACTTTCTGCAGCGCTGCTTGCGCCTGTTCAACAGTGGTGCTCATACGTGCGCCAAGTATGCACGCGAACGCTGCAGCACCGCTCAGGGCACGCATCAACGCAGCCACCCTCGCCGCTTGATGTACCAAAGCGGAAGAATGGCCGCACTCAACGTGAGCACCATCGAATAAATGAAACCGTACTTCCACGAAAGCTCAGGCATCACGGCAAAGTTCATGCCGTACAACGTTCCGATCAACGTCGGCGGCAGGAACACCGCGGTGATGATCGTGAAGATCTTGATGATCTCGTTCTGCTTGATATTGAGAATGTTCGTCACCGCCGTCTGCAGGTAACGGACCTTCTCGTGCTGAAAAGCGGCGTGCTCCTTGGTGCCGGCCACGTCGCCTGCAAGCTCGTTGACCAGGACCTGCAAGTCCGCTTCTGTGCGATTGTCGACTTCGTCACTGAGGTAGCGCACCGAGCGCTCAAGCGTCAACTGTGCTTCCACGCACTGCAGGATGAGCTCTTCCCTGTCATTGAGGCGGCGCATCGTGGCGCTGAGATCGCCTACGCCGAGCTCGCGACCTTGTTCGTCGTAGCCATCCGAGATCTCAGAAATCTCGGCGGTAGTCTGCACCAGTGCATCAGCCACATGATCGATTACCGCGGTAGCGCCGTCGTTCGCCGTTTGCAACAGCAACCTGAGCAGCGCCTTCGGGCTTTCGGCGTTGCTCGGCCTACGCTTGCACCGATGCAACACGGCACCGAACGGTCGGAATTCGGCAGCGTCACTAAGAGTGGCAACGAAACGCTCTGCCAAGCACAAAGGTGACGCTTGCAAAACGCGGCTCGCCATCGGCACCGAGCTCAATCAACTGCGAGCGCAGATAAAGGAGATCATCTTCTTCGACAACATTGCCCACTTGAGGGCGCGTATCGATTCCAAACCGCTCACGCAGGCTCGCCGCTTCTTCGGCCGTGGGCGCGTTGACTTCGAGCCATAACACCTGCGGATCGCGCTCCGGCGGCGGCAGGTTATCCACGGAACGAAGCTGCTCGCCGATCTTGAGCGTTGTGCGGATCATTGTCGATCTCCGTTTGATTCACAGATCACTTTGCGTCTGACTTGCCGGCTGGATTCGCTCGCCGTGAGACGGCGACGTCGATGATGTTGCCGTCTCCTGGCCCGGCCGGCTGCGTGTAATGCACCGTCACCATCACGCCGGTGATCATCAAATAGAGAACGATCACGGCGATGATGATTTCTCGCTCCAGGCGGCGGCGGCGTGGCGGCGAAGGCGTTGTCATATCGGCTCCTCACATTTTGGCGTGAGGATATCGTTAGCGCTGAATTCTTGCGCTGCTAACGCCCGTCGGTCAGAGGTTCCGTTTGAAACGCCGGCTTGTAGTCGGTTTGCGTAAAGCCGCGGAAGCGGTCATCGCTGAACAAACCCGCGTTGCCGCTGAACGTCAATTCGGGTTCCGGTTTGGCACTGCGCGGATGTTTCAACGGGAATCAATGCGGCGGTGGCCGTAATCAAGATGACAAACGACGTGTTTCTCATGCGGTTCCTGTAAGTGGCGTTCGGATCACGGAAAGGAAGGCGCGCACGTTGGCACACCGCCTGTAAAGCACGCGTAAAAATTTGCATCGCGCCGCTGCGACGGCAAATCTCTACGCCATCTTTACGCGCGCCTTCTTAGACTCCGCCGGCTGCTTAAGAGAGGCATTCATGGATTTCATATTCGTCGGTGGTCTGCTTGCACTCGTGGCGCTGACCGGAGGTCTGGCCGTTCTGTGCGACCGGCTAGCGGGAGCGGGCATGAGCTTATGGCACGGCAATCGGGCTGACGCTCGCTGTCGCGGTCGCCCTCTATCTCGTTCTACGCGCTGCTGCGCGCTGAGGACTTCTGATGAGCGGCAATGGCGTATTTCAAATCCTGTTGTATTTCGGCGTGCTGACCGCGCTCGCGTGGCCGCTCGGCGGGTTCATCGCGCGCGTCTATATGGGCGAGCGAACGTTTCTGTCGCCGGTGCTCGGCCCGGTCGAGCGGCTGACTTACCGACTTGCCGGTGTGCGCGCCGATGACGAGATGGACTGGAAGCGCTACGCGGTGGCAGTGATCTGGTTCAGCCTGATCGGCGTGCTGTTCGTCTATGCGCTGCAGCGATTGCAGGGATTCCTGCCGCTGAATCCGCAGGATCTCGGCGCGGTGTCGCCCGACTCATCGTTCAACACCGCTGTGAGTTTCGTCACCAATACCAACTGGCAAGGCTACGGCGGCGAATCGACGATGAGCTATCTGTCGCAGATGCTCGGGCTTGCGGTGCAGAACTTCGTCTCGGCCGCCGGCCGGCATCGCCGTGCTGGCGGCGTTCATCCGCGGGCTTCGTGCGCAAGAAAATGGGCACGGTCGGCAACTTCTGGGTCGATCTGACGCGCTCGACGCTGTACGTGCTGCTGCCGATCTCGACCGTTCTTGCGCTGGTGCTGGTCTCGCAAGGCGTCGTGCAGAACTTCTCGAAAGCGGTCGAAGTGCCGTTGATGGAATCGGTCGAAGTGACGACTCCGGCGAAAGACGGGGCACCGGAAAAAACCGAAACGGTTACGACACAGTCGTTGCCGCAGGGGCCGGCGGCATCGCAAGTAGCGATCAAGCAGCTCGGCACCAACGGCGGCGGATTTTTCAACGTTAACTCGGCGCATCCCTACGAGAACCCGACGCCGCTTTCCAACTTTCTTGAAGTGCTGGCGATCCTGCTGATCCCAGCGGCGTTGTGCTTCACCTTTGGGCAGCTGGTCGGCGATCGGCGCCAGGGCATCGCCGTCTATGCGGCGATGAGCACGGTATTCCTCGCATTGACGTTCGGCGTCGTTGCGGCTGAGGAAACACCGAACCCGCGCATCACTGAGCTTGGTACTGCTGCGACCGCCGGCAACCTCGAAGGCAAGGAAGTGCGATTCGGCCCAGCCGCATCGGCCATCTGGGCGGCGGCGACCACCGCCGCGTCGAACGGCTCGGTCAACTCGATGCACGACTCGTACACGCCGCTCGGCGGACTGGTGCCGATGTGGTTGATACAGCTCGGCGAAGTGATCTACGGCGGCGTCGGCTCGGGGCTGTACGGCATGCTGGTGTTCGCGATCATCGCGGTGTTCATCGCAGGCTTGATGGTTGGCCGCACGCCGGAGTATCTCGGCAAGAAGATCCAGGCGTACGAGATGAAAATGGCGTCGCTGGTGATTTTGATTCCGCCGTTCGTCGTACTGGTCGGCACCGCGCTGGCGGTCGTGATCGAGCCGGGCACATCGAGCATGTCGAACCCCGGCGTGCACGGTTTCTCGCAGGCGCTATATGCGTTTTCATCGGCCGGCAATAACAACGGCAGTGCATTTGCCGGATTGTCGGCGAACACGCCGTTCTACAACTCCGCCCTCGGCATCGCGATGTGGTTTTCGCGCTTCCTGCTGATGGTGCCGGTGCTTGCAATCGCCGGCAGCCTGGCAGCGAAGAAGAGCGTGCCGCCGTCGAGTGGCACCTTGCCGACGCATACGCCGCTGTTTGTCGCGCTGCTGATCGGCACCGTGCTGCTGGTGGGCGCGCTGACTTTCGTGCCGGCGCTCGCGCTCGGTCCGATCGTCGAGCATCTGATCCTGTTCGGAGGTAAATAAGGTGGCTGGCTACGTTGATAACAAGGACGCGAAGAAAGCGCACGGAGTGCGCACGTTCGAGCCTGCGCTGTTGCTCGACGCGCTTTGGGTTTCGCTGAAGCGCTTGACGCCGACTGCGCAGTGGCGCAACCCGGTGATGATGGTCACGTGGATCGGCGCGCTGCTGACGACAGTAGTTGCGATCAATGACCGCGATGGTTTCACCGCGGCGATCGCGGCGTGGCTGTGGCTGACCGTGCTGTTCGCCAACTTTGCGGAAGCGCTGGCTGAAGGACGCGGCAAGGCCCAGGCGGCCAGCTTGCGCGGCGCGAAGAAAGACACGCCCGCGATCAAGCTGAGTGGCATGAAGCGAGATTCACCGGGTACCACGGTGTCGTCGAGCCAACTGCGCAAGGGCGATGTCGTATTGGTGGAAGCGGGCAAATCGATTCCTGGCGATGGTGACGTCATCGAGGGTGTGGCATCGGTCGACGAAAGCGCAATCACCGGAGAGTCGGCGCCCGTGGTACGCGCGGCGGGCGGTGATCGCTCTTCGGTTACCGGCGGCACACGCGTGCTCTCGGACTGGCTGGTGGTTCGCATTTCGGCCAATCCGGGCGAAGCGTTTCTGGATCGGATGATCGCGATGGTCGAAGGCGCACGGCGTCAACGTACGCCGAATGAGATTGCGCTCTCGATCTTGCTGTCGGCGCTGACGCTGATTTTCTTGATTGCAGTCGCGACGCTATTGCCGTTCTCTTCGTACGCGGTTACCAGCTCGAACCAGGGCATCGTCGTCAGCCTGACCGTGCTGGTCGCGCTGCTCGTCTGTCTGATTCCGACCACCATCGGCGGCTTGCTGTCCGCGATCGGCATTGCCGGCATGGATCGCATGATTCAGCCAACGTCGTCGCGACGTCCGGCCGCGCCATCGAAGCGGCGGGCGACGTCGACGTGCTGCTGCTCGATAAGACGGGCACGATCACGCTCGGCAACCGGCAGGCGTTCAAGTTCTGGACCGCGCCTGGCGTAACGCTCGCGCAGATGACCGATGCCGCACAGCTCGCGTCGCTGCCTGACGAAACGCCCGAAGGTCGCTCGATCGTCGTACTGGCAAAAAGATCGGGCTTGCGCGAACGCAACCTGAGCGAATTGAACGCGGGCTTCGTGCCGTTTACCGCGCAGACTCGAATGAGCGGCGTCGACATCGGCGACCGCCGCATCCGCAAGGGCGCGCCCGATGCGATCGAAGCGTGGCTCGCGTCGCAGGGCGCGAAGCTCGATGCCGAGATTCGCAAAGTCGTTGACCAAGTTGCCAGCGGTGGAGCAACCCCGCTGGTGGTCGCCGAAAACAACCGCACGCTCGGTGTCATCGAGTTGCGCGACATCGTCAAGGGCGGCATCAAGGAGCGCTTTGCGCAACTGCGCCGCATGGGCATCAAGACCGTGATGATCACCGGCGATAACCGGTTGACCGCGGCAGCGATCGCCGCCGAAGCCGGGGTCGACGACTTCCTCGCCGAAGCCACGCCGGAGGCAAAGCTGAAGTTGATTCGCGATCAGCAAGCCGGCGGCCGGCTGGTGGCGATGTGCGGCGACGGCACCAACGATGCGCCCGCGCTGGCGCAAGCCGACGTTGCGGTCGCGATGAACAGCGGCACGCAGGCGGCGAAGGAAGCCGGCAACATGGTCGATCTCGATTCGAACCCGACCAAGTTGATCGAGGTGGTCGAGATCGGCAAGCAGATGCTGATCACGCGCGGCGCGTTGACGACGTTTTCGATCGCCAACGACGTGGCCAAGTATTTCGCCATTATTCCGGCGGCGTTCGCGGCGACGTATCCGCAACTGAACGCGCTGAACGTGATGAATCTTGCCTCGCCGTCGTCGGCGATTCTGTCGGCCGTCGTTTTCAACGCACTGATCATCGTCGCGCTGATCCCGCTGGCGCTGAAGGGAATTCGCGTCGCGTGCCGACACCGCATCGCGGCTGTTGCGCAGAAATCTGCTGATCTACGGACTCGGCGGGCTGATCGTGCCGTTTATCGGCATCAAGGCGATCGACCTGTTACTGGTCGGCCTTGGGCTTGCATAGGAAATACGATGAAACGTGATTTAACAACCGCGCTGTTGATTTTCCTGCTGATGACTGTGATCACAGGGTTGGTTTATCCGGGAGTCGTCACTGCGATTGCGCAAGTAGTCATGAACGACAAGGCCAACGGCAGCTTGATCGTTGTCGACGGCAAGGCGGTGGGTTCATCGTTGATCGGCCAGCCGTTTTCGGATCCGCGCTATTTCTGGAGCCGTCCATCTGCGACGTCGCCGCAGCCGTACAACGCGCTGGCATCGAGCGGATCGAATCAAGGCCCGACCAATCCGGCGTTGATCGAAGCCGTGCAGCAGCGCATCGATGCGCTGCGTAAGGCCGATCCGAGCAACAAGACACCAGTACCGCTCGACCTCGTGACTGCGTCCGCCAGCGGGCTCGACCCGCACATCAGCCCCGCCGCGGCCGAGTATCAAGTGGGCCGCGTCGCGCGCGTTCGCAACATCGATGCAGGCCGAGTGCGAACGCTGGTGGCGCGCCACACCGAAGACCGCCAGCTCGGCGTGCTGGGCGAGCCGAGAGTCAACGTGCTGCAGCTGAACCGCGAGTTGGACGCGCTGCGGTAACGCATGGATTGGACGCTGGGCAACGTAGCGCTACTGCTCGCCGCGCTGCTGATTCCGTTGCTGCTCGCGGTTGCGATCATCCAGTGGCAACATCGCCGCCATCGGCGCCCGAATCGCCTGCGCTAGGCCTGTATGCCAGACGTCGCGCCCCGCGGTCTACTCTGCGGTCCACGAGTCCAAAAAGGACGATTCAATGGCACACGGGCGGCGTCACCGCCGTCGATGGCCTACGCTAATGGGCATGCAAGCGCGCCGCGCCGATCCTGATGCCCTCCTTGCGCAGGTTCAGGCCGAAGAACACGCCGCCCGCCGCGGCAAGCTAAAGGTCTTCTTTGGCGCCACCGCGGGCGTCGGCAAGACGTACGCGATGCTCGAAGCGGCCCAAAAGAAAAAGGCCGAGGGCGTCGACGTGGTCATCGGCTACGTCGAACCGCACGGCCGCGCTGAAACCGAGCGCTTGCTCGAAGGCCTCGAAACCATCCCCTGGCGGATGATGACCGATGGCGACGCGCACGTGCATGAGTTCGATCTCGACGCTGCGCTCGCGCGGCGCCCCGCTTTGCTGCTGGTCGATGAACTGGCGCACACCAACGCACCCGGCAGCCGCCATACCAAGCGCTGGCAGGACATTGACGAGCTGCGCAACGCCGGTATCGATGTGTGGACCACCGTCAACGTCCAACACCTGGAAAGTCTGAACGACGTTGTCGCCGGCATCACGCAGGTCCGCATGCTGGAAACGGTGCCTGACACCGTCTTCGAGTCGGCCGATGAAGTTGAGTTGGTCGACCTGCCGCCGGACGATTTGCTGCAGCGTCTGCGCGAAGGCAAGGTGTATGTGCCGGAGCGCGTTCGCGTTGCACTCGACAACTTCTTCCGCAAGGGCAATCTGATTGCGTTGCGCGAGCTCGCGCTGCGTAAGACTGCCGAGCGGGTCGATGCCGCAATGGACCGGTATCGCGCGACCGAGGGCATCGCCGCGCCATGGGCGGCCGGCGAACGAATTCTGGTCGGCATCGGCCCGACCAGCGACGGCGAGACCTTGGTGCGTGCGGGAAAGCGGCTGGCCATCGCGCTGCACGCGCCGTGGATCGTGGTCTATGTCGAAACGCCGAATCTGATTCGGCTGCCTGAAGCCGAACGCAATCGGCGCATCGCGTGGCTCAAGCTCGCCGAAACGCTCGGCGCCGAGACGATTACGCTCGGCGGTCCGACCGTCGGCGCCGAGCTCTTGAACTATGCACGCACGCGCAACGTGACGCGCGTCCTGCTCGGAGAACCGAGCCGGCACGGACTCGCGCGCTGGTTCAGGCCGTCGACGGTCGATCACGTGCTTGCACGCGCGCGCGGAATCGACGTCACGGTGGTGAAGACAACCGAAGCGATGCGGCAGGCGCGCAGTCCGCTGCTGACGCGCAGCGCGGCGTACTTCGCAGTGCAGCCGTCGAGCAAACAGCGCTGGCCGAACTATCTTTTCGCGCTAGCGGCTGTTGCCGCCGCCACCGCCATCGCGTGGTTCGCGGAGCCGATTCTTAACGAGCCGAACATCGTGATGATCTACCTGCTGACGATTGCGCTGGTCGCGCTGCGCCTTGGGACGCGGGCCGGCGATCTCGGCGTCGATCGTCGAGCACGCTCGCGTACAACTTCTTCTTTGTTCCTCCGCTCTTCACGCTCAACATCGCCGATGGACAGTATCTGATCACGTTTGCAGTGTTGATGGGCGTCGGAATCATCATCGCCCAGTTGATGGCGAGCGTCCGCCTGCAAGCGCGGGTCGCCGGTTACCGCGAGCGCCGCACAGCGCTGCTGTACGCGATGAGCCGCGAGCTGGCCGCGACGCGTGGCGCCGCCAATATCGCCGAGATGGCTGTGCGCCATATCGGCGAAGTGTTCGAATCGCAATGCGTGGTGCTATTGCCCGATGCACACGGCAAGCTGCAGTATCCAGTTGAAACGCCTGGGCCTGCTTCGCTGCGCAGCGCCGATCTGTCGGTGGCGCAATGGGTGCACGACCATAACCAGCCTGCGGGGCTTGGCACCGACACGTTGCCCGGTGCGGCTGCACGCTACCTGCCGCTGAAGGCGAGCGATGCGAAGCGCGGCGCGCTCGGCGTGTTGGCCGTGCTGCCCGCCAATCCGCGCCGAATTCTGCTGCCGAGCAGGCGCATCTGCTCGAGACATTTGCGTCGCAACTCGCGCTGGCGCTGGAACGCGTCGAGTTGGCAGATAGCGCACAATCGTCGGCCGTTGCGGCAGAGGCAGAATCGGTGCGTAGCAGCCTGCTTGCCGCAATCTCGCATGACATGCGCACGCCGCTGGCAGTGATCGGCGGTGCGGCCAGCGCACTCGCTGCGCCCGAATCGAACTTGAACGCTCAGCAGCAGCGCGAGCTGGCACAAACGGTGGTCGATGAAGCAGCGCAGATGACGCAGCTGATCGCCAACGTGCTTGACATGACGCGACTCGAATCCGGCGAGCTCAAGCTGCACCTGGAATGGGTTGCGCTCGATGAAATCATCGGCAGCACACTCCGCCGCCTGGCGAGCGTGCTGGCACAGCACAAAGTCAGCGTGATCGTTCCCGACGATCTGCCGCTGATCAAGGCCGATCCTGTGCTGCTGGCGCAGCTGCTCGCGAATCTGCTCGAAAACGCCGCGCGGCATACCCCGGCCGGCACGCATGTTACGGTCCGTGCCGAGGATCATCGCGATGAAATCGAACTCGCGGTCATCGATGACGGCCCTGGCTTCCCTGCCAATCTCGATCCCGATCGTCTATTCGACAAGTTTCAGCGCGGCGAAGTCGCGACGCGAGCTCGCGCCGACGCACGCAGTGGAGGCGGTGTCGGGCTTGGCCTCGCGATCTGTCGGGCGATCGCGCACGCGCACGGCGGCGAGATACGAGCCGAACGAATTCCTGCCGGGGGCGCGCTGTTCGTTGTCACCTTGCCGCTGTCGGAACAAGCGCCCGAGGTGCCGCGCGAGGAGCCGGCGTGACCGCATGACGCAGGCGTTGCATTCCGTATTGATCGTCGACGACGAACCTCAATTGCGGCATCTGCTGCGCACTGCGCTCGACAAGAGTTTTCGCGTGATCGAGGCGGATAGTGCGCGCCGCGCGCTGATCGAGGCGGCCACCCATAAACCCGATGTGGTCGTGCTCGATCTCGGGTTGCCGGACGCCGAGGGCCACGATGTAGTGCGCGGCATTCGCGAATGGTCTGCGCTACCGATTGTCGTCCTGTCGGCACGCACCGAAGAGGAGCAGAAAATTCGCGCACTCGATGCCGGCGCTGATGACTACGTAACGAAACCGTTCTCGGTGCCCGAATTGCTGGCGCGGCTGCGCGTGGCATTGCGCCGCTCGGCGCAAGTGCCGGGCCAGGAATTCGAACCGCTGCATCTGGGTGATGTGACGATCGATCTGGCGCGCCGAGCGGCCACTCGAGCCAGTGCGCCGCTGCACTTCACACCGATCGAATATCGGCTGCTCGCTGCACTGGCCAAGCAAGGAGGCATGGTCGTCACGCAACGGCAGCTACTGCGCGAAGTGTGGGGGCCCGATCATGTCGACCAGCCGCACTACCTGCGCGTGTACATGAAGCAGTTGCGGCAGAAGATCGAGCCCGATCCCACGCAACCACAGTTTCTACTGACCGAGATCGGCGTCGGCTATCGCTTGCGCACCGACGGATAAGGGCTGCGACGCGGCACTTACAATGCCGCGCTCAATGAAACGACACCTGTTCGTCACCACAGCGCTGCCGTACGCGAACGGCCCGCTGCATATCGGCCACATCATGGAATACATCCAGGCCGACATCTGGGTGCGGTTCCAGAAGATGCGCGGCCACGAGGTTCACTTCGTCGGCGCCGAGGACGCGCACGGCGCGCCGATCATGATCGCCGCGGAGAAAGCCGGGAAGACTCCGCAGCAGTTCATCGACGAGGTGCACGCGACGCGGCCGCGCTATCTCGACGGTTTCCTGATCGGCTTCGATCACTGGCGCACGACCGATTCACCGGAGAACGTCGAGCTGTCGCAGTCGATCTATCGCGCGCTGAAGCGCGAGGGGCTGATCGACACGCGCACGATCGAGCAGTTTTACGACCCGGTGAAAGGCATGTTCCTGCCCGACCGCTACATCAAGGGCACGTGTCCGAAGTGCGGTGCGAAGGACCAGTACGGCGACGACTGCGAGGTATGCGGCTCGACTTACGCGCCGACCGATCTGATCGACCCGTACTCGGTGCTGACCGGCGCGCGCCCGGAGCTGCGCAAGTCGGAGCACTTCTTCTTCAGGCTGTCGGATCCGCGTTGCGTCGAGTTCCTGCGCCGCTGGACCGCGGGAGAGAACCGGCATGGCGAGAAGACGCTACAGCCGGAGGTTTATGCCAAGACGCAGGAGTGGCTCGGACCCGACGGCAAGGGGCTGGCGGACTGGGACATCTCGCGCGACGCCCCGTATTTCGGCATCCCAATTCCCGACGCGCCGGACAAGTTCTTCTACGTGTGGTTCGACGCGCCGATCGGCTACCTGGCGTCGCTGAAGTCCTATTTCGACAGCGGCAAGGCCCGCGCCCGCGGCGAAAAGCGCACCTTCGATGAGTTCGTCGCGCCGATGATGTCGAGCAGATCCACTTCATCGGCAAGGACATCATCTACCACCACACGCTGTTCTGGCCGGCGATGCTGCACTTCTCCGGTCGCAAGGCTGCCGGACAACCTCTACGTGCACGGCTTCATCACCGTCAGCGGCGAGAAGATGAGCAAGAGCCGCGGCACGGGTATCGACCCGCTGCGCTATCTCGAACTCGGCATGAACCCCGAGTGGTTTCGTTACTACGTTGCCGCCAAGCTCAACGGGCACGTCGAAGATATCGACTTCAATCCCGACGACTTCATGCAACGGGTCAACAGTGACCTGATCGGCAAGTACGTGAACATCGCCAGCCGGGCCGCGAGTTTTCTCGCTCGGCAGTTCGACGGTCAACTCTTCTCCGGGGATGATCCGCTTGTCGCGGGAAGCCAGATGGTTGCGTTCGGGTCAGCCGAAGAGATTGAAGAGATGTATGAGCAGCGCGAGTTTGGCAAGGCTCTCAGGGAAGTCATGCGCATTGCCGACGTCGCAAACGAACGCTTCGACAAGTACCGCCCGTGGGAACTGGCGAAGGATCCGGAACAGAAACCGCTGCTGCAGGCCGTCTGCAGCGACGTCATCCGCTGCTTCCGGACGCTGACCATTTATCTTGCGCCCGTGCTGCCCGCGACTGCCGAGCGGGTGGCACGCGAACTGTTCGGGATGGACCGTCCATTCAATTGGAGCGACCTGCTCGCGCCGGTTGACCGCATCGCACCGTACAAGCACCTGATGGCGCGCGTGGAGGCGAAACAGATCGACGCACTGTTCGAGCCGCCCGCCGAAGAGCCAGCGCCAATGCCGTTGCCCGGCGGCAAAGCGATTGCCGACACCATCTCGATTGACGACTTCAGCAAGGTCGATCTGCGCATCGCGAAGATCACCGATGCGGCGCTTGTTGACGGCAGCGATAAGCTGCTAAGACTAACGCTCGATGTCGGCGATGGCGAAAATCGAACCGTATTCGCCGGCATCAAGTCCGCCTACAAGCCCGAGGATCTGGTCGGCAAGCTGACCGTGCTGGTTGCGAACCTCGCTCCGCGCAAGATGAAGTTCGGCGTCAGTGAGGGCATGGTGCTCGCCGCCAGCCACGCCGACGAAAAGTCAGAAGCCCGGGATCTACCTGCTCGATCCGCACCCGGGCGCTCTGCCTGGCATGCGCGTTAAGTAGCGTCCGCCGAGCAATGGCCGCGGAAGCTCTACTTGCGCAGTGGCGAGCTCGACTGGCGCGCCTGCAACTCGCCCCATTCCGTCCGTACCTGCTCGATTCGCTACGCGGCTACGACCGCGCTCGGTTCGTCAAAGATCTGTCGGCCGGCGTGACGGTCGGCATCGTCGCGCTGCCGCTGGCAATGGCGTTCGGTATTGCCAGCGGAGCCAAGCCTGAGCAAGGGCTCTTCACCGCGATCATCGCGGGATTCCTGATCTCCGCCCTCGGTGGTTCGCGCGTGCAGATCGGAGGCCCGGCCGGCGCCTTCGTTGTCATCATCTACGGAATCATCGCCAAGTACGGCTTCGCCAACTTGTTGATCTCGACAATGTGTGCGGGCGTGTTGCTGTTCGCGATGGGATTGACCCGGCTCGGCTATCTGGTGCGCTTCATTCCGGTGTCCATCGTCATCGGCTTCACCAACGGCATCGCGGTGCTGATCATCGTGTCGCAGGTAAAAGACTTTTTCGGGCTTTCGATCGAGCGCATGCCAGCTGACTTCTTTCAGCAAATGCAGTTGATCGGCCTGTCGCTCGGAACGATCAATCTCTACGCGGTCGCGATCGCCTCGGTGTCGCTTGTGATAATGCTTCTTTGGCCGCGGCTCACCTCGCCGCGCATCGTACCTCGAGGGCAACGTTTCGTTCGGCATGTTCCCGGAACCATCGTCGCGCTGATACTCGCGACCACCGTAGTGGCGTTGTTCGATTTGCCGGTGGAAACCATCGGCAGCAAGTTCGGCGGAATACCGCAGCAACTGCCGTCGCTCGAGCTGCCGACTTTTTCGTGGGAGCTCGTCAAGCAGTTGGTCGCGCCGACGATGACGATTGCGTTGCTCGGAGCAGTCGAGTCACTGCTATGCGCGCGCATCGCCGACAAGTTGATCGACGACCGACACGATCCCAATCAGGAATTGATGGCGCAGGGAGTGGCCAACTTCGTGACGCCGCTTTTCGGGGGACTTCCTGCGACCGGCACGATTGCGCGCACCGTGACCAATGTGAAAAGCGGCGCGGTGAGCCCGATCGCGGGAATTATTCACGCGTTGACGCTGCTCGCGATCGTGCTGATCGCGGCACCGCTCGCCGCAAACATTCCGCTGGCGGTGCTGGCAGCCGTTTTGATGTTGGTGGCGTGGAACATGGCCGAGTGGCACGAATTCGCGCGACTCAAGAATTTTCCGGTCACCTATCGCACGATTCTGCTGGCGACATTTTTTCTGACAGTGATCTTCGACATCACCGTTGCGGTCGAGGTCGGGCTGATTCTCGCCAGCCTGTTTTTCATTTACCGGATTTCGCAGATCACACGCATCGAGCCGGTTGCGATCGCGCCGGCACCGCCCGGCGTTGAGGCGTATCGCTTGTACGGTTCGCTGTTCTTCGGCGCGGTGTCGAAATTGGAAGCGATCACCGATCCGTCCCGCTACGCGGGCGCACAGGCGCCACGAGTCATCGTTTTCGACTTGGCGCTGTTGATCTCGCTCGACACGACGGGCGTCGACGCGTTGGATACGTTGCGCAGGCAGCTTGCCCGGCAGGGCGGGACTTTGATTCTCGCCGGCCCGCACGAGCAGCCATCGTCGATGCTGGCGCGCTCCGGATTTGTCCAACGCCTCGGCGCCGAGAACGTCGTGTCTGACATGCCGGCTGCGCTGTCGCGTGCCAGGGCATTGCTGGCCAGCGCCTAGAATCACCGAACTTCTCCGAAATAGCGTCCTATGCCCAGCGGTTACGAATCCGACATCACGCGCTTTCTGCGCGAACTGAAGCAGAAGAATCCGGACATCGAGCGTGGACAGCGCGAAGGCCGCGCCATTTTTTGGGATAAGGACATCGACGCCGATCTTTACAAGCGCTACGAGGAATCCGACGTTCCGCAGCCGGCTTACGTCTACGGATCCAAGCTGCCTGTGGGCGAGGCGAAATAGTTGAACCCCGGCGCCTCTGACTTGTTTGGACTCGGACGTCGTGGCGGCGAACAACCCGCCGCGGATGGCACTCCCGATACCGTCGATAACGTTGCGTTGGCGCGGCTTTACGGGGAGCCGCTGTTCCGGCTGCCCGATGATTTGTACATTCCGCCCGACGCGCTGGAAATCTTCCTCGAGGCATTCGAAGGCCCGCTCGATCTGTTGCTGTATCTGATTCGCAAGCAGCACTTCAACGTGCTCGACATTCCGATGGCGCCGCTGACGCTGCAGTATCTGACGTACATCGATCAGATCCGCGCCAAGAACCTCGAGCTGGCGGCGGAGTATTTACTGATGGCCGCGCTGCTGATCGAAATCAAGTCGCGCATGCTGTTGCCCCCGCGCAAGGCCGATAGCGGCGATGAAGCCGAAGACCCGCGCGCCGAACTGGTGCGCCGGCTGCTGGAATACGAACGGATCAAGCTCGCCGCGCAGCATCTCGACGAGTTGCCGCGTGCCGGACGCGATTTCTTGCGCGCAACCGTCGTGATCGAGCAGTCGCTCGAGAAGCGCTTCCCGAACGTCAACGTAGTCGACTTGCGCGATGCGTGGGCCGAAGTCGTCAAGCGCGCTCAACTCACTGCCCGGCACCATATTCACCGCGAAGAACTGTCGGTACGTGAACACATGAGCTCGATCCTGAAAGCTCTGCAGCAAACGAAGTTCATCGAGTTCGGCGACCTGTTCGACGCCGCGCGCGGCGCTGCGGTCGCCATCGTGCATTTTCTCGCTCTGCTGGAACTTGCGCGCGAAGCGCTGATCGATATCACTCAAGCGGCGCCGTTTGCGCCTATCTATATTCGATTGGCTTACACGCCGAGCTGAAACCTATGATCACCGTTCGTTTGCTGTCGATTTTCCTGTCGTTTTACTCTGCCGCAGTCTTCGCGCAGATGAAATCCCCACCACCGTCGACATCCGGCTCGTCGGTCACGATGCCCGCCGGGGATTCATCGAATGCGTTCAGGGAACTCGCCGCGCAGGCGGCCGGCGAGAAGTGGCTGGGCCTGCTCGACCGCGGTGAATACGGCAAAGCATGGGATGACTGCGCTGCGCTATTTCGCCAACGCGTTACGCGCGAGCAATGGATCGACTCGTTAGCCTTCAACACGCGCGCCGTTTGGGGCGATGAAGTCGCGCAAGGTTGAAGTCGCTGCCTACAAGACGTCTTTACCGGGTGCCCCCGACGGCCAGTACGTCACCGTGCGTTACCGCACGACCTTCGAGAAGAAGGAAAACGCCGAGGAGCTGATCACGCTTGCATTCGAAGACGGTGTCTGGCGGCCGATCGGCTATTTCATCCGCTAGCAATCCAAATCCGCGTGCCGGCCTATCTGAAGCTGCGTGTCGACTTGGAACGGGGGTGGCTGGGTCACGGCAAAGTCGAATTGCTTGAACATATCGCGCGGACCGGATCGCTCGCAGCGGCTGCGCGTGCGATGGATATGTCGTACAAGCGCGCATGGGAGCTGCTGGCGACCACCAACGACTTGTTTACCGAGCCGGTCACGTTTTCGCTTCCCGGGCGCAACGTTCAAGGAAGCACACAGCTGACACCGTTTGGTAAGCGTGTAATTACGCTGTATCGGACAGTTGAGCGTCGCGCGCACCAGTCGACCGCTGCCGCCATGCAGGAACTTAGCGGCGCGAGTCGTTCGCTTCGTTCGCCGGCTCGTCGTCCAGCTTCGCGGAAACGGGCCTAGCCGCACGTCACCGCTTGCGACCGTTAGGCCGCCGAGCTCGATCCTGCGCAATTGCGCGCATGCCGCTGATGCGCGAGCTTTACCGCGCGCTTGATTGGCGCAACGCCGGCCGCAAGCTGCTATCCTATTTCCAGACGAACATATGAGAGCCGGCAACCGCACCGATGTAGTGTCGGTGACGCGGGGCACTGCGAGATTCGACGAGGCGTGTGCCAAACGATGGCCTTTTCGACGACGAGGAACGCTTAATGACGCCCTTAAAGCCCATTCTGGCAGCCTGCGCGTTGCTCTCGCTGTCTGCCAATGCCGATGAAGTCAATGTGGCGGTGGCTGCCAACTTCACAGCTCCAATGAACATCATCGCCGCTGATTTCGAAAGGGACACCGGCCATACAGCGAAACTGGCATTCGGATCGACTGGCAGGTTCTATGCGCAAATCAAGAACGGCGCACCGTTCCAGGTCTTGCTCTCCGCTGACGACGAAACCCCGGCCAAATTGGCGCAGGAGGGGCTTGGTGAGACTGCGAGTCGCTTCACCTACGCCATCGGCAGCCTAGTGCTGTGGTCCGCCAAGCAGGGCTTCGTCGATGCCAACGGCGCAATTCTCAAGAGCGGGAAGTTCAACAAGTTGGCGATCGCGAATCCAAAGACGGCCCCGTACGGCAGGGCTGCGATCGAAACTCTGACCAAGCTGGGCTTGCTGGCGACTGTTGAGCCCAAGTTTGTGCAGGGAGAAAACATTGCGCAGACGTTTCAGTTCGCTCAGACCGGCAATGCGGACCTGGGATTTGTCGCGTTATCTCAAGTCATGAAAGACGGTAAGGTCACCGAGGGCTCGGCGTGGCAGGTTCCCGCCAACATGCACGAACCGATTCGGCAGGACGTGATTCTTCTGACAACGGGACGCGGCAATCCCGCCGCCGAAGCGCTGCTTAAGTATCTAAGGACGGATAGGGCAAAGACCGTCATTCGATCGTTCGGCTACGGCGTCTGACGTTAGTCGCACATGGGGTTCAGCGACGCCGATCTGGGTGCCATCTGGCTCACGCTGCGGCTGGCAACGGTCGTTACTTTTCTGCTGCTGTTGATCGGCACACCGATCGCGTGGTGGCTGGCGCACACCCGCTCTTGGCTTAAGGGACCGATCGGCGCAGTGGTCGCGCTGCCGCTGGTGCTGCCCCCCACCGTGATCGGGTTTTATCTGCTGCTGGTCATGGGGCCCAATGGTCCGGTCGGTCGGCTCACAGAGTCGCTAGGAATGGGTCTGCTGCCCTTCACTTTCTGGGGGCTGGTCGTGGCTTCGATTTTCTACTCGATGCCCTTCGTCGTGCAGCCGATTCAGAACGCCTTCGAGACCATTGGTGAGCGCCCATTGGAAGTGGCCGCGACACTACGGGCTAGCCCGTGGGACCGCTTCTTTTCGGTGGCGCTGCCGTTGTCGAAGCCGGGCTTCATTACTGCATCCATTCTGGGCTTTGCGCACACCGTCGGAGAGTTTGGCGTGGTGTTAATGATCGGCGGCAATATTCCAGATAAGACGCGCGTGGTATCCGTGCAGATCTTTGACCATGTGGAAGCCTTGGAGTACACCGAGGCGCACTGGCTCGCCGGGACGATGGTGATCTTCTCGTTCCTGGTGTTGCTTGCGGTGTACACGTTCAATCAAAAGACGAGAGAGCTCAAGCGTGGCTGAGGACATTCGCGCCCGCTTTAACTTGAGCCTGCATGGCTTCACGCTCGATGTGGACCTTGGCCTGCCTGGTCGCGGCGTAACCGCTCTGTTCGGTCCCTCAGGCTGCGGCAAGACCACATTGCTGCGTTGTATCGCTGGCTTGCAGCCGACGAAACACGGTCTGGTTTCAGTGAACGACGAAATCTGGCAGGACGAGCGGACCTATGTGCCGACGCACCGCCGCCCGCTGGGTTATGTCTTTCAGGAAGCGAGCCTATTCGGCCATCTGTCGGTGCGTGGAAATCTTGAGTACGGTCTGAAGCGCGTACCACCGGCGCGGCGCAGAGTCGCTCAGCGCGATGTCATCGAGATGCTTGGGATCGGACCGCTACTGGATCGCGCGTCAGGAACTCTCTCCGGCGGAGAGCGCCAGCGCGTGGCGATCGCGCGCGCGCTGGGCGTCAGTCCGCGGCTGCTGTTAATGGACGAACCGCTGGCTTCCCTGGACGTTGCGCGCAAGCAGGAAATACTGCCGTATCTGCAGCGGTTACACGACGATCTGGACATCCCGGTGCTTTACGTCAGTCATTCGCCCGATGAAGTGGCCCGACTGGCCGATCATGTCGTGCTGCTTGCGCAGGGACGCGCGGTAGCGCAAGGCGGATTGCACGAGACGCTGGCGCGTCTGGATTTATCCGGCGCGTTCGCTGACGATGTGGGTGTCGTCATCGACGCCGTGGTCGCGCAGCACGACGATGTCGACCATTTGAGCCGCCTCGATTTTGCCGGCGGCAGCGTATGGGTGAGCCGTTGCGTGGAAGCCCTCGGGCAGCACATGCGGTTTCGCATTCAGGCAAGCGACGTCAGCCTTGCGATGCATAAAGCGGAGGAAAGCAGCTTTCTTAATCTGCTGTCGGGCAAAGTGGTCGAACTCACAAGTGCTAATGCGCGGGGGCAGGTGCTGGTGAAGCTCGACATCGGTGGAACACCGTTGATCGCACGCATCACCGACCGTTCGCGCAAGCATCTGGCGATTGAGCCGGGTCGCCCGCTGTGGGCGCAAATCAAGAGCGTTGCGCTACTGCGCTGATGAATCTCAGGCCGTTGGCGAGACTGCGCTGGCGATCACCTACTCCGCCGTGAAGAACCCCTTCATCTTGTCGACAAAGCTCTTGGAGCGCGGCGAGTGTTTCTCCCCACCTTCGTGCAAGCGAAGCATCGAGCTCGCGTAGCAATTTTTTCTGCTTGTCGGTCAATCTCACCGGCGTCTCGACCACGATGTGGCAGTACAGGTCGCCTGGGTAGCTCGCGCGCACGCCCTTGATGCCCTTGCCGCGCAATCGAAACGTCTTGCCGGTCTGCGTGCCCTCGGTGACGTTGATACTCGCCCTGCCGCCCAGCGTCGGTACTTCTATCTCCCCACCTATGGTCGCCGTCGGAAAGCCGATCGGCACTTCGCAGTGCAAATCGTCGCCGTCGCGCTGGAAGACGTCGTGCGGCTTGATGTGAATCTCGACATACAAATCGCCCGGCGGGCCGCCGTTCATTCCCGGCTCGCCCTTGCCGCTTAAGCGGATCCGCTGCCCTTCATCGATACCGGCCGGGATGCTGACTTCGAGTACCTTGTTCTGCTTGATGCGGCCGGCGCCCTGGCAGTTGGTGCACGGATCGGGAATGACCTTGCCCGAGCCGCGGCACGTCGGACACGTCTGCTGAATTGAAAAGAAACCCTGCGACATGCGCACGTTGCCGGAGCCGTTGCACGTGCTGCATGTCTTGCTACTTGTGCCCGGTTTCGCGCCTGCACCTTTGCACACATCGCACGTTTCCCAACTGGGCACGCGAATGTCGGTCGCGAAACCATTGGCCGCCTGCTCGAGCGTGAGGTCCATGCTGTAGCGCAGGTCGGCGCCGCGGTAAACGGCACTACGCCCACCCGCACGTCCGGCAGCGCCGGCACCGAAGATGTCGCCAAAAATATCGCCGAACGCGTCTGCAAACCCGCCGAAACCGTCGGCTCCGGCACTGCGGCCGAAGCCGCCGCCCATGTTCGGATCGACGCCTGCATGGCCAAAGCGGTCGTACGCGGCTTTCTTCTGCGGGTCCGACAGCATCTCGTAGGCTTCCTTGGCCTCCTTGAACTTGTCTTCGGAGGTCTTGGCGGATTTTTCATCACCCTTGCTCTGATTGCGATCAGGGTGATGCTTCATCGCGAGCTTGCGATAAGCCTTCTTGATGTCTTCGTCCGAGGCGTCTTTGCCAACACCCAAGACGTCGTAATAATCCCGCTTAGCCATTACCCCTCAATTCCCCGACGCAACTCCACAACACAAATCTACAAGGCAAAGCCACAACGCAAAACGCCGAGTTGGGCGGCGACAACGTCGTCCACCCGAACTCGGCGGGTTAAACGCGATCGAGGTTTACCCGCGTTTAACCTCTTTGAAGTCCGCGTCAACGACGTCCTCATTGTTCGCAGTCGCCTCCGCGGTCGCCGCTTCCGGCTGCGCGGCCGCTCCCGCGCCTGCCGCCTGTTGCGCATCGGCATACATCTTCTCGCCGAGCTTCTGCGAAGCGGTCATCAGCGCCGCGGTCTTCGCCTCGATCGCGTCCTTGTCTTCGGTCTTCAGCGCGTCTTCGACATCCTTGATCGCAGCTTCGATCTTTTCCTTGTCGCCGGCGTCAAGTTTGTCGCCGTGCTCGGTCAACGACTTGCGGATCTGGTGCACGCTCGAATCGGCTGCGTTGCGCGCCTGCGCGAGCTCGAAGCGCTTGTGATCCTCGGCTTTGTTCGCTTCTGCATCCTTGACCATCGCCTGGATCTCGGCTTCGGTCAGGCCTGAATTAGCCTTGATCGTGATTTTGTTTTCCTTGCCGGTCGCCTTGTCCTTGGCGCCGACGTGCAGAATGCCGTTGGCGTCGATATCGAACGCGACCTCGATCTGCGGCAGGCCGCGCGGCGCCGGTGCAATGCCTTCCAGGTTGAACTCGCCGAGCAGCTTGTTGCCGCCGGCCATTTCGCGCTCGCCTTGATACACCTTGATCGTCACCGCCGGCTGATTGTCGTCGGCCGTCGAAAACGTCTGCGAAAACTTGGTCGGGATCGTCGTGTTCTTCTGAATCATCTTCGTCATCACGCCGCCCAGTGTTTCGATACCGAGCGATAGCGGAGTGACATCGAGCAACAGCACGTCCTTACGCTCGCCCGATAGCACCTGACCCTGAATCGCGGCGCCGACGGCCACCGCCTCATCCGGGTTGACGTCCTTTCTCGGCTCCTTGCCGAAGAATTCCTGGACCTTCTCCTGCACCTTCGGCATGCGCGTCATACCGCCGACCAGGATCACGTCGTTGATGTCGCTCGCCTTAACACCTGCATCCTTGATCGCGATGCGGCACGGCTCGATCGTCTTCGCGATCAACTCTTCGACCAGCGACTCGAGCTTGGCGCGCGTCAGCTTGATGTTCAGATGCTTCGGACCCGACGCATCGGCCGTCACGTACGGCAGATTGATGTCGGTCTGCTGGCTCGACGACAGCTCGATCTTGGCTTTCTCTGCCGCGTCTTTCAGGCGCTGCAGCGCGAGCACGTCCTTGCCGAGATCGACGCCCTGCTCTTTCTTGAACTCGCCGATGATGTAATCGATGATGCGTTGATCGAAGTCTTCGCCGCCGAGAAACGTATCGCCGTTGGTCGACAGCACTTCGAATTGTTTTTCCCCCTCGACATCGGCGATCTCGATGATCGAGATGTCGAACGTACCGCCGCCGAGGTCGTAAACCGCGATTTTGCGGTCGCCCTTGTGGGTTTTATCGAGACCGAACGCAAGCGCAGCGGCGGTCGGCTCGTTGATGATGCGCTTGACTTCGAGGCCAGCGATGCGACCGGCGTCTTTCGTCGCCTGTCGTTGCGAATCGTTGAAATACGCCGGCACGGTGATCACCGCCTCGGTCACCGGTTCGCCGAGATAGTCCTCGGCGGTCTTTTTCATCTTGCGCAGTATTTCGGCGCTGACTTGCGGCGGCGCGATCTGCTTGCCGCGCACTTCGACCCAGGCGTCGCCGTTCGGCGCCTTGACGATCTTGTACGGCATCAGCTTGATATCCTTCTGCACTTCCTTTTCTTCGAAGCGCCGGCCGATCAGCCGTTTGATCGCATACAACGTGTTCTTGGGATTGGTGACCGCCTGCCGCTTGGCCGACGCACCGACCAGGATTTCGCCGTCCTCCTGATACGCGACGATCGACGGCGTCGTGCGTGCGCCCTCGCTGTTCTCGATCACCCGCACCGTGTCGCCTTCCATGATGGCCACACAGGAGTTGGTCGTGCCGAGGTCAATGCCGATGATCTTTGCCATTTTTTGTGTCCTTAAGTCCTAATGTTCCGCACTACCGATGTAAGGTAAATGTGATCCAGTTCAAGCCTGCGCGACGATGACGAGAGCGGGCCGTAATACGCGATCGGCAATCAGCCAGCCCTTTTGCAACACCTCGACTACATGATTCGGTGCCACGCCTTTGGCGGGCACCGTCGAAATCGCTTGATGAAAATGGGGGTCGAATTTTTCGCCGACCGCCGGGTCGATTTCCTTCAAGTTGCCCTTGGCGAACGCGGCTTTCAGTTGCCGCAGTGTCAGCTCGACGCCTTCGCGCAGCGCGTCGGCGGGCGCGTTCCGTAGGTGCAGTGCCTTTTCGAGCGAGTCGACTACCGGCAGCAGCGCCTCGGCGAACGACTCGACCGCGAACTTGTAGGCCTTGGCGACGTCTTCCTGCCCTCGGCGGCGGACATTCTCGGTCTCAGCCTTCGCCCGCACAAACAGGTCGTAGTTTTCGTTTGCCTTGGCCAGCGCCTGTTGCAGTTCGCTCTCTACCTCGGCCACGGTCGCCGATCCGAGCGCCTGGGCATTCGCGGGCTCCCGCTCTACGACTTCCGCTGCGGGTGCTTCGTTGGCCGGATTAAGGTCCGGACGGGACATCGCGCTCCTCCAAAAATCTCTTTTTACTCAACGAGTTGAAAGATGTTGGGTCATGCGTCGGCTTTTCAAGCTGAAGGGGACAGATTTAGTTCCGAAAGATATAGGCCGACTGCCTTCGCCGGAACATGGGATCGGATGATCTATGCGCCAATCGGCGCGGACCGCTACAAAGTGGGCATGGAAACCGGCTCGATTTCCCCACCGAACGCGCCCAAGAAAGCGGCGACCCTGCACCTGCCTGCACGCGACACGTTCAGCGCGCAGACGCCGCTGGTCGTGATCGGCCTTGCCGCGATTGGGATGATCCTCTTGATCAACTCCCATGCGCGGCCGACCGCCCCACGCGAAAAGGTAGTCGTCCATTCCTGCTCGGAATGCGGAACCGTGATGGCCGTGCGTCGGGCCTCGGACTCTACGCCTTCGTACATTGTTGAAATTCAGATGCTGGACGGCTCGCTGCGCACGATTCCACAAATAGCCGCAGGCTTTAATGTGGGCGATATCGTGCGGGTGAACGGCAGCGCGCTGACGCTGCGACCGCGACCCTCGTAGAGCGGCGCTCGACACCTTTCGTCTCTAGTTCTTTGCACCCAACAGCCGCGCTCGCTCGCGGCTTTTTTGTGCCTGCGCGTCGCGCGCAGCGGCATCTGACTTAATGGTCGAGGGAATCGACCAGCCTTGCACCTGTTGCTGCACGAGGTTGGCCAGCGCGGCAATGAATGCCGGCGCGTCATTCAGGCAGGCGATGTAGTGAAACTGCTTGCCGCCCGCGGATAGGAACTCGTTCTTGCCTTCTATCGCTATCTCTTCGAGCGTCTCCAGGCAATCGGTCACAAACCCGGGGCAGATGACATCTACCCGCGCGCAGCCGTCCGCGGCGAGCTTGCGCAGGGTCGGCGCGGTGTACGGTTGCAACCATTCGCCGCGGCCGAAACGGGACTGAAAAGTGACCACATAGTCGCCGTCGCTGAGCCCCAGTGAGTCCGCAAGCATGCGGCCGGTTTTCTGACACTCGCAGTGGTACGGATCGCCCAGATGCAGCGTTCGCTTCGGCACACCGTGAAAACTGATGACGAGCTTGCCTGCCTTGCCGAGCGGGCCGAACCGAGTCCAATGATCGAGCACCGATTGCCTCAGCGCTTCGATATAGCCGGCGTGATCGTGAAAGTGCTTGACCCAGCGCAGTTCAGGCACGTTTCGAATCGTCTTCAAATAGCCATTGACCGCGTCGAATACCGATGCAGTCGTCGTCGCCGAATACTGCGGAAACATCGGCAGCACCAGCAGCTGATTCACATTTCTTTGTCGCAGTTCGGCAAGCGCCGAAGCGATCGACGGCTCGCCGTAGCGCATCGCCAACGCGACTTCGATGTCGAGCCCGCGCTCACCTAAGTAGCCGCGCAGCATCAGCGCCTGCTGCCGGCTGTGGGCCATCAGTGGCGACCCCTGATCGGACCAAATCGCGGCGTATTTAGCTGCAGTCCTGCCCGGCCGCAGCGGCAGCACGACACCGTACAAAATCGGCCACCAAACGAGCCGTGGGATTTCGACGACGCGTGGATCGCTCAAAAACTGACGCAAGAATCGGCGCACCGCGCCGGCATCGGGCGCGGCCGGTGTCCCGAGATTGACGAGCAACACCGCAGTCCGACTCAACGAGCCGTGCACAAACGCGGGTTCCGGTGAAAACGGCATCGTTCGAAGGTCTTTTGCGGCGATTAGCGACATCCCGGCGACGCATTCTAAGGAGTCGACCCACTGCTTCGATTTAGCGACATTCGCTGCGAGAAATGTGCTTCCAGGTGAGCGCCGAAAAGACCGGCGACGCAAGTCGCTCCGATGTGCTGCTCGATCAAACGTTGGCGATGCTTGCGCCGCTCGTACGGTTGCTGGTCGCCAACGGCGTTACGTTTCCGCAGCTTGTTGCAGCACTGAAGCCCGCATTTCTGCGCGCGGCGCAAGCCGAACTCTCGCAATCCGGCAAGCGCATCAACGACTCCGCCATCAGCATCGTATCGGGCGTGCATCGAAAAGACGTCCGCGCGCTGAGCTCCGAAAGTCGGCTCACGGCACGCGTACGGCAGCCGTTGCCATCGCTGGCGGGCGAAGTCATCGCTCGATGGGCCAGCGATCCGCAGTACGTGGATCAAGACGGCCTGCCGCGGGCCTTGCCGGTGCGCAACGGAAATGCGAAGAGCGAACCGTCGTTCGAGCGATTGTCGCAATCGGTGTCGCGCGACTTTCACAGTCGCGCGGTGCTGGAAGAGCTGCTGCGACTAGGTTTCGTTGAAGTCAGCGACGACATCGCTCGCCTTCATCTCGAACGTGCCGTTGCGGATCGCAGCTTCATACATGCGATGGCGTACATCGCGCGCAACGTGCATGACCATCTGGCAGCGATTGAAGGAAACTTCAGCGCAATGCAAACAGGCAACGGCTCGCCGCATCTGGAGCACAGCGTCTGCTGCGGAGGACCTCGGGCCCGAGTCGATTCAGGCGCTGCAGGAATTGGCTCGGCGCGTCCTGGAGTCCGCGACGCGACGCATCAGTGCGCTTTCGGCGGAGCGTCTCGAACACGACAGCCAGCGTTCCGGCAGTCAGGCAATGCGAATGCGGTTTGGAATGTACTTTTACTCGGAGCCCGAGTCGCCGCTGATGCGTGATGGTGAACTGCCGATCGAAGGCTCGAAGAAGTGACTTAGAGCATCGCAGCGCGCCAGCGTTTGGCGTAGCGGCGCTGCCTGAGTCGTCGGGCACTAACGTGCCGACCCTGCGGTACTCACGCCAGCGGCGGGCCTGCAAACTCGCTGCGCTCAAACAGGCAGGCCCGTCAAAGACCCGGCTGGCGCTCCGCTCCTCGGGCGACGACTCCAAAGGCAGCGCCGCTACGCCAAACGCTGGCGCGGGGAGCAGTGTCTCTTGAGTGGGGGAAAAGAAAAACACCTCGCACGAGGCAGTGTCGCGACAGCAGCGGCTGGCGCAGATGCGCCGCCTTTGAGTCGTCGCCCGAGGAGCGGAGCAACGCCGGGGCCGTTGAGCAAAAAAGCGCTTTAGCCCTTTTTTGCGCCGGCGTTGTGAGTACCGCAGTGGTCGGCACTTTAGTGCCCGACGACGTAGGCGGTGCAGCTGCGCCAGCCGCTGCTGCTACCGCAACTCTCAAACTCACGTCTGCGACAAAGCGTTCGACAGTAACTTCGCAGTGATATCGACGATCGGAATGACGCGCTCGTAGGCCATGCGCGTGGGGCCGATCACGCCGAGGGTGCCGACCACCTTGCCGTCGACCTCGTACGGCGCCACGACCATGCTTAGGTCGTCGAGCGGCACCGTTTGCGATTCGCCGCCGATGTAGATCTGGACGCCGTGCGCGCCGATCGATACATCGAGCAACTGGATCAGCCGCGTCTTGTGATCGAACAGATCGAACATGCGCCGCAGCTTCGCCATGTCGGTCGCCAGGTCGCTCAGGCCCAACAGATTGCGTTCACCCGAGATGACGACTGGCTGGGATTCCGCCACCGCGTCGCTGCCCGCCTGGACCGCCGCCTTCAGCAGCTGCGTAATGTCAGCGCCGAGCTGCCGCAGCTCTCCGTGCAGCCGTGTGCGCGCGTCGTTGAATGAAAGGCCGGCGTAGTGCTCGTTCAAAATGTTTGCCGCTTCCACCAGTTGCGACTGCGAATACGCGGCATCGGTCATCAGCACCCGGTTCTGCACGTCGCCCTCGGGGGTGACGATGATCAGCAGAATACGGCGCTCGGACAGGCGCACGAATTCGACCTGCTTGAAGCTCGAAGCGCGGCGCGGCGTCAGCACGACGCCGGCGAACTGAGACAAGCTCGACAGCAGTTGTGCCGCTGATTGCATCGCGCGCGCCGGATCGCCTATCTGCAACTGGTCCTGCATGATCTGCGTCTGCTGCTGCTCGATTGGCATCACGGTCAACAGCGAATCGACGAACAGGCGGTAGCCGCGCGGCGTCGGCACCCGACCGGCGGAAGTGTGCGGGCTCGCGACAAAGCCCATCTCTTCCAGGTCGGCCATCACGTTGCGAATCGTTGCCGGCGACAGCTCGAGCCCGGAGATGCGCGACAGCGCGCGCGAGCCGACCGGCTGGCCCTCGGCGATATACCGCTCGATCAGCGTTTTCAGAAGTTGGCGCGCCCTATCGTCCAGCATCATCGACCCCATCGACAAAGTGTACGCAAGGTGTGGGCCCGCTTCGGCTGCCGAGCCTCCTGCATAATCGATTCATGTCCCGGCCATTCAGCAACGTTGCTCTCTTTGGCAAGCCACGCGCGGAAAATATCCGTGAACCGCTACTGGCGATCGCCCGAATTGTCGAGTCGGCTGGCGGCAAAGTGCTGTTGGATTCCACCACCCGCGAGCATGTGCAACTCGACCAGTACCCGGGCCACAGCGTGCACGCGATCGGAAAACAGGCCGATGTGGCGATCGTGCTCGGCGGCGACGGCACGATGCTGGGCATCGCGCGCGAGCTGGCGCCGCATCAGGTGCCGCTGATCGGCATCAACCACGGCCGGCTTGGATTTATGACTGACGTGTCGCTCGATCAGATGTCAGAGGCGCTGGTGCCGATGCTGCGCGGAGCCTACGAGACCGATCGCCGCGTATTGCTCGATGGCGAGGTGCGCCGCGGCGGCAAAGCCATCTTTCATGCGGCGGCGCTGAACGACATCGTCGTGTCGCGCGGTGTCACGGGTGGCATGGTCGAATACACCGTGCGGGTGGACGGCGCGACGATGTACAACCAGCGCGCCGACGCGGTCATCGTGGCCACGCCGACCGGTTCGACTGCGTATGCCCTATCGGCCGACGGCCCGATTCTGTATCCGTCATTGGCCGGCTTGCTGCTGGTGCCGGTCGCGCCACAAACCTTGTCGAACCGGCCGATCGTGTTGAACGACGATGTCGTCATCGAGATCGAAATCACCGACGAGCGCGATGCGATGGCGCACTTTGACATGCAGTCTTACGAGCAGCTCGCACCCGGCGACGTCGTGCGCGTCAAGCGCAGTTCGCATGCGGCGACCTTGCTGCATCCGGTCGGCTACAACTTTTTCACGACGCTGCGGCAGAAGCTGCACTGGAGCGTGATGCCGAGCGAGCCGCATGGCCGCGCTTGAGGCGCGACCCTGCGGCTCGCGTGGCTCGCATGACGGGCTACGAGGGGGCTGCAGGGCCCCCGGCGCAGCCGGGGAAGCCATGCTTGCCAACGCCAAGCGCGAAGCGCTCGGCCCCCTCGTGCTCCCCCAGCCGAAATAAGTGTCCGTTGCTCATGCTTCTTTCGCTGTCGATCCGCAATTTTGTGATCGTCGAGTCGCTTGATCTGGATTTCGCGCCCGGTTTTACCGTGCTTAGCGGCGAAACCGGCGCGGGAAAATCGATCCTGATCGACGCGTTGCTGCTGGCGCTTGGGGAGCGCGGCGATGCGGACGTCGTGCGCGAGGGCGCGCAGCGCGCAGAGATCTCCGCGGAGTTTCGTCCCGGCGAGCATATCCAGCACTGGCTGATGCAGAACGCGCTCGCGAGCGACGATGGCGTGCTGCTCGCGCGCCGCGTAATCGACGCTTCCGGGCGCAGTAAGTCGTTCATCAACGGCTCTGCGGTCACTCTGGCGCAGCTGCGCGAGCTAGGCGAGAGCCTGATCGACGTGCACGGACAGCACGCGCACCAATCGCTGCTGCGGCCCGCGTCGCAGTTGCAGCTGCTCGACGAACACGGTGTGCTAGCGATGCCCCGACGTGCGGTTGCAGAAGCGTTTGCCGCGTGGAAAAGCGCGCAACGCGCACGCGAAGAAGCTGAAACGATGGCAGCCAGCGCGCTGGCCGAGCAGGAACGGCTGCGCTGGATCGTCGACGAGCTCGACGTACTGGCGCCGCAGCCCCGTGAATGGGAGGAGGTATCGGTCGAGCATAAACGCCTGTCACACGCTGCGGGATTGCTGGAGGGTGCGCGCGCTGCAATCGACATGTTGAGCGACGCCGACACGTCCGCCCTGTCGCAAGTCGCCACCGTGTATGCGCGCTTGACTCAACTCGCGCCGTACGACGAGCGCATCGCGCCGATCGCGGAGTTGCTCGATGCCGCACAGATTCAACTCGACGAAGCAGTGTCTGCACTGACACGGTACCTGGACAAGACCGATCTCGATGCCTCGCGCCTCGCGGACGTCGACGCACGACTGTCTGCGCTGCACGCGGCAGCACGTAAGTTCAAAGCCGCGCCAGAAGCGCTGACGGAAATTTGGCAAAGCGCGAAGAACAAGCTGCAGGCGCTCTCTGCTGCGGGCGATCTTGAGTCTCTGCGCGCACGCGAAGCGCTCGCGCGTGACGCCTACGACAAGGCGGCGCAGGAGTTGTCGAAAAGGCGCGCCAAGGCCGCGAAGCAGATGAGCACCGAAGTCACGCGCGCGATGCAGGATCTCAGCATGCAGGGCGGCCGCTTCGACGCGCAGCTAAGTGCTGTCGAGCCGACCGCGCAGGGAATCGATAAGGTCGAGTTCCTGGTCGCAGGCCACGCCGGCGTCAGCTCGAAGCCGCTCGCTCGTGTTGCATCCGGCGGCGAGCTCGCGCGTATTAGTTTGGCGATCTCGGTGATCGCAGCGACTGCAACGCCGGTCGCTACGCTGATCTTCGATGAAGTCGACGCCGGCATCGGGGGCGCGGTCGCCGACACCGTCGGCCGCCTGCTAAAGCAACTTGGCCAGAGCCGCCAGGTGCTCGCAGTCACCCACCTGCCACAGGTCGCAGCGCACGGCGATCAGCACTACCGCGTCACGAAGGAAGACAGCGCCGACGGTCGGCCAGTGTCGCGCATGGTTCAGCTCGATCGCAAGACGCGCATCGAAGAAGTCGCGCGCATGCTCGGCGGGCAGGAGATCACCGATACGACGCGCAAACATGCGCGTGAGTTGTTAGCCGGCTAACTGCGGCCTAACCAGTAACCGCGCCGCTGCCAAATCCTCGATCGCAGTGCCGACTGATTTGAAAAGTGTGATCTCGCCGGCGTCGCTTCGGCCCGGCACAGCACCGGTCACGAGCTCCGCCAGTTCGCCGCGCACGTCATGGCGCGCAATGAAGCCGCGCTCGATGGGCTCAATGATGTCCGCCGCCTCCGCCAGCGCGCCAGCATAGGTATCAACGTATATGCGCGAGCGCGCCACCGCAGCGTCGTCGACTTCGCGCATGTTGCGTTTGAAGGCGCCGACCAGATCGACGTGCGTGCCGGGCGCTAACCAGGCACCCTGCACGACCGGCGCGGTCGCCGTGGTTGCGCAACTGACGATGTGCGAGTCGCCCACCGCATGTTCGAGATCGGCTGCAGCCTCGGCCGGCAGACCTTCTTCGCGCAATGTGGACGCGAGCGATTGTGCATGCTGCGCGTTGCGACCCCAGATGAATAGCCGCTCGACGCAGCGGCCCGTGCAGTGCGCATGCGCCATGAATCGCGCGAGCCGCCCGGTGCCGACGATCAAGACATTGTGCGCGTCGTGGCGAGCCAGATAGCGCGCTGCAAGCAGCGATGCCGCGGCAGTGCGACGCAATGTCAGCGCTTCGCCGTCGATGACGGCACGTGGCTCGCCGGTATCACGATCGAACAACACGTAAAGCGCGTTGACCGTCGACACGCCTCGCGCGCGATTGCGCGGCAACACGGTGACCAGCTTGACCCCAATCGCGCCTGTCTCACCGGCGCTCCACGCCGGCATCAACAGCAACGAATCGGTCACGGAGAGTGCGTGCGCATGGCGCAGTGGTGCGATCGCCCCGGATCTGAGTGCTTCCGCAATCTCGTCTGCAAGCGCCGGCAGGCTCAGCGCGGCATGGACCTCTTCGGCTGAGTAAAACCGCACGGGCCAGGCCTGTTCCCTCAAGTGCCGGCAACGTAGCTGCCAGACTTGCCGCCGTGCTTTTCGAGCAACCTGACGTCGCCGATCACCATGCCACGATCGGCCGCCTTGCACATGTCGTAAATCGTCAGCAGACCGATCTGCACCGCGGTCAGCGCTTCCATTTCGACGCCGGTCTGACCGTGCGTCTCGACTTGCGCACGACACTCAATCGAGTTCGACGCAGGCTGAACGTCGAAGTCGATCGTGATCTTCGTGATCGCCAGCGGATGCGCCAGCGGTATCAGTTCCGGCGTGCGCTTCGCCGCTTGAATCGCCGCGATACGCGCCACGCCGAGGACGTCGCCCTTTTTGGCGCTACCGGAGCTGATCAGCTGCAACGTAGCCGGCAGCATCGAGATGCGCCCAGTCGCGACCGCGACGCGATGCGTGACCGCCTTGTCGCCGACATCGACCATCTGCGCCCGGCCCGCGGCGTCAAAGTGAGTGAGCGAATTCATCGGCCTAATTTATCGACAACTGGCATGCAATCTGTGGTGGAACAAAACGCACAACTAGCTATCATACAAACGGACTCGTACCCGCGGATGCGCCCCTGACGTGCGCCTGTTCAGACTCTTCGTCATCGTCCTGGTCAGCTGTGTGCTGAACGCCCCACCGGCGCTCGCGCAGTCGATCGATCTGCCATCGCTGGGCGATGCCAGCAGCGAGGACTTGGCACCGGCGACCGAGAGAAAACTCGGCGAGCAAATCATGTTCGAAGTCAGGCGCGATCCTCATTATCTGTCGGACACCGAGACATCCGAGTATTTGAACCACCTCGGCTATCAGCTGGTTGCCGTCAGCTCGTCGCGCTCGCTCGACTTCGTGTTCTTCGCAATACGCGATCCGATGATGAATGCTTTTGCATTGCCCGGCGGATTTATCGGCGTACACACGGGGTTGGTACTCGCGGCGCAAAGCGAGGCGGAGCTGGCCGGTGTGATGGCGCACGAGATCGGCCACGTCACGCAGCGGCACATTGCGCGTATGTTGGCCAGGCAGCGCGACTCCTCAGTGCTCGCGCTGGGCGCGCTGTTACTGGCGCTGCTCGCAGCGCGCTCTGGAGGCTCGTCCAGCGGGGACCTGGCGCAAGCGGCGATCGTCGGCACGCAGGCTGCACTGATCCAGCAGCAGTTGAATTTTTCGCGTGAGGCCGAGCGCGAGGCGGATCGAGTCGGGTTTCAGACGCTGACCGATGCCGGATTCGACGGCCGCGGCATGGAAGCGTTTTTCGGCCGGTTGCAGTCCGGCACCCGCATTTACGAAAGCGCGGCGCCTGCGTATCTGCGCACCCACCCGATGACGGTCGAGCGCATTTCGGACATGCAAAATCGCACGCGCGATTTGCGCGTGAAGCAGCGCCCAGACAGTTTGGACTTCCAATTGATCCGCGCCCGGGTGCGTGTGCTACAGGAGACGACCACGCAAGGCTGGCGTGACGCTCTCGAATATTTCAACGGGCAGCTGAAGAACCAAACAACGCCGTCGGAAATCGCGGCGCGGTATGGCATTGCGGTGGCGGCGCTGAAGTTGAATCAGCCTGAGCTCGCCGTGCAGGCGGCGCAGGCCGCACGCCGCCTTAATTCGGCGCCATCTCCCGTGCTTGACAAACTCGTTGCCGAAGCCCGTCTGGCTGCCGCGCGCAGCGACGAAGAGCTCGCCGCGGCGGTCAAGCTGGCGAGTGATAACGCCATCCGTTACCCGTTATCGTCGCTAGCGGCCAGCCACTATCTGGACGTCTTGAATCAGACCAATCAGCACGAAGCAGCCATCGCATTTTTGCGCAAACAAGAAGCGATTGCGCGAACGCAGCCTGCCTACCATGCTTTACTCGGTCGTTCGTATGCGGCGTTGAATCGCCGCTCGCTGCAACACCAGTCGATCGGCGAGATGTATGCGCTGCTCGGCGCTCCGCAAGCCGCCGTCAATCAGCTCGAGCTCGCACGCCGCGCCAACGACGGCGACTTTTACACGATGTCCGAGATCGACGCGCGGATGCGTGATCTGCAGGCCGAAGTCAAACGCGATCGAGAGGGCATCAGGGAAGCTTCGCGGCGCGAGCCTGAGGAGCGTTCGCGCCGCTAGACCTGCGTCCGTACAATCGCGGTTTGCGCGATTCGGGTTGCGTTTTTGTCTCGACCCACCTTAAGCAATGAAATCCGAGAACGAATCACTGATTGCAGCGACTGCGTCGGCTGCGCAGCCCATCGAGACTGATGCGGTGATCGTCGGCGCTGGTCCGGTCGGATTGTTCCAGGTGTTTGAACTCGGTCTGCTTGAGATTAAGGCGCACGTGGTGGACTCGCTGCCGGAAGTCGGCGGCCAGTGCACTGAGCTGTATCCGGACAAGCCGATCTACGACATCCCGGCGATCCCCGTGTGCAGCGGGAAGGAGTTGACGGACGCGCTGTTGAATCAGATCAAGCCGTTTGGTGCGACCTTCCATCTTGGGCAGGAGGTCTCGGCCGTCCAGAAGCAGGACGATGGACGCTTCTGGGTCGAGACGAGCAAAGGAACGAGTTTTCTGACGAAAGTTGTCATCGTTGCCGGTGGCGTCGGTTCATTTCAGCCGCGCACACTGAAGGTCGAAGGCATCGATCGATTCGCCGGCACGCAGCTTCACTACCGGGTCAAAGACCCTGCGCAATTTGTCGGCAAGCAACTCGTAATAGCGGGCGGCGGGGACTCGGCGCTCGACTGGGCGCTGAATTTCGCCGACAAGGCCGAAAGCGTGGTGCTGGTTCATAGGCGCGATGGCTTTCGCGCGGCGCCCGCTTCGGTGGCGAAGATGAAGGCGCATTGTGAGCAGCACCAGATGCAACTGCTGCTCGGCCAGGTCAGCGGCTTCGAAGACAGCGGTTCGCAGGAAGGCGGCGGGCGGATGACCGAAGTGCGCGTGACATCGCTGGACGGCGTGACGCGGCGCGTTCCGCTCGATCATCTGCTTGTGTTCTTCGGGCTATCACCAAGGCTCGGTCCTATCGCTGAATGGGGGCTTGACCTTGAACGCAGGCAGGTCCGCGTCGATACTGAAAAGTTCGAAACTAACGTTCCCGGCATTTTTGCTGTCGGAGACATCAACAGCTATCCAGGGAAGAAGAAGCTGATCCTCTCAGGCTTTCACGAGTCCGCCCTTGCGGCTTTCGGCGCGACGCGTTACGTGTTTCCCGATCGGAAAGTGCACCTGCAGTACACGACGACCAGTCCGAAGCTGCACAAGATCCTCGGCGTCGAGTCGCCGGTTCCTGATTAGAACGTCAGCTTCTCTTCGAGGACTGCGGCTTGCGCATAAAGCCAAGTACTTCCGGTACGCGCGCCGACTTGATGCGTTCGATCGGCACGTGATTGTCGTGATTGACGTGCAGCCCTTCTGTTTTCAACTCGGCGCTGATTTGTCCGGCGTTCCACTCAGCCATCGCGCCGTCATCCAACACCTGACCACCTTCATCGACGATGCGCTCCAAGAAGGCCAGCGTGTCACGATCATCGAGCACGCCCGGCCCTAGTTCGGTTTCAAAATAGAGTCGGCCGTTTTCGTCGGCAAAGGCCTGCCGCAGCTCGCGTGGATGGGCGCCGGTATGGGTGGCGAGCCGCTGGAATTCATCGAGCCGGTAGATCCACGGCGCAATTTCGAGAGAGACGTACACGCGCTGCGGTCCATTCTGAAAGAACCAGTTGCCGCAGCCGTCGTTCATATAGTTGCGACCGATGAATTCGTTGATCGCTTCGTTTTCGATCGGGTCATCTTTGATGCGCCAATTGCCGCGTCCGTTCAGCGAAAGCCAGCCAAATACGGCCGGCACATTGGGCCACTTGGCAATTGCGGCCTTGACAATGTCATCCATGCGACCTCCTTGAGCAGGGCATTAGCGTAGCGGTTTACGTGCCTGTTCGGCTACGGCAGTGAGGGTTCACGTTGTGAAAAAAAACGGTGCAAGCGCTCCGCAATGAAGTCGATGCGCCCCGGCCACGGGCCACGGGCGAACCCTATGTGACCGCCCTGCTCGGGCTGCTCGAGCTCTACCGCCTCAGACACGTCTTGCAGCTGCGGTAGGCTGGCCACAGGGACGAACGGATCATTGCGTGCATTGAGCAGCAGGTACGGAATGCGAATCGCTTGCAGCCACGGCTTACCGGACGCTCTGTCCCAGTAGTCTTCAGTATTGCGGAAGCCGTGCATTGGCGCCGTGTATTCATTATCGAACTCGTACAGGTTGCGGCTGGCGCGCAGCCGTCGTGTGTACTCGCCATCGCGCGCGATGTCGGGAAACTGTTGCAGCTTTACCAGCGCCTTGCTCTTCAGCGTAGTGAGGAACATGCGCGTATAGATCATGTTGAAACCGCGGCCGAGTGCGGCGCCGCCTGCCGCCAAATCCAGCGGCGATCCAATCGAGGCCGCCGCGGTGACGAAAGAGGCATCGTGTTCTCGCTCGCCGGCCCACTTAGCCAGCATATTGCCGCCGAGCGAAATTCCGACCGCATAAAGTGGCGCGTCCGGCCAGCGCAAGTGCACTGCGCGCAGCATCCAGTCGCCTTCGTCCGAGTCTCCGGAGTGATAGGCGCGCGGCAGCCGATTGGCTTCGCCGGAGCAGCCGCGAAAATGAATGACCAAGCCGCGCCAACCGCGATCGGCGAACCAGCGCATCGTCGAGCGCGCATAGTGGCTCTGCGAATCGCCCTCCAGACCATGAAACATGACAAGCACCGGTGCGCCGCTCGCCACCGGCTCGGGCAGCGCAAAGTCGACGTCGATAAAGTCGCCATCGTGCGTGTCCCAACGTTCGCGCCGGTACAGCACAGCGGGCAGCCGCATGAATCGGGCCGGCACGATGGTTTGCAAGTGCGCGCCAGGCAACCAAGGCGGCGCTACGTAAGAGCTAGCGATTAGCGGCACGCAACGTGGTCACGCTTTCGATACTCGATCGGCGATATTCCGAATCAGTGCAGCACTCCATGCGACTCTCTGGCTTCGCTTGCGCCGGCTACTGCACCTCCGGGGGCCGAGGATGCGTGATGCAGAACCATCTTCCAACCCGCCGGCGTTTTCACGTACACGTTGGTCGCGAGCACGCGCACCACTTCCTGCTTCGCACCCGAACCGACAACGACTTCTTCGATCACGTTATGCAGAGCAACAGTGGGTGTCTCGAGCGATTTTGCGAGCGTGCAGCGAGCGTGCAGCGGCCCGTTGGCGAG
Organism: uncultured beta proteobacterium; assembly: GCA_963786295.1. GTDB lineage: Bacteria > Pseudomonadota > Gammaproteobacteria > Burkholderiales > Burkholderiaceae_F > JACCZX01. Next base: position 142,435 of record CAWAYV010000003.1, on the reverse strand, counting down.
AATTGAAGTCCATGATGACTTCACCGACGCAAAACCGGTCAAACGCGGGCCGCCCGGGTGGATGCATACGACGTCATCGTCTTCGAGCCACAGATCGATCATGGCTTCGCTATCTCCCGCCTCAAGCGCTTCGTAAAACGCTTGCTCGCACTCTTCGGGCGACGACAACAAAATGGGCTTCGCAACTCGCATCGAGCTCAGTGACCCTTCACGATCTCTCCGGGCTTCAACATATATACGGTGCCGCAATAAGGGCACATTGCCTGACCGGTCTTAGTCACGTCGAGAAATACCCGCGGATGATGATTCCATACCGGCATCGCCGGATTAGGGCAAAACGCCGGCAGATCACTGGACTGCAACTCGACGATCGGATCTTCTTGAGTCGCGCTCATTCGCACTGCCTTCCTGAACGGGTGTGAGCCACTGCTTGTACTTGGATGCGCGGCCGTTGACCACGTCGAAAAACAGGCTCTGGATTTTTTCGGTGATCGGTCCACGCTGGCCGGCGCCTAGCATGCGGCCGTCGAGCTCACGAATCGGCGTGATCTCGGCTGCGGTACCGGTGAAGAATGCTTCGTCAGCCAGATAGACATCGTCACGCGTCATCGGCTTCATCGTGACGGGGTAGCCCAGGTCGCGAGCGAGGTCGAGCACGGTCGCACGCGTGATGCCGGTGAGCCCCGACACCATCTCGGGTTCATACACCTGGCCATCCTTGACGATGAAGAGATTTTCGCCGGCACCTTCCGCCACAAACCCCTGCGTATCGAGTAGAAGCGCCTCGTCGTAGCCGTCGTTGATCGCTTCCATGTTGGCCAGAATCGAATTGACATAATGGCCCGCCGTCTTGCTGCGAACCATCGATACATTGATATGGTGCCGCTGAAACGAAGATGTCTTGACTCGAATTCCCTTTTCCAGCCCTTCTTCGCCGAGGTACGCGCCCCAGGGCCATGCTGCGATGGCCACGTGCACTTTGTTGCCCTTCGGGCTGACTCCCATTTTTTCCGACCCGTAGAAAACCAGCGGCCGCAGATAACAGGAGTCGAGCTTATTGACGCGCACTACTTCGCGCTGTGCCTCGGAAATCTGTTCGGGCGAAAATGGAATCTGCATCATGAAAATCTTGGCGGAGTTGAACAGCCGCTCGGTGTGCTCCTTTAAGCGGAAGATCGCGGGACCAGCCGCCGTACTGTAGGCGCGCACACCCTCGAACACCGCGAGTCCGTAGTGCAACGAATGCGTCAGCACATGCGTGGTCGCGTCACGCCAGTCCACCAACTCTCCGTCGTACCAAATCAATCCATCGCGGTCGGACATCGACATTGCTTTCTCCCGAATCTCGCACTTGTTCTTTTCAAGCTGATCATTCTAACGAACAGTCGCTTTCTATAATCGGCGCCAATGAAAGCTTTGTTCGGCTCGCGTTTGGAGCTCGCGCGAGTACGACGCGAAGGATTTACGCGCGGCATACGCGCTGTGGCGCCGCTGTTGATCGGCACCGGCATCTGGGGGCTGGTGACCGGAGTTGCGATGGTCAAGGTCGGACTCAGCACCGCGCAGGCGATCGGTATGACGTTGCTGGTGTTCTCGGGAACCGTGCAGCTCGCGTCGCTCCCGCTGATCGCGGCCGACGCTCCACTCTGGGTCGTGATGTTGACGGCGGTGGTCGTCAACCTCCGGTTCGTGATTTTTTCGGCCGGGCTGCACCCGTTTTTTCGCCGCTTTTCAATCGCGCGCCGATGGTTGCTCAGCTATTTCATGGTCGACATGAGCTTCGCGATATTCCTGTCGCGGTTTGCCGACGCACCGCGCGACGAACGCGGAACGACCGAGCAAGTCTGGTTCTTTCTCGGCATGAGTGCGGGCAGCTGGATGGTGTGGCAGACGATGTCGATCGTCGGCATCGTGCTCGCGGCCGAAGTGCCGGCTCAATGGGGCCTCGAGTTCACAGCGATCCTCGCGCTGATCGCAATGACGCTGCCGATGATTTCGGGCAAGCCCGCGTTGATCGGCGCAGTCACTGCGGGCGTGATCGCCGTGGTGGCCGCGGGACTGCCGCTGAAGCTCGGACTGTTGGTGGCGGTGGTCGCGGGCATCGCTGCCGCAATGAGCGCGGAGATCATGCTCGAGCGCCATGCCAACACAGGAGGGACGAGTTGAGCAATCTTGAAATCTGGCTGGTGATCACTGGGCTGACATTGATCACGATCCTGATGCGCTCGAGTTTCCTGATGCTCGGCGATTATTTTCCGCTGCCTGAAAGAGTGCAGCACGGGCTGCGCTATGCACCCGTGTGCGCCTTGATTGCGCTCGTCACGCCCGAGCTGTTCCTGACGCAGGGCGCATTCAATCTGTCGATTGCCAATCCGAAGCTGGTCGCAGGACTCGCCGCGGCCGTGATCACGCTGACCACGCGCAGCATGATCGCTGCGATGGCGATCGGCATGCTGATCTTTACGGTGCTGAGACTGCTGCCTCCGGCAGCGGTGTGAAAACCGAGTTCCAAAGTCGAGTGACCGCCGCGGCTTCGCGCTCGACTTCCTGACGCGCTACACGTGCCCGTTCGGCGCCGTTGAGCCGCAGCCGGTGCTGAATGCTGCGGAAGGTGCGATACGCATCTGCCACCTCGCGCGCCAGTGACGTGTCGATCAATTGCAACTGTCCGGCCATATGCAGCAACGCGATATTGCCGACATTGCGTACCAAGTCGGCGTGCTCGTGCGCGTGCGCAAGCACCAGAAATTGCACGATAAATTCGACGTCGACCATGCCGCCGCGGTCGTGCTTTACGTCGAACAATCCGGTCGGATTCGGGTGACCGTCGAGCATGCGCGCGCGCATTTGAAGCACATCGGTGCAGAGTTTTTGCTTATCGCGCCGCTGCATCAGAATCAGGGTCCGTTCGGCCTCGAAGCGTTCGCCGATCTCCAGGTCGCCCGCCGAATAGCGTGCCCGCGTGAGCGCTTGATGCTCCCATGGCCATGCCCCAAGTCCATCCTCGTTGCGCTGGTAGCGCGCGAATGCGTCGAACGGCGAGACCAACAAGCCGGTGTTGCCATCGGGCCGCAACCGCAGATCGATCTCGAACAGCTTGCCGGACGATGTGTGCGCCGACAGCCACGTCATCAATCGGCGCGCGAACAACAAATACACCTCGGCCGCCGCAGGGTCTTCATCGTCATACAAGAAAATCAGATCGAGGTCGGATTCATAACCGAGCTCTTTGCCGCCGAGCTTGCCGTAACCGATCACCGCGAAACGCGGCACATCGCGGTGCCGTCTGGCCATTGAGCGCCACGCGTATTCAATCGCCAGGGTGAGCGTCGCATCGGCCAACGCCGACAAGTGGTCGGCGAGCCGCTCGACTGTCAGCCGGCCGTCGAGGTCAGCCACCAGCAGCCGGAACACTTGTGCGTGATGCGCATCACGCAGCAAATTCATCTGCCGCTCGTGATCGCCATTGGCTTCGGTTAACTGCTGCCGCACCGCGATCGACCACGACGGCCAGTCGGGCTCGTGCTCGAGCAGACGTTGGTCGAGTAGCTCGTCGAGCAGCATCGGATGCCGCACCAGATAGTCGGTGGCCCAGCGACTCGCCGCCAGCATTCGCATCACCTTATCGAACGCTTGCGGAAACTGATTCAGCAGTGCGATGTAGGTGCTGCGTCCCGCGATCACGTCGGCCAGCTGCGCAAACCTCGCGAAGTGCTGGTCGGGGCCGATGTCGTGTGCGGAGCCTGTTTCGCGCGAGCGTTCGATCGCCGCCTGCAACGCGCGCCGTAGCAAACGCTCGACACCCGTTCGAGCGGCACCGGTCATCGCCTGCATACGGCGTGAATCGAGCACCGCGCGTAATCGGTGCGCGGTCGCCTCCGGCTCTGCAAATCCGCGCACTCGCAGATCTTCGATCAATGCGCCGTCGTCGGCCGTACCCTGAACATTCGCGGCCAGCGAGATCTCGTCTTCGCCGGTGGCCGGTTCGGCAAACACACCGTCGAACACGTCTGCTACGAGCGCCTGCACAGCGCGATACTCGGTGATCATCGCCGCTGCGCTTGCGGCTCCCAGAAGCCGTGCCACGCGCTCACGTGCCGCACCGTCCGCCGGCACCTGATGCGTCTGCGCATCGTCGACGTACTGCAGCGCATGTTCGAAGTTGCGCAGGAAAATGTAGCTTGCCGCCAGACGCTTGCACGTCGCGGATGACAACACGCCGAGCTCCGACAGCGCCGTTAACGTGTCCAGTGTCGACTTCGATCGCAAGTACGGCTCGCGGCCGCCGCGCACGATCTGAAACGTCTGCGCTATGAATTCGAGCTCGCGAATCCCGCCGCGCCCGAGCTTCACGTCGTCGGTGCCGTGCCCGCGACCCTGCCGTTTTCCCGAGCGCCGCGCGGCCTCGGCACGAATCAGCTTGTGCAACTCCCGCAAAGCAGCGATCGCACCGAAATCAAAGTATTTGCGAAACACGAACGGCCGCGCGATGGCGTCGAGCGCGGCACACTGCGCTTCGAATTGCGCCGCGGATGCGAACACGGGAAGCGAAACGATGCGTGCCTTGAGCCAGGCAAAGCGCTCCCATTCGCGGCCCTGCGACATCAAATACTCCTCCAGCATCGCGCTCGACACCGCGAGCGGGCCGGCGGAACCGTTGGGCCGCAGCCGCATATCGACGCGGAACACAAAGCCATCGGCGGTCACGTCGTTTAGCAGTGCAATCACCCTCCGCCCGAGCTGCGCAAAAAATTCATGATTGGTGATGCGGCGGCGGAGGTTCGCGCCGTCGGTTTCACCGTCTTCGTCGTACACGAAGATCAGGTCGATATCGGACGACACATTCAATTCGGCGCCACCCAGCTTGCCCATGCCGACAACGAGCAAGTCCTGCGGTACTCCGTTAGCGCCGATCGGCGTTCCGTGCGTCGCCGCTAGCTCTTGCGCCTGCACTCCAACCGCCGCTTGCACAGCCAGTTCGGCGAGCGCGGTCATCGTTGCAACGACTTCTGCCAGCTCCGCGCGGCCGGTTGCATCGCGCGCAATCAGAGTCAGCAGAACACGTCTGCGCAAGCGACGCAGCGCACTGGCTAGACGTTGCGTTGCATCGCCGGTGGCGGCTGCCAGTTCCGCTTGAAGCGCTTCGTGCAAGCGTGCTGCTGTCCAGACAGTGTCTGCCAGGCGCGCCAGCGCTTCAAAACCCGATCCACCCGCACCACCGGCGATGGCCGTCCCCGATCGCGATTCGGCCTGCAATGATCGTTGCACGTAGTGAGACAACGCCGGCAGTTCGGCCAACGACACGGGCGTTCCGCGCCAATCTTGCGGGCCTATGAATTCGGGGCCGAGAAGCATGGAATCTTTCACTGCTAGACGCGGTCGTACCACCGGGCCGCTGTGATAACGTGGCCTCGGCCCTTTCGCCTCTTATCGATTGTTCATTTTACGTAGCGACGCCCCGCGGCGCGCGCCATGACAACGCAGTTAGACGTCCTCGAACGCGCCGATGGTCCGGGCGCTCCGCGTTTCGGCATACGTCCGGGCCGCGCATTACACCTCGTCTGGCTGGTATTGGCGTGGACACTCGTCGCGTTGTTCTTTATCGCAGGAGCCGTGCTGCTCGCCGTGCGTTACGTGGCGATGCCGCGCGTCGATGAGCTTCGACCGCGTATCGAACAGATTGCGTCGCGTGCACTGAAGGCGCCCGTGACCATTGGCCGTATCGAGGCGTCGTGGCGCGGCTTCAGCCCGCACGTCGCGTTGAGCGGTGTCAGCGTTGCGGGCGGGGATAGCCGTCCTGGCATATCGCTGCCTCTGGTCGAGGGCACGGTTTCCTGGCTCAGCGCAGTGGCGTTCGAGCCACGCTTTTCGCACTTGCGGATCGCGGCGCTCGATTTGGACGTCGTTCGCCTGCCGGGCAATAGATTTTCTGTCGGCGGCTTCGTGTTCGATCCGAATGAAAAAAACGGTGAAGACTCCGGCGCTTCCGACTGGATTCTCGCGCAACACGAAGTAGTCATTCGAGATGCGCGCGTCCGCTACAGCGACCGTCGCAGTCCGTCTGCAACGCCCGAGTTCGAGCTCACTCACGTCAACCTGCAGCTCGAAAACGTGTTCGGTTCGCACATGATCGGCTTGCAGGCGCAGCCGACTTCTGCGATCGCCGGCCCGATTGACCTGCGGGCTCGCTTTCGTCATGCGCCGTTTTCGCGACCGGCGGATTACGCGCGCTGGACCGGCGAAGCGTTTGGCGCGGTTGACTACGCCGATCTCGCAGCTATCGCACGTACATTCGACGTGCCGTTGAAAGTCGAGCGCGCACAAGGCGCGGTGCGCAGCTGGGTGACCTTCGATGACGCTCGGATAACGCGTGTCGTCGCTGATATCGCATTGACGAACGTCGATGTAACGCTTGCCGATAACTTGCAGCCGCTGACGCTTGCCTCGCTGCAGGGCCGTGTGGCGCAGCGCGTTTGGGGTACCGATGACGGCGTGGGCGGACAAGAGTTTGAAGCCACCCAGTTGGCGCTGGTCACCACTTCAAAACAGGCCATAGCCCCGCTGGACTTCAAAGTGCGCACCACTCGCGCAAAGGGCGCAGCCCCGGCGCGTACGCAAATTCAAGCGAACCGCGTCGATGTTTCCACGCTCGCATGGTTTTTCACGCACGTCCCGTTTGCGCGCGAGCTGCGCGAGACGGTCAGCAAGCATGCGATTGCAGGCACGCTGACGGATGTCACCGCGAGCTGGCCGGGCGCTGCGCCTGAACTAAAAACGTTGACGTTGAAAACAAGATTTCAAGCGCTGGCCAGCGCTGCGCAGCCGGCTGCCCCGCAGGAAGGTCAAACCATCAAGCGCGCGATTGGACTACCCGGCTTCGAAAACCTGAGCGGCAGCATCGATATGGCCGATGGCGCCGGCTCGATGCAGCTTGCATCGAGGAACGCGACACTGATCCTGCCCGGCGTGTTTGCCGAGCCGCGCGTCACGCTTGCGAAGCTCGGTGCGTCGGTGCGCTGGAAGTCCGATCCAGCGTTGGAGGTGCGCGTTGAGTCGGTCGCCGCTGCGAACGTTGACATCGAGTTGGAAGCGTCGGGAATTTACCGCGCGGCCCATGGCGAACGAAGCGGGCCCGGCTGGCTCGATCTCACGGGCCGCATCGTGCGGCTACACGCGCCGGCCGCGTACCGATACGTACCGCTCGCCGCCGGCAGCGGCACGCTCAACTGGTTGCAACACGCGTTGGTTTCCGGACGCGTAACGGACGGCACGATGCGCGTCAAAGGAGACCTGTCGCGGTTTCCGTTCGAGGGAGAGCGAGACGCCGAGTTTCGTATCGCGGCGCGCGTGGTCGACGCAGCACTCGATGTGCATCCGGTCGTAGTTCAAGGCGAACGTTCCGCCGAAGCAACCAGAGCTTGGCCGCTGCTGAAAGACATCGATGCCGATTTGTTATTCGATCGGGCCTCGATGACGGTGACCGCAAAGCGCGGCGCGGCTTACAGCGCGAAGCTCTCGAATGTAGTCGCGCGCATTCCGGAATTAGGACCCAATGCAAAGCTCGACGTGCACGGAGTCGCAGAAGGCCCGTTGGCCGACATGGTGCGCTACGTGAACACGAGTCCCGTTTCGCGCTGGATCGGAGGCATAACGGCGAACGCCGAAGCAAGCGGCAACGCAAAGCTGGATCTACGGCTCGGCATCCCGCTAGGGCACGCGTCCGACAGCAAGGTAACGGGCGCACTGCAGTTTGCCAATAACGACGTGCAGTTGGCCGATGCGCCATCGTTTTCGCGTGTCAACGGCGCGCTCAACTTCACCGAGACGGGCGTGCGAAACGCCAGCTTGAGTGCGTCCGTTCTCGGCGGGCAGAGCCGGATCGAAGTCAGCACGCGCCCGGACGGCGAATCAGTGTTCACCGCCACCGGTATCGCAACCGTTCCCGCACTGCGACGCGCAGTGACCGTAAGCCCCGTACAACAGCTGCTCGATCGATCGCAGGGACAAGCGCGTTACACCGCGACGTTAACGCTGAAACCGTCGCCGGAGTTCAGAATCGAAAGCGATCTCGTCGGCATTGCGATCGACGGCATCGCACCGCTTCGAAAGACCGCGCAGGAATCGATGCCGCTGCGCGTCGAGCGCATTGCGACCGGTGCCGAGAGCGACGAATGGCGCGTTGCCGCCGGGCGCGTGCTGGCGGTACGCCTGGAACGGCAGCGCGAACAAGCCGAATTCCGCATCAAGCGCGGTGTGATCGCGCTCAATGAGCCCGCGAATTTGCCGGAAAGCGGCGTACTGGTGCTGGCCACCGTGCCGCGCCTGGACCTCGAAGCGTGGTCTTCTTTCTTTGGCGGTCGCAGAGCCGGTGTCGAAGACATCGACAGCTGCGGCATCCGGACCGGCAATCGATCTCCTTGCGGTTCGAACGCAGGAACTGGTGTTAATGGGCCGCACCTTCCGCAACGTGACGCTGGGAGCATCGCGCACCCCCGACGGCGGCTTTAACGCCAATATCGTCTCCGACGGCGTCGCGGGCTATGTGGCTTGGAGACCGGAGCAGATCACGGCGCGCTTGTCGCGCCTGTCGATTCCGGCGGCGCGCAAGAGCGATGTGGTCGCAGCGCTGGATGCGCCGCCAAGAGAATTGCCTGCGCTCGACATTGCCGCCGAACAGTTCGAGCTGTCTGATTTGAAACTCGGCCGCCTCGACTTGCTGGCGCAGAACGTCGGCGCGATGGGCACGTCCGCATGGCGCGTCCGGCGCTTTGACATTACGAATCCCGACATGAAACTCGCAGCGAGCGGTGAATGGGCCCCGGCTGCGAGCGGCAAGGCACGGCGCATGAAGATGAACTTCAAGCTCGACGCCCGCGACGCCGGCGCAACGCTCGAGCGCCTGGGGTTTGCTGGCGCGATGGCCGCGGGTCACGGTGCTCTCGAAGGCGACATTGAGTGGCTCGGATCGCCGCTGGATATCGACTACGCAACGCTGTCGGGCAAGCTCGCGCTGAGCGTCGACGACGGCCGGTTCTTGAAAGTCAGCACCGGCAATGCCGCGCGCTTGCTGAGTCTGCTGTCACTGCAATCGCTGTCGCGCACGCTGCTGTTCGACTTTGGGCGTCAGTTTTCGGAAGGCTTCGCTTACACCTCGATACGCGCGGACGCCACCGTTACACAGGGCGTCATCTCGACCAACAATTTCCGTATGGCCGGTGCCAGCGCGGCGGCGCTGATGTCCGGCACGATCGATCTGCGCAACGAGACGCAGCAGTTGCATCTGGTCGTGCTACCTGAGATCGATGCGAGTACCGCCGCGCTCGCACTCGGCGTTGCCAACCCGATACTCGGCCTCGGCGCGTTTGTTGCTCAGTACGTGCTGCGCAATCCGCTGTCGAAAGCGTTTGCTCTTGAATACGACATCGCCGGCACATGGGCCGATCCGACGATTACGCGCCGCGGCCGAGTTGCCGGCACAGATACGGAGGCGACTAAATGAAATCCACGGTGCGCGTCGCCGGAGTGCAGATGGTTTCGACGACCGATGTCGAAGAGAACCTGCGCGCCGCGGCGGCATTGATCGCACAAGCCGCCGACGGCGGGGCGCAAGTGATCGCGTTGCCCGAATATTTCTGCCTGATGGCCCAGCGTGACACCGACAAGGTCGCGCTACGCGAAGCCGATGGCCACGGTCCGATTCAGGACTTTCTTGCCGATCAGGCTCGCCAGCACCGTGTGTGTTTGGTTGGAGGTACGTTGCCGCTGGTCGCACCCGAAAATGATCGCGTTCTAAACACTCTGCTGGTGTACGGTCCCGCGGGTGAACGTGTCGCGCGCTACGACAAGATCCACTTGTTCCGCTTTAATAAGGGCAAGGAAGACTACGACGAGTCGCGCACGATTGCGCCGGGCAAAGAGGTTGCGAGCTTCAAATTGGCGACGGAAGACGGAGTTCGACTGCGCGTCGGGTTATCGATCTGCTACGACTTGCGCTTCCCGGAACTGTACCGGGCCATGCCGCGGCCCGATCTGATTCTCGTTCCTTCCGCTTTTACCGCAACGACCGGTCGAGCGCATTGGGAAGTGTTGCTGCGCGCCCGCGCGATTGAAAACCTGGCGTACGTGCTGGCGCCCGCTCAAGGCGGTAGACATCAAAACGGCCGCTCCACCCATGGCCACACCGTGTTGATCGACCCGTGGGGTGTAGTTATTGCAGAGCGCGCCGATGGCGAAGGGGTTGTGTTCGGCGATATTGACCCACAATTGATCGCCGATTCACGTGCTTCTTTGCCCGCCCTGGAACACCGGGTGTTGAGCTGACGCCCGTACAATTCGTGATTCCTCGCTGCAACGCGCAATGAAAATCTCCGATCCCGCCCTCGCCCGCCTTGCCACCGCCAAGCGGCTGCTGCTCGACCCGTTCGGATTGGACGAGTCTCAGCTGCATCGCGTGCTGGCGACGATTTTCCAGCACCGCACCGATTACGCCGATCTGTATTTTCAGTATTCGCGCAGCGAGTCGTTTTCGCTTGAAGAAGGCATCGTCAAGAGCGGTAGCTTCGATATCGAACAGGGCGTCGGCGTACGCGCGATCGTCGGCGATAAGACCGCATTTGCATATTCGGACGATATCTCGCTCGATTCGTTGACCGAAGCGGCGATTTCCGCGCGCTCGATCGCGCGCCATGGCTCGGGCAAAGTGAAAGTCGCACCGGCGGTCGCGGTGCGCTCGCAGTCGTCCCGCTATGACGACGACGATCCGGTCGCATCACTCGATGCGGCCGCCAAGGTGCGGATGCTCGAGAAAGTGGAGCGGCTGGCGCGCGCGAGAGATCCGAGAGTCAAGCAGGTGATGGCGACCGTCGGCGCCGATTACGACGTGATCCTGGTGGCGCGCAGCGATGGTGTGTTAGCGGCCGACGTGCGGCCGCTGGTGCGCGTGTCGGTCAACGTGATCGTCGAACAGGACGGCAAACGCGAGCAAGGGCACTTCGGCGGCGGTGGCCGGCACGACCTTGCCTATTTCACCGACGAGCGGCTGGCGGAATACGCGAATCAGGCGGTCGATCAGGCGCTCGTCAATTTGGTCGCGTCCCCCGCACCGGCCGGAATCATGCCGGTCGTTCTTGGGCCCGGCTGGCCCGGCATTCTGTTGCACGAAGCAGTTGGGCACGGGCTCGAAGGCGACTTCAATCGCAAAGGGTCGAGCGCGTTTGCCGGCCGAATCGGACAGCGCGTCGCGTCCAGGGGTGTGACGGTCATCGACGACGGCACAATCGCGAATCGCCGCGGCTCGTTGAGCGTCGACGATGAAGGCAATCCGACACAGCGCACGGTAATGATCGAAGACGGAATCCTGCGCGGCTACATTCAGGACTCGCTGAACGCACGTTTGATGAGCGTCGCGCCGACCGGCAACGGACGGCGTGAATCGTTCGCGCATCTGCCGATGCCGCGTATGACCAACACCTACATGCTCGCCGGCGATAAAGATCCCGACGAAATCGTGCGCTCAGTCAGCAGGGGGATTTACGCCACCAACTTCGGTGGCGGCCAGGTCGACATCACCAACGGCAAGTTCGTGTTCAGCATGGCCGAGGCCTACATGATCGAAAACGGCAAAGTCACGTACCCGATCAAGGGCGCAACACTGATCGGCAACGGACCCGATGCATTGACGCAGGTGACGATGATCGGCAACGACATGCGCCTGGATCCGGGCATTGGCACATGCGGCAAGGATGGACAGAGCGTGCCCGTCGGCGTCGGGCAACCGACGTTGCGCATCGAGGGACTTACGATCGGCGGCACCGCCTGACCGCAGCGCGGCCTACGGCTTCGGACAGTTGCAGACGTCCGAGCCGCTATCGAAGACAACTCGCCAGACTCCCGGTGCTTCGAGGCGCCAGATTGAGTTGAACCTCGCGAAGATCTTTCCGTCCGGGTTTGCCACCGGACCAGTCGAATAGGCGAGCGTGCCCGACGGCAAAACTTCGACTAGATCCGGTTTCCAAGAAAATGGCGCACTCGGCGAGGCGTAAAACTTCTTCCAGTCCGCGGTAATCGCCGCTTTGCCGCGCACTGGCTTGCCGCCGCTGATAAACACCGCTTCGTCGGAGATGAAGCTGGAGAACGCCGCATGATCGCGATCGGCCATCGTCTTCGCAAACGCCGACTCCGCAGCGAAGACCTGCTGCTCCAAACGCGCCGGATCGCCCGGAGATGCAACGGAAGCGCAGCCGCTTGCAAGAGTTAGTGCAAAGGAGAGCAACAACAGCCGACGATTCACGGTGAAATCCCGATCAGCACGCTAGATGGCATCGCGAAGCCAAACTTACACGCCTTCGATTTGAACCAGCTTCATGCGCCCTGATGCGCCGGACCTGATTGAGACCGCGGACCGCGGACAATCAAAGCGCTCGGCGATCAGTGCCACCAGTTCCTCATTGGCCTTGCCGTCGGCCGGCGGCGACTTGACACGTGCTCGCCAGAGGCCGTTGCCCTCTGACTCCTCTAGCGAGCTGATCCGAGCGTTGGGCTTAACCTTGACCTGAATTGTCTTCACAGCACACTCGACCCGATCCTCGCTGACCCGTTAGCCAGCCGATGCCAACTTGGCGAGAACTCCATTGATTTCTTCTCTGGAGAAAGCTCGCAGCGTCTGGGTGCGGACATTACCTGCAGAACCGATAGCCATTCCAAGGGCGGTCATGGAGGCATCGTCAGGGGCCTCGAATATCGCGACGACGTCATAGCTCCCGAGCGTCCAGAAAAACTCCTTCGCGGTTACGCCGAATTTCTTTGCCAGTTCCTTCACGCCATCGGCCCGCTTTGCGGTGTCCTTGACGCTGCGAACGCCTTGGTCAGTAAAACTCGTAAGGACAATGTAGGTTGCCATAGTCATTTCTCCTAACGACGTTTGAGGCCTGTGATACGACTGTCGATGGCGGCACGGCCTCGTACTGTGCGCGCGATCGTTACGATCTCTACGTTAGGTCCAGCCTCCGGTGTGGGAACAGGTTGAGCTTGCCCTAACGCTCGTCACGAGCCACTTGCTCTGTGAGCTTAGACGCAAGTGCAGCGTAGTCATAGGACGTGATCTCGAATGGATTTCCATCCGGGTCGGTGAAATATAGCGACCAAGACAGCTGGTGATCTACCGGCTCGATCGATCGTGCAAGCAACTCGCTGAGGTGAGCACGCCACGCAGCGAACTGGGTGGCATCCGCGGCAAGCGCGATCGTGGATCGGCACCTTTCCGCAGGCCGCTCGAACAATGCGAGATGGATTGTTCCGGATGGATTGGCGATCGTCAGTGGCCCGCCATCTGTCGCCCAAAATTCCAAGTCTTTGACGCGTCTAAACCCCATGACCTTTGCGTACCACTGCTCCGAAGCCGCGCGGTCGGAAACGAAGACATGAATATGATCGACTCGCTCGAGTGTGGGTGCCATAGGTAACCTTCAGACAGCTAAAGCTGATTCCGGCGAACGATGTACCGGATCCTGCGCCGCTTCATCATGCTTTCCCCAACGCTCCGGCTCTCGCAGATAATCAGTAAGTCAATAAGCGCGCCCAGACTAGAACCGCTTTGCATCCGCCGTCAACGTAGCCTCTCGCGTGAAACTGCTGCCTCCAATCGTCTGGCTGGTGCGCTTGCTTGTCGGCGCTTACCCGCGTTGGGTCGGCTCCGCGCCAACGGCCGCGCAGCGCATTTACTTCGCCAACCACACCAGCCACATGGACACGATCGTGCTGTGGGCCGCCCTTCCCCGCAGCTTACGTGCGAACACGCGGCCGGTAGCGGCCAAGGATTATTGGGATAGGGCCGGCATTCGCCGCACGATCGCAAAGGAAGAATTGAACGTCGTGATGATCGATCGCAGCCGAGCCGATCCGGACGCCGATCCGCTCGATCCGTTGCGTGATGCGCTCGAGCACGGTTTTTCGCTGATCATCTTTCCCGAAGGCACGCGCGCGGCGCAAGCGCTGCCTGGTGAATTCAAGTCCGGCCTGTATCACCTTGCGAGTGCCTTTCCTGCCGTTGAATTGATTCCGGTTTACATCGAGAACTTGCATCGAAGTATGCCGAAGGGCGCGTTCATGCCGGTGCCGATCATCTGCACTGTGCGCTTCGGTGCTGCACTCCAGTTACGCGTCGGCGAGGACAAGGATGAATTTCTGCGGCGCTCGCGTGACGCGGTCGCTCAACTGGCGGATTAGCACGCATGGGCCTGACGCTCAACGAAACGTTCCTCGCGGTCTTTTGCGCGATGGCCATTCTGTCGATCATTGCGACCGGGGCCGGGCAATGGGTCGCGTCGCGCACGATGGACACAGTGCGCCTAACGCGGCTGGCGATCGTCAACTCGCGCGTGCGATCGTCATGGTCGGTACTTGCGCTCTTTACCGTCGCGTTCGTGATCGGGCCGAATGCGCTGCTGGTCGTGTTTGCACTCGCTTCGTTTCTTGCGCTGCGCGAGTTCGTATCGCTGACGCCGATCAAGCCGTCGGATCACTGGGCGTTGGTCGTGGCGTTCTATCTGGTAATTCCGGCGCAGTACATATTGCTTGCGTTCGGCCGCGCCAATCTGTTCGCAGTGTTCATTCCGGTTTACGTCTTCCTGTTGATGCCGGTCGTGATGGCGATCAAGCAGGACACCGACCTTTATCTGCAGCGCGTTGCAAAGGTGCAATGGGGACTGATGATCAGTGTTTATTGCGTCAGCCACGCACCGGCCATCGTCACGTTGCCGATCCGGGGATACGAAGATCGGGGGCCGCTGCTGCTGTTGTTCTTTCTGCTGATTCTCTTTCTCACCGATCTTCTGCAGGTGATCTTCAGCACACTGCTCGGCGGAACTCCGCTGAAAGTGAATCCGAACAAGACGGCCAAGGGTGTAGTTGCCGGCGGTGCGGCAGGAATACTGATCGGCACCGCGCTGTGGTGGCTGACTCCGTTCTTGTGGTGGCAGGCGGTCTTCATGTCCGCACTGATCGTCGTCAGCGGATTCATGGGCACCGTCGTGCTGTCGCTGGTAAAGCGCAGCCTCGGTGCAAAACAATGGGACTTAGACCTCGTGCTTACGCGCGGAGTCCTCGAGCGGCTCGACGCGTTGATGTTCGCGGCGCCGGTGTTCTGGCAAGTGACGCGCTATCTATGGGTGATTCGGGCCGATCTCTGACTTGCCTGTTCGGGCAAAGCTCAGGTATCTTGCGGTCATGAACGTTTCTGCGCACCGCTTCTTTTTCTACTTTTACGGCTTTTTCCGGCCATTGGCGGAACGAGTCGTACGGCGCGCTTAGAACAAACCGAATCGACACGAACCGCCAGGCCAACCTGGCGGTTTTTTTTTGCGAGCACACGATGGATGGAGCCCTTGCCATGCGCTACATGACCGATGACCTGCGGATTAAGGAGATCAAGGAGTTGGCGCCGCCGTCGCATTTGCTGCGCGAGTATCCGTGCGACGAAAAGACGTCCCTGACGGTGTTCGAGGCACGCGAGGCGATCCATCGCATCCTGCACGGTGAGGATGACCGACTGGTCGTCGTCATCGGGCCGTGCTCGATTCACGATCCGAAAGCGGCGCTCGAATACGCGCGCAGGCTGCAGGGCGAGCGTGAGCGGCTGAAATCGGAGCTCGAAATCGTAATGCGGGTTTACTTTGAGAAGCCGCGTACGACGGTCGGCTGGAAGGGGCTAATCAACGATCCCGACCTAGACGGCAGTTTCCGCATCAACCACGGACTGCGCGTGGCGCGCGAGTTGTTAATGCGTATCAACGCTACAGGCATGCCGGCCGGCTGCGAGTACCTCGACATGATCACGCCGCAGTACATCGCGGACTTCGTTTCGTGGGGCGCGATTGGTGCGCGCACGACAGAGAGCCAGGTGCACCGCGAGCTCGCATCGGGCCTGTCGTGCCCGGTCGGGTTCAAAAACGGCACCGACGGCAACATCAAAATCGCGGCCGACGCGATCAAGGCCGCGCAGCAGCCGCATCACTTTTTGTCGGTCACCAAGGGCGGGCATTCAGCGATCGTGTCGACCAAGGGCAACGACGATTGCCACATCATTCTGCGTGGCGGCAAAAAGCCCAACTTCGATGCCGCCAGCGTCGCGTCGGCGTGTGCAGAGCTTCGCGCCTCGGGCTTGGCCGAACAGTTAATGATCGACGCCAGCCACGCCAACAGCCAGAAAGATCACACCAATCAGATCAAGGTGTGCGACAGCATCGGGCAACAATTGTCCGCCGGCGAATCACGCATCATCGGCGTGATGATCGAAAGCCACTTGACCGCCGGCAGGCAGGAGTTGGTCGCGGGCAAGCCACTGAGCTACGGGCAGTCGATCACTGATGCATGCATCGGATGGGACGATAGCGTCGACGTGCTCGATTCACTCGCAGAAGCCGTGCGCAGCAGGCGTAGCGCCAAAGTCGACCATTAGCGCTGTGCGCATGTCACGCTTGACCAGCGCCTGCAGCAGCGGCTGGCGCAGCTGCACCGCCTACGTCGTCGGGCACTAAAGTGCCGACCACTGCGGTACTCGCAGCCGCCGGCGGCGAAACAGGGCTAAAGCGCTGTTTCGCCGACAGCCCCGGCGTCTGCTCCGCTCCTCGGGCGACGCCTCAAAGGCGGCGCATCTGCGCCAGCCGCTGCTGTCGCGACATCGCCTCGTGCGAGATGTTTTTTCCTTCCCCACTCAGAGACACCGCTCCGCGCGCCAGCGTTTGGCGTAGCGGCGCTGCCTTTGGAGTCGTCGCCCGAGGAGCGGAGCATCAGCGGGGTCTTTAAGGGCCTGCCTGTCTGAGCGCAGCGAGTTTGCAGGCCCGCCGCTGGCGTGAGTACCGCAGGGTTGGCACGAAGTGCCCGACGACTCAGGCAGCGTCGCTACGCCAAACGCTGGCGCGCTGGGCGGCTGAAGGCGAATCGAACAGGCACCTACAAACTACCGTCCGTCGGGACTGAGTTGACAATCCGCTCCGCTTCTATCAAAGTGATATCACTTCGATAACAGAGAGGAACGCGATGGCAGACTCGCCGGTCACGAAAGAGATCGAAAGAAGCAGCGGCAGTGGCTATTTGTGGGTCGCGATCGGCATCGCACTGGTGCTGGCCGGCATTTTCTTCGTCGTACGACCGTTCGGGCTGTCGGCGATCGCGATAGGCGTGGTGCTGATCCTTGCGGGTGCGTTCGTGCTTGCGGGCCTATACATGCTGCAGCCGAACGAGGCCGCGATTTTGCTGCTGTTCGGCGAGTACGTCGGCACCGATCGTTCCGAAGGACTGCGCTGGGCCAATCCGTTTTACAGGAAACAGAAAATCAGCTTGCGTGCGCACAATTTGAACAGCGAGCGGTTGAAGGTCAACGACAAGCGCGGCAATCCAATCGAAATTGCAGCGGCGATCGTCTGGAGAGTGCGCAACACCGCGCAGGCGGTGTTCGATGTCGAAGACTACGACTTATATGTCCGAGTGCAGACCGAGACAGCGATTCGTCACCTGGCGTCGAGCTACGCGTACGACGAAGGCGAGCACGAAGACTCGAACGAACCGACGTTGCGCGCTAGCCAGGCCAAGGTCACCGCGGCGCTGATACGCGAGTTGGCAGACCGGTTGGAACCGGCCGGCATCGTCGTCGAGGACGCGAAGCTCACGCATCTTGCGTACGCGCCCGAGATCGCGCAGGTGATGTTGCGACGGCAGCAGGCCGAAGCGATCATCGCTGCCCGCAGCAAGATCGTGCTCGGTGCGGTCAGCATGGTCGAGATGGCGCTCAACGGACTATCAGAGCGCGGCATTGTCGATCTCGACTACGAGCGTCGTGCCGCGATGGTGTCGAATCTGTTGGTGGTGTTGTGCGCCGAAAGCGAGGCGCAGCCGGTCATTAACACCGGCACCCTGTATCAGTAAGCGGCGCAGCGCTGCGATGAACGCGTTGGTGCTGTGGATTCCGGGAATGTTGTTGATCGTTATCGGCGCATTGCTGTTCGCGCTCGGGCGGCTCGACTTAAGCGTTGCGCTGGCGGTGATTGGAATTGGCATAGCGCTCGAAACGGTCGGCACGCTACTTTGGATCCGCCAGCGCAAACCGCCCGCGCGCGCCCGGCCGCTAATGGGTGTGGTCAGCAAAGAGTGACGAGCGCAGAAAAAAAAGCGTTTTTGCTGCGAGTCGACCCCGTCCTGTGGGCGGAGCTCGAACGGTTAGCGTCGACCGAACTGCGTTCGGTCAACTCGCAAATCGAATTCTTGTTGCGCGAGGCCCTCGAGCGGCGCGGTATTCGTCCGAAAGCGTCGAAGAAGTCCCGAGCAAGTTCCTAGCTCAGGCAGTGCGCGCACCATCGACCGGGAACTCGACGCCGGAGATAAATTCTGCAGCGTCGCTCGCCAGATAGACGGCAGCGGCGGCAACGTCCGACGGCCGGCACATACGGCCGAGCGGGATTGTCGCCAAAAACTTCGCGCGATTCTCCGGCGTATCGGGCGCGCCCATGAATTGTTCGAGCAGGCCGGTTTCGCCGATCACCGGGCAGATTGCGTTGACTCGAATGCGATGCGGCCCGAGCTCGACCGCGAGCGATTTCGACAACAGATTTACTGCACCTTTGCTGGCGTTGTACCAAGTCAGCCCCGGCCGCGGACGAATCCCCGCCGTCGATCCGATGTTCAGAATCACGCCGCTGCCGCGCTTGCGCATCAGCGGCACCACCGCCAGCACCATGTGGTAGATCGATTTGACGTTGACCGCGAACACTCTGTCGAATGTGGCTTCGTCGACGTCGAGCAGCGGCATATTGGTATGCGTCGTACCGGCGTTGTTGACGACGATGTCGGGCGGGCCGAAGTGATCGATGCACGCGCGAACGAGCGCGTCGATATCCTGCTTTAGCGAAACATCGCAGTGCGCAAACCGGGCGGCGAGGCCGAGCTCGCGCGCGAGCGCTTCACCCTTGCCGCGTTCGACGTCCGCAATAACGACGCGTGCACCCTCCGCTACGTAGGCGCGTGCGATGCCCTCACCGAACCCGCCCGCGCCCCCGGTAACGATCGCGACCTTGCCTTCGAGTTGATTCATTAACAGTCTGGTGAAAAACGTAGCGAGCGGCCCGAGGTTGCGGCGAGGAGCGCAGGCGTACGGAGGCTACGTTGAGCACCGCAGACGCAAGATCGGGACGCGCAGTAGTTTTGCACAGACTGTTATCTGCGGCCGGTGATCTCGGCGTAAAACGCGTCGCTGTTCGGCTTGCGGCCAAGAAATGCCTCGACCAGCGCCTGCGGCGGACGCTGCCCGCCCGAGGCAAGGATCGTTTGCCGATAACGGCGTCCTACATCAGCGCTCATTAACTTGCCGTCGAACGCAGACAGCATGTCGAGCGCCAACACTTGCGACCACATGTAGCCGTAATACCCAGCCGCATAGCCGCTCATCAAGTGGCCGAAACTCGCGGGAAAGAGCGAGCCGTCCACATGACCGAGCCGCGTCGTACCTTCCAGCTCCGCCCACGTTGCCATTGCCGCCGGCGGCGCGGCGGTGTGCAGCTTCATGTCGTAGGCCGCGTAAAGGCGCTGCCGCGCATACTGAATGCCCTGGCCGTACTTGCGCGCCGAATCGAGCTGTTCGATCTGCGCACGCGTCAAGCGTGGACACTCGGGACAGATCTCGGCAAATAGTCTGAGAGCTTCCTCGCGGCGCGCCCACTCCTCGAACATCTGCGAAGGCGCCTCGACGAAGTCGCGCTTGACCGACGTGCCGCTCTGATCGGCATAACGCGTCTTCGAGAGAACACCGTGCAGCACATGCCCGAACTCATGCAGCAGCGTTTCGAGTTCATCATGGTTCAGGCCTTTACGATCGAAATTGGTGACCAGCACCGAGATCGGCGTGCGCTGCACCAACGTCGAGCCGGGGCGCACGGGAAACGCCGCCGCGTGGTTGTACTTGCCCTCGCGTGGATACAGATCGAGATAAACGCCACCGATGAAAGCACCGGTTTTGCCCGCCGAATTTTTCCCGGGCGCATTTTTTTCGGGCACTCGTTCGAAGACATCGAAGTACCGCACGTCTTCGTGCCAGACAGGGACCTTGCGCTCGACGAACTTAATTCCGTATAGCCGCTCCGCGAGCTTGAGCGTGTACAGAACACTCTTGTCGGTTGGGAAGTAGGCGCGCAGTGCTTCCTGATCGATCTTGAAGCGCGCGCGGCGTACGCGCTCCTGATGAAACGCCACGTCCCAGCGATATAACATCGGCACCGCCGGATCGGTGCCGGTGAACTTGGCCTTGTCGGCGCGCAACTCGGCGAGCTCGCGTTCCTCCAACTCGTCAACCGCTGCTTGCACCTTGCCCAGGAACTCGTTCACGGCGGCAGGCGTTTGCGCCATACGGCGCTTGACCGCGTACGTCGCAAAGTCGGGCATGCCGTGCAGCTGCGCCAATTCGTAGCGCAGTTTCAACGCGCGATCGAGCAACAGTAAATTTTGTTCACCGCCCTCCCGATTTTTTGCCATCCAGACCTTGCGCCGCGCCGCCTCACTGGTGGCGTTCTGCAGGAACGGCACGACGGTCGGATAGTCGAGACCAAGCACTAGATTGCCGTTGGCATCGCGCTTGCGCGCAGCGAGCCACGCCTCGGGCATGCCCGCCGCTTCGGCCGGCGTCAGCACGACGGTGGTCGGATCCTCGTTAACGTTCTTGCTGAACTGAAGACCGAGGCGCTCGATCTCGTCGGAAATCTCCTGCGCACGCTTACGTTTGTCGGGCGGCAACGTCGCCCCGCCGTCTTCGAACTTTTCGATCAAATCTTGCTTGAAGGTCTGATCGATCGCGTCCTTCGGCTTGACTGCGCGCACGCGCCGGTACAGAGGCTCGCTTTGCGCCATCTCGGTCTCAAACGGCAAAAGTTTTTCGAGACAGGTTTGCGCAGCGTCTCGGGTCGCCTTATCGGTTGCAACGTTTTGCAGCAGGTAGACCGGATACCCAAAATCCTGGACCTGTATCGACAGCCGGTTCCAGTCCGCAAAAACATCCCCTGATTCAATCGATTTCTTCGCTTCAATCGCCTTCTTGGTCGCGCGCGCCTTCGCGAGCTCGGTGTCGCACCGTCCGGCGATGGTGGCCGCGTCGAACAACGGAATCGTGGGGCGCGACGGCGCGCCGATCGCTGCGGCGGTCACGAGCACGCCGGCCGTCGCCGCAGCTAGTCGCTTAACTTTCATGTCGGATCTTGATTGCACTACTGATTCTTGCGTTGTTGCCATTGCACGTCGGCACCACCAGCGTGCCGGTTCAACACACGTGCGAGAACGAACAGCAGATCGGATAGCCGATTCAGATACTGCCGCGGAGCATCGTTCAGCGGGTCCTGTTTCCCAAGCGCAACCAATGAACGTTCCGCACGCCGGCAGACAGTACGACCCACATGCGCCATTGCGGCGGCGGACGAACCGCCGGGCAGAATGAACTCGGCAAGGCGCGGCAAATCGGCGTTGTAGTGGGCCAGCCGCGCATCCAGCCGCGCGACTTGCTTATCGCTGATCATCGAATAGCCAGGTATCGCCAGTTCTCCGCCGAGGTCGAACAAATCGTTCTGAATTTCCGCGAGATCGATGCGTATCTGCTCCGGCAAATCGTTGGTCAGCAACACGCCGATCGTCGAGTTGAGCTCGTCTACATCGCCCATCGCGGCTATTCGCAGATGGGCTTTGTCGACGCGCGTGCCATCGCCCAGGCCGGTCGTGCCGTCATCGCCCGTGCGTGTTGCAATCTGAGAGAGCCGATTGCCCATAGAATTGCCTCTAAGGTCTGCAGGTCAGATCAAGGACGCCATTATGAATGCGCCAGTATCGCCTCACGTCTTGCGCAAGCCGCTGCCAGCGGAGTTCATCGATGCGCTGCAAGCGATCTTCGGCACGCGTTTGTCGACCGCCGACGCGGTGCGTGAGCATCACGGGCGCGACGAATCGCCCTACCCACCGATGCCGCCGGATGCGGTGGTTTTCGCCCACTCGACCGATGAAGTGGCCGAGCTGGTGAACCTTTGCAGACGTCACCGTGTACCGCTGATCCCCTATGGCGTCGGCTCATCGCTCGAAGGTCATCTGCTTGCTCTGCAGGGTGGCGTTTGCGTCGACCTGTCGCAGATGAATCGGGTGCTCGCGGTCAACCCTGAAGACCTGACCGTCACGGTGCAGGCCGGCGTGACGCGCAAGCAGCTGAATCAAGAAATTCGCGACACCGGTTTCTTTTTCCCGATCGACCCCGGCGCCGACGCCACGATCGGGGGCATGACTGCCACCGGAGCGTCAGGAACCAACGCGGTGCGCTACGGCACGATGCGCGAGAACGTGCTGGCGCTGACGGTGGTGACGGGTGAAGGAAAAGTCATTCGCACTGCGCGCCGCGCAAGAAAGTCGAGCGCTGGGTATGACCTGACGCGGATCTTTGTCGGCAGCGAAGGCACGCTCGGTGTCATCACCGAGATCACGTTGCGGATCTATCCGCAGCCCGAGGCGGTGTCCGCCGCGTCGTGCTCGTTCCCGACGGTCGAAGACGCGGTGCAGACGACGATCGCGACGATTCAGATGGGCATTCCGGTCGCGCGCTGCGAGTTGCTTGACGCGCTGACGGTCAAGGCGGTCAACGCGCGCGACAAGCTCGGATTGCCCGAGATGCCGCTGCTGCTGTTCGAGTTCCACGGCTCGGCAGCGAGCGTTGCCGAGCAGGCGACGACAGTCGAAGAAATCGCACGCGAACACGGTGCTGCTGCATTCGAGTGGGCCATACGGCCGGAAGATCGGACGCGCCTATGGGAAGCGCGCCACAACGCATACTTCGCGTGTCTGCAACTGAAACCGGGCTGCCGCAGCTTCACCACGGACGTATGCGTGCCAATCTCGCGGCTCGCCGAGTGCATCGCCGACACAGTTCGCGACACCGAGCAATCGTTCCTGCCCGCGCCGATCCTCGGCCACGTCGGCGACGGCAACTTTCATTGTGCGATCCTGGCCGACACATCGAAGCCGGAAGAACTAGCCGAAGCCGAGCGGTTGAACAAACTGATCGTCACCCGCGCGCTGGCGATGGACGGCACCTGCACCGGCGAGCACGGCGTCGGCATGCACAAGATGGAATTCCTACGCGAGGAGCACGGCGACGACGCGCTCGAGTTGATGGCGCGCATCAAACGATCGTTCGATCCGCTCGATATCCTGAATCCGGGGAAGGTTGTGCGGGTCTAGGGTCGGGTGCCGTCTGCGATCGGCGCTCGGCCACTGCGGTTCGGTTCTCGAGACCAAGCGCCGCGCGCTGCGAATCAGTCAACCCGCCGAGCACTTCGATCGCATAGTCATATCCCTGCTTGACGATCTGGTCGAAGCGCGACCATTGCAGCAGCCCCACCCGTTGCAGCGGCGGACTGAAGTAAACGTCCGTTAGATCGCGCAGCTGCTGCTGGCGCGAGGTGCTGTACAAAATGGTTACGTTGAGAAGGTACGCCATTAGCGACGGCAGCCGATAACGGCGCTTGCTGCGCGGCCGCAGTCGGTCGCGCAGCAGAGCCAAGCTACCGGGAACGTCGTCGAATTCGATCCGCCGCGGGTTGCGTGCGCCAAGGTCGACGCCGATCACGGTGCCGACGCCGCGCATGTTGCGCATCAAATCGACCGGAAAATTATTAAAGGTGCCACCGTCGCACAACAGATCGCCGTCGTGTACGACCGGGGGCAGCGCACCCGGGATTGCGATGCTCGCCAGCAGTGCACGCGCCAGGTCGCCGCTGTGTATCGGCTGCTCGCGGGCCTGCGAATAGTTGGTCGCCACGCAAAAATACGTCTTCCATAGATCCTCAATGGCTATCGGTGCGCCGACGAGTTCGGTCACCGATGTCTCGATGGCGGCTCGCACGCGACGGCCTTTGATCAGCGAGAGCATGGGTAACCAGTTGAAGTCGCCGGTCGGATTAGTGCTGAATCCCCTACGCGCGACGTCGATCGCTCTTTCGACTGGAGGATCTGCGGCTACTAGCGCAGCCAACACCGCACCGATACTGGTGCCACCCATGTAGTCGATCTCGACGCCCTGCTCCTGCAAAGCGCGCCAAATCCCCAGATGCGCGAAGCCGCGCGCACCGCCACCAGCGAACACTAGGCCGACCGCCTTGCGGGCAATCAGGCGCGCCAAGCGCGCCACGTCGCGCTCTAGGTCAGGCCGAACGTGGACGTGACCGGTAACCGCACGACGAGCTAACCACTCGCGTGTGCCACGCGGCGTGGTCAGGGTGGACGGATGTAGCAGCACAAGGATCTCCGCCGCCTCGCTGTGCGCTGGACGTTCGATCAAGCACGCTTGTTCGATCGCGTGCACAGCGGGAGGCTGTGCGGCGTCGGCGATCAATAGCAACTCGTCGCTGTGGCTGATGCAACGCCGCGTCCACGCCGTCGGATTGTCGTGCGCCACCAACAAGACAAAGTCGTGTTCGGCTTCGATCGCATCGATCGCGAGCGCGATGCTCTGGTCCGCCTGCGCGCCGGTGCTCAGTGCGACCCCGGCTCGCCCAGCGCGCGGTCGATTTCTGCAGCATCGATAACACGCACGCGCCCGAACCGCTGCAGGTGCTCCGCCAGCCGTCGCGCAAAACCGTCTAGTGCGATTCCGCTCGTAATCGGCAGCAGCCCGATCGTGACCGGCGCCGGCACCGGAAGCCGCAGATGCTCGGTCTGCAGGCGGCCGATGATCTGGCGTGTGAACGTGATCGAAACCTGCGGGCTGATGGCTAGCAACTCGTCGAAGTGCTGCTTATCCAGCTTCACCAGCACCGAGTTGCGCAGTGCGACGACTGTGGCGGATCGCGGCTCGCCGGTATAAAGGCTCATCTCGCCGATGACCTCACCGCGCGACATCTCGCGCACCATGCGTTGCGTGCCGTCTTCGTTACGCACGTAAACGCGCAGCCTCCCGCTGACGCAGAGGTAGGCAGAATCGCCGGGCGCACCCTGCTCCATCAGGACTTCGCCGGCAGCGAGTTCGACCCACTGCACATGCTGCTGCAAGAAACCGAGTGCTGCAGGCGCAGCCTCGCCCAGCAGTGCCGTCAGCTGCTGCGCGAGCAGCGCATCGCGATGCGGCGGCCGTCCCGCCTCGTCGTTAGTCATCCGGCGAGCGTCTAAATCAGCTCACGGCGTGCGCCGCTTGCAGCTCGTCGCTCAGCGAGCGGACGCGCGACGCAAGCAGCAAACTGATGTTCAGCAGCAGCTTGCCGAACACCGCCGAATGCTCGGCTACCAGCCGCTCGTATGGCTCGCGCTGCAGTTCGAGCATCAGCGCGTCACTTTCCGCGATCGCATCCGCGGAGCGCGCCGTTCCGGCAAGCAGACCCATATCGCCGAACACCACGCCCGGCGCGAACGAGATCAGACGCCTCCCGAGCACAGCGTCGTCCTCGGTTTGCTCGCCCGGTAACCAGATTCCGACCTGCCCTTGCAACAACACGAACATCGAGTCGCCCGGGTCGCCGGAGCGGAACACCGCCTCGCCCTTCGCGACGCGCCGCTCGACCATCATCGACCTCAGCAGCTCGAGCTCGTCGGCCTTGAGCCCAGACCCAGCCAGGGCTTCTCCGAGCGTCAGCGGCGCATCGACAACTGACGTTCGCGCAAGAGTCGCCAACAGCCGATCTTCGGCGTGCTCGAGCGCACGATCCGCGTCGGGGAAAAAATGAGCGTCGGTCAGCCGTCCGTGCACATCCATATCGCGGATCATGCGCATGCGCGCATTACGCGGCGACAAACCCGCGAACAGCAGGTGCTTGCCGGCGCGCCGGACCGCATCGGCAGCCTGCAGCAGCACGCGCGCACCGCTCGCATCGACCTCGCTAACGCGCTCGAAGTCGAGCACGATCTGGTCGGAAATGTGAACCAGCCGCTCGATCTCGTGGTCGGCCGCTTCGGCGGTGCCGAAGAACAACGCACCATCGAGTTCCAGCATCGCGATCCGTGCGCCGTGTGCCCGCAGCGACTCAGCTTCGGCCGCTGGACGGACCTTGCGCGAAGTGCGCCGATCGGCGTGGACAATCTGGCGAATCGGCTTCTTAATGTTGCTGCGGATGAACATCAGAATGGCGACCAGCACGCCGATCCCGATCGCGAGCGGCAGCGAAACAAAGATCGCAATACCCGCGACCAGCAGCATGATTCCGTAACTTTCCGCCAGAGCGCGCGGCATGCGCCACCTGAGACTTTGCTGCCACAGAACTCGGGTAGCGCTCCGTGTCCAGGCGTCGACCAGCGAGTACGCGACCGCCGTGAAAACCCCGGCGATGGCGGCCATCGGCACAAAGCTCATGAAACGCAGACCGAATGTGAGCGCGAGCAACAGGCCAGCCCCGAAAAAAACGCGTGACATCGCGGTGGTGCCGCCTGCGTCCAGATTGATCTTGCTGCGTACCACCGCGCCCGCACTCGGCACTCCGCCGATGAACCCTAACGCAACGTTGGCGACCCCTTGTTGGAGCATGGTGCGGTCACGGTCTTCGCGTCGGTGCGTCAATTCGTCGACCGTGGAATCAGCGAGCGCTGTCTGCAAACTCGATACAAACGCGGCCGCGGCGGCGAATTGAATCAGCAACCACATCTTGTCGCGCAGCAGACCATCGCCCAGCCGTTCGAACAGCGGCGCCATCACCTCGACGCCCGGCCATTCGAAGCGCGGCGCGTTAAATAGCGGCCCGAGCGCGCCCGCTAACGGCGTAAGTGTCAGCAGGTGATGCAGCGCTGTAGCGGCCAGCAACCCCGTCAGATAGGCCGGGACACGTCGTGTCCACCGCGGCGGCCGCACCGCGAGCACCAGCCCGGCGAGCGCGATGACCGGAGCCAGCGGCTGCGCATTGCGCCAATCGGCGGCGCCTTGTCCGTCGGGCAAGCCGAGCAAATGCGGCAGCATCGCCGCCACCATCAGGACAGCAGAACCGTTCATGTAGCCGGCATGAACCGGATAGGGAACGTAGCGGATCAGACCGCCGAACTTCGATGCCGCGAGCAGTATCTGCAGCACGCCGGCGAGGACCACGCCAAACGCCAGGAATGCCAGCAGCAGTGGGACGAACGGTTGCCCATCGGCGGCGAGAAATCGCGGATCGACTACCAGCGCACCCATCAGCGCCGGTACCAGCAGCGCCAGCGCCGCACTGGGACCACTTAACAGTGGTCCCTTTCCGCCCGCAAACGCGGTCACCGCGCTCGCGAGCGCCGCAGTGCAGACACCGAGCACGAAACCGACTTGCAGCTGCTCCGGTCCGAGGCGCGCGAAAGCGACCAACCCGTAGCTGCCTTCGATTGAAAGCAGCACTACCGCCGCCGTCAGACCGCCGGCGATATCGCCCCGCGCGACGCCCCTCGGCTGCAGCAGCGATTTCCACCAAGCTAGACGCGCGCCGTCCGAACTCAATCCATTTCCTCACATCACGCGGTCGCGCCAGCGCCCGGGCCTTACGCTAGTAGCCGTGCCGAACTGTGAAATCGAGCCAGTGCGCGGCCGCCGCAACGGTCGAGGATAGCAAGCCGACGCGTGTGGCTGACACGCGACCGAAGCGACGCTCCATGGCACGCACCGCCAGCGGTAGATATCCCTTGTTGACGCTAGGGGCACTTCCGTACAAGCTTCGCGGTCTCCAAGGAAAGAGACAAGAAGGAAACAGGATCATGCGAGGAATGGAAACAGCATTGAGTAAGGCGGCAGTCCTCATAGGGACGCTGCTTGGCGTTTGCACAGGGGCGTTTGGCGCCGCCGGTATCACGCTAACCACGGTGGATCCGCTATCTACGACAGTGACCTACAGTCGACCAGCAGACCCACCAAGAATCGCCGCTCTTACAACGTTCGTCGGCGCGAAGGTCACTGTCGCCAATACGAGCGGGAACACCATCAATAAGGTGGTGTTTGAAGGAACCGTGGAGGTGGCCGATCCGCAGGAAATCATTAGTTTCCTTTCCGTGGATGGTGCAACTTGCCAGGTCGGTCCACCGTCAAACAAGGTGCAGATCACCTGCTCGCTGGGACAGTTCAGCGCTGGCGTAGCCAAACAGTTCACGCTGTTCTTCATCGCTCCGATCCAAGATCCAAACGTGGCATCGCAGCTGCCTCTCGGCAGTGACTACGTCGGCTTCAGCGGACGCGTAATTACCGCTGAAGGTACCAACAAGGGCAAATCACCGAACGATTCGGTCGACTTCTGGCCGATGCCGAGCGCGACTCCGACGCCATTCGCATGTCCCGGCCCGTCGCTTGAAAATCCATCGTCTGCGACCCATCCGTGCGTGCGCGTTGACCTTGGCACGCCGAATGACCTGCAGGTGAAGTCGGCGGCTCCAAAGACGGGCGGCACATTCTTCACCGGTGACGGCGGTATTCCAGGCCTCCTTGGCGGCGACCTCTTTACTACTACGGTAACCGTGCCATCGTCGCAATTCATTACGACAGCTACCGTCATAGAGGCTCCGCTTCCGACGTGCACCAATTTCCTGACGTGCTATTCGTCCAATATCCAAATAATTGACGCGGCGACCACCACGCCGGCGGATTTCAGCCCCGCCCACGCGACGTTTGTGCTGCGGATGGGTGCCGAGAATATAAAAAATGGCACGAACATCAATAGCGTAACTATCATGTATAGCAACGGCGTCAATCCACCGGAAATCGTCGGCGACTGCGCGAGCCCGACGACTCCGCTGGGCAATGGCAAACCGTGTATTGCGTACCGCACCGCGTACAAGAATAGTTACAAGCCCAACCCGGCTTTAGGGGGCGCTTTCGAGTGGGGAGTCATCAACACGACGAATGGTGTCTTCCAATTCTTCTAAACAAACGGGATTGAGCTAAACAGGAATCGGGGCCATTCGGCCCCGATTCTTTTTGTCTAGTGAATCGTCCGCGCCCAGGCGATCGAGCGCTGCGACGAGACAAGGTCGCCCTTGGAACGATATAGCGCGATCGCTTCACCGATTACAGTCCGGGCCTCCGGTAGCCTGCCAGCAACTTGCAGTACGAGAGCAAGCTCGGACAGCGCATCTGCCTCCAGGTTGGGCGATTCCGTTTGCTTGAGCAAATCGACCGCAGCCCGCGCGAGCTCTTCCGCCTGACTGAAATTCTTCTGGCGCGCCAGAATCGGAGCACGCATCGACCGCCAGAACGCTTGTGACGCAATGTCATTGGGCGAACTAAGCTGCTCAGCCGTCTTCAACAGTTCCAGGGCCTCGTCGTCCCTGCCTTGTTCCCGCACCACCTTCGCCAGCAGCGCCGCGATGCTGGACAGGTGGTAGTTCTCCCCCATCCGATGCAGGAACTCGAAATCAAGTCTCACTTCCCGTTCCGCACGCGCGAGATCGCCGCCATGCAGTTCGACGGTTGCAAGATGAATTCCGCTGGCGGCTGCCTGTATGCCCTGCCCCAGATCGCGCAGCATTTCGCGGCCGCGTTGATACAGCAGTCGCGCGTTCTCAAGTTCCCCGTTCATGGCGCGCAAGCTCGCGAGCATGCACATCACGCTTCCTTCGACCTGGCGATCGCTAAGACCGTCCTCAATCGCCTTTTCGCATTGACCAATCGCATCCATCACCGGAGTGGGTCCATACAAGGCAATACTTCCGAGCGTGCCGCCACCTTGGCCACAAGTCGGTCGTTTCCCGCGATTCGCGCGTGCTCGAATGACCATTGAGCCGCCTCTGAGGCCTTCGAGTAGCGGCCAGCAACTCCATGCACCATGACGACTAGCCGCCACGCAGTAGCCAGCTCGTTGTGCGCCACCTCGCGCTCGAGGGCCGTACTAATTCGTCGACGATCTTCAGCGGATCTTCTTCCACGCACGCACTCTTGTCGCGACTGTAAGCGCGCAAGAACGTGCCAATCAGCCGGCTGGCCGCGCTGACGCGCACATTTCCAGCGCGATCGGCACGTTG
The DNA here is from genome assembly GCA_963786295.1 of uncultured beta proteobacterium. Taxonomy (GTDB): domain Bacteria; phylum Pseudomonadota; class Gammaproteobacteria; order Burkholderiales; family Burkholderiaceae_F; genus JACCZX01. Next base: position 112,483 of record CAWAYV010000003.1, on the reverse strand, counting down.
ACGCGCTTCTGTGATCGTCGCGCGCGCACCGCTAAAGTCGCCCAGTCCCATCTGTGCTTCAGCCCACTCGGGCAAGAGTTCGACCCGTTCCTGATCGTTCGACGGCAGCAGTGCGGCCGCCCGTTGGAATAAGTTCGCAGCGGCATGCATGTCCCCGCGTGCAAGCGCGCGACGCCGGCCGATGCCAGCCGGCGCGCTCCGTCGCGCCCGATCGCCGCGCCCGCCTCGTCGATCGGGCCCAGTTCGCTCAAGTAGCGGTAAGCCTGCTCGAGGTGATAGCCGAGGATCGCTTCGAACTCCTGGCCGCGATCGCTTTCGGCGTTGACCTGGTCGGCCCATTTCACGAACTCGGTGTGCATCGTGGCGCGTGCACGCTTGAGCAGGCCGTTGTAGACCGTGTCGCGTACCAGGTGATGGTCGAACCGATAACGCGACTCTGAATCGACCGTCGTAGCGGGCCGGATGAAGTGCTTGCGTGACAACGCCGTCAGTTGCACTTCGATGCCGTCACGCAGAGGCGGCGGCGCGAGTGCCTGCACAGCGGACTGTGGAAACTCCAGCCCGATCACCGCGGCCGGCTCTGCGGCCGCGCGTTCACTGCGCTGCAGATTGTCCAGGCGTGCCTCGAGTAGCGCATGGATCGTGGGCGGCACTGCGATGTCGGCCTGCGTCTGAACGCCGACCCATTCTCCACCTTCCTGTCGCACGGCGCCCGTGTCGATCAGCATCGCCAGCATCTGTTCGACGTACAGCGGGTTGCCTTCGGCCGCGTCAACGATGCGCTTCATCAGAGCCTCGGGTAGGCCGGCCGCGCCGATCAGATTCGTCACGACCTGCTGGGCGGCGGAGTCGGCCAGCGGCTGCAGCACCAGCCGATTCGAACGTTCGCGTTCGCCCCAGTTGGCCCGCTCCTCGAGCAGTTCATGGCGCGCGGTCGCAAGCATAAGCACCGGCGCATCCTCAACCGTCTCCAGCAGATGCTCGAGCAGATCCAGGAAGGCCGGCTCGGCCCAGTGGATGTCGTCGATCATCGCCACCACTGGACCTTCTCGGGCCAGCAGTTGCATGAAGCGTCGAGCGCCCCAGTAGATCTCGTGCAGCGGAAACTGCCTGGCACTCAGTCCAGTCGCCGCCGCCAGGCGATCTGCAACATCGTCGTCTCCAACGCAGGCCAGGATTTTCTCGCGCGCGACCTCCGGCGAGTCATCCTGCAGTACTTTCGCCGCCTCGACGACCATCTCGCGCAAGGGCCAGAACGTGATGCCCTCCCCGTAGGCGAGGCAGCGGCCGAAAATAATGCGCGCGCGGCCACCGACCCGGTCCAGCAGTTCCCGCACCAGTCGCGACTTGCCCACCCCCGCATCGCCGATCACCGTCACCAGGCTGGCACGACGGTCGGTGACGACCGTTTCCCACGCGCGCTGCAGAACCGCGAGTTCGTCGTCGCGGCCGACGACCGGCGTGTCATGGCGCCGCACATTGCCATCCTGCCCATGCGCAGAGATCAGGCGGTAGGCGGCCACCGGCTGCGACTTGCCCTTCAGGGCCAGCGGCTCGACTGGTTCGACTTCGACGGCGTCGCGCACGAGCCGGTACGTCACCTCGCCGATGTAAATCTCATTCGCCGGAGCGGCCTGCTCGAGCCGCGCCGTCACGTTAACGGCATCTCCGGTCGCAAGCTTCTGATCGGCGCTCGGATCGTCGACGGCGACAACCTCGCCGGTATTCACGCCGGTCCGGTTCGCGAGCACGACACCGAAGCGTGAGGTCAGCTGCTCGTTCAATCCGTTCAGCACCGCTTTCATGCCGATGGCCGCGCGTACCGCGCGCAAAGCGTCGTCCTCGTGGGCACGCGGCAGGCCGAACACGGCCATGATGGCGTCGCCGATGTACTTTTCGATCTTGCCGCCGTGACGTTTGATCTCGGCGGCCATCGCGCTGAAGTAGCGCTCCTTGACTTCGTGCAACGCTTCGTTGTCCAGGCGTTCGCCAAGTGCGGTGGAGTCTTTCAAGTCGCTGAAGATCAGCGTTACCGTCTTGCGCACCTCATGCGCAGGCAGCGACTCGGCCGCGGGCAGCGGTGCGCCGCAGTAGCCGCACAACCTGAACCTGGGCGGGTTTTCTTCTCTGCAGCTGGGACACCGGATCATCACATCAGCCGCGCGACCCCCAGGTCGGAAAGTCCTCGACCAGCGCCGTGTGGGTGACCACCTGCTGCCCGTTCCACAGATGCAGCTGAAAGGCCGACGGTTCGAACGTGAAGCGAATGTCGGCACCCGGCGCAAGATCGAGCTTCAGTTGGTGCGCAGTGCTTGGACACACCGAAGCGACCGTGCCGGCAAAGCGCGCCTGAATGGTCCGGTGATAGTGGCCGCTGATGATGCATTGAACGTGGCGATGACGCGCAACCACCGCTGCTTCTGCCTCCGGATTGGCAAGAGTCATGCGGTCCATCATCGTAAGTCCGGTCGCAAAGGGTGGATGGTGTTGCGCGATGATGGTCGGACGGTCGGACTCGCCCAGTGTGCGGTCCAGCCATTGCAGTCGTCGCGCGCACAATTCGCCACCCGGCGCACCAGGCACCGTCGTGTCGAGCACCACCAGCCGCACATCGAAGTCGTCAACGGCATATTGAACGAAACCGTTCTCGCCGGCCAGATACGTATGTTGCGGAAAGACGCTCCGCAGAGCGCGCGAATCGTCGTGATTGCCGACGGCCAGATAAAGCGGCATTCGCAGCGGAGCGAGGAGCTCGGCCAGCAGCGCGTATTCCTCGACGCTGCCGTGATCGGTTAGATCGCCCGTGGCCACGACGGCATCGGGCAACCGGGGCAGCGCAAGGATCTTGCGAACGCAGCGCTCCAGCATGTGTCCCGTATCGACCCTGCCGTAGGCGAGCTCGCCTTCGCAGACGATGTGCGGATCGCTAATCTGGCACAGCAGCATTACCGCATCCTCTGGACGGGGTCGAAGGCGGCGAAGCGTAGCGGATGCGGGCGATCAGTGAAACGGAAAAAGCGGTCGAGCGCTACGCCGCTTGATCCGGGCCGACACTGCGGCTCCGTGATACCTTGCGCGCATGAACGCACCGCTGCCGCAACAGCACGCTCCGCAACTGCTGGCGGAGCGCATCCCGCTCGAAGGTACGGGCGCGGTTGACGTTGAGCGGCAGCGCGCGGTCGTCGCTGCGCTGAAAGCATTTCTGCCCGAGCGCTGCGTGCTGTGGCGCGAGGAGGATACGCGGCCATACGAGTGCGACGGCCTGACGATGTACCGTCAATTGCCGATGATCGTCGCGCTACCCGAAACGGAAGATCAGGTCGCGCACATCGCGCGCGTGTGTTTCGAAATGCAAGTGCCGATCGTGCCGCGCGGCGCCGGCACCGGACTATCCGGTGGCGCGTTGCCACACGGACGCGGCGTATTGCTGTCACTGGCAAAGTTCAATCGCATATTGAAAATCGATCCACTCGCGTGCACGGCGGTCGTGCAGCCCGGAGTGCGCAACCTTGCAATTTCAGACGCGGTGGCGCATCTCGGCCTTTACTACGCACCGGATCCGTCGAGCCAGATCGCGTGCACGATCGGCGGCAACATCGCAGAGAATTCCGGCGGCGTGCACTGCCTGAAGTACGGCCTGACGTTGCACAACGTGTTGCGTGTACGCGGAGTGACCGTCGAAGGCGAAGTCATCGAGGTCGGCTCGGAAGCGTTTGACGCGCCGGGCCTCGACTTGCTGTCGCTGGTGATCGGCTCGGAAGGCATGCTGCTGATCACCACCGAAGCAACGGTGAAACTGTTGCCGACTCCGGTTTGTCAGCAAGTCGTAATGGCGTCGTTCGACGACGTCGGCAAAGGCGGCGATGCGGTGGCAGCAGTGATTGCCGCCGGCATCATTCCGGCCGGCATGGAGATGATGGACCGGCCGGCGATCGCTGCTGTCGAGCCGTTCGTCAATGCCGGTTATGACATGGATGCGGAATCGATTTTGCTGGTTGAGTCCGACGGCACGCGCGAAGAAGTCGACGAGGAGATCGCGCACATCGAAGCGGTGCTTAGAGAAAATGGAGCAACGCGGCTCGAAGTATCGCAGTCGGACGCCGAGCGGCATCGCTTCTGGGCGGGCCGCAAGGCGGCGTTTCCGGCGGTGGGCAGGGTTTCGCCCGACTATTACTGCATGGACGGCACGATTCCGCGCAAGCGCCTCGGCGAAGTGCTGAAAGCGATCGTTGCGATGGAAGCCAAGTACGGCTTGCGCTGCGCAAACGTGTTTCATGCCGGCGACGGTAACCTGCACCCGCTGATCATGTTCGACTGCAACGATCCGGATTCGGTGCTGCGTGCCGAACAATTCGGCTTTGAAATTCTCGAACTGTCGATCGCGGTCGGTGGCACGGTGACCGGCGAGCACGGTGTCGGCGTCGAAAAGATCCATCAGATGTGCCAGCAGTTCGATTCGGCCACGCTCGAATCCTTTTTTGCGGTCAAGCGCGCATTCGATCCCGCCGGATTGCTGAATCCGGGCAAAGCGATTCCAACGCTGACGCGCTGCGCCGAGTACGGCAAGATGCACGTGCACGGCGGGCCAGCTGAACTTCCCCGATCTGCCGCGCTTTTGATGCCGGTGGTTTCAAACGACGTCGTGCGCTCGTTGCAGGAGCGCGTGCGAGCCGCCGTCGGCGCGCGCAGATCCGCTGGTGATTCGCGCAGGCGGCACCAAGGACTTCTACGGAAATTCTGCGCGCACCGAGCACGACGTGCTCGATCCACGCGCCTACTGCGGAGTGATCGACTACGAGCCGACAGAGCTGGTGATCACCGCTTGCAGCGGCACGTCGTTGACGGAGGTGGAAGCCACACTGGCGCAGCACGAGCAGATGCTCGCATTCGAGCCACCGCATTTCGGCGCTTTACCGACACTGGGCGGCGCCATCGCCAGCGGTCTCGCCGGGCCGCGCCGCATGGCCTCGGGTTCGGTTCGTGATTTCGTCCTCGGCGCGACGCTGATGGATGGCCACGCCAACGTGCTGACCTTCGGCGGCAACGTGATGAAGAACGTTGCCGGCTACGACGTGTCGCGCGCACTCGCCGGCTCGCTGGGAACTTTGGGCATGATCCTCGATGTCTCGCTAAAGGTCGTGCCGCGTCCGGCTCGCGAGCAAACGCTGAGGTTGGAGTTGCCGGAAGCCGACGCGATCCGCCGCACTAACGAATGGGCCGGAAAGCCTTTGCCGATCTCCGCCACCGCGTGGTTCGACGGCGCGCTTTCGGTGCGGTTGTCCGGAGCAGACGCCGGAGTGCGTGCGGCGCAAATGAAACTGGGCGGCGATCCAGTGGCAGACGGCGAGGCATTCTGGATGACGCTGCGCGAGCAAACACATGCCTTCTTCAATCGTGAAGCGAAGGCGGCCACGCTCTGGCGGCTGTCGGTGCCGCCGACTTCGACGCCATTGAATCTTGGCTCGACGCTGATCGAATGGCGCGGCGCACAGCGCTGGATCTGGTCGACCTCACCCGCCGCCGAGATTCGCGCAAAGGTTCAAGCGGCGGGCGGACACGCGACGGCGTTTCGCCATCATGATCGCAACGACGTCTTTCATCCGCTCGCGCCGGCGCTTGCGCAAATACATCAGCGTTTGAAAAAGGAATTCGATCCGGCCGGCATTTTCAATCCCGGCCGTATGTATTCGGACCTCTAGATGCAAACCGCTCTCGCTGATTTCATCAAAGACACGCCCGAAGGCAAAGAGGCGGATTCGATCCTGCGCAAGTGCGTGCATTGCGGCTTCTGCACTGCCACGTGCCCGACGTATCAACTGCTCGGCGACGAACTCGACGGGCCGCGCGGCCGCATTTATCTGATCAAGCAGGTACTCGAGGGCCATGAGGTTACCGCCAAGACGCAGCTGCATCTGGATCGCTGTCTGACGTGCCGTAACTGCGAGACCACGTGTCCTTCAGGTGTGAAGTACGGCCGCTTGGTCGATATCGGCCGCAAGATCGTCGACGACCATGTTCCGCGTCCCGCGGCCGATCGCCTTGCTCGCATCGCACTGAAGGAAGGCGTCACCAGCGCGTTGTTCGGGCCGGCGATGCGAGTCGGGCAGATGGTGCGGCCATTGCTGCCTCGCTCTTTGCAGAACAAGGTGCCGCCGCGGCAACACACGGGACACTGGCCCTCACGTTCGCATGCACGCAAGGTGCTGCTGCTGGAAGGCTGCGTGCAACCGTCAATGGCGCCGAACATCAACACCGCCACGGCGCGCGTGCTCGATGCGCTTGGCATCGAAACATTACGCCCGGCGGCGGCCGGCTGTTGCGGCGCAATTCGCTATCACTTGAACGATCACGACGGTGGCCTCGCCGACGCGCGACGCAACATCGATGCATGGTGGCCGTACGTTGAACACGCAGAGGAAGACGGACTCGCGGCGATCCTGATGAATGCCAGCGGCTGCGGTGTGCAGGTCAAGGAGTATGGATACTTGCTCGCGCGCGATCCGAAGTACGCAGCCAAGGCGCGGCAAATCAGCGCAATGACTAAAGACCTCGCCGAAATCCTGCCGGCGTTCGCTGCCGAGCTGCAAACAAAAATCGGAGCGGCGCCAAATGGCAAGGTCGTCTTTCATCCGCCGTGCACCCTGCAACACGGACAGCAGATTCGCGGCGCCGTCGAGAATCTGCTCGCATTACTCGGCGCCGAGGTCGCGCCGTTCGCGGAAAGCCACATGTGCTGCGGCTCGGCCGGGACCTACTCGGTGTTGCAGCCCGAACTCGCCTATCAGCTACGCGATCGCAAGCTCGGTCATCTTCAAGCGGCCGAACCTGATGTGATTCTGTCGGCAAATATCGGATGCATCACGCACCTGGCCAGCGGCACCACGACGCGCGTGATGCACTGGATCGAGTGGCTGGACGAGCGGCTGCAAGCTGCTTGAAGGCTCTCCGTCGTCTTTTGGCTCCGGCCGGCGCGCTTAGCGCGCCTTAACTTCGCAATGCCAATCGTCAAATTCAAACGCCGCGATAGATCATCTCACTCACGATGTCTCGGTGCGCGCTTCGGGAAGCCGGGTCACTCCGTTCAGCGCACACTTCAATACCGCCTGCCTCAGCGCTTCAATCGCCGGTGCGCGCGTGAATGACTTTCGCCACGCCAGCACTACGCGACGATCCGGCGCGGGCGGCTTGAACGGGATATAGGTGAGCAACGAATCGCGCGGCGGCTTATCGGGAATCGAAGTCATCGGCAGCACGGTGACGCCAAGGCCGGAGCCCACCATATGCCGGATCGTTTCCAGCGACGATCCTTCGAACGTCTTCTGAATCCCTTCGGCCGATGACGAGAAACGCGATAGCTCCGGGCACACTTCGAGTACCTGGTCGCGAAAGCAGTGTCCAGTCCCGAGCAGCAACATCGTTTCCTTCTTTAGGTCTTCGCTCGGGATCGCTTTGCGCTTCGACCACGGATGCAAGCGCGGAACGGCAACGACGAACGGCTCGTCGTAAACGGGCTGCAGCACGAGGCTCGCTTCAGGCAGCGGCAGCGCCATGATCGCGACGTCGATCTCGCCGTTTCTGAGCAGGTCGATCAGTTTGACCGTGAAGTTCTCGGTCAGCAGCAGCGGCATCTGCGGCGCGTCCCTCAGCAGCTGGCGCACGAGTGCCGGCAACAGGTACGGTCCGATCGTGTAAATCACGCCCAGCCGCAGCGGCCCCGACAGCGGATCTTTTCCCTGCCGCGCGATTTCCTTGATGCGCCCTGCCTCGTCGAGGGTGCGCTGCGCCTGGCCGACGATGCGCTCGCCGGCCGGTGTCATCGTCACATCATTGGTGCGGCGCTCGAAGATTTGCGTTCCCAATTCGTCTTCGAGCTTTTTGATCGCCACCGATAGGGTCGGCTGGCTGACGAAGCAAGCATCCGCCGCACGACCGAAGTGCCGCTCGCGAGCGACGGCGACAACATATCGGAGCTCGGTCAGTGTCATGCGGTCAGAAATTCGTTGGAGGCTACGTACCAGCGCTGCACGTGTTGCCGCGCCAGCTCTGGATTCTCTGCGAGCAGCTCGATCGCCGCCGCGCGCGCTTGTTCGACCAGCTGCGCATCGCGCTGCAGATCGGCAAAGCGCAACAACGGCACTCCGGATTGGCGTGCACCGAGAAACTCGCCTGGCCCGCGCATCATAAGGTCGCGTCGCGCTATCTCGAATCCATCGTTGGTTTCGTAGATCACTCTCAAGCGCTCGCGCGCCGGCTCGGACAGCGGCTCATCGAACAGCAGAATGCAAAAACTCTGATCGTCGCCACGGCCGACCCGGCCGCGCAGTTGATGCAATTGCGCGAGCCCGAAACGCTCTGCGTGCTCGATCACCATCAGCGTCGCGTTTGGCACGTCGACGCCGACTTCAATCACGGTCGTAGTGACGAGCACGTCGAGCTGCCGTTGCTCGAAGCGCTGCATCACATCGGTTTTTGTTGCCGGCGCCAGTTGTCCATGCAGCAAGCCGATACGCAAGTCAGGCAGCATCTGCGTGATTCGCTCAAACGTTTCGGTGGCCGCAGCAACTTCGACCACTTCACTCGACTCAATCAATGGGCATACCCAATACGACTGGCGGCCGGCGGCAACATCGGCGCGTATCCGTTGCATCACTTCTTCGCGCCGGCGTGTTGAGATCAGCTTGGTCACGACCGGCCTGCGGCCTGGTGGCAGCTCATCGATGACCGACACGTCGAGATCGGCCAGATAGCTCATCGCTAACGTGCGCGGAATCGGCGTCGCCGAGAGCATCAGCAGGTGCGGTGCATGGCCGTCCTCGCCACCGCGCAGCGCCAGCCGCTGGGCGACGCCGAAGCGGTGTTGCTCATCGACGATCGCCAAACCCAACCGTGTAAATGCGACTGCGTCCTGAATCAATGCGTGCGTCCCCACGATCAATTGTGCTTGCCCGCTCGCGATCGAGTCCTGCGCTGCGCGTTTGGCAGCAGGCGTCAAACGCCCAGCGAGCCACTCGATTTGCACTCCAATCGGCGACAGCCATTCGGCGACTTTGCGGAAGTGCTGCTCAGCCAGAATCTCCGTCGGCGCCATCAACGCGGCTTGAAGTCCGCTTTCAATTGCGCGCGCGGCGGCCAACGCTGCAATGACCGTCTTGCCGCTGCCGACATCGCCCTGCAACAGGCGATGCATCGGCTGCGTTCGCGCCAGGTCGCGCTCGATCTCGCTCCACACGCGCTGCTGCGCGACGGTCAAAGTAAACGGTAGCTGCGCGCGCAGTTTCGCGCTGATCGGACCATCGGTTGCAAGCGGGTGCGCGCGTCGATCGGCGCGCGCTTCACGTGCCGCGCGCAGTGCAAGTTGCTGCGCCAGCAACTCGTCGAACATCAAGCGGCGCCACGCCGGATCGGTGCGTTGTTGGAGTGCAAGTGCATCCGCATCCGGCGGCGGCCGATGCAAGCGCTCGATCGAATCCTTCAATCCATCCAATTGATGGCGTGCGCGCATCACTGAAGGCAAGACGTCATCGATATCGACGTCGCGCAGCGCGCGATCGATTCGCTTGCGCAGCCACGATTGCGGCACGCCTTCAGGCGACGGGTAGACCGGCGTCAGCGACTTTGCCAACGGATCGGCGTTATTGCATGCGCGCACCCGCGGATGAATCATTTCGTCGCCCGCCAACCCGCCGCGGACAAGGCCGAAGATGCGAAATCGGCGGCCGACGGCCATCTGCTTGATTTGCGACGAGTAGAAATTCAGAAAGCGCAACATCAACTGACCGGTCTCGTCGCGCACGGTGACCCGCAATTGCCGTTTGCCGCGATAGACGACATCGGCCGAAACCACTTCTGCTTCCACCTGCGATTCGTTACCCGCGATCAATTCTGCAATCGGCGTAATACGCGTTTCGTCTTCGTAGCGCAGCGGCAAGTGCAAGACAAAATCCCAGTCGGATATCAATCCCGCGCGCGCAAGCCGCGCTGCGATCGTGTTACTTGCTGCAGCGGTCGCTTCGTCGACGCGGGGCTTGCTAGCCAAGTTAGAGAACCAGGATCGCTTCGACCTCGAACTGCGCACCACGCGGCAAACTCGCGACGCCGACCGTCGAACGTGCCGGATAAGGCTTGGGCACCATCTCGCCCATGATCGCGTTCGCCGTGGCGAACTGCCCGAGGTCGGTCAAGAACAGCGTGAACTTCACCGCATTCGCGAGCGATCCGCCGCTCGCCTTGGCCACCGCTGCCAGATTCCTGAACGCCTGCCGCACCTGCATCTCAAAATCCTGCCCCAGCTCGCCGGTGGCCGGGTCGAGACCGATCTGACCGGAAGTGAAGACGACCAAACCGGTCTTGACCGCTTGTGAATACGGTCCGATGGCAGATGGCGCGTCTGAAGTCGAAACGATTTCCTTGTTCATGCGAGATCCTCGAAGCAACCTAAGCGAAGGAGTCTAGCGGCGCGGCCCACCGCCGACCGCCAGACCTCAGATGATCCGCGGCTCCGGCTCCAGTTCGATGCCAAAGCGCGCGCGTACGGCTTCCTGCACCTCGCGCGCCAACGCAAGGATGTCAGCACCGGTCGCGCCGCCCAGGTTAACCACCACCAGCGAATGTTTTTCGTAAACGGCCGCGCGGCCGCGCACGGCTCCCTTCAGTCCGCAGGCATCGATCAGCCAGCCGGCCGCAAGCTTGTAGCGACCTCCGCCAATGTCATAACTGACCAGCGACGGATGTCGTTCGATCAGTGACGAGCGTTGCTGGCGCGGTATCACCGGATTCTTGAAAAAGCTGCCCGCGTTTCCCACCTGGGCGGGATCAGGCAACTTGCGACGTCGAATCGCAATCACCGCATCGAAAACGTCGCGCGGTCGCAGCTGCGCAATGTTTCGATCGCGCAGCTCATTTTCAACATCGGCATAGCCGATCACCGGCACCCATTGCCGCGGCAGCGCGAGCGTCACATTGACGATCAAACGCAACTCGGTCTCACGCTTGAAGACGCTGTCGCGATAGCCGAACCGGCATTCATCGGCAGTCAGCGTTTGCAGCGCCTGAGTCGCCAAATCCCACACCTGCAAGCGAATGAAACCGCTCGGCGAGCTCCACGCCGTAGGCGCCGATGTTCTGGATCGGTGCGGCGCCCACGGAGCCGGGAATCAGGCCAGGTTTTCAAGGCCCGGTACATTTTCGTCGATCAACCGCTCAACGATCGCGTGCCAGTTCTCGCCGGCGCCCACCCGCACCAGCCAGCGTGCACCGTCGTCGTCGCGCTGGAGGCCGGGAATTTCGATCTTCAATACGCAGCCATCGAAGTCCTGCGTGAAAAGCACGTTGCTGCCGCCACCCAACACCAACAGCGGAGCAGCCAGCGACACGGCGATCGGTCAACACTTGCTGCAAGTCGTCGAGCGAACGGACCGAGCGAAAAGCGCCGCGCTCGCGTCGACACCGAACGTATTGAATGGCCGCAGCGAAACGTCGCGTTGGATCAAGCTTGGCTGTGCGCGCTTTCATGGTGCGAGTTTAGAGGTCGATACACTTGTCACCTCTTCTCGGAGAGCCGCCATGCCGTCGTTCGACGTTGTCTGCAAACCCAACATGGTCGAAGTACGCAATGCGCTCGATCAGGCCAACAAAGAGATTGCCAACCGGTACGACTTCAAAGGTTCGGACGCACGTTTCGAGCAGAAGGACTTCGAACTGACCGCCTATGCCGACGATGAATTCAAACTCGGTCAGGTGCGTGACGTGCTGGGCAACAAGCTAGCCAAGCGCGGAGTCGACGCGAGGCTGTTCGAGTACGAAAAGCCCGAAAAGATCTCGGGCGATAAGTTGAAGCAGCCGATCAAGATCAAGAATGGCATCGAGCAAATGCTTGCCAAGAAGATCGTCGCGCTGGTGAAGGAGCGCAAGCTCAAAGTGACCGCTAGCATTCAGGGCGACGCGGTGCGTATCGCCGGCGCCAAGAAAGACGCGCTGCAAGAGTGCATCGCGCTGCTACGCGGCCAAGTGACTGAATTACCGCTGACTTTCGAAAATTTCCGCGATTGATCGCGCGGCGAGTTTGCGCTCGACCGCGACAAAACCGACCGGCCGTCGGCGGTGTTTTGTCATCCGGACGGATTACCCTTACCCTCCCGCGCCATGCGAACAACGTCTTCCCGCTTCAACGCTTTTGTCGCGTCGGTCGATCCGAACCTGGAAGGGCAGCCGGCGTCCAACGCGAGTCACCGCGCAGCACCTGCGTCGCCAGTCAGCGAGGCTTGCTCTGTCGGTTCTAGAGCGGCGGCATCCCGCCGTGATCCAGACGCTGCGGCTGCTGTGGGGCTACCCGGAACTGAACCAATATTTTGAAAAGGTTTACAGCGGGCGCGATTCGTCGTTGAACCTCGCACCCGACGCGATGGCCGAGTTGATGGTGCTGGCCGGTGTGCACCAGAGAATCTGCCCGCATCGTCCCACGGCGACCGTCAAAGAACTGTATGGATCGGGCCGCTGGTCCGAACCCTGGCAGCCGGCGCGATTGCGTCGTTAGTCGCGCATTCGCTAGCTGCGCACGCCGCGTAGCCAGCGTTGATAAATCCGATCAGCAAGCCGGCTCATCCGTTGCGTGCGCTCGTCGACGTTCAGAACGATTTCTGCCGCGCGCTGCACCCCTGCGCCGCCCTGACGCTCAAACGCTTCGTCTATTTCGTGCGCGCCACTGGGATCGGTTACCCACGCGTTGACGAGCTGCGGTGTCATTTCCACATGAAACTGCATGCCCAAATGAGCGTGGTGCTCGCGATCGACTACAAACGCCTGATTCGCGCATAGCCGGCTGGTAAGAAAGCGCCGCGCACCGGCCGGCAAGTGCAAACGTATCGCCGTGCCACTGAAACAGCTCGAAGGCCGGCTCGTTGCCGATCCATTCGCGTGCGAGCTCCGCATTGTCGACATCGACCTCGCTCCATCCGATCTCTTTCATTGCATTAGCGCGTCACCGGTGCTCCGAGAGCCTTTGCGAGGAGCTGACCACCGAGGCAATGACCGATGATCGGCACGCCAAGCCGGTCGGCGTCGCGCATCAGCGCGAGCTCATCGTCGATCCACGGTAGATCGTCGTTGGCACTCATGCTGCCGCCGAGCGAACAGATACCCGCATACGGCTCGGCGGAACTCGGCATCGGATCGCCGGCGTGCACGTGCACCGTTTGATACGGCAGATTTTTCTTACAGTAGATAGCGCTCGAAGTGCCCCGGCCCGGCGTCGGCCTCATGCTGCACGATGACAATCGGCTTCATCGCCGCACGCAGAACTAGGTTTACGCCGCCGACTGAACGTACCGCAATTTTCGCGTCAGCTCCGGAAACCGTGCGCGAATCGCGGCAGCGATGCCGGCTGCATCGAGCCCGCACTCTTTTAGCAGCGCCGCGGGATCGCCATGGTCGACAAAGCGATCGGGCAGCCCCAGTCGCAGCACCGGCACTTCGATACGCTGCGCGGCGAGCGACTCAAGACACGCGCTGCCGGCGCCGCCGGCAATGACGTTCTCTTCAATCGTGACCAGCGCATCGTGCGTGCGCGCCAGCCGCGCCACCAGCTCATCGTCCAACGGCTTCACGAAGCGCATGTTGGCGACCGTTGCATCGAACTGCTCAGCGACCGCGAGGGCGGGCGGCACCATCGAGCCGAATGCGAGGATTGCAATGCGGCGGCCCGATGCAGCGGTCGAGCTGCGCCGCATTTCGCCCCGCCCGATCGGTAACTCATTCATCGTCTGCTCGATCGCAACGCCCGGCCCGGTTCCGCGCGGATACCTGACCGCAGCCGGGCCGTCGTGCTTAAACGCGGTGTAAAGCATCTGGCGGCACTCGTTTTCGTCGGACGCGGCCATCACCATTGCATTGGGCAAGCACCGCAAGTAGCTGAGATCGAAAGCGCCGTGATGCGTGGCGCCATCCGAGCCGACCAGGCCGCCGCGATCAAGCGCGAACATCACCGGCAGATTTTGAATGCAGACGTCGTGAATCAACTGGTCGTAAGCGCGCTGCAGGAAAGTCGAGTAGATCGCGACCACCGGTTTCATGCCGTCGCAAGCAAGGCCGGCGGCAAACGTCACCGCGTGTTGTTCGGCGATGCCGACATCGAAGTAGCGATTCGGATATTCCCGCTCGAACCGCACCAGGCCGGAGCCTTCGCGCATCGCCGGCGTGATGCCGATCAAGCGCGCGTCGAGCGCCGCCATGTCGCACAGCCAGTCGCCGAAGATTTTTGTGTAACTCGGTTTGGTCGCGGAAGCGGCGGTGACACCGACGTTCGGATCGAACTTTGTCGGGCCGTGATACAGCACCGGATCGGCTTCGGCGAGCTTGTAGCCCTGGCCCTTCTTGGTGACGACGTGCAGGAACTGCGGGCCGCTTTGCTCGCTCAACTGCTTCAAATTCTGCAACGTCGGAATCAACGAGTCGAGGTCATGCCCGTCGATCGGGCCGATGTAGTTGAAGCCGAACTCTTCGAACATCGTGCCGGGCACCACCATGCCCTTCGCGTGCTCCTCGAATTTCTTTGCGAGCTCGAACACCGGCGGAAAGCTCTTCAGCACCTGCTTGCCCGCCTGCTTCGCGGTCGCGTAGAACTTGCCGCTCATCAGACGCGCCAGATACCGATTCAACCCGCCCACGGCGGGCGAGATCGACATATCGTTGTCGTTCAGGACCACGAGCAAGCGCACGTTGTCGGTCACGCCGGCATTATTGAGCGCCTCGAACGCCATGCCGGCGCTCATCGCGCCGTCGCCGATCACCGCGATCGAGTGACGCGAAGACCCCTGATTGCGTGCCGCCACTGCCATGCCGAGCGCGGCTGAAACCGACGTCGACGAATGCGCGGTGCCGAAGGTGTCGTACTCGCTTTCCGAGCGCCGCGGAAAGCCCGACATGCCGCCGTGCTGCCGCAGCCGCGCCATGTGATCGCGCCGGCCGGTCAGGATCTTGTGCGGATACGTTTGATGGCCGACGTCCCACACGATTCGATCTTCCGGCGTGTCAAACACATAGTGCAACGCGATCGTCAGCTCGACCGTTCCGAGATTCGAACTCAGATGACCGCCGGTTTTCGACACCGATTCGAGCACGAATGCACGCAATTCGTCGGCCAGTTGTGGCAATTGCGTACGCTGCAGCGCGCGTACATCCGCCGGAGAATTGATCTTGCCTAGAAGTTCCATGGTCCCTGACGACGGCAATCAGCTTTTCCGGCAAACGACGAAGTCGGCCAACTCTCGCAGACGTTGCGCACTGCTGCCGATTCCATCGACCGCCTGCAGCGCCTGTGCGCGCAGGCGTAACGACCAGGCGCGCGCCGCTTCCGCGCCAAGCAGCGACACGTAGGTCGGCTTGTGCTGCTTGGCATCCTTACCCGCAGTCTTGCCAAGCTCCGCGGTGCTCGCTTCAACGTCGAGTAAATCGTCGACGATCTGAAACGCCAGCCCGATAGCGTCACCGTACCGGCTGAGCGCCTCGCGTGTGCATTCGGTCAGCAACGAAGCGCGCCCCGACAACGCACCCATCAAGACCGCTGCCCTTAACAGCGCGCCGGTTTTCATACGGTGCATGCGCTCCAGCTCTGCAATCGTCGGCGTCGTGCCGACCGCAGCCAGATCGATGGCCTGGCCGCCACACATGCCGGTCGTCGACGAAGCATGTGCGAGTTTCCGTATCAACGCGGCGGTCTGCGATGCGGGTAATGGCCCGTCAGCAAGAACCTTAAATGCCTCGGCCTGTAACGCGTCGCCGGCCAACATCGCCGTGGCTTCATCGAACTTCACGTGAACAGTGGGTTTGCCCCGGCGCAAGACGTCGTTGTCCATGCACGGCAGGTCGTCGTGCACCAGCGAGTACGCATGTACGAATTCAACGGCGAGTGCAGCGCGGTCAAGCGCTTCGTCTTCGGCCTCGGTGACGTCACCTGCCGCGTACACCAGCAGCGGTCGCACTCGCTTGCCGCCATCGAGCACCGCGTAACGCATCGCCTCGTGCAATCTGGTGGGCACGTCCTCTGCGCGCGGCAGAGTGCGCTGCGCGGCGTCGTCGAACCGCGTCCCGCACTCGGTGATCCAGTGGTCAAACGGCACTGCGAACGACGGTGGCGGCACTGCAGCGGCGCACGTCATTCGGTGCCGCTCTTGTCGACATTGACGCGCAGCTCAGAAATGTCAAGCGGCTTCAACAAATCGCCTTCGAGCCGCTTGATCTCCTGTTCGGCGCTGGCAAGCTTACTTTGGCAGAAGCGCGCCAGCTCTGCACCGCGCCGATACGCCGCAATCGAATCATCGAGCGACAGTTGCCCTGATTCCATTCGACGCACCAGCGCATCGAGCTCGTCGAGCGCCTGTTCAAATCCGATCGGCTCGACCGAGTCTTTCGAAGCGAGCGGAGCCGCTGCAGCAGAAGGTGCTTTCATCGGTGCTGATTCTAGTGCAGTGTGCATTTAGAATTCCTGCCGATGAGCGACACTGAATCATCGAACATGCTGGTCAGCGTGGAACAACTGCGCGGACATCTGGACGACCCGCGCTGGTGCATCGTCGACGTGCGGCATGACTTGTTCGACGCGGACGCAGGGATTCGCGCGTATCAGGCAGGACATATTCCCAACGCCGTGTTTGCCGGCATCGATACTCAGTTGTCGGGGAAGAAAACCGGCTTCAATGGCCGGCACCCGCTGCCGCCTCGTGACGAGCTGGTAGAGACATTCCGCGGCTGGGGCATCAACAGCGATACGCAAATCGTTGCCTACGATGCGCAGGGCGGCCAATTTGCTTCACGGCTATGGTGGTTGGCACGCTGGTTGGGTCACGCGCGTGTCGCATTGCTCGATGGTGGATGGCCGAAGTGGTTGAACGACACACACTTGTCGAGCCAGCAGCTACTGACAAAGAGCGCGCGGCAACTTCACCGCGAGCGAATCGATGATGCCGCTGGCGACCGTGGATCAGGTGCTGCAGTCGCTCGACAGCCAGGATCGCATGCTGCTCGACGCGCGCACGGCCGAGCGCTTTCGCGGCGAGCAGGAACCGATCGATCCGGTGGCGGGCCACATCCCGGGTGCACGCAATCGGCCGTGGCAACAGAATTTGAATTCGGATCAAACATTTAAATCCGCACGCGAACTGCGTTCCGAGTTTGAGGCGTTGCTCAACCAACGCACGCCGGATCAAATCACTCACCAGTGCGGCTCGGGCGTGACCGCGTGCCACAGCGTGTTTGCGATGGAGCTCGCGGGACTGCCGGGCTCCGCTCTGTACGGTGGCTCATGGAGTGAGTGGATTGCCGACCCCGCCCGGCCCGTTGCGACGGGTTGACTTACTAGTGCAAGCCGCCGGTCGCCAAGCCGGCAATCAACACGCCGAGCAAGACGAGTCCAACCTCGGGCAGCGACTTCGCAAGCGACGAACGCCGCATCATCTCGGGCAGCAGGTCCGACAATGCGATATAGATGAAGCTCGCCGCGGCCACTGCCAGTGCGTAGGGCAACAGCGCTTGCATCGTATCGAGCACGAAATAACCGATCACGCCGCCGATTACCGCAGACAGTCCCGATATCAAATTGAAGATGAACGCGCGCCGCCGCGTAAAGCCGGCATTCAGCAAGATCATGAAGTCGCCGACTTCGTGCGGAATCTCGTGTGCCATCACGGCGAGCGTCGCGATCACCCCGAGCTTGGTATCGACCAGGAACGCACCCGCAATCACCACCCCATCGGCGAAATTGTGAAATGCATCACCGACCAGGATCGGCATGCCGCCACGGCCTGCCTCATGCGCGTCGTGCCCATGGTGATGCTGGTGGTGATCGCCCTCGTAATGATGGGTGTGATGGATCAGCGCGAGCTTCTCCAGCAGGAAGAAACCCAGAATGCCGGCCAGAATGACCCACCCGAGCCTAAAAGGGTCGGCTTCGCTGTTAAACGCCTCCGGCAGTAGATGCGTGACCGCAGTGGCGAGCAATAGCCCGGCCGACACCGGCACGAGCCTGTCGATCAGCTTGCCCAGATAGCGAAAGCTCAACAGCGCCGCCAGCCCGACCGAAAGCAGCGTGGATAGCAAATTGGCGAGAACGATGTAGCCGAGCGTCATGCTGGAAGTCACACTGTGGCAAAGCAAAGGGGCGCACAATCGTGCGCCCCTTATTGCTCGTTCAGCGTAGCAGAGCTGTCAAGCTCTGCGCGCTACGACAGATATTGCTTGAACCACGCCGTTAGCCGCTTCCAGCCATCGTCGGCCGCCTCCTTGCGGTAGCTCGGACGGTAATCGGCGTAAAACGCGTGCGGCATGTTCGGAAAGATCACCATTTCCGAACGTGTGTTGCCGGCGGCCTTCAACGCGGCGCCCATCTTTTCAACGGTGTCGTTCGGAATGCCGCCGTCGGCGCCGCCGTACAGTCCGAGCACCGGCGCCTTGATCTGGCCCGCGACATCGAGCGCAGTCTTGTCGCCCGCGTGATACGAGCGCGCGGTCGGGCCGTACCACGCCACTGCCGCCGCCAGGTTCGGATTGTGTGCGGCATACATAAGAACGATGCGTCCGCCCCAACAGAATCCTGTGATGCCCAGCTTGCCGCCGCCGCCGTTTTTTGCTGCCCATGCAGCGGCTGCGTCCAGATCGGCCATCACTTGCGCATCGGACACCTTGCTGACGATCTCTTTCATCAGCGCGCCGGTATCGGTGTACTTGGTCGGATCGCCTTGCCGCGCGTACAGCTCGGGCGCAACAGCCAGATAACCCTGCTTCGCGAGACGGCGCGCGACGTCCTTGATGTGCTCGTGAACGCCAAAGACCTCCTGCACGACCAGCACCGTCGGCAAACCGGTCTTGCCGGTAGGCATCGCGCGATAGGCCGGCATCTCACCGTCCTTGGTGGGAATCTTGACCTCACCAGCGGTCAGACCCTGCGTATCGGTAGTGATCATCGTCTGAGCCGTAACGGGAAGCACGGCAGCGGCAAAGCCCGCGCCGAGTGAAGTTTGCACAAAACCACGGCGAGTAATGTTAAATGGCGGCTGCAAGCTATCGAGCTCTTCGGCCGCATCGCGCACACTTGATTCCATCAGGGTCTCCTGTCTCCAAAGGGAAATGCAGCACATCGGCGGGTAATGCCAGCGGCAGCCAAGCAATTAATGCGCCTCATCCCAATTTTTACCTACGCCCACTTCAGTCAACAGCGGTACGCGCAGATCGGCCACACGCGACATCAGTTCCGGGATCCTGAGTTTTACAAGTTCGATTTCGTCGATCCGGCACTTCGAACACCAGCTCATCGTGCACCTGCATCACCAGCCGTGTTCCGAGCTGTTCGGTGTTGATCCACTTCGAAACCGCAATCATCGCGAGCTTGATCAGATCCGCGGCGGTACCTTGCATCGGCGCGTTGATCGCTGCGCGTTCGGCGCCGGCGCGCCGCGGTCCATTCGGTGAATTGATTTCGGGCAGCCACAAGCGGCGGCCGAATACAGTCTCGACGTAGCCCTGGCGCTTGGCCAGCGCGCGCGTCGATTCCATGTACTTCGCGACGCCCGGGAAACGCGTGAAGTAGCGATCGATGATGAGCTTGGCAGCGTCGCGTTCAATGCCGAGGTTGGACGCCACACCGAACGCACTCATCCCGTACATCAGTCCGAAGTTGATGACCTTTATGTAGCTGCGCTGCTGGCTGGTCACTTCCGAAAGCGGCACCGCGAAAACCTCAGACGCCGTCGCGCGGTGAATGTCTTCTCCTTTGCCGAAGGCCTCGAGCAAGCCCGCGTCGCCGGAAATGTGCGCCATGATGCGCAGCTCGATCTGCGAGTAGTCGGCCGATACGATCCGATGCCCAGGCGGCGCGACGAACGCCTCTCGAATGCGCCGCCCTTCCGGAGTCCGGATCGGGATGTTTTGCAGATTGGGATCGCTGGAAGACAGGCGACCGGTCACCGCGATCGCCTGGCCGTAACTCGTATGCACGCGGCCGTCGCGATCGGCGGTGATCGGCAACTTGTCGCAGTAGGTCGACTTCAGCTTCGACAGTCCGCGATGCTCGAGCAACAGCTTCGGCAACGGATAGTCCTGAGCCAGCTTTTCCAGCACCTCTTCGTCGGTCGACGGTGTGCCGCTCGCCGTCTTTTTCAGCACCGGCAGCGCCAACTTGCCGAACAGAATCTCGCCGATCTGCTTCGGGCTGCCGAGATTGAACGGCTGGCCGGCCAACTCGTGCGACATCGCCTCCAGTTCCGCGATGCGCGCACCCAGCTCGCGGCTCTGCGCATCGAGCTTGGCGCGATCGATCAACACGCCGGTGCGCTCCATCTCGTACAGCACCTGCGCGGTCGGCAGCTCGATCTGTTCGTAAATGAAGCGCAGCTTTTCGTCGGATTCGATGCGCGGCCACAGCGCTTCGTGCAGCGCACGCGTCACTTCAGCGTCTTCGGCCGCGTACTCGGTCGCACGGTCGATTGCGACTTCGTCGAAGCACAATTGATTGACGCCCTTGCCGCACACTTCGACGTAAGTCAGCGTCTTGCGGTTCAGGTGCCGCTCGGCCAATGAATCGAGATCGTGATTGCGGTGCGGCTCCAGCACGTACGACTGCAGCTGCGTGTCGTGCGCGATACCCGCAAGCCGGAGGCCGCGATTGGCAAACGCATGCATCTGATACTTCATGTCGTGCCCGAGCTTGCGTTGATGCGGGCTTTCGAGCCATGGCCGAAGCTGCTCGAGCACGTCGTCCAGCGGCAGTTGCTTCGGCGCGCCGGCGTAGCGATGCGTAAGCGGGACGTAGCACGCGCTTGCAGCGCTTCGACCGACAGCGAGATTCCGACCAGTTGCGCTGCAATCGGATCGAGCGATGTGGTTTCGGTGTCGATCGAAGTCAGATCGGCCGAGCCGATCTTCGTCAGCCATGCTTCGAGCTGCTCGTACGACAAGGACGGTTTCGTATTCGACATCGGGTCGAGTCTGAGCCGATGGCGCTGTTTCGCCTTGACGGCACCGCCGTTCATCGCAGCGGTCACGGCGGCGTTGTCGAGTTCGCGCAGCCAGGCTTGAACTCGTAGCGCGTGTAAAGCTCGCGCAACGTTTCGACATCCTGCGGCTGCACGGCCAAGGGCGTCGATCGATTCGAACTCCTGCGCCGAGGTCGCAATCGTCGCGGATCGTCACCAGCTTGCGCGCAGTAGGCAACCACGGCAGCGCCTTGCGCAGGTTCTCGCCGACTGCGCCCTTGACCGCGGCGCATTGGCGACCAGACTCGTCGAGCGACCCGTACTCGTGCAGCCACTTGGCCGCTGTCTTCGGTCCGACCTTGTCGACGCCGGGCACGTTGTCGACGCTGTCACCGACCAGCGTCAGATAGTCGACGATGCGCCCGGGCGGCACGCCGAATTTGCGCTCGACTCCAGCAACGTCGAGCTTTTCGTTGCTCATCGTGTTCACCAGCGTCACATGCTCATTGACGAGCTGCGCCAGGTCTTTGTCGCTGGTCGAGACGACCGTTTGAAATTGCTGCTCGCTGGCGCGACGAGCGAGCGTCGCAATCACGTCGTCGGCTTCGATGCCTTCAATTTGGATGATCGGCCAGCCCAGCGCACGCACTGCTGCGCGGATCGGCTCAATCTGGCGGCCGAGATCGTCTGGCATTGCGGTCCGATTCGCCTTGTATTCGGAAAAAAGATCGTCGCGAAACGTCTTACCCTTGGCATCGAAAACGCACGCGAGATGCTCCGTTTCGACTTGCTGCCGCAATACGTGCAACATCGAAATGAAGCCGCGAAGCGCGCCGGTCGGCTCGCCGCCCGAGGTGCGCAGATCCGGCAGCGCGTGGTATGCGCGGTATAAGTAGCTAGACCCGTCGACCAGCAGCAGCGTTTTCACGTATTCGTTAAGGTGTGCAATTGATCAGGAGAACGCTGTGCTCGATCATCGAAAAAACATTCCGAGCCTTCGCGCAGTGACCATGCCGGAGCGCGCCACCGCTCAGAAGGCGCGCGAATCGTGGCACTTGTGGGGAATTATTTCAGAGTTTGTCGAAGCGACCGAACGGCTGTCCGAGATACGGCCCGCGGTATCGATCTTCGGCAGCGCCCGCTCGACGCCCGAGGCAGCCGATGTATCAAATGACGGTCGAGATCGCGCGTAAATTATCGGACGCGGGGTTTGCCGTCATCAGCGGCGGCGGCCCGGGCATCATGGAAGCGGCCAACCGCGGCGCCTACGAAGGCGCTTCACCGTCGGTCGGGCTCAACATCGAATTGCCTTTCGAGCAGTACGGCAATCCGTATCAGGACATCTCGCTGCGCTTTCGCCACTTTTTTGCGCGCAAGGTGGCGTTCGTCAAGTACGCCGCGGCGTACGTCGTGCTGCCGGGCGGCTTCGGCACGGTCGACGAACTGTCCGAGGCGCTGACGCTGATGCAGACCGGCAAGGGAAAGTCGATGCCGCTGGTGCTCGTCGGCTCGCGTTTCTGGAGTGGGCTGATCGACTGGATGCGCAATACGCTGGTCGCCGAAGGCATGATCGCTGCTACCGATCTCGACATGATGACGATCGTCGATAGCAGCGACGCGGTGGTCAACGCGATTTTCGATTTCTATGACGCGCGCGGATTTTCGCAAACGGCGAGCGAGCGCGAACAGATGCTTTATCTATAGAATTTGCCTGCGTGAAGTGCGTGCGCGACTGCGAGGCTGGAGATGAAAACCGTTGCATTGGCAGTGTTGCTGGCGTGGACGCCGATGGCGTTTGCGCAGACTCCCGTTGCTCCGCCTCCGCCTCCGATGCCCGCAGCGACCGAGACAAGGCGACCAAGCCGCGCCGACCAAGCCCGCGCCGGCCAAGCCGCGCCGTGCGATCGAATTGTCCCCGGCAGAACGCCAGGCGATCGATGAGCGCGAGTTGCAGGCGGTCAAGCCGGCCAGCGTCGAAGAGGCGCTGCAGCCGACGCCCGCAGGTGATCCGGACAACGCAAAGAT
The DNA here is from genome assembly GCA_963786295.1 of uncultured beta proteobacterium. Classification (GTDB taxonomy): domain Bacteria; phylum Pseudomonadota; class Gammaproteobacteria; order Burkholderiales; family Burkholderiaceae_F; genus JACCZX01. Next base: position 89,501 of record CAWAYV010000003.1, on the reverse strand, counting down.
CGAGCGCGATGACACCAGCAATACGACCCGCATCGAGCAGTTCCGCACTTCGAATCGGATCACCGAGGTCGTCGTGACGCCCGCCGGTTCGACGCACAGCTATACGATGATGAACCGCGAAGGCAGGCAGCCGCTTGGGACGACACAAATGAACCCAGGGCTGTCGGTGCCGAATTTTTTCCGGTTTGAGTTCGGCCGGCCGACGCCGGCGCCGCTACCGGCTCCTGCGCCGCCGCAGGCTCCGGCGCAACCCTCGGCGAAGCCTTCCAACTAGCCTTTCTCGCGCGATGGCGGTATTTACCGCGCTGTCGCGCGCCGAAGTCAACGCATTTTTAAGCCACTTTTCGCTCGGCGAGTTGGTCGAGCTCGAGGGAATCCACACCGGCATCGAGAACACGAACTATTTCGTCACGCACAGACCGCGGCCGCTACGTGCTGACCGTGTTCGAGCGGCTGACGGCGAAGCAACTGCCGTTTTACCTGCAGTTGATGCTTCACCTGTCGCGCAAAGGATTGCCGGTGCCGGAGCCGCAGCCGACTCGCAGCGGAGCGCTGCTCGCCGAGTTGAAGAGCAAGCCCGCGGCGCTGGTTACGCGGCTGCCCGGTAGGGCAACAACCGAGCCGACCGCGGCACAGTGCGCCAGCGTCGGTGAATTCCTAGCGCGAATGCATCTGGCCGGGCTGGACTTCGCGCCGTTTCAACCGCATCTGCGCGGCATCGGTTGGTGGAAAAGTGCGGTGCCGAAGCTGGAGCCGCATGTGCCGGATGACGTGATGCACACATTGGCCGAGGAACTGATACTCCAGGATTCGTTTTTCCGCAGCGCTCGCTTCGAAAAGCTGCCGAGCGGCCCGATCCACGCCGATCTGTTCCGCGACAACGTCCTGCTTGTGCGCGACGGCGAGGATGACCGCATCGGCGGCGTCATTGATTTTTACTTTGCCGGGTGTTCCATCTGGCTGTTCGACCTCGCAATCACGATCAACGATTGGTGTATCGAGCAAGCCAGCGGCGAATTCGAACCGGCGCGGGCACACGCAATGCTCAATGCTTACCACGCGGTACGTCCGCTCACCGAGGACGAGCAGGAATGTTGGCGTACGTCGCTGCGAGCCGCTGCACTTCGATTCTGGATTTCTCGTTTATACGACTACTATCTGCCGCGACCCGCTCACTTGCTTACGCCGCACGACCCCGCACATTTCGAGCGCATCTTGAAGTGCCGGACCGCTGCAGCATCGTTGCCATGGGTCACTCACTGAAGGCGACGTCGATGAAACTTGATGGTCGTTAAGACGCTACCGGCTCGCGCCGGTTTGATGTGGCTGCGCGACGCTCTGAGGTTGTACCGCCGACAGCCATTTGCCTTCACTTCGCTGGTCATTCTGTACACGATCGGCGTTTCGATGCTGGCCTATGTGCCTTTTGTCGGTCTGCCGCTGGCCGCAGTGCTTATTCCGTTCGGCACGCATCGGCCTCACGCTCGCTGGGCGCGACGCCGAGCGAGGCTCGATACCTATGCCCGTCTTAATGGTGCAGCCGTTTCGCGATCCGCAGCAACGCAAGGCGCTCGCCCGTCTGGGGCTTGTCAACGCCGGCTTGGTTCTCTTGCTGGTGCTGCTCGTTTCGGTTCTTGCTGCTGATGAGCTGGCCAATTGGAAATTCGTCGATGGACAACTCGACCCGACATCGGCCGGACAGAACTTTCCATGGGATGCGATCGTTGCCGCCGCGATCGCTTACTTGCCGATTTTGATGGTGACCTGGTTCGCGCCCCAGTTGGTGGCGTGGCATGGCCAGCCTGTCGGCAAAGCCCTGTTCTTTTCCTTCTTCGCCTGTTGGCGCAACCGCTGGCCCTTTTTGATGCTCGCAGCAGCGCTGTTTGCGCTGTCGTTCGGCGTCATTTTTGTCGTGACCCAATTGCTGCAGGCGTTCGGCGCTTCGCCGCAATTGGCGTCGATGTTGTTTGCTCCAGTTGCTTTGGTGCTGGTCAGCGTGGGGTATGCAACGCAGTACCCGATTTATCGCAGCTTGATCGAAACACCTGAGTCAAGCTCCGCAACATGATCCGCCTCGAGTTGCAAGTTGAGCTGAATTACGAAATCGACCAGTACGGCGCTGACTTCGTGTTCAACATCCACGCGGCACAAACGCGAAGTCAAGTGATCGCGGCCGAGAAACTTGTGCTCAGCCAGCCGATCGTTCCGCAGATGTATACCGACCCGGTCACCGGCAACCGTTACATGCGCCTGCGTGCTCTGCCGGGGCCACTGAAGCTGTCATACGCAGCGACAGTGGATCTGACACACCACTGCGCCGAAGCGGCGCAACTTGCGGAAGTGCCGGTATCGCGCCTTCCGCTCGAGGTGATCAGCTACATATATCCGAGCCGCTATTGCCAATCCGATCGGCTGTACAAGCTGGCGAACAACGAGTTCGGCAGCCTGTCCGCAGGGGCACAGCCGAGTGGAGGCGATTCGCGACTGGGTCAATCGGCGCGTCAGCTTCAGGTCCAACACGTCCAACTCGAACACGTCGGCGGTCGATACGCTGATCGAGCAGGTGGGCGTCTGCCGCGATTTCACGCACCTGATGATTGCGCTGTGTCGCGCACTGAACATCCCCGCACGCTTCACGACCGGTACCGACTATGGCGCTGATCCGGTGCTCGGGCCGCCCGACTTTCACGCCTACGTCGAGGCTTACCTGGGTGATCGCTGGTACATCTTTGATCCTTCCGGCACGGCGATTCCGATGGGCTTCGTGCGCTTCGGCACCGGACGCGACGCTGCCGACGTGGCGTTCGCCACGATTTTCGGCGGCGTGTTGTCGCAGGCACCGCTGATTCGCACCACCGCCGTCGAGGACGCATCGCGCGGCATCGTGCGCCCGCATCACTGCTCCGAAGCGCTATCAACCGACAGCGTTAACTGAGCCTTCGACGCTGTCGCGTCGCGCGCCAGCGTTTGGCGTAGCGGCGCTGCCTGAGCCGCCTTGAGCGTCGCCCGAGAGCGGAGCGACGCCGGCTCGGCGACGGTGCAGCTTTCGCCGCGCCTGGAGTACCGCAGTGGTCGGCACTTGCCGACGACTGGGGGCAGCTGCGCCACGCTGCTGCAATCACGTCACGATCGTTTCTTTTAAGTCAGCTTCGCCACCGCCAGCGACAGCCACTTCACACCTTGCGGGCCGAAGTTGATCTGCGCGCGCGCGTCATCGCCGTTGCCTTCCAGGTTGATAACGACACCTTCGCCGAAGCGCGCGTGATTGACCGACTGCCCGATGCGATAACCATGCGTCGGCTTCGCGCGCGCCACTGAGGTTCGTATCGCCGGCGCGAGCCCAGTGTCGTGCCACTGACCAAAGCGCCCGCCGGCGCTCGCTCGTACGCGCGGAGTTAGCCACTTGACTGCGCCCTCGGGCAGCTCTTCGATAAATCGCGACTTGATGCCATAGCGCGTCTGGCCGTGCAGCATCCGGCTCTGCGCAAAGCTGATATACAACCGCTGCCGCGCGCGCGTGATCGCGACGTACATCAAGCGGCGTTCCTCTTCGGGGCCACCGGGTTCGTTCATGCTGTTTTCGTGCGGAAACAGGCCCTCCTCGAGCCCGCTGATAAACACCGCGTAAAACTCGAGCCCTTTGGCCGAATGCACGGTCATCAGTCTGCAGCGCATCCTGACCGGCCTCGGCCTGGTTGTCACCGGCTTCGAGCGACGCGTGCGACAGAAAACCCGCGAGCGGCGATAGCTGCGCGGTTTCCGCGTCGCTTTGCGTTCCGGGCGTACCGGCGTCATAGCCTTCCTCCATTACGAACGCGGCCGCGGCGTTGACCAGTTCGTTCAGGTTCTCGATTCGCTCCTCGCCTTCCTTTTCCGCTTGATAGTGCGCGATCAATCCGCTTTGCTGAATCACCGCGTCGACGATTTCGGACAGCGGCAAATCAGCGGTTTCGGTGCGCAACGTGTCGATCAGCTTGACGAACGCGGTCAGATTGGATTTCGCCTTGCCGGTCATCGCTCCGACCGCCGCGTACAGCGTCTGGCCACTCTCGCGCGCCGCATCGCCCAGTTGCTCCAACGTACGGGCGCCGATTCCGCGCGGCGGAAAATTGACGACACGCAGGAACGCGGTGTCATCGGCCGGGTTTTCGATCAGGCGCAGATACGCCAGCGCGTGCTTGACCTCGGCGCGCTCAAAAAATCGCAGCCCGCCATAGACGCGATACGGAATCGCCGCATTGAACAGCGCATGCTCGATCACCCGCGACTGCGCGTTCGACCGATACAGGATCGCAATTTCGCCGCGAGAATGTCCTTCGGCGATCAAGCTCTTGATTTCCTCGACCATCCAGGCCGCTTCATAGCCGTCGGTTTGCGCTTCGTAAATGCGCACCGGCTCGCCCTCGCCTGCGTCGGTCCACAGATCCTTGCCGAGGCGACGGCGATTGTTGGAGATCAGCGCGTTGGCTGCGTTGAGTATGTGGCCGCCCGAGCGATAGTTCTGCTCGAGCTTGATCAGGTTTTGCACGCGAAACTCGCGCTCGAAGTCCGCCATGTTGCCGACGTTGGCGCCGCGAAACGCATAAATCGAATTGTGCGTGCAGATGCCGTTGGCAACGAAGTTGTGCGAGTCCTCGACGTCGAGGTCGTAAACGGTGCGCGATTCGGGCTCGTGCAGCTCGACTTCGCGCACGATGTCGTAGCTGCCCTTGGCGTCGGCCACCGCCATGCCGGCGCGCACGTACTGCGCCTGAATCAATGGCAAATAGCCTTTGCCCAGCCGGATCGCGCTGGATCAGCCGCCCGCCCATCGCGGCGCGCAGGCGCGATGCGTCTTCAATCGCGGCGCCATAGTCGCGACGCCAGAACTTGGCCGCCCAGCCGCCCTTGCCTTCGGTAATCGGTCTCATCACGAAACCCGCGTCCACTGCTTTGCGCATCGCTGGCTCGTTGCACGTGCGCGCGTAGATCCGATGATCGGGCTTGTCGCGGCGCGAGTCGCTGCACATGCTGACGATGACATCGCCTTCGTCGCCGAATGACGGGCGGCGCCGGTCGTCCGGGTGGTCGAACGCAAGGCCGCGGTCGGCCAACAGCCACTTGGCAGCGCGCTCGGTATTCAATTCGAAGAATTCGCGCGGCACGCCAGCCTCGCCTTTGCGCTTGCGGCCCGCGGTGAACGCGCGCATCGGCAAGCCATATTTGAGCGACATCACCGCCATGTCTTCTTGCGCCTCAACCGCGCCTTCGTACGTGCCGATGATCCAGATCTGCTCGCCGCCTTCCTTTCGTGCGCGATAGCGAAAGCCAGGCGGCAGGTATTTGCTGTGCCTGGCGCGACGATGACCTGATACCGCAAGGCGATAACCAACTCCGGGCTTCATCATCATGTACAGAAAGAATCGCGCCGGCATATGGCCCACCGCATAGCCGGCGAAGTGCACGTGCTCAGGGGTCGTCGTCAGCGCCTTGCCTTTTTGCGTGCGTATCGTCACAAGCCGCGTCTGTTCGGTGCGATAGTGCACACGCCAGACGCGCGAAGAACCCATCTTGCCGCCGCCGATGCACGACCTGACGATGTTGCCGACGCGAATCTGCTCGACCGGCTTGACCGTACCGTCACCCATCATCACTTCGGTGCCGGCCACCACGCACTGGTCGTCGTCACCGACCGCGAAAACAGCGTTATCGGCACCTGCGAGCTGCTTCAGCCACGCGTATTGCAGCCGGTTCGTATCCTGAAACTCGTCGACCAGGACGTGGCGAAACCGCTTTTGATAATGCTCGCGCAGCATCTCGTTTCGATCGAGAAGCTCGTAACACCGCAGCAACAGCTCGGCGAAGTCGACCACACCTTCGCGATTGCATTGCGCGTCATACTGCGCATACAGCTCGACGAATTTGCGGTTGTAATCGTCGTTGACTTCGACCGCAGCCGGCGCGCAGGCCGGCTTCCTTCGCGCTATTGATGAATAGCTGCAGGTTGCGCGGCGGGTAGCGCTCGTCGTCGATGTTATTCGCCTTTAACAGCCGCTTGATCGCACCGAGCTGATCTGCACTGATCGAGAATCTGGAAGGTCGACGGCAGCCCTGCATCCCGATAATGCGCGCGCAACATCCGATTGCATAGTCCATGAAATGTACCGATCCACATGCCGCGCGTGTTGATGGGCAACATCGCCGACAACCGCGTCAGCATCTCCTTGGCCGCCTTGTTGGTGAACGTGACCGCCAGTACCCCTTGCGGCGACACTTGCCCGGTCTGAATCAGCCAAGCGATGCGCGTGGTCAGCACGCGCGTCTTGCCGCTGCCCGCGCCGGCCAGTATCAGCGCTGATTGATTCGGAAGTGTGACCGCGGCGAGTTGCCGCTCGTTCAGATTGGCGAGCAAATTCATGAGGGCGCGAGTCTAGGGCAAGCCTCGGAGCAAGAACAACGCGCCCCATATAATCGTTCGATGAATCCTAAGTACGAACCGCTAGCGATCGAGGCCGAAGCACAGCGTCATTGGCGCGCGACACAAGCGTATCGCGCAGTCGAGCATGCGACGAACGCCGAGCGGCGAACCGAAGCCGAAGTTCTACGTGTGCTCGATGCTGCCGTATCCGAGCGGCAAGCTGCACATGGGGCACGTGCGCAACTACACGCTGAACGACGTGCTGTATCGCATGCAGCGCATGCGCGGCTACAACGTGATGACGCCGATGGGCTGGGATGCATTCGGCCTGCCGTCCGAGAACGCGGCGATCGACAAGAAGGTGCCGCCCGCCGAGTGGACCTACGCCAACATCGCCGACATGAAGTCGCAGATGGAGCCACTTGGCCTCGCGTTCGACTGGTCGCGCGAAGTCACGACGTGCAAGCCCGACTTATTACGTGTGGAACCAGTGGATGTTCCTGAAGATGCTCGAATCGGGCATCGCGTATCGCAAGACGCAGATCGTCAACTGGGATCCGGTCGATCAGACGGTACTGGCCAACGAACAGGTGATCGACGGCCGCGGATGGCGCTCGGACGCGATCGTCGAGAAGCGCGAGATTCCCGGCTACTACCTGGCGATCACCAAGTACGCCGATGAGTTGCTCGCCGATCTCGAGCACCTCGACTGGCCGCCACACGTGCGCGCGATGCAGGAAGCCTGGATCGGCAAGAGCGTCGGCGTCAACTTCGGTTTTCCGTACTCGATCGACGGCGAGCAAAAATTGCTGCGCGTATTCACGACGCGCGCCGATACGATCATGGGCGTCACGTTCGTCGCGATCGCAGCCGAGCATCCGCTCGCTTTGCGCCTGGCACGCGATGAACCGACGCTCGCTGCGTTCGTCGAGGAATGCAAGCGCGGCACAACGTCAGAGATCGACGTTGCAACGATGGAAAAGAAAGGCGTGCCGACCGGATTTTTTGTCACGCACCCGCTGTCGGGCGAGAAGGTGCCGGTCTGGATCGGCAACTATGTATTGATGGGCTATGGCGAAGGCGCGGTGATGGGTGTGCCGGGCCACGACGAGCGCGATTTTGAGTTTGCGAAAAAGTACGGATTGCCGATCAAGCAAGTGATCGCAGTCGCGCCACATCTAGCTCCCAGCGACGGCGGTTGCAAATTTTCGACCGAAGCCTGGCAGGCCTGGTATGCGGACAAAGAGCATGGCGTCTGTGTCAACTCGGGCAAGTACAACGGGTTGATGTATGAAGCCGCCGTCGATGCGATCGCCGCCGATTTAAAGACTCTCGGCGTCGGCGACAAGCAGGTGCAGTGGCGCTTGCGCGACTGGGGCATTTCGCGCCAACGCTACTGGGGCACGCCGATTCCGATCATTCACTGCGCGGAGTGCGGTGTCGTTCCGGTGCCAGAGAAAGATCTGCCGGTCGTGCTGCCCGAACATCTTGGTCCCTGACGGCACCGGCAATCCGCTCGCCAAGTACGAGCCGTTCTTGAAATGCAACTGTCCGCGATGCGGCAAACCGGCGCGTCGTGAGACCGACACGATGGACACGTTCGTCGATTCGTCCTGGTACTACATGCGCTACTGCTCGCCGGACAATGCGCACGCAATGGTCGATGAACGTAACGATTACTGGATGCCGATGGATCAGTACATCGGCGGCATCGAACACGCGGTACTGCACCTGCTCTACGCGCGCTTCTGGACCAAGGTGATGCGCGACATGGGGTTGGTGAAATTCGACGAGCCGTTCAAGCGCCTGTTCACGCAGGGCATGTTGACGGCGGAGTGTTACTACCGCGAGGACGATGCCGGCAAGAAGCGATGGTATTACCCGAGCGAGATCGACATCGAGTACGACGATCGCGGCCGGCCCGTCACCGTCACCGCGACCGAAGACGGCAAGCCGGTGTTCTACGGCGGCACCGAAAAGATGTCGAAAAGCAAGAATAACGTCGTCGAACCGCGCGACATCATCGCGCGGTTCGGCGCGGACACTGCGCGCGCGTTTGTGATGTTCGCAGGACCGCCAGATCAGAGCGCGCCGTGGTCGAGCTCGAGCGCCGACGGGGCGCACCGTTTCTTGCGCAGGCTCTGGACTTTCGGTTACGAGCAACGCCAGTCGATCGCACAAGCAGGCGCGCTGGAACGCGTTGCGTTTTCCGCGAGTGAAAAGCGCCTAAGGCGTGAGATTCACATGCATCTGAAGCAGGCCGACATCGACTACCAACGTATGCACTACAACACGGTCGTTTCGGCAGCGATGAAGATGCTGAATGCGCTGGAAGAAGCGAAGTCCGGCAACGGCAGTCAGCCTCCTGCGAGTCCGACGGTGACCAGGGAAGCAGTGGGATCCTGTTGCGAGTCCTGTACCCGCTCGCACCTCATATCACGCATGCGCTATGGAACGAGCTTGGGTACGCGCGCGAGTACGGCGAGATCATCGATGCGCCATGGCCGAAGGTCGACGAGTCCGCGTTGATTCAGGACGAGATGGAGCTGGTAGTGCAGGTCAACGGCAAGGTGCGCGGCTCGATTCGCGTGCCGACGCATGCGGACGACTCCGCGATTACGGCCACTGCGCTGGCCGACGCCAACGTGATCAAGTTTCTCGAAGGCCGGCCGGTGAAGTTTTCCAAGGTAGTGCGGCCGAAGCTTGTCACCATCGCAGCTTGAGTTGATGAGTCGCTTACTGATCGGTGCCGCATTTGCACTTTCACTGGCTGGGTGCGGTTTCCAGCTACGCGGCTCGCAGACGTTGCCGATCGAGCGCCTGTATCTCGCGTTGCCGGTCAATTCGCCGATCGGCGCCGAGATCACGCGCGTCGTCCGCTCATCGACGAACGCAAGCTGTCGTGCAGGACCGTAAGGAAGCACAGGCGATCATGGAACTGCTCGGCGAGCAGCGCGAGCGCGAAGTGTTGTCGATCAATGCGCAGGGCCGCGCGCGCGAGTATCAGCTGCGGCTTCGAACGACGTTTCGCGTCATCGATCAGGAAGGGGTCGAGCTGATCGCACCGACGTCGCTGCTCGCACGGCGCGACATCGCGTTCAACGAATCGGAACTGCTCGCGAAAGAGTCGGAGGAAGTGCTGCTGTATCGCGATATGCAAAGCGATCTGGTGCGGCAGATTGTCAATCGGTTGCAGGGAATCAAACTGAGTACCCATGCAAGTTAGAAACGATGCGCTCGCCGGAGTTCTGGCGCGTGCGCAGCGCACCGGCTCGTTGCCGCCGATATTCGTGGTCGCCAGCGATGAGGCGTTGCTATCGCTCGAAGCGCAGGACGCGATTCGTGCGACCGCGCGCGGCCTGGGCTACTCGGAGCGCGACGTGTTGAATGTCGATGCACGCTTCGATTGGTCGAAGCTCGCCGAGTCCGCGCAAGCGCTGTCGCTGTTTGCGGAAAAGAAAATCGTCGAGGTTCGCCTGCCGAGCGGCAAGCCGGGCATGGCTGGTGCCAAGGCGCTCGAAACGCACGCATCGAATGCCATGGACGGCGTGATGACGATTGTTTCGCTGCCGCGCCTGGAACGGCGTGACCGGCAGGCGCGCTGGGTCGAGGCGCTCGAGCACGCCGGCGTGATGGTCGATATCGATACGATCGAGCGCGCGCAATTGCCGCAATGGATCTCGCAGCGCCTTGCCAAACAAAACCAAAGCGCAGGCCGTGACGCGCTCGAATTCATGGCCGACAAGGTCGAAGGCAATCTGCTGGCGGCTCATCAGGAAGTGATCAAGCTGGCGCTGCTTTATCCCGCCGGCCAATTGACGCTGGAGCAGGTCACCGACAGCGTGCTTAACGTGGCGCGCTACGACGTTTTTCAGTTGCCGATCGCGATGTTGAGCGGCGATGCGGCGCGGGTCCGCAAGACGATGGTGGGCCTCGAAGCGGAGGGTGAAGCGATTCCGCTCGTGCTGTGGGTAATCACCGAAGAACTGCGCACGCTGTTGCGGATCAAAGCGCACGTGGATGCAGGCCGACCGTTTTCGGTAGCAGCGCGTGAGAACCGCGTGTGGGGACCGCGCGAAAGGTTGTTCGAGCGCGCGCTCGCGCGCGTTTCGGCTGACGCGCTCGAAGCAGCTCTGCTGCGCGCCGCCGAGATCGACCGGCTCGCCAAAGGTCTGCTGGCACCGAGAACGGATAGCAACGTGTGGCTAGAATTGACCGATCTGGCGTTGAGCTTCGCCGGCCCTCCGAGGAGCGTCGTTCAATGAATTCCGCGGTCGTTCGTTCGATCGAACCTGCCGACGTGGGCGACGTCATCGGTCATGTGCGGCAGATCGGCCGCGCCGCGCGCGAGGCGTCGGTCGCGATGTCGGCGGCGGACAGCCGCTCGAAGGATCAAGCGCTGCTGAAAATCGCGCAGCTGCTACGCCAGCACCGCGCATCAAGTGAAACAGGCCAACGCGATCGATCTTGAACGCGCGCGAAAAAGCGGAGTGCAATCTGCGCTGCTCGATCGCCTGACGCTCGACGACGATGCGATCGAACAAATGGCTGTGGGTGTCGAGCAGGTCGTGCGGCTTCCCGACCCGATCGGCGAGATCACCGAATTAAGGCCACGCCCCAGCGGAATCAAAGTCGGCCGCATGCGCGTGCCGCTCGGCGTCATTGCGATCATTTACGAAAGCCGGCCGAACGTGACGGTCGATGCAGCGGCGCTATGTATCAAGAGCGGCAACTCGGCGATTCTGCGCGGCGGCTCTGAAGCGATCGAAAGCAACCGCGTGCTCGCGCGAATCGTGCGCGAAGGACTGGTCGACGCCGGCTTGCCTGTCGATGCGGTGCAGCTGGTGGACACGACCGATCGCGCAGCGGTCGGCGCGCTGGCGCAGATGACCGAGTACGTCGACCTGCTGGTGCCGCGCGGTGGTCGCGGATTGATCGAGCGCTTGATGCGCGAATCGCGCGTGCCGATGCTGAAGCATCTGGACGGGATCTGCCACGTCTACATCGACGGCGCCGCCGATATCGACAAGGCGATCGCGATTGCCGACAACGCGAAGACGCAGCGCTACGGCACGTGCAACACGATGGAAACTTTGCTGGTCGCGCAAAGCGTTGCTGCGAAAGTACTGCCCGCGTTGGGTCGCATCTACCAGTCAAAGGGTGTGGAACTGCGCTGCTGTCCCGAGTCGCGCGAGATTCTCGAAGCGGCAGGCGTGACCGGCGTCGTCGATGCCGTCGACGAAGACTGGCGGACCGAATATCTGGCGCCGATTCTTTCGATCTCGACGTTGCCCGGCGTCGACGATGCGATCTCGCATATCAACACCTTCGGCAGCAAGCACACCGACGCGATCGTCACCGAGAACTACGCGAACGCGATGCGGTTCGTGCGCGAAGTCGATTCGGCATCGGTCATCGTCAACGCTTCGACGCGCTTTGCGGATGGCTACGAATACGGGCTCGGGGCCGAGATCGGAATCTCGAACGACAAGCTGCACGCACGCGGCCCGGTGGGCCTCGAAGGATTGACGTCGCTGAAGTACGTTGTCTTCGGCAACGGCGAAGTGCGCAGCAGCTGACGGCGAATGCGCAGCGGGTATTTGTGGATCAAGGCGGCGCACATCATTTTTGTGACCAGCTGGTTTGCCGGACTGTTCTACCTGCCGCGCATCTACGTCAATCTGGCGACAGTCGAAGACGCCGCTACACGCGAGCGATTGTTGACGATGGCGCGCAAGCTGCTGCGCTTCATGACAGGCCTGGCCGTGCTCGCGCTTGCGTTCGGCATGTGGCTGTTGAGCTACGGCGTCGGAATGGGTGCGGCCTGGATGAATGCAAAGCTTGCGCTGGTAGTAGCGCTAATCGCTTACCACGTTTGGTGCGCCATTCTGTACGGCAGGCTCGTTCGTGGCGAAGCCACGCACTCACACGTTTGGTTTCGCTGGTTTAACGAAGCTCCCGTACTACTGCTGATTGCGATTGTCATCCTGGTGGTCGTGAAGCCGTTTTAGGAACGTATGGAAAAGATCGTCGATTACTTCATGACTCCGATGTCGCCTTTCACTTACCTGGGGCACGCACGCTTTCGAGAGATCTGCGCGAAGCATCAGGCAAAGATCAATTTGCGCGTAATGGACCTGGGCAAGGTCTTTCCGGTATCGGGCGGGCTCGCGCTGAAGGATCGTCCGCCGCAGCGGCGTGCGTACCGGATGATGGAGCTCAAACGTTGGCGAGATCACCTCGGCGTGCCGCTGACGCTGGAACCGAAGTATTTTCCGGTTCCCGCTGAGCCCGCCGCAACGCTGATCCTGGCCGTGCTCGAGCGTCACGGCACCGCTGCCGCACTCGATATCGCCGGCGACTGTGGCCGCGCGGTCTGGGCCGAAGAGCGCAACATCAGTGACGCGAGCGTGCTTGCAGAGATCGTCCGCGCGCGCAAGCTCGATGCGGATGCGCTGCTGGAGCACGCACGCTCCGCCGAAGTCGCGGCGCGCTACGTCCAGCATTCGCAGGAGGCGATCATGCGCAACGTGTTCGGCGCGCCGACGTACATCTATCGGGACGAGCTCTTCTGGGGGCAGGATCGCTTGGAGTTTCTCGACCGCGCTTTAGCCCGGTGAGGTGATTCCGTCTTTTTTCGCGGTATGCCCGCGCGGACTCGAGGCCGCGCTCTCCGATGAACTTCTTGCGGTGGGCGCGCAGTCGCTGCGAGCCGAAGCCGGCGGCGTGGCTTTCAACGGCACGCTCGCCATTGCGTACGCTGCCAACCTGCACTCGCGCATCGCCAGCCGCATCCTTTGGCAAGTCGGTCGGCGCGGCTACCTCACCGAACAGCATTTGTATGACGCCACGCAGGAGGTGCGGTGGCAGGACCTGATGTCCGCGCAACAGACGCTGCGGGTCGACGTCACGGCATCGCGTTCGCCGCTGCAGAGCCTCGAGTTCGCGATGCTGCGTATCAAGGACGGCATCGTCGATCGGTTGCGGGACTTGACCGGCGCGCGCCCGTCGATCGATCGCGCGAATCCCGATGTGCGCGTGTTTGCCTACCTCGATGCAACGACCGTCACGTTGTATGTCGATCTGTCGGGCGAAGCCGCTGTTCAAGCGCGGCTGGCGTGCCGACAAAGGCGAAGCGCCGCTAAAGGAAAATCTGGCGGCCGGGTTGCTCGCTTTGGCAGGATGGACGCCGTCGACACCGCTGGCGGATCTGTTCTGCGGCAGCGGCACGATCGTGATCGAAGCCGCCTCGATCGCGGCCAAACGTGCGCCTGGGCTTAGTCGCCGCTTTGCATTCGAGCGGCTGAAAGGATTCGATTCACACGCCTGGCGCCGGCTGAAAGACGCAGCGCGGGCAGCCGTGGATGACACCAGCATTGCAACGCTAGTCGGCTCCGATATCTCGACGCGCGTCATTGAGCAGGCCATTGCCAACGCGCAACTCGCCGGCCTGCAAGCCTGGCTCGATGACGGCCGGCTGCAGATTCAATGCCGTCGACGCACGCGCTGCAACCCCTGCCGGCGCCAGCGGAACAATCGTCTCGAATCCGCCCTACGGCGAGCAAAGCGCACCGCGATCGGCGTCGGTACCGGACATGATGAGCCGCGTAGGCGATCGGCTGAAGCAGCACTTCACCGGGTGGGACGCGTGGTTCCTGACGTCGGATCGGCAGCTGCCGAAGCACATGCGGCTGCAGGAAACGCGCAAGACGGTGTTGTTTAACGGGCCGCTCGAGTGCCGATTCTTTCGCTTTGCTTTGGTTGCCGGAGAATATCGGCCGCGCACGAGAACCAAAAAAAACAACTAACCTCGAGGTCGTACGCGGCAGCCGTCTCGCCGCCTCTTGTGTGAATTTTCGCCTGATGCGATGCTGCATATGCAGCATTGAGCCTGCGCAATATCAGCACTAAGCCACTCATCGCGCATTGCAGAATGCACGAGGAGCAAGCTAAGTATGAGTTTCGTGACGCAGGCAAATTTGGCGCCGTTCGCTGACACCAAGCGCGTGTTACCGACGGTCCTTGGTCTTGACCTTGTCAAGCGAGTTCGACCTGTGGTCAACGAAGCCGTACCGCTGCTCGCCGAAACGACGCGCGTCGTGCGTACGGTGCTGGTGGTTGATGTTGTCGAATCGGTCCGTCTGATTCAAGCGGACGAGGAAGGCACGATTCAGCGCTGGCGCAGCTTCGTCGATCATGTCGTGCACCAATTGCTGCCATCGTACGAAGGCCGGATGGTAAAGAGCCTCGGCGACGGAATGATGCTGGAGTTTCCGCACGTGCACGGTGCAATTGCAACCGCATTTGCGATTCAGGATGCGAGTGCGAGCGCCGAAGCGAATGTCCCGCAAGACCGTCGCTTACGACTCAGGATCGGCATCCACGTCAGTCCTCTGATTGCCGATCAGTACGACGTGTACGGGCATGGTGTGAACCTGGCTGCGCGCCTGACCACTCTGGCCGGGCCCGATGAGATCGTCGTGTCAGCCGACGTGCGCGATCAGCTGACACCTGCACTTGATGCGGAAATCGAAGATCTCGGTGAGTGCTACGTCAAGCACGTCGAGCAACCCGTGCGCGCGTTTCGCGTCGGTGCACCGGGTGAACAACCCGTTATCGAACGCGGCAGTCTCGCCGAAGACTTGCGCGCAACGATCGCCGTGATCCCATTCCGGCCGCGAGCGCTGCAAGCCACCACAGATGACGTGCTCGGGCAACTTCTCGCAGATGAGGTTATTTCGGCGCTTTCGCACTCGCCCGAGGTCAATGTGATTTCGCGCCTGTCGACCACGGCTTTCCAAGGCCGCGAGGTCAAGCTCGACGACGTCAGCACCTATCTGCGCGCCGACTATGTCGTGTCGGGGTCATACCATGTCGACAACGATCGCGTCACCCTCAAGGCAGATATGGCCGAAACGCGCTCGATGCAGGTCGTGTGGTCACAGACACTGAAAGGCAGCGTGAACGGCATCGTCACGGGCGAAGACCCGCTCGCCAGCCGCCTCGTTTCCGAGGCCTGCGCAGCGATGATGATCCGCGAGCTGCAGCGTTCACAAGGCAAGGCGGCGCAGAGTCTGCAGAATCACACGCTGCTTCTAAGCAGTATTGCGCTGATGCATCGAATCTCCCCACTTGCATTCCAGCGCTCGCAGCAGCTGCTGCAGGTGCTGATCGATCGCACGCCGCGGCTCGCCTCAATTCAGGCGTGCCGCGCTTCCGCGCGACATCCTCAGATCCTCCGGCTTCGTCGTCGGCGCATAGCGATCGATCACGCTGCCATCCTTGCCGATCAGGAACTTCGTGAAGTTCCACTTGATGCCTTCGCTGCCAAGCAGTCCCTTCTTGGTCGACGTCAGGTACTTGAACAGCGGATGCGCCGCCTCGCCGTTGACGTCGATCTTTGAAAACATCGGGAACGTCACGCCGTAGTTCATCTCGCAGAACTCGGCGATCTCGCTTTCGGGCCCGGGCTCCTGCTGGCCGAACTGGTTGCTCGGAAATCCGAGAACGGCAAAGCCCTTGTCCTTGTACTTCTTATACAGCGCCTCGAGCCCCTTGTACTGCGGCGTGAAGCCGCATTTGCTGGCGGTGTTGACCACCAACAGCACCTTGCCCTTGAAGTCCGCCAGCGTACGAGTTTTGCCCGCGATCGTTTGCGCAGAAAAATCGTAGACCGAAGTCATAGTTACCCCTGAGTCAGCGCCACTGGAGCAAATGAGTGTAATGCGAGCAGTAAGGAACGTTCCTTGCTCGGAACTCCGGACATTGATATGAACCCCAACTCATCGAGCGTCTTTGCAGGCTCGCCGAAGCTGCCGCCGGAAATGGCGCCGGGTGACGAGGCGCCTGCCGGGACGCCGGGCACCGGTGAAAACGTCTGCCGGATGTGCGGCGGCACCGGCCGGGTCGATGGTCACACGTGTCCCGACTGCGAGGGCAGCGGCAAGGTGATCGAAGGCGTCGGCGGAGCGTAATTTCATTTGCGGAGAACG
Organism: uncultured beta proteobacterium; assembly: GCA_963786295.1. Lineage (GTDB taxonomy): Bacteria > Pseudomonadota > Gammaproteobacteria > Burkholderiales > Burkholderiaceae_F > JACCZX01. The sequence goes on along the minus strand of CAWAYV010000003.1, from coordinate 73,112 downwards.
AAGGGAAGCCAGATGCAAACAATTGCCGAAGTGATGACGACCGACGTAGAAGTAGTGAGTCCTGAAGAAACGCTGCGTGACGCCGCCCGGGCAATGGCAGACTTGGACGTCGGATCGCTACCGGTGTGCGACGGCCGTAAGCTGATCGGCATGATCACCGACCGCGACATCACGATCCGCGCCGTGGCCGAGGGCAAAAGCTCGGACACGCCGATCAGTGAAGTGATGACCGATGACGTTATCTGGTGCACCGACACCGACTACGGTCGACGAAGTTCTGCAGCAAATGTCCGACGCCCAGGTTCGCCGCATTCCGGTGGTCGACAGAGATCTTCAACTGGTCGGCATCGTCGCGCTCGGCGACATTGCGTTGGAAGAGGACGACGACGTCGACGAGACGCTGCGCGACATTTCGATGCCGTCCTAGGCTTCGAAGGACAGAAAAAGCGCTTGCAAGCGTCGCGAGCGCGCCAAGGTTGCGCCGAGGAGCGCAGGCGTATGGCTTATACGTTGAGCACCGCAGGCGCAAGATTGGCGCGCGCAGTAGCTTGCGAGCGCTTTTTAGCCGGTCAGGCCCATGTGCTCGATACCCTTGTGGATACCGGCCACGCCTCCGTACAGCTTGCTGTTCAGCTTGATGTTCAACCGCATGTCGTTGACCGAATCGGCATTGCGTAACGCGTCTTCGTACGAGATCTGCTCAGTTTCGTGCAAGTCGTACAGCGATTGATCGAACGTTTGCATCCCTTGCTCGCGCGAACGCTTCATCACTTCCTTGATCTCGTGTATTTCCTGCTTGAAGATCAAATCGGAAATCAACGGCGAATTCAGCATTATCTCGACTGCAGGAATTCGTCCCTTGCGATCCTTGAACGGGATCAACCGCTGCGAGATCGATGCGCGTAGATTCAGCGATAGGTCCATCAGCAACTGCTGCGCGCCGCTCTTCGGGAAAGAAGTTGATGATCCGGTCCAGCGCCTGGTTGGTCGAATTCGCGTGCAGCGTGCACATCACCAGGTGGCCGGTTTCGGCAAACGCGATCGCGTGGTCCATGCCGTCGCGATCGCGAACCTCACCGATCAGGATCACGTCGGGTGCCTGACGCAGCGTGTTCTTCAATGCGATCTGCCAGCTATCGCAATCGACGCCGACCTCGCGCTGCGTGATGATGCAGTTCTTGTGCTGGTGCACGTACTCGATCGGATCCTCGATCGTGATGATGTGACCGTTGCTGTTCTCGTTGCGATAGCCGACCATCGCCGCCAGCGTGGTCGACTTACCGGAGCCAGTCGCCCCAACCACCAGCACGATGCCGCGCTTGGCCATTGCAAGCTCGTTGATAATGGCCGGCAGATTCAGCTCGTCGCTGGTCGGAATGTGATCCGCGATCGTGCGGAACACGATGCCCACCTTGCCCTGCTGAATGAACGACGAGACGCGAAAGCGCCCGATGCCCGTCGGGTTGATCGCAAAGTTGCATTCCTTCGTCTTCTCGAACTCGGCTGCCTGCCGATCGTTCATGATCGCGCGCACCAGCTCGCTGGTGTGTTGCCCAGTCAGCGGCTGGTTCGATACCGGCAACACGCGGCCGTCGATCTTGAACGCCGGCGGAAACTCGGCGGTGAGAAACAAATCCGAACCCTTCTTGCTGAGCAGCAGCCGCAGCAGATCGTGTACGAATCGGGTTGCCTGATCGCGTTCCATTGTTGGCCTTGTAGTTACGCCGCTAGCGTCGGTTAGCCCACGAACGATTCGGGCGTCTTCGCGTACTGCCGCGCTTCGGCGACGGTAATCACGTTGCGGCGAACCAGCTCTGTCATGCAATGGTCGAGCGTCTGCATGCCGAACTGGCTACCGGTTTGAATCATCGAATACATCTGCGCAATCTTGTTCTCGCGAATCAGGTTGCGAATGGCCGGCGTGCCGACCATGATCTCGTGCGCTGCGACGCGACCGCTACCGTCCTTCAGCTTCAGCAGCGTCTGCGAAATCACGGCGACGATCGATTCCGACAACATCGCGCGCACCATTTCTTTTTCCGCCGCCGGAAACACGTCGACCACGCGGTCGATCGTCTTGGCCGCCGACGACGTATGCAACGTGCCGAACACCAGGTGGCCCGTCTCGGCCGCGGTCAGCGCCAGCCGAATCGTTTCGAGGTCGCGCAACTCGCCGACCAGCACAATGTCCGGATCCTCACGCAGCGCCGAACGCAAGGCGTTGGCAAACGACAGCGTATGCGGTCCGACCTCGCGCTGGTTGATCACCGACTTGCGCGACTCGTGCACGAACTCGATCGGGTCCTCGATCGTCAGAATGTGGCCGTATAAATTGTTGTTGACGTGATCGACCATCGCCGCCAGCGTGGTCGACTTGCCCGAGCCGGTCGGGCCGGTGACCAGCACCAGGCCACGCGGCCTTCCCGCGAAGTCGGCGAACACGCGCGGCGCCTGCAGCTCCTCCAGCGACAGCACGCGCGAAGGAATCGTCCGCAGCACCGCCGCGGCGCCGCGATCCTGGTTGAACGCGTTAACGCGGAAGCGAGCCAGCCCCGGCAGGTCGAACGAAAAATCGGTCTCCAGATTCTCGTCGTACTGCTTGCGCTGCGCATCGTTCATGATGTCGTAGATCATGCCGTGCACGTCTTTGTGCTCGAGCGGCGGCAGATTGATGCGACGTACGTCACCGTGGACGCGAATCATCGGCGGCAGCCCGGCCGACAAATGCAGGTCCGATGCCTTGTTTTTGACGGAAAATGCGAGCAGTTCTGAGATATCCATGGCGGGCGGCGTTAGCCTCGGCGTTCTGCGCTAAGGGCCGAAGCGTAGCGCGCGCAATGATTCCGGTGTTCCCATAAAAAAGCTAGAAATAGCTTGAAAACACAAGCCTCTAGGCTCGTTTGCTAAGGACGATGCTCAGTTTGCCTACTTTGCCTACGACCTTGCAAGCCAATTTGCACGCATTGCACGAGCGCATTACCAAGGCTGCGCGAGCCGCGGGACGTGACCCCTCATCCGTGCGGCTGCTGGCGGTCAGCAAGGCGTTCCCTGCCACGGTGATTGCGGAGGCGGCGCGAGCGGGGCAGCGGGCTTTTGGCGAAAACTACGTGCAGGAGGCTCTGGCGAAGATGGACGAGCTCGTCAACTCGGCCGAGCGACTCTGGAGTGGCACTTTATCGGCCCGATACAGAGCAACAAGACACGCGCGATCGCCAAGCGATTCGACTGGGTGCAATCGGTCGATCGCCTGAAAATCGCCGAGCGGCTGGCCGAACAGCGTCCGGCGAATTTGCCGCTGCTGAACGTGCTGCTGCAGGTCAACGTCAGCGGCGAGGCGAGTAAAGCCGGCGTCGCCCCCGATCAGCTGAGTCAACTCGCCGCCGCCGTTGCGCAGCTGCCACGCCTGCGCTTGCGCGGCTTGATGACAATCCCCGCACCGGAGATCGACGTCGCGCGGCAACGGATTGCGTTTGCGCGAACGAACACCTTGTTTCGGCAGCTTCGCGCTGAGGGATTGAAGGTCGACGTGTTGTCGATGGGAATGTCGGACGACCTCGAGGCGGCGATCGCCGAAGGCGCCACCATGGTCCGTATCGGCACCGCCATTTTTGGCGCACGGGCGCGCAGTCGATGAAGGTTGCATTTATCGGCGGCGGCAACATGGCCGGCGCGCTGATCGGCGGCATGCTGCAGGCTGGGTTCAAAGCATCCGAGATTGACGTGTTAGAGATCGACTCTGCGCGTCGCACCGAGTTGACGGAGCGTCATAAAGTCCGCACACACGAGCGCCCCGGCGATTGGTTGCAAGCGAGCGAGATCGTCGTGCTCGCCGTCAAGCCACAACAGATGCGCGAAGCGGCTGCTGCCATCCGGCCTCACCTGAAGCAGCCGCTGGTGCTATCGATCGCGGCCGGAGTACGTGCGGCAACGATTGGAGACTGGCTAGCGACCGGCAAGATCGTGCGCGCGATGCCGAACATGCCCGCGCTGATTCGCGCCGGCATCACCGCAGCGGTTGCGCTGCCCGAAGTCAGCGCAGCGCAGAGCAGCAGCTGCCGATAAGATCCTGGGCGCGGTCGGTACCGTCATCTGGCTCGATGACGAAGCGCTGCTGGATGCCGTCACCGCACTGTCCGGAAGCGGACCCGCCTATATCTTTTATTTCATCGAAGCGATGCAAGCGGTCGCGCGTGAGTTGGGTTTTGATGAAGCACAAGCGCGCGCGTTGACGCTGAATACATTTGCCGGCGCCGCGCAGTTGGCGATGCAATCGTCCGAATCTGCCGCTGCATTGCGCGAGAAGGTGACTTCGAAGGGAGGCACAACCGCTGCTGCGCTCGCGAGTTTCGAGCATGACAAGGTCGATGAAGCCATCGCGCGCGCAATTCGGGCGGCGGCAGCACGCGCTCGCGAACTCGGAAGCTAGGCCTGCTGACCTAAACGGTCAGCGGAACGCGTAATCGAGAGCGGTGCCGGCAAATACCGCCAGGCCGACCCAGTTGTTATGCCGAAACGCCCGCAGACAGCCATCTCGAGAACGGGTGCGAATCAGCATGAAGTGGTATGCGGCCAACGCCGCAGCGATGGCACATCCGGCATAAAACGGCCATCCAGCGCCAGTCATGCGGCCGATTACAACCAGCAACGCCAAAAATGCGCCGTATGAAGCCATCACCGCGGCGACGTCAAACCGACCAAAGAAAATCGCAGACGATTTAATGCCGAGTCGCAAATCGTCATCGCGATCGACCATTGCGTATTCGGTGTCGTATGCGAGCACCCAAAAGGCGTTGGCAAGCATCAGCAGCCAGCCAATGACCGGTACGGTCCCCAACACCGCTGCAAACGCCATCGGAATGCCGAACGAAAACGCCACGCCAAGATAGAGCTGCGGTATCGGAATGAATCGCTTTGCGAGCGGATAGGTGGCTGCAATCGCGACGGCAACAAACGCGAGCTGCACGGCGGCCGCGTTCAAAAACGGCAACAACACCGCAGCGCCGATCGCGAGCGCGACCGCAACGGCAATCGCCTCGCGCTGGCTTACCAAACCCCGCGCCACGACGCGATTCGCCGTGCGTTTCACATGCGCGTCAAAGCGCGCGTCGGCTGCGTCGTTGATTGCGCAGCCGGCAGAGCGCATCAGGAACGTGCCGGCGACGAAGATCGCTACGAGCATCGCGTTCGGCGTGCCGTCGGCTGCAATCCAGAGCGCGGTCAACGTCGGCCAAAGCAGCAGCAACGTGCCAACCGGCTTATCGAGCCGGGTCAAACTGGCATAAAGGGGCAGGCGGGCCGCAACCGAAGGCATGCTGAAACGCGTGCTCGGGAAAGTGCGGAGCAAAAGTTATTTTGCCCTACGCATCGAGCGAGGTATCGTAACAGCCGCGTTATCTTTAGCAGCGATCATTACAACAATCCGGGAGACCTCATGCTTCGCAGATCACTGATTTCAGCCGCGCTGGCTTCGAGCCTGACGATCGGCGTTTTTGCTCCGGCGGTGGCGCAGACCGAAATTCAATGGTGGCACTCGATGGGCGGCAATCTCGGCGAATGGGTCAACGACCAGGCCAAAGGATTTAACGAGAGCCAGAAGGAATACAAAGTCGTCCCGGTGTTCAAGGGAAGCTATGACGAGTCGATGACAGCAGCCATTGCCGCCTATCGCGCCGGCAATGCGCCTCACATCCTGCAGGTGTTCGAAGTCGGCACGGCGACGATGATGGCGTCCAAGGGTGCCATCAAACCGGTGCACGATTTGATGAAGGAAGCCGGCTACAAGTTCGACCCGGCCGTGTACGTACCGGCCGTCGCCGGTTATTACACCGCGCCCAATGGTCAGATGTTGAGCTTGCCGTTTAACAGCTCGACCACGGTGTTCCACTACAACAAGGATGCGTTCAAAGCGGCGGGGCTCGATCCGGACAAGCCGCCGCAGACCTGGCCCGAAGTCGTGCTGGCCGCAGCGAAGCTGAAGGCCTCGGGCCACAAGTGCCCGTTCACAACCAGCTGGGTCAGCTGGACGCAACTCGAAAGTTTCTCAGCGTGGCACAACACCGAGTTCGCCACGTTGCGCAACGGGTTCGGCGGCATGGGAACGCGGCTCGCGTTTAACACACCGCTGCACGTACGCCATATCGAAAACCTCGCCAACATGTCGAAGCAGGGTTTGTTTGTCTACAAGGGTCGCGGCAACACGGCGGATTCGGTGTTCGTCTCCGGCGAATGCGCGATGATGACCGGCTCGTCTGCGCTGTACGGCAACATCAAGAAGAACGCCAAGTTCGCTTCCGGACATCTCGACATTGCCGTACTACCCCGACGTGGTCGGAGCACCGCAGAACACGGTCATCGGCGGCGCCAGTTTGTGGGTGATGTCCGGCAAGAAACCGGCCGAGTACAAAGCCGTCGCCGCGTTCTTCGACTATCTGTCGAAACCCGACGTGCAATCAGCGAGCCATCAGCGCACCGGCTATCTGCCGATCACGATGGCGGCCTACGAACTGACCGACAAAGGCGGCTTTTACAAGCAGAATCCCGGCACCGATGTCGCCGTCACGCAGATGATCCGCAAGACCACCGATAAATCGCGCGGTATCCGCCTTGGCAACTTCGTTCAGATCCGCACGATCGTCGACGAGGAACTCGAAGGCGTGTGGTCCGGCAAGAAAAGTGCCAAGGAGGCGCTCGATACCGCGGTCAAGCGCGGCAACGAACAGCTGGAGCGATTCGAGAAAGCGAACAAGAGCTGAAGCAGCACCTGCCCACAGAAAAGGCCGACGCTACTTCTTGCGCTCGGCCTTTTCTTCGACCTCGACGATATCGCCTTCGCTGAACAGATACGTCCGCAGGTGCTTGTCGAACACGGGGCTGACGCGTCGTAGATATTCGAGGCCCATCGACGCGTGCTCGATTTCTTCGTCGCGATTGTGTTCGAGGATACGGCGCAGCTGCGGATCCGTAGTCGCCTGGGCTCGTTGGTTGTACCAATCGACCGCCTCGAGTTCTTCCTGCACTGATTTGACGGCGCGTGAGAAATTCAGCGCCGCTTCGCTCATCTTGTGATAATCCTCATGCCACTCCGCACTCGTTGCCATGCAAACCTCCGGTTAAACAACACCGGGAAGCTTAAGGCCGTGCCGGAGTGGTGCGGCGCCCTACTTGCGCAGCGACTTCGCGAAATCGACGAACCCTGCAGAAGTCAACGGCCGGCCGAGCAGGAAACCCTGCGCTTCGTTGCAGCCGCAGTCGGTCACGAACGAGAGTTGCTCGCGCGTTTCGACGCCTTCGGCTACGACGTGTAAGCCGAGTCCGCGCGCGAGACTGGTAAGTGCGGCGACGATCTTGCAATCGGCCGGGTCACTTGGGCCGGCACGCACGAACTGGCCGTCGATCTTGATGACATCGACCGGGAAACGGCGCAGGTTGCTCAGGCTCGAATACCCGGTGCCGAAATTGTCGAGCGCGATCTTCACGCCCATTGCGTGCAGACCGGACAACACCTGCTCGGCCTTGGCGCCGTCGCGCATCAGGCTCGCTTCGGTGATCTCGACCAGCAAACGTTCGGCCTCGAGCCCGGAATCCGTTAGCGCCTGGCTGACCATTGGCAGTAGCGAGCGGCCGCGAAATTCGCGCGGCGACAGATTGACACTGACGACCGGTTTGCCAAGGCCTGCGGCTGTCCATTGCATTGCCGCGCGACACGCTTCGCGCAACACGATTTCACCGATCGGCACAATCAAGCCGGTGTCTTCGGCCACGGCGATGAAACTGCCGGGCTCCTGCAGGCCGTGCTCAGGGTCGCGCCAGCGCAGCAACGCTTCGGCGCCGACCAGTTTGCGGTCTTTCAGATCGATGCGCGGCTGGTAGTACGCCTCGAACTCGCCGATTTCGAGCCCGCGCCGCAGCCCGGCTTCGATTTGCAGCCGACGCACCACCTCGGCGTTCATGCGCGGCTCAAACAGCTGCACATTTCCGCGCCCGCGCGACTTCGCAAATGACAACGCCGCGTCTGCGTTACGCAAAAGCATTTCCGGGCTCGCGCCGTCGCTCGGAAACATCGCCGCGCCGACGCTGACGCTGACGTTGACCTGCTCAGCGTCGATCTCGAACGGCTCGGAAAGCAATTCGGCCAACTTGCCGGCCACGTGTTCGGCGTCGTCGACGTGGCGCAGGCGTCCCAGCACGATTGCGAATTCATCGGCTCCCGTGCGCGCGACCAGATCGGAAGTCCGAACGGTGTCGACCAGACGCGCCGCGGTCGCGCGCAACAGCGCGTCGCCGACTCGGTGCCCGAGCGCATCGTTAAGTTTGGTGAACTCGTCGATGTCCACCACGAGGACCGCCAGCCGATCGCCACCGAGTTGATGATTGCGAATCGCTTCGTCGAGCCGAGATTCAAGCAAACGCCGGTTCGGCAGTTCGGTTAATTCGTCATAAAGCGCAATGCGGCGCGCACGCTCTTCGACTTCGCTGCGTTCGTATAACTCCGCGACCAGCCGCTCGTTGGACCACGCGAGCTCGTCGTGTGCCGCGCGCATGCGTTGCTCCAGATCGTCGCGCGCTTTCGCGAGTGCGGCTTCCATCTCTTTGCGCGCGCTGATGTCATCGACCAGCCACACGGTTTGGCCCGCCGGCCCGCCCGGCGTGATGCTCTTCACCATCAAACGCGTCCACACGCGCGAGCCGTTACTGCGCACGGTGCGCCACTCGACCGCCGGCGAGCCGTCCGCCGCCAACGCATCGCCGATGCGGCTGGCAAACGACTGAAACTCTTCGTCCGAGCCGAAAAATACCGCTGCAGAGCGGCCTAGAAGATCCGCTACTTCCCATCCGAACAGACGAGCCGCGCTCGAATTGCACTGCGCGATATTGCCGTCGCACACGACCAAAATGCCGACCGAGTCGTTGGCGAGCAGCGCGCCGTACTCCCGCAGCCGGCGCTCGACCTCGTGCGGAGCTACCGCAATAACAACGTCATCGATCTCACGCATGAAGTCGGCTCGCTTTATGGCTCTTATGGGCGCTGGTTAAGGCGCGCCGAGTGTGGCGCAGCCGCCCTCTGAGGAAACGCCGATTACGGGCGGGCTCGCCCGTCTATTTGTAACGCTCGCCGCTCAAGTTGGCGTGCGCCTGCGCCGACTGACGCGGACTCGGGTTTTGCTGGACCTTCGTGCGGTCATACTCTTTCTTTCAATTCCTGGGTCGCCGAGCAAGGGCCGTTCCTTGCCACGCGCCGATGGCGCGGTCGCGCGCCGATAGTCACTGAACATCAGATGAGCACAGCGTTCTCTTCTGCATGCGATAGCGGCATCGCCGCAGCAGCTCGTCTGCAAGAAAATCGGTATCCGCGCGCGACGCTTGCAGCGACGATTCTCGGTTCAAGTCTCGCGTTTATCGATGGTTCTGTCGTTAACGTTGCGCTGGATGCACTCGGCCAAGACCTAGCAGCCAGCGCGGCCGCGTTGTCGTGGACCGTCAACGCCTATCTGCTGCCTCTTGGCGCGCTGATCTTGCTCGGCGGCAGCGCCGGAGATCACTTCGGCCGGCGCCGCTTGTTTCTGATTGGTCTGATCGTGTTCACCTTCGCATCGATTCTGTGCGCGGCCGCGCCCTCCCTGCCCTGGCTTCTTGTGGGCCGCGGCCTACAGGGAATCGGGGCAGCGCTCTTAATGCCGAATAGCTTGGCGATGTTAGGAGCGTCGTTCAGCGGCGAAGCGCGTGGCCGCGCTATCGGCATGTGGGCAGCCGTCGGCGCTTTCTCGGGCGCGCTGGCACCACTGATCGGAGGCTGGCTCGTCGACACCAGCGGTTGGCGCACGATTTTCCTTCTGAACCTGCCCGTCGCCGCCGCGGCCGGTTTTCTCGCATGGAAGTTCGTGCCGGAAAGCAAGGAAACGCAAGAATCGGGGTCGCTCGACTGGGCCGGCGCGGTGCTCGCCACGCTGGCGTTGGGTCTCTTGACTTGGGCGTTGACCGCAGCCTCAGAGTCGGCGGCGAGTTTTGCAACTCTCTGGATGGTTGCCCTCGTCGGCGCCGTCGTGCTGGCAGCGTTCGTTTGGGTCGAAGCGAAGCGCGGTGAGCGCGCGATCATGCCGCTTGCTTTGTTCGCCACCCCCACCTTTGTCGGGCTGACGCTGCTGACGTTCTTCCTGTACGCAAGCCTGAGCGGCTTGCTCGTGCTGTTGCCCTACTTGCTGATCAACGTCGGCAACTACACCGCCGTCGCGGCGGGTGCCGCAATGCTGCCGCTGCCGCTTCTGATCGGAGTGCTCTCTCCGATGATGGGGCGAGTCACCGCAAGTTTGGGCGGGCGCTTGCCGCTCGCCATCGGTTCTGCAATCGTCGCGGCGGGACTCGTGCTGTTCATGCGCGTCGGCACAGACGCGATCAGTTATTGGCTCGACATTCTGCCGGCCACTGCAATCGTCGCGATCGGAATGGGCATCAGCGTCGCGCCGCTGACCTCAACCGTGATGGCATCAGTCAACCGCGACCATGTGGGTACCGCGTCGGGCTTTAACAGTGCCGTCGCGCGCATCGGCGGGTTGATTGCCACTGCCTTACTCGGTTTTGTTTTCGCGCAGCAAGACAGTGCCGACGGGTTTGTTAGCAGTTTCCGAATCGCGGCATTGATCGGCGCTGCATGCGCCGCCGCTGCGGCATGTTGTGCGTTGCTGCTGATCCGGCCCCCGCCAACCAAACCCGCCGCGGCTTAGCGCCACAGCACTTCGTGAATTTTCTTCTGAGCGGCGCGCGAAATCATCACAAGGCTGTGCGCCAGGCGTCGTCCGTGCAAAGAATCATTCGGGTCGGTGGTCTTTTCTCTACTGACCGTGTTTCGTACAAGAGCTCGGTCAAGGGTCGCTGCCGGAACGCTGCGTTTCTGATTGTGCGCTTGGTCGATCGAGCCGTCGCTCTTCACCTTGAAGCGCTGACAATAGAATCGGACGATCTCCTTCGGCTTTTTGTTCTCCAACCGGCATACCACCGTCGCAATATCGACGGTCTGGCCGGCAAAGTTCTGCAGCACCGCCCTGCGCCCAAACAAGAATTCCTCGAACGTGGTTTTTGACAACGGCAACGCGTCGTCACCACGAACGAGAAAGATTCGATAGCCGATGCTTTTTTTCACTCTTCGATAACCATGGAACGTGGATGCTTCTTTATGCACAGATGCGCTATTAATGAAGCGCGATGGCAGATAGTGACTTCAGCGAACGGGGATAGTCTCAAAAGATGAGGCGCTTGAGACCCGATGTGGATGACTTGAAACGGCTAAGCCGAAAGCGGGTGGTAACGCCGGGCCTTGTTGGCCGACGTTGCACCCGAACTAGATCGTGGCTCGCATGTCCGCTCGCACAATGTCCAGATATTCCCGGTGTTTGCGGATGTAGTGCATCGTATACGGACAGATTGGAATGACGGTCTTTCCCTGCCCGCGAATGTCGTCAAGCATCGCGCGCACAAGATGTGATCCGAATCCTTTGCCTTCGTATTGCCGCAGTACTTCGGTGTGCTTGATCAAGATCGAGGCCGGTGCTACCGGGTCGTATTCGCCATAGCCCACCTCTTCGTTGTTCAACATCAATCGATAGCGGCGCGCACTGCTGTCGTTTACCAGCTGGAATTCCGGCATGCTCACGCTGATCCGCCAACGGAAGGTTGAAGGAACTCTTCGCTCAATCGGTCATGCTCGGCCGCTCTCGTCAGTCGCGCCATCAGGCGCTCCGGGGCGACGTTCTGCAGCTCCCCGGGCGCGATCCCGTCAAACGTGGCCCGCGCGGCGTCGTACAGCGCCTGCACGCTTGCAGCGAACCCTTGATGACCGCGCAGACACACACGGACACGGTGGCTGGCCAGGTACTGGAGATCCACGAGCTCGGCGGCGGGACTACCGAGAATGAGGGGAAGACCCACGTCGGCCGCGATTCGATCGAGTTGCGCCTTGCTTTTGACGTAAGGGACGAACAGCGCATCGACACCCGCCTTCTCGTACGCTTGCAGACGGCGCACCGCATCGTCGATATCGGTAATCGCTATCGCGGCTGTTCGCCCAAAGATCTTGATGCCGGAGCCGCGCGCAGCAGTGACTGCAGCTCGCATTCTTCCAACGCCCTCCTCGACAGAAGTCAAGGTCGGCTCTTTTGATGAGCCGAAGGCGCGAGGCAACGACGTGTCTTCAATCGAGCATCCTGCCGCGCCCACGCTCGCGAGCTCTTCAACGGTGCGCATTACGTTCAGCGCGTTGCCGTAACCATGGTCGGCGTCGACCAGAACGGGCAGATCGCTGGCGCGGCAGATGCGGCGCGTCTGTTCGGCAAGCTCTGTGAGCGTAAGCAGCATCAGGTCCGGCGCGCCGAGCACGGCGAACGACGCCACCGAGCCGCCGAGGACGCCGACCTCGAAGCCCACCTCGTCGGCAATGCGCGCCGACAACGGGTCGAACACCGAGCCCGCTAACACGCAGCGATCACCGGCAAGCAGCGCCGCGAATCTCTTACGCTTGTCGTGCGTGTTCATGCGTCGTTCACTCCTCGTTCCTCAATCACGGGCGTCGTGTTTCTGCCAATTCAAGCAAAGTACCAGCGCAAGCGCGCAATTAACCGGCCAGAAAATAATAGTAGATATTATTACGTTTATGTAATAACATCTACTCAATGCAGTGGTTGATTCTCGTACTGTCTTTGCCGACCGAAAATGCGACCGTGCGGATGCGCGCCTGGCGGGCGCTACGCGCCGCGGGCGCCGCGGTCTTGCGTGACGGCGTCTATCTATTGCCGGCGCGTGACGACTGCCGTCTGACGCTCGAAGCGATCGCACGCGACGTGCAAGCGGGCGGCGGCAGTACCCACTTGATGTTCGCGGACGAACCTCCAGGCGCAGAGTTTGCCGCAATGTTCGATCGTAGTGACGACTATGCGGCGCTGCTCAACGAGATTCGCGAGGTAAGCGACGCGCTCGACTCGGATGCCGCACTCGAGGCGTCGAAGCAAGCACGCAAGCTGCGCAAGACGTTCGCCGCCCTCGCCGCCATCGACTTCTTTGGCGGAGAGGCGCAGAAGCAGGCCGACGCCGCCTTGCAGGAACTCGAATTGGCGGCAACTCGGTTGCTCGCGCCCGATGAACCGCATGCGGTACGCAGCACCATTAAGCGATTACGAATTGAAGACTACAAGCGGCGTGTTTGGGCAACGCGTCGACGTCCATGGGTAGATCGACTGGCGTGCGCATGGCTGATCCGACGCTACATCGACCGGAAGGCGCGCATCGTGTGGCTGGCGAAACCGAAAGACTGTCCGGCAAAAGCGATCGGATTCGACTTTGACGGTGCGACCTTTAGCCACGTCGGGGCACGAGTCACGTTTGAAGTGATGTTGGCGAGCTTCGGACTGGAGCAGCCGGCGCTACGGCGTATCGGCGCCATTGTTCACTATCTTGATGCCGGCGGCGTGCAGCCGCCGGAGGCAAGCGGCGTCGAAAGCGTGCTGGCAGGGCTGCGCGACTCAATCGACGATGACGATCAACTCGTCAAAGCTGCCGGCCCCGTATTCGACGCCTTGCTCGTCTCGTTCGAAAGAGCCGGCCAACCCGAATGACTGCGCCGCTCGCAATGACAACCCGTGATTCCGCTCCCGCGCCGATCACGTTCTGGGAAGCCTTTCGCTTTTGGCTGAAACTCGGATTCATCAGCTTCGGCGGGCCGGCCGGGCAGATTTCGATCATGCATCAGGAGCTCGTCGAAAACCGGCGCTGGATTTCGGAGCGCCGTTTTCTGCACGCGCTGAACTACTGCATGGTGCTGCCCGGCCCCGAGGCTCAGCAGCTTGCCACCTATATCGGCTGGCTGATGCATCGCACGTGGGGCGGAGTCGTCGCCGGTGCGCTGTTCGTGCTGCCGTCGTTGGTGATCTTGATCGCGTTGTCGTGGATGTACATCGCATTCGGTAACGTGCCGCTGGTAGCCGGTTTGTTCTACGGCATCAAACCCGCAGTCACGGCGATCGTCTTGCAGGCCGCCTATCGCATCGGCTCGCGCGCGTTGAAGAATGAAGTGCTGTGGGCGATTGCGGCAGCATCGTTCGTCGCGCTCTTCGCTCTAGACGCGCCGTTTCCCGCCGTCATCGCGGCCGCGGCGGCGATCGGTTATGTGGGCGGACGCCTCGCGCCGAAAAAATTTGCCGTCGGCGGCGGACACGGAATATCGGACAAATCGTTCGGCCCCGCGATCATCGACGATGAAACACCCACACCTTCACATGCCGCTTTTAACCGGCGTCGCTTCGTGGTCGGTCGCGCTGGTTGGACTCCTGCTGTGGCTGGTTCCGATGTCGGTGCTGATGATCATCTACGGCTGGAATCACCTGCTGACGCAGATGAGCTGGTTCTTCACGAAGGCGGCGCTGCTGACCTTCGGCGGAGCGTATGCGGTACTGCCCTACGTTTATCAAGGCGCGGTCAGCCACTACGGCTGGCTAACGCCGACGCAGATGATCGATGGCCTTGCGCTTGGTGAAACTACGCCGGGGCCCTTGATCATGGTGGTGGCTTTCGTCGGTTTCGTCGGCGCTTACGTCAACGCGCCGCTCGGGCCCGCGCATCTTTTCCTGGCCGGCGCAGTAGCGGCATCGCTGGTGACATGGTTCACCTTCCTGCCCTCGTTTCTTTTCATTCTTGCGGGTGGACCGTTCGTCGAGAGCACGCACAACGATCTCAAGTTCACGGCGCCGTTGACGGCGATCACCGCTGCGGTGGTCGGCGCGATCATCAATCTCGCCCTGTTCTTCGGGTATCACGTGCTATGGCCTGCGGGCTTTGCGGGCACCTTCGATGGGATATCCGCACTGATCGCGTTGGGCGCAGCGTTGGCGTTGTTTCGATTCAAAGCGCATGTGATTGCGGTGATCGCGGCGTGCGCGATCGTCGGCCTGTTGGTACGTCTTGCTTTTTGAAAGGGGAATCGAATGGACAGAATCAGCCCACAAGAGTTGGCCGAATGGCAATCGGCGCATCGAACATTCACCTTGCTCGACGTGCGGCGCAAGGCTGTGCGCGCCGCCGATGCTGCGGATCTTCCGAACGCGATGTGGCTCGATCCGGAGCAGGTGTTCGCCTGGAAAGATGAGATCCCGCGCGATCGGCCCGCCGTGGTTTATTGCGCAAAGGGTCACGAGATCAGCCAGGGCGTCGCTGCAACGCTGTGCGCGCTCGGACTGGATGCGCGCTATCTGGTCGATGGCTACGCAGGCTGGCGTGCCGCGCAGATGCCTGTGCACCAGATAACAATGAAAGAAGGAGAACAGACATGAAATGGATTACACGCGAGCGGCCCAAAATCGACCGCATTGCTTGCCCGTGGCTGGTGGCACGGTTTATCGATCAGGAACCGGAATTTCTCTATGTCCCGAGCAGTGATGTGCTGAGCAAAGCCGCCGAAACCAAAGCGATTCCCTACGACGTTCCGGGTGTTGAGCTCACGCACGAAGGCGAGCTATGCAGCTTCGACGCGTTTCTGAAGAAGTATCAACTCGACGATCCGGCGCTGCGCCAGCTCGCTTTGATCGTGCGCGGAGCCGATACATCGCGTCTCGACCTGACACCACAGTCCGCCGGCCTCTACGCGCTATCGCTTGGACTATCGCATGACTTCGCCGATGACCATGAAATGCTTAAGCACGGCATGGTGATGTACGACGCGCTGTACGCATGGTGCAAGCATTGCCAGGGCGAATCGCACAACTGGCCGCCCGCCAAACCCAATTAGCATTGACGGCGGCGCTGCGATCGAGGTGTCGTCGGAGTCCGTTTCGGACCGATCGCGATAAGGTTTATCGTGATGACTTGGTCTGAAAGGAGATCTCCATGAAAGCAACTGTCTCCGCATTGACCCTCCTGGCGCTCGCTACCGCGGCGAATGCGGCCGATATCGAAGCAGGCAAGGCGAAAGTCCAGGCCGTGTGCGCCGCCTGCCACGGAGCAGGCGGAGTGAGCGTGAGTGATGCCACCCCCAATCTAGCTGGCCAGAGAGCGGTTTACCTTGAGAACCAGTTGAAGGCGCTGAAGGATGGATCGCGCAAGAACGCCATCATGAATGCGATCGCAAGCCAATTGAGCGCGGCCGATATCGCCGATGTCGCGGCATTCTTCGCGAGTCAGGCGGCGACAACCGGCGCGGCAAAGTCCGAGCTCTTGCCGCATCTGGTGAAGACCGGAGTCAGCTTTCCAGAAAACTACAAGAGCACGTTCGTCAAGTATTACACCATCAACTTCCCGGCTACGCGACAGGTGCGCTACTACTACGTGAATCCCGCCGCACTGCAAGCGGCGAAGGAAGGCAAACCGCTTCCGAACGGCTCGGTGCTGTTTGCGGAGGTTTATTCGGCCAAAGTCGACGCCGACAAAAAGCCGATCACCGGCAGCGACGGTTTCTACGCCCCCGACCAGCTGTTGTTCTATACGGCGATGGCGCGCGATGCGGGCTGGGGCAAGGACATCCCGGAAATGCTGCGCAACGAAGATTGGAACTACGCGGTCTTCACCAATGCCAAGCAGCTTCGCGCCGGTGTCAATCAAGCCGAGTGTCTCGCCTGCCACAAGCCGCTCGACAAGACGAGCTACACCTTTACGCTCGAGCAGATCACTGCAGCAGCCAAGGCAAAGTAGGCGGGTTCAGCGCCGCGACGCGCACGGCGCTGTAGCCGAGATGGTCGTTCACGTCGTAGACGGGACCTACGAGCTGTTCCGGCACTTCTACGGTCTGCGGCGCTTCAACCAGGGTCAGGATCGACCCTATGGTGCTGTCATAGGCGTGCTCAACACGGTGCTGGAAATGATCGAAGGTGGCGCCGTGCACATCGGCGTTGCGACCGATCACGTCATTGAGTCGTTTCGAAACCGCCTCTGGCCTGGCTACAAAACGGGCGATGGGATTGAGCCCGCGCTTCTCGCTCAGTTCCACCCACTCGAAGAAGCGCTCTGCGCGATGGGAGTAGTCGTATGGCCGATGATCGAACTGGAGGCTGATGATGCACTCGCATCGGCCGCGAGGATTGCTTCCGAAGATGCGCGCGTCGAGAAGGTTTGCATCTGGACACCCGACAAGGACCTGGCGCAGTGCGTTCGTGGCGACCACGTTGTACAGATCGACCGCCGAACAAAGACAATCCGCGATGCAGAAGGTGTGCGGCAGAAGTTCGGCGTCGATCCAAGCTTGATTCCGGACTTCCTGGCTTTAGTTGGCGACGCAGCGGATGGCTATCCGGGCATCGCGGGGATTGGGGCAGTCTCCGCTGCGCGACTGCTGAACCGCCATGGTGCAATCGAAAACTTTCCCGCGGCTGTACTGGGTGATCGCCTAGCCCAGGCACTGCTGTTCAAGGACCTCGCCACGTTACGCACAGACGCAGCACTGTTTAAGGACGCGGATGATCTTAGGTGGAACGGCGCCACCGGTGACTTCGATTCGTGGACGGAACGGCTGCAAGCGCCCCGCTTGCTTGACCGTTGCCTTAAGGCGGAGAAAGCTGCAGTTCTCTAGTGAGAAAATCCTGCGAGACTGGCTTTCAGCCTCTACCCTCCTTAATGAAAGCGATGCAATGAAGAATCACTTTGCGGGCCGGAGTTTCGCGACAGTTTTTTCTTTTTTGGCTCTCGGCTTACCAGCAACCATCGCCGCCGCGTTTGACTATCCGATGACTCCCAAGCGTCCCATTACGGAAACTTTCCATGGCGTTACCGTCGTCGATGACTACCGGTGGCTCGAGGACGACAAGGCGCCGGAGGTCAAGGCGTGGGTTGGCAAGCAAAATGCACTGACACGAAAATACTTGGATTCGATTCCACAAAGGCCCGAGATCGCGCGACGTGTCGAGAAATTGCTGGCCGAGAAAACCGTCAGCCGATACGACTTTCAGTACCGGGGCGGACGAGTCTTCGCACAACGCAATGCGCCTCCGAAGAACCAATCGGCGCTGGTGGTGCTGCCACGCAACCTCGACGTCGCCAAGGAGCGGGTCGTTCTTGATCCGAACGTGCTCGACCCAAAGGGCCGAACGACAATCGACTTTTACAAGGCTTCGTATGACGGCAAGCACGTCATAGTCTCATTGTCCGAGAACGGGAGCGAGGTCGGCACGGCGTATCTGTACGAGGTCGCGACCGGGAAGCGACTGGCTGACATCGTCCCGAACGTCACGTACCCGACGGCCGGCGGCAGCGTCGAGTGGGCGCCGGACAACTCCGGCTTTTACTACACACGCTATCCGCTCGCGACCGAGCGTCCCGAAGCCGACCGACACTTCTACCAGACGGTGTGGTTTCACAAAGTCGGTACGCCGGTGACCAATGACCGCTATGTCATCGGTCGCGACTTTCCGCGCATCGCTGAGATTGAACTGAAAGGCAGCCGCGATGGCCACTTCCTGCTTGCCGAGGTGAGGAACGGAGACGGCGGCGAAATCGCTTTCCACCTGCGCGACAAGGCGGGCAAGTGGACACAGGTTGCTGGATTTACCGACGGCCTGAAACAAGTAAACATCGGTGAGGATGGCCGCCTATGGGCCATGTCGATCAAGGACGCGCCGTTAGGACGCATTGTGTCGATTCCTCTTGCACAACCGACGCTCGCACGCGCGACTGTCGTAGTGCCGGAGACCGACATCGTCGCAGAGCACGTGACGCCGACGAGGTCGCGCCTCTACGTTCAATATCGGGACGGTGGGCCGTCAGCAGTTCGCATGTTTTCGTTGGCCGGCAAGCCGATGGGCGAGCTTCCGGTAGAGAACAATTCCGACATCGCCATCGGTGAAGTGCTGAACGGTGACGACGTCATGGTGCGGATCATGAGCTATCTGACGCCTCGCACGCAGTACGTCTACGAAGCAGCAAAACAACCGCCTGCAACCGACCAAGCTCAATGGCAAGCCGCAGTTCAACTTTTCCGATGCCGCCGTCGAGCGCGTCTTTGCAACGTCGAAAGATGGAACCAAAGTTCCGATCTCGATCCTGCACCGCAAGGACATGCGGTTGGATGGCAACACGCCGATCATCCTCTACGGCTACGGCGGTTATGGAATCAGCATGGCGCCGTATTTTTCCGCAATGAACCGGCTATGGCTCGACTATGGCGGCGCGTTTGCAGTGGCGAACGTGCGCGGCGGAGGCGAATACGGTGAACCGTGGCATCAGGCAGGCATGTTGACGAAGAAACAAAATGTGTTCGACGACTTTGCCGCCTGCATGCAGTTCCTCGTCGAGCGCAAGTACACACGGCCTGAACGCCTCGCCATCATGGGCGGTAGTAACGGTGGTCTGCTAATGGGCGCGACGCTCACGCAACATCCATCGGCGATGCGCGCGGTGGTGAGCGAGGTCGGAATCTACGACTCGATCCGATGGGAGACTCAACCCAACGGCGAGTTCAATGTGACCGAGTTCGGCTCCGTCAAAGATCCGTTGCAATTCAAGGCGCTGTTCGACTATTCGCCGCTGCTGCGCGCGAAAGACGGCGTCGCGTATCCGGCTGTCTTGCTGACAAGCGGAGACAACGATGGTCGAGTGGCGCCCTACGAATCGCGCAAGATGGCGGCGCGTTTGCAGGCTGCGACTTCGTCCAAGTACCCGATTTTGTTGCGTACCGAGTCGGAAGCCGGTCACGGCATCGGCACCGCATTGTCCACGCGAATCCAGGAGGAAACGGACGTTTACACGTTCCTCGTTGATCAGCTGGGGATCAAGGGACCGTCGATACGCGCAAACGGAGCGCAATGACGACAGTCGCTGCGTCGACACCCTGCCATGTTGCCGAAACCAAATCTTGTATGCCCAGTTTGCGGGGAATCGAATGACTGCGCTCCGGCGAGGAGCGGAAGCTTTGACACGCCGTGCTGGTGCTCGACGGTGACGATCGATGTTGCCGCCTTGGTGTCCGTGCCTGACAAGGAGCGCAACGCGTCTTGTCTTTGCAGGAAATGTGCGATGGCCGTCCGAGCTTGATCCTGTCGCTTCGTTAACGTCGTGCAGCCGACGGTCGGAGTGTAAAAAGCAAAACCAGGAGGGCAACGCCCGGTAAAACGAACGCGTCAGTGGCATTCATCACCCATAGCGTTGCTCCATCGAGCAGACACCAAAGCAGCGGTATTGGCAACGCAATCCAGTGGATGCGATTTGCCGCGAGTAGCAGCCCAAGCGTAGCCACTACTGTCGGATCGGGCGTCACGCCAAAGAATTCAAGCTGCAGCCACTCACGCCCGAAAAGCAAGCCGACGAGTGGCTGAACCATCAGTGCAAAGACGAACATCGCAATGCCAACGCGCGCGATCGCACCGCGGTTGGAGTCGAAGCGCAACCGGTCGCGAACGACTCCAATCCAAAACAACAGTAGCGCCTCGATCGCAAAGCCGACCGCAAAATAGCTCGCCGCCCAATTGATCGTTGCATAACGCTGCCAGTGGAAAGCCCATGCGACCCACAGCCAGCATGCCGCGAGCATGGCCGCAATCAGGCGGCCGCGCCAAGGTGCGTGACTTCGCATCAGCACGAGGATCGTCACCCCGGCTAACAGCGCCACGATGTGCACCGGCCAAACTTCAGCGTTGTAAAGCTCGAACAGGCGGTAGTAGGTACGCGGCGCAAACAGCAGAAAATCAGAAGGTCTGTACGTCCACCATTCGGACATCAGAGCTTCTCGACATGGGCGATCAAGCGTCGGCGCATCGACTCGTCTGGCAAGCGGCCATACGCAGCGCCCATGTTTTCGCGCACGTGCGCCACACTTGATGTTGCCGGGATGGCGCAAGTGACGGCCGGGTGCGAGACGATGAACTTCAACAGCAGCTGCGCCCAGTTCGAACAGTCGATCTCCGCAGCCCATGGCGGCAGCGGATGGCGCGCCATCGATCGAATCAGCGCGCCCTCGCGAAATGGTCGATTGACGATGACGCCGATCCGACGCTCGCGTGCCAGCGGGAAAATGCGCTGTTCGACTTCACGATCGAGCACGTTGTAAGTGACCTGCACGAAGTCGAGTGGCTGGCTCTCCATGATCTGCTCGAACTCGCGATGGCGGCGCCCTTCGGAAGTCGTGATGCCTACGTATCCCACCTGGCCGGCCGCCTTCATTGCAAGCAGCATCGGCAAGTGTTCCTGCCATGCGAGCAGGTTATGAACTTGCAGAAGATCGAAGCGCCGCCGCAGGTTCCAGTGTTGGCGCGACATTTCAATCTGATCCCGACCTCGCGCCGCGGAGGAGATCCAGACCTTGTCGGCCGCGAACACCGGCGTCTGTAGTCCGGCCTTGCTCAGTTTGCCGAGTCCATATCCGATGACTTCCTGCGACGATCCATACATCGGCGACGAGTCGATGACTCGACCACCGGCCGCGAAGAAAGTGCGCATGACTTCGGCGCAGTTATCGCGCGCAACGCGGTCGTTCCCAACGTTGAAGGTAATCCAGCTGCCGAGCCCGATGACTGGCAGCGCTTCGCCGCTCGAAGGGATCGGCCTCGTCAGCAGCGAGCCCGATTGAGCCAATGCGCCCAATGGAATGAATAGCGGCGACGCGGCCTGCGACGCCAGTGCGAGCAATAGCGTCCGGCGCGCAGCTGACGGCGGTTGCAATGCCCGACGAATGTTGCATTCCATGTGAGCCAACCTTGGCGAGAAACCGGGACCATAACGCTTCCAAGCCCCGTTTTCCGCCACCTGCGTAATGTGTCAACGGTTGCTATGCGGATTTGCACGTGTAATGGTACGGATATGGCGCTGCGTGGCCACATTCCCGCCGCTCAAACGTTGTCCGTGGAGTGCGAACGAGCCGCTCTATATCGATTACCACGATCGAGAATGGGGCGTTCCCGTGCACGACGATCGACGGCTCTTCGAGTTCCTGATCCTAGAGGGAATGCAGGCCGGATTGAGCTGGCTCACGATCCTGAGGAAGCGCGAGAATTTCCGCCTTGCCTTCGCCGGGTTCGATCCGGAGAGCGTGGCTCGATTCGGTAAGCGCGACATTCGGCGGCTCATGGCCGACCAAGGCATCGTCAGGCACGAGCTGAAGATTCTTGCCGCAGTGGCCAATGCCCAAGCTTTTCTCCGCGTTCGCGACGAGTTCGGGACTTTCGACAAGTATCTGTGGCGATTCGTCGACGGTACGCCAAAGATCAACCGCTGGCGCCGGATCAAGGACATCCCGGCAGCAACGCAGCAATCCGTTGCGATGAGCCAGGACTTGAAGAAACGAGGCTTCAAGTTCGTCGGGCCGACGATCTGCTACGCGCACATGCAAGCTACAGGCATGGTCAACGACCACATCACGTCCTGCTTTCGCTATCGGGAACTTGCGTGAGACTCTCCACCCACGAACAGTCATGAGCGACCTGCGAAAGACTGCACCGGTTGAGCGCTTCGTCGCACTGCTCAGAGGCATCAACGTGGGCCGAGCAAAGCGTGTGGCAATGTCCGACCTCCGTGCTCTGCTGCATTCGCTTGGTTATCGCAATGTACGTACGTTGCTAAACAGCGGTAACGCGGTCTTCGATTGCCCTGCCGAGCCCCAAGCGAAACTTGCAGATCGGATTCAAACTGCTGTTGCCGAGAAGCTTGGCGTTGAGGCTGTCGTCGTTGTTAAGTCCGCGAAGGACATGGCGGCGGTAGTAAGCGGCAACAAGCTGGCCGCAGTCGCGACCGATCCGTCGCGGCTGCTAGTTGCGTTTACTTCGGATGCCAGGGCCCTCGCCAGGCTGATGCCGCTCGCCAAGACAGACTGGAAATCCGATGCAGTCCATGTGGGCAAGCACGCCGCATACATCTGGTGCGCAAACGGCATACTCGAGAGCCAGGCAGCCGTCGCCTTGCTCCGTGATCTGGAAGGCACCGGGACGACTCGCAACTGGTCGACGGTCGAGAAGATCAACGCGCTGCTGCAACAGGATTCCGCGTAACGCCTCGGCGTCAGCGATTGGCGCCAGTCACTGTCGAATTTGAGGCTCGCCAAACGACTATCCATACTTTCCACGATTGGAGCGCGCGATGAAGTATCTGTGCCTGATCTACTACGATGAGAAGAATCTCGATGCCATGCCTCCGGGAACGGCCGAGGCAATAATGAACGAGTGCGTTCCATTCAGCGACGAACTGCGTGAAAATGGCCATTACATTGCAGCCGAGGCCCTGCAGCCTGTTCAGACGGCCACGACGCTACGGATCCGGCACGGCAAAGTGTCTACGACCGATGGACCGTTCGCAGAGACGAAGGAGCAGCTAGGCGGCTTCTACTTAATCGATGCCAGGGACCTGAACGAGGCGATTCGAGTGGCTTCGAAGATTCCGCCCGGGCGCCTGGGCTGTATCGAAGTGCGACCGATCAGAGAGCGATAAATGACAAAAACCAAAAACGTAAAGACAACACGCCGCGTGACGGCGCGGCGACCCGCAGCGAAGTCTTCCGGCCGGCGTGCGCGCGTGCTAGTTCTTGTCGGCACGCGCAAAGGAGCATGGATCTACCACGGCGATCCGTCGCGCCGGACGTGGCGCGCCGATGGCCCGCATCTGCTCGGCAACATCGTCCATCACCTCGTGCTCGACCCGCGCGACGGCAAAACGATCCTGATGGCGACCAGGACCGGCCATCTCGGACCCACTGTTTTCCGCAGCCAGGATCTCGGCCGCACATGGAAGGAAGCGACGCGGCCGCCCGCATTTCCGAAAGCGCCCGAAGGCCAGAAAGGTCGCGTCGTCGATCATGTTTTCTGGCTGACTCCGGGGCATGCGAGTGAGCCCGGCGTCTGGTACGGCGGCACGTCGCCGCAAGGGTTGTTTCGCTCGGAGGATGACGGCAGCACGTGGGAGCCCGTGTCCGGCTTCAACGATCATCCGCGTTTTGCCGGCTGGGTCGGCAGCGAACAGGACGGCACACCGGACGGTCCGAAGCTGCACTCGGTACTGGTTGACCCGCGCGACCCGACGCATCTCTATGTCGGAATGTCGTCCGGTGGCGTACACGAATCGACCGATGGAGGGCGCACTTGGAGTCCGCTGATTAACGGGCTTGAAGTGGTCGAAGGTCTCGATGCGAGTGTCGAGAATTTTCATGACCCGCACTGCGTCGTGATCAGTCCTGCTAACCCTGACCGGCTGTATCAGCAAAATCACTGCGGCATCTACCGGCTAGATCGTCCATCGAAGCAGTGGCTGCGAATCGGCAAAAACATGCCGAAGAGCGTCGGCGACGTCGGGTTTCCGATCGTTCCGCACCCGCGTAATGCTGAACAAGCGTGGGTGTTCCCGATGGACGGCGGCGGAGTCTGGCCGCGCACCAGCCCGAACGGCAAACCCGCTGCGTACGTCACGCGCAACGGCGGCCGGACGTGGACGCGTCTCGATGCAGGCTTGCCTTCAGCTCAGTCGTGGCTCACCGTCAAACGCCAAGCGATGACAGCCGATAGCGACGACCCGGTTGGCGTTTACTTCGGCACCACCAGCGGTGAGCTATGGGCGAGTCGCAACGAAGGAGCGCGCTGGGGTTGCATCGCGCGCCATCTTCCTGAAATTTATTCGGTCGAGGCCGGAGTCGTCACCGCATGAAGGTTCGGATTCCCAGTCCGCTGTTGTCGTACACCAATCAACGCGAGGTGGAGGCCGAGGGTTCGACGCTCGATGCGCTCGTGACCGATCTCGATCGTCGTTATCCCGGCCTGCGCTTTCGCATCATCGACGAGCAGAGCGCGATCCGCCCGCACATGCGCTTCTTCGTGAACGGCGAGATAGTGCGAGATCCAAAACATCCGCTTCGTCCGACATCCGAAGTGCAGATCGTGCAAGCACTAAGCGGAGGCTAGGTGCGAGGCGCACCGGCAGTGGAACGCCGGTGATGGACTGGTGAGGCGGATCGCACGCTGGCCCTGACCGCGTCGGCAAACCTGCGCATCTGATTGGGGTCTAGCGCTTTCCCAAATCGTATTTGCTTTTCATGACCAGCCACTGCACGTCCATGTCGCCCTCGATGAACTGGGCGCTGTCGGCGACGAATTGCTTCACATAGGGCGTCTCGAAGTGCTCGCGCAGCGCGTTCACGTCCCTCCACACTTCATAGATAACAAATAGGTTCGGGTCGCTTCTGTCGCGGTGGATATGAAACTGCAGGCACACCGGCTCGGCCCGGGTGGCGGCAAGATCGGCCAGCATGCGCCGCTCGTAGGCATCGGCCCGGCCCGGTTTCGCGCGATGCTTGGCGATAACGCAGTAGGGGCTGGTCTCGCCCGGAGCGGGGTCCGGAAGCAGCGGCAGCACGATCGGCATGGCTACTTGACCCGCGTGTACACGATGCGCATGGCGAGCTGCTCCTTACCACCCGGCGGCGTGAAGTACAGCTCGGACACGTGCTGATCGTTGCTCTCAACGCGGAACACCGTGCGCTGTGCGACGCGCTTGCCGACCGTCTGCTCGTTGACCACTCCCTGGTCGGTGAAGAAGCCGGTCAGTTCGATTGGCATCTTCGTACGCGGCCTTGCTGTGGTAGATCATCATCGGCACCCGCGGCGCGATGGTCACCCATTCGTAGCGGCGATCGAGGTTGCTGTAGCCGAGCCAGCCCCGGCGCCAGTACGGCTGTCCGTCCACGGTGCCTTCGGTGGTGTCCTCGATGTACTGTCCGTCCGCGACCCAGACTCGCGTCGTCCGGATGTCGCGCGAAACAATGGGCGGCAGGTTCGGGCTGCGTCCCATGGTCCCGTAGATGCTCAGCTCGGCGTTCCACGAGCCGACGAGCGGCGCCATCGCTTGTGACCTGGCCCGGGCATGCCGCGAGCGACAAACGGCGGAACCTGTTCCTTCGCGGCTGTCGGCGCGCACACAATGCTCAAGCTCGCGAAAGTGAAGACAAGTACAGCAAAGAGAGAGCGCAGGACAGCCGGGCGATCTGTCGGGATGTCTGCTTCGGTCTCGAGTCTCTCCCTCGCGCGGTAGCCTCGGTGGCTAATGCTGTCTTTTGCCATGTTCAGTCTCCTCGTTTGCCGACTTCGATGATGCGTCACAGCGCCGTTAGCCGCCATCGACCGTGAGCGTCTGAGCGGTCACGTACGGGTCTCTCAAGCTCAATCGCGGCATCGACATCGATGCTTTAAGGCATGCAATTTGCAGCAGTCACGTTGTTGCCCTCGGCGCGAGGCAGCTGCCGTTCACGATGATTCCGATCCTACTTCGCGTCTCCATTGCGCTTTCAGTTACCGCATTCTCTCGATCGCGCGCTGATCGTTCCATGTCACATTGTCGGAAATGCGTAGCCATTCGTCCGATGTTGCTACTGATGGAGTGGTCACCGATCCGCTGAGTGAGGTCTTGCAGGACCTCCGGCTGTCAGGCGTCTCGTATGGTCGATGCGAGCTGACCCGTCCGTGGGGGATCAGCTTTCCGCCACAGAGCGCTGCCCGATTTCATTTCGTTGCTGCCGGCGAATGCTGGCTGCACAGCGACGCGCTCGGATGGACGCAGCTGCACCCCGGCGATGTCGCGCTTGTCCCGCTCGGCACAGGCCATCTGTTGGCCGACAGTGTCAATAGCCGGACCAGCCGATCGACGAATTTCCTGTCGAAGAGATCGGCGACAAGGTCTATCGGCTGGCAGCGGGTGGCGACGGTGCGCGAGCACTTCTGTTCTGCTGCAGCGTCGACTTCGAAGAGCCGGCGATCAACCCATTGCTGGAGTTAATGCCTTCGGCATTGTTGGTGCGCGGGGCCGCGACGCACGATGCCACGCTGCGTGTGCTGCTGGACACGATGGCCAGCGAAGTGACGGCGCAACGCGTCGGCGCGGCTACCGTGTTAACTCGTCTCGCCGATGTCGTAATTACGAGAGTGATTCGCATGTGGGTGGAAGCCAGAGGCGAAGACGCAACCGGATGGCTTGCTGCAATCCGTGATCCGAAGATCGGCAGGGCTCTGCGGCGATTCATGACGACGGGTAGTGCGAGCCAAGCCTGCATGACGTCTTCGTGGAACGTTGGTGTTCACCAGCATATTCGCGGTGGTCATTT
Source organism: uncultured beta proteobacterium (assembly GCA_963786295.1). Taxonomy (GTDB): domain Bacteria; phylum Pseudomonadota; class Gammaproteobacteria; order Burkholderiales; family Burkholderiaceae_F; genus JACCZX01. Next base: position 46,087 of record CAWAYV010000003.1, on the reverse strand, counting down.
TTCGCCAATACCGCTGGCATTTGTCACCGGTGCCAGTTCGCGATATTGCGCTTTCCTTCGCTTCGGTACAGCATTCCCGTCGTGGTCATCCTCAACATGCCGATCCCGAAGTCAGACCTGTCGCTCCAACACCGGGGCCGACTCGCATGCCACGCGTTGCTTGCCTGCGCAACCGCTGGCCTCCTCGCAGCATGCAGCGTATCGGGCTCCAAGCGCTCCGCACTGCGCCCGATCGATGCGGCCGCGATGCAAGGCACGGTAGAACGGCTGGCGAAAGAAATGCTCGTTCCCGGCGCGGTCGTCATCCTGCGCACGCCGAACGGTGAGTTCAGGACCACCTACGGCGTCACGACTTATCGCGGCACGGTGCCGACCGGCTTCGAGCAGCACGTGCGTGTCGGCTCGAACACCAAGACCTGGACCGGCACGGTGATCCTGCAGCAGATTCAGGAAGGCCGGCTGGCGCTCAACGACCCGGTCTCGAAGTACCGGCCCGATGTGCCGAACGGCGGCAACATTACGATCGAGCAGCTGCTCGCGATGCGAAGCGGCCTGTACAACTACACGACGACGCTCGAACTAAATCAGACGCTGGACGAGCGGCCAACGAAGGCCTGGACACAGGCCGAGTTGCTGGCGCTCGCCTACAAGCACAAGCCAGACTTCTTGCCCGGCACGGCGTTCGGCTACTCGAACACCAACACGGTCCTGCTAGGCCTCATCGCCCAGCAGCTCGAAGGTGGTAAGCCGCTCGCCGCGATCATGCGAGACCGGCTGTTCGCGCCTCTGGGTCTGAAGAACACGCTGTTCCCCGACATCGCGTCTAACACGATCCCCGCGCCTTACTCGCGCGGCTACATGTACGGCAACAATGTGCTGACGATGGGCACGCCGCCCGCGCTGCCGGACAACATGCAGGCCGCGGCTCGCGCGGGCACGCTCGCGCCCGGTGACCAAACCGACGCGAACCCGTCGTGGGGCTGGGCGGCCGGCGCTGGCATCTCCACCGCCAACGACCTCGTGACCTGGGTGCAGGCATTGGTCAGCGGCAAGCTGCTCAACGCCGACTTGCAGGCGCGACGGCTCGCCAGCGTGTTGCCGATCGACGCGAGCAATCCGAACAGCGCGTCGTACGGCTGGGGCATAGCCAAGTTCGGCAACCTCTACGGCCACACCGGCGAATTGCCCGGCTACAACTCATTCATGGGCCACGACCCTGTGAACGGCGTCACCCTGGTCGTGTGGACCAACCTCGCACCGACCGTCGATGGACAGCGATCCCGCGACGACAATCGCACGCAGCTTTGATCGGCCTGCTCTACGCGCCTGCCCAGTAGATCGCGGCGCTGCGCCAAACTCCCTCAGGCAGCCTCGGTTGTAATCGAGTCGACTCGCTCTGGATAGAAGGCGAGGTGTTCCTTGATCACGAGCACTTCATCGTATGGTTCCTCGTAGGACCAAACGGCGTTCTCGGGACCGTTCACGAAGGAGTAGTACGACGCATGCCCCTTGAACGGGCAGTAAGTCTGATGGCTTGTGCGACTAAGACGCTCCATTTTCACGTCCTTGCGCGGAATGTAATAAACGATCGGGTAGTCGGCTTCCTTGAGTTGGATCGCATCGCGGCTGTCAGCGATGACGTCCCCATTGAATTTCACCTGGACGCGGACGCCGGCCGGCTTCGTTTCGATGCGATGCCCTGGGTGCTTCCTGTATCCGGGTCCGCTGTTGGCGCTTACGGATTTCTCCTGTCTCATCTGTCGTCCTTTGTGAAATTCATGCGCTTGCCTGAGCACGCCGCAGCATCGCGACCGCGAGCAACGCGACACCTATCGCGATCACCGCGCTGATCGCTGCGGTCGTTCCGAAAGCATGCGCAAAGGCCTCGCGAGCGGAGTCGAGCACTTCGGCACCCATCACGTCGGGCAGATCACTCGCAACCGATACCGCCCCGCCGATCGTGCCGCGCGCGATTTCAGCGGCTTCCGCAGGTACACCTGGCGGAAACGTGCCGGCAATCTCGCCGCGATAGATCGCTGTGACGATGCTGCCCATCACCGCGATTCCCAACGCTCCGCCGAACTCGGAGCTGGTCTCTGACAGCGCCGACGCTGCCCCCGCTCGCTCCGGTGGAGCGGCGCTCAAGACGATGTCGGTTGTCAGCGTGACGACTGGAGTCAGTCCGAGCGAGAACACGATCGACCCGGCCACCAGCATCGCGAGCTGAGAGGCGGCGTCATCGACCAGCGCAAGGAGAATGAAACCGGCCGCAGAAATCGCCATACCGCCGGCGATCACGTACGCGGGCGGAAAGCGACGCACGATCGCCGGCGTGAACATAGATCCGACGATGAACGCGAGCGCCGAAGGAATACTCCACAAACCCGCTCGCAGCGGAGACAGTCCCAGCACCGATTGCAGGTACTGCGCGATAAAGAGGAAGGCCGCGAACGCCGTCGAAAAGCCGAGGATGTTCACCGCGAGCGCGGCGCTGAACGCCGGGATGCGAAAGAGCTTCAGGTCGATCAGTGGATCGGCCAGCTTGCTTTGTCGTCGCATGAACGCGTAACCGACAGCGATACCCGCGATGATCGATAGCACTGCGATCCAGCCGAAGCCACCTTCGGCAATGCGCTTTAGACCGTAAATGACTGCCAGCACCGCCGCCAGCGATTGAACGGCGCTCAGAGGATCGAGTCGACCCGCGTTCGGATCACGGAACTCCGGCAGCAGCTTCGGCCCGAGACCAATCAACAGCAACATCACCGGCACGTTGATCAGGAACACCGAACCCCACCAGAAATGTTCAAGCAGCACGCCGCCGATCAATGGTCCGATCGCGGCGCCTGCCGAATAACTCATGATCCACACGCTGATGGCGACCGTGCGCTGGTGCGGATCAAGAAACATATTGCGGATCAGAGATAACGTCGACGGCGCGAGAGTCGCCGCAGCAACTCCGAGCAGCGCACGCGTCGCGATCAGCATCGCCGCGCTGGTCGAGAACGCGGCGAACATCGAAGCGATGCCGAACACCGCCGCGCCGATCATCAGCAGCTTGCGGCGACCGATGCGGTCGCCGAGCGTGCCCATCGTGATCAGTGATCCGGCGACGAGAAATCCGTAGATATCGACGATCCACAGCAGCTCGGCGCTGCTCGGCTTGAGGTCGGCGCTGAGCGAGGGGACGGCGAGGTTCAACACCGTCAGGTCCATCGAGTACAGCATGCATGCGAGCGCAATGACCGCCAGCCCGATCCACTCTCGACGTCCAGCTTGCTTCATGCTTGCTGCGGGCGCCTACTTCTCGGTCGCGACTCCCAGCTCGCGAAAGCGCTCAATCGCCTCGCTCGGACCAAAGTCTTCCAGCTCGAACATCTGACGCACTTCGATCTCGCCGTCTTCGTTGCCCGGGTTTGGAAAACGCTTGGTCCACTCGATGGCTTCCTGCCTCGACTTCGCCTTGATGATCGTGTAGCCGGCGACCAGCTCTTTCGTCTCGGTGAAAGGGCCGTCGATGAAGGTGCGTTTACCTCCGGAATACTTGATGCGCCAACCCTTCGCGCTCGGCTGCAGGCCCGACGCATCGACCAACGCGCCGGCTTTCTGCAGCTCCTCGTGATAGGTCACCATTTTGGCGATCATGTCTTCGTCGGGCAGCGCGCCCGCTTCGGAGTCCTTGCTCGCCTTAACCAAGATCATGAAGCGCATGTTCTGATTTCCTCTTTGGTTCGGCTGCCTGTTCTTTGCGACGGTAGTGCGCTTCCATGAACTGATTCCACTTCCCGTCGTCACCAAGCACATGCGACGTCAACACGCGGTGGTCATCGCTCTTGAACTCGATGACGTCTCGATATTTCGCAAATTTCCCTTCGACTAGGTTCCCTTCGGGAGTGAACTGCGGGCCTTCAGAATTGAGCGTCAGCACCTTTTGCGCCGCGTCCAGCGAACCTTCGTAAATCCACATCCAGGTCATCATCGACCCGACCCATGTGCCGACGTAGCGCTTCTTCCGCGGGTCATAGCCCAGTGTCATCAACATGTGCGCGATGCCGCCACCAGGCATCTCGCCACGGCCCTCGCACAACACCCACAGGTCGCCGAGCTTGCGCACACTCTCGGTGCCTGTGCATGTCTCTTTCGAGTCACCCGGCTCCGGCATCTCGGTCGTCCATTCGCCGAGCAGCTTGTTCAGCCACAGGTGTTCCTTTTGCGGTTCGGCTTTCATAGGTTCCTCCTGTCTTCGTTCGTTACTCAAGCGACTACGTTGACCATCCAACCGACGCCGAAGCGATCGGTCAGCATGCCGAAGCGCGGCGACCAGAACGTCTTGGTCAGCGGCATTTGCACGTTGTCCGCCATCGGCCAATGCGTTGAAATACCGATCCGCTTCTGCTTCCTTGGACACCGACAAGCGACAGTGAGAAGCCCTGGAAGCGCGGGTGGCCGGTGCAGTCGTCGGAAGCCATCACCGTCGTATCGCCGACGCGGAAGCTCGTGTGCATGACCTTGTTTTCCGACCCGGGCGGAACCATGCCCGGCGGTGGAGGCTCCGGGCTGTCGTTGTAACGCATCAACGTGTCTACTTGGGCGCCAAGCTTGTTACGGTAGAACTCGACCGCTTCTTCGCAACGGCCGTCAAAAAATAGATAAGGTTGCGCTTGCATTAGGTTCTCCTTCCTTGGGTATGTCGGTGGGTTGTGCCGGGGGTGAGTTGTGCCGGCGGGTTGGTTATATCGCTCGTCGAATAGCGGTCGATTAAATCGACACCGTCGACTAATTTCATTTGTAACTTGAGGCAGGTGTGGCTACTACGTACTCTTTGCGAGCTTCTCGGCTTGCGCGCGCACACGCTCCTCCTGTTCCCTGAGCTCGGGAGTGAACTCGGCGCCAAAGTCGTCGGCCTCGAATACTTGACGGATCTCGATTTCGGAGTCCCCCTCGAACGGATTCGGACAACGTTTGACCCACTCGATCGCTTCATCCAACGATTTCACTCGCCATAACCAGAAGCCCGCGATCAGCTCCTTTGTCTCGGCAAAGGGTCCATCGACCACGGTGCGCTTCTTTCCGGAAAACCGGACGCGCGCCCCTTTTGAGCTCGGTTGTAGCCCTTCGCCTGCAAGCATCACACCTGCCTTCGCAAGCTCTTCGTTGTACTTTCCCATCTCGGCAAGCAGCTTCTCGGTTGGCAACACGCCTGCTTCCGAGTCCTTGGTGGCTTTGACTATGACCATGAATCGCATCGCTAACTCTCCTTGTGGTTACGGGTTGGAAAGGCCGGCCTCGGCGAGGTCGGCTCTTACCTATAGTCGAACGCGCCGCGCAGAATTCGACAATTCAACATTTTCTTAAAAGAATCAATGGAGATACGATGACCGCCGAGGGTGCGCATGAGCTGGTAGACAGCGTCTATCGCTCTGAATCGCGGCGCGTTCTCGCAACCCTGATCCGCGTGCTGGGCGGCTTTGACCTTGCCGAAGAGGCATTGCACGATGCCTTTGCTGCGGCGATGGAGCAATGGCCGCGCGATGGCGTGCCGGCCAATCCGCGGGCGTGGCTCGTGTCGGTTGGCCGCTTCAAGGCCATCGACGGCATACGTCGGCAAGCGCGATTCGACACCGGGCTGACGGAAGAACTGGCTGAGCAACTCGGCGGTATCACGGACGGCATCGACGAGCTGGATGAAGAGCACGTCGTAGACGACCAGCTGCGGTTGATCTTCACGTGCTGCCATCCTGCCCTGACACCCGATGCGCAAATCGCGCTGACCTTGCGCGAGGTATGCGGTTTGACAACCGAAGAGATCGCGCACGCTTTCCTGACTGCGGCCACGACGGTGGCTCAGCGCATCGTTCGGGCGAAAGCAAAGATCCGCGACGCGCGCATTCCGTATCAGGTGCCGTCGCGCGATGAGCTGCCGGACCGGCTGGACGTTGTGTTGCAAGTGATTTACCTGGTATTCAACGAGGGGTACTCGGCGTCTTCGGGAACGTCGCTGACACGGCATGATCTTTCGGGCGAAGCGATCCGGCTTGGGAAGGCTGCTGATCGAGTTGCTGCCCGAGCCCGAGGTGATGGGACTGCTGGCGCTGATGCTGCTGCAGGAATCGAGGCGCGCAGCACGTACATCGCCGGACGGCGAGATAGTCTTGTTGGACGATCAAGACCGCTCGCTATGGAACCGCGACCTGATCGCAGAAGGTTTGGTGCTGGTAGAGCGCGCACTGCAGTCGCGCCGATTCGGCCCATACACGCCTGCAGGCAGCGATCGCAGGCGTGCACGCGCAAGCGCCCGATGCCGCTGCAACGGATTGGGAAGAGATCGTCGGCCTATACGATGTGTTGCTGCGCGCGGATCCGTCGCCCGTGATCGAGCTAAACCGCGCCGTGGCGGTAGCGATGCGCGATGGGCCGCTGGCCGGCCTGGCGCTGATCGACGCGATCCTTAAGCGTGGTGATCTCAACGACTATCACCTGGCACACGCAGCGCGTGCGGACCTCTGCCGACGCCTCGGAAAAACGGCGGAGGCGCGCTTGTCGTACGAGCGCGCGATCGGTCTGACGAAACAGGAATTGCAACGGCGATTTCTCGGTGCGACGGCTGGTGGAGTTGGAAAGCAGCTGACTATCCTGCCGCAGCCGTGCTGATACGCGCATGGCGGCAAGGCATGTCCGCTAGCCGCTGGATTCATAGCCAGCCGAAGGCCTGTTCGCGCCGCGCGGAGTGGCGCAGAACGCGAACAGGCGGTACGCCTAGCCGGGGCTACAGGGCGCAGCCCGATCGCATGTACAACCCTGCGAACGAGGCGCTCGGCACGTACGAAGTGCGTGAATAGGACGGCGTGAGCGTGCAACGCCCGGTCGCGAGCAAGCGCTCGAAGCACAGACCTAAACAGCTCGCGTATTACTTCTGAAACACAACCATTACAAATCGTCAAACTGCAGTAACTAGGTCCACCTACCGTTCTTCGTGGAAGGTAGGTAGATCCATGCATGATCAAGAATTGTTTGACCGCGCCGCACTCCGGCGCTGGTGGCAACTCCAGGATACGGAAGAGCAGTACCTCGCGGCCGCTACCGATCTAGCGGAGCTAGAGCGCCGTATTCGCGTACTCGAACGCGCGAGCGGTGGGCCTGTATTCGTGACATTCAATCACTAACCCCCGGTCCCGCTTCCCCTCCTTAAAGCGGGGCATTTCACGGCGCCTTTCTCCCAGGCGCCGTTTTTTTTATAGAGTGGGCCGTCGGCACGCGCCACGCTGAACGATGCCGAAACTCCATGATGTCGCCTGTCGTCTGCTAGAACTTTTCGATCCACGGTCGCAGGTCGAGTTCCTGAGTCCAGGCGCTGCGGTGCTGGCGGTGTAGCGCGACGTAGGTTTGTGCGATCGCATCGGGTTCCAGCAATGAATCGGCGCCGCGCTCGCTAAGTAGATCCGCGTAGCGAGCCGCGTGGATCTGCCCGTCGATGATCACATGAGCAACGTGGATACCCTGTGGCCCGAGCTCGCGAGCCATGCTCTGAGCCACCGCCCTCAGCGCGAACTTGGGCGAGGCGAGATTCACAAAGCCCGCGCCCCCTCGCAACGCCGCCGTCGCGCCGGTAAAGAGAATCGTGCCTGCGCCGCGCTTGGTCATCAAACGCGCGGCGGCCCGCCCAACGAGAAACCCGCCGAAGCAGCCGACGCGCCAACAACGCTCGAATACTTCCGGATCGGTATCGACAACAGTCGTTCTGACGAACGTGCCCGCATTGAAGATGGTGACAGCGACGGGTGCCTTTTTTTCTGCACGCTCGAATAGCTCGTCGATTTGCGCGGAGTTAGTGGCGTCGATGTCAACGGGAATCACGCGCTTCCCTCTCAAAGCAGACAGCTCCTCAAGCTCGGACGCCTTGCGCGCTGCGGCGAACACCGTGTACCCCTCACTTGCGAACGCCTTGACGAGCGCGAGGCCTAAACCCGGCCCCACGCCGACCACCACAGCTGTTTGATTGGTCATTGCGTTCGCCTCCTGTTAGCCCGAAGCCGTGAGAAAGCTGATTACTTTACCGCCGCGGCAAGCCGCCCGTTGCGATCCTCGGCACTATATCTTTTCTATCAAGTATCTTGACAGTAAAGATATCTAGCATTAAGGTGCGTCCTCTTTTGTTTCGCGAGAGAATGCTCGATGACTTCCCTGTATATCGTCTTGACTGCCCTCGCCGCTTGCCTTGCATTGATGAGCCTGGGCGGCGGACTGTACGAGTACCGCGTCGTCGATCCTGCCTGGCCGGGACGACCTGATCTGATTCAGCCGCAGCGCGGCGGCGTATCTCGCCGGCGTTTCTGGATTCCGGCGCATGTCGCCTTCGAAATAGCACTGATCGGCGCGCTGTTCGCGACATGGCCGCAAGAAACAATCCGCGATTGGTTGTTGCTCGGTCTCGCAAGTTATGCCGCCATGCGCATCTGGTCGGCGTTCGACTTCATACCGAAAGCTCTCGGGTTCGAGCGCAAAGATCCCGACGAGATCACGAAAACTGCAGCGCGCCGCTGGACACGCCGAAGCCTGTTGAGGCTGCCACTCGATCTTGTGACGTGCGGCGCGACGGTCCTGGCTCTGGTCGCTGCGGCACGTCTGTCGTAACTGCACGGAATCGGCAATGACGAAAGCAACGAAGAAGCAAGGACAGCGGCAGCGCAGCACAGCGAAGCTCAAGCAATTGATCGAGCAGCTCGATCATCAGGTTCGCCGAATGGGTGCACAGAGCGTTCTGACCAGCCAGGCAGTCGCGGCCCGCTTCGACTTGCATACGACCGATCTAGAGTGCCTTGACCTGATCTTCATGCGCGGTCAGGTCACCGCAGGTGAACTGGCGCAGGCGACGGGCCTGACCTCCGGTGCTGTCACCGCTTTGATCGATCGACTCGAACGCGGTGGCTACGTTGTCCGCGCCGACGATCCCGGCGATCGCCGCCGCGTGCTGGTGCGAGTCAATCGGGAAGCGATCAGGCCCATTGCGTCCGTCTATGCACCGATGCAGCGACGGATGTTCAAACTGTGGTCGACGTTCAGCGAACCGCAACTTGAAGTCGTCATTGATTTTCTCAAGCGCAGCACCGATCTGGCGATCGCCCGCACTGCCGAGGTCACTAAAGGCACATCGTCAACGATCAAGCGACGACCCGCGCGAGTCCCTCGGATTCAGACAGGCTGATGCTGCTCGGAATTTCTGCCAGTAATTGCAGCCCGCTTGCTTTGCGGGACTGAGCGCGTCGCGTGTGCGCGAGCCTGCCAGTCACTAACGCTTCGCAAGCTCGATCCATTGCATCTGAAATCACTGCGCCACGTCGTTGAAACGGGTGCGCAACTCGCACTCGCGACGATCACGTCGTTAAGCAAAAGCGCATTGGAGTCTGTGCGTGATAGCAGTTTCGATTTTGGATGTAATGCGACGGTGGCTACGGCGTTCCAACGAACGCTACGAATTTATTGTGCTCAATGAGCGACAGCTTCGCGACATAGGACTCGATCGCGACTTCGTTCGAAGCCAAGCAGCAAAGCCACTTTGGCATCAATGAAGGAATGATCATGGATCGTAAGATTCGTTTCGCAACAAAAAACGACTTCCTGTATGCATGTGTCGTTTTAGCCGTGTTAGCCGTGTTAGTAGTGACTGCATTCGGCCTGTTCCGCGAGGTGACCGAGGTTGCATCGATGCATTGACCCGACACTACGGTAAGTCGCCCGCACCCGCCTCGATCTACGTGAGCAGTAGCCTGTCCCGCGTCACCGAGCGCGCGAGCCCGATGCCCAAAATTTTTCCATTGCGAGGTAGACGAACGACGCAGACCAGGCAATCAAGAGCAGGCCGTTCAGAGATGCAGCTCCTGCAATAAGTCGTATTGGCCCTGACGAATGGATATCTCCCAAGCCGAGCGACGTATACGTCTCCGCTGAGAAATAAAGGCACTCGAGGAAGTTTGCTTGGTTCTGGGTGCCGAGATTACCCACCCCCATGTAACGAATCAATGCGAACAGCGTCACCGCATACAGGACGATCTCCACCACATGAGCGACGAAGGCCACCAGGATTGTGACCAATAACTTGGTGCGGGAGGGGATTTGGAGTTTAGGAAGCCCGAGGTGCAAGCCGCGAAGAACTTCGTAGTGAAACAGAGTCGTGAGCGCCATGAGGAGCACACAGGAGAGGATCACGGAAAACATGGGCCATAGCGGGTGAGTGGCTAACTTACGAAGCGTAAAGCGATTAGCGTTGAGGTCGGGAAGTATTTTTCTCCACGCGGCGTGCCCCGCCAGCCTCATCTGCTTCGTTTGAAGTTGCGCGGCGTCTTGGGCGTATCGGGAAGCACTTCGGCAACCCGATTGCGGCAGTCCGTGTCTTGTTGCCCGCTTTGCATGTCGTCGTGCGCCTGCCTCATGACGTCGCGCGGTGCGGTCCTTTGCTGATCGGCCGACTCGTCGCGCTCATCGGGCTGACGCAAGGTCGACTCACTACGACTGGTTCCTCGCTCGTCGGTCGACAGGACCCGCCTGGTCCCCGTGAATGCCGTGGTGGTCTGCGGAGGCTGCTTGACGGCCTGCAATGCTGTCGCTCGCTTGCCTCGGCCTGGCATTCCCCCTTTTTTTCTCATCTTTTATGCGCTTGCGCCTCGGACGCGCCGCCGCAAGTCCGACGGAGCGCCATGCACCAGGTTCAATACTGCCTGTTCCAGCAACTGCAGCAGTTGCCGAACCTCGCAGGGTTTACTTAGGTGCAAGTCAAACCCGGCACGCGCCGTCGCAGCCACCGATTCAGGGCTCGAATGCGCCGTGTAGGCGATGAGCACTTGGGGCTCCTCAGGCGCCAGATGACGCAGGCCGCTTGCGGTCACGTAACCATTCATCTGCGGCATATCAATGTCAAGCAGCACTACATGTGGCCGGAACGTCGTGGCTACCTCCAAGGCAGTAACGCCATCGTAGACGGCCCGCGCTTCGTAGTCGGCCGAGCTCAATACGGCGGCCAAGGCGTTGGCGGCGTCCACGTTATCGTCCACCACCAGAACTCTGATCGCCTCTTGTACGCCGTTCATCTTGGCCTCGCACTGACCTCGCGCCGATCTCTCGACGTTACCAAGCATTTGACGTGCCGACCACGACCATTAGCGGGCGCTTGCGGTAGTAAGAACGGATGGCTCGTTTGCTGCACCGCGCGTGCGGCGTGCGTATTTTTTGCACTGACAGTCGGTACGTTCGCTAGCGACGACGAATCGACGCTTGCCTTTGCAGCGCCTCGCGCAACCTCTGATGGACCTCCGGTGAAGGGCCCGTTTGCCCCGTCGCCAGTTGTGCAAAGTTGTCTGCAAGAATCTCTTCCGGATGAATGATGTATTTGGTGTTGCGGCCGATCTGCTCAAAAAATCCGCCTAGCTGTGCCGTATCACGGAGACGCGGTGGTTGCGTCAATTCGACTCGTCCCGGCGGGCGTTCGCCGCGCGCAACTTCCAGCCACGTTAGCTTCAGGAACTTGTGGAATTCGCCGCCTTGCGCAGCGTCGTAGCGGTCCACGGTCGATTGCAGTAGCGGGGTCACCCATACGATGCCGTCGTCGCTCTGCACTTTAATCGCGGCGTCGATGCGAGGTGCATCCGGATTTGTAATCTTGAGCGAAGCGAGTTGCGGCGGGAGCGTTACCTCTTCAATCGGCACAAATCCGATCGTTGCGTACATGGCATCGCGCCAAGCCTTGTCGTAACGGCTGGCGATATGAAACAGTTCGTGAGCTATCAAGTACGCCAATAAGTCAGGTCGCCGCAGGGAGCTTTCGGTCAAGAGAACTGCGTTTGCTCGAGTGTGCGGCGAGTTGCCCTCGACCGCGCTGGTAATTCGCACGAACAAAACAGTATTGGGCAGAGGCAGACTTAACTCCGCAAGCTTGGGCCGGATCGCCTCCAGCGCTGCTTGCACGGCGGCACGGTCAGCGTCAGGCCACGGTTGTACAGCGGCGGCCAACAATTTAAGAAAGTTCTCCTCACTGACGGGCGCCTCCGACTTCGCCTTAAGCGCACGTTCGAGTGGACTGAGCCTCTGTATATATTCGTCGCGCGCGGCAATGATTGCCCGCCCCTGTTCCACGGTCGCGAATTCAAATGTGGTCGCTCGCGCAGTCGTTGCCCAGGCTGAACTGAGTGCAACCAGTAGCGCACAAAGTCCGAGGTATTGCAGTTGTCGGAAAATCATCGGCCTTCCGTTCAAGACAATTTGCGCGAGATTGTGTCTGCTTCACCAGAAGACGCTTGGTACGTGACAATGGCACGACCGCTCGGCATCATCAATAATGCCTGTCACACTCAACGACTTGCGACGATATGCCGTCGCACGCAGCCTTTTCACACCGACCACGCTCAAACGAGCCTTCACGAAGCTGGGCTTTGTGCAGGCCGATCCGATCCGCGCCCCGGCGCGGGCACAGGACTTAACGCTGCGCCATCGCGTCAAGAACTATCGCGTCGGGGATCTGGATCGCCGCTACGCGACACTCGACATCGCCGAAGATTTCTTCGTCAATTACGGTTTCGTCACAGCCGAGGTGCAAGCTCTGATGCATCCACGGACGGGGGTATCGCGCTGGTCGGCGAAGCGCAAGGCGCAAGCACAGGCACTGTTGGAATTCGTGCGGGAACGCGGCTCGGTGCACCCGCGGGAGGTCGACGCTCACTTTTCGCACGGCTCGGTGACGAACTATTGGGGTGGATCGTCCAACGCAACGACGCACCTGCTCGACACCATGCATTACCGCGGGCTGCTGCGCGTGGCGCGACGCGACGGCGGCGTCCGCATCTACACGGCGCACCAGCACGCACTCGCACCGCTTAACGCAGCCGCGCGACGCGAGCGCATCGACCGCCTGGTCGATGTGGTCGTGCACAAATACGCGCCGCTGCCGTCGTTGAGCCTGTCCGGCCTCGTGAGCCGGCTGCGCTACGCCGTTCCGCAGTGGCGGCGTGAGCTGAAGAGCGCCTTGGTCCGCGCCAAGCAGCGGCTCGCACACGCGCGCATCGACGGTGTCGACTGGTACTGGCCTGCCGACGAGCATCCGGCGATCGTTGATCCGCAGGACGTGGTTCGTTTCCTTGCGCCCTTTGATCCCGTCGTGTGGGATCGCCGTCGCTTCGAGTTATTTTGGGGCTGGGCGTACCGTTTTGAGGCTTACACCCCAGTTCCCAAGCGGCGGCTCGGTTACTACGCGTTGCCGCTGCTATGGCGCGACCGCATCATCGGCTGGGGCAACCTCTCGGTCAGAGATGGCGTGCTTCACACAGACATCGGCTACGCAAGTTCATCTGCGCCGAAGGAAACACGCTTCAAACGCGAGATCGACGCGGAGCTCGAACGCGTGCAAGCCTTCCTCGGACTCGAGCCGCGGCACTGAGAGGTCCGTCAGCGCCGTTTGCTTGCCCAGGCCTGGTAGGCAGCCTTGTTCGCCTCGTTCGGCGGGTACAGGCCGGGCAACGCCTGGCCTGCTTCGACCTGCCCCATGATCCAGCCCTCCAGGCGCTCTTGTTCCACCGCGGCTGCGATCACTTCGTCCAACAGCGCCGCGGGTATCAGCACCGCGCCGTCGTCATCGGCCACCACCACGTCATTCGGGAAGACAGCCACACCGCCACAGCCGATCGGCTGCTGCCAACCCACGAACGTGAGCCCGGCGACTGAGGGCGGCGCTGCGACACCGCTGCACCACACCGGCAAGTCGGTGCCCAGCACGCCGGCCACGTCGCGCACCGTGCCGTCGGTGATCAGGGCGGCGACGCCGCGCTTCTTCATGCGCGCGCAGAGGATGTCGCCGAAAATGCCGGCGTCAGTGACACCCATTGCATCCACCACCACCACGCATGCTGATGGCATTTCCTCGATCGCCGCCCGCGTCGATATGGGCGCGCTCCAGGACTCCGGCGTGGCCAGGTCTTCGCGCACGGGAACGAAGCGCAGCGTGAACGCACGCCCGACAACGCGTCTTTGGCCGGAACGCAGCGACTTTGATCCGCGCATCCAGACATTGCGCAGCCCTTTCTTGAGCAGCACGGTGGTGAGCGTTGCTGTGGTTACGCCGGAGAGCGCGCGCGCAGCAGCTTCGTCCAGCGGCAACGGATCAGTACCCATGAGTCTCTCCTGTCGGATTAATCAGTAGTGCCAGCGCGGAACCCGACCGATTAATTGGAGGCCGCCGCCGTGCGATCTTAACGACCGCACGGCGGCGCTTACGCGTTACGCGGTAGCTGACTCGCGCTCGTATTCCTTCAGAAGCTTCTCGGCTCTGGCTTCCGCGAGTTTATTGATGAGCTTCTGGCCCTCGAATTCGTCGCGGACGGTCTTGGCAAAGGTAAAGGTCGAGGCGACGAGATAGAGCGTGCCCATCGCAAGAAAGCCCTGGACCATCGTCTGAATCGGCGACAGGACAATCGCGCAGAACATGGCACCCATTGAGATCGCAAAATTGATCCTGACGAAGAACATCCAACTGGGTGAATTGAGCTGAGTACTGTTGAGGTCGTTCACGTTTTCTCCTTCGGTTAATCAGGCATTGATTGGGGTTGAGGGCGCCGGTCCGCTGTGTGCGAGACGCGCTTTAAGCGCGGCCAACGCGTCGTCCACTTGCGCGGCTGTCTCGATCTCGGCGATGTCCTTGTCGGGCTGCTTCGGCTCTTCGAGAACTTCGGTCACAGCGGCCGCCTCCGCCTCCATCTCGCTGACCCGCTGCTGCATGCGCGCGAGCGTCTCGCCGCTCGTGTCACCGACGGTGGCTGCAGCCAGGCTGCGCGTGACTCGAGATCGTGCTTCAGCAGCGCGCTGGCGTGCGATCAGTACGTCCTTGCGCCGGCATGCGTCGGCACGCTTTGCGTGCAGCATGTCCAGCTGCGCCTTTACGCGCGTGCAGATTTCGCTCGCGCCGGAGTGCGAACGTTCAAGGTCCGCAGCGACTCGGTCGTGATCGATTTTGCGCGCAAGCATCTGACGAGCCAGATCCTCGCGCCCCGCGTTCAACGCAGACTCCGCCTTCCTCTCCATGTCGCTGGCGACAGATCGATGGTGCTTGGCCTGCGCGGCGAGCTGTTTCTCGCCCGCGACAGCGCTCACCACTGCCGCGCGTGCTTCGTAAATGTTCCGATCCATGTCCCGGATCACCTGCTTGAGCATGACCTCCGGGTTCTCCGCCTGGTCGATCGCGTGGTGCGCGTTGGCCAGTAGAAGGTCGTTGATGCGGCTGATAACACCCATGTGTTTGCCTCGCTTGTCTGAGCCCCAACGGGGCCGTACGCACATTGCCGTGCGATACACGGAAGGGGCGACAAAATCGACTGAAGCAGCGCCAGGATCACGGCGGGTAGCGTTTTCTGATACGCGCCAGTCACGCCTGGAGTGCTGCCCTTGGGGAAATACGGGGTCGGCGATCCGGTTTATCTGGGACAATGGCCGCTGCTGCATTCGGCGACGCTGACCGATCCCACGGATCCGCGCACCTTGTGGCGCATTACCGTCAAACAGGGGACAAGACATGAAACGCAGACTGTTACTGGCCGCGCTTGCGGCTGCAATCGCGCTTCCGGCTGGTGCGCAGACCATCACGCTGAACGGGGCGTCGCAGTTCAACGACGACCATGCCTTCACGAAGGCGATGGTGAGCTTCGAGGAACTGGTGAAGAAGTACTACGGCAAGCCGATCACCTTCGTGCTGCACAAAAACAGCTCGCTCGGACTGGAGAAGCAGTACTTCGAGTACATGTCCCAGGGCAAGGCGGTCGACTATGCGATCGTATCGCCGGCGCACATGTCCACGTTCTCGAAAGCCGCGCCGTTCATCGACGCGCCGTTCCTGTTCAGGGACCTGGATCACTGGAACAAAGTGCTCGACGCCGATTTGCTGAAGCCGGTCGCAGACGAAATCAATCAGAAGGCCGAGGTGATGCTGATCGGCTACGCGGGCGGCGGTACCCGCAACATCTTCGCCAACAAGCCGGTGAAGAACATGGCCGAGCTGAAGGGCCTGAAGGTGCGCGTGCAAGGTGCGCCGATCTGGTCCAAGACCTTCTCGGCCGCAGGCATGGCGCCGACCGTGATCGCCTACAACGAGGTCTACAACGCGATCCAGAACGGCGTGATCGCGGCGGGCGAGAACGAGGCGGCGGGCGTCGAGCAGATGAAGTTTTTCGAGGTCGCCCCGAACCTCAACATGACGCAGCATGCGATCACGATCCGCCCGTTGTGCTTTTCCACCAAGACCTTCAACAAACTGCCGCCAGATTTGCAGGCGGCGATCCTCAAGGCGGGCAAGGAGGCCGGCACCTACGGCCGCCAGATCGAATCGAGCGAAGACACCGCCAAGCTCGACGCGATGGAGAAGGCGGGCAAGCTGAAGCGCATTCCGTTCGCCGACCGCGCCGCGATGAAGAAAGCGGTCGACCCGGTGATGGCGGAGTACGCCAAGGAAATCGGCGCTGAGCAGTTGCTGGCGAAGATCAACGCGATCAAGTAAGCAATAGCGCGGGGAACAACCACTCCGGCGCAGTAACGCCGGAGTGGTTTTTTCTTGCGCGAATTCTTCTGATGAGCTTCTGGCGCAAATTCACCGCCGGCTACAGCTGGCTGCTGTCCTGGCTGCTGGTCACGTCGGTGGCGATCCTGATCGTTCCGGTGTCGCTGCAGATCTTCTCGCGCTACACCGCGTTGATCCCGAGCTACATCTGGACCGAAGAGATGGCGCGCTTCCTGTTCATCTGGATGATCATGATCGGCGCGATGATCGGCGTGCGCGAGGGCACGCATTTCGAAGTCGACCTGTGGCCACGGCTCGGACGGCGCGCGGAGGCCGCAGTGAGGCTGGTGGCAAGCCTCGGCGTGCTTGCGATGGCGCTGGTATTCGTGTGGGCCGGCATCGAGTTCACGCGCTTCGGCTGGAACCGCTTCTCCGAGCTGGCCGAGCTGCCGCTGTGGATGATCCATGTCGCCTGGCCGCTGACCGGCTTTACCTGGCTGGTGTTCCTCGGCGAGCAGATGTGGGACAACCTGATGATCCTTAGCGTAGCAAGAAGCCCGCATGAGCGGGGCCAGCGTCCTCGACCCCGGCACCGCCTCGTGGATCCTGTTCGGGGTATTTTTCTCGCTGATGTTCCTGCGCGTGCCGGTCGCTTTCGCGCTCGGTCTGGCGTGCCTGCCGATCCTGTTGATCGAGCCGCACCTCGACACAGGGACGCTGATGGGCGAGACGTTCAATGCCTACAACTCGTTCATCCTGCTGGCGGTGCCGTTTTTCCTGCTGACCGCCAACCTGATGAACGTCGGCGGCATCACCAACCGGCTGATGCGCTTCTCGCGCGACCTGGTCGGGCATTTCCCCGGCGGCCTGGCACAGGTGAACGTGGTGCTTTCGATTTTCTTTGCCGGCATCTCGGGTTCCTCCACCGCGGATGCGGCCAGCCAGTCGAAGATCTTCATCGAAGCGCAGATCAAGGAAGGCTACGACCGGTCGTTCTCGGTGGCCATCACCGCGGTGTCGGCCGTGCTGGCGGTGATCATTCCGCCTTCGATCCTGATGATCGTCTGGGGCGGCGTGCTGACGGTGTCGATCGGCGCGCTGTTTCTCGCCGGCATCATCCCGGGGCTGCTGATCGGTCTGGCGCAGATGGCGACCGTGCACGCGTACGCCAAGGCGCGCGGCTATCCGACCTATCCGCGCGCCACCTTCATCGAGCTGCTGCGCGCCGCTGCGGTCGCGATTCCGGCGCTGATGACGCCGGTGATCATCGTCGGCGGCAAGATCTTCGGCTGGTTCACCGCCACCGAATCGGCGTGCATCGCGGTGCTGTACGCCGCGGCGCTGTCGATCGTGGTCTACCGCGAGATGAACCTGAAGGGCCTGCACGAAGCGCTGCTCGATACCGGCAAGCTCGCGGGCATCGCGCTGTTCTGCGTCGGCACCGCTTCGGCCTTCGGTTGGCTGCTCGCGTACTACCAGATCCCGAAGGCGATCCTCGCCGGTGTGTCGGCGTGGAACATGGGCTTGACCGAGACCGGCTTCTTCATCGCGTTCGTGTTCCTGGTGGTCGGATGTTTTCTGGATGCAATCCCCGCGATCATCATCGTCGGCACCATCCTGCAGCCGCTTGCGATGGCGGTGGGCATGGACCCGGTGCACTTCGCAATGGTCGGCATCGTTTCGCTCGCGTTCGGGCTGGTCACGCCGCCCTACGGCCTGTGCCTGATGATCGCCTGCGCGATTGCGAAGATCCGTATGATCGACGTCCTCAAAGACGTAATGATCATGCTCATCCCGATGCTCGGGGTGCTGGCGCTGCTGATCCTCTGGCCCGAAATCGCGCTGTTCCTGCCGAGATTGATTTCGCCCGAGTTTTTGAAATGAGCAGCGTCAAGTGAGCGGAGCGAACTTCAGCCTCGATGGTCGTACTGCGCTGGTGATCGGCGGCACCAGCGGAATCGGGCTCGAGATCGCGCTCGGCTTCCAGGCCGCCGGCGCGCGCGTGGTGGTCGCGAGCCGCGACGCGAACAAGATCGATGCCAGCGTCGCCAAGCTGAAGCAAACGGACCCGCGCAGCGTCGGCTACGCGGTGGACGCCAGCAACTTGACACGAAATGCGCCGTTTCGCCGAGCAGGTCTGGAGCGAGCAGGGCCCGATCGACATCCTGCTGAACGCGCAAGGCACGACGGTGATCAAGCCGGCGCTCGATTTCAGCGAACAGGAATATGCATCGGTGATGCGCACCAACATCGACGGCGTGTTCTGGGCCTGCACCGAATTCGGCCGCCGCATGGTCGAGCGCAAGAGCGGCAGCATCGTCAACATCGGCTCGCTGTCGTCGTTTCGCGGCTGGCCGGGCAGCAGCGTCTACGCGATGACCAAGTCGGCGGTCGTGTCGCTGACGCAGTCGCTCGCCGCCGAGTGGGCGAGCACCGGCGTTCGCGTCAACGCGATCGCACCGGGC
Organism: uncultured beta proteobacterium; assembly: GCA_963786295.1. Taxonomy (GTDB): domain Bacteria; phylum Pseudomonadota; class Gammaproteobacteria; order Burkholderiales; family Burkholderiaceae_F; genus JACCZX01. The sequence goes on along the minus strand of CAWAYV010000003.1, from coordinate 27,100 downwards.
TTCTTCATGACCGCGCTGAACCAAGACAAGATGTCCGACGCGCGCAAGGCGCTCGCAATCGCGCGCACGCCGATGGGCCGCTTCGGGAAACTCTCCGAGCTGGTCGGCGCGGCGGTGTACCTCGCCTCCGACGCCGCGGGCTTTACTACGGGAGCGACAATTGCAGTCGACGGTGGATTCCTTGCAAACGGGCTCTGATGCAGCTGCGACCGCTCAGCGACGGATTCGGCGTCGAGGTTGACGGCGTCGATCTTGCGTCGCCACTGACCAACGCCGCGTTCAAGGAAGTCGAGCGCGCATTTTTCGCCGGCCAGGTGATGGTGTTTCGCGGTCAGCGCCTGACGCCTGCGCAGTTCCACGCATTTGCGCAGCGCTTCGGCCCGCCCGAGCCGCACGTGATCGATCAGTTCCACCATCCCGCGTGCGCCGACATCCTGATCCTGTCGAACGTGATCAAGGATGGCGTACCGACCGGCCTTGCGGACGCCGGCACCTACTTCCATACCGACTACTCGTATCTGGATATCCCCGCGCGCTGCACGATGCTGTACTCGATCGTCGTGCCGAAGATCGGCGGCGACACGCTGTTCGCCAACCAGTACGCGGCCTACGACGATCTGTCGGCGGCGATGAAGGCGCGCATCGAGAATCTGGTCGGGCTGCACCACTACGGCAACCGCGACGATCTGAACGAAGCGTCGCGCACCGTCGCCTCGGTGCTGACCGACGAGCAGAAAAACAGAATGAACTGGGTCAGGCACCGCATCGCGCGCGCACACCCGGTCACCGGCCGCAAGGCGCTGTATGCGGTATCGGGCAGCTCGTTCGGCATCGAAGGCATGCCCGACGACGAGGCGATCGCGCTGCTCGACGAGCTGAAGGCGCACGCGACGCAGCCGAAGTACCAATATCGGCTCAAGTACCGCGTCGGCGATCTGGTGATCTGGGACAACGCGTCGCTGCTGCATTCGGCGACGCTGATCGATCCGAACGATGCGCGCACGCTGTGGCGCATCACCGTGAAGGAGCCGGCACTTCAATCCGCCACCGAATGCTCCTTGACAACGGTCAGCCCGCCTCTTAGCCTTTTTCGAGAATTGACAATGTTTTGCGGATGACGCAAAACACTGGCTCTGCGAGCCGGCATAAAACCACCGCCGAAGGAGGCAACCATGAACTGGAGAAAGCTAAGCGTTTCGTTTCTGATCGCCGGCGTCGCCCTGGCAGCGGGACCGGCGGCCGCGCAGAAGAACATTCGCATCGGATATCCGGTGATTCTTTCCGGTCCGGGTGCACTGATCGGCGAGCCTTCGTTGAAGGGCGCACAGATGTACGTCGAAGAAATCAACGCCAAAGGCGGCGTGCTCGGTCGCAAGCTGGAGCTTGTCGTGCGCGACACGAAGGGCAACGCCGACGAGGCCGTGCGCGTCGCACGCGATTTGATCCTGCGCGAGAACGTCGACTTTCTGGTCGGCACGCTCACCTCTGCCGAGGGGCCGGCCGTCTCGCCGGTCGCGAAGGAAAACAAGATCGTGTTCGTGGTGCCGGTCGTGAAGACCGATCAGCTCGTCACACCCGCCAACCTGCACCCTTACGTCTTCCGCACGGCTTCCAACACCACCATTGAAGGCCGTTCGGCGGCCGAGATCATGGCGAAGTGGACCCACGTGAAGCGCGTGGCGACGATGAGCCAGGATTATGCGTTCGGCCAGGACGTGACGCGCGCGTTCGTCGCCCATCTGAAGAAGCTGCGACCGGACATCGAAATCGTGGACCAGCAGTGGCCGAAGCTCGGCGAAGCCGACTACACGCCCTTCATCAATGCGCAGATGGCCAAGAAGCCGGAGGCGGTGTTCACCAGCCTGTGGGGAGGACACTTCGTGACCTTCGTCAAGCAGGCGAAGCCGCTCAACTACTTCGACGCGGTTAAGAACAACGTGGTCGCCGCGGGCGAGGCCGGCGCGATCGAGACGGCGAAAGCGATGGGCGACGATTACCCGGTAGGCATCTGGGCCAACGCGTATGACGCGTTCAACTGGGAGGGTGGGCCGGCGCACAAGGACTACACGCAGCGTCTTCGCGTCTTCCTGAAGGAAGAGCATCCTGCCTCGTGGCCCATCACCGGCTACATCGGCATGCAAGTTTTGACAGCTGCAATCCAGAAAGCCAACAGCACGGATTCAGAGAGAGTCGCGAAGGCGATGCTCAACCTCACCGTCGATACGCCGATCGGCAAGCAGACGATTCGGAGCAAGGATCAACAGGCCAATCGCGCGCAGTTCTGGGGCAAGATGACCAAGGACCCGAAGTACCCGTTTGCCGTGATGAGCCCGCCGGTCTACGTCGATCCGACGCCGTTCATGGATTGACGATCAGGCATGCCGGGAGGAAGGCCGAAGACCCGAACCGAGCCGGATGCCGTCAAGAGCGTTTCCAAGGTGCTCGACATTCTCGAGCACCTTGGATCGGCGCGCGGTCCGGTCAGCGTGTCGGACATTGCGCGCGCAACCGGATTCAACGTGAGCACCGCGTTTCGTCAGTTGCAGACACTGGTCCGCCGTGGATACGTCGAGCAGGACCCCGGGCATCGCGGCTACGTGATGGGTCCGCGCCTGTATCAGCTCGCAAGCGGATATCTGAAAGGCAGCGATCTGGCTGCGATCGCGCGACCGCATCTCGAAGCGCTGCGCGATGCCGTCGGCGAAACGACTTACCTCGTGATCCTGAGTCAGGGCGAGATCGTGCAGCTGTGCAAGGCCGACGGCCAGCACGTCGTCAGTGCATCGATGCGCACTGCGCAGCGCGAACCGGCGTATTGCACAGCGACCGGCAAAGTGCTGCTGTCGGGCCTCGCAGCCGATGCGCTGGCGCGCTACCTGCAGACGGTGGATTTGCAGGCGTTTACGCCGCAGACCATCACGTCGAAGGCGAAGCTGCAGCGTGAGCTGGCGCTGGTGCGCACGCAGGGTTACGCGCTCGACGTCGAGGAGTACGCCGCGAACCTGTGCTGCATCAGCGTGCCGGTACGCGAGCCGAACAACGCGACGATCGTGGCGGCGATCAGCATCGCGATGCCGAAGATCCGATTCCGTCGCAGCCTGGTTCCGCGCTGGCGCGATCTGCTGCTCGAACGGGCCAGCCTGATCTCGCCGCCACTCGGGCTGATCGGCAGTTAGGGCGAGCGGATGCGTTCGCCGAATCGGGACTGATCGACAACCGAACGGTCATTGTGTTCGATACCTCGTTCGTAGTTGGGCAGGTGCTGAGCGGACTGACGGCCGCGATGTTCCTGTTCATCGTTGCTTCGGGTCTATCGGTGGTATTCGGCGTGCTGCGCGTGCTCAACTTTGCGCACGGCTCGTTCTACATGCTGGGCGCCTATCTGGCGTGGCAGATGATGCAATGGCTGGGGCCGGCGACCGGAAGCTTCTGGCTCGCGGTGCTCGGCGCAGCGGCTGGAGTTGCAATCATCGGTGGCGTGATCGAGCGATTCTTTCTGCGCCGCCTCTATGGCAAAGAAGATCTGTATCAGCTGCTGCTGACGTACGCGCTGGTGCTGATTCTTGGCGACATCGCGCGCATCACCTGGGGCACGCAGCAGCTCGCGATGCCCCGCCCAGCCGGTCTGACCGGCAGCTTTCAGTTCCTCGGAGCGATCGTCCCCTACTACAACTTCTTCATCATCGTGCTCGGCCCACTGATCGCGGTCGGCTGCTGGCTGCTACTGAGCCGCACGAGCGTCGGCCGCATGATCCGCGCCGCTGCCTATGACCGCGAGATGCTCGCGGCGCTGGGAGCCGACGTCGGCCGCCTCTACACGCTGATGTTCATGGGTGGATCGTTCCTCGCGGGGCTCGGCGGCGCGCTGGTCACACCGGTTCGCAGCATCGTGCCCGGCATGGATGTCGAAATCATCGTCGAGGCGTTCATCGTCGTCGTGATCGGCGGCCTCGGATCGTTCTGGGGAACATTCCTCGGCGCGATCATCTTCGGACAGGTGCTCGCCTTCGGCATTCTGGTGGTGCCAGGCTTTTCGATATTCGCGGTGTTCGCGCTGATGGCGATCGTGCTGATCGTTCGTCCCGCCGGCTTGATGGGGCGGCCGCTGTCATGAGAACCGCGCTGCGCCGCGTCCCGTGGCCCGCCGTGCTGTGGCTTGTGCTGCTGCTGGTGCCGTGGCTCGGAACACGCTTCTATACGTTTCTCGCGACCGAGATCGTGATCCTCGCGCTGTTCGCGGTGAGCCTGAATCTGCTGCTCGGCTACACGGGACTCGTCTCGTTCGGGCACGCAGCCTATTTCGGCATCGGCGCGTACACCTGCGCAATTCTGATGAAGACGCACGGCGTGCCGTTTCCCGCAGCGCTGATTGTGGCCGGCGCCGCGGCGGCGGGCTTCGCGGTTGTGTTTGGATTTTTCTGCGTGCGCTCGACCCGCATTTACTTCGCAATGCTGACGCTGGCGTTCGCGCAGATCGTGTGGGCGGTCTGCTTCAAATGGAACGCGGTGACAGGCGGCGAGCAGGGATTGTCGAACGTCCCCTACCCCGATTTCGGATTCCTGTCCTCGTGGCCGCTGCTCGGAAGCCTGCGCACGGCCGATCATTACTTTCTGCTCGTGATGATCGTGACCGGCGTGTGCTTCTTTCTCTTGCGCCGCATTGTCAGGTCGCCGTTTGGCCGGGTGCTGACCGCAATTCGCGAGAATCCAGAGCGCGCCGAGTTCGTTGGAATCAACGTGCGCCTGTATCAGGTGGCTGCGTTCGCAATCGCCGGCGGTTTTGCCGGGCTGGCCGGCGCGCTCTTCGGCATCTTCAATCGCGGCGTGTTTCCCGACTTCGCCTACTGGTCGCGCTCGGCCGAAGTTCTGATCATGGCGATCCTCGGCGGCATCGGATCATTCTGGGGTCCGGCCGTTGGGGCGGCAGCGCTGACGCTGCTCAATCATCAGATCTCATCGCTGACGCAGTACTGGCCGCTGGTGATGGGCTCCGTGCTGATCATTCTGCTATTTGCTTTTCCCGGCGGAATTCTGGGCGCGCTGACCTCATTGCGCGCGCGGTTGCGAGCGAAGCGCCATGCTTGAGGTGCGGGGTCTGAAGCGCGCGTTCGGCGGCGTGGCTGCCATCGACGATGTCAACCTCGACGTCCAGCGTCATCAAGTGGTCGCGATCATCGGACCCAACGGCGCCGGCAAGTCGACGTTGTTCAATCTGATCACCGGACATCTGCGCGCCGACGCCGGCACCGTGCATCTGAACGGACGCGATGTCACCGGCATCGCGCCCCACCGGCTTTGCGCGCTCGGCGTGGCTCGGTCGTTTCAACGCACGAACATCTTTCCGAAGCTCTCGGTCTTCGAGAACGTGCAGGCGGCGCTGATCGCACATCACCGGCGCGGTCGCGATCTGTGGACACGCGCGGACGATCTGTACCGGAGCGAAGCCGAATCACTGCTGCGCGACGTCAATCTTGCCGACAAATCCAATGTGGCGGCGGCGACGCTGTCGCACGGCAACCAGAAGCAGCTCGAGCTCGGCATCGCGCTCGCCGGCAACCCGAATTTGCTGTTGCTGGACGAGCCCACTGCAGGAATGTCCGTCGCCGAGACGCGCGAGTCGATGCAGCTTCTGCGCCGCATCGCTGGCGAGCGCGGATTGACGCTGCTTTTCACCGAGCACGACATGGACGTCGTCTTCTCGGCCGCCGACTCGATCACGGTCCTGCATCAGGGTCGTGTGATCGCCGAAGGTGCGCCGGCCGACATCCGCGCTAACAACGAAGTGCGGCGGGTGTACCTCGGGGAGCGCAGGTGAGCGCAGTGCTCGAAGTCGACGCGATCAGCACCTACTATGGGCTGTCGCGCGCTTTGTTCGACGTTTCGATCACGGTCGAGCGTGGACAGTGTGTGTGCCTGCTGGGACGCAACGGGGTGGGTAAATCCACGGTGATGCGATCGATCATGGGGTTGAATCCTCCATCGCAGGGACGCGTCTCATGGAAAGGCACAGGGATCACCGGTTGGCGCGCTGACCGCATCGCACGCGCCGGCATCGGTTACGTGCCCGAAGACCGGCGCGTGTTCGGCGAACTATCGGTGCAAGAGAATCTGGAAGTGGCAAGCCGCGCCGCACGACGGCCGGGGCGCTGGACGATCGATGCTGCCTGGCAGCTCTTTCCGACGCTGGCGACGCTGCGCGACCGGCGCGCGGGTTTCTTATCCGGCGGCGAACAGCAGATGCTCACGATCGCGCGCACTCTGATGTGCAATCCTGAGCTTCTGCTGTTGGACGAGCCGTCGGAAGGTCTGGCGCCGATGGTCGTCGACAGTCTGCTCGAGCAGGTGCGAAGACTGAAGGATGACGGTTTGACGATTCTTCTCGCCGAGCAGGGAGTCGCGTTCTCGCTCGCACTTGCTGATCACGTCTACGTTCTGGAAAAGGGTTCCGTGATCCACTCGGGCCCCGCATCAGCGTTGCGCGACGACTCCGCGCTGCGCGATCGCTTGCTGACGCTTTGACCATCGTTGATCCGAACCACGGGGAGAACCGCATGCCATTTGTCACGATCAAGATTCTGAAGGGCCATCCGCAGGAGCGGAAGGACGAGATGTCGCGGCGCGTAACGGCCGCAATCAGCGAGCTGGCTTCGCTTCCAAAGGAGGCGATTTGGGTCGTCTTCGAAGACGTGACGTCTGAAGACTGGTACGTCGGCGGCGCCACGGTCGATTCGCTGAAGAAGGCAGGCAAGCTATGAGCGTCGAGATTCGTGACAAGCGCTTTGCCAACGTCGTCGGCTCGTCGCTGACCTTCGAGTGCCTGGCCGACAACTTTCTTTTCACCGAAGGTCCGGTATGGGACGCCGCGCAGCAGCGTCTGATCTTCAGCGACATTCCCGCCGACACGATGTACCAGTGGACGCGTAGCAAAGGCGTCGAGGAGTTTCGCAAGCCGAGCAACAAGTCCAACGGTCTGACCTGGGATCGCGAGGGCCGGCTGCTGAGTTGTGAGCACGCCACCAGCCGTGTGACGCGCCTCGAAGCCAACGGGCAACTGAGCGTCATTGCCAGTACGTACAACGGTCGCGAGCTCAACAGCCCAAACGACATCGTGGTCAAGAGTGATGGCGCGATTTACTTCACCGATCCGACCTATGGCCGCATCGAGTACTACGGCGTCCCGCGCGAACCGCAGCTCGGATTTCGCGCCGTGTACCGACTGGATCCGCAGGGTGGTGAGTTGACGCTGCTGGCCGACGATTTCTCGCAGCCCAACGGTCTGTGCTTTTCTTCGGACGAGCGTCTGATGTATGTCAATGACACCGAGCGCGGGCATATCCGGGTGTTCGACGTTCGCGGCGATGGCACGCTAGCCGGCGGACGCGTTTTTGCTCAGTTGATCGGCGAAGGCGCCGGCGCGCCGGACGGAATGAAAATCGACAGCAACGGCAACCTCTACTGCTGCGGTCCTGGCGGCATCCACGTTTTCGACAGCTCGGCGAACTGTCTCGGTGTGATCCGGGTTCCGAAGCCGGCAGCGAACTTCAACTGGGGCGGCGACGATCTCAGAAGTCTGTTCATCACTGCAAGCGCGAGCCTTTACCGGATCGATGTTCGCGTTCCGGGCCGACGCGTGCAACCCGGCGTCGCCGCAACGGCCGCGCAGTAACAAGCGACGACACGGGCTTCTGGCCTGGATAGAATTTTCTTTGCTTGGGGTGATCCACGGCGCGTGTTGAAATGCCACCATAGGCATCGACCGCGGCAACTCAACGAGATTTGACTATGAAAACCATTCTGATCACCGGCGCTGCTGGTGACGTCGGCACGCACCTGCGGCGCGAATTGGCGGGAAAGTATGTGCTGAAGGTGTCCGACCTTCGTTCGCTGAAGAAAATCAACAAAGAAGAAAAATTTTCACGCGCGGATATCTCGAAATTCCCAGACGCACTGCGCATCACGAAAGGCGTGGACGCGATCGTGCATCTGGGCGGTTACTCGGTCGAAGGTCCGTGGAAGGGCATCCTCAACGCCAACATCATCGGCTGCTACAACGTGTTCGAGGCGGCGCGCATCAACGGCGTCAAGCGAATCATTTTCCCGACCTCGAATCACGCGGTGGGCTTCTACCGGCGCGACACAACCATTGACCATCGCGTCTATCCGAAGCCCGACGGCCGCTACGGCGTCTCCAAGGTCTTCGGCGAAGCGCTCGGCAGTCTGTATGCCGACAAGTACGGCATGGAAGTGTTCTGCATGCGCATCGGCAACGTGAACCCGGTGCCGATCGACAAGCGACGCCTGTCGATCTGGTTCTCGCCGCGCGACCTCGCGCAGCTGGTCACGATCGGCATCGAGCATCCTGAGATCCGTTTTGAAATCGTCTACGGCGTGTCGCGCAACACGCGCAGTTGGTACGACAACTCGAACGCCTATCGGCTCGGTTACCAGCCGCAGGATGACGCCGAGAGCTATGCAAAGGAAGTGATGGAGAGCGAGAAGCCGGGCGGCGATCCCATAGCAGAGATGTACCAGGGCGGGACTTTCACCGTGGCCGAAGACGTTCCGAACCCTGCACCGCTACCGAAGAAGAAGAGAAAAAAATGAGCGCCCACAAACCCAGACTCGCAACACCGGCCGGCGCGACCGACACCCACATGCACATTTACGACAGCGAGGTGCCATCTGCGGCCGGCGGCCCGCCGCTGCCGGGAAATTTCCGCGAAGACCAGTATCGCGAGATGCAACAGCGTCTCGGCCTGTCGCGCGTGATCGTCGTGCAGCCGAACGCGTATCAGGACGACAACCGCGTCACGTTGGCGGCGATCAGCGCGCTCGGCCCCGGCGCCAAGGGCGTGGGCGTCGTCAAGCCGGGCGTGTCAGATGCCGATATCGCGTGGCTGACCGAGTGCGGCATCATCGCGCAGCGCATCTTCCAGCTGCCGTGGGGCGCGGTCGGCTTCGATCGCATGCACGATGTGATGTCGCGCGTGCATCCGGCCGGTTGGCACGCCAACATCCAGCTCGACGGTCGCGAGCTGCCGCAATGGGAAGACACGATCAAGAAGCTTCCCGGCAAGTTCGTCATCGATCACGTCGGGAAATATCTGGAACCCGTTACTCCCGAGCACGAAGCGTTCAAGTCGCTGCTGCGCCTGCTCGACACCGGACGCTGCTGGGTGAAGCTCTCCGCGCCCTATGAAACTTCGAAGAACGGCGCGCCGAAATACGACGATGTCGGCCGCCTCGCCAAGGCGCTGGTGAAGCACGCGCCCGAGCGCATGATGTGGGCGAGCAACTGGCCGCATCCGTCAGCGCCCAGGGACAATATTCCCGACGACGCTGATCTGCTCGACCTGTTGCTGGATTGGGCGCCGGATGAAGCGACGCGCAGAAAAATCCTGGTAGATAACCCTGCCGAGCTTTACGGCTTTCGCTGAGTCTTGTGTTCACAACGTTCCACAGACAGTCCGCCTCGGCACAGCTTGGCGCTGGCTGATCGAACGTCTCAAATTAAATACTGCGCCATCGATGCCATCAAGCCATACGCGCGGTCGCTTGTGATCGGCCCTCATCAGCTTGATCGATTGGGCTCGCTGTCACGCGCAATCCGTGTGACAGCACTTCTCTTCTTTTCCTTGCTTGGGAGCGAGGCCGCCGCTGCTGAGGACGCCACGCACCCTGCACAGCAGGAATACCCGAAATTTGGACTGCTGCGCGAACGCGATCTCTCGCCGTTCGGCTTTCTGCGCCTGGACATGCTTCCCGCGCACGCGGTCTGGGCTCCGCCGGGCAGTTGGGGCGTCGAAGTCCTTCTCGGCTACCAAAACACCTGGATGCTGAGTCCGAACGTAGAAGAATATTTGCAGTCGCTACCTGGACGTCGCCACCTTGGACCCGCAGACGTCGAGGCAATCCGCGCGTTGCCCGGCGAAGCCTATCTCGTCGATCTCGAGCTCGGGCTGGTCGACGTCGCCTTGCATTGGCAGCTGACCGACCATTGGAGCGTCAACGCCACACTCAGTGGCGTGAGTTACAGGGGTGGATTTCTTGATGGCACGATCGAGGGCGTCCACAAGGCTTTGGGAATCGGCCTGTTCGGCAGGCCTGCAGTCGCTCGCAACAGCTACAACGTCATTCTCGACCTCAAGAGCGCGAACACCCCGCTGCTTCTAAATGCCCCTTCGGACGGCGGACTGCTCGATCCCACGTTCGGTCTGCGCTATTCGGTCGCGGCGGCACCCTCGCCCTGGAATCTTGTGCTGGAAGGCGCTGTAAAGGTTCCGATCGACGGGCAGCGGGAATTTCTGTCGAACGGAAATACCGACGTCGGCTTGCAGGCGACACTGCAGCGCTTCGCTGGACGGCACGCGGGTTACGTCAGCGCAGCCGCCGTCCGCACCAAAGGCGGTGGTCTGACGTCGAACGATCGCTCGCAGATCGTGCCGACCTACATCGTCGGCTATGAATACAGCGTTACCCAGAGGACCGGCGTCGTCGCTCAACTCTACGTAAGCCGGAGCGTGCTCAGGCACGAGGACACCGCCATGGAAGACCTGCTCTCGACCAAGTACCAGGTCTCGGTCGGCGTGCGCCATCGCATCGACGCGTCGGTGTTTTCGTTCGCGATCACCGAGAACCTCAAGTCCAACAACACGCCGGATTTTGGCTTCCAGATCGGCTGGACCTACAGCCCCGCGTTCATGCGCTGATTCGCGCAAAGCGCGCTCGTAACTCAAGCGTCAGTCACAATCAGCGTGCCGGTCATCCGATCGTGTCCGTCCCCGCAGAAGTTGTCGCAGAGGAACACGAACCTGCCGGCACGGTTTGGCGTGAACGTCAGCTCGACGGTCTTTCCCGGAACCAGATCGACCCGCGTGTTGAAGTCCGGCACCGAGAATCCGTGCACGAAGTCCTCAGTCGATAGCATCAGCGTGACCGCGAGCCCTGTCTTTAATCTCAGCTCGCTAGGTGTGAACGAGAATTTGTTGACCTTCAACGCGATGCGTGATGCGACGGCACCTCGAAGTGGCAATGTGATCAACACAAGCGAGCCGAGGCCGGCGCCCAAGCACCTGCGCCTCGCGCGGTTCGGCATGTCAGGGCTTTGCGAGCGGCACTTCGCTTACGGTCGGCGCTGACCAATGCCCGAGCCTTTCACCGCGCGCCAGCCCAACCCTTTGAAAGGCTGCGCCGGATCCCATGGCAGCTGCGTTTTCTGCGGCGCTGTCCCGACGGGCGACAGCGGAAACATCACTGCCATCGCTGCGTGGTGCGCGATATGGCCGGTCATATGGTGATGCTCGTGATGAATGTGGCCATAGAACACGGTGACATTCTTGTACGGCATCAATAGCTCGATTGCCGCCGCGCCGTCGCGAGTGGACCAGTCCCACTGCGGATACAGCGAGAACAGCGGGCGATGGGTCAGCACGACGATGGGCGCGTCCTTCGATGTGCGCGCCAAGTCGGCCTTCAGCCACTCGAGTTGCGTGGAACCGAGCACCGGCGCCGGGTCTGAAGTGTTGTCGAGCACGATGAAGTGCACACCCTTGTGATCGAACGTGTAGTTGAGCGCGCCACCGAACACTTCCAGATAAGCCTCGCCGCGATCGAGTGACGCGTCGTGCTCGCCGGCGAAGAAACGCACCTGCGGCACCTTCAACCCGGCTGCGATTTCCTGAAACTCGCGCAACCGTTGCCGCCGCACCTTCGGATCGTCGGTTGTCTGCGTCAAATCACCGGTGAATACGACGAAGTCGGGTCGTTGTTCCATCGCGTTGACCGCGCCGATCGCGCGCATCAGGCTGGCGCGTGTTTCCGGGTTGACCTTCGGATTCGAATACCCCCAGTGCACGTCGGAAAGTTGCACGAACGAAAAGTCCTGCGCACCTCCCGCCTGCCCGTAGCTCGCGCAGCCGGGCAAACTCGAGGCGAATACCAGGCCGCCGATACCCGTAAGGGCTATGAAGTCACGCCGGCTGTAACGTTGCTGATCCATACTCGCTCCCGGTAGTTGTTCAGGTGGCGTGTTCTCGCACGCGTGCCGTGCAAGACCGGCACAGCCGCAGGTTTATTCCCGGCGTGGAATAAATCCGATCAGATGACAGTCTTGTGACTATTGGCGAAGCGGAGAGCTCGAAGTGCGTGATCAAGCGAGTCGTAAACGCTTCGAGGATTCGGTGCTGGTGAACCTTGATGCCGCGTACAACCTTGCGCGCTGGATGCTGAGGGACGAGTCAGCTGCGGAGGATGTGGTGCAGGATGCGAGCTTGCGCGCTTTCCGTTTTTTCGACGGCATGAACGGTCCCAGTCCGAAAGCATGGTTCATGGCTATCGTCCGCAACGCTTGCCGCGACTGGATCAAGGCAACCCGGCAGCGTGGATTGGAAGAGACGTACGAAGACGACACGCATGCTCTGGAAATGACACGCAGCATCCATGCAACGCTCGAAGCGCCCGACGTGGCGGCCGAACGCAGTGCCGATGCGCGCTGGCTGCGGGCTTGCATCTTGTCGCTGCCCAGCGACTTTCGCGAAGTCGTCGTGCTGCGCGAACTGGAAGCCTTGTCGTACAAGGAGATCAGCGCGATCGTGGATGTGCCGATCGGCACCGTGATGTCTCGCCTGTCGCGCGGACGTGATCTGTTGCGACAACGTCTGCTCGCGGAGCGAGCCAGGAGAATGTCGTGAACTGCACGCGGGTTCGGCAGATGCTCGATGCGTTCATCGATGGTGAGCTCGACCCGGCAACCAATGCGGATATCGAAGCTCATCTCGGAGGATGTCAAGACTGTGCACGGGTGCGGACCGAAAGACACGCATTGGTCGGACGCATCGGGGCGGACGCGCCGTATTACTCGGCGCCATTAGCACTCCGCGCCGCAATTGATCGGAAGCTTGATCGAGCCGGTGAACCTCCGCGGCGCAACCCAGCCCGGCCGACATGGCTGCAGACCGGCGCGCTCGCAGCCGGCACGGCCATCGCCGGCCTCTTGTTCGGCCTTTCAATCAATCAATGGCCCGCAGCGGACGCCACGTCCGAACAGGCGGTGGCCAGCCACGTCGCCTCGCTGGCGCCGCCGCGGCGACTAGTCGATGTCGAATCGTCCGATCGCCACGTCGTAAAGCCGTGGTTGATTGGCAAGATCGACTTTGCACCGCCCGTGCTCGATCTCGAACCGTACGGCTTTACGTTGCTTGGCGCGCGGCTCGACCACGTGGGTAACCGCCAGGCCGCGGCGGTCGTCTACCGTATTCGCAATCACGATATCAACCTATTCGTGTGGCGCGCTGCTCGCGAAGGAACGCGCACCGAAACTGAACTGACCGCCGTACGCGGATTCGGGGTCGCCAGTTGGACGCAGAACGGCTTGATGTTTGTCGCGGTATCCGACGTCGATCGGCGTGACCTGCAAAAGTTCGTAGATGCGTTACGTCAATAGCGTCGGGTTTCGACCACGGAGCAACCTGGTGATTTGTGGCGCCAGTTCAAACTGGACCTTGGGCTCCGTCAGCGTCCGCTTACGACTGCGGAGACAAGATCTTCCCGGTGATGGCTCGGCGCACGCTTGCACCGTTCCGCTACTGGAGATGGCTGCGCTGGGCCGGCAACCGGCAGGTCGACGTTGCCATGGAGCGGCTGATGGAGGTGGTTCACGAGCTCGTGAGCACGGCCCGGGCGCGTGCGTCCACAGACCAACGTCAGACGCCATCGAACTTGCTGGAGGCCATGGTGTCGGCCAACAGCGACGAGGCCTCCGCTTTCACGGACGACGAGATCGCCGGCAACATTCTGATCATGTTCTTGGCCGGCGAAGATACGACCGCCAACACGTTGGAGTGGATGATGCATCTTATGGCCGAGCATCCAGACGTACAGCGCCAGATGCAGGCCGAGGCGCATCAGGTGCTGTGTGAAGCCGAACGGCCCCCCACCTTTGAGAGCACTTCAGCGCTTCGGTACCGCGAGCCGTGACATCCGGCGAGCTTTGGTTTCCGCGCGAGATGATCAGGCACTCCATTTCGACGCGATCATGGCTCTGGAGGCAGCGCGTCCGCTCGTCCGGGCGCCGCGCAGCCAGCCATCAATTGACTGGGCGCGAGCTCGACTGATAGAACTCGTTTGCCGCGGCCTGACGAACAAGGAAATTCGGCCGCGAGTTGTGCATCAGTCCAAACACCATGAAGAAGTACGTGCGCGGCGCCCTCCAGAAACTCGGACTCGCGCACCGTCGACAGGTGTGCTGAGTCGCGAATGAATGTTCTCGGCGCGGCTTGCAAAGTTGTCTACAGGACGGCGAAGAGTGAGCGGCCCGCTTGGCCGACCATCGTGTCCGTCATACGGGGAAGTTGTGCACCAAGAACGACTTGGTGAAGCCGAACACCGTCTCGTTGATCACTTTGGCGCCGGGGAACAGCAGACCGATTTCCTCGCGGTTCAGGTTGCGGATCCGCGTGGCCCAGACGGTAGCCTCCGACGTGTCCGACGCGCGACGGTATCTTCCGACGGGCACGCGCGCGAAGAACCACGCTTGAACACGAGCGGGGAGAAAGTGGAAGAAGGGCACCAGCGTCCGCCAGTCCAGTGGAAAGCGGTGGTTCGGAGTCTGCAGGAAGAAGTGCATTCCCACGCGTTGGATCTCGTCGGCCATCCGTCGCTGGTCGGCGAAGTTGCCGACGTGTCCGATCACCGAGTTGGAGAACACGATGTCGAATTCCCGCGGCCGATAGTTCGACAGATCCCTGGCGTCGCCGACAACCGCCGAGAAAGGGGCATCGACGTGCTGCTCGAAACTGTTCAGCAGCACCACCTCGATGCCCTGCGCGATCGGCAGCCCCACCGTCGTCCAGTAGCCGATCGTGCCGCCGACGTCCAGCATGCGAAGCGGCGGCGTCAAGGTCGACATCAAGCGCAGGAACGTCCGGTTTCTCTCGAACCGTGCGCGCGTGGCTCGGGCCTCTAGCGAGTCGAACACCGACATTGCCGAACGCGCTGCCGCTACCAGCAAATGCCCTGGTACTGGCGGTCGCTTGTCTTGCCGGATATCCGCGCCAAATCGATGACCACCTGGTCCTCGCGCAAGCGCCCGAGGTCGTCGCGGAATTCGTCGGCCTCATTGCCGACCACGATCGTTTCGGCGAAGTCCGTCACTTTCTCGACGGAATCGACTATCAGCCGCGAAATGTGGGGGATGTGGTTGAGGATGTAGTCCTTGTTCGCACCGGTCAGCGCTGCGAGGTTGACGTGCTTGTCGTAGAGGAGCAGCTCGAAGCCCTTGCCGAGGTTCTGGCGCAGGCCGGTCCAGAGGTTGTCGACGACATACAGCGCGGAAACGTCACGCCGCAACAGCAACCTGTCGACCAGATGCGACCCAATGAAGCCGCAGCCGCCGGCAACCAAGACTCTAGACATGCGTGACAGTCTGCTCCACTTCCCCGGCCGCCGGGTGCCAATGTAGGGACGCGCTGGTGCAGCGTCTGTCGGGAGTTCTCAATGCGCGGTGTGGTGCCGTCTAGACACCGGCCGCAACAGCACACTACCTGTCGGCGCCGATCATTCCCGACGTCGGCGCGCGCCGTCCGGGCTTCGACAAGCACACGTATGCACTCCTCGCGCGCGAGCTCGCGAAGGCGCCGCGCGAGAGGATCCTCTATCTCGTAACGCGCGTCGACGGGGATCAGCGGATCACAGCGGATGGAGAACGTAGTCGAGCACGAGCTTCTGCCATTCGATGATTGCAGTGCGCGCGCCGTCGCGCGTTTGCCACCAGCGCTCGGCATCAAAATCGGCGTAGCGTGCGGGGCGGATCGCAACGCTCGTCGGCTGATCACGCATGGCGCGCAGCATGACCCGACGCAGTCGTCGCGAGTGATCGGGACTCGATATCACCAGAACGGATTTGAAGCCGTGTGCAGCCGTCCAGTGCAGAAGCGCCAGGGCTTCCCCGTCGGTTCCCGCATCGCTGAGCAGAATGCGCTCGACGTCCGTGACGCCGAGCGACGCGAGCTCGCGAATCTGCCGCGTGGCTTCGTCTTCGGCGGGAAGGCCGCGACGCGCGAACTCCTGGTCCGAGCGGTTCAACGGTTTCGCGAAGATCGCCACTCGCTTTGCCACTCCGCGCTTGACGAGATCTGCGGCGTCGAGGACGCCCGCGCCATCGGCGTCGACGGAAACGACGATGACATCGACCACTTCGAACGGATCCTCCACGATGAGTAAAGACCCCAGCGCGCGCATCATGGGCTCGCGCACGGCGGGAACGCTTGCGGCGATGCCGGCGATCAGCCCAACCGTCAGGAGTACCCGCATCCAGCGAGGTAGTCGCAAGATCATGGCAATACCGCCATCGGCGTGCGCCGGACGCAGCATCGTCGCCACGAGCATTGCGCACGTTGTTTCGAGGTCACCCGCCCTCACCGCGAAACAGGGTACTCGCTCGGCGATCCGAAGGACTGCTTCGAGACCATAGTCGGAATGGGAGAGCGCGTTCAGCGCATTCGCGTACAACCGTACGCACGCCTCGGCAGGTTGCATCGGGCGGACGGTGGGCAACGACGACATCGTCGGGCCCTCCTGCGCATGGCTTCGCGCAATGAGGCTTCAGTAGCTTGAGCCGGCGCCTGTGCGCATACGGAAGTCCACTTGGCGAGCGCTGAACCTGTCGCAGCAATGACGAGGCTACGACGGTGCTGCCAACAAAATAAATGGCACCGTGCAGTTGATGATGCCCAGGACAGCGACGGGACTCTTGAGAAGCTGTGCGCTGAAATTTGGAGTGCGCAGACCCACTAGGGCACCAACGATAACGGTAATGAGACAAACGAGTGACACTGGCCCACCGATGCCGAAAATGAGCATGAACACACCGAAATCTTCTTGGGCCTGCAACTTCCCGGAGACAGCACGGCCGGCAGTAACGATGACCAAAACGACCAGCGCAATGTTTATGGCCGACGCGAGATACACAATGATGGGACCTAGCCCAAGTGACTTCGGGAGAACGCCACTCCTAGTCACTCGTGCCACCCTCGAGCGTGCGCTCAGCGGGCGCGTCTCCCGGAAAACGGCAAGAACCACGAAAGTGGCTGCAGTAGCAAACGCAGGCACTCCATTTCGACGCGATCATGATGCCGTGAGTTTGAAGCATCGACGCTTGCCGCGCCCGGTGTGCGGCGAACGCTGTTCGCCGGCATCTCTCCAATCGAAACCACCGGACGTCATGAAAACTTCCGACCCTCTCTCATCAGGACAACCATGAATCTATCCATGAAACTTCGCGGACTCGGATGGGCTGTCGCGGCACTGCTGGCGTTCACCGCGCCAGCCCTTCACGCGGCGACCTACTACCTCCGGGCCGGCGCTACAGGTGCCAACAACGGCTCCGACTGGACCAATGCCTGGGGCCGAACCAGTAACATCAACTACTCAATCCTGCAGCCGGGCGACACCGTGTACATCGCTGCAGGGACCTACGGCCCGCTCAACATCCTGCGCAGCGGCGCTGCCGGCCAGCCCCCTATTTACAGGATCTCCCGATGAAGCTGCTGCTCAAATCTTTCTTTCTAGTCTTGGTCCTCGTCATGCCCGCGCTAGCGAGTGCTGCGACGTTCTACGTAAGGGCGGGTGCGACGGGCCGCGCCGACGGTTCCGACTGAACCAATGCCTATCCGAGTCTTCCACCACCTCCCGGAATCAGACGTGCGCAACCCTTGGCTCGCTAGGTCTCATGGGAGAAGTCCTCGGCCAAGCCTCGCCTGGGAGAACAGGCGACATGCGGAGCTAGCGGCGCGCGTCTACCGCGTCGCGTGCGGATAGATGGCGCCGAGAAAGCCCACGTCGTGGACAGTGTGGAATGCACTCGCCTGTGCCACCACGTTGGTCGCTTGCGGCGGCGGTGACGAGACTCCGGACGCCGAAGCCGCACCGGCGCCGGCTCCTGTATCTGCACCAGGGCCGGCCCCTGCACCTGCACCTGCACCGGCTCCAGCGCCTGCGCCTGCGCCTGCGCCGGCTCCATCACCTGCGCCGGCTCCAGCACCTGCGCCGGCCCCATCACCTGCGCCGACCCCATCACCTGCGCCGGCTCCAGCACCTGCGCCAGCACCTGCGCCGGCCCCAGCACCTGCGCCGGCACCTGCGCACCTGCGCCGGCTCCAGCACCTGCGCCGGCCCCAGCGCCTGCGCCGGCTCCAGCACCTGCGCCGGCTCCAGCACCTGCGCCGGCTCCAGCGCCTGCGCCGGCCCCAGCGCCTGCACCTGCGCCCGCACCTGCACCCGCACCCGCACCCGCTACTGCGTCGCTGACGTGGGGCGCACCGTCGGGAACTGTCACTGGCTACCGTGTCTACTGGGGAACGGCACCCCGGACCTACAGCCAACAGTTAGGCACGGGCGCCTATGTGACGAAAACAAGCTACATCACGCCGGTTCTTCCGACCGGGCACACCTACTATTTCGCCGTCACCGCCGTCGATTCGGCTGGCAATGAGAGTGCCTATTCGAATGAGGCCAGCAAGCAGATTAATTGACCGGCGCATTCCCTATTGGAGATCCTGAATTGAGAAACTATCTGAATCGAACGGTCGGCGAAGCCTTCTTACAGCGTCAAGGCTCATCGACAACCACGTGGGCACGCGGTGCGCTTCTGGCGCAGTCCGTCTGCGCAGTAGCTTGAGCCGGCGCCTGTGCGCATACGGAAGTCCACTTGGCGAGCGCTGAACCTGTCGCAGCAATGACGAGGCTACGACGAGTGTTCATTTGAAGACTTGGCTGCTGCACGGCGCGGTGGGCCATCTTCATTGCGTCCATTGCGCGCCTCCTTCGATCAACGCGCAACGCAAAGCTACGCTCGGTGAAAAAGACACGTCTAGTTGAACTTGGTGACGTCACGTGGCGGCGTGATGCTGGCCCGCTTGAGCGCGCGCAAGAATTACCTGCTCACTGAGCACAAAGTGAACGGGATACTAGTGGCCACGACCCGATCGTTTGCCGGGCACGAACTGAAGCGTGGCGAGCCTCTAGAAGAGGCGGCCTCGGCGGTGCTGCCAACAAAGTAAATGGCACCGTGCAGTTGATGATGCCCAGGACAGCGACGGGACTCTTGAGAAGCTGTGCGCTGAAATTTGGAGTGCGCAGACCCACTAGGGCACCAACGATAACGGTAATGAGACAAACGAGTGACACTGGCCCACCGATGCCGAAAATGAGCATGAACACACCGAAATCTTCTTGGGCCTGCAACTTCCCGGAGACAGCACGGCCGGCAGTAACGATGACCAAAACGACCAGCGCAATGTTTATGGCCGACGCGAGATACACAATGATGGGACCTAGCCCAAGTGACTTCGGGAGAACGCCACTCCTAGTCACTCGTGCCACCCTCGAGCGTGCGCTCAGCGGGCGCGTCTCCCGGAAAACGGCAAGAACCACGAAAGTGGCTGCAGTAGCAAACGCAGGCACTCCATTTCGACGCGATCATGGCTCTGGAGGCAGCGCGTCTGCTCGTCCGGGCGCCGCGCAGCCAGCCATCAATTGACTGGGCGCGAGCTCGACTGATAGAACTCGTTTGCCGCGGCCTGACGAACAAGGAAATTCGGCCGCGAGTTGTGCATCAGTCCAAACACCATGAAGAAGCACGTGCGCGGCGCCCTCCAGAAACTCGGACTCGCGCACCGTCGACAGGTGTGCTGAGTCGTGTTTGATCGCGCGATTGCGTTAGTGCTGAGTCGTGTTTTGCTCGCGCGATTGCGTGAGAGCAGAAATTACGCGCGGGGCTGACGAAGCGGCTCCCGCTTGCCCTGATTTCCCTCTGTAGATCGCCGCATGTGTCGCGTCGCTCGCGCTCGCGCAAAGCCACGTTCGCATTCTTGTTAGGCTGTAGGGCAGATGGCGCCGGACGGTTCAGCTTTCGAAAATCCGGCCGAAGGTAAAGTTGTTCATCGTGCTTGGTCAGCAGATGCACGGCGACGAGCGCCCCCGACTCACTCCTCGGATTCTCATGATGCATGGTGTTTTCTCTCATCGGTAGCCGTACCGGACTACACCAGCTTCAAAGGGCGACGCGATCGCGTTGCGTTCACGTGCTCGCTTTAAGCAGACCGCACCCCGGTGCGATCGGGGAAGTCCAAACCCAAACCAAGGAACATTGAATGCGGCATCGAAACTACCCAACGCGCCTATCTCTCGCCGCGATGCTCATGTCGAGCGTTTATCTCGTCGCATGCGGCGGCTCCGGTGAAGGCGAGACAAGCGCCCAGGAAGGACCCACCGAGACGGCGGAGAGCTTGGCCCGTGAAGGCGAGACAAGCGCCCAGGAGACAAGCGCCCAGGAAGGATCCACCGAGATGGCGGAGCGCTTGTCGAGTTACACGTGGAGCAAGGTCGCGGACCAGGGGCAGACCTTCACCCTCGCCTCGTGGACGTGGGTACGCTACGGCAGCGGCAAGAACTGGGTCTACAAGCGGGTCTCGGGGACGGTGTCGTGCACAAACGAATTCTTCGGCAACCCGGCTCCTGGCGTGCGCAAGGCGTGCTATGCAATTGTCGCCACGCCCGACCCTGCGCCGCCTGCCGCCGCCTGCGCCGCCTCCGCCTCCGCCGCCTCCACCGAGCTGCCCGTGCAGCGCCTGGAGCGCGTCGACGACGCCGACCACGCCGCAGCATTCGGACCCGAACGCGGTCGAGCTCGGCGTCAAGTTCACGACGAGCATCGACGGTTTCATCAGCGGCGTTCGCTTCTACAAGGCGACGGGCAACACCGGCACCCATGTCGGCAACCTTTGGAGCGCCAGCGGCGCGCTGCTCGCGCGGGCCACCTTCAGCGCCGAGACGGCGTCGGGCTGGCAGCAGGTGAACTTTGCGAGCCCGGTCCCGGTGAACGCGAACACAGTCTATGTCGCGTCGTACTACGCACCGAACGGGAACTATGCGGCCGACCTCAACTTCTTCGCCACGAGCGGCGTCAGCAACGGCCCGGTCAACCTGCTCAGCAACGGCGCCGCCGGCGGCAACAGCGTCTACCGCTACTCGAGCACGACGACGTTCCCGTCCTCGACCTACAACGCGACGAACTACTGGGTCGACCTCGTCTTCAGCGACACCGGCACTGCGCCGCCTCCGCCGCCGCCGCCTCCGCCGCCTCCGCCGCCTGCGCCCACCGGCACGGCAGCCTTGAGCTGGACCGCATCGCCGGACGCCAACGTGACCGGCTATCGCGTCTACTACGGCACCGCTCCGGGGGCCTATTCACAACCGCGGGGAAGCGGCCTGACGACGGGCAACGCGACGAGCTGGACCGTCTCGGGTCTCAATCCGGGCACCTTGTACTACTTCGCCGTGACCGCCCTCGACAGCGCGGGCAACGGAGAGCGCGTATTCCAACGAGGCGGCGAAAGTCATCCCGTGATTCCTGCCACAAGCAAGCATGCATTTCTATTGAGAATAATCTTTTGGTGAACGCGATGAAAAAATTCCTATTCTTCTTGCTTTCGGTTTGCTGCGGTGGCGCATTTGCGCAGACGTGCACCACGACAATAAATCCAGGCTCGAGCGTGGCGAGCGCGGTTTCTGGTGCTGCTCCGGGCTCGACGATTTGCCTGAACTCCGGAAGTTGGGGCAATGTCACGCTTAGCGGCATCGCCAAATCAAACTTCGTGACAATCCGGTCGACAACGGGCGTCGACGCGTCACTGTATCTCGTTATAACTGGAGGTACGCAATTCATTCGTGCCTCCAGCCTGACGATTACTGGGGCTGAAATCAACGGCGCCAGTACCAAGAACATCGCGGTATTGAACAGCACCTTCAAGGGCGGTATGTTCATCAATACCACGAACTTCAACAATAACAACATCCTTGTCGATGGGAATACGTTTAGCGGCATCAACGGCAGTCAAGTCCCTGGCGGCCAAGAGGGCCGCTCGGTATCAATTGGCCCGGCGGTTCAGGCTCGGTTCCGAGTGGCGTGACAGCCAGCAACAACGTCTTCAACGGTAAGGGCTGCTCCGACGGTGTGCAGCTCGGCTCGTACGGCACGGTGGTCGGTCCTGGCAACGTCTTTGCTGACCTGACGCAGGGCAATTGCTCTGAGCACGTCGACGCAATCCAGGGCTACGGGCAGCGCAACAGCGTCATCAAGGGCAACTACTTTTTCCAGCCTCGCGTGTGCATTGGCCATTACGATGCAGCAAGCAATGAAACAATCGAGGGGAATGTATTCGTCGGCAACGGAACGGGTGCGGACGGGACGCAATGCGTCATCGACTTGGGGTCGCAGACCAATATGACCTTTCGTCACAACACGGTACGAGGTTCCTCGATGCGCGTTGGCGGCATCAATAAATCTGATGGCGGCTCTGGAATCTATACCGACAACATCATGCAGGGAACGAGTTTCTCGCGGGACCGCTGGGGTCTTGCACGGCCTGCACATTTACGCACAATCTGTTCCCGAGCGCTGGGAGCGGCACGAACAACATAATCGGCACGCCGATCTATGTCGGTGGCTTGCTGCCCACCAGCTTTAGCGGGTGGCAACTGGTCAGCGGCTCGCCCGGTTACCGGGCGGCATCGGATGGGTCCGACATGGGCGCTTCGATCGGCCAAGCGGTTGTGGCACCTCCGACAGGGTTGAGAGTCCAGTAAATGCCCCTGCCCGCTCGGCAGCGTGACGCACAGCTCCAACGCTTTCGATAATTCGGGCACCTATGCCGTCTACGGCATTCCCTCGGAAAGCAATGTGGTGTTGGCGGCCGACCTCGGTTTCGTCGACGTCGAGGCGGCCAACTACCGCCTGAAAAGCACGTCGCCGCTGATTGGCAGGGGCGTCAATGTCGGTCTGACGCGGGACTTCGATGGGCGGGCGGTCGGTGCCGCGCCGACGATAGGCGCGTTCGAGCCGTCGAGCGCAAGCACGGTGGCCCCGCAGCCGCCATCCAACCTCGTCGTGCGCTAGGCGCGCAGGTCGTCGAGGGCAACTCCATCACGCGACGGGACTGCGGGTGGAGTCGCGCTCTTCGCCATTACGGTCGGGCCAGCAGGCGTTGCAGGATGCGCTCGACCGCAGCACCGGCGTCGGCCCAGGTCGTTGACTTCACGCTGGCCGCCGCCGCCGCGGAATGGTCCTCGAAATCGCGCAGCCGCACGATCGCTTCGAGCGCGGCCGCGAGAGATGGCGGGGTCAAGCT
Organism: uncultured beta proteobacterium; assembly: GCA_963786295.1. Taxonomy (GTDB): domain Bacteria; phylum Pseudomonadota; class Gammaproteobacteria; order Burkholderiales; family Burkholderiaceae_F; genus JACCZX01. The sequence goes on along the minus strand of CAWAYV010000003.1, from coordinate 3,917 downwards.
CGCATACCGCACGAAGGGGTTGTCAAGCACGATGCGGTTGTTCGGCGAATCGTTGACGACGGGAATGCAGCCGGCGGCAAGCATCTCGTGCGGCACGAGCGAAGTGTTCGTCAGCGAAAGGCTGAGGCCGGCACGGCAGCGGTTGTAGAGCGCATTGAGCTCCTGCGGTGACGCACGACCGTGGTTGTGAAAGCGATAGCCGAGCGCGTCGATCCTCTGGCCGTAAAGGTGGATCTCCACCGCGGGATGGCGCGAGGCGAACAGCTCGAGCGCCATCATGCCGATCTCGAACCCGCGTCGCGCGACTTCTGGCCGGGCGTAGAACGCTACGCCGGGACGCGGTCCGACAGCGGTGCGGGAATAGATGTCGCCATCGCTGCCGAACGGGAACGAGTCGGCCGCCATGCCGAACTCCGTTCGCAGCTTGTCGGCGAGCCACGGTCCTGCAGTGATCGCGTGCAGGCCCATGCGATAAGTGTTGAGCGCCAGTTCGCTCAAGCTGCCCACCGCATAGAACTCGGCTTCGAAGTCCTGTACGAAGTAGCAACGCTTGCCCAAGCAGCGCGCGTTGAAGACCGGATACGCCGTCTGCCAGGAGGTCGCAATCACGGCGTCGGCGTCGGCGATGCCGTCCTGTGTGTTGCCGACATGCCCGCTGAACCCGTAGGAACGGCGCAGTACCTGGCGGTAGTACTCGAGGTCGACGTTGTTCACGTCGTAGAAGTAGACGCCGTTGACGTAGCCGTGGGCCTGCAAATGATTGACGATGCGGTACAGCGTCGTGTGTCCGCCTGCCCGCGGCGCCGCGGGCACGACCACCCAGGCGAGCACGGGCTCCGAGCCGGCCCTCGGCGGGGCCACCGGGGGCACGAAGGGACGATCGAGATCGGCGGCGATGACGTCCTCGGCCATCACCGGCAGCATCGGCCGCGTGGGTGCAACCATCTCCGCGATCCTCATGCGAGCGCGTGTGGCGACCCCGCGGCCGCCCTCGGCGCGCCAGACGCGCCGTAACTGGCGTATCCGGCGCAGTGGCGCCGGGTCAACGCGCAATTCCGGTTCGAGGACGTTATCCATAATTCGTCGGGTCGCCTTGAACTGCCAGCTCCGGTTCAAACCCCGTAATGGCGCCAGCGGCGCCATAGCACTCGCCGGCGCAGGTCGCGCGTCACTGCATGGAGCAGCAGCAGCAGCGCGTCCCATGGCGTTCGCTTTGGCGCGCGCAGCCGCTGCAGCGGCCTCCAGGTGGGCAGGCGCTCCGGCGGTCCGCCGAAGCTGCGTGCCAGGCTGACGAACTCCTCGGCCTCGGCTGCCTTTCCGGCGGCGACCGCATCGCAAGCCGCGGCCAAAGCGTCGTCCGCCAAGCGCCTGCGCGCGGCGGCGCGAGCGTGAAGCGAGGACGGCAGGTCCCGGCCGGCGCCTTCGAAGAAGCGCTCGAACGCCAAGTACCGGTGCAGCAGGTCGTCCTGCATGCGCCCGTAGTGCGCGTGCGACATGCTGGACGAATGGTTGCGGCGCAGTGCCTGGTCGGCACCATGAATTCGAGCGACGTCCGACACCGCCGCAATGCGCAACCACATTTCAAGGTCGGCGGTGTGCGGCAGTTGCTCCGTGTAGCCGCCGACGCGCCTTTGGATGCGCCCCCGCACCACCGCCTCGGGCGAGGCAATGCAATTCAGACCTCGCCGGCACTGCGCGCCGATCCAGGCCTCGCCCTTCCACACTGAGAAGCCGCGCATGCGCAAGGAAGGCGCCACTTGGTCCTCTGCGCAAAAAGCCCGTGGATGACCGTAGACCAGGCCGACGCTCGGATGCCGTTCCATCACTGACGTCGCCCGTTGAAGTGCCCCGGGTGTCAGCATGTCGTCCGCCGACAGCAGGACGACGTAGTCACCCTCGATCGCGGCCAGACCCTCGTTGTACGTCGCGATGTGACCCTGGTTGCGTTCGTGCCTGATGACGCGGACACCCAGCGTCGTGGGCGGCCAGTGCGTCCGCGCACATCGGCGCTCCCGTCGGTGGACGCGTCGTCGATGACCAGCACGTCGACGTCGACGCCCTCCTGGGCGAGCACGCTCCCCACCGCAAGTCGGGCAGGATAGTGCCCGTAGTTGTAGCAAGGCACGACGACTGACACCGTCGGCTTCCGGGCCATGCGGTCACCCATGCCGTGGCGTGCAGGCTCTTAGCGAGCGCGGCATAGGCGGCGAGCAGCGGCGGCACGGAATGCTCCCACGCCAGCGACTCGCTCACGCGCTGCATGCCCACTCGCCCCATGCGTTCGCGCTCCTGTGGCGCGTCGAGCAGTGCGGCCACCGCGCGGGCGAATGCCATTTCATCGTTGGGTGCCACGTAGTGCGCCGCCTCCTGCGCCGAGAAGCGCGTTTCGGGCAGGTCGAAGGCCACCGTCGGCTTGCCGAGCGCCATGTATTCCATCAACTTATTCATCGTGGAGTGGTCGTTGAGCGGGCTCGACGGATCCGGTTGCACGCACACGTGTGCGGCCGACAGCACTTGGCGCGCTGCGTCCTCGGGCAGACGGCCGGTGAAGTGCACGAAGGGCTCCAGTTCGAGCTCGGCGGCGAGCGCGTGCACGTCGGCGAGCGCATCGCCATCGCCGACCACCACCGCCAGCACCTCGCGTCGACCCAGATCGAAGACCAGGTGGCGCAGCGCGCGCATCACGTCGAGCCCGTCCTGCGGACCGATGGTGCCGACATAGCCGACGATGAAACGCGCGCGCGCGACCAGTGCCGGATCCGGGGTCACGGGGCAATAACCGAGCGCGCCGTGCGCACCGCCGACGCGTTGCTGCTGGGCCACATGACGGCCTCGATCACCGGCACCCTCCGATGCGCAGACGTTGGTCGATGACGACGTTGGCCACCGCGTACGAGCAGCGTTCGAGCAGCCGCAGGGCCGCGTACACCGCGTTCGGGCCGCGGCGCGCGAAGCGCGACAGGGTAGAGCTGGGCGCGAGGTCGTGCTGGTCGAACACGAAACGCTTGCCAAGCAGGCGGAACACGGCGCCGATCAGGCACAGCGTGTCCGGTGGATTGGCCGCATGCACGACGTCGACGCCGCGGCGCGCCAGCCTCCAGAGCGACAGACAAAGCATCACAAGCGTCGCAAAGGCGAATTCGAACGCGTAGCCGACAAGGCCGCGACCGCCCGGCGGCGCGGGGAAGCGCTGCACGTGCACGCCCTCGTGCACCTCCTGCCAGGGTTCGCGGCCCTCGCGCGGGCAGATCACGCTAACCTCGTGGCCCGCGTGGCGCAGCGCCTGCGCTTCGCGCCGGACCCGGAAGTCGCGCGGATAGCCGTTGTTCTCGACCAGCATCAGCACCTTCAGCGGCTGCGTCATGGCAAGCGGTTCAATGGACGAGCAGGCGGTCGCGCGCTTCGGTCAGCAGGCGACGCAGGATCAGCATCGCATCGGTGCGATGCACGGGCAGCGGTCGGGCCGGCGGCTCCGGCGCCACGGCCTGCGGCTTGAGGTCGAGGAGGTCGCCGGGTCGAGCAGCGATGTCGATGGCTTGATCCGCAGCCCCGGCGTGCCGTCGGCCCGCGCCGTCGAGCACCTCGCGTGCGCACGGCGCCGGCGCGACGATGACCCGCTCGCAATCGGGCGGCACCTCGATCAAGACCCTTGGCGCCACAGGACGCGCGTGGAAGGCGCCTTCGTGCACGCGCCAGCGGTAGTTGGCCCGGCTGATCGTCGTCACGTCGCTCCAGCGAACGGCGCCCAGGCCATGGATGAACCGTGCCGCGACGTCGAACACCTCGAGCCCGCGCTCGAGGTCCTGATGATGCGCACGCAGGATCAACGGCTGTCCGAGGTACGCGGCCGCCAGCAGCACGTCCTCGCGCGCCTGCGACAACGCCCAGCGCGGCAGCACGCTGCAGCCGGCGACGGT
>CAWAYV010000002.1:0-61271 GCA_963786295.1 uncultured beta proteobacterium | reverse complement strand
AGTAGTCCGACGTTGAGCATCTCCATCATGTCTTCGTCCTCGAGCCCATCGGGGACCAAGACCAATTTCGCCGGCGCCGTCCCGTCATTTTTGCACCCGCTCCCGGAACGCCCGGAGCGCGAAGAGCAGATCCGAGATGAGCGTCTCCTGGTACCGGTACGCCATCTCCTGTCCCATCGGTACCAGCAGCGACAGCGAGTGGCGACGGCAGCGGTCTGACAGCGCCGCCAGACGCTCCACGAGCTCGTTCAGCTTCGCGCGGGCCTCGGGTGTGCGGTGCCGGTCGGTCGCCGGAATCTCGGCAATCTCGCCGACGGTGATGCCGGGGCCGAAGAGCGCAGGGATATCACGCTCGATGTTCACGCGCGCGACGTCGAGACGCCACAGGCGGAAGCGATGCCACACCGCCATCGCGCCGAACAGTATCGAGATACCGAGAATCAGCTGGACCCACGTCGCCGTCGGCAGGATGTCAACGATCCACGGCGCGTACTCGCCGACGAGGTCGGGCCCCTGGTCGTCGAAATAACTTCGGGCCGCCTTCGAAAGGGGCATGCCGGTGAGGTTCGCGCCGTCGCGGTTGTGGCGCACGAACGTCGGAAACACCTCGGCGATCGCCGTCATCAGGCCCTGCGTCACCGAGTGCGATGCGCACCCGTTGCCGACCACCAGCGTGTCGACGTGCAGCACCTGCTTGTTCTCCCCGGGCACCTTTCGCACGTAGTCGTAGCGCCCGGCCTCGATCTGGCCGACGCGTGCGAAGGGCAGCCGTCGCGCGAGCGACGCCGCATCGGGAATGCTAAGGATCTGCAACTTGCGCCTGCGCACGGCGTCGACGACGAGCTGCGCATCCTCGTCGATCACCATCGCGCCCAAGTCCAGCTCACCGCGCTCGAGCATGTCGAGCTGTCGGTCGATCGGCTGCGTCGAGACCTTGAGCTCGAGTTCGGCGAGCGGAGCGAGCACGCGGCGGGCGAGGTTCTCGGTGCCGCTGCCGAGTGGCCCGATGCCAAGCCGCAAGCCTCGCGCGTCCTGTAGAGACTTGATGCGGTCAGCGTCGCGGCCGAGGACCAGGAGCGCCTCCGGCCGCGGCAGGCGCCCAATCAACTCGAGCCGCTGCCCGGCCGGCCAATCGACTCCGTCCTGCACCAATGCGAACTGGACGTCGCACGTGGCCCTGGCTGCGACCAGCCGCTCGATGTTTTCCACGGAGCCCGCCGAGGCGACGTTCGCGATGCGTCCCTTGCGGCGCGATGTCTCGGCGGCGAGCTTGTCGACGGTCGCGAAGTAGTTGCCGGTCGGGCTCCCCGAGAGGAAGGCCACTCGGACGTGCCGCAGGCTGGGCCGCGGGTCGTAGAGCGCGACGAGAACGCCGATGAGCGCCAGCGCACCGAAGAGCAGCGCCGTCTTCGTGCCGGCCGACATCGACGTCGCGCGCTGGGACAGACCTAACGCCCGCAGCAGGCTTTGCTTCGGCATCAGGCGCGCGATCCGTCAGGGATCGGACACCGTATTGCGGCGACCATTAATGGGACGGAGATAGCGGACCTCACTCAGACGACTGCTGCGCGACGAAACATCCCAGTGGATCGGCAAGGCTTTTCTAGCGCTTCCTTGGCTTCGTTAGTTACTTGTGCACCGGCATCGCAAACTCCGGTCCTTTGCTGGCTACGGGATCGGGCCAGCGCTGCATCACCGACTTGTAACGCGTGTAGAAGCGCACGCCTTCTTCGCCGTACGCGTGGTAGTCGCCGAACAACGAGCGCTTCCAGCCGCCGAACGAGTGAAACGCCATCGGCACCGGGATCGGCACGTTGATGCCGACCATGCCGATTCGCACATTGCGCGCAAATTCCCGTGCGGTCCCGCCGTCGGAGGTGTAGCACGCGACGCCGTTGCCGTACTCGTGTGAGTTGACCATCTCGAGCGCCGCTGCGAGGTCAGGCACGCGCGTGACGCACAGCACAGGCCCAAAGATCTCGTCCTGATAGATCCGCATCGACGGCTGGACGTTATCGAACAGTGTTGCGCCCAGAAAAAATCCCGCCTGTGTGGTCACCTCGTGGGTGCGGCCATCGCACACAATCCGCGCGCCATCGGCCACACCGTGATCGATATAGCCGAGCACTTTTTCGCGATGCGCGCCGGTGACCAGCGGACCGATGTCGGCGTCTGCCTCCATGCCGCTCTTGATGCGCAACGCGCTGATGCGTGATTTCAGCCGGTCGATCAGCGCATCGGCGACATCACCCACCGCCACGCAGACGGACACCGCCATGCAGCGCTCTCCGGCCGATCCATAGGCTGCACCAATCAGCGCATCGGCAGCCTGATCGAGATCGGCATCGGGCATCACGATCATGTGATTCTTGGCGCCGCCGAGCGCTTGCACCCGCTTGCCGTGGCGCGTGCCTTCAGCGTGGATGTATTCGGCAATCGGCGTCGATCCGACAAAGCTGACCGCGGCGATTCCTTTGTGGGCAAGAATCGCATCGACCGCTTCCTTGTCGCCCTGTACGACGTTGAACGCGCCGTCGGGCAGGCCGGCTTGCTGCAGCAGCTCGGCCAGCATCAGCGATGCCGACGGATCGCGCTCCGAGGGCTTCAGCACGAACGTGTTGCCGCAGACCAGCGCCAGCGGAAACATCCACATCGGCACCATCGCCGGGAAATTGAACGGCGTAATGCCAGCAACTACGCCGAGCGGCTGGCGCAACGAATAGTTGTCGATGCCGCCGCCGATGTTGTCCGAAAACTGCGTCTTCAGCAGCTGCGGCGCTCCACAGGCGAATTCGACGACCTCGATGCCGCGCTGGACTTCGCCCTTCGCATCGCTGAACACTTTTCCGTGCTCGTGCGTGATGATCGTCGCAAGCGCGTCAAGGTTGCGCTCGAGCAGCTCCTTGAAGCGAAACATCACGCGCGCTCGATTTGGCGGCGACGTTTCGCTCCATGCCGGCCACGCACCGAGCGCCGCTTTGACCGCTGCGTCGACGGTGCTGGCGTCGGCCAACCGCACCGATCCGGTGACGTCGCCGGTCGCCGGATTAAACACCTGGCCGGTTCGAGCCGGCGCACCGGTTACGCGCTGCCCGCCGATCCAGTGCGTGATATCGGCCAGCGCCTGTTCGCTCTTTCCCATCACTGCTCCGTCGCTCGGTAATTCACAGACCGCTATTTTGCGCCGACCAGATGACCGAGGTAGTCACGCGCAGCCGGCACTCGTATCAAGTCGTCGAACGATGGATGTTCAGTGACGTGACCGCGGTCAACAAAGACAAAACTCTCCGCGATTTCGCGCAGCAGCTCGACCTGCCACGGCTCCTGCGGATGCAGGCAGACGAACAGCAGGCGGTCGCGCCGGCGCAGCTGGTCAAAGAACCGCAGCATGAAGCCGATGTAGCCGTCCTGCGTGTTCAACTGCGGCTCGTCGAACAGATGCACCAGCGCTTCATCGCGTGTGGCGCGTGCGAGCAACATCTCGGGCTTCCAGGAGCGGAAGCGCCGGATTTGATACGACTGGTGGTAATGCCGCGCGAGCTGCCCGCGCTCATTGCGCCGCACCCGATGAATGTCCTGCCCGGCAACCTGCACAGATCCGGCCGTCGGCATGTTCGAACCCGTGATCAGCTCGAAAAGCGTCGTCTTGCCCGAACCGTTTGGTCCGAGCACGCCGACGATCGCCGGACGCGTAAATGTGAAGTCAGCTTGCAGGACGAAGCTGGGCGTGCGTGACCCAGCGGCTCTTTCGATATTCCTTGCGCAATGATTGAACACGAAGCAGGTCGCTCATGGCGAATCGATCACGCTCCCAGTAAACGCGCGCGCTGCGCTGGGTCATTGCGTAGCTCGGCCGCTGAGCCTTGATGCGCGACCGTGCCGTGATCGAGCACGACGACGCGATCGGCGACTTCGAGCGCGGCACCGACGTGCTGCTCGACCAGCAACACGCCGACGCCCTCCTTCTTCAGCCGCTGCACGGTACGCATCACGTCCTGCACGACCTTCGGCGCGAGTCCCTGGCTCGGCTCATCCATCAGCACCAGCCCGGGGCTTCCCAGCAACGCGCGTGAGATCGCAACCATCTGCATCTCGCCGCCGGAAAGATTCTCGCTGTCACGCTCCAGCAGATATTCGAGCGCGCTGAAAATTTCACAGCACTCGCCTAGCGTCCAGCGCCGGAACTTGGTGCGTTTTTCGGCGATCGACAAATTGCGCCTGACGGTCAGGCTTGGCACGACACGGCGCTCTTCCGGCACCCATGCAACACCGGCACGCGCGATCTTGTGCGTGCTCTGATGCGTGACGTCGCGTCCATCGAAGCGGATCGTGCCTCGGCGCGGCGGTGTCAGGCCGAGGATCGATCGCAAGGTCGTCGTCTTGCCGGCGCCGGTCGCGCCGAGCAGCGCGACGACCTCGCCCGCATCGACGTTCAATGACACGTCGAACAACGCCTGCGTCTCGCCATAAAACGTGCGAATGCCGTCAACCTGCAGCATCAGGCGACGGCTCCCAAGATTGCTGCGTGCCACCCAAGGATCGGCGCGCAGCTCGGTCGGAGTGCCCTGCGCGATCACCTGCCCCCATTGAATCACCGAGATGCGATCGGCGATGCGAAACAGGAACGGCATATCGTGTTCGATGACGACGATCGTCGTGCGCTGGCGCAAACGTTCGATCAGATCGGTGAGCCGGCGCGCGCCCTGCGCACCCATCCCGGCGGTCGGCTCGTCGAGAAAAAGCAGCCGAGGTTCCGGCGCCAGCGCGACGGCAATCTCCAGGCACCGGCGATCGCCATATGCAAGGCCTTTGGCCGGCAAGTGCTCTTTACCCGCAAGGCCGACGTCGGCGAGCAGCTGAGCGGCCCGTGCTTGCAACGACGAATCGCGACGCACTTGTCCGACCATGCGAAATGCCGTCTGCATGATCGGCCGCATGGCGACAATCACGTTGTCCAGCGCGCTGTAACTATCGAATAGATTCATCAGCTGGAACGAACGCGAAATGCCCGCGCGCGCAATCTTCGCCGGCGACTGGCCGGTGATGTCCTGACCATCGAACACCACCTGCCCGCGCTCAGGACGGTAGCGCCCGGTCAGCACGTTAAAAAACGTCGTCTTCCCCGCGCCATTCGGCCCGATGATTCCTGCCAGCTCGCCGGTTTCGACCGCAAACGACACATCGTCAAGCACGATCTGTTGCCCAAAGCGCTTATGCAGCCGGCGGGCTTCGAGCAGCGGCATCACGCACCCGACGCGGGAGTGCGCCTGCGAAGCTGATCGCGCAGTTGTTCAATGATGCCGGCAATACCCTCCGGCTTGAACAGCACTACCGCCATGAACAGCAGCCCGTACCACAGCAGCCAGGTTTCGGTGTACGCACCGAGCAGATCGCGCGCGACGATGAAAAAGACCGCGCCGATCACCGGGCCCCAGAAGCTGACCAGCCCGCCTCCAATCAGCACCATCATCACCACGTAGCCTGAGTTGTTCAGGCTCATCACGTTCGGATAAGCAGACTGCTGCGCCAGTGCAAATAGTCCTCCCGCAAGTCCCGCGATCGCACACGACATCACGAACACGGTGAACTTGACGAGCCACACGTTGTGGCCGCAGTACGCCGCGCGCATCTCGTTCTGCTTGACGGCACCGAGAACACGGCCGAATGGCGTATCTATCAAGTACCAAAGCACCCATGCGATCACCGCGAATAGCACCAGCGCGAAATAGAACAGTGCCGCGTGTGACGACAGCGACACCTGCACAAAACCAAGGTCCAGCGGCGGGCGCGGAATATTGAGCAGCCCATCCTCGCCGCCTGTCACGCTGTGCCACTTGATCGAGACGAACCACGCCAACTGGCCGAACGCGATCGTCATCAATGCGTAGTAGATGCCGCGCCGGTGCGAAATGAACGCGGCGACCAACGCGCCAAGAGTCGCCGCGGCGGCAATCGCAGCGGCCATGCCTGCAAGCAACCCGGCGTCCGCATGTTTCAGCGCAAGTCCCGCCGCATACGCGCCGATTCCGAAAAACGCACCGTGGCCAAAGGACGGCAAGCCGCCGTATCCGAGCAACAGGTTGTAGCCGAGCGCGTACATGCTCCAGATCAACACTTCGAGCGCCAGGTACTGATAGAGCCCGACGGCACTCAGCCAGAACGGACTCGTTGCGAATATCGCCAGCACGACTGCGTATCCGAGCGCAAACCTCCGCGCCGCGGCGGCTTGGACCGCCGGGGCAACGGTCGTTACGGGCTGGCTAAGAACACTGGCCAACGGCGCTCCGTAGAATATTTATTCTGTTTCTGGACAAAACGTAATCTACGTTCTAATCTGTCGAGAAGCAATGCCTTTCAGCAGAACATAACGGGGAAGCAATCGCGCATGCAGTCGCAGGCAGTAACTAACCCGCTTTCCGCTCGCCGCTCATCGCAGCGGCGCGGTCGGCCCGGCAGCTACGAAGCGCTGGCGGAGCGCATCACCGAGCGCTTTCCCGATTTGCCACGTCAGCTGCAGCGCATTGCGCGGTTCGCGCTCGATGCGCCGGAAGAATTCGCCCTCGGGACCGCTGCCCAGCTGGCCAAACAGATCGGCGTGCAACCTTCCGCGCTGGTGCGCTTCGCGGGTGCCATCGGCTGCGACGGCTTTGCCGAAATGCGCCAGCTTTTTCGAACGCAGCTGCGTGCGCGGACGCTTAGCTATCGCGAACGGATCGAACGGCTGCAATCGCGGGCTCCGAAGGCCACTGCGCCCGGCGCGGTTTTTCGCGCGCAGTCGGCTCAGGCGATCGAAGAGCTGCAGCGTTTTCAGCACGCGATCGACGATCGCCTGCTGGCGCAGGCAGTCGAGCTGATCGCAACCGCGACGCAAGTTAATCTGGTTGCGGCACGCCGGTCGTTTCCGGTCGCGGCCTATCTCGCGTATGCGCTGAATCAACTTGAGGTGCGAACGCAGCTGCTTGACAACGTCGGCGGCATGAATCGCGAGTTCGCCACACGTATCGGTGCGGACGAAGCGGTCGTAGCCATCAGTTTTCGCAACTACACCGGTGAAGTGGTGGAGATCGCGGACGCTTGTCGGCGACGCGGCGCTGCGGTGATCGCCATCACTGACAGCAAGCTGTCCCCGTTAACACGCGTTGCGACTCTTTCCTTTGCGATTGGCGATGACGGCGGCACGGCGTTTCGCTCGCTGGTCGAACCGATCGTGCTGGCGCAGTCCCTGGTCGTGGCGGTCGGTCATCGATTGCTGGCAGAGCGCGCCCCACCGCGTCGTGCAGGCGCCAAACCCGCGAGCACAAGAAAGGCTCGTCGATGAAGGACGATGCGGCGCGCACACTCGACGTCATCTGCGTCGGTCGCGCCGCAGTCGATCTGTATGGCGAACAAATCGGCGCGCGCCTGGAAGACGTGAGTACGTTCGCGCGCTACTTGGGTGGCTCGCCCGCCAATACAGCCGTCGGCTGTGCCCGTCTGGGCCTGCGGGCGGCGATGCTGACTCGAGTCGGCGATGAACAGAACGGCCGCTTCGTGCTCGACTCTCTGCAGCGAGAAGGCGTCGACATCAGCCATGTTCGGCTCGATCCGGAGCGGCTGACCGCGCTCGCGTTCTTGAGCATCCGCAGCCGTACCGAGTTCCCGTTGCTGTTTTACCGCGATCACTGTGCCGACATGGCGCTCGACGTCGAGGACGTCGACAAACGGCATATTGCGCAAGCGGCATCGGTGTTGATCTCGGGTACCCACCTGTCGCAGTCTGGTACGCGCGCCGCGTGTCGAGCAGTGATCGCGGCCGCGCGCGCCGCCGGTGGTCGCGTCATCCTCGACATCGATTTCCGGCCGGTGCTTTGGGGATTGGCGCCGCTGGCCGACGGCGCGACACGTTATGTGTACGCCTCATCGGTCAGCGCAATCCTGCAACAGATCATTGCCGACTGCGATCTGATCGTAGGGACCGAAGAAGAGTTTCGCATTGCAGCCGACACAACCGATGCGCAAGGCATCGAAGGCTCGGTACTCGCATTGCGCCGCATATCGTCGGCGACGCTGGTCCTGAAGCGCGGTGAGTCAGGCTGCACGATCTACCCGGGCGAGCCCGATGACGCCGCGATCGAGGTGGCCGGTTTTCCGATAGAGGTGTTCAACGTGCTGGGCGCAGGCGACGCGTTCATGGCCGGATTTTTGAGCGGCTGGTTGCGTGACGCGCCATTAGCCGAATGCGGGCGCCGCGCGAATGCATGCGGCGCGCTGGTCGTGTCGCGCCACGGCTGCTCCCCAGCGATTCCGACGAGAGTTGAACTTGAATATTTTCTGCAGCACGGCGCATCGACAGCGCGCCTGCGCGAAGACAACACGTTGAACCGCCTGCATCGCGCGACAACGCGGCAGCCTGCGCCTCCGTGGATAGCGGCGCTGGCTTTCGATCATCGCGCGCCGCTTGAGCAGCTTGCGTTCGAGCTAAACGCACCGCTGGCGCGCATCTCCAGGTTCAAACATTTGGTGGCCCGCGCCGCGCAGCGCTCGAGCAAGCGTGCGCATCAATTGGGCACCACCTGCGGATTGATACTCGATGATCGATACGGAGCGGATCTGTTGCCGGAGCTCGATCAGCCCGGCTGGTGGATCGCGCGCCCGGTCGAGCAGCCCGGCTCGCGGCCACTGCGGTTCGAGCACGGGCGCAACGTGCAATCGATGCTGCGCGAGTGGCCGGCGCACCATGTCGCGAAATGCCTGGTGGCGTTCGACGCCGACGATCCGCCTGCTTTGAAGCAACAACAGATCGAGACTCTGCGTGACCTTTTGACGGCGTGCGAAGACTCCGGCCGAGAATTGTTGCTCGAAGTCATTCCTCCGACGGTGATCGGCGATCAGCGCGACCCCGATCAAGTGCTGGTGAGCGCCGTCAAAGCGATTTCAGCGGCAGGCGTTTTCCCCGATTGGTGGAAGCTGCCGGCGCCTGCGCGAACCGATGGATGGCAGCGGCTGGACGCGGAAATTCGTGATGCCGACGCGCACTGCCGCGGCGTGCTCGTGCTCGGATTGGATGCACCGATTGAACAGCTCGGCGATCAGCTTGCCGACGCGGCGGCACAGCCGCTATGCCGCGGCTTCGCGGTCGGCCGCACGATTTTCGGAGAAACCGCGCGCGCGTGGTTTCTGAATGAGATCGACGACGACGCTGCCATCGACGTGATCGCGCAGCGTTATTTGCGCCTGATGCGCCGTTTCGCCGATGCGCGCTACTCGCTACCGCGGCACGCTCTGCAGGCGGCCGCTTCAATCGAAAGTTAACCGGTATGGCAGAGAAAAAAATGGAACGCATCGGATTCGTCGGCATCGGCCTAATGGGGCACGGCATGGCCAAGAACCTCCTTGCCAAAGGCTATCCACTGTCGTTCAGAGTTCATCGCAACCGTGCCAACCTCGCCGATCTGACGGCAGCCGGCGCCATCGAAGCGAGCGACACGCGTGCGTTGGTCGCCGCGAGCGACATCATTTTCTTTTGCGTGACCGGCTCGCCACAGGTCGAGGAAATTATCTACGGCGCCGACGGCCTGCTCGCGGCGGCCCGTAAGGGAATGCTGGTGGTCGATTGCTCAACCAGCGAGCCCAATTCGACTGCGCGGATCCGCGCCGATCTTGCCGAGCGCGGCGTCGCGTACATCGACGCACCGCTGGCGCGCACACCAAAGGAGGCCGAAGAAGGCCGTCTGAACACGATGGTCGGCGCGGATGCCGCAAATTTCGAACGTCTGCAGCCGGTGCTGAAGGCGTTCTGCGAGAACGTCATTCACGTCGGACCGCCAGGCAGCGGCCATGTATTGAAGCTGGTCAACAACTTTCTTGCGCTATCGATCGCGACCAGCACCGCTGAAGCGTTTGCCATCGCCGCCAAGAGCGGACTGTCGTTGCGCAAGCTGCTTGAAGTCGTTACTGCTGGCGGGGTCAATTCCGGCGTGTTTCAGATGATCGCCGCCAAGGCGGTCGACGGTGATCTGACCGGGATGAAGTTCACGATCGCCAACGGCCGCAAGGACATGAGCTATTACACACACCTTGCCGAATCGCACGGCGCCGCCAGTCACATCGGCGAAGCCGTGCATCAGTCGCTGGTGCAGGCGGCGGCGCTCGGCCTCGGCGAGCGATTCATGCCTTCGCTGATCGAGGCGCAAGAGAAGTTAAACGGTATCAAGATCGTTCCGCGCTAATCATCACGACGTCCGCGCGCGTGAGCGAATGACACATAGGACGCACAGGAGACGACAATGAAACGAGACAAGCAACAGAAGCAACCCGCGCACCGGACGGCCAGCGCGCTCAGCCGTCGTCGCCTGCTGAAGGCGAGTGCGCTAAGTGCAGCGACCGCCGGTCTATACGGCGTCGCGCCGTTTTACGGACCGTGGAAACATCATCACGCTTGGGCGCAGACCGCGCAGAAAAAGCCGCTGGTGCTCGGCCTGACGATGGACGCGAGCGGTCAGTACGCGGCCAGCGGCAGCGACGAGCGGCTCGGCGCGATGCTCGCAATCAAGGAATTCAACGACAAGGGCGGCGTGCTCGGCCGGCCCATCGAGCACATTCATATCGACACAGAAACGACGCCGGCGACCGGCTCGCGTGTCGCCGAGCGGATGATCACGCGCAACAATGTGGCGTTCTTGATCGGCGCACTGCATTCGGGTGTCGCGAACGCGATCTCGCAGGTGGCGCAGAAATACGGCTGCGTCTATCTGAACACCAACTCGAGCTCGCCGACCGAAGCCGGACAGAACTGCCATCGCACCAAGTTCGTGTGGGACGGCAACGGCAGCAACTTCGCGCAGGCGATCGTCAAGAACGCGATGAAGGTCAACGGCAACAACTGGGTGCTCGTGACCAACGACTACGTGTGGGGGCACGACACGTCGAAGGCCACGCGTCAGCTGGTCGAGGCGCAGGGCGGAAAAATCATCGGCGAAATTCTGGTGCCGCAGAACACGCGCGATTTCACGTCGTACTTGCTGCGGCTGCAGCAGCTGAAGCCGGATGTGGTCGCCGCGGCCGTCGGCGGCGACGATCAAAAGTCAATGCGCCAGCAGGTGATTCAGGCCGGGCTGCACAAGCGCATGGCGTGGATCAACAACCAGCAGGATTGGCCGGACGTGTATGGGCTCGGTCCCGATGCGATGTTTGGCGTGTTCGGTACCACCTGGTACTACCGGCTCGATCTGCCGGGCGTCAAGGAATTCGTCGCGCTGTATCAGAAGACTTTCCCCGGCATGGCGATTCGCGTTCCCGGCAACGTCTACTACAACGGCTATATGGCGACGCGCGAATTGCTGCGCGCGTGCGAGCGCGCCGGGAGTACCAACAACATTGCCGTCATCAAACAGCTTGAGGGTCTGAAGGTCAGCGCGCGCGATCGGATGCAGCACTTCGATGCCTACATGAACCCGGCGACCCATCAGATGCAGCAGACGATCTACATGGCGAGCTATAACGACGCGCCGGTCGAGAAGGACGACATCTTCAAGATCATGTCGTGGGTGCCGCCGGCCGAGATCGAAGACAAGGCGGCGCCGGCTGCATGCAAGCTCGAGTCGTACGAAGCCACACCGTCGTACGAGCAATAAGCCGGCACGTGACGGCGCGCATGCGCGCGCCGTCATTTGCCGCCGTATCGACGCTTACTGGTAGCTGATGCTCGCCACGCTCGCTCCGCATCTCGTTAACGGCATCGCGCTCGGACTGCTGTTCGCGCTGCTCGCGCTCGGCTTCATGCTGATCGTCGGGCTGATGGAAACGATCAACCTGGCGCACGGCTCGTTCTTTGCGCTTGGCGCGTACGTGGCGTTGATGATCGTCGCGCCTCCGCTGCCGCCTGAGACGGCCGCGGGGTGGCTTGCGCTGCCGCTTGCGGTGCGCTACGCGATTGCGCTGGTATTGGCGCCGGCAATTGTCGGCGTGCTCGGTATGGTGCTCGAACTGGCGCTGCGCCGGACCTACGGTAAAGATCCGCTGTACGCGCTGCTGTTGACCTTCGGCGCGGCGATCGTGATCGAAGAAGCGATCCGCGCGATATGGGGCTCGCGCGAGCGCGTGCTTCCGACGCCGGAAGCGCTGCAAGGCGCCGTCGTGTTCGGCGACTTGCTGTTCGCGCGTTATCGCTTCTACGCGGCGGGCGCCGCGGCGCTGGCGATCGGCGCGCTCTGGCTTTTTATCGAGCGCACTTCCTATGGCGCGAAGATCAAGGCCGGCTCGTACGACAGCGAAATGATTCGTGCACTCGGCATCAACCTGACGCGGCTGCGGCTTGGCGTGTTTGCACTTGGGTGTGGCGCTCGCCGCACTGGCCGGCATCGTGCTGGCGCCGATCTGGGGCGTGCGTCCGCAGATCGGCGTCGACGCCGTCGTACCGGCGTTCCTGATCATCGTTCTCGGCGGTGTCGGTAGCTTCTGGGGGGCGGTGGTCGCCGGATTGTTGGTGGGCATGGTGGTCGGACTTACCGGCGCATTCGCCGGGGACTGGGCGATCGTTTCGATGTACATACTGTTCATCGCGGTCGTAACGTTTCGCGCGCGCGGGCTGGCGGGCAAGAAAAGCGTGCTCGATGTCTGAGTTGGCCGGGCGCTCGGCGCTCGTGACAGGTGCCGCGGGCCCGATGGGTTTCGCGGCAGCACAGGCGCTGGCGGCGGCCGGCTGCCGAGTGGCGCTGGTCGATCTGGCCGGTGAACGTCTCGAACACGCAGCCAGTGAAGTCGACAACAGTATTGCATTCGCAGCGGACCTGACATCAACCAATGCAATCCCGGCACTCGTCGGTCGTATCGAATCGCGCCTGGGCGACGTCGGCATTTTGCTGAACAACGCGGGGGTGCTGTCGAACACGAAGTCGCAGGCCACCGATGAAAACGAATGGCGCCGCGTGCTTGCGATCAACCTCGATGCGGCGTTCTTCCTGGCGCGTGCCTTGGTTCCGGCAATGAAGCGGCAACGCTGGGGCCGCATCATCAACACCACCTCACTGGCTGCGAAGACCGGTGGATTGACCGCGGGCACTGCGTACGCGGTATCCAAAGGCGCGTTGAGTGCCATGACATTTTCCCTTGCGCGCGAGCTCGCGGCCGACGGCGTGACGGTCAACGGCATCGCACCTGCGTACGTGCGCACGCCGATGATCACCGAAGGCTTAACCGAGGCGCAGCGCCAAGCATTGCTGGCAATGATCCCGGTCGGCCGCTTCTGCGAGCCTGAAGAATTCGCACACGTCGTGCGCTTTCTCGCCTCGCCACTTTCCGGTTTTATTACCGGCGAGATCATTGATATCAACGGCGGCTTGCTGATGGATTGAGCATGACGGCTAAGGTCGACATCTCACACGAGCTCGCCGCGCAGTTTCGCCTCGATGGCCTCGTTGCGTTCGTGCCCGGCGGCTACGGCGGCATCGGCGAAGCGATATGTTGGGGACTTGCGCGCTCTGGCGCGGTTGCTGTCATCGTAGGACGCTCGGCGCAGAAAGCGAACGCACTTGCCACGGCCATTCAAGACGCCGGTCTGCACGCCGAAGCCATCGTCGCCGACGCTGAAAGCATCGAGTCGCTGCGTTCTGCGGTCGATCGCACGCGAGATCAGCACGGGCGGCTCGACCTGCTGATCAATTGCGTCGGTATCCAGCGCGAAGAACTGCTCGCCGACGTAAGCGAAGAAAAATTCGACGAGATCTACCGCGTCAATCTGAAGGCAGCGATGTTCGTCTCGCAAGCCTGCGCGCGCCACCAAGTGGCCGGCGGACGCGGCGGGGCGCAGGTCCATCTGTTGTCGGTGCGGGCGCAACTGGGAATGCGCGCGCGCGGCTACTCCGCGTACTGTGCAACGAAGGGCGCGCTGGTGATGCTGATCAAACAGCATGCGTCCGAGCTCGCACCGCATGGCATTCGCGTCAATGGTGTGGCACCGACGGTCGTCGCAACCGAAATGGGCCGGCACTGGCTCGATAACGAGGTGACGCGCCGCTACTTGCTCGAACGAATTCCGATGGGGCGCGTCGCCGAGCCGAAGGACATCGTGGGACCTGTGCTGTTCCTGTGTACGCCGGCGGCGAGCTTCGTGACCGGGCAAGTGCTGTACGTCGACGGCGGCATCACTGCCAGCCAGTAAGCGGCGGTTCCATCCGCGCGGGCAGCCGTTTCATCCGGCCGATTGCCGACTCGTCACCTCTGTCGCGCAGCGCGCGACATCCGAAGCTAGAGTCGCCCCGCTCATTAGCGGAGGGCGACCCGATGCAAAAAACTCTGTTCGTTCTGTTGCTCTGCACGACACCGGTCCTCGCGGCCGAAAATCCAGAGACGCTTGCCGAGCGCTCGCAAGCAAGGGCGCGCAAGGTGATCGACGCTGCAGTCGCGGCAATCGGCGGCAGCGAAGCGTTGCAAGGCATCGAAACGCTGAAGCTTCAGCTGCAAGGCGAAACGTGGCCGCGCTTGCAAATGCCTACGCCGAGCCCTCCGTTTGAACCGGGCACTTTTCAGGAATCGCTCGTTCTGGATCTGAAAGACAACCGGCTGCATCTTGAGCAACGCGTGACCGGCGCCGGCTTCGAAGGGCACAACACGGTCGTGATCAAATCGGGCGAGGGCACGGCGTACGACCATCGCGCGCGTACGGCGACACCGATTCCGGCTGAACAAACTACGCAGCAGCAGTTTGTCCAGTATTACCGGCGGCTTCCGAATCTGATTTTGCGGCAAGCGCTCGACGGAGCGAACTCGCTGCGCTATCTCGGTGAAGATCAATTCAACGGCCGCAAACACAACGTCGTTACCTTCGTGATGCCGGACACGCAGCAGGTCGCGCTGTATGTCGACGCCCGCACGGGGCTCGTCTCGAAGTACGAGCTCGTCTTCACGGATCCGCTGCGCGGTCAGGAGGCGTCCGAGATCATGTTCTCCGACTACGCCAGCGCAGGAAAGCTGCAGGTGCCGCAAACCTGGACGTGGCGCCTGGCGGGCGACATCGTTGCGCGCTACAAGGTCAAGGCGCAGTTCAACTTAAGCGATGCGGATAAGACCTTTGAGATGGCCGACGCGTCATTCCGCAAAGTTCCCGCGCTACCGCTTACGCTGAAGCCGAGCGTAGAAAAACTGGCAGACGGTGTTTACGTGATTCACAACGTAGCCGGTCAGAACCAGAACACGATGGCGGTCGAGTTCAAGGATTACGTTTTCGCAGTTGAAGCGCCGGGCACGAGTGAAGGCGCCGACAACGTCATCAAACGCATCAAGGAGACGATTCCCGGCAAGCCGATCCGCTACATCGCCGTCACGCATCACCACGGGGATCACATCGGCGGCTTGCGCAGCTTCATCGCCGAGGGCGCGACCGTGATTACGACCCCCGACAATCGCAAAGTCGTGGAAACAATGGCCGCGGCGCCTCAGAACGATCGACTGGCGAAGAATCCGCGCAAACCTGAATTCCTGTTCGTCGAGAGCGGAAAACGCGTCGTTACCGATGGCACGCAGACGGTCGAGTTGATCGACGTTGGACCCAACCCGCACGCGCGTGAAATGGTGATCGCGTATCTGCCCAAGCAACGCATCGTGTTCCAGGGCGACCTGTTCTTCATGCCGAACAACGACGCACCGGTGGGACCGCCGCAACCTTCGACGATCAGCTTTGCGCAAAAAATAAAAGACAAAGGGCTTGCGATCGATCATATCGCCAGCGTGCACGGACGAACGGCGACGATGGCCGAGTTCACGCGGGCGCTCGACGAGAACGTAGCCCGCAACTGATGCTAGATGAGTCGAAACGACGCGAAGAACGTGTCGAGCGCTTCCGGAGGAATCTCGCCCTCGGCACCCAATGCGACGACCTGGAAGAGCCGGTCATCAACGATGAACAAGCGGGCGGCGAGTTGAACTGCGCGTCCGCTGGAATCGCGTCCGGTCGCTTCGATCGCTTCGGCTGTCAGAACCTTGCGCGAGTCGCCCGCTGGCACCGACAACGTTGCCACCGAGCTTTTGGTGAGGCTGCCATTCACGTTGCGCACCAGCGCATCGCGCAAATGCGTAACCGTTCGTTGTCGCGCCGACAGATCGGCGCTTAGTCCGGACGGCAATTCCGCGGCACCGACTGCGAACAGCGTGGCGCCGATGCCGGTCGACGTCATCGACATTTGCACCTTCGCGTCCGGCAGCGTGATTTCGCGGCTGACCGTCTGCGGCCGACCGGGGAGCACTACGGCAAAACCGTAGGGCGAGCGGAATTCACGCCAGTTGAAACGCGGGTTGCACGCCACGCCACCCGCAACGACACCGAACGCAAAACACGCCGCTATAAAGCGGCGCCTCGTCGATTTAGCGCGATTTGCCGCTGCGCGCGGGCGCCGCATTCGTGCGCGTGACCGGTGTCGCTTTCTTGACCCTACCCGGCCGCTTCTTACCGTGGCTACCGTTGTAAATCTTGCCGCGCCGCGTTCTCAGATCGCCCTTGCCCATCGACTACGCTCCACCATCCGATTTTGGATCGATTCAGTATAGAGGCCCTCCTACAATGCGGGCTCGCTAAGGGGTCGACCCATGCCACTGGTCATTTTTCGTTCCAAAGCTGCAGCTGATATCACGATGTTTGCCGAAAGTGCACGGCGCATTTTCGAGGTCATCGGCCGGCCCGAATCTGCGCGTGGCGTTATCACCGCCGAACAGGTGCCCGATGCGTTGCAGCGCCTGACCGCCGCGGTCGATCAGGAGAAAGCGCAACTCAGGGCAGCCTCGGCTGACACGGCAAATGACGAACAGGAGAGCAAGGGCGTGTCGGCGCGCGGCGTCACCTTCAGCCAGCGGGCTTTTCCGTTGATGGAGATGCTGCGCGCGGCGCAAAAGAAAAACGCTGATGTCACGTGGGGCGCCTAAGGGCCTGTTTACCCTAAGTCAAGATCACGCGCTTGCGGTGCGCGTGGCGATTGCGCCGCCCATAGAATCGCGTTCATGACCGCTACCGTTCCGCGCGCATTTCAATTCAAGCTCGATCAGATAGGGCCCTGGGTCATCGGTTTGATCGCGGTCACCCTGATAGCAGGTGGGGTGCTGGTCGTGTTGCGCTCGATGAGCGTTGAGGAGCAGGTCCGCTGGCTCATCGCGCTGCTTGCCGTCACGCTCGTGCTGGGCGTGCTCGCGATCATGCTGGCATTGCGTACGTTAAAGGCGAACCGTGCGCTGCTAACCGGTATGCAGCAGCTCGCCCGCGAAGATGCGTTGACCGGCGCCATCAATCGACGGGGGCTCGACGATGTGGTTCCGATCGAATTCGCGCGGGCACGGCGCAGCGGTCAGCCATTGACGTTCGTGATGATCGATCTCGATCACTTCAAGCGCTATAACGACCGCCGCGGCCATCCTGCGGGCGATGCCGTGCTGCGAGGCGCGGCACAGGCGTGGCTGAAGCAATTGCGGCCGACCGATATCCTGGCGCGCTACGGGGGAGAGGAATTCACGCTGGTGCTGCCCGGCACCGACGCCAAGCAGGCGGAGCAGTTGGTGGACCGCTTGCGCGCACCGGTGCCCGATCGGCAAACGTTTTCCGCCGGCATTGCCACCTGGGACGGCTACG
The DNA here is from genome assembly GCA_963786295.1 of uncultured beta proteobacterium. GTDB lineage: Bacteria > Pseudomonadota > Gammaproteobacteria > Burkholderiales > Burkholderiaceae_F > JACCZX01. The sequence continues at coordinate 43,684 of CAWAYV010000002.1, read as the reverse complement.
AAACAGCGACCGAGGTTTTGCAGCGAGCCGACGCTGCGTTGCTGCAGGCGAAAAAGGCGGGCCGCAATCGAACAATGATCTCCGGTATGGAGCCACAAGTCACGTTGCCGTTGATGGTGGTCGCGTAGTCATTTCGTCCTAACACGCGCGGGCGCGCCGGTACGGCGGCGAGCGCCACCTACCTCTACCGGTTCTCTGCTCAGGCGACCAGAACGCGGCGCGCTTGGTTAACATCCACCGATGTCCCGTCAGTCCATTCTTGTGGTTGAGGACGAACCTGCGATCGCCGATACGATCGTGTATGCACTGGCTTCAGACGGTTTCGAGCCGCACTGGTGCGCTACCGGCGGGGCTGCGGTGGAAGCAGCGCAGACCGGCAGGTTCGCGCTGGCGGTGCTCGATGTCGGCTTGCCGGACATCAATGGGTTCGAGTTGTTCAAACAGCTGCAGCAAATCGGCGCAGGATTGCCGGCGATTTTTCTGACGGCTCGCTCGAACGAAATCGATAAGGTAGTCGGGCTCGAACTGGGCGCCGACGACTACATCGCCAAGCCGTTTTCTCCGCGCGAGCTGGTCGCGCGCGTGCGCACGGTGCTGCGGCGCGTGCAGCGCTCTGCGCCGAACGTGGCCGCGCCGGCGTCGTCTGGCGGCTTCGACATCGACGACGAGCGCAAGACGATTCGGCTGCACGGTCGCGCGCTGGATCTGTCACGCACCGAGTATCGATTGTTGAAAGTCTTGATCGAGCGCCCGGGCCGCGTGTTTTCGCGCGACGAACTGATGGAGCGCGCGTGGGACGACCCCGCGTCGGCGTTTGATCGCACGGTCGACGCCCATGTCAAGGCGTTGCGCGCGAAATTGCGCGAGGCCGCGCCCGACGATGATCCGATCGTCACTCACCGGGGCCTGGGGTATTCGCTGCGAGAAGATCGCGGCGCGTAGCAGCCTGATGCAAACTACTGCGCGCCCCGATCTTGCGCCTGCGGTGCTCAACGTACGTCGTACGCCTGCGCTCCTCGACGCAACCTCGGGGCTGCTCGCTACGATTTTCATCAGGCTGCTAGCGGCCCCGCGCGTGTCGAAACGCACCCGCATCTTGCTCGGCATCGTCGCCGTCTACATCGGCGCGGTCGCATTCCTGTTGTACCGGATCAGCCTCGATATCGACCCGCGGTACCGTGAGTCGGCTGAGGAATCGCTGGTCGACACGGCCAATGTGTTGGCGACGCTGCTCGAGCGCCAGGCTTACAACGGCGTTATCCAGACCGACGAGCTGGAACGTACGCTGCAACACGTCGCCAAGCGACCGTTGAACGCCAGAATATTTGCAATCGAAAAAACCGCGGTCGTTCTGCACGTATATGTGACCGACGCCAACGGCATCGTGCTGTATGACTCCGCCGGGCGCGATATCGGAAAGGACTATCGCGAGTGGATCGACGTGCGGCGCACGCTGGCCGGCGAATACGGTGCGCGCACGACACTTGCCGAGCCGGGCGATCCGTCGTCGGCGGTGATGTACGTCGGCGCCGCAATTCGCGAACGCACCACGCCGCAGGGCGCCGACCAGATCGTCGGCATGCTGAGCGTTGGCAAGCCGGTCGCCGCGTTTTCCCCGTTCATTGCGAACGCGCGCCAGAACTTGTTAGCGGCTGGTGCAGTTTCGGCAGGCGGGTTTGCGTTGCTGCTGCTGATCGTCACCGTCTGGCTGGTTCGCCCGTTCGGGCTCGTCACCGATCTGTGGCGTGCGTTGCGATCCAAGCGCGGCGGCGCAGGCCGCGTACTGAATCCGTTTCGTGTGGCGTTCGCCGACATCCGCGACGCATTGACGGGCAAGAGCTATGTCGAGGAATACGTAGCGACATTGACGCATGAAATAAAAAGTCCGTTGGCGGCGATTCGCGGCGCTGCCGAACTCTTGCGCGAACCGTTGCCCGAGAACGCGCGTGTGCGCTTTACCGGCAACATCGAGGAGCAGGTGGCGCGCGCGCAAGACATGGTCGATCGCATGCTTGAATTGTCGAGCCTGGAGCGCCGCGCGGTCGTCGCACAGCACGAGCGCCTAAGCGTTGCCAGTCTCGCCGACGCGGTGCGCGCCGAACTAGCGCCGGTAGCAGCACAGCGCGGTGTCGAGCTGTTTATCGACGTCGATCCGGCGCTTGAAATCAGCGGCGATCGGTTTCTGCTGCAACGTGCGTTATCGAACCTGGTCAGCAATGCGATCGACTTCGCGCCGACGGAAACCGCTGTCACCGTCGACGCGCACCAAGTGCGCGATCGTATCGAAATCACGGTGCGCGATCACGGCACTGGCCTGCCGCCGTATGCCGAGGACCGCGCCTTCGACAAATTCTTTTCGACACCGCGGCCGAATGGCAAGAAAGGAACCGGCCTGGGACTCGCCTTCGTACGGGAAGTCGCGCAACTACACGGCGGCAGCGCACGTCTGATCAATCACGCCGACGGCGGCGCGCTTGCGACGCTTTCACTGCCTCAACATACTGACAAATAAAAAGACTCCGAGCGAGTCGAGGGAGACGGCCAATCACTCGGAGTATCAAAGAGCGTATCGGTGCGTTAGTCCAACAGCGAATAGGCGTGTCCTAGTCCCGTCCAGGCTTCTGCCCACTGGGCGTCCGGCAATTCCATCGCGAAGCCGAATGCCAAACTGACGCCGGCGGCGGCTAACAAGCCCACAGCCGCACTGACCAGTTGCTTCAGGCGATTCTGGCGTTTCTGGCGCCTCTTCGCGCCTAGCTGCTGCAGGGGGAAATAGGTTTGCATCGCATCGTCCCTCATCGGCTTGAGTGCCGTCGTGAGCATCGTGCGCGCGGCGCCGAGTAATCGCTATTGAGCAATCAGCCCGCGGTTCACGGCTTTTTCACACACATTTCCCGCGGCTTTCAAAGCCCTTTCTTGTCTGCAGACGATCGTTCGCTTCGTCGGCCAACCCTGGCTGAACAAGGAGAAAGCGATGTCTGCGCTGCAAGTGCTGATCGACGGATTCCTCACCGCGGCCGAGCTGGTCGCCCTGCTGTTCGTCTCGCCGGTATCGGCGATGGATCAGCCGCGCACAGAACGAGGGCCGGGCGCGCCGGCTATCGAACGCGTCCGCGATGCGCACCTGCTGTCGAGTTCATTCGACGTACGGTTGCTTGGCTCTCTGGCGGACGTGCGCGTGAGCCAGCACTATCGCAACAGCGGCGCCGAAACGATCAATCTCGCCGGGCGCCTGCCGTCGGTCGACGAACACACCGACGCGCTTCTGATACATCGCAAAGGACGCATCGTCGATCTGCTGCGGCTCGACTCGGGGTGCGGCGGCGACGACGAGAGCGACGACAGCGAAGAGCTGCAGGCAAGTACGTTCGGACGCCTACAACTTGCGGTCGACGAGTCGATCGCCGACGCGCTGCAATTGGCGCCGGGCGAAACCGCGTCGATCGAACTGATCGCGACTCAGTCGCTGGCGCGCGCTGGCGCTACGTACCGGCTCGCGCTGCCGAACGATGTTGCCGTCGAGCCGCAGGCGCTGCTGGTCGATCAGACCGACATGCGGTTTTTGGTCGTGGTGCCGCATCGTGCGGCACGCGGTACCGCGCGCCTGACGCTGCGCCCCGATCGCGCGGCGCCCGAAACCATCGAGCTCGGCGTGCTGAGCGAACCTTCGATTGCCTACGTCGTTCCACTCGCGAATCGCGCCGCGCTGCACGCGCTCGCAGCGGGCGCGATCGAACTCGAAACACGCACAAATGACGGCATCGTCTGGTCGACGCTGCCGGCGCACGTTCGCACCGATTCTTCGCTCGCGCTGGCCGGCGCATCGAAGTAGCAGACGCTCGATGCCGAATCCGCTTAACGCTCGCATCGGACGCACGTGGCCAGCGCCGGCATTCGTGCGTCCGATCGAAGACCCTCACAGCGAGGAAGAGCGAACCACCCTACGTCGGCGCCTCGTCGGTCGCGGAAGCGCTAGTGCTGTCATGTCATTCCTGAGTGCGGCGCGGCGCGCATCGATTATCTGCTGGTTGCCGCGTCGAACACTCGAGCGGCGAGCCACTTCCGCGACCGACCGCTGACCCACGACGCACGCGGCAGCTAGTTGTCCAGCAGATAGCGCTCGATAAACGCCACCATCGAATAGAAATAGAAATCGGCGTTCACCTTGCGCGCGAAACCGTGCCCTTCGTTGTCGGCCTCCAGGTACCACACCGGCGTTCCGTTGGCGCGCACTTTCTGCACGATCTGCTTGGCCTCGCCGACCGGCACGCGCGGATCGTTCTTGCCGTGCACGACCAGTAAGCGGTGCGCGAATCTTGCCGGCATTGGCAAGCGGTGAGATCTGATCGAGCACGGCACGCACCGCCGGATCGCGTTCGTCGCCGTATTCGACACGCCGCAGGTCGCGCCGATAGCTCTCGGTGTTGTTAAGGAAGCTGACGAAATCCGAGATGCCGACGACGTCGATGCCGCCGCGCAACCGATCGCTGTAATGCACAAGACTGGCGAGCACCATGTAGCCACCGTAACTGCCACCCTGGACCATCACGCGCTTTGCATCGAGACGCGAATCGGTTGCGATCCAGTTTAGCAACGCGCCGATGTCTCTTGACCGAATCTTCTCGCTTGACGCCGTTGTCGAGGTCGAGAAACGTTTTGCCGTAGCCACTCGAGCCGCGCACGTTCGGTTCGAGCAACGCGACGCCGAGCTCGTTGATCAGATAGTTGAACCGGCCGTTGAAGTTGACGGTCGCCTGCGCTTCCGGGCCGCCGTGAATCGCAACGATCACCGGCCTCGGCCCGGTAAAGCGCGCCGGCGGCAGCGTCAGAACGCCGCTGATCGTGCGGCCATCGAAGCTTTTCCAGCGCACGATTTCGGCATCGCGAAAGCTGGCGGGATCGACACCGGCGGTGTCCGCCGTGGTCCAGCGCTGCACGGCTCCGCTCGCGGTATCGACGCTGAAAATCGTCGCGGGGCTCTGCGGTGAATTCAGAGTAAACGCAAGTTCACCGACGCGCTTCTCGTGCCACCTTAGGCCGGAGATTTGACCGCCGGGAACCTTCGGCCGCGCGAGCTCCTTGCCGCTTGCCGGATCAAACAATCGCAGTTCGTCGCGCCCGTCGACGTTAAACACCGCAGCCAGGCGGCGGCCATCGTGCGACAACGCCATGCCCTCGACGTCCCACGCAATGTCCGATGGAAAGTAGCGCAACGCGCGCGTATTGAAGCGGTATTCGGCGAGCTGCTGAAATTCGCTGCGCGCAGTGGTCGTCAGGTACAGAGCGCGAGCCATCCGGGCTGAACTCGAGGCCGAAATAAGTCGCACGAGTCCGTTGACCCTGGCGCCGGCAACAAACGCTCGCGCTTTCCGCTCGCCACGTCCATGCGCCAGACTTCGGTTTCCGTGCGGCTGATGTAGTGAATCATCACCAGCCACTTGTCGTCCGGCGAAAACGTGAAACCAAACCAGCCGGTCCCGGGCAGTTCGGCAACGACGCGGCGATCGTCGGGTTTCAGCGGATCGATCAACGTCAGCGTTGTGCCGATCTGATCGCGCCTGCCGCCCTGCGCAGTGCGATCCAGCGGTACGGACGAGATCAACAGACGCGTGCCGGCCTCGTTCCAGCTTGCGCTGCTGCGCGTCTGAGGATCGGACAGCAATGTGCTCGCGCGCGAATCTAGATCGAGCCGATAAATGCGTGCCGCCTCGTTGCCGCCGGTATCGCGCGAATAGATAACGAAGCGGCCACCGCGGGGATCGAACGAACCACCGCTGATCGGCTCCGGAAAATCGGTCAGACGCTGCGGAGGTGCGTCCGGCGCGGTGAGCAAGAACAGTTGATTGACGTTGGAACCGGCGGCGCGATGGCTGATCAGCATCTCGCGACGCACGGGATGCCAATCCGCAAAACCATGCCCGCGAAAATCGCTGTAGCCGCCGACACGTGCCGCGAGCGACTGCGGAATCGCTGGGATGCCTTCGATCAGCAGATTCGGATTGGGCGCAACCACATCGGATTGCGCGGACACGGCGGTCGCGAAGAAAGCCAGCGCGGCAACAAATTGCTTCATGGGTGAGACTGCTTTTTTGTGAGTGCGGCACGATACCGGATGGCGCCGCTCCGGCACCAAGGCGCTACAACGCCTCGGTCCATTCCGCGTTGTAGACCTTCCAACGGCCGCTTTCGCGACGCCAAACCGAATCGAAATCCCAGCTCTGGCCGCGCTCGGGCAGCAAACCGGCGCCACCGGTGGCGAACACTCGAACCTTTGCACGCGCTCGATCGCCGTCGATTCGAACATCCGTCACGACCGCGTTGACGCTGATCTTCTCGTTGCGCAAATAAGCGCCGAGCAACAAGCGTTTTACATCCTGCTTACCAAATGCGCCCGACTCGCGTGCGAAGTCATCACTGAGCGAATCGAGAAACGCCGCCGGTTCACGCTGCTCGATCGACTGCGCCATTGCGGCAACCGCAGACCGCAGTTCGCGCTCGGGATCGGAGCGACTGCAAGCGGCCAGCGCAATCGCGACGGCGAGCGCCAGCAGGATGACTGTACACGTCGCATCACGCAAGTCATCGTGTCAGCTTAACGATTCGACGAGTTGAGCGGCGCGCGCGTCCGCTCGAACGAGGCGAGGCTGAGCCGGCCGCAGGTCCGGCTCAGCCGAGGTTCGGTGCCAGCCAGCGTTCGAGCTCGCTGATCGCTTCGCTCTTGCGTTTGGCCAAGTCCTCAAGCTGGTCGCGGCCGATGCGGCCGACGTTGAAGTATTTCGACTGCGGATGCGAGAAATAAAAGCCGCTGACGCTCGAAGCCGGACTCATCGCATAGTTCTCGGTCAGCGCCATGCCGATCTCCTCGGCGCGCAGTGCTTCGAACACGTCGCGCTTGACGGAGTGCTCCGGGCACGCGGGGTAGCCGGGCGCCGGGCGAATGCCGCGGTAGGTTTCCTTGACGAGTTCTTCGTTGGTCAGCGCTTCGTTCGGTGCGTAGCCCCATAAGTCGCGCCGTACGCGCTCGTGCAGCATCTCGGCAAACGCCTCGGCCAGACGATCCGCGATCGCTTTGAGCATGATCGAACCGTAGTCGTCGTGCTTCGCCTGAAACATCGCTTCGCGCTTTTCGAGTCCGATGCCCGACGTCACCGCGAACATTCCGATGTAATCGGCGATGCCTGAACTCTTCGGCGCGATGAAGTCGGACAGACACTGGTTCGGATTCGGCACGCCGTCGATCACGGGTTTCTTCGTCTGCTGCCGCAGCCCGTTCCATGTAAACAGAACCTCGCTGCGTGACTCATCGGCGTAGACCTCGATGTCGTCACCGAGTGAGTTGGCCGGGTAGAAGGCAACTGCCCCGTTGGCTTTCAACCAGCGCTCGTTGACGATGCGCTCCAGCATCTTTTCGCCTTCGGCAAACACCTGGCGTGCGTGTTCACCGATGACTTCATCGGCAAGAATTTGCGGAAACGGCCCGTGCAAGTCCCACGTCTGGAAAAACGGACCCCAATCGACATACTTGGCAATCATCGCCAGGTCGTAGTTCTTGAACGCGCGGCGGCCGAGAAACTTCGGCTTCGGCGGTGCGTAATCCGACCAGTCGACGCGCGGCGCGTTGGCTCGCGCATCAGCCAGTGTCACCAGCTCGGGTGCTTTCTTCGACGCGTACTGAGTACGGACGCGTTCGTATTCGGTCTTGATGTCCGCGATGTACTTCGCGGCCGCATCGTCCGACACCAGACTCTGGCAGACGCCGACCGAGCGGCTGGCGTCCGACACATAGATCACCGGGCCGTTCGAGTAATGCGGTGCGATCTTCACTGCAGTGTGTACGCGCGACGTGGTCGCGCCACCGATTAACAACGGCAGCTTGAACCCCTGTCGCTGCATCTCGCGCGCGACATGCTGCATTTCTTCCAGCGAAGGAGTGATCAGGCCTGACAGGCCAATCATGTCGGCCTTCTCTTCGCGCGCGGTCGCAAGAATCTTGTCGGCGGGCACCATCACGCCCATGTTGACGACATCGAAGTTATTGCACTGAAGCACGACGGACACGATGTTCTTGCCGATATCGTGCACATCGCCCTTGACGGTCGCGATCACGACCTTGCCCTTGGCGCGAATCTCACCACCGCCAGCGGTTTTCTCGGCTTCGATAAATGGAATCAAATGCGCGACCGCCTGCTTCATCACGCGCGCGCTTTTGACGACCTGCGGCAGGAACATCTTGCCGGCGCCAAACAGATCGCCGACGATATTCATGCCGTCCATTAACGGCCCTTCGATCACTTCGATCGGGCGGCCACCGCGTTCGGCAACCTGTGCGCGCGCTTGCTCGGTGTCTTCGACGATGTGCTGTGTGATTCCATGCACCAGCGCGTGCGCCAGGCGCTTTTCCACAGGCTCGGCGCGCCACGCCAAGATCTTCCTTGCGCTCCTTGCCGCCGGCCTTGATCGTTTCAGCCAGCTGCACCAGACGTTCGCCGGCATCGGCGCGGCGGTTCAGCACAACGTCTTCGACTGCTTCGCGCAATTTCGGGTCGATGTCTTCGTACACGCCAAGCTGGCCGGCGTTGACAATGCCCATCGTCATGCCGGCGCGAATCGCGTGATACAGGAACACGGTGTGAATCGCTTCGCGCACATGGTCGTTACCGCGAAAACTGAAACTCACGTTGCTGACGCCGCCGCTGACCTTCGCCAGCGGCAGGTGCTGCTTTATCCAGCGCGTAGCTTCGATGAAGTCGACCGCGTAGTTGTTGTGCTCTTCGATGCCGGTGGCGATTGCAAACACGTTCGGATCGAACACGATGTCTTCCGGCGGAAAGCCGACGGTGTCGACCAGCAACCGATAGCTGCGCTCGCAGATTCCGATCTTGCGTTCAAACGTATCGGCCTGGCCCTGCTCGTCAAACGCCATCACGATGACCGCTGCGCCGTAGCGCCGCGCCAGCTTGGCTTGCTCGATAAACGACGCCTCGCCTTCCTTCATCGAAATCGAGTTGACGATGCATTTTCCCTGCACGCACTTCAACCCGGCTTCGATCACGCTCCACTTTGAGCTGTCGATCATGACCGGCACACGCGCGATATCGGGCTCCGAGCCGATCAGCTTCAAAAACCGCGTCATCGCCGCCGCGGAGTCGAGCATCGCCTCGTCCATGTTGACGTCGATCAGCTGCGCGCCGCTTTCCACCTGCTGCCGCGCGACAGTGACCGCATCTTCGTACTGCTCATTCAGAATGAGTCGCGCAAACGCTTTCGACCCCGTCACATTGGTGCGCTCGCCGACGTTGACGAACAACGATTCGTCGCTGATCGTCACCGGCTCGAGACCCGACAGCCGCATCAGCGGTGGCACCTTCGGTGCGACGCGAGGCGCGATCCCTGCGATCGCCAGGGCTGTCGCCCGAATGTGATCCGGAGTGGTTCCGCAACAGCCGCCGGCAATGTTGACAAAACCCGCTTCGGCAAATTCTTTTAACAGCCGGGACGTGACGTCGGCGGTTTCATCGAAGCCGGTTTCGCACATCGGGTTCGGCAATCCGGCATTCGGGTACACGCTGATGAACGTGTCGGCCAGCGTCGCCAGTTCTTCGATGTACGGCCGCATCAGCGCTGCGCCGAGTGCGCAATTCAGGCCGACCGTCAGTGGGCGTGCATGCCGCACCGAGTTCCAGAACGCTTCGACCGTTTGACCCGAGAGGATGCGGCCCGATGCATCGGTCACCGTGCCTGAAATCATCAAAGGTACGCGGGCGCCTCTGCGCTCGAACTCCGCATCGATCGCGAACAATGCAGCTTTGGCGTTCAGCGTGTCGAAAATAGTTTCCACGATCAATAGATCGGCACCGCCGTCGAGCAATCCGCGCGCTTGCTCTCCGTATGACGCCACCAGTTCGTCGAACGTGATGTTGCGTGCACCCGGATCATTGACATCGGGCGAGATCGACGCCGTCTTCGGCGTCGGACCGAGCGCGCCGACGACGAAGCGCGGCTTCTCGTCTGTCGAATACTGCGCGCAAATGCCCTTCGCAATCTTTGCTGCTTCGAGGTTGATGTCGTACGCCACGTGCGCCAGACCGTAGTCTTGTTGCGCAATCGATGTTGCGCCGAAGGTGTTCGTTTCGATCAAATCGGCGCCCGCCTCCAGGTACGCCTGATGGATCTCGCGCACAACATCGGGCCGCGTCAATGACAGCAAATCGTTGTTGCCCCTGACGTCGACTGGATGATCGGCAAAGCGCTCACCACGAAAATCCGCCTCGGAGAGCTTGTAGCGCTGGATCATCGTGCCCATCGCGCCGTCCAGCATCAGAATGCGGCGCGTGAGCAGCTCGCGCAATCGAGACTCGAGTGCGCTCTCGGTGCCGCTATTGCCGGAAGGGTGACGCGTGTTCATCGCGGGCCTTTGCACAATGGCCGGCGATTGTAGGTGAAACGAGGCGCCGATTCGCGCGCACTATCGCATGAGCTAATGACGGGCCTGCTTGATGAAATCCGCCGCTTTTTCCGCGATCATGATCACCGGCGCATTCGTATTGCCGGATATCAACGTCGGCATCGCCGATGCATCAACGACACGAAGGCCATCGATACCCCGCACGCGCAACTGCACATCCACGACAGCGCGATCGTCCGAGCCCATGCGGCAAGTGCCGACCGGGTGGTAGATCGTGTCGCAGCGCTCGCGAATCGCCCGACGGATTTCTTCGTCGCTCTGCACCTTAGAAAAATACAGCTCGCGCGATAGGTCGCCGCCTCTGTAATCGGTAAATGCGGGCTGCGCAAAGATCTTGCGCACCCATTTGAATCCGCGCACCAGCGTTTCGAGATCACTTGCATCCGACAAGAACGCCGGATCGATCAGCGGAGAATCGCGCATGTCGCGCGACGCAAGCCTTACCGTGCCGCGACTGGCTGGGCCTCAGCGCCGTCGCATGGCAGCTCATGCCATGCCCCCAGTGATAGGTGCGGTTATGGTTATCGACCATGCCGATCACGAAATGCAACTGCAGATCCGGCCGTTCAAGTTCCGGCAGCGTGCGAATGAACGCTCCCGCTTCCGCAAAGTTTGAGGTAAGCACGCCACGCCGCTCGCGTCGCCAGCGTCCTATCGCTCGCAGCAGCTTGATGCCGCCGACGAATGAAAACCCCAACAGATCGGTGTTCGCGACGCGACGATTGATCGTGATATCCGGATGATCGTGCAGGTTGTTCCCGACCGGCAGATCGGCTATCGGCTCGATGCCAAGCTCGCGCAAATGCGCCGCGGGCCCGATACCCGACACCATCAACAGCTGCGGAGACTGCAGCGCGCCGGCCGCTACAAGCACTTCGCGCCGCGCGCGCAAGTCGCGCTCAACGTTGCCTTGACGAAACTTTATGCCGACTGCGCGCCGCGCTTCGACGATGATCTGTGTTGCAAGCGCATCGGTCACTACGTGCAGATTCGGCCGCTGGCGCGCCGGCGCAAGGTAAGCACTCGCGGCGCTCCAACGCTCGCCGTCCTTTTGCGTGACCTGATACCAGCCGACGCCCTCTTGCGTATGACCCGCAAAATCGTCGTTGCGCGGCAGACCTGCCTGTTGTCCGGCCTCGATAAACAGCGCAGCCGCCGGATGCGGCGATCGCAGATCGGCTACCTGCAGCGGTCCAGCGTTTCCATGAATTGAGTTCCCGCCGCGCTCATTGTTTTCTGCTTTTATGAAGTACGGCAGCACGTCGTTCCAAGACCAACCCGGTGCGCCGTCGGCGGCCCAGCCATCGTAATCCTCCCGCTGACCGCGCAAGTAGATCATCGCGTTGAGTGTGGATGAGCCACCGAGCCCACGGCCGCGCGGTTGATAGCCACGTCGGCCTCCTAGTCCGCGTTGCGGAACCGTCGAGAACGCCCAATTGCATTCGTTGCGTCTGACGATATGCAGCGCGGCACCGGTCGGCACCCGATTCAGCACACGGTCGTTGTTGCCACCCGCCTCGATCAAGGCGACCGTGACCGAAGGGTCCTCGGACAGGCGCGCGGCAAGAACGCAGCCCGCGGACCCGCCGCCGACGATGATGTAGTCAAACTCCATGGGTTGCGCTCGTCAAATGCGAGCAGTAGATGCTCGCGCGAGGCGCATTCTCGCGTTTTGAGGCGCCGGCACCGAGCCGCTGACTAGAAGTGTTCCTCGACTTTCGGGGTGGAGAACGTCAGTGAAGAACGACCGGCTGATGCATCAAGCCGCTGAATCCCTGCAGGAACTCATCGACCTCGTCCGACGTCGGGCCCTGCTCGATCAGCTCCTGGACGCTCTTGCGAAACGCCGCGGCGTTCTCGCCGCCTAGAAAGATTTCCTTCCGAAGCTGCTTGTCCATGATTTCGTAGCCGCCGACGTCGCGATCGCCCGCCAGCGCCGCGCCTTCGAATTCGAACACGCAGAACTGCGGACTGTTGTAGATCATCGTAACTGCCATTGCACGGACCTTTCCCCGCCGCTCCAGCTAATCGGGTGGTTTTCAAGCGGCCTACCTGCAATATCGGTTCCCGGGGCCGGCAAATCAAGTCGCAAATGCCACGCTTTACTGGCACTACTTTCCCGCAGCGAGTGGTCGCTAACCTAGCCGCCGTCACCTCCGCCAGAATTCCGGCGTCAGCAGAACTAGCACCGAAAACAGCTCAAGGCGGCCAATCAGCATCGCAAACGTGCACACCCAGGTTTCGAACTCGTTCAGCACGCCGTAGTTGGACGCCGGGCCGACCTGATTTAAGCCGGGGCCCGTATTGTTGATACAGGCAACAATCGCGCTGAACGCGCTGATCACATCGAGTCCGGATAGCAGCAGCAGAAACGTCAGCGAGATTACGGCCACGCCGTAAACCAGCATGAACGCGAGCACGGCGAAAATCACATTGTTTTCGATGACCTTGGCGGCCGATGAACACGGGATTCATTGCGCGCGGATGCAGGATGCGCGTGATTTCGCGCCGCGCCTGCTTTAGCAGGATGAGCGCACGAATCATCTTGATGCCGCCGCCGGTCGAACCAGCGCAGGTCGTGAACACCGAGAGGAACAGCATCAGCACCGGCGCAAAGATCGGCCACTGGTTGAAATCGGTGTTTGCGAAGCCGGTCGTCGTTGCGATCGAAACCGTGTTGAACAGCGCGATAGCGCAGCGAGGTCTGCCAGTCCGGATAGACATTGCGCGCGAGCAGGAAAACCGTGATCACCAACGAGCCGCCAAGTGCTGCGTAAACACGATACCCCTTGCTCTCCGGATCGCGCAGATACACCCATAGTGAGCGCCGCCGCCACGCGAGAAAGTGCAGGAGAAGTTAAACCCCGCGAGCATCATGAAGAGCACGGCGGCGTAATCGATCAACGGTGAATTCCAGTAGCCAAAGCTCGCGTCGTGCGACGAAAAGCCGCCGAGACCCATCGTCGAGCACATGTGCATGAACGCGTCGCTCCACGTCATGCCGGCCCAGCGATACGCGAAGAAGCAAACGAGCGAGATGCTGAAGTACATCGCGTACAGCGCCTTCGCGGTGTCGGCGATGCGCGGCGTGAGCTTCGTTTCCTTCAGCGGGCCGGCGGTTTCGGCTTTGAACGCCTGTGCGCCACCGACGCCGAGCACCGGCAGGATCGCCACCGCCAGCACCAGAATGCCCATGCCTCCGAGCCAGATCAGAAGACAGCGCCAGACGTTGATCGACAGCGGCAGCTGATCGAGTCCGGTCAGCACCGTCGCGCCGCTGGTCGTTAGCCCCGACATCGTTTCGAAATACGCGTCGGTGAAATCCAGATTCGGGAAGCTGCAGCATCAACGGCAAAGTGGCCAATGCAGGAAGCACCGTCCACGCCAGCGTGACCAGCAGGAACCCATCGCGCGTCTGCAGCTCGCGTGTAAAGCGCCGCGTAGCCAGTATCAGAACCAAGCCGCAGCCCGCCGTCGCGAACAGCGCGATGTTGAAGCTCCGTTGACGCACCGTCGTCGCCGATGATTGCGAACCCCAGCGGCACCAGCAGCGTCGCCGCGAACATCAGCACGACGTAGCCGAGGACGTTCAAGACCGGAAGGGCGGAACGAGCGAACGCGGTCATGTCGAAAGGAAGCGGCGCGGATTATGCGCTGCGCTGCCGAGACGGCGCGCGATCCTGTGAGGCAGCGGGGCCAGACTTACTGATTCGCTAGTTGCCGTACAACACGCTGGGCAGCCAGAGGCCAATCTGCGGGAACACGTACAGGATGAAGATCGCGATCACCTGGATGCCCATAAACGGCAACATACCGGCGAAGATCTGATTCAGCGTCACGTGCGGCGGCGACACGCCCTTCAAGATAAAACGCCGCCATCGCGACCGGCGGCGACAAGAACGCCGTCTGCAGATTCAGCGCGACCAGCAGGCCAAAGAACAATGGATCGACGCCGTACTGAGGCAGCAACGGAACGAAGATCGGCATGAAGATGACGATGATCTCGGTCCATTCGAGCGGCCACCCGAGAATGAAAATGATGACCTGCGACAGCAGCAGAAATTCAACCGGCGTCAGACCCAGCGATGTCACCCACTTTTCAATGATTTCCTGGCCGCCCGAGCAACGCAAACGAAGCCGAAAAAATGGATGCGCCGACAAACAGCCAGCACACCATCGCCGACGTTTTTGCAGTCAAAAATACGGATTCGCGAACGACGTCGTACTTCAATCGGCCATAGGCCGCAGCGAGTAGCAAGCCGCCAAGCGCTCCCGCCGCAGCGGCTTCCGAAGGTGTTGCCAGACCAAAGACGATCGAACCCAATACCGCCAGGATCAACAGTGCGAGCGGGAAGAATGATCCGAGCAGCATCTTGAAAATCTCAAGACGCGCAAAGTTGAACGTCGCGTAGAAAATCAACAGTGCGACCGCGCACAATGCGAGGGCAATCCAGAAACCCATCGGAGCCTCGACTCGGTCACCACTGGCCACGGCTTTTTGTGCTTCCGCTGGCGCCGGCTGCTTAACCGCTTCAGTCGGCTCGGCTTTGGCAGCACCTTCCGCCGGTGGCTCCTGAACGCCACCTTCTGTCGGTGGCGGCTCTGCCAGACCGGTCGACACCTGGTCAGTGCTCGCATCGACCGCTCCCATCTGCTGCAGACCGGAAATGTCCTGCACCGTTGGCGGAGCCGTTACGGCAGCATAGATAAGCCCCATAAAGAGCACGACCACCAACGCGGGCAACACCGCGATACCGAGCTGGAAAGACCAATGTGCGCGTCGGCACGTCGGCATTGCGGCGGCCTTTGAGTCCACGCATCAACGCCGTCAGCGCGCGATCTCCGCTGTGCGAGAGCCGCTCGCGCAAACGACGGCAAAGCGACACGACGCTCCTCCTGTGACAACGGCGGCATCAACGCAGGCTTGAGCTTGGCCAGCACGATGATGTAACCGACGTACAGCGCAGCGAGCATGATCCCTGGGAAAAACGCGCCGGCATACAACTGCACCACCGACACGCCGGCGGTTGCGCCATAGACGATCAGCAGCACCGACGGCGGGATCAGAATTCCAAGGCAGCCACCCGCGGTGACTGCCCCTGCACCGACTTGTATGTTGTAACCCGCCTTCAGCATCGCCGGAAAAGCGAGCAAGCCCATCAACGTAACGACCGCGCCGACAATTCCGGTGGCGGTTGCAAACACCGCGCAGGTGACGATCGTTGCCACTGCCAGCGAGCCGGGCACACGCGCCATCGCCAGATGCAGGCTTCTGAACAGCTTTTCGATCAGGTTGGCGCGCTCGACCAGGTAGCCCATGAACACGAACAACGGAATCGCGATCAACACATCGTTCGACATCACCGCGTAGGTGCGCTGGACCATCAAATCGAGAATCTGGTGCATCGCGAGATCGGGGTTGACGCTGCGGTACGCGAACCAGCCGAACATCATTCCCATGCCCATCAGCGTGAACGCCGTCGGAAAGCCCAACATGATCGCGACCACCACCAGACCGAGCATCAGCAATCCAAGATGCCCGTTGGTGATCGTCTGCGCGCTCGCCAGCATGAAAATGCTGCCGGCGATCAGGATCGCCATCAGCGAAAAGCCGAACCACAGTTCTCTTCTCATTTGTTCGGCTGGTGGACGACGTACTCGTCGAGCTTCTTGAATGTCCTCGTCCTTGACGTGCACCATTTCTTTCAGCTTGTCGACGTCGACTTCCTCGACGTCCTGCTCGCGCGATGGCCAGTAGCCCTGCCTGATACAGATGATGCAGCGAACGATCTCGACCAGCCCCTGCAGCAGCAAAATCGTCCCGGCAATCGGGATCACCGTTTTGAACGGGTATATCGGCGGCCCTTCGGCGGTGATGTTCGAATGCTCGTTAATGGCCCATGACTCGGCCGCGTAGGTGTATCCGGCCCATGCGAGCGCGACCACTCCCGGGATAAAGAAAACGATGTAAAGCGTCAGATCGATGATGGCCTGAGTACGCGGCGGAAAGAACCCGTAGAGCACATCGCCGCGCACATGCGCGTTCTTCGACAGCGTATAGGCGCCCGCCATCATGAACATCGTGCCGTACAACATGATCATCACGTCGAACGCCCACGCGTGCGGCGCGCCGAGCGCGTAGCGCGAAAAGACTTCCCAAGATACGAACAGCGTCAGCGCGACAATCAGCCAAGCGAAGGTCTGACCGACCCACGTGCTGAGCCGATCGACTGCGAGCAATAGCTTCTGCACCGCCCCTCCCCGCAGAAAAAACACCATCCGGCAGTGCCGGATGGTGTCATGCCCCCAAAAAATTAACTAGGCCTTTTTGCCAGCCGGAGCAGCCGGCTTGCCGAAGTAGTGATTGAACGCCATGCCGCGGCTGACGTTGGTGTCGAGATCCCAACGCACGGCACGCTCGGCGAATGCGCGCTGCGAGGCTTCGATCTCTTTAAACAGCGGATTCTCGGCCGACTTCTTCGCCGCCGCTGCATCGTAAGCCGCCAACTGCTGCTGCAGAACCGTGGTCGGAGTGCGATAGAACTTCACACCCTGCTTGGCCTGCATCTCGATGTAGTCCTTCGAATAGCGGTCAATCGCCTTCCACGACATATCAGCCGATGCCGCCTCGACAGCGTTGTCAATAACCGCTCGCATTCTTGGCCGGCAGACCATCGTATTTCGGCTTGTTGAACATGATCTCGAACTGTTCGGCGTTCTGGTGATAGCTCTGCAGCATGCAGACCTTCGACACGTCCGGGAAGCCAAGGATGCGATCCGAGGTTGCGTTGTTGAATTCGGCCGCATCGAGCAGGCCGCGATCCATCGCGGGGACGATCTCGCCGCCGGGTAACGCGTTTACCGCCGCACCCAAGCCGGTGAACACGTCAATCGACAAGCCGACAGTGCGGAACTTCAGCCCCTTCATATCCTCGGATTTCGTGATCGGTTTTTTGAACCAGCCGAGCGGCTGCGTCGGCATCGGACCGTACGGGAACGACACCACGCCCGCGTTGATTGAGTTGTAAAGTTTGGCCAGCAGATCCTTGCCGCCACCGTACTTGTGCCACGAGAGCAGCATGTTGGCGTCCATGCCGAACGACGGACCGGAGCCCCACAGCGCCAGCGCGTTCTGCTTGCCGTAGTGATAGACGAGCACGCCATGGCCGCCGTCGAGCGTGCCTTTGGTGACCGCATCCAGCAGGCCGAACGCCGGAACCACGGCGCCTGCCGGCAGCACCTCGATCTTCAGCTCGCCGCCGGTCATGTCGTTGACCTTCTTGGCGAAATCATTGGCGTATTCGTGAAAGATGTCCTTCGCCGGCCACGTGCTCTGCCACCGCATTGAAACCGGCGTGGCTTGGCCTTTGGCGATCATCGGGAAGCCGAGCGCTACAGCACCCGCGCCCGCCGCGCCGGAAAGAAACTTGCGGCGTTTGCCGACCGAGGACGCTGTGTCCTTCTGCTCGTCTTTTTTCTTGAGGAAGTTCATTACGGTCTCCTAGTGCGATACTATCGTTGTAAAAATTCGAGCGACTCACAGGCGCGAAGCCATTTCGTTTCCTGGCAAGCGGCAACTGCAAGAGTCGCAAGAACAAATGCCGCAGCTACGCATTCTATTGAAAGCGGTGGTCAATGTGACGAACTTCGCGTAACCCCTAGTCCGCGCCCCGCTCGCTGCAGCGCAACACGCTTAGAAAAAGCCCAGCCCGACGGTAAACATCTTCTCTACACGCGGAATGATGCGCTTGTTCTCCACGAAGATAATCAAGTGGTCTTCCGCCTGAATCGCCACATCGTGGTGCGCCATCAGCACCTGCGCCTGATCGCCATGGCCCCGCACGATCGCGCCGATAGTCGCGCCTCGCGGCATCTCGATCTGCTCGATCGTCTTGCCAATCACGCGCGAGCTGCGGGCGTCGCCGTGCACGATCAACTCGAGCGCTTCGGCCGCGGCTCTGCGCAGCGTATGCGCCACCACCACGTCGCCGCGTCGTGCAAACCGCAGCAACGCAGACATCGTCACGTACGAAGGCGAAATCGCAATATCAATTTGGCCGCCCTGCATCAGATCGCCGTAACTCTTGCGGTTGATCAACGCGATCACCCGGCGTGCGCCGAGCCGCTTCGCCAACAGCGAGCTCATGATGTTGTTTTCGTCGTCGTTAGTCAGAGCAACAAACAGATCTACATCGGCTACGCCTTCCTGCGTCAATAGATCCTCGTCGGTGCCGTCGCCGAGCAGCACCAGCACGTCGGCTGGAGTCTGCTGCGCCAGAACCTCGGCGCGCCGTTTATGGCTCTCGATAATCTTGACGCTGCAACGCTGAGCCACGTCAAGCCCTTCGCCAGTGGAAAGCGCAAGCGCAAATCGCAAACCGACGTTGCCGCCGCCAGCGATCATCACGGTTCGTACCGGCTGGTCCATACGGCGCAACTCGTTCATCACCGCACGCACGTCGCGGGTCGCCGCCAGGAAAAACACTTCGTCGCCCGGCTGGATCATCGTGTCGCCGTCGACTCGCACGCTGGCGTCATCGCGAAACAACGCCACGATCCGCGTGTCGACGTTCGGGATATGGCGCCGCAGCTCCTTGATCGGCTGCGATACCAGAGGGCCGCCGGCGAACGCCCGCACGGCGATCAGGCTGGCGCGTCCGTCAGCGAACTCGAGTACCTGCAGCGCCTCCGGAAAATCGACCAGCTTCAACAAATAGTCGGTCACCGTTTGCTCGGGGAAAATCACCTGCGTAGCGCGAAAGCCGCCTTCGCCCATCAGGTCTGGATGCTGCTGCAGCTCGGTATTGCGCACGCGCGCAATACGCATCGGAGTGTTGTACAGATCGGCCGCGATCTTGCACGCCACCAGGTTGGTTTCGTCGAACGCGGTGACCGCGATCAGCATGTCAGCGTCGGCCGCACCGCCTGCCTGCAATATCGACGGCAGCGCCGCACTGCCGACCAGGCCGCGCAGATCAAACCGGCTCTGCAACTCAGCGACGCGCGCGCCGTCGGTGTCGATCACCGTGATGTCGTTAGCTTCGGAAACCAGCGCTTCGGCCACCGAGGAGCCGACCCTGCCGGCGCCGACGATGATGATTTTCATGTAAACCGCAGGCGCGAGTTACTTACGAAGCTGGGCTGAAAGCGCTGAAAGACGTAGCGAGCAGCCCCGAGGTTGCGTCGAGGAGCGCAGGCGTACTGGACGTACGTTGAGCACCGCAGACGCAAGATCGGGGCGCGCAGTAGTCTTGCAGCGTTTTCAGTCGTCGTACTCGTGACTGCGTTGGGAATACACCGTCGGTTCTACTCGCGTGGCTGGCACGTCGTGTGTGCTCGGGACTTCGTCGGGCGCGCGATCGTTGCGGCGCGCGCCGCGCGACAGCTCGATCCCCAGCTGCTTCAGCTTGCGATACAAATGAGTGCGCTCAAGCCCGGCCCGATCGGCGACGCGCGTCATGCTGTAACTCTCGCGCGCAAGGTGATATTCAAAGTACACGCGCTCGAACTGATCACGCGCATCGCGCAGCGGCTGGTCGAGCGCAACACCGTTGTGCTCCTTCGGCAGAGCGACCTCTGCATGTTTGGCCGCTGCCGCACTGGCCACATCACCGGCGGCGGCCGTCGGCGCGAGCGCGACGGCGCTGAGCGCAGCCGGCACCGTCATCCTAAGGTTGCGCATCACTCGCCCACGCTCGAGTCCCGAGCGCACTGCCGTCAACAGGCGTGTCATTGCAATCGGCTTCTCCAGGAACTCGAGCGCGCCGAAGCGCGTAGCTTCCACGGCGGTGTCGATCGTCGCGTGACCCGACATCATGATGACCGGCATCGTCAGCTGCCCGGTGGACGCCCACTCCTTCAGCAAGGTGACGCCATCGGTGTCCGGCATCCAGATATCGAGCAGCACGAGGTCAAGTTCTTCGCTGCTGCGTGCGGACCGAGCGGCCGCTGCGTTTTCTGCTGTCAGCACGGCGTGTCCTTCGTCGGCCAGAATTTCCGACAGCAGTTCGCGGATGCCGATTTCGTCGTCGACGACGAGGATGTTAGCCATGGCCGATTAGGAGTTCAATTTGCAAGCTAGCCGCAAGCTTACGCCGCACTCATTTGCACACGAACGTCAAGCCGCGTGTAACGCCGGCGCCGCGCTGACTTCTGCAAGCCGGCGAAAGACGATCGTAACGATCGCGCCGCTACTCTGCCCAGCGCCGCCGCGATTAACGACTTCGATGCGCGCGCCATGCTCGTCGACGATTTTCTTCACCATCGCAAGGCCAAGGCCGGTACCGCCGGATTTGCTTGTGACATAAGGCTCGAACGCACGGCGAAGTATATTCGCTGGAAATCCCGGTCCATTGTCTTCGACGGCCAGCCGTACCGCGCGCGCCTTGGTAGTCGCTTCCTCGATTTCGACCAGCTCGGTGCGTACTTGAATGCGTGCATTGGATCGGCCCGTCAGTGCGTCCTGGGAATTCACTAGCAGGTTATGGATCACCTGGCGCAATTGCGTCGCATCGCCTTCGATCAGCGGCAGTCCGGGCCGTAATGAGAGCTGGATGGCACCGTGACCCGCCTCGGCGCCATAAAGCGCAGCTACTTCCTCCACCAGTGTGTTCAGAGCGAGCGGCGACAGTCGCGCCGGCGGCACGCGAGCGTAATCGCGAAAATCGTCGACCATGCGCTTCATTGCACTGACCTGGCTGACGATGGTCGACGTGCCGCGCTTCAACACATCGACATCGGGCAACGACAACTTTTCTATCAGCTTCATTTGCAACCGCTCGGCCGCCAGCTGAATCGGAGTCAGCGGATTCTTGATTTCATGCGCCAATCGGCGCGCGACTTCTCCCCACGCCAACGCGCGTTGCGCTGAAATCACCTGAGTGATGTCGTCGAACACGACGACGTAGCCGAGGCCGTCATCGAGCGGCAGACGCGAGCCGCGCGCGAGCAGCATCAGCGGTTCGCCCGCCGGATTCGGTTTGATCATCCTGTCGAACTCACAGTGCAGGTGCCCGCCTGACTTCGACCTGCTGCTGCCACGAATCCTTCGGCGACGCCGTAAGCGCATGATCGGCAAACGCGGTCGCAAGTGCAGAAGTCAGCGCTGCATCGATCTCACGCAACGGCACATCGGTTTGGCTCATCAACGAATGACCAAGGATGCGTGACGCGCCGTGATTGGCGGTGACCAGATGGAAATCTTTGTTCAGCACGATCACGCCAGCCGATAAATTGGCCAGCACACGCTCCAAATACGTCTTCGCGTGTTCGACTTCGCGCTGCTTGGTTTCGACTTGGTCGCGCGCTTCCGTCAGCTGGCGCGTCATCGCGTTGAACGATTGCGTCAGCAGGTTCAGTTCATCGTTACCCGGAAACTCGCGCACCTGCCGATAATCGCCTTCGGCAACGGCTTTCGTCCCCTCGGCCACCTGCAACAGCGGAGCGGTCATCGAGCTTGCAAGCAGCACACTCGATGCAATCGCTGCAAAGATCGATAGCAGCAGCGTTAGCGTCAGCGTCAAGCCGTAGATTGTTTGCAATCCCTGGCGCGCCAGCGATAGCTCTTGATATTCGCGATAGCCGTTTTGCAGCGCTTCCGCATTGGCGGCGATCGACGGTGGAACCGGCTGGATCAACTGCAAGAACCGGGTTTCAGTGGGCGCGATGATGCTGCCGAAACTCGGCCCTGCCTTCGCGTCGTCGCGCTGCGTTCCCGATTTGGAGGAAGGCAGGTCGGCAGTCTGCAGCGGACCCGGCGCAGGTATCGGAACGATCACCCGCGCGCGCAACCCATGGCGCGGCTCGAGCGCGCCCGCCTCGCCCTCGATCGTTGCAAAGATGAGCCGGGCTCGGGCCTGGCGCAGCTCGCTGTTGGATGGAACCTCGGGCACGAGTTCCGACAGCCGCGAGCCGCTGGCTCCGATTAGGTGTCCACTGCCGCTCACGACCAGCGCGTCCTGAATTCCGCCCTGCTCGCGCAGTCGATTCAGCTGCGAAAGTTGCGACGATTCCGGCGCGTCGGACAGCTCGAGCGCCCAACTGCGTGCCTTGGCGCTGACATCGTCCTTCAGATTGTCGAGTGCGGCGCGACCAAGCGTGAGTCCGGAATCCAACGCGCGATCCACGCGCACGTCAAACCACGATTCAATCGAGCGCGAGAGAAACTGTGTGGAAACGACATAGATCAGCACGCCGGGCAGCACGCCCATCAACGCGAATGCGAGCGTGAACCGGATCATCATCCGCGCACCGAATTGGTTGGCGCGCAACCGCAGTACAAGCCGTCGAATCAGCGCCAGCACCAGCACGAACAGCAGTGCTGCAATGACGCCGTTGATGCCCAGCAGCAGCGGATAGTTGCGTTCGAAAAAGGCAGTGTTACCACTCGCCGACGCCAACAGGAACAGCAATACGCCACCCACCGCAAGGGCGGCAAACAGCCCATATCGAAGTACGCGTGGCATCGAGGTCATGGGTTAACGGATCAGCTCAGCCGTCACCGGCACTTCGCGCCAGTCCGACGTCAGCGTCCATTCGCGGCTGGTAATCGCATTGACCTGGAACGGCTTTGGTAGTTGGGTGACGTCGAGCCGCATCCGAACCTGCGCAGTGTATTCGTCGCGCGGACTCAGCACGCTTTTCTCGGCCACTTTCCAATTTCGAACGCTCTTTAAAAGAGCCAGCGCTTCGTCGAGTGATTCGAACGACTGTGACAGTCCGCCGCGAGCCAGCCGATACTGACGCGTCAACGGGCTATAGGACAAACGATACGTCAACGTGCTCGATGCAGCCCTTCGATCAAACCAGTACCAGCGTTTGCGAAACAATTCAAACTCGATATTGAAATACAGCGCGATCCCTTTTTGTACCGCTTCTTCAAGCGCCTGCGGCAACTCGAATTCGAACGTCGCGTTCAGCAGTAGCGCGTCGCCGCCCATGTTCTGTGAATCTCGCGCCGGCTCCAGAGCAGCCGCCATCACGCCGATCCGTTCGTCGGCGAAGGCGGAAGATGGAGCGGCGATAAATGCGCCGATTGCAAGCCACAGCGGCCATGCCAGCAATGCCGCCCAAAGCTTTGGCGCGATGATCGGTTTCATCCGGTCTTCTCAAGCAACGCGTAGAAAAAGCCGTCATGCAGCGTCGGCAGACCCGAACCTTGCCACACGGACACGGCTGCCGGCTCAGCGACCGATGCCGGCAGCAACTGCGACGCGGGCAAACTCAATAGACGCGCGTCAGAATGCTGCTCGCCGAAGCGGGCGACTTGCTCGCGCCCTTCTTCCGGAAACAGCGAGCAAACGACATAAAGCAGCCTACCACCCACATTTAGCAGCGGCCACAAAGCGTCCAGCAATTCGGCTTGTAGCGTTGTCAATTGCGCAACATCGGCCGGGCGCCGTAGCCACGGAATGTCGGGGTGACGCCGCACGATGCCCGAGGCGGTACACGGGGCGTCGAGCAGGATGCGGTCGAACGAGTCATGGCCGGCCGCTGCCACCCATGTGCCCGGATGCGCGGCGTCGCCGATGACGACGCTCGCGCTCAGATGACAACGACGAAGGTTGTCGGCGATGCGCGCGGCGCGCGTGCTGTCGATCTCGAGAGCGGTCAGATCGGTCGCGCCAAGTTCGGCCAGGTGCGCGGTCTTGCCACCGGGCGCGGCGCAGGCATCGAGCACCCGCATGCCGAGGCTTAGCGTCGAGCCACAGCGCCGCCAGTTGCGCGCCGGCATCTTGTACCGACACGTCACCGTCCGCAAAGCCGGGGATCTCCGTCACCGGCCTGGGCTCACGCATCCAGATTGCTTGCGCGCCGACCCGCGTGGCTTCGATGCCGCGCTCTGCGAGCCGCGCGATGTAGTCCTCCGCCGTGGTTCGTGCTTGATTGACGCGTAGTACCAACGGCGGCATCTGCTGCTGCGACTCGGCAATGGCGATCCAATCGCTTGGATACTCGCTCCGCAACCGCTCGATCCACCACGCTGGCAAGTTGTAACGCACCGTTGCGTCACCCTGCAGTTCGGCGAGCAGCGTTTCGCGCTGTCGCAAGAAATTCCGCAGGACGGCGTTGATAAAGCCGGACGCGGCTCGTGTTGGCAGCGATTGTTGAGCCGCGGCCACCGCCTGATCGACGACGGTATGCGCCGCGTAGCGATCGCTTTGCAGTTGAGCGATTGCCACCGCCAGCAACGCCGCCACGTCGGACGCAGGCGCACGTGCGGCCAGCCGTTCGACAATGCGCTCACTGCCCGCCAGGTGGCGGACTGCGGTGTACAGCGCGTCTTGCACCGCTGGCCTTAACTTGTCGCGGTCAGCGAGCGCCGCGGTCAGTGCGCGATCGAGCGAACGGCCGTCACGAAACAATTGCCAAGCCGTGGCCGCGTGTCGCAATACATCGGCCAGCGCGGGCGACTCGGCCGTGCTCACCCCGTAGCAACAGTCTGAGGACTGACGAAGCGATCGCCAACGTGGACAGGGAACCCGCTGACGAACTCGCGTGCCACTGTTCGCTTGCCATTTGCACGCTGCAGTTCCGTAATCAGCAGCTCACCGGCGCCACAGGCGACACGCACGCCGGAGGCATCGGCGGATTTCACGCTGCCAACATCGGCAGGGTCGGTGAGTCGGTCACCGCTTGCCTGCGCACGCCATATCCGGACTGTCGATCCATTGAGCAGGCTCGATGCAATCGGAAACGGATTGAACGCGCGCACCTTCCGCTCGAGCTGGCCGGCAGGCTGCGACCAGTCGAGCCACGCCTCCGATTTGTTCAGCTTGGCGGCGTACGTAGCGCCACCGGGCTGCGGCGTCGCGACCAATCGATCGACGTTGCGTAGCGCATCGACGATCAGGCGCGCGCCGACGCGGGCGAGCTTGGAGGTCAGCGTGTCGGCCGTATCGTCAGGTGCGATCGAGACCTTCTCGGCGGCC
Organism: uncultured beta proteobacterium; assembly: GCA_963786295.1. GTDB lineage: Bacteria > Pseudomonadota > Gammaproteobacteria > Burkholderiales > Burkholderiaceae_F > JACCZX01. The sequence goes on along the minus strand of CAWAYV010000002.1, from coordinate 18,289 downwards.
AGCATCGGCCCGGTATCGAGTCCCGCGTCCATCTGCATGATCGTGATTCCGGTTTCATCATCGCCCGCCTCGATCGCACGCGCGATCGGTGCCGCCCCGCGCCAGCGCGGCAGCAACGAAGCGTGAATATTCAGCGCCGAAAGCTTTGGCGTCCATCCTTTGCGCAGTCCGCGTGGAATATCGAGCACCTGTTGCGGCAGAATCAATCCATAGGCAGCAACGACCAACACGTCCGGCGCGACGCCGCTTAACCTCGCTTGCGCCGCCAATGCAGCATCGCCCTTGCGCAGCGAGACCGGCGTGTCGACGTCTATGCCATGCGCCATCGCGAGTTGCTTGACCGGGCTTGCAGTCAGCTTCAGGCCGCGACCGGCCGGACGGTCCGGCTGCGTCAATACCAGCGGCACCGTCCAACCGGCGCTTGGAGCGGCGCTGACGATGGCGTCCAGGGCGACCGCCGCGAAATCCGGCGTGCCGGCAAAGACGATTCGCATCGCTACATTTTAGTGGCCACGGTCCTACATCTGACGAAACAGGTGGACGTACTGGCGTGCGACCGGCAGCTCCCGCGCGGTATGGCGGACTCTGACGTGCAGCTTGCCGGCCAGATCCCGGCGTGTGCCTTCCACCGCATTCATATTGACGATCACCGAGCGATGGATCTGCGCAAAGTCTTCCGGGTTCAATTGCTCGCCGAGGTCCGACAACGGCACCCGGATTAACCACTCGGCGACATCCGTGCCATCGCGCGCGAACACGCACGTGTACTTATCGTCAGCCTGGAAATACAGCACATCGGCCACTGGAATTTGCTGCGTGATTTCGCCGTCCGCCGCACGCTTGCTGGCGCGAATCCACCGCAAATGGCGTGGCCCGGCACGTCCGGCCATATGCTCGGATAGCTGCGCCAACAACGGCGCGAGCTCAGCGGTTGGCGACGTGCCTTTACGCAACTTCTCAATGGTGCGGACGAGCCGCTCGTCAGTTACCGGCTTTAGCAGATAGTCGACTGCGTCGCGCTCGAACGCGTCGAGCGCGTACTGATCGTAGGCAGTGACAAACACCACCTTGGTGTTGCGCGTAAGTTTCTCGGCCACTTGTAATCCGGTCGCGCCCGGCATGCGGATATCAAGAAAGGCGATGTCGGGTGCATGCTCGACAATCGCGGCAGCCGCGGCGGGCCCGCTATCGACGATGGCGACGATTTGCAACTCGGGCCACAACTTCGAAAGCTTGTCGCGCAGATATTGAGCCAAATGCAGCTCGTCGTCCGCGATGATCGCCTTCATTCAACGTGAGCCAGCGGAATCGTCATTCTGACGCGGGTGCCGCGCGCCAGTTCTTCGATGACTAGCCGCGCCCTCGCACCATATAGCGAAGAGATTCGATCGCGCAAGTTTGCGAGGCCGACACCTGCGCCGGGGTGCGGCGAAAAACCCAGGCCGTCATCCTCGACGTCCAGTTGCAACGCTCCGTCTGCTGTGCGCGCGCTTAGATGCACGCTGCCGCCTTCGAGCTTGGGCTCGAGGCCATGCTTGATCGAGTTTTCTACCAGCGGCTGCAGCGACAGCGGCGGAATACTTACATTCAGCAGTTCGGGCGGCACGCTGATGGTGTACGAGAGCCTTTCGCCCATCCTGATACGCAAGATATCGAGATACGCCGCAATCAACGCCGTTTCCTGACCCAGCGTGGTGCGTTCGCTGCGGCTGGCGGCAAGCGAAGCGCGCAGTAACTCGATCAAGCGCTCCAGCATCAAGCGCGCCTTATCCGGTGCCGTGTCGATCAAGCTGACAACGTTGGCCAACGTATTGAACAAAAAGTGCGGCTCGACTTGCGCCTGCAACGAGCGCAGCTGGGCATCGATCGCCTGGCGCTGCAAATCCACCGCCTTTGCGCGTTCGCGCTCGCTCTCCGCTTCGGCGCGCTCAAGGCGCGTCTTGCCGGCAAGGTAGCGATACCAGAAAGTCGAGAAGATGATGGATACGATTACGATTGCAACCACCACCCGTGGAGCGCCCTGAACAATGCGGCTCACATCGACGCCGAGCAGGGTTAAGCCGATCCAGTAACCGATTAGGCAGCCGACGATCGGGATCCCCGCAAAAAAGATCACTCGATTGCTGGTCGAGAACGCTTCGATACGCTCGCGCCCCAGCAGATGGCCGCCCGCCTCGTACAAAGCGTGAATCGTCAGCCCGATCGACTGGGCGATCACGAAGTTCCAAATGAAGAACCTGAGTGGATCGGCGCGGCCCGCAAACCCCCAGGCCATCAGCGTCAGCACCACCGCAATCGCGCTATTGAACAGCACCGTCCAGAGGACTTGCAGCCAGGCAGGACCTACCGTGCAGGGTCGAAAATGACCACCAGCTGCGCCATGACTGGCGCAGGACAGAGACGTTCAACATGACTCGTTTACGTGACGTAACGAGGCTGCAAATGTAGCTCTTGCAGTGCCTTCTCACAGCGAACCGCGACGAAGCGCGCGAAATCCGGCGCCAATCGACGGGCAAATCCATTGTGCGGCCGCTAAGCAGCCTTTGCCTTGCGCTTCCTAAGGCGGGTCTTGATCCGATCCTGCTTTAGCGGCGACAGATATTCGACGAAAACTTTCCCCACCAAATGATCCATCTCATGCTGCACGCACACCGCCAGTAAACCCTCGCATTCCAACTCGTACGGCGTGCCATCGGCGTTTTGCGCACGCACCCGTACCTTGGCCGGCCGCGTGACCGCGTCGTAGACACCCGGCACCGACAAGCATCCCTCTTCGCATTCGATCTGCTCTTCCGACGCCCACGCGATTTCAGGGTTGATCAACACGTGCAGCTGGTCCTTGGTTTCCGATACATCGACCACCAGCAGACGTTCGTGCACGTCGACCTGTGTGGCCGCCAAGCCGACGCCGGGCGCGGCGTACATCGTCTGCGCCATGTCTTGGATCAGACGGCGCAATCGATCGTCGAAACGAGTCACCGGCCGCGCGACCGTTTTTAGGCGCGGATCCGGGTACTCGATGATGTCAAGCAGTGCCACTTATCTCTCCAAAGGCCCTTTTCGCGCCGGCAGCCACCATGACGGCGAGTTTCAATCTGCCTTAAATGCCCGAAGTTTGCGTGCTTTTCAAGCACCGCCCGCGCACCAGCTCAGCCAAACTTGCGCGCCAGGAAGCGTCGGTTACGACCTATGGCATCGCGCCTTGTCGGGATCGAAGCCCTAGAGCATCCGTTGCTATATCAATGCATTACAGTCAAAATTTGCAGCCCGTTATTAGATATCAGCGCAATCCTGAAAAGTTCAAGGGAAGGGGTTGGCCGCTGGCTTTGTCTTCGTTTCCGTTCCCGCTGTTCATCGATAGGCGTGACCAGGAGTTTTCATGACCCACACTAAGTTAGGCGTCGTTTCAGCCGCGATATTCACGATGTCGCTTTGGGGCGGCGCTGCGCTGGCCCAGGATTCGACCCCGGCGTCACGTTTCCCGATCACACCCCAACAGCGCAGCACGGCCGATCAGGTCGCGCAAGCGGGCGTGCCGTTGTCGGCGCTCGCGCCGAACGCGCCCGAGCGCTACACGGTAAAGAGCGGCGACACGCTGTGGGACCTGTCGTCCATGTACCTGACAAGTCCATGGCGTTGGCCCGAGCTGTGGGGCATGAACAAGACGCAGATCAAGAATCCGCACTTGATCTATCCGGGGCAAACACTGGTGTTGGTGAAGGACGGCGAGCGTGCCCGCCTGCAGCTGGCCGAAGGCGAGCCCGGTCTCGGGAAGCTCGAGCCGCGCATCCGCGACGTCGCCGGCGAGCGCGCAGCGATCTCGGCGATTCCGAATAACCTGATCGCGCCGTTTTTGTCGCAGCCTTTAGTGCTGGATGCCAACGGCCTTGCCGGAACGCCGCGCATCGTAGCCACGAGGAAGGCCGCGTGTTCGTCGGCCGTGGTGACGACGTCTATGCGCGCGGCATTCAGGACGATGCGATCGTCAACTACAACGTGTTCCGCCCGCTGCGCCCGCTGTACGACCCGGCCGACAAGGCACGCAAGGGGCCGATCGCGTACGAAGCGTTCTACCTCGGCACCGCCAATAAGGTCGGCGGTGGCGAGATCGTCAAGATGCGAATCGATTCGGTCAAGCAGGAGATCGGCGTCGGCGACCGGCTGCTCCCGGTCGAGCGTCAGGAACTCGTCACCTACATGCCGAAGCGTCCGGAGGCACCGATCGATTCGCTGGTCATCTCAATCTATGACGGCGTGCGCTACGCCGGTGGCGGCCAGATCATCACGCTGAACCGCGGCAGCGACGAAGGTGTTGTCCATCGGTGACGTGCTGCAACTGTGGCGCACCGGAGAGACCATTCTTGATCGCACTGCCAGCAAACGCGAGTACATCAAGCTGCCCGACGAGCAAATCGGACTTGGGTTTGTGTTCCGCGTCTTTTCCGGAATTTCGTACGCGCTGATTCTGCGCGGGTACGAAAGTCCGTTGAAGTCGGCGACCGGGCGTCGAACCCGAGCGACAACCTGGACTTTACGACTCGAAGAAGAGCGCATGGGGCTCAACGTCGATCCGACGAAGCCGTCGCCGCAGCAAGAGCGCGCCAAAGATCTGGGTAACCTGCTGCAGAAATAAACCGTCATCAATACACGCGACGCAGGCAATGCAGGCGGCCGAACGCGCCGCCTGGCTGCGACTGATCGCCACGCCGGGCCTCGGCCCGCGCGCCGCGCGCCAGCTTCTTTCGACGTTTGGCCTGCCCGATGCCATCTTTTCAGCGGGTATCTCCGCGCTGCTGCGCTTGTTACCGGAGCCGCTCGCGCGACTGATGGCGCAACCGCCGACCGCCGAGGTGCAATCGGCGATCGACGCCACCGAACAGTGGCTGGCGGCCGCCTCCGACCATGCACTTCTGACGTTGGCCGATTCGGCGTATCCGCAAGCGCTGCTTGCCACTATCGACCCGCCGCCGGCACTGTTCGCGATCGGTCGGGTGGAACTGCTTAATCGCCCATCGATTGCGATTGTCGGCAGCCGCAACGCCACCCGCCAGGGCAGCGAAAACGCCCAACTGTTCGCGCGTGCGCTGGCGCAAGCCGGTGTCACGGTGGCGAGCGGCCTTGCGTTGGGCATTGACGCTGCCGCGCATCGCGGTGCGCTCGCAGCCGATAGCGACGCCTCGACCATCGCGGTGGTCGGCACCGGTGTCGATGTGACCTATCCGGCAAGCAATCGGACCTTAACGACCGAGGTGAGAAAGCGCGGTGTCGTGATCTCAGAGTTCACGCTACGCACACCGGCTCTCGCGCACAATTTCCCGAGGCGTAATCGCATCATCGCCGGCATGACGCGCGGCACGCTGGTGGTCGAAGCCGCGTTGCGATCGGGTTCGTTAATCACCGCGCGGCTGGCGGCCGAAAATGGACGCGAAGTTTTCGCAGTCCCAGGGTCGATTCACTCACCACTGGCCAAGGGCTGTCACCGGCTGATACGCGATGGCGCCAAATTGGTCGAGTCTGCACAAGATGTATTGGAAGAGATCGGATTCGCCCGGCGAAGCGCGGCCGGAGTGACCGAAACGCCGCTCGAGCCCGCTACGCATGCCGATGTCTTGAGTCTGGTCGGTCACGATCCGATCGATCTCGAGCGTCTGGTCGAACAAAGCGGCCGTGAGCCCGGCGAATTGGTCGGCGCCTTGCTCGAACTCGAGCTGGCACAACATGTTGAGCGCCTGCCGGGTAACCGATACCAAAGGTTGCGTTAATCCGACGATGACTCTTTACAGCGCGGCTTCTCCCGCATAGATTTCGGCGACGTGTTCGACGTTCTCGTCTACCTATACGAAAACTATGGCGCGCTGCATGCGTGCCCGGACTCCGACTCGCTCTCAAAACGGCTGACTGACGCCGGATTCGACGACGAAGAGATCTCCGACGCGCTCACCTGGTTGTCCGGGTTGCAACTCGTCACCTCTGAATCGATCGCGATAGGTCCCGAAAGTGAACGTGCGTTTCGCGTCTACGCGGCCACCGAATTCGAGCGGCTTGGATTCGAAGCGGTCGGTTTCCTGAGTTTTCTTGAACAAGCCTCGCAACTAACCCCGACGCAACGCGAGATCGTCATCGAACGTGCACTGGCCACCGATGAAACCCCGATTTCGATCGATAAGCTGAAGGTGATCGTGTTGATGGTCTTGTGGAGCCAGCAAGCCGACATCGACGTGTTGCTGCTCGAGGAATTGCTCGGCGCCGGCGACGACAAAAATCTGCACTAGGGCAAGCGTTGATTAGTTAGGCGCGCTCCTTCGGAGCGACCGCTGCGTACGCGCGCAGCACAACGGCGACCAAAAGGCCTTGGCCTGGCCCACTTGCGTGCCGTTTCTCATTAGTTGTTATCCTGAAAAAAGGAACAAGCTAGGGAGCCGCTCGTTTTGGGTTCCTTTCATTGATGTCGAAAACATTGATCATCGCCGAGAAGCCTTCTGTGGCCGCAGACATTGCGCGCTCGCTGGGTGACTTCGTCAAACACCAGGATCACTTCGAGAACGACCAGTACGTGTTGTCGTCGGCCGTCGGTCATCTGCTCGAACTGCGTGCGCCGGAGGCCTACGACGTCAAACGCGGTAAATGGACCTTCACCCACCTCCCGGTGATCCCGCCGCACTTTGATCTGGCGCCAATCGCCAAGAGCGAGGCGCGGCTCAAGGTGCTGATGCGGCTGATCAAGCGCAAGGACGTCGGTCAGTTGATTAACGCGTGCGACGCCGGGCGCGAGGGCGAGCTCATTTTCCGTTACATCGTGCAGGCGGCGAAGGCGAAGCAGCCGGTGCGCCGGTTATGGCTGCAGTCGATGACGCCGGCTGCCATTCGCGAGGCGTTCGAGCAATTGCGAAGTGACGACGAGATGATGCCGCTGGCCGATGCCGCGCGCAGCCGCTCCGAGGCCGACTGGCTGGTCGGCATCAACGGCACGCGCGCAATGACCGCGTTCAATAGCAAGGAAGGCGGCTTCTATCTGACGACAGTCGGCCGTGTGCAGACGCCGACCTTGGCGATCGTCGTCGAGCGCGAGGACAAGATCCGGAAGTTTGTATCGCGCGACTACTGGGAAGTGCGTGCCACGTTCGATGCGAAAGCCGGAGCCTACGAAGGCCGCTGGTTCGACCCGAAGTTCAAGAAAAACGACGACGTCGATGCACGCGCCGAGCGCTTATGGGACGGCAAGAAGGCGACTGCGATCGCCGACGCGTGTCGCGGCAAGACCGGCTCGGCGACCGAAGAAGCGAAACCCAGTACCCAGCTGGCGCCTTTGCTGTTCGATCTGACATCGCTGCAGCGCGAAGCGAATTCCAAGTTCGGCTTTTCCGCAAAGACGACGTTGTCGATCGCGCAAGCGCTATACGAGCGGCACAAGGTACTCACTTACCCGCGTACCGATTCGCGTGCATTGCCTGAAGACTACGTCGGCACCGTGCGCAAGACGATGGATGCGCTCGGCAGCACGGCGCCGTATCGCGAGTTCGCAAGGAAAATCGTCAAGCAAGGCTGGGTAAAGCCGAACAAGCGCGTGTTCGACAACGCCAAGGTCTCCGACCACTTCGCCATCATTCCGACGTTGCAGACGCCGAAGCACCTGTCAGAGGTCGAGGCGAAGCTGTACGACCTGGTCGTCAAGCGCTTCCTGTCGATCTTTTTCCCGGCGGCTGAATATCTGGTGACGACTCGCATCACCGAGGTCGAGGGCCATTCGTTCAAGACCGAAGGCAAAGTCTTGGTCGAGCCTGGCTGGCTCGCGATCTACGGACGCGAGGCGATGCAGGAGCAGGGGTCACTGCCAAAAATCGATCAAGGCGAGCGGGTTCGAGCGACCGACGTGCAATCGGTCGCACTCGCGACACGCCCGCCCGCGCGCTACACGGAAGCGACCTTGTTGTCGGCGATGGAAGGTGCGGGCAAGCTGATCGAAGACGACGACCTGCGCGCCGCGATGGCCGGCAAAGGACTCGGAACGCCCGCGACGCGCTCGACGATCATCGAAGGGTTGATCGATCAGCGCTACATGGTGCGCGATGGCAAGGATCTGCGGCCGACGCGCAAGGCGTTCGACTTGATCACATTGCTCAAAGGTCTGGATATCGAAGAGCTGACCGCGCCGGAGTTGACCGGTGAGTGGGAACACAAGCTGTCGCTGATGGAGCACGGCCAGCTGAAGCGCGACCGTTTCATGAAAGAGATCGCCGGTATGACGAAGAAAGTCGTCGACCGCGCGAAAAGTTATCAATCGAATACGGTGCCGATCGACGACCCGGCCACGCTTGCAACACCGTGCCCCAATTGCAAAGGCAAGATCGTCGAGAACTACCGGCGCTATGCGTGCACTAAGTGCGAGTTTTCGCTGCCCAAACATCCGGGCAGCCGGACATTCGAAGTCGAAGAAGTCGAACAACTGTTGCGCGATCGAACGATTGGTCCGTTGAATGGCTTCATTAGCAAAATGGGGCGGCCGTTTGCGGCGGTGCTGAAGATCACGCCTGAGCTGAAAATCGAATTCGATTTCGGACAAACCAACGATGATGGCAGTACCGACCCGATCGATTTCTCGAAGTCGACGCCGATCGGTCCGTGCCCGAAGTGCGGCGGCCGCGTGTTCGAGCAGCCGATGTCGTATCTGTGCGAAAACAGTGTCGGGGCCGAGAAGCGCTGCGATTTCCGCTCGGGCAAGGTTATCTTGCAACAGCCGATCGACGCAACGCAAATGGCGAAGCTGCTCAATGAGGGACGCACCGACGTTATGCGCGGATTCGTTTCGAATCGTACGCGGCGAAAATTCTCGGCGTTTTTGGTGAGAAAACCCGACGGCACCACCGGATTCGAATTCGAGCCGCGGGCGGTGAAAGCCGGAGCACCGGCCAAACGAGCTGGCAAGACCACTAACGGCACAGTCGAAGCGGCGCCGGTCGCCAAGCCGTCGAAGACACGAGTGCGGGCAGCCGTGGTCGCCGGCGCAACTGCAGTGTCGCAGGTGAAGAGTAAACAGGCGCGCAAAGTTAGTGGCGCTGCGGCTCGCAAGCCGGTGGCGAACACCGCGCGCACCTCCAGCGCAAGAAAGCCGGCGGCGCGACGCTAGTCGTTTCGTGCGGTTGACCGCACGTTGTTGCGCGCTTAGCGTCAACGATATGAATCAGATACGTGCCGCGATTTGCTCGCGTGCGTTGACCGTCGGCGCAGCGCTGACCGCGATGTTCTTGCTGACCGGCGGAGTGAGTGTTTCATGCAGCGGTGATCCTGCACTCGACCCGTCGCGCCCATCGGACCCGTCCAATCCCTCTGGCTCCAGCCGACCTGCCAGTGCGGCGATGGGCCAATGGCTTCCGAATACGACATACGACACCTGCACGCAAGAATTTCACGACAGTTTTTTTGTCGTCGGACCGGACGGCAAGCGGTATCCGACCTGGCATCCGCCCGTTGCAGTGGACCCGGCGAATGGGCGCGAATGCAGCTTCGGGCACGAGCATGGGCGCGATCCGCGCGCTTCGGCGCTCTGGGCGTTCGTGCGCGATCACTATGCGTTCGATGAAAACCGCAATGGAGTGATCGATCCGACCGAGCGTGACTTAAGCGGCATTCCGTTCGGCTATGTTGCCGAACAGCTGATTGCGCTGAACGCTGCTATCGGCGATACCGATGCGAATCGTTTCGAAGACCATGTCGGCTACAAAATCGCCTGGGAAAACAGCGTACCGCGCGAGCGGGTGATCAACGGCCAGGTGCAGACATTCGACCTGTTCTGCGATGTGTTGACCGTCATTCATCAGGAATCGCACGCCGCGGAATCGCTTGCAAGTAATCTGCATCAACTGACTTACGCGATCGATTGCAATCGCGGCGCCGATGTGTCGCTCTACTCGGTCAAGCTGCTGGCGAATGTGATGGCTACCTTTGGCGATCCCGCGACTTTCGTCGCGAATCTTCCGGCGACCGGCTTCACTGAGATCATTTTCGGCACTGCGCAACCCGCCACTTCGCCGGAGGGCGGTGTCGAGCTTGGTCGCGTAATTCCGACGATCGACAATGTGCGCAACGATATCTTCGTCCCAATCACGCAGACCTCGAATTTTTCGACCGGGCTGATTGAAACGTGGTTCAGCGCGGTGTCGTTGGTCAAGCAGGACGGCACCGAGCTGGCCGCATTCGATCCTGCGTTTACCGTGTATTCACCGTCGCGCTACTTCGATCCGGATGCGATAGATGGTATCGCCCGATCGATCGACGTTTGCTACACCGGTCTTGGTGTGACCGGGCAATTCATCGACGATCCGTTCAACGCCGGCAGCATCGTGCGCCAAGCGCGCGGTGTTGAATGCAGCTCGATCGCTCCGAATGGCCCCGCAACCGCACGCGTTGCGCGCATCGCTTTCGATGATCCTCGTTCGCCGTTCAACGGCTGCCGGCGCGAAGTGACATTCGCTGCCTCAACGGTTCGCAATGGCGGCGGAGCGACGATTTGGTATACGGATCCGTATGGGCGCGGTGCCCGCGCGGCATCATTCACCGGTGGGGTCAAGCAGTATGTCAGCGCAGTCGACAATACGACGCAAGGTGTCGCGCTGGCTGCGAAGATTTTTGGCGGCGATCTATCGAACTGTCAGGCCGGCGCGGGCATTCACGCACCGAACTAGGGCCTCCTGATCCCAAATGCCGGCAAGAGCGCATCGGTACGTATCGCGCCGCCGCGTGCTGGGCGCAACCGCGGCCACTGCACTGAGCGCGGCGGCGGGCGCAACATTCGCGCAACTCGCATCGAGCAAAACGCTGCGCATTATTCTGACGGCACCCCCCGGATCATCGATCGATGTGCTGGGTCGAGTAATTGCAGACAAATTGCGCGAGCGCAGCGGTCAAGCCGTGGTCGTCGAGAACCGGCCAGCCGCAGGCGGCACTGTCGGCACCCATGAGATCTCGAGAGCCACGCCCGACGGTGCGACGATTGGGCTGTCATTCACCGGCCCGTTGGCGACCGCGCCGTTTCTGTATTCGAAGCTGCCGTATGACCCGGTCAAAGACTTGGCACCGATCGTGCTCGTCGGCACCGCGCCGAACGTGCTGGCAGTTCCGAGCGCATTGCCGGTCAATTCGTTCAAAGAGTTTCTTGCCTACGCCCGGCAACGCCCCGGGCAGCTGAACTACGCGTCGGTAGGCAACGGCAGCGCGTCACACTTGTCGATGGAATTGCTGAAGACCGAAGCCGGTTTATATCTGGTTCATATTCCATTCAACGGCGCACCGCCCGCCGTGCAGGCAACCGCCGCGGGTGACGTACACGCGGTGATGTCGAACCCGACAACGCTATTGCCAGTCGTGCAAGCGGGCCGGATAAAACTGCTAGCAGTCACCAGTCGCGATCGCTGGCCCGCACTGCGTGATCTGCCGACAATTGATGAAAGCGGATTCCCCGGATTTGAAGCGATCGCGTGGAATGGATTCGTGGCGCCGGCAGCGACCCCACGCGCGATGATCGATGCGCTTAATCGCGAGATCAACACAATTTTTGCGATGTCGGAGGTGACGTCACGCATCGAAGCGGCGGGATGGCGGGTCGGCGGGGGTACTCCGGAGTCGTTCGGCGCATTCATGCAGGCCGAACGCGCACGCTGGCAGCCAGTGATCAGGCGCAGCGGCGCACGCCTCGATTAAGGAAGCCCTGCAAAGCTACTGCGCGGGCCGATCTTGCGCCTGCGGTGCTCAACGTACGTCTTGTACGCCTGCGCTCCTCGGCGCAACCTCAGCCCGCTCGCTACGCTTTTCAGAACTTCCTTCAATTCATCGTAATCGCATCAGCGGCTGCAAGCGAAGACAGCAATGCCGCATTGATCTGGCCCATCGAGACGCCGACTAACTGCGCTGCCCGCTCCGAGCCGACGGTGTCGCCGCGCTCGATTACTTCGGCCAGCGCGAGATATACGCCGTAGGCACCTTCATGCGCGCGCACTGCATCGAGCACCGGCCGCGGCAGCACGGCCGAGGCGAACAGCCGTTCATGTGAGTGCCCGGTGATTTGCTGCAGTAACGAAAATGCGCCGACCACGAACAGGTCATCGCGCATACCGCCAGTTTGTTTCAAAAGCGGATTGGCCAGCGCTTCGAGGAAGAAGCCGCGCTGGACTGCCATGTAAATAAGCGGCATCGAGCGCGTGTTGGCGGAAGACACACCGAGTAACAGCACCAGCCAGCGCACGAGCCGTTTGTAGCCAAGCACGAGGATTGCATGACGCAGCGACGTGATCGGCGCGCTCAACGCGGCACTCGGCGCAAACGCCGGACCGTTGATCACCGACAGCAGCATCAACGCCAGGCTTGGTTCACTCTTGAAGGCCCGTTCGAGAGCGATGACGTCGGCATCGCCTTGAATCAGCCGCACGATGTCGAGCACCGCGCGCCGGGTCGGCTCCAACCCGGCAGACGGTTCTACCATCGGTTCGTCGAGCGGCCAGCCAATGGTTGCCTGGGCGCCGTGCGCCAATGCGGATTCGACGTCGGCGCGTGTGTGCACGTCCCGCACCCACAGTGCAGGCTCACCGTCGTGCGACTGGCCGCTTTCTGCATCTACGACGGCGGCAAACAGCCGTTGCGTATCGCGCGGTAGCGGATGCGCCGACTTGCGTAATACGAATTTGAGCCCACTCTGATGTGCGGCTTCGATCAGCGGGAGCTGCCGCGTAGTCAGCGCCTCGGCGCCGATCTCGAGCATCACGTTAGCTTTTCTGCTCCATTCGCCGATTGTCTGCAAGTCCGTCGTCAGCGACAGGGGAGTCGGCGCGAGAACGACGATTCCACGCGGTCGTGACGTCGTTTGATCCGCCAGCGCCGCGATAACGGCACCTACGGTGGACGTCAACGACGCCTCGGCCGTGTTGGGCGTCGCTCTGATTTCTATTCGCACCCCAAGAACACGACGATCACGGGCGACGACCGGTCGCCAGCCGAGCCGCAGGTGATCGAGCGCTACACCTTGGTCAGCCGAAAGCTGCCCGGTGTCGTCGGTTCGGAGGAGGGAGCCGTCCATACTTGATCTTCGGCGCCAAAGACCCCTCGCTTGAACCGGCGGAAGCCCGAAAAGCGCTGCTTCGGCGCCTCCAGGCGGCGTGTCCGACCGGTGGGCCGGAGTTCGTGTCAACGCATGCGACAATCGCGCGCTTTTCGCGCCGCTAGGTGCCGTTTTTGGCCCCCTTTCCGGCCTTACGTCCCACCACCTCGATGCCCCTTTTTGCTTCAACCATTTTGCTGTCGGCGTTTCTGCTGTTTTTGGTGCAGCCGATCATCGCCAAGCAGATCTTGCCGTGGTTTGGCGGCACGTCGGCGGTCTGGACCACCTGCCTGGTTTTCTTTCAAGTGGTCTTGCTCGCTGGGTATACCTATTCGCATCTGACAACGCGCTACTTGTCGCCCAAGTATCAAGCGCGCTTGCACATTGCGCTGCTCGCGGTGAGCTTGTTGTTTCTGCCGATCGTTCCGAGCGAGGCCCTGAAGCCCGCCGCAGGCGCCGACGCCGCGTTGCGCATCGTCGTGCTGCTGGTCGCAACGATCGGCCTGCCGTACTTTCTGTTGTCGGCGACCGGTCCGCTGCTGCAAAAGTGGGTGGCGCCGCGCTTTCCCGAGAAGAGCGTCTACCGGCTGTTCGCGTTGTCGAACTTCGGATCGCTGATCGGACTGCTCGCGTTTCCGTTTGCGATCGAGCCATTTTCGACGTCGCACGCGCAATCGATCGTGTGGAGCGTGGCGTACGCGTTGTTCGCGGTCGCGTGCGCGGTGTCGGCGTGGAAGGCGGCTGATTCCGGTGCGGTTGCAGGCCCGACGGTTGCAGACCCCGAAGGTCCGGCGCCGCGCTTGCCCGACTACGCGCTCTGGCTCGCGTTTGCCGCACTGGGCTCGGTGCTGCTGTTGGCCACCACCAGTCACATTACGCAGAACGTCGCATCGGTGCCGTTCTTATGGGTGCTGCCGCTGTCGCTGTATCTGTTGACGTTCGTCGTTGCGTTCGAAGGTCGTCAGGGTCGCGGTTGGTATCAGCGCGCCTGGTTTCTGTTTCCCACCCTGTTACTGCTGGTCGCAATGGCGGCGGGTTTATCGGCCAACCGTGGCGTGCTCGACGTCAGCCTTGCGGTTCCCCTGTACACCATTGGCATGATGATGGCGGCATTCTTTTGCAACGGCGAGCTGGCACTGAGCAAGCCAGTGCCGCGCTATTTGACGCAGTTTTATCTGACGATTTCGCTCGGCGGCGCACTTGGCGGCATGCTGGTGGGCTTGGTCGCGCCGCGCGTTTTTCCGACCTACTTCGAATTACCGGTCGCGCTGGTGCTGCTGGCTTCGCTTGCCGTGCTGGTGGCGCGCAAGACTCGATGGCTGATCGGCCCGGCGATCGTGGCCACGCTGGCGACCGCATGGTTCGGCAGCGAATACATCGGATTCTTGCGCGATGAAGTCGTGTACATGCATCGCAACTTTTACGGCACGCTGCGCGTAAAGGAGCAGGGACAGGGCGACCAGCAGGTGCGCCGGCTATTGCATGGCGTCATCCTGCACGGCGAGCAGCAGACGATCAATGCGAACCGGCTCGAGCCCGGCACGTACTACGCTCGCACATCCGGGGTCGGCCGCGCGATCGAAGCAAAGCAGAGTGAAGGGCCGGTGCGGCTCGGCTTCGTCGGTCTAGGTGTTGGCACTTTGTCGGCGTACGGACGCGCCGGCGACGTCGTGCGCTTTTACGAGCTGGACCCGGACGTGTTGGCGTTGGCGAAGAGTCAATTTTCATATCTGAACTCATCGCCGGCGGCGATCGAATTCGTGATCGGCGACGCGCGTCTTTCGATGGAACGCGAGCTTTTGTCCAGTGCACGGCAGCGCTACGACGTGCTCGCGATCGACGCCTTTTCCAGCGATTCGATACCGGTGCATCTGATTACGTCGGAAGCGACCGCGCTGTTTTTCCAACATTTGAAACCCGACGGCATTCTGGCGTTTCACATCTCCAATCGCTTCCTCGACCTGAAGCCGGTGCTGGCCAATATTGCGGAGGCGAATGGCTTGGCGGCAAGATTGGTGACCGATGCGCCTGGGGACGACAGCTCAGCGTCGATCACCGACTGGGTGCTGCTCGCGCGATCGCCCGCGGCGTTCGACCATGAGCGGCTCGCAGAAGTCGTCGAAGCGATCGAACCGAATCCGCATTTCTCGCTCTGGACCGATCAGTTCAACAATTTGATCGACGTATTGAAGTCGAATCCGATCAACGAGCTTCGGCGCTTGATCGGACTCAGTTAAGACGCGCGGGCACATCGTTCGCTTACCGCAATTCCATGGCAACACAACGCAAACCTCGCATCGTCGTCAAGAATTCGCGCGTCCACGGGCGCGGCGTCTACGCTGCACGCCCGCTGAAAGCGGGCGAGAACATCATCGAATACAAAGGCGCGCGCATTTCCTGGAAGGAAGCCGACAGTCAACCGCCGTCGAACCCGGAGGATCCGTATCACACCTTCTTTTTTTCGCTCGACGATCAGAAAACAGTGATCGATGCCGGCGTCGGCGGCAACGCAGCGCGCTGGATCAACCATTCGTGCGACCCCAATTGCGAGACCGAGGAAACGGATGACGGCCGCGTCTTTATTCAGGCGATGCGCGATATCAGACCCGGCGAAGAGCTTAGCTACGACTACAGCTTGACGATCGAGGAGCGCCTGACGCCCACACTTAGGAAAAACTACGAATGCCGCTGCGGGGCAAAAAACTGCCGCGGCACGATGCTCGGACTCAATAAGCGGCAAATGCCAAAATCTGCCAAGCCGCGCCGTAAACCGGCTTGAAGTCTGGCGCATTAATCCGCAAGTTCGATGGCGAGAACTCTAGACCGAGCTTAACGTTCAAAGCACCGTGAAAAAATTCCTCACTCGTCCGATGACTTTGCTGCTCGGCGCGCTCACCATCGGCGCCGGCGCGGCGGGTTGCGGATCGCTCGACGAATGGCAGCGCCAGGCGATTTTTGATCCGCGAAACGGCAATCAGCGCTGGTTCTCGGACCCGCTACCCGGCACTGAGCAATTCGACGTCAAGCTGGCCAATGGCCATACGCTGAACTTCTGGTATGTCCCGCAGGAAGACGCCAAGCGCGCGCCGACGGTGCTCTACCTGCACGGCGCCCGCTGGAATCTAAACGGCAGCGTGTTTCGGATGTCGCGCTGGGTCGACCTCGGTTTCAACGTGCTCGCTGTCGACTATCGCGGGTTCGGCAAGAGCACCGAGCTGCTTCCGTCGGAAGAAACCGCTTATGAAGATGCGCGGGTCGCGCTCGAAGAATTGAAACGTCGCGAACCCGATCCGGCGCGTCGATTTATCTATGGCCATAGCCTCGGCGGCGCATTGGCGATCGATCTAGCGGCAGGACCGCTGAAGAAATCCGAGAACGAGGTCGGCGGCATCATCATTGAGTCCACGTTCACGTCGATTCCAGCAGTCGTGCGCGGCATGAAATACGGCTGGGTGCCGGGCATCGGGCTGGTGGTGACGCAGCCGTTCGATTCGGCGACGAAGATCGGCAAGGTCGAAACGCCGTTATTGATCATTCATGGCACCGCAGACGGCATCGTTCCGCACGCGATGGCCGACGAGCTGTTCGCTGCAGCGGCCAGCAAAGTGAAAAAAGTCATCAAGATAGAAGGCGGTACCCATTCAGGCGCAAGCCGTGTCGGCGGTGCCACCTATCGCGATGCAGTGCTCGACTTCGTGCGGCGCAGTTCGCAACAGAGCGCCACTGCTACGCCCGGTTAATCACCCGCGTCCTTGTGCGTTGTACGCATGCGAGGACGCTCTTTCAGGTTGGTAATCTGCCCGATTTTCCACGGCCGCATGCCGAGCACGATGCCGATCGACTGCCGCTGATCCGGCGGCAATGTGCTGTCGAGCTCCGCCAGCTCATTGAACTCCGCGGCCAAACGGTCGAGCTTGCGGTGAACCACCGCGAAAGACGCCGGTGAAACGTCGCGGAACTCAAAACGAAAATTGCCGCCGAAGCGATCGAACTCGACCGCGAGAAAATCGGCCATCGTTCGCTGGCCATGCTTCGCGCGAATCGCCCCGCTCGGCCGCAACCGCAAGTGCCGTCCGACTTTGAGTTTCACTTTATTGGCCGGTAGCAGTTCGATCAAGTGCAATCGATCGAGCTTGACCAGCAGCTTCGTCAGCTCGGCTTCTGTCAATTCGTAACGCGCCAGAATTTGCGCCGGCTGCCAATCGTTGAACAGTAGATAAAAAACGCCCATCAGGCGCGGCTCTGAGGCCAGCGCACTTTCCTGCGGTTCGGTCATTTCCTCCGGCGCGTCGCCGGCGCCGCGCGCAAGCTTCGCCAATTCGAAAAAATCCAGCTCGAGCGCGGTCAACACCTGTTCCAAGCGGTTCAACGTAAATGTGCGCTGCGAAAAAAGGCGCTTCACACTCGCCTCGGACATTCCGATCCGCTGCGCCAACACAGCGTAGGTGACATGCCGGCTTTTCAGCACCCGCTTCAGCGAGTCGATCAGCTGTTCGGTACTCATTCGTGCCCCCTCACAGTGCCCGTAGTATCGATACTTGATACGTTCACGCCAAAGTGTAAGGCGATGGGCACTCCTCGTCGATTCTGTGCGCGCCGCGATGTCGCGGTATGCCTTCGAGGACGTATGAGTAGTCTGATCGTGCAAGCCGGCGTCACCGTACTGTTGGCCGACTTTGTGTCAGGCGTGGTGCACTGGGTTGAGGACGCTTACGCGCGGCCCGGAGCGCCGCTGATCGGCCAACTGGCAGAAGACAATCTGCGCCACCACTGGCGGCCGCGCGAGTTTCTGCGCAAGACGTGGATCGCCAGCTCGTGGGATCTGTTGCTGGCCGGCGTGATACTCGTCGGTGCCGCGCTGTACATGGGTTGGCTTAGCTGGCACGTCGTGCTGTTCGCAGTGCTGGTGATAAACGCGAACCAGATTCACAAGTGGGCGCACATGAATAGCGGCGAAGTTCCGACTACGGTGCGCTGGCTACAAAAGCTGCACGTCCTGCAGACGCCGCGCCACCACGGCAAGCATCACACGGGATCGCGCACCACGCACTACTGCGTGATCACCAACTTCCTGAATCCGCTGCTGGAAGAAGTGATGTTCTGGTCGCGCGTCGAGCGCGTGATTGAACGCGTCACCGGCGTCAAGCGCCGCAGTGAAGCCGAGGAACTCAAGCTGCTTGGCCTCGTCGCACAACCATGACGGAA
>CAWAYV010000001.1:0-30682 GCA_963786295.1 uncultured beta proteobacterium | reverse complement strand
GACGGGAAGATCGCAACTCTGGAGATTCGTGATCTCGCGGCGCCGACGGTCCTCGTCTCTTATGCTTCACCGTGATCGACCAACTTTCAGCAAATCCGCCTGACGTCGGTTTCGTGTCGACGAGTTTGCCGTCGCCACACGGATTGTCCGAATAGGTCACCGCACCGTTCGCATCCTCACATCGATAAATGCCCGGGCCTAGCCGACGCGCTGCCACCTCCTTGGATTGCGGCGCGGGCGCGGGAGTAGCGACTGGCTTAGGCATGGGTGACTGCAGGTGACTGTAACCGGGGCTCGCTCTTGCTAAAGGACGTCGTCATGTCAGGCGACGTGACTGTCGGTAGGGTGACGGTCGGTACGTTGTCCAAGACTACGTACACGCCGCCGCCGACGACGATGAGCGCGCCAATCGCTGTCATTGCAACAGACCATTTACCTGGCGGCGGTCGGTAATGGGTCCTCATCGCCTTCGATCGGTCACTAGGACCGCTTGGTTTTCGCAGACTCTGCCTTTGGCTGCGACGAGCTGGCGGCACCAGTCGAAATGTATTTGCGTATCAGGCGGCCCGTTTTGGCGTCGCGGTAAACGGCCCAGGTGGGGGTTGGATGCATCGTGCGCAGAGCGTGGTTAGCGAGTCTCCATCATTGACGGATCCCGCAGGCACGAAGCGACAATATGCGCGGTGCGGGCGATTCATTCTTTTGTGGGCGAAAAGCAGTAAATGGGAAACGGGCACATGCCTTGCCGGGAGTTGTGGCCGATTTACCCATGACCCCGAGGAACACCCATGGCGACCAAATCATCGACTGCGACAAGTACCGGTAGCCCAGACACAGATGCGATCGAGCTGTTGACCGCGGATCACCGCAACGTCGAAAAGCTGTTTAAGAAATACGAAAAGCTGGCCGAGGATGGCGGCACGTACAACGAAAGAGAAGCGCTGGCGGCCACCATCTGTGCCGAGCTGACAGTTCACGCCCAGGTAGAAGAAGAGATTTTCTACCCCGCAGCACGCGACACACTCGACGAGGAAGACTTGGTCGACGAGGCGATCGTTGAACACGCCACTGCCAAGGATCTGATCGCGCAGCTGGCCGACATGTCACCCGACGACGATCTGTTCGACGCGAAAGTCAAGGTGCTCAGCGAGTTGGTCGAGCACCACGTAGAGGAAGAGGAAGAAGAAATGTTTCCGAAGCTGAAAAAGGCGAAGCTCGACACGGCTTCTCTCGGCCCGAAAATGGCAGAACGCAAGCAGCAACTCATCGAGGAGCTGGGGGTGGGTGCCGAGCCAGAGGATCGCGTAGCAACGTCGCTTCAGTTTCGCGAGTAGCAAGACGCGTGCATATCCTCCTTAGGAGGGCGGTTAAGTCTTAACCGTCCATTGTTTGCCGTACGAGCTGCGCCATCGCGGTAGCGGCGTCGCTCGGCTGCTGCATTAACCCCTCGGTCACACCGAGCCGGTCTTTCTCCGGCCGGTTCTGGCTCACTTTCCACTTGCCGGTTAACTGCGAGATCGGAATTTCGATGCCGACGATCGCGCTCGTCATTGTGTCGATGAAGTCGGCGGGAGCGTCGGTGACTTTCCATGGGTCGCTGCGTGCGCCTTCATAGCGATTGGTCAACTGCTCGACAAATTGTCGCAGCCAGACACGATCGTCGATGACTCGCAGCGGCCCGCGCGCGTGCACTACCGCATAGTTCCAGGTGGGTACCACCTTGCCATGTTCTTTCTTTGTTGCGTACCAGGCGGGTGAAACATAAGTATGTGGACCCTGGAATATCACCAGCGCATCGACCTGCGGTGAAAAATCCTTCCACATCGTGTTGGCGCGTGCGACGTGGCCGCGCAATGTTCCGAGCGGCGCAGGCTCCGGATCGATCTCGAACGGAATATGGTTGGCATCGAGCCCGCCGGAGGCCAGCACGACCAGCGCGCCAAAAGGGTGATTGCGAATCAAACCGTGCAAAACTTCGATGCGCGTTTCCGCGAAATGGCTCGGGACGTACATGTGTTCCTCTTTAGCGCGCTGGTGCTGCGGGAGACTCGGCCGGAAAGGTAATCACGTGCTCGGCGTCGAGTCGAATGCCGATTTTCTCGCCAATAGCATGATCGTGGTGGCTCGGCACCAGCGCCAGCACTTCGCGCCCGCTCATCAGCCGCAGTGTGTAAACGAAGTCGCCGCCGCGAAAGACTTTGCGAACGACTTCGGCTTTCAGAGAGCTGGCGTCGTCGTGCACGACATCATCCGGACGTAACAGAACGTCGACCCGCGAGTCGCCGCCATTCCGATGGGGTGCTCGAGGGCACATAGCTGACTGGCCATTTTCCCCGCAACTCTCCGAGCTCGATCTCGACATTCATCGACGTCAGCACTTTGGCCGGCAAAAATACGCCTTCGCCAATGAAGTCTGCGACGTAGCGTGTCGCGGGCCGGTGATACAGCTCATACGGTCGATCCCACTGCTCGATGCGGCCGGCGTGCATCACGCCAACTTTGTCGGCCATCGCAAAGGCTTCCTGCTGATCATGCGTCACTAGCATCGCGGTCGTGCCGCTCGCCTTCAGAATTTGGCGGACTTCGGTGCCGAGCCGCGCGCGCAAATCGACATCGAGGCTCGAAAACGGCTCATCCATCAGCAGCAGTGCGGGCCGCGGCGCGAGCGCTCGTGCCAGCGCTACTCGCTGTTGCTGGCCTCCTGATAGTTCGTGCGGATAACTGCCGGCCTGCGCGGCCAGACCGACTAGCTCGATCATGCTGCGGACGCGCGCTGCGCGCTCGGCCGGCCCGAGATGCCGCAAACCGAAAGCGATGTTGTCTTCCATCCGCAGATGCGGGAACAGCGCGTAATCCTGAAACACCAGTCCGATGCCGCGTTTTTCGGTCGCAGCGGTGAAGTGCGGGCCGGACACCACCGCTCCTGCGATCTCGATCGTGCCGTCTTCAACGCCGATAAAGCCGGCGATCGCACGCAGCAAGGTGGTCTTGCCGCAACCCGAGCTGCCGACGACGCAACCGATCTCGCCACGGTCCAGCGATAAGCGAGGCGCCATCGATGATCGGCGTGGGATTGCCGCTGTAAGCAACGCGCAGCTCGTTCAATCAGCAGAAGTGGACGTTCGGGGCTCTGCATTGGGGCAGTCTAAGACAGATGCAATAATTCTCATTCGCATTTAGATGGGTTTTTTGGCGTGACTCCAAGCCTTGACTCGACGTACCTTCGGGATGTTGCGTGCCGAGCCGGGCATGGGCCGCGCGCTGTCGCTGGCGATTGTGTGCGGCGCGGCAGTGGCGTTGCCGGTGTTCAGCGTGTTTGCAAGTTTCTGGCGCGGCGGTGCGTCCGCCGATACGCTGCAGCACCTGATGGCGACGGTCATTCCGTCCGCGTTGCTCGAGACGTCGCTGCTCGGCCTGAGCAGTCGTGGTCGGAGTCGTTGCAGTGGGCGCTGCGACCGGCTGGTTGGTCGCGACGTGCGAGTTCTTGGGCCGCCGGACTTTCGAGTGGGCCTTGTTGCTGCCGTTGGCGATGCCGGCGTACATCGTCGCGTACGCGTACACCGACTATTTGCAGTACGCCGGCCCACTGCAAACCGCGCTGCGAGACAGCTTTCAATGGCAGCGCGGCGACTACTGGTTTCCCGAGATTCGATCGCTGGGAGGTGCGGCGTTTGTGTTCATCGTCGTCCTCTACCCGTACGTGTACTTGCTCGCACGCACCGCGTTCCTGGCGCGTACGGCAGCGATGATGGACGCGGCGCGCAGCCTCGGGCAGACAGCATGGCAGACGTGGTGGCGAGTCAACTTGCCGCTGGCGCGCCCCGCGATTGCCGCTGGTGCGCTGCTGGCGTTGATGGAAACGCTCGCCGACTACGGCGCGGCGTCCTACTTCGGCCTGCAAACGTTTACGACATCGATCTATCGCGCCTGGTTTTCGCTCGGTGACCGGCTGGCAGCGAGCCAGCTGGCGGCGGTGTTGCTGCTGCTGGTTTTGATGCTGTTTTTTATCGAGCATCGAGTGCGTGGACGTGCACGATTTTTTACGCCGACCGCAAGCCAGCGTCCCGCGGCGCGGGCTCAGTTGCGGGGCCGGCGCAGTGCTGGCGCTTTGGCGCTGTGCGCGCTACCAGTTGCGCTCGGATTTGTGGTCCCCGTGCTGTTGCTGTTGCGATTGCTCGGGCCCGCTTGGCAAGCAGTCGATTGGGCGCGGTACGCGCGCTGGCTTGCCAACACACTGTCTATCGGTGTCGCTGCCGCCCTGGTGGCGCTCGTGGTCGTGCTGTCGCTGGCGTATGCGGCGCGTTCCACGACCCGCGGTGCGCCAAACACATTGGTGCGCAGTGCGGTGCGCTTGATGAGCCTGGGCTACGCGGTGCCGGGCGCCGTCATCGCGGTGGGGATCCTGGTGCCGCTCGCGGACTTCGACAATCGACTCGATCAGGTGATGCGGTCGGCTCTCGGCGTTGGCACCGGATTGCTGCTGACTGGCTCGGTGTTCGCATTGCTCTATGGATATCTGGTTCGTTATTTCGCGGTCGCGTATCAAACCGTTGAAGCCGGTTTGGCCCGCATCACGCCGGCGATGGACGCCAGCGCGCGCAGTCTCGGCAGCACACCTTTTGACACGTTCATACGGGTGCACTTGCCGATACTGCGACCGTCGGTGCTGGCCGCGTGCCTGCTCGTTTTCGTCGATGTGATGAAGGAGTTACCGGCAACATTGGTGCTGCGGCCATTCAATTTCGACACGCTTGCGGTGATTGCCTATCAAATGGCAAGCGATGAGCGTTTAGGCCAGGCGGCGCTGCCTGCACTGACGATTGTTGCGGCGGGCGTGATCCCGGTGACGCTGCTGTCGCGCGCGATTTCGCGCGCCTCCGAATCGGGAAGCCACGCGTAGACTGCGCCCGCTCTGGTCCTGCAGCCACGCGGCAGTCGTTCGATGATCAAGCTCTATAACTACTTTCGTAGTTCTGCGTCGTTTCGGGTGCGCATTGCACTGAACTTCAAGGGCTTGCCCTACGACTACGCGCCGGTGCACTTGCTGAAAGGCGGCGGCGAGCAACTCGCGGCTTCGTTTCGCACGCTGAATCCCGACTCGCTGGTCCCGGTTCTCGATGACGATGGTGCGGTGCTGACGCAATCGCTCGCGATCATCGAATACCTGGAAGAAACGCGGCCGAAGCCGCCGCTACTGCCGCGCGACGCTCACGAACGCGCGTATGTCAGAAGTATCGCCCTGGCAATCGCGTGTGACATCCATCCGCTAAATAATCTGCGCGTGCTGAGATACCTGGTCAGGACGCTGGCAGTCAGCGAGGAACAGAAGAACGCGTGGTACCGGCACTGGATTGAACACGGGCTTGCATCGCTCGAAGCGCGACTGATCGCGGAAGCGCGCTGCGGCCGCTACACACTCGGCGACATGGTGACACTGGCCGATGTCGTCATCGTGCCGCAGATATTCAACGCGCAGCGGATGGACTGCAACTTGAACTCGATACCGACCATCATGCGCATTTTCGACAACTGCATGCAGTTGCCGGCGTTCATTGAAGCGCATCCTTCGTCGCAACCGGATGCGGAGTAGTTGCTGCCTGCGCAATCGCGCGCGAAAGCTCGACCACGGCGCTCGCATAGAAATAGCTGCGGTTGTAATGCAGCAACGCACTGAAGTTCACAGTGCCGACGCGATAAAGTCTTTCGGTTTCGCCGGCATTCACGATCGGTAAATCGATCACCAGGACTTGCGCGTCGAGCGGTAACGGCACGTCGCCTTCGACGCCCGCCGCGAGCGCATCCGACCACGTGACCGTGGCATTGATGCCTCGTCCCAATGCATCGACGATCGCCTCGTCGGCCGTTGCCTCGAACACGATCGGCGCATCGCGCTGCCAACCGTGCGCCATCAGAAAGCTCGCCACCGATCCGATCGCATCGGCAGCACTGCTCGTCAGATCGACTCGCCCATCGCCGTCGAAGTCGACCGCGTAGCGACGGATCGAGCCTGGCATGAACTGCGGCAGCCCAAGCGCACCCGCAAACGAGCCCTTGATCGCCAGCGGATCCGACTTCTGCTCGCGAACCAGCAGAAAAAACTCGGTCAGTTGCTCCCGGTAGTAGTCAGCACGGCGCAGATAATCGAACGAGAGCGTGACCAGCGCATCCAGGGTGCGGAAGTTACCCGTGATACGGCCGTAGTTTGTCTCCACGCCGATGATCGCAGCGATGATTTCAGGCGGTACGCCGAACTCGCGCTGCGCGCGTTCCATCGCCATTTGATGATTGCGTACGAATGCAGCGCCGGATTGCACGCGCGCGTCGTCCAGATAGCGCGCGCGGTAGTCGAGCCAATTGCGTTGTCCGAACGCGATCGGCGGTTGCATATGGCGCTCCACCGCGGGGGAATAGCGTGCATTGCTGAACCAGCGCTCGATCCGCTGGCGATCGAAGCCGTGTTGTGCCGTCAAGTCGTCGATGAACTGCTGCACCTCTGCGCGCTGTAGATACGGCGCCCGCGTTTCGGCTAGTGCGCCGGACGTGGTTGCGATCAGCAGAAGCGCCGCCAGCAGCGTGCGCCGGTCGACCTTCATGTCCCGCTCATGTGCTCGCCGTGCGAGGATAAAACTCGCGAATCGCGCGCCGCAGCGCTCGGATATCGGCGCGCGCTACGTCCTCGGAGGTGCGCGAATAACGCATGCGCTCAATGCGCGACAACAGCTTGCGCGCGCGCTTGGCATCACTCGGTACCAGCGTGCGCTTGCTGCGCGAGTAGAGCGCGCGCGGACCGAGATGCTCGGCGGTCCTAACGCCGGCGCGTTCAAGCCGATCGCGCAGCACGCGGAAAGCTTCCCCCAGCGGGTCGCGCTCGGTGCGCGTGCGCAGCGAAAGCACGGCCATCAGCGCGAGAACGATTGTCACTACGACCGCAAGCACGAGCGCCAGGCTTTCCCAATTTGGCGTCAGCCCCAGCAGTCCGATCAGATCGCGTTGACGTTCCTGCGAATACGACAGTACCCACTGGTTCCACGAGTTCTGCACCGCTTCCCAGTTGAACCGTATCGAGCGCAGCCAGGTGGAACTGCTCGCGCCGGGTAGTGCGATACCCGACCGGCGCGCGATCTCGCTGGCGCCCTGATCGATGCGCAGCGGCGCGACGATCGCGGTCGGATCGACGCGCACCCAGCCCCGGCCCTGCAGCCACACCTCGGACCATGCGTGAGCGTCCGATTGCCGGATCGTCATGAAGCCGTCGACCGGATTCAGCTCCCCACCTTGATAGCCGGTCACCACGCGGGCCGGCACATCCAGCGCGCGCATCAGGAAGACGAACGCCGACGCGTAGTGCTCGCAGTAGCCCTGTCGCGTGTCGAACAAAAACTCGTCGATCGAGTTTCGGCCCAGGCGCGGCGGAGACAGCGTGTATTCGTATCCGCCACGCCGCAGATGTTCGAGCGTTGTGCGCACGCGGTCGGCATCGCTTCCAGAACGACTGCGAATTTCATCGGCTAATTGCAGCGTGCGCGGGTTGTACGTCGATGGCAGCTGAAGCCAGTTGCGGCGCTCGGCTTCGCTCGCGTCTGCATTGAAGCGGTAAGTGGTGTACGAGCGCATGTCGTAGCGCGAACGCTGTCGTACCAGATCGCTCGCGACGATCTGCATCTCCGCCGTCAGGCGCGTACTAAATTCGTTGGTGATCGGCAACGCGGCCGGTGCTTCGAGCGCGAACAACCAGTCACGGTTGTGCGGCTCCAGCGTCACCGTATACGAACGTATCGAACGTGCATCGCCCTGGATCGAGACCGGCGGCGCTTCGACCAACCGCTGTGACAGCGGGCTCCACGCGCGACCGCTGAAGATGCCGAATACCGGGCCGCGCCAGTAAAGCTTGTCGTTACTCGGTGGCGCACCATCGAACTTGACGCGAAATGCAATCTCGGTCGACTCAAACAACCGGCTGATCGAGCCCGGCGACATCGAATTCGATAATCCGGTGTTGCCGGCGGCGGCATCTCCCGGCGTTCCCCACAGCGGCCCCGAGATGCGCGGAAACAAAACGAACAGCACGGCGGTCAGTGGAACCGCCTTGAGCAACGTCAGTCCGACCATCTTGAATTTGCGGCCTGCGGGCAAGTCGGTTTCATCCAGATTCACGCTGATCAACACGAAAAACAACGCGGTCACAGCCAGCAATGCCATCACGGCGACGTGTATTTCCTGCCCGTTCAAAAATTGCGTCAACAAAATGAAGAACGACAGAAAAATGACGACAAAGATGTCACGCCGCGCGCGCATCTCCAGCAGCTTTAGCGCCATTAGCAACAACAGGAACGTCACACCCGCTTGCTGTCCGACGACGGTGCGGTACTGCAGATAAACCGCCAGGCTGGCGGCGAGCAGCAACGGAAACATCAGCAAGCGACTGGGTATCGGACGCTGCGTCACGGTCAGAAACGCACGCCAGATCAGAAGCAACACGAGAACCGACGTCGCCCACCACACCAGATGCTCGAAATGCGGGACGACGACGAAGGTAACCGCGAGCAACAGCACGAGCATGTCGCGCCGCTCACGCGCTGCGCTCGACATTTGCGGCGCGAACAGCAACGCAAACGGCGCAAAGAACCGTGCAAGCTTGCCGCGGAAAGTGAGGGCTGGTTGAGCGACTGCAGACATTCGAGGCGTTATCCGATACAAACGGCAAGTGCCGTTAAGCAATGCTCGCGATGCGCGGGGCCGCTACCGATGAAAATCATCGCGTCGGGCAGCTTCAATCCGTAGCGCATGTGAGAAGCATCGGCATCGAGCACCCAGCGTGTCAAGCGCGAAAGGCGTCCCTCGATGCCGAGCACGTCTGGGAGTTCACCATAGTCGAGCATCAATTCACCGCCCCCGGCCGCCTCAAACTGCTTTACCGATAGATCGTCCGACCTTGCGGCGAGCTTCCACGCGATCATCTTTTGCGCATCGCCGGGCTGATAAGGGCGCACGCCCGCGAAGTCATCACCGCTGGATGCCATTCCGACCGAGTCGCCGCCGCCGGCCCCGGTGAAGGGCAACGGTGGCGCATCGAACTCCGGAGCCGGATACACCATCACGGTCAGCGCCGGCGTCAAGTACGCCCAGGCGCGCCAGAGCCCGAATGGAAAACGTGTCTCGATCGTCATGCGAGGGGCGGGCAAGCGGCCGCGAAGCGGTGCCGGCAACGGCACTGCGACGGTTCGCAAACCGCGCGCTGGCAGCTCGATCGTGATCGTTGGCTGTTCACGGTCGCGCGCTGACCGGCTGAAGAAGCGGCTGAAAAAGGAAGCGGGCTCCGGTGGTGGCGCAAACGAGAAGCGCAACGCGAAACGATCGACCGTCGTTGGATTCGATACCGTGATTTCGAATGCAGCTACGTCACCCGCGTAGACCGGCTCGACCTGCACTCCTCGTAGAACGATTTGCGCGAGGTTCGAATGCGTGTGGTGCATGCCAACCACCGCCATGCTGGCCACCAGGAAAGTCAGAAGATAGCCGAGTTGCAACATGTAGTTGATCGATCCGATCAGTAGGATCAGCGTAACGACGCCAAACGCCAGGCCCGGTGCGGTCGGCAGGATGTATACGCGGCGGCGATCGAGCGTCACGTCGCCCGCCTCGGGTCCATGCCGGCCGGCGATCCAGTCGGCGATTCGCACCACGACTGGGTGGGCGGCGATAGTCATCGTCGGCTCGCTCAGGGTACCGGTACGGCACCGATCAGCTGCGACACGAGCTCCTTCCCATGGAGCGCACGACCGCTTTCGCGGCTTGTTGCGTGCAAGCGGTGACCGGCTACGCACGGCATGATGTTTTGCACATCTTCCGGAATCACGTGCTCGCGTCCGTCCAGCCATGCCCAGGCGCGAGCCGCGGCGAGCAGGGCGAGACCGCCGCGCGGGCTCAGCCCTTCTGCGTATTTGCCAGAGGCGCGCGTGTGCGCAATCAGCGCCTGCACGTAATCGAGCAGAGCTGCCGAAACGTAAACCTTCTTGGCTTCGGCCTGTGCCGCCAGCAGATCGGCCGGACGCGCCGTCGCATCGAGCGACTTCATCATGTCGCGCCGCGCTTCGCCGGCCAGCAGTGAGCGTTCTGCCGCACGGTCCGGATAGCCGAGGCTGATGCACATCAGGAACCGATCGAGCTGCGATTCCGGCAGAGGAAACGTGCCGACCTGATGCAATGGGTTCTGTGTCGCGATCACGAAGAACGGTTGCGGTAGTGGACGCGACAATCCGTCAGTCGACACTTGGCTTTCTTCCATTGCTTCGAGCAGTGCGCTTTGTGTCTTCGGGCTCGCGCGATTGATTTCGTCGGCGAGCAGCACTTCGGTGAAAATCGGACCCGGGTGAAATATGAACTGCCCGCTGTTGCGCTCATACACCGATACGCCGATGACATCCGACGGTAACAGGTCGCTGGTGAATTGAATGCGCCGAAACGGCAGCCCCATCGACACCGCGATCGCGTGCGCCATCGTGGTCTTACCGACCCCCGGTGCATCTTCGATCAACAGATGACCGCCGGCCAGCAGGCACGTCAGGCTCTGCCGGATCTGCAGCGGCTTGCCGACGATGATCTGGCCGATCTGCGTGGCGGTCGCGCGAAACTTCTCTAACATGTTGCTGTTCGTCTGAGGAGTAGTGAATGCTGCAAACGGGCCTGTTTACGCATCGGGAATGTTCGCAACACGAGATGGGATCGTGGCACCCTGAGTGTCCCGAGCGGCTGGCCGCAATTTCGGATCATCTGATCTCGACCGGCATCGCGCCGCATCTGAAGCACTACGATGCGCCGCTTGCGTCGACTCAAGCGTTGCAGCGTGCACACAGTGCCGATTACGTCGAACGCTTGCAGTCTAGCGTACCGACCAAGGGTTACCTGCCGCTCGATCCCGATACGTCGATGAACTCGCACTCGCTGAATGCGGCGCTGCGCGCGGCCGGTGCGGTGGTCGACGCGGCCGACCGTGTAGCCAGCGGTGAGATCGCCAACGCGTTTTGCGCGGTGCGCCCGCCGGGACACCATGCACGCAGATCTGCGGCGATGGGGTTCTGCATTTTCAACAGCATCGCCGTCGGCGCACGCCATGCGCTGGACGCGCTCGGCTTCGAGCGTGTCGTGGTGATCGATTTCGATGTGCATCATGGCAATGGAACCGAGGAGATTTTTGCGGATGACGAAAAGGTGCTGATGGCCAGCTTTTTCCAGCATCCGTTTTATCCCTACAGCGGCACCGGCAACCTCGCGAAAAACATGGTGAACGTGCCGCTTCCGGCTGGAACCAAGGGCGATGTGGCACGGCGAGTCGTCGATGAAGTATGGCTGCCGCGGCTGAATGAATTCGAGCCGCAGATGGTTTTCATATCGGCCGGCTTTGACGCGCACCGCGAGGACGATCTTGGCCAGATGGGATTGGTCGAGGCCGACTACACGTACATTACCGAGCGGCTGATGGACGTTGCGAACGAGCACGCGAGCGGGCGCATCGTAAGTTCGTTGGAAGGCGGCTACAACCTCGATGCTCTGGGGCGCAGTGTCGTTGCGCACGTAAAGGCACTGGCGCGGTTGTGACGCCCAACCTGTTCGATAGTGGGCTCGATCGCAATGCGGCCAACTATTCGCCGCTGTCGCCGCTGCCCTTTCTCGAACGGGCGGCAACCGTATTCCCGTCGCTGCCGGCGGTAGTCCACGGGCGCGGGGCCAACTCGCTGACGCTGTCCTGGGCGGAGTTGTATGTTCGCTGCCGCCGCCTGGCGTCGGCGCTCGCGCAACGCGGCATCGGCCGGGGCGATACGGTTGCGGTCATGCTGCCGAACACACCGCCGATGGTCGAAGCGCACTTCGGCATTCCGATGACCGGCGCGGTGCTAAACGCGCTGAACACGCGGCTCGATGCGGCGTCGATCGCATTTCAGTTGAATCATGGGGAAGCGAAGGTCCTGATCACCGATCGCGAATTCGCGCCGACGATCAAGGCGGCGCTGGCCGCGGTCGATCGCAAGCTGCTGATCATCGACGTTGACGATCCGGTGTACGACGGCGCGGGGGAACGGATCGGCGCGCTCGACTACGAAGTTTTTCTCGCGCAGGGCAATGCCGATTACGCATGGAATCTGCCGGCCGACGAATGGGATGCGATCGCGCTCAACTACACGTCGGGTACGACCGGCAATCCGAAGGGCGTCGTTTACTCGCATCGCGGCGCTTACACGAACGCCGTGTCCAATGTGCTGGTGTGGGCAATGCCGCACCATCCGGTTTACCTGTGGACATTGCCGATGTTTCACTGCAACGGCTGGTGCTTTCCATGGACGATTGCCGCGATGGCCGGCACCCACGTTTGTCTGCGCAAAGTCGAAGCACAAGCGATCTTCGACGCGATTCGTGAGCACAAGGTGACGCACTACTGCGGCGCGCCGATTGTGCATTCACTGCTGATCAGCGCGCCGGACGAAATGAAGCGGGGCATCACACACAAAGTGCACGCGATGGTCGCCGCCGCCGCACCGCCGGCATCGATGATCGAGGGCATGGATCGAATGGGATTCGATCTGACGCACGTGTACGGATTGACCGAGGTATACGGCCCAGCCACCGTGTGCGCAAAGCAGCCGGAGTGGGCCGAGCTCGATGTCGGCGAGCGCGCGATGAAAAACAGCCGCCAGGGCGTGCGTTACACGCTCGAAGAAGCGGTCGCGGTGCTCGATCCCGATTCGATGCAGGCGGTTCCGGCCGACGGCGAAACGATCGGCGAAGTCATGTTCCGCGGCAACATCATGATGAAGGGCTATCTAAAAAACGAAGCGGCGACCGACGAAGCGTTCCGCGGCGGCTGGTTTCACACCGGCGATCTCGCGGTCGTACATCCTGATGGCTATTTGCGCATCAAAGACCGCAGCAAGGACATCATCATTTCAGGCGGGGAGAATATTTCATCGATCGAAGTCGAGGATGCGCTTTACAGGCATCCCGCGGTCGTAGCGGCTGCGGTGGTCGCGCAGCCCGATCCACGTTGGGGCGAGGTGCCGTGCGCGTTTGTCGAGCTGAAGGACGGCGCGTTGTTGGGCGAGACCGATTTGCTGAATCATTGTCGTAAGCACCTTGCGAGGTTCAAAATGCCGAAGCGGGTCGTCTTCGGCGCGTTGCCGAAAACGTCGACCGGCAAGATTCAGAAGTTCCTGTTGCGGCAGCAAGTGAAGTCCGCTGCGGCGATTGACGTCTAGGAGTACGAATGAATGCACCGATAGCAGAAGCGTGTGTATTGACCACGCGCGACGAGCGCGGCGTGGCAACGTTGACGCTGAACCGTCCGCAACAGTTCAATGCGTTGTCGCAGGAGATGATGGCGGCGTTGCAAACCGAATTCGAAGCGCTGTCAGACGATGCATCGGTGCGGGTGGTGGTAATCGGCGCGCAGGGCAAGGCATTTTGTCCCGGCCATGACCTGAAGCAGATGAAGGCCAATCCTTCGCTCGAGTACTACCAGAGCTTCTTCGCACAATGCACGAAGCTAATGATGACGATTCAACGCCTGCCGGTGCCGGTAATCGCGCGCGTGCACGGCCTTGCGACCGCCGCCGGCTGCCAGCTCGTCGCGATGTGCGACCTCGCAGTCGCATCGGCCGACGCGAGATTTGCGGTGTCGGGCATCAACGTCGGTCTGTTCTGCTCGACACCCGCCGTTGCGTTAAGCCGCAACGTCGCTCGCAAGCAGGCGTTTGAAATGCTGGTGACCGGCGACTTCATCGATGCTGAAACTGCGCGCGAGCGCGGTCTCGTCAATCGCGTCGTTCCTGCGGATCAACTCGATGCAGAAATTGAGAAGCTCGTGACTTCGATTCTGTCGAGACCCGCTTCCGCGCTCGCAATGGGTAAAGATTTGTTTTATCGACAGCTTGAAACCGGCATTGAGGCCGCGTACCAGCTTGCCGGCCAGACGATGGCGTGCAACATGATTGATGAGGCTGCGCAGGAAGGCGTGCAGGCGTTCATGGAGAAGCGTGCGCCGAAGTGGTGACCTGGAGTTTGTCCCGAGAAAGCGCGCTGTCAGGCCGCGCGCCGCACGTCCTCTTCGCCGAGCGAGCGCGTTACCGGTTGCGTCGTGTTGTCCAGTCGCAGGGTCAGGCAATACGCCGCTCCGCCGGAACGGTTGAACGAATCGAGCGGCACGATGTTGACGTGATAGCCGCGCGCAGTGAGCGCCGCAAGCGTCGGTGCTGACGCATGGCACATCACGACTTCACGCCCGATGCACACCGAGTTGACCCCGAGGTGAAACGCATCTTCATCGGTCGCTTCGATCAATTTGCTTTCACCGACGATCTCGCGCACCACGCTTGCCGCGCTTGGTGAAAACGCAGCCGGGTACCACAGCACGTCGCCGCCCGAGAGGACGCAGAAGCACGTGTCCAGGTGATAAAAGCGCGGGTCGATCAATTCGAGCGCGATCGCCGGCACTCCGTATAGCTCTTCGATCGTGCGAAACATGTCGCGGCTCGAGCGCTGACCATAGCCGGTCCAGATCAAGTGCCGTGTCGCGTCCCAGATCGCATCGCCGGCGCCTTCGAAGAACAGGCCGACGGGTGGCTCGACGATTTGATCGACGACACCGCGTGCGCGCAGCGCTTCAAAGAACTTGCGGTTGTGCACTTCCTCACCTTGCCGCTCGGCGCACAGAAAACGCGCGAGCAAGACCTTGCGATCGAGCACCACCGCAGCGTTGGCCGTAAACACCATGTCGGGCAGTCCTGCCGCGGGCTCCTGCACTTCTATCCGCGCACCGAGACGCTCGTACGTTGTCTTCAACTGGTTCCAGCCGCGCCTCGCATCGCCAGCGAGCTTCTTGGGCGACACTGACCACTGCGTCGGCTGCATCCACGGATTGATCGTGTAGCTGACCTCGAAGTGTTCTGGCGCGCTCATCATCAAGTGAGCGGCAGTTGGTTTCGCCGTGTGTGTGACGCTGTCCTTGGCAACCGGTGCAACCTGCGGGCCGAACTCCGATAACACCGCCGCGAACACGTCGATACCCCAGTCCAGCGCTTGATAGCTGATCGTCAACGGCGGTGCGAATCGAATCACGGTTTCGTGCGTGTCCTTGGTCAACACCCCGTGCGCCGCCATCCGTTCAGCAACCTCGCGCGCCGACACGCTCGCGTCCAGCTCGACGCCGGCCCATAGCCCGCGCCCGCGTACGGCACGAATCAGCGGCGATGACAGGTTGCGCAGGCGAGATAGCAGATGCATGCCGAGCTCGCGGCTGCGTTCGACAAGCCGTTCTTCTTCGATCACGGCGAGCGCCTCGCGGCCGACGCGTGCGGCGAGTGGATTGCCGCCGAAGGTCGAGCCGTGACTGCCGGGCTCGAGCAGATCCATCACCGCGTTGATCGCGACGAACGCCGACACCGGCAACAAGCCGCCGCCGAGCGCTTTGCCGACGATCACACCATCGGGGCGAATACCCTCGTGCATGTAAGCGAACCATTCGCCGGTGCGGCCGAGCCCTGACTGAATCTCGTCGAGAATCAGCAACACGTTGCGCTCGTCGGCGAGTTCGCGAGCGGCGCGCAAGAATCCCGCCGGCGGCAACACGATGCCCGCTTCACCCTGGATCGGTTCGATCAGGATCGCGCAGGTCTCGTCGTCGATCGCCGCTCGCAGCGATTCGATGTTGCCGAACTCAAAGTGGCGAAAGCCCGGTGCAAACGGACCAAAGTCGGCGCGATAAGCCGGCTCGGTCGAGAAGCCGACGATCGTGGTCGATCGACCATGAAAGTTGCCATGCGCAACGACGATGTTCGCGCGGTCAGCGGCGATCCCTTTGACTCGATAGCCCCACCGACGTGCTGCCTTGATCGCCGTTTCCACCGATTCGGCGCCGCCGCTGGCAGGCAGCGCTTTAGCTGGCTTCGACAAATCGGCGACTTCGACCAGCTTGGCGAGAAACGGCCCGAATTCGGTTGAGTGATACGCGCGCGACGTGACGGCGACGCGCTGCGCCTGGTCGGTCAGAGCGGCGACCAAACGCGGATGGGCATGTCCGTGACTGACGGCGGAGTACGCCGACATGAAGTCAAGATAGCGCTTGCCGTCGGCGTCCCACAGCCAACTGCCTTCGCCGCGATCGAGGACGACTGGAATCGGCGCGTAGTTCGGCGCGGCAACGCTCTTTTCGACGGCGATTGCCAGTTCGGCCTGGTTGACTTTCATATCGACTCGCGCGTTCATGTCTGCCCTCGCACCCTGTTGACAGAAATGTAGGGGCGACGCACGAAATGCGAGGCCGAAGTAACGAGTCGGAAATGCCGAAATGGAATGGCTAGAGTCGTCCGGCACCGCAGATTCGGCGGTGCGCCGCAGCGTAGCGACTAGGGGAGCGGATAACCGCGAAACGGCTTGATCGTCTGCAGCTCGGGTTTCGACGTGATCTTCTCAACGCCGAGGGTCGGGTCATCGGTCCAGGCGTTGGTCAGCTCGCGATAATGATCGAGATCGCGACACGCCAGACGCAGCACGTAGTCGCATTGTCCGGATACCAAGAAGCACTCAACCACTTCTTCGGTTGCGCGCGCACGTTGTTCGAAGCGCGCGTGCGTCGCCTGCTTTTGATCTCTGAGCGTAACTTCGACCACGACGGTAAGAACGCCGCCCAACTTGCGCGGCTCGATCAGTGCCATATAGCCCGAAATGATGCCGGCGCGTTCAAGACGGCGCACACGCTCCAGGCAAGCGCGCGGACTCAGCGCGATGCGGTTCGAGAGCTCCTGATTCGTGATGCGCCCGTCGAGCTGCAGCGTTTCCAGAATCTTGCGGTCGATTCGATCGAGATCGCGCGTGGTGGCCATGCCGCAGTATACGAAGGCTCCACACGTCAAGTGTGAACCGCGGCAAAGCGATGCGCAGTCATGTCGGCCACGTAGACTCCGCCGCGTTCACTCTGCATTCAACGGAACGTGCCGATCTTCGATTCCTCCGCCCTGAACCCTGGTGTGCGACCGCGTGAGGTGTGGTCTTGGGCTGGCTACGACTTTGCGAATTCCGGCTACACGACCGTCGTGCTGACGGCGGTGTTCAGCGCGTACTTCGTCAGCGTTGTCGCCAACGATGCAACTTGGGCGACACCGGTGTGGACGGTGATCCTGGCGGTCTCAAATGCTGCCGTGATGCTATCGATGCCGATTATTGGCGCGTACGCTGACGTGCACGCGCGCAAGCAGTGGCTGTTGCGCATATCGACGATCGGCTGCGTACTGGCGACGGCGGCACTGGCGCTAGCAGGGCGCGGAGACATTGCGATTGCGGTGGTTGCAGTAATCATTTCCAACTTTTTCTTTCAAGTGGGTGTTTCTCTGATCGGCGCATTCCTACCGGAGATCGCGCGCCCGCAGGCGCTCGGCAAAGTCTCCGGCTGGGGGTGGAGCTTCGGTTATCTGGGCGGACTCGCGACGCTGGCGCTGTGCCTCGGATATGTGATCTGGGCCGAAGCGCAGGGCAAGAGCGCTGAGCAATACGTACCGGTAACGATGTTGATCACCGCCGCCGTATTTGCGTTGGCTGCGCTGCCGGCGCTGACGATCCTGCGCGAGCGAGCGCAGCCACAGCCTCAGGGCAGCCTGGACGTAGTGCGCGAATCGGTCTCGCGTCTCGCATCGACGCTGAAACACGTCGGACTGTATCGCGACTTCGCGCGCCTGTTGCTGTGCAGTGTTTTCTATCAGGCCGGCGTGGCCGTGGTTATCGCGCTTGCCTCGATTTATGCGCAGCAAGTGATGAAGTTTTCGTTTCAGCAAACCATCTTGCTAATCCTGCTGGTCAACATCACTGCTGCGATCGGAGCGTTCGCGTTCGGTTATGTACAGGACTGGCTTGGGCACAAAGGCGCATTGGCGTTGACGCTATTGGTCTGGATCGCGATGACGATCGTCGCGTCGCTGGCGACGACGCCGGCGCTGTTCTGGCTGGCCGCCAATCTGGCGGGACTTGCGATGGGCTCCAGCCAGTCGGCAGGGCGCGCGATGACCGGCGTGTTCGCGCCAGCGACGCGGCTCGCCGAGTTCTATGGCCTGTGGACGCTGTCGGTGCAGGTTGCAGCGATCATCGGCCCGCTGACCTTCGGTGCGGTCTTGTACCTGACCGACAACAACTACCGGCTCGGCATGCTTATCACCGGCGGCTTTTTTATTATCGGCTTGCTGGTGATTGCATCGATCGACATCGAGCGCGGCCGGCGGGCGGCCGCAGCCCCGGCGACGTGAGTGTTACAAGGCAGCGATTCCGGCCTTTGCAATCTGAGCGTCTTCGCTCGATTTGACGCCCGATACGCCGATGGCGCCGACGACGTGGCCGTCGACGACGATCGGCACACCGCCTTCGAGCATGCCGTCAAGCGGTGCGGATAAGAATGCAGTCCGGCCCTGATTGATCATGTCTTCGTACAGCTTTGTCTCGCGCTTGCCGAGCGCGGCGGCGCGCGCCTTCGCGGGCGCAATCGTCGAGGAGATCGGTGCGACGCCGTCGAGCCGATGCAGCAACATCAAATGGCCTCCGTCGTCGCAAATCGCGATCACGACGTTCCACTGATGGCCTAGTGCTTCAGCTTCTGCGGCGGCAGCCATTCGCTTTGCGTCTTCGAGTGTCAGCAATGGTTTTGTTTTCATCGTTTGGCTAGTCAACAAGAGCGAGGACATGATGGTGGAGTTGCGACGCCCACTCGCGCAGTGCGATATGCGATTGGCGCAGTGCGACGGGCCCCGGAATCAGTTGGTACGGCGCGAATGGCCGCTGCCCGGTGTAACCGGTCGGAGCCGGAATCACCATCAGTCCAGCCAGCTCGAATGCGCGTCTCGCACGCGGCATATGCACGGCGTCCGTGACCAGCGCGATGCGGCTGATCTGCTGCGGCCGCAGATCCTGCGCCACCATCTGCGCTTGTTCGCGCGTCGTTTCGGATGCGGTCTCGACCCATTTGACCGGCACGCCAAGTTCGCTTGTAAGCAAACCTCGCATCAACGTGCCTTCAGCCGATTCTCCGCCGTCCGGCTTGCCGCCGCTGACGTACAACGGTAGTCCGGTCTCGCGCGCCAGCCTCGCGCCATAGCGGGCGCGCCGCAGCGTGTAGTCGTTGACCGTTTCGCCGCCCCATTCGGGCGAACCGAGATTGCGTCCACCGCCCAGGACCACGATCGCCTGCGCGCGCTTGACTTCGTCGATCGCCGCCGGCGGCGGTTCGAGCGTGCGCACGATCGCGTTGGCAACCACAGGAGTCGAAAGCGCGAGCAGTAGCAATTGCGATCCAACAATCAGCACGAGGCCCGCGATGCGGCGCCGCTTCAACATCAACACGCCGAGCAGCGTCAATGCGATCAGCGACGTCGGCGGCAGCAGCAGGCTCGATAAGGCGTAGTTGAACGTCACGCGTGAATCGCATTCCTGATCTGTTCGAGTGCAGTCGGGTCTTCGATCGTCGTCAGGTCGCCGGGATCGCGGCCCTCAGCGAGCGCCTGGATCGATCGCCGCAATAGCTTGCCGGATCGCGTCTTCGGCAGGACGCCGACAAAATGTACGCGCGACGGCCGCGCAACGGCGCCGAGCTGCGAGTCGACCACTTTCATCATTTCGCCTTCGTGCGCAAGCTTCTTCTGTTGCGTATCCGCCTGCGTGGGGTCTTTCAGAATCGCAAACGCGAGTGCGACTTGCCCCTTAAGCGCATCGGCGACGCCGACGACAGCAACCTCGGCAACATTCGGGTGTGATGACAGCGACTCTTCGATCTCCCTCGTGCCGAGCCGGTGGCCCGCGACGTTGATCACATCGTCGGTGCGACCGAGGATGAAAAAGTAGCCGTCCTCGTCGCGAATCCCCCAGTCGAACGTCGAATAGACATTTTGATTCGGCACGCTGCTCCAGTACGTGCGCACAAACCGCTGATCGTCGCGCCACACGGTCGTCATGCAGCCGGGCGGCAACGGACCTTCGATCGCAACGACGCCTTTCTGGTGCGACTTGGTGATCTCTTCGCCGGTGGATTCGTCGTAGATCTTGACCGAGTAGCCGGCGGCGGGAACACCCGGCGAGCCGAACTTCGACGGCAATGCCTCGACGTCGCGCGAAATTCCGAGAATCGGCCAGCCGGTTTCGGTCTGCCAATAGTTGTCGATGACCGGCTTGCCGATACCGTCGGC
The DNA here is from genome assembly GCA_963786295.1 of uncultured beta proteobacterium. Taxonomy (GTDB): domain Bacteria; phylum Pseudomonadota; class Gammaproteobacteria; order Burkholderiales; family Burkholderiaceae_F; genus JACCZX01. The sequence continues at coordinate 10,478 of CAWAYV010000001.1, read as the reverse complement.
GATCCAACGGGCGGTCGTTTCGTCAAGCGGCTCGCCTGCGAGGAACAGCAAACGCAAACTAGAGAGATCATATTTTTTCAACAGTGCCGGGTCCTGCTTCTTCAGCACGCGAATCGCGGTCGGTGACGAGAACATCACGTTGACTTTGTATTTTTCGACGATGCTCCACCAGATGCCGCCGTCCGGCCTAATCGGCAGCCCCTCGTACATCACGGTGGCCATGCCGTTGATCAACGGTCCGTAGACGATGTACGAATGCCCGACAACCCAGCCGATGTCGCTGGTCGAAAAATAGGTCTCGCCGGGCTGGCAACAAAAAATGTCGCGCATCGATGTGGCAAGTGCAACAGCGTAACCACCGGTGTCGCGCTGCACTCCCTTCGGCTTACCCGTAGTTCCTGACGTGTACAGGATGTAACTTGGCTCCGACGATTCGAGCCACTCGCACGGCACCTCGTCGTTCATGTGCTCGGCGCGTAACGTGCTGTAGTCGACGTCGCGCCCCGGCACACGCTTCATCTCGGCGAGTTTGCGATCGACCAGCAACACTTTCGCTGGCGGAAACTTGGCTAGCGCAATCGCTTCGTCCAGCAGCTGCTTGTATGGCACTGGCTTGCCGGCGCGTGATCCGGCATCGGCCGACACGATCAGCTTCGGCTGCGCATCGTCAATGCGTGTGGCCAGACTGACCGAAGCAAAGCCGCCAAACACGACCGAATGAATCGCCCCGATGCGTGCGCACGCCAGCATCGCGAACGTCGCTTCCGGAATCATCGGCATATAGATCAGTACGCGATCACCGCGTGCTACGCCGAGGCCCTTCAGTATTCCCGCCATGCGATTGACTTCGCGGTACAGCTGGCGGTAGGTGTAGGTTTTTTCGTCGCCGGTTTCGGTCGAGACGTAGATCAGTGCGGGTTGATCACCGCGAGCGGCGAGATGTCGATCGATCGCGTTATGCGCGAGGTTCGTGGTCCCGCCGACAAACCATTTCGCAAACGGAGGCTTCGAATAATCGAGAACCTGTGAAAACGGCTGATGCCAGTCGATCAGCCGCGCCTTTTCCGACCAGAAGCCTGCAGGGTCACGTAGTGACTTTGCGTGGTACTCCTTGTACGTCGTCATGCAATCCTCCGTCAGCCGGCTGCTGCAATTCCTTTTGTTGTCGCACCAGCTTCAGGAGCGGTGCCACCTGCTCCAGCAATCTTGGCAGATGAGGCACCACTTCGGCAGCGCGTCCGGCGCGAATCAGCGCCAGCGCGAGATTAATGTCCATCGAACCGTCTTCGGGCTTCGGATCGATGGAACCTGGGGCTGCGCCCTCGGATGTGCCCAAAATGATCCGGCGCGAGCGATTCTGCTGCGCCTGGACGGAGCGCTTCTGCGCCAGCGCGCGCAGTTCCTCGGCGCTGCGCCGCAGCTCTTCCGACAAGGTCGACAGCCCGATGCAGGTCCAGACCTCGACGCCGGGTCCGGCGGCCTCGATGTTCTCCAGCACCTTGCGCAACCGCGCAGCGAAGCGCAGCACGCCCGACAGCCCACTCGACGGCGTGGCGACGCAGAACTCGAAGCGATCGGTGCGCGTGCCGAGGTCTTCGAGCCGGATCGACGCCGCCAGGGCGCGCCCGACCAGCTTCATCCGCTGATCGGTTTCGCCTTCCCAGGTCTCCTTCTGCGGCATCGACAACTCGACGCGAATGCATATCAGCGCCACATCCGACAGATTGCGGCGCGCGAACGAAATCAGTTTCTCAACCTGCTTGTCGAAAAACGGCTGGTTCAGCAGTTCGGTATCCGCATCGACGGTGCGCGAAGATTCGAGCGACGCCTGGCTTTCGGCCAACATCTCACGCGTCGTCGAAAGCCGCACCAGCACTTCCATGCGCGCCAGCAGCTCGGATGCGCCGACGGCTTTCTGGATGAAATCCGTAGCGCCGAGCGACGCAGCGCGGTCGCGCTCGCCGCTTTCTTCTTCGCCCGAGATGATCACCATCGGCAACTCGCGAATGCGCTGCACCTTCGAGGAGCGCACGCGGTTCAGCAGCTCGAAGCCGTCCACCTTCGGCATCGTCAGATCGCTGATGACGACCCGAATCGACGAGTCGAGCAGGATCGCCTGCCAGGCGGCCTCGCCATCGGTGACCTCGCGCAGCTCAAAGCGGTCGCGCAAGTGTTGGCCGATCGCGGCGCGCACGATGCGTGAATCGTCACAGATCAACACGCGTGGCTTCGACGGGCCGGCCGCCGGGGCGGGCGCCGGCGCGGCGACTTTTGCGGGTTCCTTGATGACTTGGGTCGCCAACTGGCTTCTCGGTTTAGCTGCGCGCCGCGAGGCGGGCGGCGAGCTTTGGAATTTAACCGAAATGAACGGCGTAAGCCGCGGAGTTCCTTAGCTTTTTGTTCTCTTTTCTCGCTCTTTCACGCTATGGGGTGCGAGATTGAGCGGCTGCCAGATCAAACGTGGCTACCGGCGCTGGCCAATGTACGAAGCTCATCCTCGCTCAGCTGAGGACCGTCGAGCGTGACGCGCTTGTCCTGCGTTTCGGACGTGCGAAAGCGCGCCATCACGGGCTTCAGCTCGGGTTTGACATGCGCGTCGCTGTAGCCGTTGAACAGGTGGCCGAGCAGGCCGCGCTTCAGATCGCTCGTGTTCAGAAACCAGTCTGCGACGGGGAACGTAAGGTTCATGTTGACGTGCATCATGATCCCCATGTTGTGATGCGCCGTATGGTGCCGCCGGATCGTATTGATGAACGGCGCATTGCGGACGAACCAGTTGTCGTGCACGTGACAGCAGAAGTGGAACGTCTCGTAGACCATGTAGTGGCCGATCATGCCGATGAACACGATGTAGCCGGCATTCGGATTGATCAGCACGCTCGCGATCCACGCGAACAGCACGCCGAAAACGGCAAGAACGATCAGAACGCGCCAAGGGAAAAAGACGATTCGAAACTCGCGGACCGTGTCGATCGTGGCATCGTTGTCAGTGAAATACTGATGATGCTGTCGCGTGTGGCGATCGAAGATCGCGCGCAGAGCGAACACATCGATCAGGCGATGCATGACGTACTTGTGCATGCCCCATTCGGCGAAGTTGCCGCCGATCAACACCGGAACGAGCAGTAGCCATTCCCAGCTGGCGCCTTGCAGCTGGCTGACGCAGTACCAGATGGCGGCGATTCCCGCTGAATACATCACGCCGATGTGCACCCAGCCGCTGTAGTAGCGGCTGATCGCGGCGCGGTACTGCTCGCGAAACTTGCGCTGCCGTTCGGTCATCATGAAAAACCTCGTTGCCGCTACTATCGATGGCTGATATATTAGTTGTCGATCACTGGCAGTGTCAATCGGGGGGACCGTGGCAGAGGCTGCTCCAAGTACGAACAAGGCACCGGCGCCGGCTGCTGCGCGCAAGAAGCGCACGCTGCAGGAGATTCGCGACTCGAAGACCTCGGGCGAGAAGATGGTCTACATGTCGGTACCCGATTACACGTCGGCCAAGTGGGCCGAGATGGCCGGCGTCGACGTCGCAGTGCTCGGCGATAGCCTGGCGATGATCGCGCACGGGCACTCCAGCACGATCCCGGCAACGATGGACATGATGGCGATGCACGCGCAGGCGGTGCGCCGCGGAGCGCCCAACACGTTCGTGCTGGGGTGCATGCCTTATCAGAGCTACAACACGATCGATCGCGCACTGACCAATGCGACCCGCTTCATGCAGGAGGGCGCGTGCGATGCAGTCAAGCCACAGGGCGGTAAATCACAAGCCGGGATTTTGAAGGCGTTGGTCGATGCCGGCATTCCGACGGCGTCGCACATCGGTATGACGCCGCACACCGTGGCGATGTTCGGCGGCTTCAAGATCCAGGGCAAGACGGCTGAAACGGCGATGAAGATTCTCGAGGACGCCTTCGCGATCCAGGACGCCGGCTGTTTCATGCTCGAGTTCGAGGCGGTGCCGGCCAAGATCGCGGCTGTCATTTCGAAGCAACTCGAAATCCCGACGATCGGGATCGGTGCCGGTGTCGGAACCGATGGCCAGATCCTGCTCTGCTACGACCTGCTCGGCGTGTTCACCGATTTCAAGCCGAAGTTCACCAAGCGCTATTCCAACCTGACCGAAGTCGCCATCAAGGGTATCTCGCAATACATCGCCGAGGTCAAGGCGGGCACATTTCCCGATGACGACCACAGTTACGGCGTCGACGAGAAGGAATACGACAAGTTCGTTTCGATGGTCGAGAAGCGGAAGCATCAGTGAAGCGTGCGAGTGCACTCGAAGTCACGCCGATCGCATCGACGCAAAGCCTGACCGATCGCGCGTACGCCGAGCTCGAAGAAATGATAGTGACGCTGAAGCTCGCGCCCGGCGCCGCGGTGTCTGAAGCGGAACTGTCCAGCCACCTCGGTATCGGCCGCACACCGATCCGTGAAGCGCTGCAACGGCTCGCTCGCGAGCGGCTGGTGACGATCCTTCCACGGCGCGGCATCATGGTGTCCGAGATCAACGTCGGCCGGCAACTGCGCTTGCACGAAGCGCGTCGAGAGCTGGAGCGGCTGATCGCGCGCACCGCCGCGCGGCGTGCGACCGACGAGCAGCGCACAAGATTCAGAGAGCTCGCCCGTGACTTCGAAAAATCGGCGCGCATCAACGACGATGTGACTTTCATGCGCACCGATCGCGAGTTCAACCTGCTGTGCTCGAGTGCGTCGCATAACGAGTTTGCGGCGGGGGCGATGAGCCTGATGCACGGCTTGTCGCGCCGCTTCTGGTACATCCATTACAAACAGGCGGCCGACATGCCGCTGACGGCGAAGCTGCACGCCGACATCGCACGCGCGATCGCAGACAAGGATGAAGAGCGTGCGGCGAATGCAAGCGACCGTTTGCTCGATGTAATCGAAGAATTTACTCGCGCTACAGTCACACAGGCGTGAGCCGGACTTTAATGACTACAACAAGAGGAGACATGCCATGCAAAACAACCGTAGAAAGCTCTTGAAGGCTATCGGCGGCGCTGGTGCAGCCGTTGCAGCGCAGCCGTATGTGAGCTTTCCGGCCATTGCGCAAAACGTGCCGGTGCGAGTCGGCATCATTGCGCCGAAATCCGGCATCGTCGGCACGATCGGCGAATGTGGCCTGCGCGGCACTCAATTCGCGGTTGAGCACATCAATGCGTCCGGCGGCATAGCAGGTCGCAAGGTCGAGTTGATCGTCGAGGAGGAAACCAACCCGAAGGACTCGATCGAGCGCCTGCGCAAGCTCGTGCTGCAGGACAAGGTCGATTGTGTGCAGGGCATCGTGTCATCCGGCGTAAGTCTGGCCATGGGTGCGGTCGCCGAGGAGATGAAGGCGCTGCTGATCTTCTGGGACGGCACCACGCAGGACGGCGTCAAGGAAACGATGGCGAAGCCACGCTACGTTTTCCGCAGCACGGACAATGAATGCGAAGCGGTGATGGGGTCGCTGTTGGCGATCAAGTACTGGAAAGGACAGTTTTCAACGATCGCGGGCATCAACCCGGACTATTCGTACGGCCGCAACAACATGGCGGCGTTTCAGGCGCTGCTGAAGAAGTTCAACGTCAACGTCAAGGTCGTCGCCGAGCAGTGGCCGAAAGTCGGAACGCTCGACCTGACGACGCACGTCGCGGCGCTAAAGGCGGCCAAGCCGGATCTCGTTTTCTCGTCGTTGCTGTTCGCCGATCTGCCGATCTTCATGCGCACCGCGCACAGCGCAGGCCTGATGGACGGCAAGACCAAGTTCGTATTTCCGGCCGCCGGATTTCAGCACACGCTGTTGAAAAAAGAGTTCACACCGGAAGGCATGATCTTTGGCCACAACACGCTGTACTTCAATTACGCCGGCGCGAGTCCGCTGCAGCGGCTGTTCGTCAAGCAATACGAGGACAAGTACAAGGACTATCCACACTGGGAGGCCGACCGCGCGTACTTCGCGATGCAGGTCTACAAGGCCGGCGTCGAGGCGGCGTACAAGGCGAAGAACGCGTGGCCGGGCAAGGAGGACGTAATCAGTGCGATAGAAGGCGTCAAGGTCGAGTCGCTGGGTGGCCCCGGCCATATGCGCAAAGATCACATTGCGGAGCAGACGTTCTATCAGGGCCTGACGACGCACCAGAACCGCTACGACTTCGCAACGTTGGGCCAGTTGGATCGTATGTACTCCGAGCAGCTGCAAAAACCCCCTGGCACTGACTTCTGGAAATGGATTGAGACGGCGCAGATAAAGTTGTAAGGCGTTCCGAGCAAGCACTGAGTAACGAGCTTGACCGCCTTTTTCGACATCCTGCTCGGCGGCGTTTTTCACGCCGCCGTTCTTTTTTTGGTGGCCGCCGGGCTGCAACTCGTCTTCGGCGTGCAGAAGATCGTCAACCTCGCATGCGGCTCGTTCTACGCGCTCGGCGCCTACTTCGGCATCAGCAGCGTCAATTGGGCGCTTGCCGCCGGACTTCCGCCGTGGATGTTCCTTCCAGTGCTGATCGTCTCGGGCATTGTGCTCGGCGCCATAGGCCCTGCGATCGAGGCGCTGTTGCGCACCATCTACGCGCGCGACGAAGCATTTCAACTGCTGCTGACGTTTGCGCTGGTACTGATGTTCCAGGATGTGCTGCGTTTTTTCTGGGGACCTAATCCGCAGCAGCTCGGCAATCTGGCGAACGACTACGGCAGGGTAGCGGTCGGCGCATTCTCGGTGTCGATCTACAACCTGCTGGTGATCGCCGCGAGCATCGTGATCGCGGTCGGCATCGGCGCGTTTCTGCAGCGCACGCGCTTTGGCCGCATCCTGCGCGCCACCGCCGAGAACCGCGAGATGAGTCAGGCTCTCGGCGTCAACGTACGCTGGATGTACACGAGTGTGTTCACGTTGGGCACGGTGCTCGGCACCGTCGGCGGCGCGTTGGTGGTGCCCACGGCAGCGGCCTCGCTCGACATGCCGGTGGAACTCGTGGTCGAAGCGTTTGCAGTCGTCGTGATCGGCGGTCTCGGCAGCATGCGGGGTGCTCTGGTCGGCGCGCTGATCGTCGGCCTGATGCGTGCGGCGGCGATCACTTTTTATGCCGAGCTCGAGATCCTCGCGATCTACCTGGTGGTGATCGTGGTGCTGATCGCGCGCCCGGCTGGTTTGTTCGGAAAGCCGATCGAATGAGCGCGAGTGGCCTGAGCACCGACGCTGCCAGCAACAAAGAGTCTGGCGCGGATCGGTTGCGCCGGCACACGACGCTTTTGGTCATCGTGATCACGGCAACGATTGTGCTGGCGGTGTTCCCTCACCTTGCTCAAACGTATTACGTAACGCTCGTACTGCCGGCGTTCGCCTACGGCATTGCACTGCTCGGCTTCAATCTGCTGTTCGGGTACACGGGCTTGCTGTCGTTTGGCCATGCGCTATTTGTCGCACTCGGTGCTTATGGCGCTGCGGTGCTCACGAGCAAGCTCGGCATCAAGAGCTTTGAAGTGATCTTGCTGGTTTCCGGGCTGACTGCGGTTGCGGTGGCCATTCCGGTCGGCCTGCTCGCGGTGCGCTACGTGCGGATTTTCTTCGGCATCCTGACGCTCGCATTCGGCATGCTGTTTCACTCATTCCTGTTCAAGTTCTACAACTTGACAGGAGGCGACACCGGCATTCGCGTGTTGCGTCCGGCGCTGTTCGGCAACGAGTTCAGCGAGCTCGACAAGACGGCGTTCTTGATCGGGCCTTTTTACTACTACTGTCTGGCATTGCTGGTTGTGCTCGGCTTCGTGATGTGGCGCATCGTGCACTCGCCGTTCGGATTGCATCTGGCTGCTATTCGAGAGAACCCACGCAAGGCCGAGTACCTCGGTGTGCGCGTGCGGTTATTTCGGCTCGCCGCTTTCTTGATTTCCGCGTTTTACTGCGCAGTCGGCGGCGTGATCCTCGCGATCAACGTCGGCCAGGCCGATCCGGAGACTGCCTACTGGACGCATTCGGGCGAGCTGGTATTCATGACGGTGCTGGGTGGGTTCGCGAACTTTTTTGGCCCGTTAGTGGGCGCGTTCGTATTTATTTTTCTCAAATCCGAGCTGATGTCGATCACGCAGTACTGGCGTTTCTTTCTCGGTGTCACATTGGCGCTGATCGTGATTCTGTTTCCGCGCGGCGTGATGGGCGTGGCACAGGATCTGTGGTCGAAGTTGAAGAGCAGGCAATGAGCCCTCCGCCCGGCCGCCCGAAGGAGGGCTCGCTCCCGCTTGGCGGGACGGCGCGCAGCGCCCAGGGTGCAACATCAGCCGCATTGATCGAGACCGTAGGCGTCAGCAAAGCGTATGGCAGCTTCGTCGCGCTCGATGGCGTTTCGCTCGCGGTTGCACGCGGCGAGCTGTTGTCCATCGTCGGTCCCAATGGCGCGGGGAAAACGACGTTGGTCAACGTACTGACCGGCCTATTGAAGCCGACGTCGGGAACGGTGCGATTCAAAGGTGAAGATATCGCTGGCATCGGCCCGGTAGCGCTCGCCAAGCGAGGGATGGCGCGCGCGTTTCAGCTGGTGCATATCTTTCCGGCGCTGACGGTCGCGCAAACGATCGGCGTTGCGGTTGTATCGCAGTCGTCGAAGAGCCTGCGCTTGTTCTCTCGGGTAGCAACGGATTCAGCGTTGCGTTCGCGCGTGCGCGAAGTCGCAGCGATATTCGGTCTCGAAACCAAGCTCGACACCGAATCCCGGCTGCTGTCGCAAGGCGAAAAGAAGCTGCTCGATATCGCGAGCGCGTTCGCGCTGACGCCCGAAGTGATCCTGCTGGATGAGCCCACCAGCGGCGTATCGAGCGGTGACAAGCACGGCATCATGCGAACGCTGATGGATGCCGCTAAGCACGCAGGCGTGCAGGCGATCATTCTGGTCGAGCACGACATGAATCTGGTCGCCGAGTACTCGAGTCGCATCGTTGCATTGAAGGAAGGCAAGGTGCTCGCAGACCTTCCTCCGAGTGAGTTTTTCCGCGACCCCGCAATCGTCGCGGCCGTGGTCGGCAAGCTGGTCGGCAAGATGTCCGAACGGGCGGCGTGATGCTTGCACTCGATCGTCTGACGGTTGACATCCAGAACAGCCGCATCCTGCGTGGTATCTCGCTGCAGGTGGACGCCGGGCAGTTGGTCTGCCTGATCGGACGTAACGGCGCTGGTAAGACCACGACGTTTCGCACGATCATGGGGTACCTGACGCCGGTTGATGGAACCGTCACACTTAAGAACACGTCGATCGCCGGATTGCCGACGCACAAGATCGCGCAACTCGGCATCGGCTACGCACCGGAAGAAAGCCAGGTGTTCGGCGATCTGAACGTCGCCGAGAACATCGAGCTGCCGACCTGGACTCGACCGCAGGGACGCGACGCGAAGACCCGTATCTCAATGGCGTACGAAATTTTTCCGAAACTGCGCGACTACGCTGCACGCGGAGGCAGCCAGCTTTCCGGCGGTGAACGCAAGATGGTATCGATTGCCCGTGCGTTAACGCTCGACGCGGAGTTGCTGCTGCTCGACGAGCCGTTTGAAGGTTTGTCGCCGGCGATCATTCCGAGTATTAGCGAGGGCATTGCGTCGATCCGCGGCCTTGGGCACGGGATCCTGATGGCGGAATCCAACATTCACCATATTCCCGAGTACGCCGACAGCTTGTATGTTCTGGAGCGCGGCGAGATTATTTTTTCGGGGTCGCCTGCCGATGCACACGCATCGCCCGAGCTGATGAACATCATCAGCGGCGCAGCCTGATATCTAAGCGAGGTTTGTCATGCCCAAGATCCTGACCGAGACGCAAATCGAACGATTCCGGCGCGATGGCTGCGTGTTTCCGGTGCGCGTGATGTCGGAAGCCGAAGCGCTAGCGATCCGCAGCAAGCTGGAAGACTACGAGCGGCGCTCTGGAGGTCCGCTGGCGGGCGATCTGCGCCACAAGACACATCTGCTGTTTCCCTGGCTCGCTGATCTGGTGCGCAACAGCCGAATCGTCGACGCCATCGAGGACTTGTATGGGCCGAATCTGCTGTGCTGGACCACCAATTTTTTCATCAAGGAAGCCAACAACCCTGCGTTCGTCTCGTGGCATCAGGACTCGACTTACTGGGGGCTCAGCAGGCCCGATGTCGTCACTGCGTGGGTCGCACTGACCCCGAGTAATCATGCCAACGGCGCAATGACGTTCATTCCCGGTACCCATAAGTCGGACCAGCTCGAGCATCGCGATACGTTTGCCAAGAACAACCTGTTGACGCGCGGGCAGGAAGTCGCGGTCGACGTCGACGAGTCCAAGGCGGTGACGATCGAGCTACGGCCCGGCGAGATTTCGCTGCATCACGTGCGATTGGTGCACGGCTCTCCGGCCAATCCGTCGAATGACCGGCGCATCGGCTTTGCGATCCGGTATATCCCGACGAGTGTCTCGCAAGTCGCCGGCGAGGACAGCGCGACCTTGGTGCGCGGCGTCGATACG